>CAWGHA010000038.1:0-69227 GCA_963822265.1 uncultured Acidimicrobiaceae bacterium
GAACTCTTGACCAACACGCGCCGTGGCTCGCCGAAGTTCTCCGGCTGGAGCCGTCAGTTCTCTGCCTCTCTCGAGTATCGACAAGCTGATCGGGCTTGGACCCACCATTTCGAGCGCGGCGATCCTCGATGACGAGAAACTCGGGGCCGAGATGGCACGCGTCGGCCTCCGCATGGAGCGGAGTTTGGATCCCGAAGGGACCTGGATACTGGCAACGCTTTGAACCGCCGTCGTGTCCCGGACCACCGGGGTGAGCTACTGCAGGTCCTCGGCCACCATGGCGGCAACGTTGAACCCTGAATCAACGGCCTGGTGGGTGCCAGAACCCCGACCACCGGCATCACAACCGACGAGGTAGAGCCCGTCGAGTGGCGTACGGGCATCGGGTTTGCCCCTGCCCACCTGGCCGACGACCTGGGCCAGGCCCACCGCCTCACCGCCCGTACCGGGCATGGTGGAGTCTCGTGTCATGCGTGAAATCTGACGGGCACCGTACGGTTCGGTGCGGAGCGTGTGCTTGCGGATATCGGGGTACAGGTCGTCGATGACCGCACGTGCTCGTCGGACGGCTTCGTCACCCATGTCCGAGTCCGGATCAGGCGAGACGAAGACTTGGATGTTCGCGACCTGGTGTTCCGGTTCTGCGACCAGGCTCGGGTCGAACTCGGAGGCCACGTCGATGGCGATCAGCGGGACGTCGGGCCAATCGCCCGCTTCCATCGCGGCGAAGCGTTCGGAGTCGAGCCAACTGTTGTCGGAGAAGATCGGGATCAGCGCGGCATCGAAGACACGTGCGTCGAACACGTAGCGCACGCCCGCGATGGCCCAGCTCGGTTCGAGGTTCTGCACGCGCTCGACGTACTCGCTGGGGAAGGACTCCGTAGGGGCCAGCTTGAGCACCGTCGGCTGCGCCCCCGCGTTGGAGACGATGGCGCGGGCTCGGAACGCACCTTTGTCCGTCTCGACACCGACGGCACGTCCGTCCTCGACCGTGATGTGCTGAACCCGAGTGCTCGGGAGGAAGATGCCGCCGTGTTCCGCGACGAACTCGGCGCACGCCTCGGCCAGGCGCCCGTAACCGCCGCGATGGAATCGACCCGCCCCGCTCACCGCCATGTTGCGCAGCACCAGCACCGCCTCCGACGCCGCCAAACGGTCGACCGGCGCGACGAACAACATGTTGAGCGTCGAGTAGATCTGGCTCGTGAGCCCCACCGGCAGTCCGAAGGGAGCGACGAAGTCGACGGTGCCAACCTCGTCCAGTGCGGCGATGTCCTCGTCGGACATTTCGATCATCGCCAGATAGAACTCCCCGAGCTTGGCGAGGTCAACGTCGGTGGCGCCGAATACTCGCCGGAGCGCCGCCATCTCCGCGTCGGAGCCGGTCTGTTGCAAGGCGGAGCGCATGGTGCGCCACCCTCCCTCAGGCGGACGGTAGTGGACAGCCGCCACCTCGCCCTCCGGGATGAGAAATTCGACGCGGTCACCGATCTCCAGCACATCGACGAGCTCGTGAAAGCGCGAGTTGAGCGCCGGGATGCCGACCGCCCCGAACATCTCGTAGCGGTATCCCTTGCGGTCGAGTGTCTGGGTCTTGCCCCCGGCGCGGGGTGTCTTGTCGATGAGCGCGACCCGCTTTCCCTGCTTGGCGCAAAGCGCCGCTGTCGTCACGCCCCCGTACCCCGATCCGATGACGATCACGTCGAAGTCGGTCGCGCCGTTGCCTTGAACCATGTGATCCCCTGGGGCGGTCATGGGGGACGAACACGCACACGATGCGACTGCTTGACCGTCCCCCCGATGAGCGGAGAATAGCGGTGCCGGTCCGATGGCGCGGACGGTCCCCGTCCGCGTGGACGTCCGCGTGGACGTGGTCAATACCCGGCACGGCGATGAGCGTGGATGAAGACCTCCGGTGCCCCCTTTCGACCGGTGATTGGCGCTCGACACAGCTCTTGGACCCTCCAACGGCCTGTGTCAATGGCTCGGACGGCTCCATCCACCGCTGCTGTGACATCGGCCGGCGACGACGCGAGCGTGGCCCGCTGGAGCTCGAATGTCGGTTTGACGAGGCCCAGGAGATCGGCATGAGAATCGATGTCCAGGGCCTCGAGCTGAGGAACGGCGTCCGCCAGGGCCAGATAGCTCAGATCCATGGTGATGACATCGACTGTCTCGGGAACGGCAGCTGTGCTCACTACTCCGAGATTGACGCCTTCGAGGTTCACGACCCTCGGATCACTTCGTAGCCTGCCCGACAACTGTCCGACGCCCGCGTCCAGGGCGTAGACGCGCCGGGCGCCGGAAGCCAGGAGCGCCGTGGTGAACCCGCCGGCGCTCGCGCCGACATCCAGTGCCACTCGTGCCGCAATCGGGACGGCCAGCTGCTCCAACGCCGCGGAGAGCTTCAGGTCCCCGCGCAGGCGCCGCTCGGGCCGGACCCGCAGGGCGGAATCGGCCCTTACGCGGGCTGTGGGATTTGAGACAACTCGCCCATTGACGAGAACGCGCCCACTGGAAATGACGTTCGAGTCGACCTCGACGTGGTGGTGGGCCAACAGATCGATGAGCGCGACGAAGCGCGCCCGATAACGGGGTGCCACTTTGGGACCTCCTGGGCTCGGACCGGACAGGGACCGAGCCGTGGAGGAGGTCCACGGGGACAGCTATCGACTCACACCTAACGGAATGGCACGAGTGCAAGTTTCACATCTGGAGTACCGACAGGGCAACGCCCTTCGGCCATCTTGGTGGAGGTGTCCATACCGACGGGAGGGAGACACCCAGGAGAAAGTTCGTTGTCTGTGCGGTCTTTCGAGTATGAGTTGGCGATTTCGCTCGATGGTCAAATCCGAGGACCGCAGTCCGGTTGACCTTGTACGGTCGAGCCGTCCAATGGTCGGTCTCCGTCAGCCAGATGCCCACGGCGGCGAGCTCGGAGCGGCCGAGTCGTCCAACGGACCTTGAAGGAAAGGAAGGTCAAGTCGTGAACACCCGAGAGTTACTGCACGGGATCGGTGAGAACCTATCGGTGCGACGCTCCTTTGGAACCGCCTATGAGCGCGGAGAGGTTCTTGTCATTCCCGTCGCATTCGTGGCAGGTGGGGGCGGAGGTGGCGAAGGGCCGATCAAGCCAACGACCACACGGCACACCGGTGCCATTCAGGGGACGGAGCCGGGAGAGGGCGCACCATCGGATGGCCAGCCGCCAACCGGCGCAGGCGGGGGATTCGGTGGCATGGTCTGGCCTGTGGGGGTTTACGTCGTAAAGGGTGACCAAGTCAGATGGGTCCCGACATACGACGTGAACCTCATCGTCCTCGCTGCTCTCACCACCGTGCGAGTGCTCGTCAGCTTGTTGAAGCATCGTAGGCCGCGTCACCACGCCTGACCAGGACCTCTGGATCCGCGTCGGTGGACACCTCCAACACAGCCACCCATACCTTCACCTCCGACTTCGACGGCGACACAGGAACCTGGTGTGGTGGCGAGTCGATAGGCCGAAGCCGGTCGAGTACTACACGGGCACTCACACCGACCGGCACTTCAACTTCCCGGCAGCGAACTGAACAAACGATCTGAACAAACGATCCGGAAGGGCTGTTGACCTCAGCGGTCCAGTAGCTGGACTTCGGACAGTTCGATGGTGATGACGAACGCGGAAATGGGGATCGCCCTCGGACCTGGTCCGGATCGACTCGCTGCTGTCGCCGGAAGGGCGAGGCGGCAGAGGCCGGCCAAAATGTGACCACCATGGAGATCCGGATCCGCCAAGCCACGGTGGGCGAAGCTGCTGTGCTCGCGGCACTTCAGCGTCGCACGGCTCTCTTTGCCTACGCCTCCATCTTTCCGCCCGAGGCGCCACCGCCGGATCTCCATCGGATGACTCTGGATTGGCAGCGGCGGCTGACCGGGACGCATTCTCCCAACGCCCGGGGTTTTGCGGCAGAAGTGGACGGAGGTCTCCTGGCGGGGGTCATCATCGCCTCCGGTGACCCCGACAATCCCGATTTCGGGCATATCACCAGGCTGTACGTGGATCCGCCGAAGTGGGGTCACGGTGTCGGGCGGTCCCTCTACGACTGCGCCGTCTCGTATCTCGTTCAAACTGGCTACGAGCAGGCATCGCTCTGGGTCCTCGAGCGCAACGAACGTGCTCGTCGTTGGTACGAGCGGCTCGGTTGGATCTGCACGGGGCAGCGCAAGTCGGTGGTGGAGTCAGCCGGGGTCGAGGACCTTCGTTACACGAGGCTCCTCTGAAGCTCCGTGGCCTGGCATCCGCCGCTACCGATCGTCCTCGGGGTGGCCCGTTGACCATGGAGGAGGGTTGAGGGTCAGGGGTGGCGACCCCACGGGAGCACGGGGAGCGGCCAGCCCGGGTCCCGCCTCCACGACGACCAGTCTTCGGCAAATGGGCCTTGCCGAGCGTCGACGAGGGCGAGGACCTGCTGCCGAGCGGTCTCGACGTTGGCATGGGTTGCATCGTCGACGAGCCCGAGACGGCGGCCCTGTGCGTACTCATCCTCATCCTTCCAATGGTGACGGGAGAGATCCCCGGTGACGATGAGGTCGAGGAAGAGGTCGAACGTGTCGATGCCGAAGGCGGTCCGCCGAGGCGGCTGAATGAAGTCGACGTACCAGTCGGCGCAGCGGTCGTGGCGGTCGAAGAATCGACTGACACAGAAGTACTGGCCATCCGTGTACCGCGCCAGCAGCGTGGTTTCTTGCCACGTGAAATGGTCCAACCCCCAACGGCCGGCGGCCAGGTTCGGGATGCCTTGTGCACGCACCCCCGGATCGCCGCTGCGGACCCATTCGACCCAGGTGGTCGGAGCCATGAGCTCCACCCCCGGCCAGCAGGCGATCATGAGTGTGTCCCCGTCGTCGCTGATCACCCGGTATGGCGCTGCCGTCCATACCGAGCTTTCGAACACGTCCCGGCGCACGACCGTCGACCCACTCGGGAACACGTTCACCCGGTCGGTTCCGACGTCCGGTCGGATCCCGCGTTCGGATGGTGCCATGAACGACACGGTGGCGGCGACAGACGAATCGGTTCAGATCTTGACGACGGGACAGGTGATAGTCCGGGTGATCCCCTGAATCTCCTGAAAGTCGCGCACCACCATGCGGCCGAGGTCGTTCATGGACGTTGCTTCGGCGCGGGCGATCACGTCGTAGGGGCCGGTGACCCCTTCGGCCTCGAGGACACCCTCGACGGCGTTGATCTCTTCGACCACGTGTGCGGCTCTGCCGACGTCGGTCTGAATCAGGACGTACGCGTGAACGGTCACGGCACACCGTACATTGGGACGGTGGCGATGCCGCCCAAGGTCGAGCAATTCAAGGAGATGGCGCGGCAGGCCCGCAAGGACCTGTTCGACCAGTCGCATCCCGTCGGCCGGCTCTCGCTCGTGCAATCGGCGATGCTCGGGGGCGACACGCTGGTCACGATCTCGCTGGCGGGCTCGCTGTTCTTCTCCATCTCCCCGGACGCCGCCGACCACAAGGTCCTCCTCTACCTCCTCTTCACGCTGGCGCCGTTCGCCATCGTCTCCCCGGTCCTCGGGCCCCTGATCGACCGCGGCCGCGGCGCCCGTCGCCTCATGGTCGTGGCGTCGGGCGTCGGTCGCGCCGTCCTGTGCCCGCTGATGGCACTGCACATCCACAGCCTCCTGCTCTTTCCCCTCGCCTTTCTCGTCCTCGTCTGCTCCAAGCTGTACCTCGTCACCAAAGGCGCTCTCGTGCCCGAGATGGCTGCTCTCCAGGCCCATGCGCCCGACGCCGCCGAGGGCCAGGAACAAGCGGGCTACGCCACCTTGAACGCCCGGCTCACCCTCCTCGGCACCGTCAGCGGCTTCGTCGTGTCCGTGCCCGCCGTCATCCTCTACAAGCTCGGCAGCTCCCAGGCGGTGCTGTTCTTCGCCATGTTCGTGTTCATCGCCGCCGCAGTCGCCGGCGCCCGACTCCCGGTGATCCGCGGGCGCGACGCGGAGCGGCTGTGGACCGACGATTCCGCGCGTGTCAAGGAGTACGGAGAGCCCGGGGAAGCGCTTCTCCGCGAGCGCGACCTGATGGCGCTGCAGCCGATGGCCCATCCCGAGGTCATGCTCGGCCTCACCGCCATGTCGATCATCCGGGGCCTCCAGGGCTTCATGATCTTCATGCTCGCCTTCGGACTGCGGCGGATGCACGGGGTGGGGCTCTACTGGTACGGGCTCGTGCTCGCCGGCAGCGGTGCAGGGGCCATCGTGGGCCTGGTGCTGGTGGGCCGGTTGCGCAAGCGGATGACCGAGCAGCAACTCCTGCTGTGCTCGCTCTGGCTCATCGGCGCCGCGGCTCTCGGGGTGGCCGTCTGGGGCACGCTGTTCGCGCAGGTGGTGCTCGCGTTCATGGTCGGGGTCGCCGGCGCCGTGGCCCAGCCGTCGTTCGACGCCCTGACCCAGCGCATGATCCCCCTGTCGGCCCAAGGGCGCGCCTTCGCCCGATTCGGCATGCGCCAGCAGCTCGTGTGGGTCCTGGGATCCCTCATCCCGGTGATCGTGTCCTTCACGCTCCCGCAGGGGGACGCGACCATGGCGGTGCTGGCTGCGCTGGGCGGGATCTCCTACGCCACCGGCCGTCGCGCGGCGCGCGCCCCGAGGATCGTCCAGCGCGACTTCCGCGAGCCCGAGTCCGGCTGAGCGCTGGCCTCAGTTCGCCAGGCGCTTCTCCAGGGCGTCGACCTGGCTGGCCAGCTCGGGCGGCAGGCGGTCGCCGAACTTGGCGTAGTACTCGCGGATGAGCGGCACCTCGGCCCGCCAACCCTCTTCGTCGACGCGCAGGAGCTCGTCCATGTCCTCCTTGGACACGTCGAGCCCCTCGATGTCGATGGCGCCCGGGGCGGGGATGGCACCGATGGCGGTGTCCTCGGCGCCGTCGTTCCCCGTCCCGGTCACCCGGTCGAAGATCCACTCGAGGACGCGGGAGTTCTCGCCGTAACCGGGCCAGAGGAATTTCCCGTCCGCGTCCTTGCGGAACCAGTTGACGTAGAAGATCTTCGGCAGGGCGTCGCGGTTCGGTGCTTCCGAGCCGATCTGCAGCCAGTGCGCGAAGTAGTCGGCCATGTTGTAGCCGCAGAACGGCAGCATGGCGAACGGGTCCCGGCGCAGGTTGCCGACCGCGCCGGCCGCGGCGGCCGTCGTCTCCGAGGCCATGATGGAACCGAGGAAGACGCCGTGCTCCCAGTCGTTGGACTGGAAGACCAGCGGCACGACCGAGGCCCGGCGGCCGCCGAAGAGGATGGCACTGATGGGGACGCCCTTCGGGTCCTCCCACTCGGGCGCGATGGCCGGGTCCTGGCTGGCCGGCGTGGTGAACCGGGCGTTGGGGTGTGCGGCCGGCGTTCCCGAGGCGGGCGTCCAGTCGTTGCCCTTCCAGTCGACGAGGTGCTCGGGCTTCTCGTCTGTCATGCCCTCCCACCAGACGTCGCCGTCGTCGGTGAGCGCGGTGTTGGTGAAGATGCAGTTGCCGTCCAGCGTCAGCATGGCGTTGGGGTTCGTGTGCGTGTTCGTGCCGGGGGCGACGCCGAAGAAGCCGGCTTCGGGGTTGATGGCGTAGAGCTGGCCGTCGGGGCCGAATTTCATCCAGCAGATGTCGTCGCCGACCGTCTCGACCTTCCACCCTTCGATGGAGGGGATGAGCATGGCGAGGTTGGTCTTCCCGCACGCGGAGGGGAACGCGCCGGTGACGTAGCGCGTCTCGCCCTCGGGCGACGTGAGCTTCAGGATCAGCATGTGCTCGGCCATCCAGCCCGCGTCGCGGGCCATCACCGAGGCGATGCGCAGGGCGAAGCACTTCTTGCCGAGCAGGGCGTTGCCCCCGTAGCCCGAGCCGTACGAGACGATCTCGCGGGTCTCGGGGAAGTGCACGATGTACTTGTTCTCGGCGTCGCAGGGCCAGGGGACGTCCTGCTGACCGGGCTCGAGCGGCGCGCCGACCGAGTGGAGGCACGGCACGAAGTCGCCGTCGTCGCCGAGCACCTCCAGAGCGCCGGCGCCCATGCGGGTCATGATCCGCATCGACACGGCCACGTAGGCCGAGTCGGTCAGCTGCACGCCGATGTGGGCGATGTCCGAGCCGAGCGGTCCCATGGAGAACGGGACGACGTAGAGGGTGCGTCCGCGCATGCAGCCCTGGAAGAGGCCGTCGAGGAATTCGCGCATCTCGGAGGGGTCGCGCCAGTTGTTGGTCGGACCGGCGTCGATCTCCGCCTCCGAACAGATGAAGGTGCGGTCCTCGACCCGGGCCACGTCGCCGGGGTCGGAGTGGGCCCAGTAGCTGTTGGGCCGCTTGGCCTCCGAGAGGCGGGTGAAGGTCCCGGCGTCGACCAGCTCCTGGGAGAGCCGGTCGTACTCGTCGGCGGATCCGTCGCACCAGTGAATGCGGTCCGGCGTGGTCAGTGCGGCGACCTCGTCGACCCAGGCCAGGAGTTTCGCGTTCTTCGTCGGCACCATGTGTGGGGGATCTACTCCTTCGTCCGGCCCGGTTCGGTGGGGTCCAATGCTAGGCATGTGCCGTGGGGTCCCCCAAACCTCGACACGTGACGCGGCTCGTCGAGGACGAGACCATCGAGTCTATTCGCGGTGTGCTGGGGAGTGGCATCGAGGCCTTCGGACTGCGTGACGACGCCGGCGTCGTGACGGTACCCGGAGGCGGCTCCGTGGTGGTCTCGGTCGACAGCGTGGTCGAGGGAGTCCACTTCGACCTGGCGCTGTGCAGTCCCGCCGACACGGGTTGGAAGGCCTCCATGGGAGCGCTCAGCGACCTGGCCGCCATGGGGGCGGCACCGTTGGCCGCCCTGGTGGCGCTCTGCGTTCCCGGCGGGTCCGGGGAGGGGGAGCTCGCCCTCGGGATCATGTCGGGGGTGGCGGAGGCGTCCGAGGCCAGCGGGTGCCCGGTGGTGGGCGGGGACGTGTCCTCGGCCGGGTCGGTGGTCGTGGCCGTGACGGTGCTCGGAACGGTGCCCGGCGGCGGGGAGCCCGTGGCCAGGTCGGGAGCGGCGCCGGGGGACGCGATCGTCGTGACCGGGCCGTGCGGCGGGTCGGCGGCCGGCCTGCGGGTGTTGAGGGCGTCCGCGCCCGGGACGTCCGGCGCCCCGGCGCGAGCTCCGCCACGCCTGGCACCTCCTACTGCCGCCCGGTGGCACGCCTGCACGAAGGGGACGCGGCGAGGCGGCTCGGGGCGCACGCCATGATCGACGTCTCCGACGGCCTGGCGCTCGACCTGCACCGGCTGGCCGACGCCTCGGCGGTGGGATTCCGGCTCGACCACGTGCCGGTGGCGGAAGGGGCGACGCTCGACGAGGCGCTCGGCGGCGGCGAGGACTACGAGCTGGTGTTCACCCTGAGCCCGTCCGCGCTCGACGGGCTGTCCACGTCGTTCGACGCCGCCGGGTTGCGGCCACCGGTGCGGATCGGCACCGTCGTCGCGGACCCGGCCGAGCGCACGCTGGAGGGACGACCGCTCCCTCGGCTCGGTTGGCAGCACACCGTGGGGTGAGGCCCGCCGGGCCCGTCGGGCTGTCGCCCGGGCTCAGCTGCTGGCGCTGGGCTCGAAGCGCCGACGGCTCGGCTTGGTGACCTTGCCCGCCCGGATGCACGAGGTGCAGACGTGGAGCCGCTTGGGCGCGCCGTCGACCAGGGCGCGCACCCGTTGCACGTTGGGGTTCCAACGACGCTTGGTGCGCCGGTGCGAGTGGCTCACGTTCATGCCGAACGAGGGCTTCTTGCCGCAGATGTCGCACACTGATGCCATGGGGTGAACCTTCCTGAGGGAGGCCGCGCGCAGATCGCCGGGCAGGCCTTCACGAGCGGATGAAAGGTTAGCATCCCCTGCAATGACCTCCCTGGCGACCCTGGGTGCGGCCGACCTCCGCGCCGTGATGAAGGGTTACCGGGACGCCCTCCGGCTCCACCAGGAGGACATCAACCGCCTCAACGTCTATCCGGTGCCCGACGGGGACACCGGAACCAACATGGCGCTCACCCTCGAGGCCGTCATGGGCGAACTGGAGGGACTGAACGGGGCCGGCATCCCCGAGGTCTGCCGCGCCATCGGGCACGGCTCGCTGATGGGGGCCCGCGGGAACTCCGGGGTGATCCTCTCGCAGCTGCTGCGCGGCATGACCGAGCGCATGGGCCAGGGCGACTGCGTCGGGCCCGAGCTGCTCGTCGACGCCATGGCGCACGCATCGGAGCTGGCCCGGAAGGCGGTGGTGCGCCCGGTCGAGGGGACGATCCTGACCGTGGCCGCGGCGGCAGCCGAGGGCGCGGCGGACGGGGACGGTTCGGGCCTGGTGGACGTGGTGGAGCGGGCGCGGGCGAAAGCGGCGGAGGCGCTGGCGCGCACGCCCGAGCTCCTCCCGGTCCTCGCCGACGCCGGCGTCGTCGACGCCGGGGGCGCCGGTTTCCTTCTGCTCCTCGACGCCTTCCTGCTCGTCCTCGACGGGCGTCCGCTGCCCGAACCTTCGGGAGTGCGCGCGCCGATGCTCGAAGCGTTCGCCGGCGGTCCGGACGTGGAGCGCGGACGCCGACACGACGCGTGAGAGGCACGCCGTCGGCGACCTGCGCTACGAGGTCATGTACCTCCTCTCCATGCCCGACGACTCCATTGAGGACTTCAAAGAGGTGTGGGCGGGCATCGGCGACTCCATCGTGGTCGTGGGCGGGGACGGGTTGTGGAACTGCCACATCCACACCAACGACATCGGGGCGGCGATAGAGGCGGCCCTGGAGCGGGGTCTGCCGCGCCGCATCCGCGTCACCGACCTGGAGGAGCAGGTCGAGGAGGAGCGCTGGGTGCGCGAGAGCGCCGGCGCCCCGGGAGCCGGACCGAGCCTCGAGGGCGCCGGGCCTCCTCCGACCACGACCGTGGTGGCCGTCGTCACCGGCGACGGCATCGGGCGCATCTTCCGCTCGCTCGGCGTGCATCATCTCGTCGTCGGCGGCCAGACGATGAACCCCGCTACCGCCGACCTGCTCAAGGCGGTCGACGCCGTGGGCTCCGACGACGTGGTGATCCTGCCCAACAACAAGAACATCCGCCCGGTCGCCGCACAGGTCGACGCTCTGAGCGACAAGAACGTCAAGGTCGTGGCCACCGGCTCCATCGTCGAGGGCTTCGCCGCCCTGCTGGCGTACGACCCCGCCGCCACCGCCGACACCAACGCCGTCTCCATGGCCGAGTCCGCGGCGCGGGTCGTGCCCGCCGAGATCACCCGGGCCGTGCGCGACGCGGCGACCGACGCCGGTGAGGTGCACGCGGGCGATTACATCGGCATCTGCCGCGACGGCGTGGTGGCGGTCGCGGACTCCGTCGTCGTGTGCACGCGCCTGCTCGTAGCCCGGCTGCTGCAGGAGTCGCACGAGCTGATCACGCTCATAGAGGGCGAGGGGGCCCGTGCGGCCGATACCCGGGCGATCGAGGAGTGGCTGTCGGAGGAGCACCCCGACGTCGCGCTCGAGGTGCACCACGGGGGGCAGCCGCTGTACCCGTACCTGCTCGGGATTGAGTAGCGGCCGCTCCCTCCGGGACCTCGCCGGGCGACCGGTGTCGGTGCTCGCGACCGTGTCGGAAGCGAAGGTCCACCGCCTGGCGGAGTTCGGCGTCGAGTCGGTCCTCGACCTGCTCACCACGTATCCCCGCCGGTACATCGACCGCACCCGCCAGGCCGACGTGTCCGACCTGCGGGCCGGCGACGAGGCGGCCGTCCTCGCCGCGGTGCAGTCGGTCCGGTCGCGCCGGGCGAGGAACCGCCGGACCGTCGTGGACGTGATCGTGCGCGACGCCGACCGGGCGCCTCGCCGTGGTGTTCTTCAACCAGCCCTGGCGGGCCAAACAGCTCGAGGCGGGCACCGAGGCCATCTTCTGGGGGAAGGTCGGGGAGTACCGGGGCAGCCGCCAGATGGTGAACCCCGTCGTCGACGTCGTCGCCGCCGCGGTCGGCACCGGCCGGCGCACGCTGCGCATTTTGCCGATCTACCCCGCTTCGGCCAAGGCGGGTCTGACGAGCTGGGAGATCGGCACCTACATCGAGGAGGCGCTCGACCGCGCCGGCGAGCTGGCGGACCCCCTGCCGGAGCACTGGAGGTCGTCGCTCGATCTGTGGCGCCGGACCGAGGCCTTCGGGGCCATCCACCTGCCCGAGTCGACCGCCGTCGTCGCGCCGGCCCGCCGGCGCCTGGTCTTCGACGAGCTCTTCCGCCTGCAGCTGGCCCTGGTCCTGCGCCGCCGCGCCGTCGAGGTGAACGCGCGGGCACTGCGCCACGACGTGTCGCCGCGCGAGGTCGCCGGGGGCGTGGACGGGACGCTGGTGGCGCGGTTCCTCAGGGCATTGCCCTACGAGCTCACGACGGCGCAGCGGCGCGCCCTGGCCGTGGTGGTCGCCGACATGGCCGGACCGTTCCCGATGCACCGGCTGCTCCAGGGCGACGTCGGCTCGGGCAAGACGGTGGTGGCGCTGGCCACCCTGCTCGCCGCCGTGCAAGGTGGTCATCAGGGCGCGCTCATGGTGCCGACCGAGGTCCTGGCGGAGCAGCACTTCGCCGCCGTACGCGCGCTCTTGGGCGATCTGGAGGGACCGGGAGGCATGGCCGGCGGCGAAGTCCGGGTGGAGGTGCTCACGAGCCGGATCAAGGGCAAGGCGCGGACGGCCACTCTCGAAGGGCTGGCGAGCGGTGCGATCGACGTCGTCGTGGGGACCCACGCGCTGTTGACCGAAGACGTCGAGTTCGCGTCGCTCGGCGTGGTCGTGATCGACGAGCAGCACCGCTTCGGCGTCGAGCAGCGGGCCGGCCTCCGGGCCAAGGGAGCGGACGGCGACCCGGACCTCCTCGTCATGACGGCCACCCCGATCCCGCGCACGGCGGCGATGGTGATCTTCGGGGACCTGGACCTGACCACGCTCGACGAGCTGCCGCCCGGACGGATCCCGGTGACGACGGAATGGTTGCCCGGCCCGGACGGGGCGGGGCCGGCGTGGGAGCGCGTCCGATCCGAGGCCGCCCTCGGACGCCGTGCCTTCGTCGTGTGCCCCCTGGTGAGCGATTCCGTCCGGGTGGAGGCGAGGTCGGCCACCGAGGAGTTCGAGCGGCTGTCGGCCGGCGAGCTGAAGGGGCTCCGCGTGGGTCTGATCCACGGCCAGATGCCCCCCGCCGCCCGGGAGGAGACCATGGCCCGGTTCCGCTCGGGAGAGCTCCAGGTGCTGGTGGCCACGACCGTGATCGAGGTGGGGGTCGACGTCCCGGAGGCCACCGTGATGGTGATTGAGAGCGCCGACAGGTTCGGGATCGCCCAGCTGCACCAGCTGCGGGGGCGGGTCGGCCGGGGCAAGCGACCCCAGCTGGTGCTTCCTGCTCGGCGGCGAGGAGGGCAACGAACGGCTGGCCGCCGTGGCGGCCTCGAGCGACGGGTTCGAGCTGGCCGAGACGGACCTGCGCCTGCGCGGCGAGGGCACGCTCCTCGGCGCCCGCCAGAAGGGCCAGAGCGATCTGAAGCTGGCCTCGCTCTCCGACGAGCGCGACCTGCAGCTGCTCAGCGTGGCGCGCGAAGTGGCCCAGGCGGTCGTGGGGGAGGACCCGCAGCTGGCGTCGTACCCGGAACTGGCCGACGAGGTGCGGCTCCTGCTCTCCGAGGACGAGGGCGAGTACCTGTTCAAGAGCTGAACCGGCAGCCCCTAGGGTGAGCGGCGATGCGGGTCATCGGGGGCCGAAGCCGCGGGCGCCGGCTGTCCGCCCGGCTCCCTCCGACCGTCCGGCCGACCTCGGATCGTGTGCGCGAGTCCATCTTCGACATCCTCGGTTCGCGCGGCGGCGTCGAGGGGTTGCGCGTCGTCGACCTGTTCTGCGGGAGCGGCGCCCTCGGCGTCGAGGCGCTCTCACGAGGCGCCGCCTCGGTCACGTTCGTCGATTCGGACGCGACCGCTCTGGCCGCCGTGCGGGTGAACCTGGACGCGGTCGGGCTGGGTGACGAGGCGGTCACGCTCGCACGCGCCGAGCTGCCGGGCTGGCTGCGGACCTCCGGCACCGCCGCGTCGACGTTCGACCTCGCCCTGTGCGACCCGCCCTACGGCTTCGAGCGGTGGCCCGAGCTGCTCGGCGCGCTGCGGGCAACCACGGTGGTGATGGAATCCGGGGCGCCGGTCGAGCTCCCCCCGGACTGGGTGAGCACGAGGGAGCGCCGGTACGGCGGTACGCTCGTCACCGTGGCTCGTCGCAATCAGGCCGGCTCGTGAAGGTCGGCCTTTTCCCCGGGTCCTTCGACCCCTTCCACAACGGGCACCTCGAGATCGTCGAGCGGGCCAGCCGCCTCTTCGACGAGGTCGTCGTCGCCGCCCTGCGCAACCCACAGAAGAGCGCGCCCTTGTTCGACCTGGAGGAACGCCAGGAAATGATGGAGCAGGTGCTGGCGCACCTGCCGGACGTGCGGATCGTCTCGGTGTCGACCCTGCTCGTCTACGTGGCCCGCGACGTCGGCGCCTCTGCGATCGTCCGCGGCCTGCGGGCCGTGTCGGACTTCGAGACCGAGATGCAGATGGCGCAAATGAACCACCACCTCTCGGGCGTGGAGACCATCTTCATCCCGACGAGCTCCAAGTACTCCTTCGTGGCCTCCAAGCTCGTCCGCGAGGTGGCGCGCTTCGGCGGTGACGTCTCGGCGTTCGTCCCCGAGGTCGTGGCCAAGGCGCTGCGGGCCAAGTACGAGGAGGGGAAGGGGCAGCCGTGAGCGACCAGTTCCTCGACGTCGACGAGGAGCAGCCGGTCGCGGAGGTCGGGATCGACGGCATCCTCCACCAGCTGCTCGACATCATGGCCACCGCCAAGTCGATGCCGCTGTCCTCCTCGGTGATGGTGTCGCGCGAAGAGGTCACGTCGCTGCTCGATTCGGCGCTCGAGTGCCTGCCCGAAGAGCTGCGCCAGGCCCGCTGGCTCCTGCGCGAGCGCGAAGAGTTCATGGCCGAGCGCACGCGCGAGGCGGAGGCATTGATGGAAGAGGTCCGCGGCGCAAGCCGAGCAGATGGTCCAGCGCACCGAGATCGTCCGCCAGGCGAACGCGGTCGCCCAGCGCATCCTCGACGACGCCAACGAGGAGGCCCGCTCGCTCCGCCACCAGGCGGAGGACTTCTGCGACACCAAGCTGGCCGGAATGGAGATCGTGCTCGACCGGCTGACCCGCACGGTGCACGCCGGTCGGGCCAGGTTGGCGGCGCCACTGGTGGAGGCGGCCGCGGAAAACGACGGAGCCGGGAGCGAGGAGGACGGCTTCTTCGACCAGGATCAGTCGTGACGGACGTCGACCCGTTCACGGTCAACGTCGCCCGGCTGAGGCGAACGGCCCGCAGTGCCGTCGGGGCCGCGCCGATGCACGTCGAGCTGCGGGGTGAGGTGGCGTTGGCCGGTCCGCTCCAGGCCTCGGGCATCGACCCGGGGCGCAGCGTGGTGCCCCCGGGCGCCGCGGCGGAGGTCGACCTCGTCCTGATGCCCTTCATCGGAGGCGTCGAGGCGACCGGGACGGTCCGAGCGCCCTGGGTCGGAACGTGCCGGCGCTGCGCGGAACCGGTCTCGGGCGAGCTGGTCATCGCGGTCCGCGAGCGGTTCTGCGACCGAAGGCCCCACGACGAGCCGGGCCAGGACGACGAGCTGTACCCCATCGTCGACGACGTGGTCGACTTCGGCCCGCTGGTGCGCGACGCCATCGTGCTCGAGCTGCCCATGGCGCCGCTGTGCCGGGACGACTGCGCCGGCCTCTGCCCGGAGTGCGGAGCCAACCGCAACGAGGGCGATTGCGGCTGCGTTGCCCCTCGCGACCCAAGGTGGGCTAACCTCGACGTGCTCCGGTAGCCGGCTCCACGCCGCCCGGTGCGCCCCGCCCGACCCCTCCTGGAGACCCGCGATGGCTGTCCCGAAGAAGAAGAAATCCAAGGCGAAGGGCCGTTCGCACCAGGCCGGCGCCTGGCGGCTGTCCCGGCCGGCGCGCAGCGTCTGCCCCCACTGCCAGGCGGCCAAGACGCCGCACGTGGTGTGCCCGAGCTGTGGCTGGTACAAGGGGCGCCAAGCGGTCGAGGTCGATTGACTTGAGTCGCCGGGGCGAGCGACCGTCCCCGGAGACGCTCGCCACGCTGCCGGTCGCGATCGACGCCGTCGGCGGCGACAAGGCGCCGGGCGAGGTGGTCGCAGGAGCCAAGCGGGCACACGACGAGCACGGCATCGGGGTCGTCCTCGTGGGGCCACCGGACCTGGTCGGCGACACCCTGGGGCTGCCCCTGTTCGCCTGCACCGAGGTCATCGCCATGGACGAGGACCCCGCCGGCGGCGTGCGGCGCAAGAAGGACTCCTCGCTCGTGCGAGCGGCGGAGCTGGTGCGCGACGGCAACGCGTGCGCCATGGTCTCGGCCGGGAACACGGGCGCGACGATGGCTTCGGCGCTGCTGCGGATGGGCCGCCTGCCCGGCGTCGTGCGCCCGTGCATCGCCACCCCCCTGCCCCGCCTCGGGCGTACGCCGGCGGTGCTCGTCGACGCCGGGGCCAACGCCGAGTGCACCGCCGCCATGCTGGTCCAGTTCGCCGAGATGGGCGCCGCCTACGTCTCCGCCCGCTTCGGGACCGCGGCGCCGACGGTGGGTCTGCTCTCCATCGGCGAGGAGCCGACGAAAGGCACGCCGCTGGTCAAGGAGACCCATGGCCTCCTGTCCCGGGGTGGCCCCGCGACGGCGGGATTCGAGTTCGTCGGCAACCTCGAGGGCCGGGACCTGCTCCCCTCGCCGGCCGACGTGGTGGTGACCGACGGCTTCACCGGGAACGTCGCCCTCAAGGCGCTCGAGGGCGCGCTGCGGTTCCTCTTCGACACCCTGCTGGGCGTCTTCGGCACCGACGACGCGACCAAGCAGGCTGCGGACACGCTCCTGCCTCACATCCTGCCGCTGGCGGCCGAGCTGGAGCCGGAGAACACGGGCGGGGCCTTGCTCCTCGGGACCGACGGGGTCTGCGTGATCAGCCACGGCTCCTCGAACGCCGCCGCGGTGATGAACGCCATCCTCGTGGCCCACGAATGTGCCGCACGGGGCCTCGCCGACCATGTCGCCGCGGCCGTGCGCCCAGCTCCAAAAGACCTGAAATCCCAGGTCAGGACCTAAAAACGGGCAATTCGAGCCCGAAAACCCCTAAGCTGGCGTCCGTGCCGGCTGAAACCCACACCAACCAGAGCCCCCTCGACCGCAAGGGGGTGTTCGAGCTGATCCGGGACCAGCTGGCCGACATCCTCGAGACCGACCCCTCGACGATCACCGAGGGTGCGTCGTTCGTCGAGGACCTCGACGCCGACTCGCTCGCCCTGATCGAACTGGTCGAGGCGCTCGAGGAGGAGCTGGGAGAGCGCACCGTGGGTTTCCGCATCGATGACGAGGACCTCGAGGACCTGCGCACCGTCCGTGACGCCGTTGACTACGTCTACGCAAAGCTCGAGGCAGGGTGACCCGGGTGCCGAGGGGTCGGCCGCACTGGCCGAGCGACTGGGGCACACCTTCGGCGACCTGAACCTGCTCCGTCACGCGCTCGCCCACCGGAGTTGGTGCGGCGAGCAGGAGGGCGGTGCGCCGTCCAACGAGCGGCTCGAGTTCCTCGGCGACGCCGTACTGAGCCTGGTCGTCGCCCGGTACACCTACGACCGCTACCCGACCTTCGCCGAAGGCCAGCTGGCCAAGATCCGATCGGCCGTGGTCAACGCCCGGATGCTGGCAGATGTGGCCGGCCGGCTGGGCCTGGGCGACGTGCTCCTGCTCGGCCGAGGCGAGGAGGCGTCGGGGGGGCGCACCAAGGCCTCCATCCTGGCCGACGCCTTCGAGGCCGTCCTCGGGGCGGTCTACCTCGACGCCGGCTGGGACGCCGCCGTGCAGTTGGTGCTGCGCGAGCTGGGCGAGCCGATCGAACGGGCGGGCCAGGAGCCCGACGACTACGACCACAAGAGCCGGCTGCAAGAGCGCGCCGTGCGCGAGGGCGCGGGCCCGCCCCGCTACGTGGTCACCGGATCCGGGCCCGACCACGACCGGGCCTACGTGGCCGAGGTCTACCTCGACGGCCGCAGCTGCGGTGTGGGGGAGGGGCGCTCGAAGAAGGACGCGGAGCAGGACGCGGCCCGCCAGGCCTGGGAGGCGCTCGAGGATGCCTGAGCTACCCGAGGTCGAGACGCTGCGCCTGGACCTCTCACGCGAGGTGGTCGGGCGAAAGATCAGGGCCGTGTCCGTCGCCAACGGCCGCTCCGTGCGGCGCCACCCCTCGGCCAAGCACTTCCGGGCGCTCCTCGAGGGCCGGACGATCAAGTCGGTGGGGCGGCTCGGCAAGTACCTGCTGCTCACCCTCGACGACGGGAACACGCTGGTGGTGCACCTCGGGATGAGCGGGCAGCTGCTGCGCGTGAAGTCATCGAAGGATCCCAAGCCCAAGCACACGCACGTCGTCATCACCTTCACCCAGGGCGGCGAGCTGCGTTACGTCGACCCGAGGACGTTCGGCGAGCTGTTCGTGTCCACGCCGCCCCTCAAGGCGGACGGCACCCCACTGAGCCCGGTGTCGGGGATGTCGGGCGGGGACGGGACGGCCATCCGCAAGGCCGTGCCCGAGCTGGCCCACCTCGGGTTCGACCCGATTGAGGACCTGATGAGCTGGGAGCGCTTCGGCGCGTTGTTGCACCAGCACCACGGCGGCATCAAGTCGCTGCTCATGGACCAGAGCTTCACGGCGGGCATCGGCAACCTCTACTCCGACGAGATGCTGTACCAGGCCGGCCTGCGCTACGACCGCGCCGCCGACTCGCTCACGGCCACCGAGGTCCGTCGTCTCTACCGTGCCATCGTCGAGACGCTGGCTGACGCCATCAAGCACCGTGGGTCCTCCCTCGCCGACGAGCAGTACCGAGACCTCTTCGGCGAGCTCGGGGACTTCCAGGGCTCCCATCAGGTCTACGACCGCGAGGGCGAGCCGTGCCGCCGGTGCCGCAACGTGATCGTGCGCGTCAAGACCGGTGGCCGTTCCACGTTCTTCTGCGAGCACTGCCAGGTGTAGGCCCGAGAAGCCCCGATCGGCACCCTCGGGTTCGATAGGGTCGCCTCGATGTTCCTCAAGTCGCTCAGCGTGAAGGGCTTCAAGTCCTTCGCCGACCCGACGGTGCTGGAGTTCGAGCCGGGGATCACCGTCGTCGTCGGCCCGAACGGGAGCGGCAAGTCCAACGTCGTGGACGCGGTCACCTGGGTCCTGGGGGCCCAGGGGCCGCGCTCGTTGCGCTCCGCCAAAATGGAGGACGTCATCTTCGCCGGCACCTCGTCGCGCCCCCAGCTCGGCCGCGCCGAGGTCTCGCTCACGATCGACAACTCGTCGGGCAAGCTCCCCATCGACCTGGCCGAGGTCACCATCACGCGGACCCTGTTCCGTTCGGGCGACAGCGAGTACGCCATCAACGGCGCGGCCTGTCGCCTGCTCGACATTCAGGAGCTGCTCAGCGATTCGGGCGTGGGCCGCCAGCAGCACATGATCATCGGGCAGGGCCAGCTCGACACCGTCCTCAACGCCCGGCCCGAGGACCGCCGGGCCATCATCGAGGAGGCCGCCGGCGTGCTCAAGCACCGCCGCCGCCGGGAGCGGGCCGAGCGCCGGCTGGCGGCGACGGCGGAGAACCTCGAGCGACTCGGGGACCTGGTCCGCGAGGTCCGGCGCCAGATCAGGCCCCTCGAGCGCCAGGCCGCAGCGGCGCGCTCCCACGATGCCGTCGCTTCCGAGCTGCTGGAGGTGCGGCGCTACCTGGCCGGCGCCGAGCTGACCGAGCTGGCCGGGCGCCGGGCCGCGGCCGCGCAGGGCCTCGCGGGGTGCCGGGAAGAGGAGCGCGAGCTGCACCAGGCCCTCGACGAGCTCGATGCGGAGGCGTCCACGACCACGGCCGAGCTCTCCTCGCGCCGCGAGGAGGACCTGGCCGACGCGCTGGGCCGCGTCCAGGGCCTGGTGGAGCGGGCGCGAGGCCTTTCCGGCCTCCTGCGCGAGCGGGGACGGTCGGTGGCCGCCGCCCTCGACGCGGCGGCCGACGTCGACGTGGTCTCGACCCTCGAGTCCGAGGCGGCACGGCTCGACGCCGAGATGGCCGCCGCCGCCGCCGAAGCCGAGGAGTCCGGCGGCGGCGAAAGGGCCGATCTCGAGGCTGCGCTGGCCGCCCTCGACGCCGAGGCGGCGCAGCTGGCGGCGCGCTGGGAGGCCGTCCTCGACGGACACCGCCCCGACGAGGCGGCAGCGCGGGCGCGGGCCCGTACCGAGCTGGTGGCGCGGGCCGCGGCGCGCGAGCAGCAGGACGTCGATTCGCTGGCGGCGCGGCTGGCCTCGACCGAGGAGCGCAACGCCGCCGCGGCCGTGCGCGCCGATCTGCAGCTGGCCGCCTTCGCCGAGCTCGAGTCGGCGACAGCCGGGTTCGAGTCCGTCCTCGCCGGCGCGACCGCCGAGCTGGAGCAGGCCGCCGGAGCCGCCGAGTCCGCCCAGCGCGCCGCGGACGAGGCCGAGGAGGCCCGCCACCGCACGGCGGCACGGGCCGAGGCGCTCGACCGCGCCCTGGCCGAGATGAGCGGGGCGGGCGGGCACGAACTGCTGCGCGAGGTGGACGGCGTCGTCGGGTCGCTGCTCAGCCTGGTCGAGATCGACGAGGGGTGGGACGCCGCGTTCGAGGCGGCGGCAGGCGCCGGGGTGGCCACGGTCGTCGTGGACGGCCCGCGTTCGGCCCAGCGGGCCCTGACCACGCTGCGCGATCGGGGGGTCACCGGCGCCGTGCTGGCGCCGAGAACGGTCCATCCGGTGTCGGTCACGGATCTGCCCGCCGGGAGCAGCGCCGAGCCGCTGCGACGGCACGTGCGCGCCCGTCACGGCGGAGCCGTGGCCGAGTCCGTGCTCGACGCGCTCGTCGGGCGCGCCGTGCGCGTCGACGGCTGGGAGGAGGCGATCGACCTGTCGCTCGCCCACGACGACTTGGTCGTGGTGACCCCCGACGGCGACCGCTTCGCGGCCACGGGCTGGCGGGTGCGATCCGGCACGGCCGTGGTGACGGCCACCGCCGTGGAAGAGGCGGCCCGGCGCGCCCAGGACGCGGCTGCGGCAGCGGAGCTGGCGCGAGCCGGCCTGGCCGAATGCCGCGTCGCACTCGCACGATGTCGGGACGCCAGGGTGGCGGCGGAGCGGGCCCTCGACCGCCACAGCGCCGCGCTCGATGCGGGCCGGGCCGACGCACAGCGAGCGACGGCGGAGATCGCCCGGCTGGCGGCCGACCGCGACGAAGTCGGCGCCGAGCTGGCTGCCGCCCGAGAGCGCCGGGCGCAGGCGGGCGCCGAGTCCCAGGAGCTCGCCGCCTCGTCCGCCCTGCTGGAGGAGGCGACGGCCGCCTGGCACGACGTCGAGGGTCGGCGGGAGGTTCTGGTCGCGCAGACCCGGGAGCTCGACGTGCGCGCCGCCGGCCTGGCCGAGCGCCGCCGCGTCCTGGCCGAGCGTCACGCCGAGGTGGAGCGACGGCTGCTGGGCCACGCCGAGGAGCGCGCCACGGCCGCGGCCCGGCGCCAGCGCCTGGAGGACGAGGCCACCGCGCTGCGCCGCCTCGAGACGGTGGTCGAACGCGAGCACGCCCGCCTCGATGCCGTGTTCGAGGACCTCCGCCGCGACTACCGGGACCAGGTCGACGCGGTGCGGGCGGGGGGAGAGCGCCTGGAGCAACTGCGTCAGGACCGCCACACCACCGAGCAGCGCCTCGATGTCACCCGCACCCGCACCCGGACCCTCGATCTGGAGATGAACGAGGTCGACCTGCGCCTCGAAGCCCTGCGTGAGCACGTCCACCGCGACCTGGGTGCGACGCCCGAGCAGCTCGTCGGCCTGCCGGAACCGCCCGCGCCCGAGGACACGACGCTGATTCAGCACGCCGAGGAGCTCGAGCGCAAGCTGGTGGCGCTCGGCCCCGTCAACCCGCTCGCGCTCGAGGAGCTCTCGGCGCTCGAGGAGCGTCACCGGGAGCTCGAGGCGCAGGTCGACGACGTCCGGGGCGCACGCCGCGAGCTGCACGAAGTCGTCCGCACCCTCGACCACGAGATCCTGACCTCGTTCGCCGCCGCCGCGGCCGACGTGAACGAGCACTTCTCCGCCCTCGTCGCCATGCTGTTCCCCGGCGGCACCGGGCGCCTGGTCCTCACCAGCCCCGACGACCTCCTCAACACGGGCGTCGAGATCGAGGTGCGCCCGGCGGGCCGCAACGTCCGCAGGGTGTCGCTCCTCTCCGGGGGCGAGCGCTCCATGGCCGCGCTGGCCTTCCTCTTCGCGGTGTTCCGCAGCCGGCCGTCGCCCTTCTACCTCATGGACGAGGTCGAGGCCGCGCTCGACGACGTCAACCTGAGCCGCTTCCTCGCCCTCGTGCGCGAGTTCCGCGACGAGGCGCAGCTGCTGATCGTGAGCCACCAGAAGCGAACCATGGAAACGGCGGACGCGCTCTACGGAGTGACGATGGCGCCGGGCGGCTCGTCTCAGGTCGTGAGCCAGAAAGTGAGCGAGCCGGCGTGATCGGCACCATCATCGTCATCGTCGTGGCCGTAGCGATCATCGGGGTCGTGGCCGGAGCGGTCGCGAGCTCGCGTCGCGGACGCGATGAACCCGAAGACGGCACGAACGGCGACGCGTGATCGGCACCCTCATCATCATCGTCATCGTGGTGGCGGTGCTGGGTCTGGTCGCCGGGTCGGTGGCCGCCACACGCTCCCGGCGGGCCGCCCGCCGTACTCCCACCGCGGCACCGCCGACCAAAGCACCGGACAAGCCGCCCCAGGCTCCCTCGCCTGCTCCGCCGGCGCCTGTTCCGCCGGCACCCGCTCCTCCGACCGCCCGACCGACAGAAGCCGAAGCCGAGGCGCCAGCCGACGTCGAGGCGCCGGTCGCAGCAGAGACACCAGTCGTCGAGGAGGCAGCGCCCGAAGCGGAAGCGCCCGCCGCGGCGACGTACCGGAGCCGTCTCGGCAACGTGCGGGGGCTGTTCAGCTCGGCGGTGGCCTCGCTGCGGTCGGGACGCATCGACGAGACCACCTGGGACTCGCTCGAGGAAGCTCTCATCCGCGCCGACGTCGGCGTGGCCACTGCGGACTCGCTCCTGGCCGACCTGAAGGCCAAGGTGGCGGCGAAGGAGGTGACCGGAGGTGACCAGCTGCTCGGCGCCCTCGGTGACGCCGTCAAGGGACTGCTCCAGACGTCGGGACCGCGCGACCTGAACTTCGAAGGCCGTCCGGGCGAGCCCGACGTCTGGCTGATCGTCGGGGTCAACGGCGTGGGCAAGACGACCACGATCGGGAAGCTGGCCCGGCGCCAGTCGGCCAACGGGCGGTCGGTCCTCCTGGCCGCCGGGGACACCTTTCGCGCCGCGGCCGCCGACCAGCTCGAAATGTGGGCCGACCGCACCGGCACCGAGATCATCCGCGGGGCCGAGGGTGGCGACCCGAGCGCGATCGTCTTCGACGCCGTCCAGCGGGCCGCGGCCCGGGGGAACGACCTGGTGCTGGCCGACACGGCGGGTCGCCTGCACACCAAGGTCAACCTCGTCGAGGAGCTGAAGAAGATCCGCCGCGTGGCAGATCGCGACCCCGGCAACGTCACCGAGGTCCTGCTGGTCCTCGATGCGACGACCGGACAGAACGCGCTGGCCCAGGCACGCAACTTCACCGAGGCGGTCGAGGTCACGGGTATCGTGCTGACCAAGCTCGACGGGACGGCGAAGGGCGGGATCGTGGTGGCGGTCCAGCGTGAGTTGGGCCTGCCGGTCAAGCTGGTCGGCCTGGGCGAGGGAGCCGACGACCTCGTCGACTTCGACCCGGACGAGTTCGTCGACGCGATGCTGGCGGTCGACGCATGACCCGCACGAGAGGAGGGCCGATGAGCACACAGCAGAAGCGGGTGCTGGTCTTCGCACTGATCGTCCACACGGTGGTGCTGAGGCTGACGTGGCTCGACCTCCGGAAGCGTCCCGACGAAGCGATCCGGGGCAACAAGCGCCTGTGGCGGGTCGCGTCCTCCATGAACACCTTGGGCTCGGCTGCGTACTGGCTCGTCGGCCGCAAGTCCCTCTGACCCGACGATCCCGTCTCGCCCGGACCACTCGTGCCACGGTGGCGGTGCGTCCCGGTGGTCGTCCCATGTGGTGGACGCAGCGCATGTTCCACGGCACCCCAAGATTCACTGATGGTCTCGATCTCATTCGAGCCAGTGCACCCAGTCGTGTTCGGTTCCAGGGGGTGAGTCCAGCAACCGAGTGAGCGACACGATGAGGTTCTCGGGGTAGGCGGCGCCACCACGGTGGAAGCGTCGGGTCGATGTCAGTACCACCCCCGCGTGTTGTTCCCCGGTGGCCGCCCATTGCCTGACGATGCGGCCGAGATCCTTGGCGTCTTCGCTGACGAGCGCACGACCGTCGGCCGCCGCGTGCCGGAGCAGCTCTTCGTCTACCAACTCCGCCAGATCGGGATGGTCTGCCGCCGCCACGACGTCATGGCCGTTCTGGCGCAGACGTGCGGCCGCTATGCGGGAATGATGTACGTCGAGGAGCAGCTTCACCCGGCCAGGAGACCCTGGCGCCGGCGCCATGCCGCCTCGAGGTCGTCGGCCGCCGCGACGTTCTCGGCGATCTCCTCGTCGATCTCGGCGGTGAAGTCGGCGTAGTAGTCCAATGCTGCGTCGACCTGTCGGCGGGAGAGGCCCAGGTGCTCGGCCGCACGATCGATCCGATCGTCGGGCGGGACATCCCCCCCGACCAGACCGCCGATCAACTCCCAAACGTCCGGCCCGCCGGCCAGCCCGGCCCGCCGACCGGACGCACCATCACGGAAGACGATCATCGGGTGGTGCCGCGACCGCAGGCCTTCCTCGATGAGCTCCTCCGCCAGGGCCGACGTCGAGACGTTTCTGGCCTTTGCCTCGGACTTGAGCCGGTCCACGACATCGCGCCTGCGGAACCGAACGGAAACCGGAGTCACCATGACTACATTGTAGTCATCGATCGTCAAGCGCAAAATGGACCGCCCGACTTCCGGCAGCTGGTGAAGGGTTGGCGTACTCACGGACTCATTCGAACGCTCCCGTCCGAAATCCCCGCTCGAAATTTTCCGAACCCGGGACTTTTGCGGCCCCGACTAGATGCGGACGAGCCCCAGGAACGACCCGAGCACGTCGCGGTCACCCTCGACGACAAGCGTGCCAGCGTCCCGCCGGTTCCACAGGACGAGGTACAGGTCCTCGGCGCGGCCGTGCACCGTGCAGTCGGCTCGGCCCTCGCAGGCGCCATCGCCCGAGACCGTCGTGGGTCGTTCGGGACCGATCGTGACGAGCCACCGGGCGTCTCCGTCGGTGGGGAAGACCCGGAGGGTGGCTGAGCGCTGAACGTGCTCCTCTTGGCTTCCGGCGCGAAGGCGCGGGACGAATCCCGTCAAGAGCTCGTCCAGCCCGTCGGCCGCAAAGTCAGGGGGGACGACGTCGACGGCGGCTCCGGCAGCGTGCTCGACGTCGACGCGGTGGACTGCCGTCTCGTGGGCCTGGCGGCGCGCCCAGAACGCCAGCGGCGAGGGGGCGGCGAGGAAGCTCCAGCATTCGAGGTCGGTCGGCGCGGCCACGAGCGCCTCGACCAGCGCACCATGGCCGGCCACGTACCAGTCGACCAGCTCTCCGTCGTCGGGCAGCGGCGCGCCCAACGACGAGAACTCGACCTGGTCGGGACGGGTGAGCGCGCCCGCGACGAAGGCGGTGGCCCAGCGGTGTATCCGGCCGAGATGGTGCACGAGGTCGCGAACGGCCCAGTCCGGGCAGGCGCGCACGCGTGCGTCGGGACCTCCCAGGGCGGCGACGGTGGCCAGGCGGGACCCGTCGACGCGCAGCTGTTCGATGTGGGCTTCGACGTCCATTGGGCTCTCCATCCCAGTTTGCGCCACACCTGTTCGCGCCGCGCCTCCTCTGCGCCGCGCCTTGGGCGTGCGCGGCCTACGGCGCCTTGATGCTGATCAGATCGATCACGAACACCAGAGTGTCACCGGCAGCGATGCCCGGTCCGGGCGAGGATTGGCGATAGCCCAGGGCGGGGGGCACGATGAGCTCCCGACGCCCGCCCTCCTGCATCCCGACGACGCCCTTGTCCCAGCCGGGGATCACGTCGCCGACGCCGAGGGTGAAGGTGAAGGGCTGGCTCGTCCACGAGGACTGCACCACCTTCCTGGTCGAGTAGGTGGCGAGGGTGTACTGCACCGTCAGGACGTCTCCGGGTTCCGCTGATGCTCCGGTTCCCGTGATGAGGTCGGCGCTCTGAAGCTGTGTGGGGGGAGGTCCGGCGGGCACGGTGACCGTCGGCGCCTTCCCGAACGTCCCGGCCGGAGACTGCTGCGAGGGCGGGATGGGGGCGATTCCGGCGGGGGCAGCCGTGGCGCTCGGCGAGTTCTGTGTCGAGGTCGAGGTCGAGGCTGGAGGCGAGGTCGTCGAGGTCGTCGTGGAGGTGGTGGACGTAGACGAGGTCGAAGACGCGGAGGTCGCCGGTGACGATCCGCACGCAGCCAGAGTGAGGGCGGCGGCAAGTGCGAGGACCGGTGCGATGGTGCCGGGGGCGCGGCGCGAGAGCCGGAGAATGCGGTTGTGCATGGACCGCGAAGGTAGCCGGTGCCTGGGCGGGGAGGCCTATCGGGTGATGCGGTACGGATCCCATGCGGGCGGGCTCTCTCGCAGGTGACGTTCGACCAGGGCGCGGACCCGGGCCGGGTCGAGCCCACTGTCGGCACCCTCGTCCAGGGCCAGCGTCGGGGTGAGCGAGGACACAGCTCCCGCGCGCCACACGGCCGCGCCCGCGACCTCCTCGCCGTTCAACACCTCGGCCAACGGGACGAGATCGACCCGGGGGCGCACCGTACGCGTCCGGAACTGCACCCAGCTCTCGTAGCGGTACCTGAGCTCGGGCCGCGCTCCCGCGAAGACGAGGAGTGCGCCGCGGTCGGTCGCGTTGTGCAGTGCGATCGGATGGACGCCCGCCACCCAGTCGCCGCCGAAACGGTGGCCGCCCGCCAGGTCGAGCTCGGCCCGGTCGGCAACGGTGACGACGGCCAGGTCCAGATCGGGCACCTCTTCGATGGTGATCGCTCCGCGTGCCAGCGCTTGCTCCGACCTCGTCAGCGTCGCGTCCTCGTCGGCCCAGAGGCCGGCGTACTGCTCCGGGCGCTCGCACAGCTCAGGCAGCCGCGCCAGCAGCTCCAGGTGCAGCACTCGAGCCCATTCGTCATAGTCGGGAGCAGCGTCGCCGGACCCGGCGCGCAGCGGGCTTCGGCGGGGATCGGCGTAGGCGGCGATCGCCATGGAGACCCGGGCTGCCGTCCTCGAGCGCGTCACGGCGAAGTCGCCGGCCCGCGCCACCTCGACGAGGAGCTCGCGGCGCGCCAGCGCCTCGTCGGGCCGGGTCATGGCGAAGACGGACACCAGCCCGTCCTGGTCGAAGTGATTGTTCGAAACCGCGGACGCGCCGAGGTGAAGGTCGAACGCAGGGAGGTAGGCGAACGCCATCTCGGCCGACAGGTCGGCGGCGAACCGGGCGGGGGAGCCGATGCCGGGCCAGTGCGAGAGGCAGAGGATCGTGCCGGGGGCCGGCGAACCGTCGACGACGACGCTCGGCAGGTCCTCGTGGAGCTCGCCGTACGCGACGTAGTGCAGGTCCGGGGAGCGCGGCGTCACTCAAGGCCGAGCGTAGGGGGCCACGGCGACCGGGGAGCCCGGTGCGACCGGTCAGCCCTGGTCACTCGGGACCTGGAGCGACCACGGCGGTGAGCCGAGGCGGCGAGTGGCCGAGGCGCCGGTAATCTGGCACCCCATGTTCGACGCCCTCTCCGATCGGCTCGACCGCATCTCGACCCGGCTCCGCGGGAAGGGACGGATCAGCGAAGCCGATCTCGACGAAGCGCTCAAGGAGATCCGGACGGCGCTGCTCGATGCGGACGTCGAGCTCACCGTCGCCCGCCGGTTCTGCGACGGCATCCGCCTGCGGGTCAGCATGGAGGCGCTGTCGAAGAGCCTCACCCCCGGCCAGCAGGTGGTCAAGGCCGTCCACGAGGAACTCATCGGTGTGCTGGGCGGCGAGACCCTCAAGCTGACCTACGCCTCGCGGCCACCCACCGTCGTGCTGATGGCCGGGTTGCAGGGCTCGGGTAAGACGACCAACTCGGCCAAGCTCGCCCGGTGGTGGAAGCAGCAGGGCCGCAACCCGCTGCTCGTCGGTGCGGACCTCCAGCGTCCGGCTGCCGTCGAGCAGCTGCGCGTCCTGGGCGATCAGGCCGGTGTGACCGTCTTCTCGGAGTCCACCGATCCCGTCCGCTGCGCCAAGGCCGGATTGGAAGAGGCGCGGCGCCTCGGTCGCGACATCTGCATCATCGACACCGCCGGCCGCCTCACGATCGACACGGAGCTGATGCAGCAGATCCGTGACATCAGCGACGCCACGCAGCCGCACTACACGTTCCTGGTGATCGACGCCATGATCGGCCAGGACGCCGTGGCGACGGCGCGGGCGTTCCACGAGTCGCTCGAGCTGAGCGGTGTCATCCTGACCAAGCTCGACGGCGACGCACGAGGCGGCGCGGCGCTGTCGGTCAAGGGCGTCGTCGGCCGGCCGATCGCCTTCGCCAGCACCGGCGAACGACTCGAGGACTTCGACCTGTTCCACCCGGACCGGATGGCGGACCGGATCCTCGGCATGGGAGACGTGCTCAGCCTGATTGAGCAGGCCGAGCGCACCATGGACTCCGACGTGGTGGCCCAGAGCGCGGGTCGCCTGCTCCAAGGCGAGTTCACGTTGGACGACTTCCTCTCGCAGTTGCGCCAGGTCAAGAAGATGGGGTCGCTCGGCGGGATCATGCGGCTGATGCCGGGGATGTCGAAGGAGATGCGCGAGGCGGCGGGGGCGATCGACGACGGCGAGGTGGCGCGGGTGGAGGCGATCGTGTGCTCCATGACGCCGGCCGAGCGAGTCGACGTCACCGTCATGGACGGGTCGCGCCGCAGTCGCGTGGCCCGCGGGTCGGGCACGTCGGTCTCCGAGGTCAACACGCTCATCAAGCAGTTCAAGGAGATGCAGAAGCTGATGAAGGGGATGGCTTCGGGCAACCTGCCGGACATCCCCGGGATGCCGTCCATGGGCGGCATGAGCGGCCGGGCCGCCAAGAAGATGGCCAGGCAGGCCGCCGCGGCCCAGTCGGCCGGGGTCCTGCAGCCCGGGGCCGGGGGCCAATCAGCCGACCTGGACATGCTTTCCCAGCTCATGGGCGATCAGGCAGAGCTGCCGGTGGGCTTCCCCCCCATGCCCGGCGCACCCCTGGCGGCCGGCCCGGCCAAGCCGGTGGTGAACGTCAACAAGGGGACGAAGAAGAAGAAGAAGGGCGGCCGCGTCACTCCGCCCAAGGGACGCTGAGCCCCACCGGGCCCGTCATCTGCAACAATGGCGGATTCGATAGAGAGGACCTAGTTCGTGGCAGTGAAGCTCCGCCTCGTGCGGATGGGAAAGAAGAAGCAGCCGACCTACCGGGTGGTGGCGGCCGACGCCAGGTCGCCCCGTGACGGCCGCTTCCTCGAGATCGTGGGGACCTACGCCCCCCGCGGATCGTCGACGGCCGAGCCGGACGCCGTTGTACAGATCGACAACGCCAAGGCCGTGAAGTGGCTGGTCAACGGGGCTCAGCCGACCGAGAGGGTCGAGCGCCTCCTGAAGACGTCGGGTGCCTGGGACGAGTTCACCGCGGCACGTTCGTCGTGACCAACCTCTACGAAGCCGGCGACGTCAACCAGGAGTCGGCCGGCTACGAAGCCGGCGACGTCAACGAGGAGTCGACCGGCTACGAAGCCGGCGACGTCAACGAGGGGCCTGTGGACGACGGGGGCACGGCGTTGTCGGTGCTGCGGTATCTCGCCCGCTCGCTCTCCAACGACCCCGAGTCGGTGGTGATCGACGTCGACGAACGCCGGGGTTCGCTCCGGCTCAGCCTCCACGTGGCCCCAGAGGACATGGGCCGGGTGATCGGTCGCCGCGGCCGTACGGCGCAGGCGATCCGCACCCTGGTCAACGTGGCCAGCACCCGTGACGGTGTGCAGGCCAGCGTGGACATCGTCGACGACTGAGCCGTCGCTCCTCACGGTCGGCCGGATCGGCCGGGCCCATGGCTTGAAGGGCGAGGTCGTGGTGCACCTCTGGAGCGACCAGACCGGGCGACTCGACCCGGGATCGACCCTGGCCACCGCCCGCGGTCCGCTCACCGTGTACCGCTCCCGCTTCATGGGCGGCCCTGTCGATCATTTCCGCTCCTTCGTGGTGCACTTCGAGGGCGTGGACGACCGCGCCGCCGCCGAGCGCCTGCGCGGCGTGGACCTGCAGGCCGAACCGCTCGACCTCCCCAGCACGCTTTGGGTGCACGAGCTCGTCGGCGCGACGGTGCGCGACGCTCAGGGCGCCGACCTGGGCCGCGTCGCCGCAGTCGAGGCCAACCCGGCGAGCGACCTGCTCGTGCTCGACTCGGGCGCGCTCGATTCCCGCTCGCTTCGTGACCCGGCACGACCCGGCCGCGGGCACGATTGAGGTCGACATCCCCGAGGGCCTGCTCGACCTGTGAGGATCGACGTCTTCACCATCTTCCCCGACCTGATCTCGGGCTATTGCGGTGCCTCCATCCTCGGGCGCGCCGTGGACGCGGGCGCGCTCGACGTCCGGGTGCACGACCTCCGCGCCGGGGCCGGCGATCCGCGGCGCTCGGTCGACGACAGCCCGTTCGGCGGCGGTGCGGGGATGGTGCTGATGCCCGAGCCGGTCTTCCGTGCGGTCGAGGCGGTGCCCGACATGCCCCGGCCACTCTTCCTGCTTGCGCCGGGGGGCCGGCCGTTCGACCAGGCGATGGCGGCCGAACTGGCGGGTGGGGCGATTGGGGCGAGTCGAGCGAGTGGGGCCGGCGGGTGCGGGCGGGGACGGCTTCTCGCTGCTTTGCGGGCGCTACGAGGGGGTGGACCAGCGGGTGGCCGACCACCTCGTCGACGGCGAGCTTTCAGTGGGGGACTTCGTCCTGGCCGGCGGTGAGCTCGCCGCGCTCGTCGTGGTCGAGTCCGTCGCCCGGCTCCTCCCCGAGGTCCTCGGCAACGAGGAGTCCGCTCGCGACGAGAGCTTCTCAGGCGCCCTGGCGGGGTTGCTCGAGTATCCCCAATACACCCGGCCTGCCGTCTTCCGGGGCTGGGAGGTCCCCGAGGTGTTGCGCTCGGGCGACCACGGCGCGGTGACGGCCTGGCGCCGCCGCCAGGCGCTCGTGCGGACCGCGGAGAAGCGTCCTGACATAGTGGAGCGCCTGGTCAGGGAGTCCAACCTGGACCGGGACGACGTGCGGGTCCTCTCCGAGCACGGCTACGATGTTCCGTCCGGCTCCCGGACGCCCGACCCAGACTGAGGACCGAGGACTGAGCACATGCATCCCACCGAGACGATCGACCGCGACAGCCTGCGCGACGACATCCCCGACTTCCGCCCGGGCGACACGGTCAAGGTCCACGTACGGGTGGTCGAGGGCACCCGCGAACGTGTGCAGGTCTTCCAGGGCGCGGTGATGCGACGCCAAGGCGGCGGGGTCCAGGAGACCTTCACCGTGCGCAAGGTCAGCTTCGGCGTCGGGGTCGAGCGGACCTTCCCCGTCCACTCTCCGACGATCGCGAAGATCGAGGTGGCGACGCTGGGCGACGTGCGACGGGCCAAGCTCTACTACCTGCGGGAGCGCCACGGGAAGGCGGCGAAGATCAAGGAGCGGCGCGTGCCCCGGGGCAAGGCCCCCGCCGCCGTCGAGGTCGCGGAGGTCGACAAGGTCGAAGAGGTCGACGAGGTCGTGGAGGCGGACGAGGTCGTCGAGGCGGACCACACGGAGGCGGCCGACGAGTAGGGCGCGCCGATGAGCGAGGAAGACCTCGAGCGCTACGAGTCCGAGATCGAGCTCGGCCTCGTCCAGGAGTACCGGGCTGTCCTCCCCGTCTTCAACTACGTCATCGAGACGGAGCGCCGCTTCTACCTGGCCAACGAGGTCTCGCTGACCGTGCGCTCGGACACGACGCCGGCGTGCATCGAGCTCGAACTGCGTGACGCCTGGGTCTGGGACATGTACCGGCCCGCCCGCTTCGTGCCCGAGGTCCGGGTCGTGACCTTCCGCGACGTCAACGTCGAGCGCCTGCCCGAACAGGAGCTCTGACCCGGCCGACCGTGACCGACGACCGTTCCCCCCGGTGGGGAAGGCTCGCGACGACAACGCCCGCCTCGGCCGGCACGGTGAGGAGCTGGCCGCCGCGGACTACCGCGCGGCGGGCTACGCCGTGCTGGCTCGTAACTGGCGCTGTGCCCAGGGGGAGTTGGACCTGATCTGTGCCCGTGGCGGCGCGCTCATCGTCTGCGAGGTGAAGACGCGCCGGCGCGACGCCCACGGTCACCCGCTCGAGGCGGTCACGAAGGCGAAGCAGCGACGGCTCCGACGACTGGCGGCGGCGTGGCTGCGCGGGCAGCACGCGAGGTGGGACGTGATCCGCTTCGACGTCGTGACCGTCCTCGACGGCGCGGTGGAGGTCGTCGAGGACGCCTTCTGACGGCTGCCGGCCCGGCCGGCAGTAGGGTCGGTGGGCATGGACACCCCGACGGAGACGCTTATCGTCGAGCGCAAGGACGGTGTGGTCACCGTCACGATGAACCGGCCGGAGCGCAAGAACGCGGCCAACGGCAAGATGTTGAGAGAGCTGCGCGCCGTCTTCGAGGAGATCGAAGACCGCGGCGAGGACCGCGTCATGGTCCTCACCGGCGCCGGAGGTGCTTTCTGCTCGGGTGCCGACCTCTCGGACCCCGACGGCCCTGCGACCGACCCCACGCGCTCGGGCTTGGCCCGGATGCGGCGCCTCGGCGACGTGGCCCTCGCGCTACACCGGGTGACGAAGCCCACCATCGCCAAGGTCGACGGCGTGGCCGTCGGTGCGGGCCTTTCGCTCGCACTCGGGTGCGACCTCGTCGTGTGCAGCGACCGGGCCCGCCTCTCCATGATCTTCTCCAAGCGCAGCCTGGCCCTCGACAACGGGGCCTCGTGGCTGTTGCCGCGCCTGGTCGGACTCGCTCGGGCCAAGGAGATCGCACTCTTCGGCGGCATGTGGAGCGGCGAGGAGGCGGCGGCGATCGGTCTGGTCAACCGGGCCCTGCCCCCCGACGACCTCGACGCCTTCGTCGACGACTGGGCCACCACCCTGGCCGCCGGCCCCCCGCTGGCGCTGTCGATGACCAAGACGCTCCTGCACGCCTCGTCGATGTCCTCCATGGAACAGGCGGTCGAGGACGAGGCTCGGTGCCAGGCCCTCAACTTCTCCACCGCGGACACGAAGGAAGCCCTGGCGGCGTTCGGCGAGAAGCGCGAACCGCTCTTCGTGGGCCGGTGAATTCGGGGTCGCGGCAATAGAGTGGGATCATGCTCAGCGGCGTCCAAGGCATGGTCGGTGAGACCGCCCTGGTGACCAGGGCCGTTGGCGACGCTCACCACCCCGGCCGGGTCCGAGCCCGGGGTGAGGAGTGGCAGGCCATCTCCCTCGATCCCGACGAGGTCGTCCCCGTCGGCGCGAGCGTGGTGGTGGCGGGTATCGAGCGGGGACTGCTCGTGGTCTACGCCATCGAGGTGTAGGCGGAAAGGAGAGCGCAATGCTGATGGCCGGGGTTTTCGAGGTGGCGATCGTGACCGCCGCCGCCGTCATCGTGGGCGGCGCCATCGGGCTGTGGTTCCTGTCGCGTTTCGTCAGGATCGTGCAGCAGGGGAGCGTCGGCGTGGTGAAGCGCTTGGGGGAGTTCCGCGGCGTCATGCAGCCAGGCATGCACATACTGACGCCGTTCATCGACAAGATGGACAAGGTCGACGTCCGCGAATTTCCGATGACCGGCGACCAACAGGCTGTCATCACCAAGGACAACGTGTCGCTCCAGGTCAGCGCGACCATCTTCTGCCAGGTGATCGACGTCAAGTCGGCGCTCTTCGAGATCAACGACTACCAACTGGCGGTCGACCAGCTCTCGCGCACCGCGCTGCGGGCCGTCTTCGGCGAGTTGTCGTTGGACCAGGCCCTGAGCGAGCGGGAGCAGATCAACAGTCGCATGCAGGACCACATGGCCGACGCCACGGCGAAGTGGGGCGTCCGGCTCAACCGGATTGAGATCCTCGACATCACGCCGCCCCTGAACGTGATTCAGGCCATGTCCGAGCAGAAGGAGGCCGAGCAGCACAAGCGGGCCGCCATCCTCAAGTCCGAGGGCGAGCAGCAAGCGGCCGTGAACCAGGCCGGCGGGCGCAAGCAGGCGGCAGTGCTCGAGGCCGAGGGCGCCAAGCAGGCGGCGATCCTCGAAGCCGAGGCCCAGATGAAGGCCTTGGAGCTCCAGGCGGGCGGTCAGAAGGCGGCGCTCGAGCTACGCGGCGCCGGCGAGGCGGCGCGACTCACCGCCATCGACACCGCCACCATCAACCCCCACACCCTGGCGGTGCTGCAGCTGCAGGCCCTCCAGGACATCGCGTCGTCCAACAACGCCAAGGTCGTCGTGCCCTACGAGGCGACGAGCCTCATGGGCGCGGCCGAGGTCCTCCTTTCGACCCTGCGCAACGACAACCTCGCGCTCAACGGTCAGCCGGCCGAGCCGAGGAACGGGGCATCGGGGAAGGCGAACACCCCGCCGTCGCCGCCCAGGAGCCAGTAGCCGTTCCCCGACGAGGTGGCGGCCATCGCGGTGATCGGCGCGTTGAGGGCCTTGCCTCCGAGCGAACCCTTGAAGGCGGCGTCGAAGGAGAACAGTCCGCCGTCGGCCGCCACGAGCCAGTAGCCGCCCATGCCGTTACCGGCCGCGCCCACCACGGGCGCGTTGAGTGACTGCCCCGGCTGGAGCTGGCCCGGGACCGAGCCGTGGAAGGCGGCGTCGCCGAAGGAGAACACGCCGCCGTCGGCCGCGACCACCCAGTAGCCGTTTCCAGTCGGGCTCGGCGCGATCCCGACTACGGGCGCGTTGAGTGACTGCCCGGGCTGGAGCTGGCCCGGGACGGAGCCGAAGAACTTGGCGTCACCGAACGCGAACACCCCGCCGTCGCTCGCCACCAGCCAGTACCCGCCGTGGTCGGGCGTCGAAGCGATGCCGACGACGGGCGCGTTGAGGGATTGGCCGCCCATGGAGCCGTAGAAGAGGGCGTTCCCGAGCGTGTACACCCCACCGTCGGAGGCCGCCGTCCAGTAGCCGCCCGGGCCGGCCGCCGCCGCGCCCACCATGGCCGGACCGTTCTGGTACAGGGAGAAGTTCCCTGCCTGCCCGAAATGGCTCGATCCCCCTCCCGCCGTCACCAGCCAGTACCCGAGGTTGTCGGGTGTGGGGGCGAAGCCGACGTAGAGATTCGGGTTGGACAGGACGACCATCGGCGCGAGCAGGTTGGAGTGCGTGACGTTGCCGAAGTCGGCGCAGGGCGAAGCATTCACGTTCGGCAGTAGGACCGAGCCGGCGGTGGGGCTGTTCACCCGGAAGCCGTACGTCGGGTTCGAGGGGTCGGCGCAGCGCGGGCTCCAGTACCAGTCGATCTGGGGGCTCGGTTGTGACGGGAGCTCGGTGATCTTCAGGTTGTACAGGGCCCCGTTGCCGCCCACGTTCGAGGGGTCCGAGCCGTTGAGGCCGACGATGGCGCCTACCACCGAGATCGTCGTGGTGCACGACTCCCCGGGCACGGTCGGGTTGACCGGCACCAGGAAGGCGCCGCTTCCTGCGCCCGCACTGAGAAAGGGTGTGCCCAGCGCCACGCCGCACGTGGCCGCCCCCGCCGGGCTCTGCCCGGCCACGAGCGAGGCCAGGGAGGCTGCCACCGTCATGCCCCCGATGAGGGCCAGTGCTGCGAGAGAGCGAACGATCCGTGACCCGCCTTCGCGTCCGAGATTCGCCATGGGACAAAGTCCTCCTCGGCCCACCCGCCGTCGGGTCGCCGCTCGTTTCACAGCATGATCTTCACAGGGGGTGCAATCAAGAGGTTTTCCGTCTTCCCGTCCGGAGGGCCAACCCACGCTCTCATCGGCGCCGGCACGACCATGAGGTGGGCTCAGCGGGCGCCGGCCAGTACGCCGAGCTCGGCCAGCAGGCGGTCGCGCAGGCCGTCGAACTCCACGCCGCCGACCCGGCGCGGGCGGGACAGCTCCACGGGCTGGTCGAGGGAGATGCGGCCGTGCGTGAGCACCATGACCCTCTCGGCCAGGAGCACGGCCTCCTCTACGTCGTGGGTCACCAGCAGCACGCCCGGGTGGTGGCGCGTGCACAAGGCGGCCACCAGTTGCGGCATGCGCAGCCGGGTCAGCGCGTCGAGCGCGGCGAAGGGCTCGTCGAGGAGGAGGAGCTGGGGCTCACGCACCAACTCGATCTTTAGAGTCGTCGGAGGCGCGCATCGAAGAAGGAAAAGATGCCAAAGGAAAAGAGACCAAGGGCAATTGCTGCTATCGCCAACGCCCCGAAGGGGTGGTGGACCAGATCCCGTAGCGTCTGGTCAACGCTTTTGGCTTGGGTCGGATTGGACGTCACCGCTGCCTCGACGAGATAGATTCCGACCAGGACAAGAAGGGATCCCCGGGCCAAATCTCCAAAACCACCAAGGATCCTGACCACCGTTCGCCACGGACTGAACATGCGCTCCAAGGCCAGATTCTTGTCGTATCGGTGGAGGAGACCCCAGGCGCCCAATCCCAATCCCGCTCCTACGAGGGCCGCACCGGCCACTTCGATCGCGACGGCCCCGCCGGACCAGCCCATGATCTTGGCGACCCAGGGTTCGGGATTGCTCGATGCCCCGCCGCTCGTCGGATGTCCGGCAACAAGCTGCACGGCCCGAACACAAAGAAGCGCATAGATGATCCCGACGGCGAACGACGAGATACGCCTCGCGGCGCCGCGCCCGCTCGGGCCGGTGACGGCGTCGAAGAGCCGCCACGCCGCGTAGCAAGCGAGCCCGACCGCCAGAACGACCAGGAGCAACTTCCCTCCGGTGCGGGCCTCGAGCTCTTGAAGGGCACCCGTACTACTGGTCTGCGTCGGCGCATTTCCATGTCGTGCAATGTCGTAGGCCAGATACGCCAGAAGCACGTAGATGACACCTCTGGACGCAATCCCGATTCTTCCCACCGTGCGCACCCAACCGCGTTCGCCGTGCCGCCCGACGATCCCGGTTGGCATCTCAGAGGTGACTGAAGACGTCATGACCGGGGAAGGAGTGCAGGCTTTGCGGTCGGAGCTTTCGGTCTAGAGAGCAGGGCGCAACTGTCGCCAGATCCAACTTCTTGGCACGATGCATCTACGTTCGCCACCTGGACTCCGTGACCCTTCTCGTCGTTGCCGAACGCTCCAAACCTGGCCACCTGCGCCTCCGGGAGTGGGTCAATCAGGTCGCGGTCTTGGGGTTCTCTTCTCGCCTCAGATCGACCCTCCCGGGTCGGCTTATTCGAGTCGACCTCCGAAATCGCTGAGATCGCCATCTTCACTCAGCGACGGAGCGATCGACGGCTGGCGCCTTCACCGCGGCTGAGGACGAAGCTGGCGACCCAGACCACGGCGAGCACGACGGCCGCGATCCACAACAAGTGGACGGCAAAGCCAGCGCCGAAAAGAATGAGTACCAATAGAGCCAACAGGACTATGACCATGATCGTTCCCCTTTTCTGTGCCCCGAGCGGGCATGCGTATTCGAAAACAATTGCAATTGAAGGACGGCCACCCTTGACCTCAATGAAGGATGACCAAGGAGAAGCGGCGCCCCTATTTCTTGACGGCGTCCTTCACCCTTCTCCTGACTCTCCAAGTTGCTGACGGCTCTGTCTCCTTTGCCTTCGGCTTGAAGAGTCTGATCGTTCGCGGCCCTCCCAACCGCGTCCTCGACGACCGGAGGCTTTCGCTAGTAAGTCGAATCAACTCGACGAACAACGTGTCCGTCCCCATCGTCAACGATGGTCTGATGGCGGCGAGTATTCGCCATAAGCATGGCGATCAAGGACAGCACCGCCGCGACCACGCCCACGATCATCAAGATGAGGCCCACCTTGTTCACGTTGAACCCATGTTGATCGGGATTCACGGTCACGGCGTAATTCAAAATGGCTCCCACCGCGAAGGCGATAACGCTCGCGACAAGTGCACCAGCTCCAATCATTGCAACCTCCATCTAGGCTGGGATGGTGATACCCGCATGAACCCGAGAGAAACCGGGGATCCCTGATGTCGCGGGAAAACAGCCTCTTGGGCTAACCCCGTTTCGATCAACCGGGGTCGTGGTATGCCGCCTGCCACCGTGCGGAGTTCGTTGAATTGCAGGCCGGCGACGAAGCGATCGCGTGGGCACACAGGTCAGAGAAATGAATTCGCCAAAGCCGCTCGACCAATCGAGCCGCGGGATTCCGGTTCCTGCTCTACATCGAGCCGTGGTGGACCGTCCACAGAAAGATGCCGACGCGACCTGCGCCCGATGAACCACCGCTCTATGGCGCAAACGCCTGTGGCGGACCTGTCGCTGTTTCTCGACGCCCGGAGGTCCCTGAAGTAACGATTGCGCTCCGCAGCCACCCGATTTAATGTCGGACCACGATGGCCGTAGCGGCTTGGCGCGCGGCGGAGAGTTCCCGAGGGGAGGTTGGGGTGAGAACTCGCTTGGTCAGTACTCGCTTCATTGCAGTGGCAGCCGTGGTGGCCTTGGGGGGTGGTCTGACCGCCGCTCCGGTCCTCGGTACGGTGGCGCCGGCCACTGCTTCGACTGACTCGACGGTGGTGAAGGCTCCCGTGTTCAGTCCCGCTTTGACGGTGGTTGGGCAGGTGAATCTGAGCGCATTGGCCCAGGCCGAGGGCCCCGCTCGGGCGGCGACGCAGCCTCAGGGCACTTCTATCTCTCGGACTTCGGCTGCGGCCACCCGCTACCAGTCGGTTGACAACGCCATCGCCTCTCATGCTCCCAAGGGCAAGGCGGCGACCAACCCCGATCCGGCAATCACGGCCTTGTCGAACACGAACGTGCCCGGCGAGATCGGGTTCAGCGCGATGGGCGGCGTCCAGCAAGCCAGCACCAAAGGCGGGGAGGATCTCGAGCCACCCGACCAGGGCTTGTGCGCCGGCGGCGGCTATGTCATGGAGTTCATCAACAACGCCCTCGCCATCTACAACAAATACGGGGAGCAGCTGGTGGCTCCGGTGGGGTCGGCTTCGGCGTTCCTGCAGCCCACCTCGGATTTCTTCTCTGATCCTCGCTGCTACTACGACGCGCCCACCAAGCGCTGGTTCTTCCAGGAGTTCATCGTCGGGGCCTTCAACGCTTCTGGCCAGCTGGTGACACCGAGTACCCAGTTCGAGGCGGTCAGCGACACTGCGGATCCGACCGGCACCTACACGGTGTATTCGTGGGACACCAGTGATACCGCCACCTCAGGCTGCCCCTGCTTCGGCGACTACGACCAGTTCGGCGCCGACGACAACGGCATCTATGTGGCCACCGACGAGTTTGGTATCGACTCGGGCGCCTTCAACGGGGTGATCATCTACGCGATCTCCAAGGAGCAGCTCGAAACCGCGGCGGCGACCAGCATCCTGCCGACCGTTTTCGCATATCGCTTGACCGTGGACCCCTTCGGCCAGCCCTACATTGTGGCCCCGACGAGCACTCCGCCTGGGGCGAAGTTCGCGCCCAATACCGAGTATTTCGTGGAGTCCAACTCCAATCAGCTCAGCGACGACCACCTATTGGTTTACGCGCTCAACGACACGTCGCTGCTGGGTGCCCCGGCCGCCCCGACGATGTACCGCACGGAGGTGACCACCGAGGAATATTCGTTCCCGCCGGATGCCACGCAAAAGCCCGGGCCTCGCCCGCTGGGGCACGCCTACCAGGACCCGCCAGGGGGCATACAGGCCGATTTCAATGCAGAGATGGAACCAACCTATGTCGATGGCCAGATCTACGCCGAGCTCGACACCGGCACCTCCAGTGGCAGCGACGCCGTCGACTGGTTCATCCTCGACCCCGAGCTGGCGGGACGTCAACGCTGAGCTTGTCAGCGACAGTCGCCCACGAGGGAGTGGTGGCGGTCAAGGGCACCAGCCTGTTGTATCCCTACACCGCGGTGGATTCTGACGGTGTCGGTTATCTGCTTTTCTCGCTGAGCGGTCCACATAATTATCCGAGCCCGGCGTACATCACCTACAACACCGTCGGCCCGACCGGGTCGGTGATCGTGGCAACCGCTGGGGCCGACCCTGACGACGGGTTCACCTGTTACGCCGCCTTTGTCGGCCCCAACTACGGAGGTTGCCGTTGGGGTGACTACTCGATGGGTGTCGTCATGGGCGACCGGGTGTACATGGGCGCGGAGATGATCCCCCAGGGCTACCGCGACACACTCAGCAACTGGGGAACCTACATCTGGAGCGCCCCGCCACCAACTCCGGCGTCCTGAATGCATCTACCGCAGCCGCGGCTTACGCGAGATCGGGCATCGACTGCCTGTTCGATGGTGACGTGGCGGGAGGTGCTAAGTCCCGAACCACAGTCGCCGGATGCGCTCGATCTCGGCCTCGCCTTGACGCAGGCCAGCGTCGAAAGCAGCGGCAGTCCGGCTGACGTCTAATAGATAGCGGCCCCAGCCGCTCAGCTCGCCGAACTCCTCGGACGGTTCCACTACTTCCACCACACTCCCGCTCGAACGAAGGTCATCGATGCGCTGACTGATCCGGGGGAGGAGCCCAGCCAACAGGTCGGGCGTCGCTCCTTCCGGCGGCTCGAGAGCCATACAGGAGACAGCGACCACGGCGTCGTGGCCGATGGCGAGATCGGCGTTGAGTGCGTCCCGGGCGCCGCCGTCGATCCAGGTCTCCCCGCCGATGGTCACAGGCATCACCAGGCCTGGCACCGTGCAACTCGACGCCACCGCTCGCGGTAGGTCGACGCCCGACGACGCGTCCCAGACGGCGAAATTCCCCGAGTCGAGGCTGAAGGCGGTGCAGTGAAACGACTCCGGCCAGTTCGTACCGCGCAGGAAGTCGAAGTGGGCAACCCAGTCCGCTTCGGGTGTGGCATCCGCAAGTTCCCGTGTGGCCAGCATCTCATCGAGGTCCGGAGACCCGCCGTGTTGATCAGTCTGCCACGGCGCGGATTCGCTGATCGGCCGCACGAGGTCGGCCAACGGTCGTCCCGCCGTTAGCTGGGCGCCGACGATGGATCCCGCAGAGGTGCCGACGACGAAGTCAGCGTCCGCGACGGGCACGCCGGCGCTGATGAGTGCAGTCAGAAGGCCCGCCTGCCACCCGACCCCGAGAGGACCGCCGCCACCGAGTACCAAGGCACGAGTCATCCGGCCGAAACTAGCCCAGCAACTCGACGGGAACCATCCGGAAAGTGCGGGCCGGCAACAGGGAACACAGAAGCTGTGACGGTCTTCATGGTGACCTCAGTCCGATGTCAGTGGCAGTCCAATTCAGAGGCGACCAGCTGAGCCGAAAATGAACCATCGCGTCGCCTGGATCTCAGTCGTCCAGCCCTCTGCCTCGAGGAGTGACTGCAGCTCACCTGGCTCGTACATCACACTCACGACCCGGTACCGCGATCCGTCGCTAAGACGACGCAGATGAAGATCAGTTTCGTATTGGATGACGTATGGATCCTTCGTAGTCGTATCAGGTACTGGGTCGTTTCGATTGTCGATCAGGAAGGCCCGGCCCGATGGAGTGAGGCATGAGTGAACGAGGGACCAGAACTCGCCGAATCGAGCCCTTGGTACGTGCGACAGCCAGAAGGAGAAGAACACGGCGTCATATTCGGAGTCTGGTTGCCAATCGAAGAGATCCTCTACGACATAGTTGACATCGGAGCGTCCCACCCGTTCCTGATTGAGTGCGAGAACCTCGGGCGAACTGTCCACAACGGTGAGACGGTCAGCTGTCCGTGCGAGACGCCCAGTCCACCAACCAGTTCCACCCGCCAGTTCCAAAACCGAACCCTTAGCGCCAAAGGAGGTTAGGGCGTCGTCCACGACCGCTACCTGGCGCTGCCATTCGAGCAGCTGTTCCTCGCCCCGGTCATACCGACCCCGTCGCTGCCACCATTCGTCATACTCGGGCGCTCGCTCCCGGTAGTACGAACGCTGCTCGGCCAGCAGTTCGTCGTCGTCCACGACCACAGTTTCGCGCTCGTAGGCGAGTGCCTCAAAGATTCGCCGGCTGCACCTCTGACCCGGCGATGTGGGGGACCCGCGATCAGCGTCCTGAATGAAGGACTCCCGCGAAGGACCGCGAAGCGGGCACATCAGAAATGTCCTAACTTGGGGAACCGCCTCTGCTGGGGTGGTTCGGGCCATACGAAGAGAGGTCTCCGTCATGAGTGTCACCGTCATCGCCCACTTCCCAGTTGCCGACGTCGAGAAGGCCATAGCCGGCTTGCAGGCCAATGCAGCGCTCCTAGAGGAGATCACCGAGGACACCAAGGGCGGTGGGATCATCCGCCACAACTTCGTGGCGGGCGAAGGCGAACTCGTCGTCATTGACGAGTGGGAAACGGCTGAACAGTTCCAGAGCTTCTTCGAGGGCAACCCCAAGGTCCAGAAGGTCACTGAACTTGTCGGCGTCACGGGCCCACCCACCGTTACGATCTACAACGGATTCGAGGCGCCGGGCCGCGTATAGGCAGCTGGGCCGTCAATGGGGTCGACTTCAGGGTGGGCGCACCGTCCCGGCACACAGGGCACCCGACGGGCTCTCATCACTCCCGGCAGCGGGACGTGCTTCGATGGAGTGCCGCGGAACCCGGATCGTCCTCGCAGCGGGCAATACTCAGTTGATGGGCGTTCCGCCTCGAACTCTCTCGATTGCTCTCCTGACAGCCCTAGGAGTCGTCGGCATGCTATTCGCGGCTCCGCTTGGGCCAACTGTGGGTGCGTCTCCGACAGCGAAGGTCGATCAGATCGACGGCGTGCCGCTCGTGCCAGCACCCCGAAGTCAGATAGCCGAATGTAGGGATCTGGCTCGTCGGCTCCACCGTGCCGTTCCGTGCCCTGGCCTTGTGCCGGACCCCATACCGAATTCACTGACTACCGCCTCGGAGTACTGCTTGACTTCGCGAGCCTGTGGTCCAGCGCAGGTGTCGGTGTATCGAACGTCTCTCCTGATGACACAAACGAACTTCCAGGTGCCCAATGGATATGTCGGGGTGTCCATTGGTACATATCAGGGATGGGTGTCGGCAACCGCCTCGAATGACGGACCACTCGGTCATTTTGTATTCGAGACCGGGTCGAGTCTCCTGGGCGAGTACAAGCCTCATTCGATCCGTGCTGCAGCGTCGATTCCTTCGTACTGTCTACCGATTCAAGGGCAGCGTGCGGTCCGAATCCACGGGTCACCTGGCAAGTTCTTCGAGTGCGCCAACTCGTCAAACGACCCGAACGCGATGAAGACAGTCGAGGGCCACGACCTCCTGCAATGGAAGCAAGACGGAATGGTCAACCAGGTCAGTTTCCATGGGCACAGCCAGGTGAACTTGGATCTTGACCTCGCAGTGGCGCAATCCGTCAAGCTAATCCGTTAAGGATGAGCGCTCAGACCCGCATAGTGCGACACTCATTGACCTGGGATAGTCCCTGATCAGTGATGCTCAAATGTCGCTGCGAAGCCATCTCCCGCGCTATTGAGCTGGCCGAATTTCACCTGCGTAATGCTCTTCCCATCCTTCGTCTTCGTCATGGGAGAGCTGATGGGATCGTTGGCGCTGATCGGCGTCCCGTTGACCGTGCAGTCCTTGAATTTTGCCTTCGTGAACGTCGGTATGCTGTTTGAATTGTCAGTCTGGACGACAAAATTGGCGTCGGTCGTCGTCGTTTCGCCTGGCCCGGTTTGAGATGCGTCCGTGCCGCTGGTCACGTCACGGACGAAGGCACTGGCCTGCGATGTCGTGAGCGTATCGGTGATTGTGATGGTGTCTCCCGGATCCGGGTAGATATACGAACTGCACACTCCCGGGTCGGCGCACGCAAATGCCCGGTACAAGAAGGGCGGGCCCGCCGCGTCGCACGAGACGTCGACCCAACCGGTTGCGCTGTCGGGTGAGCCAACGAGCTGAACCGAGAGCTCGAACGCCTGATGGGGCCGCGTACAGGTGAAGCTCGGAAGGACAAAGCTGCCCTGAGCTTCAGTTGGGTCAGGTGCACGGGTTTGGTAGCCTCCGACCCCCGAACTGGGACTGACTTCCGAAGCGATGTCGCTATGAAGGATCAGTGAAGCGGGTTTCCCTACAACTGCTGCGCTTGCACTCTCAAGAGCACCCGAGGTCAGGGGCATTGCCATAACCGCGAACGGTGCCAAGGCGAACGTAAGCCGTCGAAATCGTCTCACAGTTCTCCCTCGCAATTGCCGGGCGGGTCAAGCCTTACAGGTTCCGCTCTCAGCATCAACGAACGTGGTCTCTGCAACGTTAGACAGCCACGTCGCCGGCGAATGGGGTCAAGCGCCAGAGGACGCATGAGGGCAGACTTGGAGTCAATGCCCAGCGGACCGCCCGAGAGAATCAAAGACCCTCCAATCGTGTTGCGGAGGTATCGAGGTGGCGAGCTGCAGGCGCTTTTTGAGGCAGTATCAACCAGCACTGATCACCTGCGTCCATGGTTGGCGTGGGCCTCGGGAAAGCCTTCGGAGCAAGGGCTCGGCGACTTCATTGCCCGTTCGATTGAGGCCTTCGACCGGGGCGACAGCTACGACTACGCGATTTGGAACCTCGCTGAAACCACGTTCGTCGGTGGAGCTGGTCTACATCCTCGGCTAGGCCCTGGTCGGATCGAAATCGGCTACTGGGTCAGGGCGGGCTGGCTCCGACGCGGCATCGCCTCAGCCGCTGCCCGTTCCGTTACGACGGTCGCTTTTCAGTTGATCGGGATGGAGGAGGTCCACATCCACTGTGATGAAGCAAACGTTGCCAGTGCGGGCGTCCCCCGTGGCTTGGGTTTTCGCCTGCTAAGAACAGTCGAGGACGAGGTGGACGCTCCCGCCGAGGTCGGACGAAATATGGAGTGGGTGATAACGGCGAGTGAGTGGAATGGCGATCATTGAGGAGGTCGTGGCTCGATGGAATGCAACCCCGGCCCGGCTTGTTCAGCGTCATCGGGCTCGTTAGCGGGTTGGCATGGGTGCCGGCTGCAAGACCATTACCGGGATGCGGCGGTTTCCGGCTCGCTGTGCGTAGTGGTTGCGTGGCGGGTACACCGACACATCCAACTCCCATAGGCGCTGGCGTTCCTCGCCCTCAGCCTCATAGGCCTCCATCTCGTGATGCTGACCGCGAAAGGTGGTGCTGCACCGCGGATTGGCTTTGAGGTTGTAGTACCAGGCCGGATTCTGCTGCTTGCCGTAGTTCGAAGCAACGAGCACGAGCCGATCACCATCGGGCACTCCGACGAGGGGCAAGGTCCGTGATTCGCCCGAACGGGCACCGACGGTCGTGAGCTCGATGATGGGTAGCCCGGTCAGGGCGGCCGAAACGGAGTGACGCCCGGCGCTGCGTCGCATCACTGGACCATCGAGGTGGTGCAGCACCCGTGCGAACAGCCACGCCATAGGCCGCGTTCCAGCCAGAAGCCGCATACCGCGCTGCACGACATTGGCTTGGTCGAAACGCACCGCCCGAGCGATTTCCTCAACCATGGAGAGAACGTAGTCCACTGCGTCGTGTTCGGTGCGCGGAGGAGCCGTAGCCCGGTTGTGCCGTACGGGCGTAGCACTCGGCGGCTGGCAGCTTCGCTCCAGCGAAGTCCGAATCAAGCGAAAATTACACGGCCGACCAGGACGCCGACGTATGGCGCAGGATTCGAGACGTGGCGGGCCTTGGGTCGCTCCGTCGAACGCGGACAGCACGGGTATGCCGTCTTGGCTCCGATGCGAGCGACACGCCGGCTGACTCGTGAAGCAGAGGGCAATGTGCGGACGTTGCGCCGAGATGAGAACGCCGGTCATTCGAGGCTTCAGCGTCGCGCCCTTCCGGGCTCACTGCGACCGACCTCGGCTGCAGCGCCGAACAAATAGAGCAGTACTCCGACATGCTTATCGGCGCAACCGACGCGTGCCTCGTCGCCCTGGCCGAACGTTTTGGGGATCGTTGAACTCGCAACTCTGGATCGCGGTCACTTCAATATCGTGCGACCGGCCATTTCGAGTCGCTCACTCTCATCCCGTAGCCGCTCTTCGCGTTCACTTGGCTGAACCTTCAGACTCTCACGGATCAATTGCTTGTGGGTGCCGAGAACCCCGTCCGAGCAGTTCATGAGACCAGTCGGTACAGATGGATGGATCCTGCTCAGACGATCAGTTCTTGGTAGCGAGCAAAACATCACGTCCTTTCCGACGCCAGTATGCGTCCGGTTCCTATTCCGTCAGCCCATTGACTTCGCTCCGTCGATGGTCTCGCGGATGATGTCGGCATGACCGGCGTGCTGGGCCGTCTCGGCCATGATGTGCAGGAAAGTCCGGCGGGCGGACCAACGAGCCCCCGGCTCGAACCACGGGGCCACGGGGAGTGGGTGGGAGGCGTCCAGGGAAGGCAGGGTGCCCACCAACTCATCGGTGCGGCGAGCCACGGCCTCGTAGAAAGCAATCAGGGCCGGGAGGGTCTCCTCTTTTGTCATACGAAAGCCGGCGGCATGGGCCTCGTGGGCGGCCTCGTCGGTGGGGCCCATGGCGTCTGGACCCTCTTCGATGAAACGGACCCAGCCCTCTTCGACAAGAGCGACATGCTTGACAATCCCTCCAAGACACAGCTCGCTGGCCGACGGAGTGAGCCGGGCTTGGGCGTCGTTCACTCCGCGTACCGTGCGGAGCATGAGGTCCCGGTGTTGGTCCAATGCGTTCACCAGGTCGCTGCGCTCCAAGTCGGTGATGGTGGAAGAGATGTCGGTCGTCATGGGATGGCCTTTCCGTCAGGGCGTCTGCTGATCACGCTCCACCGTACGGCCATTAGCGGCCAACTTCTGGCCTAAATCCGGCAATACTTGGCAAGATGACCACCCCAGGCACTCGCACCCTCCGGCTGTTGTCCCTTCTGCAGTCCCGGCGCTACTGGGCCGGAGCCGAACTGGCCGCTCGTCTCGAGGTCTCGCCTCGCACTCTCCGTCGTGACGTCGACCGCCTCCGAGAGCTGGGCTACCCGGTTGAGGCCCGGCGGGGCGTCGATGGCGGCTATCAGCTCGCGGCCGGAGCGGTGCTTCCTCCCCTCCTGCTCGACAACGATGAGGCGGTGGCGATCGGGGTTGGGCTGTACTCCGCCATCCAGGCGGGCACGGTGACCGGTATCGAGGAGTCCTCACTGCGCGCGCTGAGCAAGGTGATCCAGGTGATGCCCTCCTCACTCCGCCGCCGCATCGACGCTCTGGCCGCGATGACAATTCCCGTCCCCTGGCAGGAGTCCGCCGTCAGCGTCGATGCAGAGGTACTGGTGTCGGTAGCCCAAGCCTGCCGGGACCGCGAGCGTCTCGAGTTCGCGTACACCGACCACAACGGCGAACCGAGCACCCGAGAGGTCGACCCGTACCGGCTGGTCCTGCTGAGGCGTCGCTGGTACCTCGTGGCATGGGATCTGACCCGCTTCGACTGGCGCACTTTCCGCCTGGACCGGCTGGCAGAGCCGAGGAGCACGGGAGCTCACGCCATCCCTCGCCAGCTGCCGGCCGAGAACGCTGCAGAATTCGTCCGATCCAGTATCGAGAGCGTCACGTCGCGGCACGAGGTGGTAGTGCTGATCGATGCCCCCGCGGCCGTCGTGCGAGAGCGCGTCGGGCCGTGGGGCAGCATCGAGGAGGTGGGATCCGAGCAGTGTCGGTTCCGCATGACATCGGACTCACTCGATTGGCCGACGTTGGCACTCGGAAATGCTGCCGCCGAGTTCGAGGTGCTGTCCCCGCCGGAATTGCTGGACCACCTCAGAGATCGTGCGATTCTCTTCGGGCGCTCCCTCGGGCGAGACCGTCGGTTTCTGAACGGCGGTCCAGAGACGAGCTGAGCGGGGCATTACCCTTTAGCCTCGGCCCCGAGGTGGCATCTCGGATCCAGCTGTGGCGTGAGTCCGCCCCATCGACCATCGAGGCCTCGCTTCGGAACTATCCATTGGGCCACGTCCTTCCGGCGAAGGACGTGGCCCACGACATTTTTGGCGAACTGGGCACGTCTGTCGCCGTCGCGCCAGAGGCGCTACCGGTCAAGCTGAGAACAATCACGAAGGTGGTGCCTGCCAGTTGACCAGGTCGTTGCTCCTCACGATGCCAATGCGGGCGTGACCCCAGCCGCCGTAGGTTGTCAACTCGGTACTGCCGGCGTAGGTCAGATAATTCTCGCCGTGGGGCCCAACGCAGAGAAATGCAGAGTTGGCGTGCTCGTAATTGACGCTCGAGATTCCACTACTCGAATTGAAGGGCTGGCTCGGTATCGCGATCTTCCGTCCGTTGACCCAGTGGAGCCAGGTTGACGGCACCAATGGATCTCCCGGCCCCAAGGTGAAGATGAAAGGTTGGTCGAGCGTGTTCGACGTCGCCACGAGGCGCCACGTGCCCTCGGTTGTGACGAACTCATAGTTCTCGACGGTGTCGTTGTAAATCTCGATGTCCGGCTGCCCGACGAGGTGGAAAGTGCCACTGAGGGTGGGGGACCAGGCGATCTCGAAGTGCTGAGAAGTGGTTCCGGCTTTGAATCCCAGGATCACCCCACGACCGGTGAACGCAAGGGCACCATCAATCATCCGGCTCGCCAGCCCATGACCGAGAGGGTGAGCCGGTGACCAGAAGCTCAACGCAGCATTGCGACTTGTGCGATATTCCAAGCCGGAGGGTGTCTGATAGGTGACGACGAATCGGCCGGACGGAGCTCGGACGATATCGGGTGACGCGGCAGTCGTGGCAATGATCCGCGGCGAGGTCCAATGCATCAGGTTGGGACTAGAGGAGATCGCAACGCTGAAGCGGACATAGGGAGTTGCCTTGGTCTCGGTCATGTCGCTGTAGAGCATGTGCCATGCCCCGCCGGACCACTGCAGTGCCTGATCCTTCACACCGACATGGGCCAATGACAGAATCGGATTGCGCAACGCTGACCAATCGATGGCCCGAGGCGGCGTGCCAACGATGCAGTCGTGGTCGTGTCCCGGAGCGACGGTCGCCCCGGCTGGCCAGGCCGAGGCGAACAGGGCGGCCAGCGATACGGCGGCAAAGACGAAGATCCGCACACGAGCACGTTACTTAGGTCTGGTCCAGCGGGATGCGCGATATACCTATGTGGCTCCTGCATCGGCAGTTCTGAATGCGAGACCAAGGCAAGGGCGCGTTCGGGCATATTCTTTGATCTAGTGGCCTTCACGAAGCTCCTGGACGGAACGCGACAACAGACAGAACTCATTCCCCTCAGGATCAGCAAGCACAATCCAAGTGTTGCTGGACGCCTGACCCACGTCGACCATTCGGGCGCCCAGGTCCAGCAGACGGTGTAGCTCATCGCGTTGGGTTGTTCCATCAGCACGGAGGTCCAGATGGAGGCGGTTCTTTACCGCTTTCTCCTCAGGCACACGTCCGAACTCGATCGTCGGCCACGAACCATCGGGTGGGCCAATATCGGCTCCGGTGGCATCGAGATTATGAAGTTCCCAGCCAAGCGCGGCGCACCAGAACTCTGCCACGCGCCTGGGATCGATAGCGTCTATGGAGATCACGGCGATCCGGCTTGTCATATTCTCAGTTTGTCGCCGACGACGACGGAAAGGGCGGCGCACTCAACGGCCGGATACCAGGCAGGGACGGAGCTATGGCCTCTTCCGGTGATCGGAGATAAAGAAATTCGGGGCTCCCGAGGGAGCCGAGCCAGATATCCGCTTGGGTACACCGTCGGCCACCTCGGATTAAGGAGGCCTGCCGCTGCGAGCGGAATGAAAGTCCACTTGATCCAGTTCGTACGCGCGTGTGGTCATCCTACGAAAGTGCTGCTTCCTTACGGTGCCCACGAGCGGCATTCTCGGCGCCCCAGGGACGCCGCGATCGATGATCTTATTGAGGACAGTTTGGCGGCTACTCAGCGGTAGAAGGCTGGCGTTGGACGCGAGTGTTGAGACGGTGGACCGTGCATCGGCGGCTGGGACTTGGTGACGCCGGGGCATCGGGGCCTACCCCCGTCGAGCTCGAACTTTTGGGCCAGTCCACCGCCGAAGCATGGCGCCGCAACCAGAATTTCGCGCCGCCAGCGACGTCAGACCATCGACGGGCGCTCCCAGCCCTGGTCGAGCACGTGCTCGTTCAAGAACGCGATCACCGTCTCGTACCAGACGATGCCGTCGCCAGGCTGGAGGATCCAGTGGTTCTCGGCGGCGAACCACAGCAGGCGGGCGTCGACACCCCGACGTATGAGGTCGCTCCAGAGACGTAGCGACTCGCCGACCGGGCAGCGGTAGTCGTGGTCCCCGTGGATGACGAGCATGGGAGTGGTGATGGCATCGGCGTAGCGGTCGGGCGACCACGTCCGATAGAGCTCGGGGTTGGTGTCGGGGTAGCCCCACTCGTCGGCCCACATGGCCGGGTAGTCGGTGGTGCCCTGGAACTGTTCCAGGGACCACAGGCTGGCGTGGCTCACGATGGCGGAGAACCGCTCGGTGTGTCCGGCGATCCAGTTGGCCATGTACCCGCCGTAGGAGCCGCCCAACGCCGCGGTGCGCGTGGCGTCGAGGTCGGGCCGCTTGAGCGCGGCGTCGGTGACGGCCATCAGGTCGTCGTAGGGAGCGCCGCCCCACTGCCCCCAGCCGCGACGGATCATCTTGGCGCCGTAGCCAGTCGACAGGGCCGGGTCTGGCAGCAGCACGGCCCACCCGCGGGCGGCCAGCAGCCAGGGGTTCCAGCGCCAGTGCCAGCCGTTCCACGAACCCTGCGGTCCCCCGTGGATCCACAGTGCCAGGGGGGCCGGCGCGGGCGCACCGGCCTGCTCGGGCAGCACCAGCCACGCCCGCAACGGCGTGCCGTCCGCCGCCTCGGTCGTCAGCTCCTCCACTCGCCCCGGCACCCTCTCGATCGCTCCAGGGGCGTCAATGCCCGTCAGCGCGGCAGTGCCCGCGGGGGCCGGGACGCCGAGGTCGAGGCGGACCGGCCGCGGCGGTTCTGTCATGGAGGCATGCAGGACGTAGATCACCCCACCGCCGGGATCCACCTGGGGCGACGCCCAGGCGCCATCTCCGGTGAGCCGGGTCGCGTCACCCGAGGCGACGTCGATCCGGTACAGCGGGGCGTGCCCCTTGCAGTCGGTGGTGGCGATGACAGCCGCGCTATCGGCGCTGAAGAGCGCGCCGGTCACGTACGGTTCGTCGCCGGCGCCAAGTGCGCGCCCTGCGCCCGTTGCCAGATCGATCAGCCAGAGGTCGAGCCACCATGGCTCGGTGATCGTCGGCCGCGACGTGCGAAGAGCCACGGCCAGGCGCCCGTCGGGCGACAGGGCCGGTGCCTCGTACACGAAGGACCCGTCCTCCGTGTACGCCAGCGTGCGGCGGGCACCGGTGGCCACGTCGATCGCCACCACGTCGCTGCGGACGCGCCCCTCCTCCAAGGGTACGACCCACTGCGCGAGCACTGTCGTTCCGTTGGCGAAGAGCACGGGAGCTGCGTCGTGCAGAGCCTGGCCGGCGTCCGGCGTCAGGTCCCGGAGCTCGACGGGGCCGGGCACGCCTGGGTCGACAGTTGCCGCATAGAGGTGCACCTCGTCAGGGCCGAGGTGGTGGTCCCAGTGCCGCAGGTTCCCGCCTTCGTGGAGGACCGCGCTCACCTTGCGCTTACGCCGGGCCGTCCACCACTCGCGGTCCTCGTCGTCGCTGGGCGCGCCGGGTGCGCTCTTGGCCGCCACCACGACGGTCGTGGTCTCCCGACCGGTGGCGACCGCGGTGACCCCGCCCGGCCGGCGCGCCACCACCCACGGGTCCCCCCCGCCAGCGGGCAGGAGCCACAGCGCGGCGATTTCTTGGTCGTCCTTATCTTCGGGCGTTTCGGACTCCGCCAGTCCGGGCCGAGTGGACGTGAAGAGCAGGGAGCCGTCGGGCAGGTACGCCGCGCTCGACTCCCCCTTGGACGAGCGGGTCAGTTGGCGGGCTGGCGCCGCGCCCGCCGGATCGAGCGCCCAGAGTGAGGTGACGAACTCGGCGCCCTTGCCGTCGAGGTGGGCCACGCTAGCGACAAGCCGGTCACCGGCGGGCGACAGCGTGAGCTCGCCGACGCGGGGAATGGACATGTAGACGGACGGGGAGTCGAATGGGCTGCCCTCGGGCGAGTCGCCGGTTGTGGTGGTGGTGGTCATGAACCGATCCTTCACCGAACGGCTGGCGCGATCAAGCCCCCAGTCGATCCAACCGCCATGTTCGTGCACGAACCCCCCCGGCCGCTCACGACAGTCCCCGGGTGCGAAGTTATGGATACATCCTCGATACCTGTTCCACGACAGAGGAAACCAAAGAGGCGCTGGCGAGGTCCACGTGCCGAACGGGTTGCCCGGATTGAGAGAGATGGAATGTCCCCCGAGATCTCTGGCAGTGGTTTAGGTCCCGGGCCTATCGGGCGCCTGCCCAGGCAAACTGCCGGGGCACCCTGGTGTTCACCGCGGGCCACGCGGGAGTCTTGTCACGCCATGTTCACCGATATTGGTCGCACGTCACGGAAACGTCATTTCTGACTCACGTCGGACACTCTCTTGAGGTTGAGCTGTCACCCACGATGGTTCAAGATTTGGGACGCGCCGCATACGAACCGTGAGGAGGATCTGATGATTCGATGCAATCGACATTCATCGACCAAGTGGGTGACGGCGATCGCCGGCGTGAGCGCCCTAGCAACCGGATTGGCAATAGCGATGTCCGGCCTCGCTGGAGGGACGTCTCCGGACCCCGTCGCGACGCAGACAGCAAGCCCTCCACCTCATGTAATGACGATCATGATGGAGAACACCGACGCCAGCCAGTTTGCGGGCTCTCCCGCCATGCCCTACCTGAACGAGCTGGCTCACCAATATGCCGACTTCACCCAGGCCTACGGATGGCACTACCCGAGCCTGCCTAACTATCTCGAACTCCTCTCGGGATCTCATGAGGGTGTCAACGGCGACTGCAACATCAACGACAAGGGCTGTTCGGGTTTCACCGAACCGACTCTGGTTGACCAGATGGAGGCGGCCGGAATCACCTGGCACGCCTACTACCAGGGTCTGGACGCAGGGTGCGATCAGGGTAACGGGTCGGGGTACTACCCCTACTGGCACAACCCCTTCCGCTACTTCGCTGACTTCGCCACCCAGTGCAGCCACATCTCGAACTTCAAACCATTCCTCTCCGACCTCTCTGGTGCCCATGCCGCCGACTATGACTGGGTGGTGCCCGACCTCGTGAACAGCGGCGGAGACAACGGCACCATGGCGTCTGGCGACAACTGGCTGAGCACCGAAGTCCCCCAGATCATGGATACCCCTTGGTATCGCCAGGGGGGTCAGATCGTCATCCTCTACGACACTGGCTACGAGGACAGTGGCGGAGTCGGCGGCGCCAGCGCCGGCCAGATCCCCATGGTCGTTGTGTCGGCCCATACTGCCGGAATGGGTGCCGTCTCAGCGCCGGTCACCACGGCCGGCGTGCTGCGATCGGTCGAGCACGCCTACGGCCTGCCTTACCTCGGGGACGCCGCCAACCCGGTCAACGGCAGCCTGGGCGATGCCGTCGTCGCCGGGCTCCCCACAGGACCGAGCCAATCTCCCCTGTTCCACGGAGACGTCGTCACAGCGCGTGCCGAAGCGACCGTCACCGGCGTTGGAGGCACGCTTTCACTGAATGGTGTAGCCACCACCGCCAGCGGCAGCTACATCGAGGTCGGCCAGAACAGTGCCGGCCAGGGGGTCGTGGTCACCTCCGCCCTCGGGACACTGCCGGTTCCCAACACCACGAACCTTCAGTCTGTCTCGTGCGAGACGGCGTCCCGCTGTTTCGCCGTGGGGATCGGTCCGGTGGACCGAGACGACGCCGTGCTGGTGGCCATCGTGAACGGTGAGCCGATTAAGGCAACCCAACTGCCCACCTTCAACGGTCTGTACGGGATTGCCTGCCCCACCGCAACCACGTGTTACGCGGTGGGCTACGACAGCAGCGACGACGCTGATGCCGTCACCACCATCACCGCTGGTCACGCCTCGGCCCCCGCCGAGGTGCCTAAAGGTGGTGAGTGGCTCAACGCGATCTCATGCCCGTCGGCGACCCAGTGTTACGCCGCCGGGTTGGTGAATTACAACCCGGCCATCGACCCGATTGTGAGCGGTATCCCCCAGACTGCGCTGACCGTGCCCGACGCGTGGTATCTGAACGGCATCGACTGCCCCTCGGCCGGTTCGTGCCTCGCAGTTGGTGAGAACGCGACCCAGCAAGGGATTGTGGCAACACTCAGCAGCGGAGCCATAAGTGCGCCGACGGTGGTCTCCGGCACCGAATACCTCTACGGGGTGGGCTGCGCCCCTGATGGGTCGTGCCTGCTCGCGGGAGCCAGCACACCTGGGCTTGGGTATAGCTCTGGCGTATTCGCGCGAGATTACGGCAGCCTCGTCTCGGGCGCTTACAAGGTCCCAGGGACCAATGGTCTTGGCCAGACGATATGCGGTGTCGCCCTCTCGGACTGCACCTCCGTCGGCGCCGGCAAAAGTTAGTGCGGGTTGATTAGTGCTGGTTGAAGCCGGGCGGGCTTGCCATTCGCACTTCGTGTGGTGCGGGAACTCGCCTGGCCTGTGACGCAGTTGGGCGCACCGACGTGGTCGGCATGCGCCCAAACCGGGCCGCCGTGCACGCTTCGTCGGGGCCTTCTCAGCGTCTGGCGACGAGGTCGCGGTGCAAGCGCGGCAATGTTGCCGACTGGACGAAGAGGTGTTCGAGACGCTGGCCGGGGGGGTGCAGTGGTGCCAGCCACCACGGTCTAGGTCGCCTTGGAGGTGATGGCCGGAGCTCTCTCGACCACGATCGGGACGGCTTCCTTTGCCTTCTGGGCGCCGGTCGCCGCGATCAGCGTGACGTTGTACGTCGCGGCCTTACTGGTCGGTATTCCCGACAGAGTGGCGGTGCCGTTCAGGTTGTCTACCAGGGACAGGCCGGTCGGCAAGGTTCCCGACGCGGAAATGTTCGGGGTGGTGATGAACCCGGAGGTCGAGATGCTGTACGAGCCGCTGACCCCTCTCACGAAGGTCACCGGTGAGGTGATCGAGATCGCCGGTGGCACGGCTGCGGGCGCCACTACCAACGTGAACGTCTGAGTGGCGGTCTGGCGCCCAGACCTAGCGGACAACGTGAGCGGGTAGCTCTTGGCCTTTCCGTTCGGCGTCCCGGACAGGATTGCCGTCCCGTCGGGATTGTCCACCAGCGACAATCCCGACGGCAAGGTGCCTTTCACGGAGATCGATGCGATGCCTGAGAAGCCCGCCCCAGCCACCACGAACTGACCGTGCGCGCCCTGGGTGAATGTGGCGGTGTTCGGGGTGTAGATCTCCGGTCCCCTGATGCGCGGCGGCAAGTCCTGGAAGACGATCGGCCCGCTCGACAGAACAGGCCCCAAGCTGCTGGTCGCCGTCACCGTGAACAGCGCCCCTTGCGGGGTGGCTGGGCACGTACCGCTGATGGTTCCCGTCTGTGCGTTGATCGTCAGCCCGGATGGCAAGGAGCCGCCGGCGATCGACCAGCCGAATGAGCCGAACGCGAACGAGGCGGTCTGGGTGGCGGAATATGCCTGCCCGGCCACGCAGCTGGGCAGCAGACCGGAAGGCGGGGCGGCCTGGCCGGCCACGACCAGGGTCCCCTGACCGCCCGGGGTCCAGCCCAGGCCGCGGTCAGGGTCCACCGCGATAGCCGTCCCGGTCCCAGCGCTGGTGGCGGACTCGGTGACGGTGCCAGTGGCCTCGGTGACCTGGGACACCGTGCCGTTCGCGGCCGCGACCCACGCTGTCCCGGTCGCCGGGTCGGTGGCGACGGACTTGAGGTCACCCGTCACGTTGACCGTGCGGACGACGCCCCCAGTCGCCTCCGCGATGCCGTACAACGTGCCCGCAGACGTCGTGACCCAGACCAACCCAGTGCTTGGGTCGGTGGCGATGCCGGTAGGCGAAGCAATACCGCTAATGGTGTTGACGATCGTCCCCGAGGCCTCCGAAATTTCGTCGACCGTGTTGTTGGTGTTGGCGACCCAGACGGTTGACGTGTTGGGGTCGGTAGCGATCGCCACAGAGGTCGCGTCAGGGACCGTCGTCACCTCGGTCCCTGTGGACTCATTCATCTCCTCGATCCCGCTGTTGAAGAGCGACAACCACAACGTGCCGGTGTCGGGGTCGACGGACATCCCGTTGATAGCTGTCCCCACATCCACGCCGCTCAGGAGGGAAGGCGCTTCGCTCCACTCATCGAGGTCCCCCGAGCCATCGGCTATCCAGACAATCGACTTATTGGGGTCGACGGCAATCGAATCAATGTTGTTTCCTACGATGACATAGGAGACGGCACCCGTCGACTCGTTGACCTTGTACGCGAACCCGCCACCAGCGGCCCACACCGTGCCCTGAGCGGGGTCGACAGCCAGGGCACTGGCACCCTCGATGCTGCCCGACTCGGCGACAATGTCGAGGCCGCCGTCGGTGGGCCTGACCTCGGCGATGGTCGGCGTGGCGGTGAGCCACGCCGACCCAGTCGCAGGATCGGCGGCCACGGTGCCGGGTGTGCCATATGTGATTCCAAATGCAGGAGAAAACGTACCGGTCTCTTCGTTCAAATAGACGACGCTAGAAAAGTCAGTTGAAGTATCGATGGTCGTAAACCAGATGAAATGACTCTCGGAGTCGATCGACATCCATTCAGTTCCAGCGACGGGCATGTCATAAGACTGAACGACCGAGTCGGAGCTCGGGTCGATCTCGTCAACCCACGCTTGACCTTGGCCGGCGACCCACACGGTATTGCGCGCGGGATCTGTGGCGATCACGACGGCCGAGCTGGGCAACCCGCCTACCGTGCCGAGGATGGCGCCCGTCGACTCGCTCACCTTGGCAACGGCCCCACCGGATTCGGACACCCAAAGAGTTCCGTACCCCGGGTCGGCCGCGATCGCATCGGCTCCGGAGAAACCGCCGAACGTGATCACGGCATCGGTGGCTTCGGAGATCTCGGCGATCTGGGTGTCGCCGCTCGTCGCCCACACTGTGCCCGACGTCGGGTCGGAAGTAATCTGAGCAATGTCAAAGCCGACGTTGACCGTGTCCTCGACGGTGGCGTTGAGCTCGTTGACCTCGAAGACTGACTCACCGCTCATTGCCCACACGGTCTGAGTGGTGGGGTCGACAGCGAGCTCGCCGATCGCGCTGGGAAGAGTGACCCATGTCAGGACGTCCCCGGTCGTCGCATTCAACTCGTAGAGCGTGCTCGTGGCGGAGCGGCTGGTCACCCAGACGACCCCGAGACCTGGATCGACCTCTATAAAAAGAGGCTCCTGAACCCCTGGAGTGTCCTCACCGGTCACAAACGTTGACGTCGCCGCGGTCGCCGTCTTCGGTAGGCTCACCGCCCCGAGAGCCGCGACAGTCGAGCACACGGCCAGAGCGAGCAGAGACCGTCGCCACCCCGGGAGCGACGCCGCGCGCCTCGGTGAGCCGCCACAAGCGATCTTCATCGAGCATCCCCTTCCCGGTGTCTACCGCGTCGAGGCCTAACAGCTGTAGTGTCTCAGAGGCCACCCAGACGTGTAAAGCGCCGGCGTCCGCGTCAGCGCGATGCGACCGGACCTGCGTACAACCCGAGGTGAGCTCCCATAGGGTGACTGCGGTCACATCTGGCGACAGGATCGTGTCGGAGGGGGATCCGAATCAAACACGGTGGGCCGTTTTGACGCCTTCGCAGCGTGGGATCATCCCAAGTCCGAGCGAGAATTGCCGGCAATCCGGTGCGCGAGGTGGAAACCACGGAGCTTGGCTGCCGGCTGCCTAGATCGAGCGCGCAGGCCCACGCCACGTACCGGAATCCGTACTGCTCGCGAGGATGAGCAGGCAGGACATTGAAACCGATACTTCGCGAACCCAGTCCGGACTGGGCACCCAATCGGCTCGATACGAGCACCAAGATCGACTGCGGGCCGTCCGGGACCTTTGGGTCTGTCGCAGTTTCCTGGCGGCGCACATCCCCTGATTATTGTCGTCATGTCCGAAGAGAACACGACTGGCACTATCCCGAGGGATGCGCCGTCCACGGTTGAGTTGCGTGCCGCAGCGCACGGCGGTGACGTTGCCCTTGTGAGGCGACTCGTATCAGACAACTCTGACCTGGCCCGGGCGAGGTTCCTGGCCCAAGGCGGTAGCGGCACAGCGCTTCACGGCGGCCTGTCCCAACGAACCGAACCTTATGAGGTGGTTGAACATCCCATCGATGCGATGCGAGGTCAGGTAGGGGGGTGCTGATGCCACCGCAGTCACAGTCAATATCGTCGTCAGCCGGAGCTGTTGTCGCATTGGACCCCTCCCTCAGACGGCGTGGAGTTCGGTTGGCCGTTCAGTTCTCCTCGGCCTCGCGTCGGCGGACCAGATAGTCGGCAAAGCCTGGGACGGAGAACTCCACTTCGCCATGGGCCGGGGAGTGGATCATCCCGGCGCGCAGCAAGCCGTCGCGCACCGGCGAGACCTGGGTGGCAGTCTTCTTCACCAGCTTGGCTACATCGCCTGAGCGCACCGTTTGCATCGACTTTCGACGCATCAGGTCCTCCATGGCGTAGACGTACTCACGCTGGTTCGGCCCGAGTTTCTCGTAACGCGAGCCGTAGAGCCCGAGGTCCAGCTGGCGCTTTACTTCGGGCTCCGCGGTGCGTACGTCGGAGACGGTGACCTCCGCAAAACTTTCCTCCCTGCGTCCCGCCGTCACCCAGGCTTCCGACGCATAGAGCTGGAGGAAGTAGGGATAGCCCTCAGCCAGCTCGATGAGGCGTGCGAGCGCATCGGCGCACCAGTACACCCCTTCTTTCTCGGCTGGTTCGCTCACGGCGCGCAGAGCGTCGCGTTTGTTGAGGAAATCGGCCGGCTCATAGCGCAGCCGCTCGGTGGAGGTGGTGGCCTTCGAGATCTTTGCCGGCAGGTACGGGAGACCGCTGGCGACGAAGGCCAGGGGGATCTCGTCGCGGAAGGTGAACACGGCGTTCATCAGATCGGCCAGCGCATCGTTCTTGAGTGTCTGGAGCTCGTCGATGACGAGCGCGACACCGACCCCGTCGGACTGGGCTGCCTCGCCGAGCTTGGAGAGGACCTCGGTGAACTCGCGGTAGCCGTCAGCGCGCGTGTCGCCGGCGCCGATGCCCGCTCCGTTCCCCATCACCGAGAGGCTGCCGCCACGGTGCCCCAGCGTCTTGAGGGCCCGGGTGACCTTGGTCCCGAAGGTGAGTTGGTCCTTGGCCCGTAGGGCCACTTCGGCGAAGGCTCGGTCGACGGGGACCGAGGGCCGGATCTGGACGTAGGTTGCCAGCCATCCCCGCGCGATGAGGCGGTTGCGGACCTCTTTGAGCAGGACCGTCTTGCCCACCCCCCGCAGCCCCGTGAAGAGGAGGCAGTTGGCGGCGTAGCGAGCCTCGAGCTGGGTGCGCACCGTCTCCGCCAGCCCGAGCTGCTCGTCCCGCCCGACCAGGGCCCGGGGCATGTCGCCCGCGCCCGGCGTGTACGGGTTCACACGCGATGGCACGGGCTATAGTATAGCCCCTTCCTTCGAGAAGCTTCACGACTGTCTCGTGCGTGATCCGCATCTCCTCGAGATCCCGCTCGGGGAGATGGCGGCGCTCGTCCTCTCTGGGCCTGGTGAACTGATCGATGACGACGTCGCGCTTGTTCTCCCTGGGTCTACCAACCATGCGAGCTCCATATGGGCCGCAATGAACCAATCCCGATAAGGGGTAGGAACGAGGGGTCCCGAGAGGCCGACCGTTCTCCGTTTGTACTCGCCGCCGTCGCGTCCGCCACGCTGAACGGCGCTCTCGGACGTCCCGTCTCCGTCGAGGTCCACGTCTCCAACGGGCAGCCCGGCTTCACCATCGTGGGCTTGCCCGACGTCGCCGTCCGCGAAGCACGCGACCGGGTGCGCGCCGCCATCCTCTTGAGCGGCTTGCCATGGCCCCTACGCCGCGTCACCGTCAACCTGGCACCATCAGGCGTACGCAAAGGAGGCGCCGGTCTCGGCCTGCACCGAGGGGTTGGCGTTCTGCGGCGAGCTCGGACTCAACGGGTTGCTCCGTCACGTCCCGGGCTTGATCGCCCTGCCGACGCTACGGCGTCGTCGGGCCTCGTCGTGCCCCTCTGTGACGTGCGCGAGGCCGCTCTCGTGCGCGGCGAGCAGGCCCACGGTGTGGACACGCTGGCCGAGCTGCTGTGGGTGCTGCGGGGTCAATCCGCGTGGCCGCCGCCGCCGCCGGCCCGGATTTCGTCAGGGCACATTAAGAAACCCTGGGGGTGGCGAGGCTGACTTCACCGAGTCAAGTGGGGTTCTGGTCCGTGGGCCGGAGTCCCAGAACTACGACTTGCGTATGGCTTCCTGGCCAGGGCGAACGTGAGGTCCGTTTGACGACCCGCTCTCATGCCCGTACACTCGTACGTACTCGGAGGTGTGGTGAATGAAGGACAGGCGACGGGAGCTGCGTCTCTCCTCTCGTGAAGATGACGTGATCGTCGAGGCCGCGGGACTCCTGGGCGTCTCGGTGTCCGAGTTCCTGCTGGATCGGGCCGTCGCCGACGCCGAGGAGACGGTTGCCGCGCACCGGACCATCGAGCTGGAGGCCGACGCCTACCGCCGATTCCTCGCGATCCTCGACGGGCCTCCGGCGCCGGCCAAGGAGCTGATCAAACAAGTCAGAAAGGCTCGACCACTGAAGCACGTTGGCTGATGCACATCGAACCGCTCGATCCTCGCCATGATCTGGCGCAGTTCGAGTGCGGTGTCAAAGAGCTGGACGACTGGCTCCGGATCCATGCCATCGAGAACCAGCGACGCAACTTGTCCCGGACGTTCGTCCTCCTCGACGACGCCGACGAGGCCGTGGGCTACTACTCGCTCACCATGGGCGGAGTGCGCAAGTCTGAGCTCCCCGCCCGATACGGCCGAGGTCTACCGGGCTATGAGATCGGCATGGTGCTGCTTGCCCGCATGGCCATCGTCAGCCGGCGCCAGGGAGAGGGACTCGGTCGAGACTTGCTCGTCGACGCGATCGTCCACGCCGCAGCCGCCGGCCAGCATGCGGCCGCCCGATTCATCGCGGTCGATCCGATCGACGGTGGCGTTCGTAGCTTCTACCGGGCATTCGGCTTCCGGGACGTCCCAGGAGACGATTTGGGCCGCATGTACCTCCGCATCGACGAGGCCGTGGCGGCTCTCGACCAGGGACTGCGGTAGTAGCAGCGGCTCCCCCTGAGACCAGGAGCGGAATGATCAGGGCCTGTGTCGCTGCTCCGCTGAACGAGGCGGGCGGCGGTCAGCCTGCAAATTTCGGTTCTTCGCCCAGCCTGGCGTACAGGGGCACACAGGGATGTGCCGTTGTAGGAAAATCCCCGGCTTGAGATAGATGGCCTGAAAAAGAGAATTTCTGTTTTCACGAAAAACGATCAAACTTGGGAGCACTATCGTCACATGGAAAAATGGGCCGTTGTTCCGTTCTCAGGGATCGTGATGGTGGCGACGTTGTCCGTACCAGCCTGGTTTCCCACGAGAGGCCCAGCCGCCATCGCCGAGTGGGGGTGGATACCGATTCCCTACTCCTTGTCTTCTTGGACGGCGCCGACGTAGCCGACACCTTCGGCGCTAATGTCCCCTGACCCGGAAGCCGCAGCTCTCTCCGATGGTGTGAGGGCGGCCTTTTTTGGTGCGCGCTGCTGCGGTCTGCGGCAGCTGGGTCTTGCTGACGCTGGTCCCCGAAGCCTCCAGGAAACTCAGGGCGGTTCATCCCACTCGCCGGTTGATTCAGCAGCGTTCCAGGGCGACGGCGTGGGTCGAGTCCCGCAGCACCCACCTGAGACCGCAGCACCCACCTCAGACCGCAGCGCCCACCTGCAAAATCGGGGTGAGAGAGGAGCGCGGGCCGCGGAACGAGGACGAAAGGGCCGAGCACAGGGCAGAGGGGCCGGGCGCCGCCAGCTGGGAAACGGAGGGGGGCGAAAGGGGGCTTCGCAAAGCAAACGAAGACGCATTACCGCTCCCGATACCGGCATGTCTCGGCCTTGCCATAAGGCCAGGTTGGCAAAGGGACGCTTCCTATCCTTATTGGGATACTGAGCAGCCCACTCCACGGCGGTGAACACTGCCAATCGCTTCTGGACCGGACCCGAAGCTCAGCAAGGCCCACCCCTGGGATACTCATCTCTAGTGGCGAACAAGACGACCAGTAGTCGTTCCTGCACATGACGCGGTCGTTCAGGTCAGCGTAAATGTAGTCGTCCCTGTTGCCAACGAAATCTTCCCGACCGCTTCAATCGTGTGAGGTCCGAGCGCGCCTGCGATAGATGCAGGTGGAATTTTGCCAAGACAGGTAAACGACCCCTCTGAGTCCGCGATCGCGCTGCAGACATTCAGAGTCGTGGGATCCGGTGGAGTCAAGCCCGTTTCGTACTTCACGTTGACCTGCTCTCCCGGCGCATAACCACTGCCGCTCACTGAGATGGTTTTTCCCGGAGATCCCGACGTGGGAGCAACGGAGGCACTCGCCACCGTCGTTCCTATCTCTATCAGCGTGTCAAATTCGTTTTGCTCTGTGCCGGCTGTCATGCAAGTGGCATCCGCGCATGATGCGCTCTTCAACTCGTCCGTACCAACGCCTGGACTGGGACTCGGCGTAACGGACCACGAAGACCCGTTCCAAGACTCGATTAGTGTTCCCGCCTCGACGACGCCGACGGCAATACAGTCCGTGGACCGGGCACACGATACGCCGTAAAGCACAGCGCTGCCAGGATTCGGCGTCGAATCGACCGCCCAGCTGCTCCCGTTCCACGATTCAACAAGTGCGATGGCTTGGCTATACATCAGCGGTTGGTAGTCTCCAACGGCAAAGCAAGACGTCGACTTGGTGCACGACACACCTTGAAGAGCATTGGTGTAGCCGGGACTCGGGCTGGACACAATGACCCATTTACGCCCGTTCCACGCCTCGACGAGCGTGTCATAGATGCCAATGCCGGTCTGGACCGATCCAACAGCGACGCAGGCGATAGCGCTCGTGCAGGACACGCCGGTGAGCATGTTGACGCTTTGACCGAAGTTGGGACTCGCGACTAGCGACCACGTGCGCCCGTTCCACTCTTCCACAAATGTCCTCCCTGGAGCTTCATCTCTCGTTTCATAAGTGCCGACCGCCATGCACATTGTTGCGCTGACACAAGAAACACTGGAGAGGTAGTTGAGGAAGTGCGGACTGGGACTCGACACGATGGACCAAGTAGTCCCATTCCAGGACTCGATCAGGGTGACGCGGTTGCCATGGCTTCCAATGGCAACGCAGTAGTCGGGTGTTACACACGAAACGGCGGTGAGCAAGTCGTTACCCCGATTTGGGCTAGCGACCACAGACCAAGTGGTTCCGTTCCACGACTCAACCAATGTCTCACCGTGTAGGCCTCCTGTAGCTGACCCACCAACCGCGAAACAACTGGTTGGAGTGCTGCAAGAGACGCCACCGAAGGAGTTGTATACGCCGGGATCAGCGCTGGGAGTTACTGACCACGAAGAAGGAGATGCTTCTGCTGTTCCGGCGACCAGGGTGATCGCACTACCCAGCAGACATATCGTCACAGAGCAAGCGAAAGCTCTGTGACGGAGGCTTCTATGGAGGAAGCCTCGCGCGTATCTGTGACATCGACGAAGGTTGGCAACGGGACCAAGGAGTAGGCAGCCGGAGAGACTCACATCCATCCCTTCGTCTCGATCAGACCGGAAAGACCTGATCAGCAAACCCGATCTCGTGACACGTAGCTCGCACGGCACGCTGTCATGACTTCACCGTGGCTAGCATGGGTTTAGTCAGGTGTCAACGGCTAATGACTCCTTGGGCGGGTTGAGTGGCGAGTCCCCTGAACCGGGTGAAGTCCTCTTACGGATGCTCACCGAGGTCGCGTGTCCGAATCCGCGCCTCGCTAGCATCTCATCTGGCGCAGTGTCGCTGAGACTGCGAGAACGCCGGTCGTTCGAGACTTCAGCGTCGCCACCGTCTTTGATGCGAGCCACACGTCCGGCAAGAGCCTCCCCGAACCGCCTTGACCCCGCCTTCTCGCTGGCGAGGCTCCCCAGGGGTGGGTGCCGCAGTCAAGGAACTGATCGACTCGAAAGGATTCGCGCTCGACACCGTCGCCGACGCCGGCCATCTCCAAGGGCCAACGGGCAACCTACTGGACGAGCCAGGTGGTGCTCATCCGGTCTGACATGGGCCACGCGGCCATGGTCAAGACGCTGATCCCCGAAGCTGTCGTCGGTCACGAGCTGTCAGGCACCTCGCCGGGCGCTTCGCAGAAGGCTCATGACTCCGACCGTTCTGACGCGTGCTCGCTGCCATCGCGTCCGCCACGCTCAACGGTGCCCTCGGACGTCCCGTCTCGGTCGAGGTCCACGTGTCGAACGGGCTGCCCGGATTCACCATGGTCGGACTCCCCGACGCGGCCGTCCGAGAGGCACGCGATCGTGTGCGCGCCGCCGTCCTCTCGAGCGGCCTGCCCTGGCCGCTGCGCCGGGTCACGGTGAACCTGGCTCCGTCGGGCGTGCGCAAGGGGGGCGCCGGTCTCGACCTTCCCATCGCCGTCGGCCTCCTCGTCGCTACAGGCGAGATAAGCCCCGCCAGCGCCGAGGGGCTGGCGTTTTGCGGCGAGCTCGGCCTGAACGGGTCGCTGCGTCACGTCCCGGGCATGATCGCCCTGGCCGACGCCACCGCGCCACCCGGCCTCGTCGTGCCGCTGTGCGACGCGCGCGAGGCCGCGCTCGTGCGCGGCGAGAAGGCGCACGGGGTGGACACGCTGGCCGAGCTGGTGCGGGTGCTCCGGGGACAGTCGGCATGGCCACCACCACCACCGGCCCCGACCGAGAGCGATTTCGGTCCACCACCCGACTTGGCCGACGTGCACGGCCAGGCGCTTGGCCGGCGCGCCCTCGAGGTGGCGGCCGCCGGCCCGCACCATCTCCTCATGATCGGGCCGCCCGGTTCGGGCAAGACGATGCTGGCCGAGCGGCTCCCCGGTCTGCTGCCGCCGCTCAGCCCCGACGAGGCCCTCACGGTGACGCGCGTCCACTCGGCCGCCGGTTGCGCCCTCCCCGCCGGCGCGCTCGTCGGCCGCCCGCCCTTCCGGGCGCCGCACCACCTGGCCTCCATCGTCTCCCTCGTCGGTGGCGGCAGCTGGTCGCTGCGGCCCGGTGAGGTCAGCCTCGCCACCCCCAGTGTTGCTCAATGTCCCCAGAGGCCACTGTCAAGGGTCACTGTCAGCGGTCTCGGTTCCGGGCATCGTCGGAAGCCGCCTTCCCGTTTGGGGCGACCCTGCGGTTTCAAGGGGGGGCGGTATTCGAGACATGCGTCGTGGGGCAAATGTGCAGAGTGCGCTACAATGTAGTGCAGATGCACTACAGGAGTTGACCATGCCCCGTCCCACGTCGTTTCGCCTTCCTGAGGAGCTCCTCGAACGTCTTGACGACGAGGCCACCTCAACCGGGGCGTCCGCAACCACTTTGGTCGCCACCATTCTCGATGAGGGCTTGAAGACCCGTCGCTTTCCAGGCATCGTGTACCGCGATGGACCCACAGGCAGGAGGGCGGCAGTCCTAGGCGGTCCCGACGTCTGGGAGATCATCCGGGCCCTCAAGCAGATGCCGGGCAAGGATGAACGGCGCGTCCGGGCGCTGGCCGACGAACTCGCGCTTTCTTCAGCAATCATCCGATTGGCCATCGACTTCTATGGGGCCAATCCGAGCGAGGTGGAGGATCGGATCGCCGCCGACGATCTGGCCGCAGAACGACTCCGCGAGCGCATCGATCGCCGAGAACGCCTGCTTTCTTCGTGAGGTGGCTGCTCGACGAGATGCTCCCGCGGAGCGTGGCCCAGCGGCTCAGCGAGCTGGGCCACGACGCCGTGTCGGTCCACGACGTGGAGCTGGCCGGCGCTGCCGATGACGATGTATTCGAGTTCGCGGTGGTCCAGGATCGATTCATTGTGACGGAGAACTTTGCTGATTTCGTCCGACTCCTTGAAAGCCGCCAGAGCAGCGACGCGCCGTGTGTGCCGGTCGTCTTCGTTCGCAAGTCCAACTTTCCGAAGGGCGGCGGCCTCGCTACTCATCTAGCGAAGCATCTCGACAAATGGGCTCGCGACCATCGGGACCCATACGTCGGTGCACATTGGCCCTAAACCCCGGTGCCGATCGATGCACCCCGAGCGAGCAATGTGCTGGGGCACCGATAACGGTGTGTGACCGGTTGGGAAGGACTTGGCACAGCTACTGGCTGGTGGGAACGAATCCCCAATCGGGTCCCGATCTCGTACAAGGTCCAGACACACCCGCCGGGCACGCAGCATCCGTGGCCGATTCTTGGCTACCACAACTGTCACTACTGGTGTCGGAGTCATCGTGAATGACCGTGAATACGAGAAACCCTTCGAGGGTGGCGTCGCGAGCTTGAGATCCTGCGACGCCAACAGCCGCGGCTTTTGCTCAAGCCGGCCGATCGTGTCTGGCTCGCCGCGCTGAGCGGGCTCTTGCCAAGGGAGAGCTGGTCCGCGTTCGGCGTGCGAGCCAAGACGCTGCTTCGTTCAAACCGGCGCCTCGTCGCGATCGAGTTCGGTGTTGACGGGTGCCATCCCAACGCCCCCAAATCCGTCGCGCGATCCCCCAGACCAAGAGCAAGAATGGAAAGAGTGCCGCGGCGATCGCCGCCCAGTCTGCCGCCATGGTGAGGGTCGAGCTTGCGATCAAGAGTTCTGAGACCCGAGATCGAGGACGAAGTACGAGCGATCCTCAAAGCGGATAACTCGACGCGATTCGGTCGAGTTGACCTGCATCGTCGCAGGTAAGGACGGCGTTCGGAGCTTGCCAGTCCCAAAAAGCTGGTTTGGGCGAGACGGAAGGGCTAGCTCGACAAGCCGGTGGCGTCAGTTGTCACCATCTGTGGGCAACCGAACACGGGTTGACCGCGGATCCTGGCGGACTCGGGCAATGCCGGTTGACGACCCACCGGACGTGTGCAACGATCACGTGCGTTCCTAAAACGCCCGCCGGAGGGCAAGGGCGGCGGTGCTCGGCAGCAGCGGTCTCCTTGTCAAAGCATCTCGGCGCGTGGCGGTCACTCCCAAGGGCTCGCTTGTCCCTCGCCATTCGAACGGACTGTTGGATTGGAAGTGAGAGACGGAAAGGATCCCAACGTGCTCAACGTTCGAAAGGCGCTCCTCGTGGGTGCCATCCCATGTGTTTGTGCCGGTGTCATTCTTGGCACAACCACCTCGGCGTTCGCAGGAAAACCGTCAAACGCGGTGAGTCAGTTTTCGACCAAGTCGAATCCCCATGGCAAGTGGAGCTATGCCGCCGCCGGGGCCCTGTTGGACAACCCTGTTCCGGAGGGCTTCTGCGGTCCGGAGAGCCTCAGCGCATGGGACAACAACATGGGAGTTCCTAACGAGGCGTCGGTCGCCGCGAACGAGACCGCTGCCGCGCTCGCTTGCACCGAGAACAACACCGTCACCATTCCTGCGAACAGTCTCAATCTCGATCCTGAGAGCGCTTCGTACGTTGCCGTGATCTGGACCGCCAAGAAGAGCGGAACCTACACAGTCGCGGGACAATTCACCGGTGATGACAGCGACCAACAGTCGCACACGGTTGCGATTCTCCGGAAAGGGAAAACCATTTACACCAACACGATCAGCAGTTACGGGCAGATTGACACGTTTAGTCTGAGTGTGAAGGTCGCCCGGGGGAAGACCCTGAGCTTTACCGTTGATACGGGAACCAGCCCCGACTTCCTTTCGACTGGGTTGCAGGCAACGGTGAGCTAGCGGGAAGTCTCACGTTCGACGAACGTGAGGGAGATGTAGTGCCTTCCGAGCGTTGGCTCGGGACGCTTGCGGTAGTTTTCCGCTCCCGCGAGTGCGAGAGACAGTGTGGAAGGGCACGATCGGATTGGTCTCCCTGTCCGAAGACGCCCCGGCTTAGGGTGCCACCCTGTGACAACCCGGCGCATCGTCAAACGATGCCGATAAGGAAGTTCTCTAATCGTCGCTCAGCATGCGAGAGCGTATGAGGAGGGTCGAGTTCCCGGGCCGTCGCCGACGTATATCGCAGGATTTGAGACGTGGCGGGTCCTCGGCCGCAGTGTCGAACGTGGATGGCAGGGCTAATGCCGTGTTGGCTCCCAGGCGAGCGAGACGCAGGCTGGCTCGTGATGGCGGGCACGGTGCGGGCGTTGCGCCGCGGGGACAAGCCGAGGGTCGGTGAGAGCGAGACGAGAAAGCCGGTCGTTCGAGGCTTCAGCGTCGCCACCGTCTTCGATGCCAGCCAGACGTCGGGAAAGAGCCTCCCGGATCCGCCCGACCCCACCTGCTCGCCGGCGAGGCTCAGCAGGAGCTGGGTGCAGCGGTCACCGAGCTGATCGAGTCGAAGGGCTTCGCGCTCGACACCGTCGCCGACGTCAGCCTTCTGCAAGGGGCCAACGGTCAAACCAACTGGGCGAGCAAGGCGGTGCTCATCGGGGTCGACATGGACGACGCGGCCATGGTCAAGACCCTGATCCACGAAGTTGTCGTGGGTCACGAGATGTCCGGCACCTCGCCCGGCGGAGGTACGGGGTCCCGTGAGCCCGACCGTTCTCACGCATGCTCGCAGCCGTCGCGTCCGCCACGCTCAACGGCGCCCTCGGACGTCGTGTCTCCGTCGAGGTCCACGTGTCGAACGGGCTGCCCGGCTTCACCATCGTCGGTCTCCCCGACGCCGCCGTCCGAGAAGCACGCGACCGGGTCCGGGCCGCCGTCCTCTCGAGCGGCCTGTCCTGGCCCCTCCGGAGGGTCACGGTCAACCTGGCCCCATCGGGTGTCCGCAAGGG
>CAWGHA010000039.1:0-26491 GCA_963822265.1 uncultured Acidimicrobiaceae bacterium
GCCTGACCTGGGCCAAAACCGTCGGGTGCACGAAGTAGCCGGTGCGGTCGAGGCGGTGACCGCCGATCACGACCTCAGCCCCGTCGCGCTTGCCCTCGTCGATGTAGCCCAGGACCCGATGCAACTGGCGCTCACTGATGATGGGTCCGCTGTGGACTTTTCCTTCGTTCGGACCGCCCAGACGGATCTTGCCGGCTCGCGTCGCAATACCTTCGACCACCTGGTCGTAGACACCGCGCTGGACAAAGACGCGGGAGCCGGCGACACAGGCCTGCCCGGAGTGAATGAAGATCCCCATCGCCGCCGAGGGAATGGCCTTGTCGAGGTCGGCATCGTCGTAAATGAGGACCGGTGACTTGCCACCGAGTTCGAGCATGACCCGCTTGAGGTTGCCGGCCGCCGCCTGGACGATGAGCTTGCCGACCTCCGTGGATCCCGTGAAGGCGATCTTGTCGACGTCGGGGTGTTCAATGAGCGCTTGCCCGGTGGTATGGCCATAACCGTTCACCAAGTTGACGACGCCATCGGGCACGCCGGCTTCGGCCAGGATCTCCTCGAAGACCAGTGCAGACAGGGGTGTCTCTTCTGCCGGCTTGAGCACGCTGCTGCAGCCGGCGGCCAGCGATGGCGCAAGCTTGGCGGCGGCGTTGAATGCTGGGCCGTTCCACGGGATGATCAGCCCGACGACACCCACGGGTTCTTTGATGGTGTACGCGTGCACTGAGGCGTCCATGCCCGAGAGTCCCCCGGACATCCGCACATCGTGAGCGATCCCGTCGATCTTCGTGCACCAGCCGGAGAAATAGCGGAAGAACTCGACGGCCGCTGCGATGTTGCGCCGAGCCTGTGGCAAGGGCATACCTGTGTTCAGTGAGTCGAGCTGGGCCAGGTCGTCGGCCCGCGCCTCCAGCAGCTCCGCGACCCGCCACAGCACCTGGGCCTGCTCGCTTTGAGGCTTCTGGTGCCACACACCGGAGTCGAACGTCTCCCGAGCTCGAGCGACAGCGTCGTCAATGGCTGCGGCGCCGCCGTCGGCAAACTCGGCAATCTGCTGTTCCGTCACCGGGTCGATGATCGGGATGGTCTCGCCATCACCGGGGCGCACACGAAGCCCGTCGATCGTTGCGTGTACCGTCATAATTTTGTCCTCCAGCGATCTATCGTCGGTTGATGTTTCCCGCATCCACTGGGATCACGGACCCGGTGACGTAGCGAGCCTCGTCTGAGACAAGCCAGGCGATTGCATTTGAGACATCGATCGGGTCGACCGCCTCGACCGGAATGGCGTTCAGCAGCGATCCCGCGAGCTCTGGGACGCGCTCGATGATCTCAGCGACGTTCCCGCCATCCGCCATCGGGGTGCGGACGGTCGTTGGCGCGACGCTGTTGACACGGATGAAGTGGGGTGCCAAGGAGTTGGCCCATGACCGAGTCAGGCCAACGACGCCGTGTTTCGCAGCCGTGTAGGCCAACATACCCGCATAGTCGATCGGCGCTCCCGTTAGTCCGCCAGTGGAGCTCGTCAAAACGATGGCGCCACCTTTTCCTGCAGCAACCATGGAAGGGATCGCGGCCCGGCCCGTATTCCAGACACCGGTCAGGTTGACCCCGATGACCTCCGCCCACTGCTGTTCAGAAGACGCCATGCCACCGGGTCCGATGCCGGCATTCGCGACGACGATCTGCACCGACCCAAGTTCCGCTATTCCTTCTTCGAGGGCAGCCTTGAGAGGCTTGAAGTCACGAACGTCGACCACCCTGGCGACAATCCTTCGACCGAGTGCCTCCACCTCCTTGACCGTTTGTTCCAGATCTTCGGCCGTTGACATCTCATAGCCCACGGACTGCAGCTGAGCGCAGATGTCGACCGCGATGATGTCTGCACCATCCTCAGCGAGGCGTACGGCATGACTCCGCCCCTGTCCACGAGCGGCACCGGTGATGAAGGCCACCTTGCCATCGAGTTTTGCCACTTCACTCTCCTTTCGACTCGGTCCGGATCATCGGTGATTGCTTCCGTATTCGGGTCGTTGACCATTGCGATGCCCGTCGAGCTCCGCCATCAAGTCGAATCACTTCTCATTCCGGTATGGATTCCGGACGATTGCTGACCAAACCGTCCCAAGACCAATGGGGGACGTGAAGGCCTTCTGGCACGTCGTCTGCGGAGTTGTGGTAGCGCGCCATGGCGGTCGTGGTCGCCCAACTGAAGTAGTCGTGGAGTACCTGGCGGAGCCGTTCGTCACGGTCCAGACCGGCGTCGGCGAGCGCCGAGTCGAAGCACGCTATCGCTCGACGATCCATCTCGTCATGGGGGCCATTCCCGCTGTGCATCCTCACGACAGAGGTCTCGTCTCCATAGAGTTCGGAATACCTCGCTGGGCCACCCAACGCCTCGGCCCAGTAGGCAGCCAGCCGTTCGGTGTGCTCGGGATGGTATCCGTGGCTGAAGGCGTGGCTCACGACCTCGTCGGCCAAGACCCTCGCGTGCCAGGCATGCGCCAAAGTTAAGACTCCCTCGTCACCACCAGCGGCCTCGTAGACCGATCGCACGAGTCCAGGATGGCATGTCCCAGTTCGCCGCGGGGAAGGTGGCACGGTGAGGCGCCAATCGGGCACGTCGTCGCAGGCCACGAACCAGTCCCAATAGACCTTACGTTCGTCCGCTCTCGGGCGAGGGGTCTTATTCCTCGAGTTCCTCTGGAAACGCTTGAGCGATGCGCACCCTGATGAGTTGCTCGACCAAGCTCTTCGGAAGCGCCGTGTCGACAGGGAACTGGAGTGCTCCCGTCGACGTCTTGTAGCTTGCGATCTCGTCCCGTAACAACGGGAATACGGCACCGCTATGGGGGAGGTAGCTCAGGTGGTTCTTGAAAGCGGCGAATCCGGCGATGACCTTGCCGTCGACTCTGAATGCCGGGAGTCGATATGACATCCCTTCTTCGGCCTCCGGGACCACTTCGAGGATCGTCTGGCGCAATTGCTGCAGAGTAGATCGTTTCGGCTCCTCTAAGTCCGCCAAGTACCGGTCAATCTCGCCGCTCGACACGCTTCCAGTTTTCGTGACACCTCCGCTCAAGGTCAAGGGCTGGCTATCTGGACCCATCTCCGGCTGCATGCTTTCGCAAGCGGCCACACCGCTCAGATCCGCTGTGGCCTTTTGGGTGTCGTGCTCTCGCGGACGACCAGCTCGGCCGGCACCACGACGTGACGCTCCGAAACCCCGCCGTCGACGACTGATCGCAGCAGATCCACGCAGCGGCGTCCGACCTCGGCGAAGTCTTGGCGGATCGTGGTGAGAGCGGGGAGGAAGTACCCTGACTCGGGGGTGTCGTCGAAGCCGACCACGCTCACATCCTGAGGTACTCGGCGCCCGTGGTCGTGGAGCGCACGGATCACACCGAGTGCCGTCTGGTCGTTGGCGGCGAAGACCGCGGACACGAGCGGGTCCACGGCCAGCCGGGTCCCGGCCGCGTATCCCCCTGCCGCGGTCCAGTCGCCGAAGAGCACGGGGCCGGGCGTCGCTCCCGCATTGCGGAGGGTGTCGGCCCAGCCGCGAGCCCGGGCGGCGGCGTCGATCCAGCTCCTCGGCCCCCGCACGTGGGCGACGCTGCGATGTCCGAGGTCCAGCAGGTGCGTCGTGGCGCAGCTCGCGCCCGCGTGCTGGTCGATGGTGACGGTCGGGATGCCGATCGTCGGGTCACCTCCGACGACGACGAGCGGCAACTCGCGCTCGACTTCGACCACCGCGTCGACGACACGTCGGACCGGCGCCACGACGATGACCCCCTCCACACGGGAAGCGCGGAGCCGGTCCAGCGTCGCCTCCATGTCGTGTCCGGCTCGGCCCAGCGTGACGAAGCTGAGGAGGTGGCCGGCCTGGCGCGCCGCATCCTCTATCCCGAAGAGCATCTGAGACGGACCGAACTGGTCCGTCTCGACCGCTACGACGCCGATCGTCCGCGACCGCCCACCCGCGAGGACGCGTGCGGCGGTGTCCGCTTGGTACCCGAGGTCGGCGACCGCCTTTTCCACTCGACGCCTCGTCTCGTCGGCGACACCCTCGAATCCGTTCAGGACCCGGGAGACCGTCATGACCGAGACACCGGCGCGCGCGGCCACGTCGGCCATGACGACACGCCGGGGCCTCACGTCATCCTCCTCGGTATTCGAACCAGTCGAAGGACGCGGAGCCTTCGACCGCGTACATGCCGATCGTCCTGCCCAAGAACCCGCCCGTGACCTCCGTGGAGAGATAGCGCCCGTCGAGCTCGGCCAGCGTCCGCCCCGTACCGTCCGGGTCGCGGTACCCGAGTGTCACGGTGTCGGGACCGCCGGGGTGCGGACCGGTCCCGATGGTCAGGACGACGGGGCCGGGTGGACGGGGAGCCTCGCCGACAACGTCGGAGAGGGGGCCGACGCGGGCCCGGGCCAGGACCCGGTCGCCCGCCAACGCGACCTCATAGTGCGCGGACTCGTCCATGACGATCGCCAACCCGGCCTCTGCGGCAGAGCCGGCGTCCACGCGCGCCCATGCCGAACAGCCATGGTGTTGCTGACGCCGTCCCACGAACGCCGGGTGGGACATGTCCAGGGTCGAATCGTCGCCCGTCAGCGTCAGCCAGCCCGGGCGCAGTGCGAGTGAGCTCACCTCGCCCGGGGAGCGGCGGATGGAGACCCAGTGCGGCGCCAGGATCGGCCCGTCGAAGTCGTCCCGCCCGACCGGTCGGGCGGGTTCCGGGCGTCCTGGTGGGCGTCCTTCCATGCTGAGCGCGACGTCGAGCGGAGATGGCCACCCGTCGACCCACTCCACTGCCGTGAGGAAGGTCTCGCGGCCGAGCACGTGGAACCCGGGGGACACCCCTTTCGGGCGGACCCCGAGCAGCACCATCCACCAGGTTCCGTCGCGCGCCTCGACCAGGTCGGCATGGCCGGTGTTCTGAATAGGACTGTCGGTGCTGCGGTGGCTGAGGATCGGGTTGTGCGGACAACCTTCCCAGGGACCCTGCGGCGACGGACCACGCGCCACGGATACCGCGTGCCCGCGCTCGGTGCCGCCCTCGGCGAGGAGGAGGTACCACGTCCCGTCGCGCTCCAGTAGGTGCGGAGCCTCGGGGAACTGCAAGCCGGTTCCCGACCAGGTGGCATCTGGTCCCTCGAGCAACTCGCCCGTGGAGGGGTCGATGCGACATCGGGCGATCCCGGCCAGGCCGGAGAAGTGGACCCAGCAGTGTCCCTGGCTGTCCCAGGCCAGGTCGGGATCGATCCCCTGAATCTCCACCGAGAGGGGGTCCGACCAAGGACCGCCGGGTTCGGGCGAGGTGACGAAGAAGGAGTTCAACCCCGAGCTGCTGACGCAGGTCGTGATCACCCAGAAGCGACCGTCGTGGTAGCGGATGGTCGGCGCGTAGATGCCGAGCGACGCCGAAGCGGTCGTGCCGGAGAGGTCGAGTTGGGAGGGTCGCTCCAGGACGTTTCCGATCTGGGTCCACTCGACCAGGTCGCGCGACCGGAAGATCGGGAGGCCGGGCGAGTAGGTGAACGACGATGCGACGAGGAAGTACTCCTCGTCGACGCGGCACACGCTCGGGTCCGGGTGGAATCCGGGTATGACCGGGTTGGAGAACGTCACGGTTCGGCCGTGGCGACAGCGGCCGCGTACGCGTCGCGCACGGCGGCGCGATCGACGGTGACGTCCGGTTCCACGACCTCGCCCCGACCGAGGTCCCACGCCTCGCCCACTTGCGCGAAGTCGCTGTCGAGATGGACCGCGGCGGCCTGGACGGCCGCGCCGGTGGCGACCAACTCGCGCTCGGCGGGGATCACGACCTCCCGGCCGGTGAGGTCGGCCACGACGCGACGGTAGGCGGGGCTGCGCGCCGCGCCGCCGACGAGGAACACCCGACCAGTCAGGGATCCGAGCGCGTCGGCGCCGGCAAGAAGGTTGCACACCACGCCCTCCATGGCGGCGCGCGCCAGCTGCGCCGGGGTGACGTCGCTCCGCAGTCCAGAAAGGGTGCCCGTCGCGCCGGGCCGGTTCGGGGTCCGCTCGCCGTCGAAGTGAGGGACCAGCACCAGGCCGCCGGCACCTGTTGGCGCCTCGAGGGCCAGGTGGTCGAGGCCGTCGTGATGCAAGCCGAGCAGCCGCGCCACGGCGTCGGTGACCTTGGTGGCGTTCATGGTGCAGACCAGAGGCAGGTAGCGGCCCGTCGCATCGGCGAACCCGGCGACGGTACCGGTGGAGTCGGCGCTGGGCTCCTCGCCGACCGTGAACGCGGTGCCGCTCGTGCCGAGGCTGAGCGCGAGGTCGCCCGGCCGCAATCCGAGGCCGAGCGCGGCGGCCATGTTGTCGCCCGTGCCGGGCGCGACCAGAGTGCTCGTCCCCGACCACTTCCCGGCGACAGCGGCCGGCGCCAAAACCTCCGGAAGGGCCGGGGCCCAGTCCACTCCCTGATCGACCAGCTCGAGCAGGTCGTAGCGATAGCGCCCCTCGGCGGCCGACCAGTAGCCCGTGCCGGAGGCGTCACCCCGGTCAGTGGTCCTGCGTCCGGTGAGCCGGAAGGTCAGCCAGTCGTGGGGCAACAACACCGAGGCGGTGCGGCGGAGCACGTCCGGCTCGCAGCGGTGCAACCACATGAGCTTGCTGATGGTGAAGCTCGGCAGGGGGACGCTGCCGCACGACTCCGCCCATTGCGCCGCGCCACCGGCGAGCCGGCGGACCAGTTCGTCGGCGTCGGGGGCGGACTCGGTGTCGTTCCAGAGCTTGGCCGGCCGCAGGACCTCCCCGGTCTCGTCCAGCACGACCAGCCCGTGTTGCTGTGCTGCCACCGACACGACCGCCGGCGAGTGCGAGCCGGGCACGTTGGCCTCGCCGCAGGCGGTGTGGAACGCCCGTTCCCATGCACGCGGATGCTGCTCGCTGCGCGGAGGGGTCGTGGGCGGGTGCGGGGCACGTCCCATCGCGACGAGGGCGCCGGTCTCGGCGTCGCGAACCTGCACCTTGCATGCCGTCGTGGACGAGTCGACCCCGACCACGAGGGGCACTAGCGCGCCCCGAGGAGGAGCTCGGTGACGAGCTGGTCCAATCGCTCGTGGCCGCAGCCGCGCGCGGCCAGGGTCTCCTCGTCGGCCTCGTACGACAGGATGGCCTCGAGGCCGCCGGGGGGCGTGGTCGGCTCGTTCAGCTCCGCCACCTTGGCCGCGTGCAGCGCCTCCTGAATTTCGGGGTCCTCGCGGAACCGGTGCGCCTTCTCGGCCAGGATCAGGTAGGTACGCATGCATCCCCGGGCGAAGTCCCAGACACCGGCGGCGTCCTCGGTGCGGTAGGGATGGGCGTCGAAGTGCCGCATGCCGTCCCACCCCTCGTCCTCGAGGAGCTTCACCACGTAGAAGGCATCGCGGATGCCCTCCGAGCCGAACCGGAAGTCCTGGTCGAACTTGCCGATGCGCTGCGCGTTGAGATCGATGTGGAAGAGCTTGCCGTGCCAGAGGGTCTGTGCGACGGCGTGGGAGAACGAGAGCCCGCTCATCGTCTCGTGGGCGAACTCGGGATTCAGCCCCACCATGTCCGGCCACTCGAGCTCGCCGATGAACGCCAGGGCGTGGCCGACGGTGGGCAGGAAGATGTCGCCGCGCGGCTCGTTCGGCTTCGGCTCGAGGGCGATGCGAAGACCGAGTCCCCGGTTGCGGATGTGCTCGCAACAGAGGTCGACGGCCTCCTTGTAGCGGTCGAGCGCGGCGCGGACGTCCTTGGCCGCGTCAGCCTCGACGCCCTCCCGTCCGCCCCACATCACGTGGACCGAGGCGCCGAGCTCCGCCCCGAGGTCCATCGCCTCGCACGTCTGCCTCACGGCGAGCCTTCGGACCGCTGGATCGTTGGCCGTGAAGGCGCCCTCTTTGAAGACGGGCCGCCAGAAGAGGTTGGTCGTCGCCATCGGGACCTTCATCCCGGTCTCGTCGAGCGCGGCTCGGAACCGCTTGATGATGGTCTGGCGCTCCGTGGGCGACGCGTCGTGGGGTACCAGGTCGTTGTCGTGCAGGGACACGCCGTACGCGCCGAGCTCGGACAGGCGATGGACGGTCTCGACCGGGTCGAGGTCAGCCCGGACGACGGTACCGAAGGGGTCGCGTCCCGGGTTGCCGACCGTCCACAACCCGAAGGTGAACCGGTGCTCGGGCCGTGGTGTGTAGGGATCGGTCATCGCGACTCCTTCTCTTCGGGCCTGTCTCCTTCTGGACGACCCGACCGCGATCGGCCGGGTTCGGGGGAGGGCACCGCTGCGTCCCGGTCGTAGCTTCGTCCGGGACCGGGCGGCGCCTCCCGATACGCCCTGAGGAGCCCAGGCCAGGCGAATGATAGCGTTATCAGCGGCCGGTCGCGCCAGGTGGTGGCCCGTTCCCCGCGAACGTGTCGCTCTGGTCCGGCGCCGAGGAAGAAGGGCGGGGGCCGATGATCCGTTGGGGCGTGGTGGGGCCGGGCGCCATCGCGACCGGCTTCGCCGACGCAATGGAGATGGTCGACGGCGGGGGGATCGTCGCCGTCGCGTCGCGATCGGCCGAGCGCTGCCGACGCCTTCGCCGATCGTTTCGGTATTCGGGCCCGCTATGGCGACTACGCCGCGCTGGCCGAGGACCCCGAAGTCGACGTGGTGTACGTCGCCACCCCGCAGTCGCGCCACATGGAGGACACCCTCACCCTGCTCCGAGCGGGCAAGCACGTCCTCTGCGAGAAGCCGTTCGCCCTCGACGCGAGTCAGGCCCGCCGGATGGTGGACGAGGCGCGTCGCCAGGGCGTCTTCCTCATGGAGGCGATCTGGAGCCGGTTCTTGCCGTCCTACCGCTCGCTGGTCGATCTGGTCCGGGCCGGTCGGATCGGCGAGCCGCTGCTCGTGGAGGCCGATTTCGGGTTCCGGCGCCCGGTCGAGCCGGACCACCGCCTCTTCCGGTTGGACCTCGGCGGCGGGGGACTGCTCGATCTGGGCATCTACCCCCTTCAGCTGTGCACGCTGCTGCTCGGTCCCGTCGAGCACGTCGCGGCGGAGGGCGTCATCGGGGAGACGGGCGTCGACGAGCACGTGGCCGCTGTGCTCAAGCACGCGGGCGGTGGACTCGGCGTGATCAAGTGTGCGCTGCGCGTGAACATGACCTGTACGGCGCGGGTGTCGGGGTCCGAGGGCATCGTCTCGATCCCGGCCCTCATGCACTGCCCGAACTCCCTCACGGTGATGTCAGCCGGCGGGGTCGAGGAGATCGACGCGTCCTACGAGGGCAACGGCCTCCGCTTCGAGATAGAGGAAGTCCATCGCTGCCTCGCCGAGGGCGGGACGGAGAGCCCGACGATGAAGCTCGACGAGACGATGGCGCTCGCCTCCATCCTCGACGACATCAGGGCCCAGATCGGGTTGGTGTTCCCCGGCGACTGAGTCCTTTCGACCAGGTGTGGCGAACCGACCGCATCCGACGGCAGCGTCAACGTCACGAACGGCGGCGCCGACCCGATCCTCACCGTCACGGCGCCCGGCCGGCGCTCCTGACCACCTCGCGGACCGAATCTCAGGAGGCGACGGACCGTCCCGCGCGCTACCGGAGCCGGTAGAGGACCTCGCCGGCGTCCTCGACGACGAGCGCGGCGGGGTCGGCACGCCAGCGGGCGAGGTCGACGGTGGCGGGGTCGAGGTAGGCGAGGTTCGCCCGGGCCACGACGTCCTCGGGTATGCCCGTGGCGAGTGTGACGCGCACACGCTGGCGCTCGCCGTGCACCGGGTCGTAGGTCCCGCCGCCGAAGAGGTGCGTAGAGTGCGCCAGCTCACCCCGCGGATGGTCCCGGTAGCGCTCCCAGTTGGCCAGGAAGTAGTCGCGGCAGTGGTATCCGAGCCCCTCCTGATCGGGATGCATCGCCGCGATCTGGCTGATGTGGGGGGCGTAGAGCACGACCTCGCCCCCGTCGGCCACCACGGGTTCGACCTTGTAGAAGCCCTTGGCTCCCGTCCACAGGTCGGCATACCGCGGTGATACGAGCGACAGGACGCGCTCAACCGGTGCCGGCAGGTACTCGACGTGTGTCTGCGCCGCGACCTGCGCCGCGGCCGACCAGGCGTCGCCCGGCGGGCCGAAGCTGAGCGAACGGAGCCCGCCGCCGGCGGGATCGACCACGGCGCAGAGGGCATGGCGCTCGCCCGGCACGAGGGTCGCCGCGGCGTCGATCAGGGCGCGGACCGGCGTGATGCCGGGCGTGCCGATGATCTCGCGGCTCGTGATCAGTGCACCGAGCCAGTGGGTGACGTCGATGAGCTCTTGCCCGGAGAGTCCGGGGAAGAGGTACTTGTTCCCGCCGGAGAAGCCCACGACCTCGTGCGGGAGCACGGGCCCGATCACGACCGTCACGTCGCTCTCGGGGACGAGCCGGTTGATCCGGACGTCGACCGCCTCGCGTAGGTGGCCCTCCGACAGCCGGCTCACGGTCTCGGTGTCGAGGGTACCGAGCGATGCGAACGTCTCCTCGCGCCACCACTCGTGGTTCACGACCCGGAGGGCCACCGGGCCGACCATGGCGCGGATCGCCGCCGGCGACATCGGGGCGTGCGTCCCCAGCGCGATCACGACGGTGCACGAGCGCACCCGGTCTCGCACGGCCGACTCGACTGCGGCGAGGATGCTGGCCAACGGGCAGCTCCGGGTGGCGTCGGGGACGACGAGGCACAGGGAGCGGCCGTCGAGATCGACGCCGTCCAACCGCTCCCCGATGAAGGCCCGCACCCGCTGCTCGTCGAGGAGGTCCCGCGATCCGCCGATGGTCTCCGCGTCCGGCAGGGCCGATCCGCTCGTCACCGCTGCTCCTCGAGCAATCCCATCCCTTCTCGGACCAGCCGGTCGAGCGCGTCGCCCACCGCGGCGAGGAAGCACTCGTCGAAGCTGTCGCGCAGCGCGAGGTGCGCCAGGTGGTGCAGGTCCCGGTGGTCGGCCGCCCGGAGTCGCGCTGCTTCGGGGTCGTCGACGAGCGGCAATCTCGACCCGTCGACCACCAGCCCTGCCGCGGCGGCGACCCAGATCGCGGCCACCGTCGCGAAGCGCATGGAGTCGAACCCGGCTCGCCGCCGAGCGGCGACGATGGGAAGGAAGCGTTCCGGCAGCTTGCGCGAGCCGTCCGCGGCGACCTGCGCGCACGAGTGGCCGAGGCCGGGGTTGCGGAAGCGTCCGAACGCCTCGGCGGCGAATTCGGCCGGCCCGAGCGACTGCGGGATGATGGAGACGCCGAGGACGTCGTCGACGAGCCGGAGCGAGAACCGCGAGACGGTGTCGTGGCCGGCGGCCTCAGCGATCGTCGCGCAACCGGCCAGGAGGCCGCCGTACGCCAGCGCGGAGTGGGTCCCGTTGAGGAGCCAGAGCTTGCGCTGCTCGTAGGGCTCGACGTCGTCCACCAGCTCCACGCCCACCTCCACCAGGGGGGCGAGGTTCTCGTCGGCCGTCATGACCCACGACCGGTGCCGCTCCGTGGCGACCGCGCCGCGATCGACCAGGCCCAGCCGAGCCGCCACATCCCCGAGGTCCTGCTCCGTCGGCGCGGGGACCATCCGGTCGACGACCGAGGAGGGGAACGAGACCCGCTCGCCGATCCACTCGGCGAGGTCGGGCCCGAACCGTGCTGCGATCTCGACGACCCTCGACCGGAGCAGGCCGCCGTTGTCGGCGACGTTGTCGAGCGAGGCGACGACCGGCGGCTTCAGGCCGGCGTCCCGTCGCCGGGACAGGGCGAGGGCGAGGAGGCCGGGCGCAGAGGCCGGGCGGTCCGGCCGTTCCAGGTCTTCGGGAGGGACGTCATATCCCTTCTCGGTGACCGTCAGGGTGACGAGGGTCGTCGTGGGCGCGCTCAGCGCGGCCAGCGCCTCGTCCGCTCCGGTCGCCACCGTCGCGAGAGCGCCAATCACCCGCAGCCGGGGCTCGCAGCCGGGCTCGCGCTCTGTCACCGTGTAGAGGCAGTCCTGCGGAGTGAGCTGTTCCTCGGCGCGCCGGCTGTGCAGCGAGACACCACGGATCAACCCCGGCCGGCCGAGGCGTAGCAGCTCGTCGGCGTAGACCCCGAGGTGTGCACGCGCGAAGGCGCCCAGGCCGATATGGGCGATGGGCGCGGGCGGGGTGCGGTCGTAGCCGGGCAGCGACGAGGAGCGCGAGCGGGCGAGGGTCCGCGCCGAGAGCCGCGGGGCGACGGCATCGGCTGAGGTCATCACGGCGTCCGCTCGGGGTCGGTGTAGCGTCGACCGTCGTGCGGCAGCGCAGGCGCGTCACGATCCTCGACGTGGCGGCGCGCGCCGGAGTCCATCCGGCCACGGTTTCGCGCACGCTCAGCCGTCCCGAGAAGGTGGCGCCCGAGACCCGCAAGCGGGTCGAGGCCGCGGTGAGCAAGCTCGGCTTCGTGCCCAACCGTGCGGCACAGGTGATGAAGACGGGCCGGACGGGGAACATCGCGGTCATCGTCCCGGACATCACCAACCCGCACTTCGCCTCCATGGTCCGGGCGGTGGAACGGGCCGCGCGTCATGCCGACCTGCAGGTCCTGCTGGCTGACGCCAGCGAGCACCCGAGCGAGGAGATCCGGGCCGCCCGGACGTTCGCGCCTGACGTCGACGGCTTCGTCGTCCTCTCGCCGCGGGGCCTCCACCGCGACGTCGACGCGCTCGGAGCGAGGCCGGCGGTGTTCGTGAACCGGCCCGTTGCCGGGCACGCCGCCGTGTTGTTGCGCAGCGCGCCCGCTGTCCACGACGCGCTCTTGCATCTGGCCGCGTTCGGTCACAGGAAGCTGGTCTTCCTCGGTGGTCCGACGGGCTCGTGGGCCGCCGTGGAGCGCCGGGCGGCGGTCCGCAAGACGGCGCGGGCGGTCGGCCTGGATTTCGTGGTCATGGACGCGTCCGCGCCGACCTTCGAGGCGGCGGCAGGAGCCGTCGAACGGGTGGTGCGGACCGCGGCGACTGCGGTGATCGCCTTCAACGACCAGATGGCGCTCGGCGTCGTCGCCGGGCTCGGGCGCCTGGGCATCGTCGTCCCGGGTGACCTGAGCGTCGTCGGTTTCGACGACGTGCCCATGGCCGCCATGGTCGCCCCGCCGCTCACGACGATCAGCCTGCCCACCGAGCAAGCCGGCACGACCGCGGTGGAGCTGCTCGTGGACGGGGCCACCGCGACGACGGAGCTCTTCGGCGAGCTCGTCGTGCGCGAGTCGACCGGACCGGTCACGAAGCGCCGAGCCACCGTTGGCGCAAACGGTGCGCGGCCGCCTTCGGGCGCCGCTCGCGGGTGAACACGCCCTTCTTGTTGCCGTCGACGCGCATGAAGGAGGGCCCGGTCGCGAAGTCGGCGAAATTCCACACATGCTCCCCGACGACCGCGTCCACCCGGTCGAAGACGCGGTGGTACGTGTCGAGCAGCTCGGCCTGGTACTCCTCGCTCCACACGGCGGCGTCTATCGTGTGCAGTCCCGGCATGGCGTCGGCGCCGTACTCGGTCACGATGATCGGCTTTCCCTGCACGTCGGCCCACTCCAGCAGTTCCGCCTCGAGCCCGCGCTCGGCTGCGGCGAGGTCGCCCGGCTCGACGTACCAGCCGTAGTACCGGTTGATCATGACCACGTCGGCGAGGTCGGTGACCCGGCATGTCTTCGGCTGGGCGAACATCATGTTGACGAAGCCGACCGGGCGGGTGGGGTCGGCTGCCCTGGCCGCGGCGAAGAGGGGCGCGAAGTAACCCCTGGACTCCTCGGTGTGGGACTCGGGCTCGTTGGCCAGGCTCCACACGACGACGCACGGGTGGTTCTTGTCCCGCTCGACCAGCTCCTGAATGGCTTGGCGGTGGACGGCCTGGGTGGCGGTGCCGATGGTCTCCTCCGAGAACGTGGTCTTCGGGCCGCCGAGAAAGAGGCCGCCGCCCACCCCGAGGTTGAGCCCGACGGCCGCCGTCTCGTCGATGACGACGATGCCGAGGCGGTCGGCCAGGTCGAGGACCTCCTCGGCGTAGGGGTAGTGCGACGTCCGGAACGAGTTGGCCCCGAGCCACCCGAGGAGCGCGAAGTCGTGCACCATCGACGCATCGTCGTGACCGCGGCCGTGCACGTGGAGATCCTCGTGCTTCCCGAAGCCGCGGAAGTAGAACGGCTCTTCGTTTATCAGGAAGCGCGTGCCCTCGACCCGTACGCTCCGGATGCCGACGGGGAGCTCGTAGCGGTCGATCAGGCGGTCCCCGTCGACGAGGTCGGCCCGGAGCGCGTAGAGGTAGCCGTGGCCCGGGCGCCACAGGGCGGCGTCGGACACCCGCAGCTCGGCCTCCTCGCCCGTCCCACGAGCCACGATCCTCCCCTCGGCGTCCCGGAGCTCGACGCGGACCGCCACGCCGCCGTCCGCCACGACCGCGGTACGGCAGCGCACGATCCCCGTCCCGCCCTCGAGGTCGGTGGTCACCGTCGCGTCCGCGATGTGTGACGGCGGCGTCGAGTACAGCCACACGCCGCGGTGAAGCCCGGCGTAGTTGAAGAAGTCGTGGTACTGGCGTTGGCGTCGCCGGCCATCGGGCATCTCCTCGACGGTGCCGGGAGGGAGCGACCGCCACGTCAGCTCGTTGTTGACGACCACGGTCAGCCTGATGGGTGCTCCCGGATCCACGAGCGCGCTGACGTCCGCCTCGAAGGGCGTGTAGCCGCCCTCGTGCTCGGCCACGAGCGTGTCGTCGACCCAGGCCACGGCACGGTGCGTGGCCGCATCGAAACGCAGCACGACCCTCTGGCCCTCCCAACCCTTCGGTACGAAGACGGTGCGCTGGTACCAGACGTCGCCGACGTGGTCGTGGAGAGCCTTGTCCACAAGCACGTCGTTGTAGCTGCTCGGGACGGGCATGGTCCGGGCCCCGGGCAGCGTGGAGCGCCACCAGCCCTGGTCGCGCCCGACCCGGTCCGGATCGGCCGCGAAGTCCCAGAGGCCGTCGAGCAGCTTCGTCTCTCTCGTCGCGTTGTCCTGGGGCCGTAGCACCGGTCTCCTTCGTTCAGTCGTTCAGTCGTTCAGTCGTCGAGTATTCAGGCGTCGGCGCTCGAGCTCGTCGAGGACGGTTCCGGCCACCGCGTCGGCGTCGCGCCCGTCGGTGTCGACGACGAGGTCGGCCACGGAGCCGTAGAGCCCGGCCCGCTCGGCTGCCATCGACGTCAGCACTTCGAACGGTCGATCGCCCAGGAGGGGCCGGTGGTCGTCGTGTTCGACCCGGGTTGCGAGCGTGGCCGGATCGGCCCGCAGCCACACGACGAACGCGGCGTGGAGCGCGGCGCGGACGGCGGGGTCGAGGACCGTGCCGCCGGGGGCGGCCAGCACGACCTCGTCGCGCCGCGCCAGTGTCTCGAGCACCACCTGCGATTCGAGATGCCGGTACGCCGGCTCGCCGCCTTCCTCCCAAAGCTCGCGGACGGACTTGCCCGTGCGCGTCGCAATGGCGAGGTCGACGTCGACGAAGGTCCGCCCGGTGGCGGCGGCGACCAGGGCGCCGACGGAGGACTTGCCGGCGCCCATCAGGCCGACCATGACCACCGCCGTCACGATCCGACGCGGAAGGCGTGGCGCGCCAGGTTGTAGGCCAAATCCGCCGCGAGGTCGGCGGCCTCGGCCTCGTCCACCCGGTGCTCGGCCACCAGCTCGGCCAGGTACCCCGCGTTCAGCCTCCGTGCCACGTCGTGGCGGGCCGGTATGGCAAGCAGGGAGCGGGCGTCGTCGTTGAAGCCGACGGTGTTGGCGAAGCCGGCTGTCTCCGTGATCCGCCGGTAGAACCGGCGGATGCCCTCGGGGCTGTCGAAGAACCACCACGGCGGTCCCAACCGGAGGGCGGGGTAGTGCCCGGCCAGCGGAGCCAGCTCGCGGCTGTAGGTGGTCTCGTCCAGCGTGTAGACCACCACGGTCAGGCGCGGCTCGTTCCCGAATCGGTCGAGCAGTGGCTTCAACGTGCTGACGTAGTCGACCGCTCTGGGCATGTCGGCTCCCTGGTCGGGGCCGAAGCGCGCCGCGAGCCACGGGTTGTGGTCGCGCCACGCCCCGGTGTGCAGCTGCAGCACGAGCCCGTCCTCCACGCTCATGGACGCCATCTCGAGCAGCATCTGGCCGCGGAAGAGCTCCGTGTCGCCCGGACGCGGTTCGTCGCCGAGCAGCCGGGCGAAGAGGTCCTCCGCCTCGCGCGCTCCGAGGTCGGCGGTCGCCGATGAGGGGTGGCCGTGGTCGGAGGCCGTGGCTCCCGCGGAGATGAACTCGGCGCGCCGGAGGCGGATACCGTCGAGGTACCCCTTCCAGGTCGACGTGTCGGTGTCGGTGAGCCGGCCCAACGCGGCGACGTTCGAGCGGAAGCCGGGACGGTCCGGGTCGACGACGTCGTCCGGCCGGAACGTGGGCACGACCGTGCCGCTCCAGCCGGAGCGTCGCAGCGCGGCGTGCGGCTCCAGTGAACCGAGAGCACCGTCGGTCGTGGCCAGGAACTCAATGCCCGAGCGCTCGAACAGGGAGCGGGCGTTGAACTCGTCGAGTGCGAGGCGGGCGCACATGTCGTCGTAGATGGCGTCCGCCGTCTCGGGCCGCAACGGGACGTGGATGTCCAAGACCTCGCTGAGCGTGTGCTCCAGCCAGAGCTTCGACGGCGTGCCCCGGAACAGGTGGAAGTGATTGGCGAATTCACGCCAGACAAGCCGGCCGTCGCTCTGCGCGTCGTCGCCGTTGAGCGGCCGGACCCCGAGCGACTCGAGGGGAACCCCCTGGCTGTACATCATGCGCAACAGGTAGTGGTCCCGGGTCACCAGCTCGGTTGCAGGGTCGCCGATCCCGAGGTCGCCAGCGAGCGGCGCCGGGTCGCAGTGACCGTGCGGGCTCACGATGGGCAGCGCCCGCGTGCCCTCGTACAGGCGCCGGGCGATCATCCGGGTGCTTGGATCAGCGGGCAGGAGTCGATCGTCGTTCAACACGATGTAATGCAAAGCTTTGCACAGACCGGCCGCATGTGCCACACTTGCCGGGGCGACGCCCGGATCGACGGTCTCTGCGCGAGGTACCGGTCACGAGTTGAGCAGCCCGGCCCCGAACCGGGCCAGACCGGTCGGGTGCGACGCAGGGAGGATGCAAGAGCCATGCGGAGAATTCTCGGGAGCGCCACTGTCGTTGTTGCAATCGTTCTCACATCCGTGGCGCTCGCGGCACCGAACGCAGACGCCGGCTCGCCGCCGACCCCCGGTGTCACGGCGACCACCGTCCGCGTCGGTATCCCGTACGTCGACCTGGCCAGCCTGGCTTCCGTCGGAGTCAAACTCAACCAGGGAAGCTTCCCGGACGCCTACAACGCGCTGATCGCCTACGTCAACGCCCACGGAGGGATCGACGGGCGCAAGATCGTTCCCTACCTCGTCGCCGTGAACCCGACGGCAACGGCCCCGGCTGCCACGGCGTGCACGCAGCTGACCGAGGACGACAAGGTCTTCGTCGCTCTCGCGCCCCTGTCGCCCGACTGTTACCTGGAGCAGCACCACACGCCGACGATCAACTCCCAGTTCCAGGGATCTCTGCCCCCGGGGTCGGCTCCGAACTTCACTCTCTCGGCTCCGCCCTCTGCCTACGACCCGCTCCAGCTTTCGGTCTTCGACAAAGAGGGCGTCTTCAAAGGCAAAAAGGTCGGGATCTACGGCACGACCGCTGACCAACCCGAAATTGCCGTCGTGAAGTCGGCGCTCCAGAAGCTGCACGTCGACGTCGCGCAGGTCGGCGTCAATACTGCGCCGGCGACCGACCAGACCGCCGTCAACCAGATCTTCTCGGTGGTCGCGCAGCGGTTCCAGAACGCCGGCGTGAACGAGGTAGTGGCCGTCGGCCAGGGATCGGCCGGTTGGCCCCAGGGGCTCTCTGGTAACCAGATCGGCTACAACCCGAACTGGGTGGCGACGAGCGAATCCGCACTCGCGGGGTATGTCGGCTCGGCCGTCTCCGCGGCCCCGTACCTGGCGAAGTTGGTGACGTCCGCGCCCGGGCCCACGGGGCTCCAAGTCTGGCGGGACCCGGGCGTGCAGAAATGCGTGGCGATCATCCACAAGGCCTACCCGTCGGACACGATCACGCCGTACGACCCCAGCGCCAACAGCTCCGACCATAGCTACGTGTCGCCGGAGGGCGCGTGCGAGACCCTGGCGCTCTTCGAGGTCATCGCCAAGTCCGCCGGCAAGAACCTCACGGTGCAGAGCTTCACCCACGCCGGAGAGTCGCTCGAGAACTTCACCATCCCCGAGTCGGGCGGCCCCGTGTCGTTCGCCCCCGGGCAGCCCTACGCGCTGGGACCGGTCTATGTCGGGCATTACGACCCGAGCACGCACCTCCTGGTGTTCTCCTCCAAGTCGGCCACCTCGTAGGTGTCCCGGCCCGGGCCGGGGTGCGGTCGAGAATTCTGATGACGGCCAGGTATTCGGGCGTAGCATCCCCCCGATGAATCCATCGGGGGGCCGGGGACAGCGACCGGGATCATCCGGGTCGGGGACGACGTGAGCGAGCCTTCCGCTCCCGCGGCGCCCGGCCCGGCGGCCCCTTCGGGCGAGAGCCCGGCCGAGCTGGCCCGGCTCCTCGCCGACACCGCCCAGGAGCGTCTCGAGCGCGTCCAAGGCGCAGGAGGAGGTGCTCTTTCCCGAGGACCTCCTGCCGGGGACGCGGGAGGAGAGGACGACCCTGCGCGAGGGCCTGCGCAAGGCGGGCACTTCGACCTTCGTGATCCTGGCTCTCATCGTCGCGCTGGACAACCTCCAGAGCTCCGGTCTGAGCGTGCTCGCGCCCAACATCCAGTCGTCGTTCCGGGTGAGCTCGGGCGTCATCGTGTTCGTGGCCGGCATCTCGAGCGCATTCTTGGTGCTGGGGATCCTGCCCATGGGCTGGATGGCCGACCGGTTCCGCCGCGCCCCCATCATCGCCTGCGCCACCTTCTTCTTCGGCATCATGGTCTTCCTCTCGGGGCTGGCGACCAACATCTTCCTGTTCTTCTGCGCCCGTTTCGGGGCCGGGGTGTCCCAGGCGTCCACGCAGAGCGTGCACGGGTCCCTCCTGGCCGACACCTACCCGATCAGCATGCGGGGCCGCATCTATGCCGGCATGGGCGTCGCCACCGGCATCGCCACCGCGCTCAGCCCGATCCTGGTCGGCACGATCGCCACCGTGGTCGGGGGGCCCAACGGATGGCGCTGGGCGTTCTACATCCTGGCCGTGCCGATCGTCGTGGTCGCCGTCATCGCGTTCCGCCTGCGGGAGCCTCCGCGCGGCCAGCACGAGAAGCTCGACGTGCTCGGTGAGGTCGTCGGGAACACCCAGCCGGTGCCGCCCTCGCTCGAGGCTGCGTTCGCCCGCATCCTGAAGATCCGCACCCTGAAGATGTGCCTGATCGCCTTCTCGGCCATGGGCTTCGGGCTGTTCACCGCACCGGTGCTCGGGAACCTCTTCTTGAAGCAGCAGTACGGTCTCGACGCCTTCCGCCGCGGGTTGATCGGCACCATCGGGAGCCTGGGAGTGCTGGTGGCGTTGCCCTTCGTGGGGCGCTACTACGACAAGCTCTACCGCCGGGACCCGGCGCAGGCGCTCGCTCTCATCGGGAAGATCATCTTGCCCGTGGCGGTGTTGGTGCCGATTCAGTACTTCATGCCCGACGCCGTCCTCTGGGCCGTGTTCAGCGTCATGGTGACCGTGCTCACCCTGAGCGCGTTCTCCATGGTCGGGCCGGTCCTCACCTCGGTCGCGCCGTACCACCTGCGGGGCCTCACCGGCGCGGTCGGCGCCATCTACCTCTTCTTCTTCGGGGCCACCGGCGGTGCCGTCCTCTCGGCCGGCCTGGACCAGGCCTTCGGACCGCGAGCCGCCGTGCTCATCGTCATGATCCCCACCACGATCATCGGCGGCTTCATGATCATCCGTGGCTCCCGCTTCATCCGCAACGACCTCTCCCTCGTCGTCCTCGAGCTCCAAGAGGAGCAGGAGGAGCACGAGCGCCAGGCGGCGGACCCCGAGTCCATCCCCGTGCTCCAGCTCAACAACGTGGACTTCAGCTACGGGCACGTCCAGGTCCTCTTCAACGTGGCCTTCGAGGTGCGGCGCGGCGAGGTCCTGGCGCTGCTCGGCACCAACGGCGCAGGGAAGTCGACCGCGCTCAAGGTGGCGGCCGGGCTCGTGACCGCCGACCGCGGCGTCGTACGCCTGAACGGCCGGACGGTCACCTACGCCACCCCCGAGCAGCGGTCGCGCCTCGGGATCCACCTCCTCCCCGGAGGCCGGGGCGTCTTCGGGGAGATGACCATCTACGAGAACCTGGAGATGGGCGGCTTCGCCTACCGGGGGGACCGGGCCGAGATGCGCCGGCGCATGGAGCGGGTCCTGGCCATGTTCCCCGCCCTCGAGTCGGCGAGGAACCGCCGCGCCGACACGCTCTCGGGCGGACAGCAGCAGATGCTGGCCCTCGCCATCGCCTTGCTGCACGACCCGCAGGTGCTCATGATCGACGAGCTCTCCCTCGGGCTCGCCCCCATCGTCGTGCAGGAGCTCATTGAGGTGGTCGAGCGGCTCAAGGCCGAAGGCGTGACGATGATCGTGGTGGAGCAGTCCCTCAACGTCGCCGCCGCCATCGCCGACCGTGCCGTCTTCATGGAGAAGGGGCAGGTGCGCTTCGAGGGCGCCATCGCCGACCTCATGGAACGCGACGACCTGGCCCGCGCCGTGTTCCTGGGCGGGGAGGTCACCGCCTGATGCTGGCGGTGGGCTGGCTCAACTCGCAGATCGTCTACGACGGCGTCGTCCAGGGCCTCGCCATCGCAGTGATCGCGGTGGGCGTCGTCCTCGTCTACCGGGCGACGAGGATCATCAACTTCGCCGTGGGCAACATCGGTGTCGTCGGGGCGGTGACGCTCTCCCTGCTGGTGCTCCAGTACGGGGTCCCCTTCTGGATAGCCCTCGTCATCGCGCTGATCATCGGCCTGGTCTTCGGGGCCGCGGTCGAAATGACCGTCATCCGGCGGTTGAAGAACGCGCCGCGCGTGGTCGTGCTGGTGGCGACGATCGGCATCGCCGGCCTGGCCCAGGCCATCTCCATAGAGATCCCGGAGCCGGGCGACGCCAGCGCCCATTACCCCAGCGCGTTCAACGGCGCCTGGACCATCGCCGGCGTGAGCGTGCGCGGGGCGGACGTCGCGGTGCTCGTCCTCGTCCCCGTCGCCGTGCTCGCCCTCATCTGGTTCCTCGACCGCACCCTGATCGGCAAGACGGTGAAGGCCTGCGCGTCGAACCCCTCGCTGGCGCGGCTGTCGGCCATCTCGCCGAAGATGGTCTCCACCATGGTGTGGGCGCTCGCCGCCGCCCTCTCCACCCTCTCGGTCGTCCTCATCGCCGGGGAGTCGTCGACGGCGGCCGGCCTGGCGACGCTGGGTCCGCAGACGCTCTCCGAGGCCCTCGCCGCCGCGGTGATCGCGGGGATGCGCTCGTTCCGCGTGGCGGTGCTCGCCGCCGTGGCCATCGGCGTGATTCAGAGCGTGCTCACGTACAACTTCCTCGCGGTACCCGGCATCACCGACCTGCTGCTCTTCATCGCCGTGTTCGTGGCGGTCGTATTCGCCAAGCGGGAGGGTGAGGACTCCCAGGTCTTCGCGTTCTCGCCGAGGGCCAACCCGATCCCTGCCCGCCTGCGCTCCATTTGGTGGGCCCGCAACATCGACAAGGGCGGGATCCTGCTCCTCGGCCTGTTCGCCGTCCTCCTGCCGCTCGTGGTGACCGAGCCGTCGCGCCAGCAGCTCTACACGGCGGTGCTCGCCTTCGCCATCTGCGCCTCGTCGCTCACCGTGCTCACCGGCTGGCTGGGCCAGCTCTCGCTCGGACAGATGGCCTTCGCCGGTCTCGCGGCTCTGTTCGCGGCACGCCTGGTCAACGACGGCGTGAATTTCTGGGTGGCCATCGCCACCACGACGGTGGCCTCCGCGCTGCTCGCGTTGGGCATCGGCATCGGGTCGCTGCGGGTCCGCGGCCTGTATCTCGCCGTCGTCACCTTCGTTTTCGCGCTGACGGCCCAGCAGTACTTCTACTTCCTGCCCTTCTTCTCGGGGGACTCGCCCGACGGGGCCAACGTCCCCTTCCCACCCGGCCGCCTGTGGTTCATCACCTTCAACGGCCAGCTCGCCTACTACTACGTCGTCCTCGCCGTGCTGGGCCTGGTCATCGTGGTGTTGAGCCGCTTCCGCGACAGCGGCGTGGGACGCAGGATCAAGGCGGTGCGCGACAACGAGACCGCGGCCGCTGCGTACACCGTGCCGACCGTGCGCGTGAAGCTGCAGGCGTTCTCGCTCGCCGGCGCGCTGGCGGGCCTCGGCGGCGCGCTCCTCGCCGGTGCGTTCGCCAACATCGCCTTCACCGAGAGCTTCTTCTTGGTCAACGACTCGCTCAACCTCGTCGCCATGGTGGTGATCGGGGGCATGGGCTCGGTCTCGGGCGCGCTGATCGGGGCCATCTTCGTCATCGGCATCCCCGCCATCGCCCCCAACAACGCCCTCGTCGGGCTCCTGACATCGAGTATCGGGCTGCTGGTCGTCCTGCTCTACTTCCCGCGCGGCCTGAACCAGGTCACCTACGGGGTGCGCGACGCCATCCTGGCCTGGGCCGAGCGGCGCATGGGGAAGCAACCGGCCCCCGAGAGCGCGCCCGCGCCAACGGCCGCGCCCGTGGCCGTGCGACCCCATGTGGAGGAGCCGGAGCCGGAGCCGGAGCCGGAGCCGGCGATGGCGACGGCATCGCCGGACCATTCGCCCGAGCCGGTGCTGTCGGTCTCGGAGCTGAGCGTCCACTTCGGGGGCATCGCCGCGGTGAACGGTGCGACGCTGCACGTCGACGACGGCGAGATCGTCGGGCTCATCGGCGCCAACGGCGCGGGGAAGTCGACGCTGATGAACGCCGTGGGAGGTTTCGTCTCGTCCACCGGTTCCGTCCACCTCCTGGGCGAGGACGTGTCGCAGCGGTCACCCGGCCATCGGGCGTCGCTCGGCCTCGGCCGCACGTTCCAGGCCGCCACGCTGTTCCCCGAGCTCACGGTGAACGAGACGCTCCTCATCGCACTCGAGGCGAAAGGACGCTCGGGCATGCTCTCCACCGCGCTCGGACTGCCCCGGGCCCGGCGGCACAACAAGGCTGCGCACGCCGCGGCGGCCGAGCTGGTCGACTTCCTCGGCCTGTCGGTCTACCGGGATCACTACGTCAGCGACCTTTCGACCGGGACGCGGCGGGTCGTCGAGCTCGCCGGCCTGCTCGCCATCGAGGCCAAGGTCCTGTGCCTCGACGAGCCGACGGCGGGCCTGGCCCAGCGTGAGACCGAGGCCTTCGGCCCCCTGATCGTGACCATCAAGAAAGAGCTCCGCGCCTCGGTGCTCCTGATCGAACACGACATGCCGCTGATCATGGGGGTCTCGGACCGGGTCTATTGCCTCGAGACGGGACAGGTCATCGCCGAAGGCGAACCCGAGCAGGTCCGAAACGACCCCAGGGTCGTCGCCAGCTATCTGGGCACCGACGAGCGGGCGATCGTGCGCAGTGGAGGGACGACGCCCGCGGACCCGGCCCGGCCGGGATCGTCCGAGCCGGCGGGGAAGGTGGGGACGGCAGGTGAGGCGGGCGCGGCCACACCTCTGACGGCGGTGTCGCCGGCTGCTCCCGACGGCGGAGCGGGATAGCCGGATCAACCCGGTCGACCCCATGCCCACCGCCGTCGAGGTTCCGAGTGAGTGGCACGTGTCGTTCGTGGCCGGACCGCAGAGCCACAGCGAGCGGCCGGGACCCGCCCCGTACTTCCGGCGCGAGTTCGAGGTGGGGGCGGGGCTGCGCCAGGCGCGGCTGCATGTCAGCGCGCTCGGGGTGGTCGACGTCTCCCTCAACGGGGCGCAGGTGGGCGACGAGGTCCTCTGCCCCGGGTGGACCTCCTACCGCCACCGCATCATCGTGAGCTCACACGACGTGACGTCGTCGGTGGCCGAGGGTCGCAACGCCGTCGGCGCCGTCGTCGGCGAGGGCTGGGCCGTGGGCCGGATCGGGTTCGCGGGCATGCGCGTGCTGTGGTCGGACCGGCCCGCCGCGTTCGTGGAGCTCGAGCTCGACTACGGCGACCGGAGAGAGCTCGTGTGCAGCGACGAGCGCTGGCGGACCTCGACCGGGGCGTGGCTCGAGGACGGCATTTACGACGGCGAGACCTACGACGCCCGGCTCGCACCCGACGGCTGGGCTGCCCCGGGCTTCGACGACACGGGATGGGGGCCCGTGCAGCTGGTCGAGTGGGACCTCGGCACCCTGAAGCCGCGCGTTGCGCCTCCTATCCGGCGCACGCAGGAGCTGCCGGCGAGCCGCGTCTTCACGTCGCCCGCCGGCGCGACTGTGGTCGACTTCGGCCAGGTGCTGAGCGGATGGGTGCGGCTCACGGTCGCGGGCCCGGCGGGAACCGAGGTGACCCTCCGCCACTGCGAGCTGCTGGTGGGCGGGGAGCCCGAGTTCGAGACGAACCGCACGGCCCTCGCCACCGACCGCTACATCCTCCGCGGCGGAGGCCCGGAGACATGGGAGCCGGCCTTCACCTTCCACGGGTTCCGCTACGCCGTGGTCGAGGGCTGGCCCGGCGTCGTCACACCCGACTCCCTGACCGCCGTGGTCGTGCACACCGACATGGAGAGGACCGGCTGGTTCGAGACGTCGGACGAGCGGCTGAACCAGTTGCACGCCAACGTGGTCTGGTCGTTCCGGGGCAACGCGGTCGGCCTCCCCACGGACTGTCCCCAGCGCGACGAGCGGCTCGGGTGGACGGGCGACATCAACGCGTTCGGCCCGACCGCCGCGTTCCTCTACGACGTGCGGAGCTTCCTCGAGTCCTGGCTCGAGGACCTGGCGGCCGAGCAGCAGGAGCAGGGTTCGGTGCCGATGGTGGTCCCCGACGTGACTAGCTTGCTCCCCTCGACCCCGACTGCGCTCTGGGGAGACGTCGCCGTCAGCCTGCCGTGGACCCTGTTCGTCGAGTACGGCGACCTGAACGCGCTCCGCCGCCAGTACCCGTCCATGAAGGCCTTCGTCGAGTCCGTGGTGCCGCTGCTCGACGAGAGCGGCGCGTGGACCCGGGGCTTCCAATTCGGCGACTGGCTCGATCCGGACTCCCCGCCGGGCAATCCTCGCCAGGCCAAGACCGAGACCGGATTGGTGGCCACCGCGTACCTCTGCCGCACGCTGGATCAGCTGTGCTCGGCCGCCCGGGTCCTCGGCCACGGGGAGGACGAGGAGTGGTGCGCCGCGCTGGGGGTGCGGGTCAGGGCCGCGTTCGGTCGCGAGTGGGTGACACCGTCGGGCCGGCTGGCCAACGAGACGCAGACCGCCTATTCGCTGGCCATCTGCTTCGGACTGCTCAGTCCCGAGCAGGAGCAACACGCTGCCGGCCGGCTGGTCGAGCTCACGGCCAAGGCGGGCTGCCACATCGGGACGGGCTTCGCCGGGACCCCGTGGTTGCTGCCTGCGCTCAGCCGCACCGGACACGTCGACGTCGTGTACCACGTCCTGACGCGGACGACGCCGCCCTCCTTCCTGTACCCACTCACCATGGGCGCGACGACGATCTGGGAGCGCTGGGACTCCGTCCTCCCCGACGGCACGCTCAACTCCACCGGCATGACCTCGCTCAACCACTACGCGCTCGGCGCCGTCGCCGACTGGCTGCACCGGGTCGTCGGCGGCATCGAACCGCTCGAACCGGGGTACCGCAGGTGCCGCATCGCGCCGCAGCCCGGCGGCGGGCTCTCGTGGGCGCGCACGGCGCACGACACCGTCCGCGGGCGGATCGAGGTGGCGTGGGCGCGTCGGAGGACCAACACTCCGTCCGGGTCGAGATCCCGCCGGGCGTGACGGCGGACGTGGTCCTGCCGGGACACCCCGACGGGCTGGTCGCCGTGGTGGAGGCCGGCGCGACGGGTCGGAGTACGCGCCTTCGGCCGGCTCAGCGGACCGCCCTGCGCTCGATACGCCGCTCTTCATCCTCCGGTCCGATCCCGAAACCTGGGAGCGGGTCGCAGCCGTCGTCAACCGGCTCGTCCCCGGTGTCGACAACCTGATGGAGTACGTGGAGCAGCAACACCCCACTCTGCAGTCGATGCTCGAGGACATGTGGGACCGACCGGACCTGGAACAGGAACTCCGGGCCGCCCTCGCGAACCCCGGTTCGGCCACGTGAGCGCACTGTGGAGGTGAGCCGTCGACCGGCGAGCCGGCCCGCGACTGTGGAGGTGAGCCGTGGACCGGCGAGGCGGGCCACGAACCGGCGAGGCGGGCTTCGTCGACCCGATTCGTCCGCCTCGACGGCCGCCAGCAATTCCGCGGCGTCCCGCGCCTATCCTCTCGCTCGGCCCGAGTTGCCTGCGCTCCGGCGCTGGTCGAGGGGGGACTCGGTGCCACTGTGCCCGCCCTTTTGCCCCAAGCGG
>CAWGHA010000040.1:0-285314 GCA_963822265.1 uncultured Acidimicrobiaceae bacterium
GGGCCGTCCTCGAGGGCCTTACGGATCTGCTGCGCCGGCTCGTTCGTGTCGAGGTAATCGCGCCAACGGGTGACCTTCCCCTCGGCGTCGACTTCTATCACGGTTGCACCCTGCATCACGATCCGAGCCGTCCGGCCGTCGCCGGCGTCGAAGGTGCCCGTCCCGGTCCATTCGAAGACGGCCCAGTCGGGTCCTCCGCGAATCCGATCGACCGTCTGGGACCAATCCGGGAAGATGGCGTCGGTGTCACGGGCGACCTTCCGCACGTCGGTGGTGTCCGGCGTCACCGGATCGCAGAAGGTGCCGCCGTCCGCGAACAGGCCCGCGAAGTCCTCGGGACCCTGCACCGACTCGAACGTGCGAGCCCAGGCCGGCCAATCCATGGGCGTGGCGGGCGGGGAGCGGTCGGTCATCGGCGGCCCGAGCTTCGACCTCGGCCCTGGGTCGGGCTGCGCAAGCTTTCTGCCTCGAAGGTCACGATGGCGTCGTCGAGGGGGAGGACGAGCCTTGGCGCCACGAACTGGTGCACCTCGGCCACGAGGCGGACCGCGGTTCCCCACGCGGTGAACCCGACGGCATGGCGGGCGAACCCCATTGGCCCCTCGGTGACCTTGACCTCCACCACGCCCTGGCCGCCGACTTGGAGAGCCGAGCGCTGCATCATCTCCATTGCCGCCTCCCGGGCCGAGTACATGGCTTCGGTGTAGTTGGTGAGCTCGACGTTCTGTGTGCTCTGTCGCATGGCCGCTCCTGCGGACCGGCGTGGTGAGTAGATGAAGCTGGCGCCGAAGGCGAGGCCGACGGGAATCCAGCCGGCGCGCTGGAGCAGGGTGAAATCGCGTGCCGACAGGTCCGAAATGAAGGGCATGGCCTCGGCCGCGTCGTCGCCCCGCCGTCGGACGGCGCCGGTATCGCCGGCGATCGGGCGGACGGCCGTGCCGACCAGCTCCACGGCGATGTGCCGTGGGCGCACGTCGACTTCCACCCGGACTCCGACCACGCCGTGTCCGTGGACCTTGCTGCACTCGGAGCGGAGCTGCTCGGCCGCCGCTCCGACCGCGGCATTGTGCGCATCCGAGGCGAGGCTGATGCTGCCGACGCCCCAGTTCCAGACCCCGGCGGGCACCGAGACCACGGCGACGCCGGGGACGAGGTCGAGCGGCTCCCATCCGGCGGCGTGTAGGAGGAGGCTCTCGTCGACGGAGAGGTCAGAGGTGATCCCCCGGACTTGCGGCGACGTCGGGGGTGCCGGTGCAGCGACCGCCGACGCACCTTTGATCATCTCGGCTCGCAGATCGAGCGCCGGGGTTTCGGGACGGATCCCACCGAGCGGCAGTGGAGCGGCGGTGTCGGGGTCGGGAGTCATCCGAGTCGTACTGTCGGCGTCGGGAGGGGCACCTCGTCGAAGTCTTTGAACCGGCGCACTCGGTTGCCTCTGAGGGTGCAGTCGATGACCTCGTCACCTTGCGACAGCTCGCGGGTCACGACGTCGATCCGGGCCCCGTGCAGCTGGTCGCCGGACAACTGTTGGCGGACCTGCTTGCGAGCCAACTGCCGCACGGCCATGTGCGCCCTGCTCACCTGCTCGACGATCTGCGGGCGGACCGCCCCCCACGCCGACGAACCCTCCATCAGGTACTCGGTCATGCAGTACGCCCAGACCCGGACCGAGGCCAGGGATGCGACCACGGCCACCGGCATGAAGCCGGCCTCGATGGACTTGATGAGGCGCTGGCCGGCCAGGTAGGTGCTCCACGGCACGCCCGATGACGGCGGCGGACCACCCTGTACGGTCACGGCGGTGCCGAGGAAGTGGAACTCGGTCGTCCCCGTGTCGGCGATGTTCGACACGCGGTCCACGACCCCGACGATGCCGTGAGCATGGTGGGTCTGGGCTTCCTCGAGCATGCGGGTGTAGGCGGACGTGTATCCGCCCGACCAGGCTTCCTCGACCCACGTTTGTTCGAGGTTCTGGCCCCACATACGGTGCTCGGCGGAGACGTATCCGTGGGGGCATCGGTAGACCTCGGAGTAGGCACCCGGCGCCTGTGCACCTCCGACTCCGACGTAGGGCGAGAGGCCCCGTCCGAATCCAGAGCCCGCGCCGTACCAGCCCCATCGCATGACGCAGAAGCCCTGTACCAGCGCGACCGGCTCCAGCCCGAGGTCGAGGCAGGCCGCGAAGTCCGGCACGCTGAGCCCCGAGGAGAAGGCGCTCGATCCGAGCCGGCGCAGGGCGGCTTCGGGCAGGTCCGACGCTTCAGCCTCGGCCGGGACCTCGGCGTCTTCAGCGTGGCCGGGGCCGGGACCCTCCGGCATCATCCGATCCGCCGAGCCGGCGAGCCGGGCATCAGACGCATTTCAAGCTCCAGAGGGACATCAGTTGTCGAGCGAAATGATCGTCGTCGGCTTGGGCAACGTCACTTCACCGCTCCCCTTGGCCACCGCCGTACCCAGTGCAAGGAACTCGATCGTGTGTGACCCCCATTGATGGGACTTCTCCTCCAGACGCACGCCGACGATGCCGCTCGCTCCGAGTTGGCCCGCCTCGTCCTGCATCCGGGTCATGGCCAGTTCCCTGGCTTCGTAGAGCGCTTGGGTGAAGTTGGGCAGCTCTACGTTCTGACCCATGGATCCGAGTGCCTGGCCGAGCTTGCGGTGCGCAATGTGGAACACGCACGTGCCCATGACCAGGCCCAGGGGCACGTGGCCCGTCTGCATCAGGGTCCAGAAGTCCTGCCCCGAGAGATCCGAGGTGAACGGCTTGCCGAGCGCGTTGCGGTACGACTTCCCGTCCTCGGCCTTCACGGCGGTACCGAAGGCGATGAACTCAGCCGAGTCGTTGCCCCATTCGTAGTAGTTGACGTCGAGGCGCACGCCGACGACTCCATCGGCACCGAGTTCCTGCGCCTCCTCGTCCATTCGGCCCATCGCCAGTTCCCGCGCCGTGTACATGGCCTCGGTGAGCTTCGCCAGCTCCTGGCTCTCCCCCCACCTCCTCGTCTGGATCCCGATGTGGTAGATCGACGAGCCCATCACGAAACCGAGCGGATGGAATCCGGCCTCCTTGACGAGGAGGAACTCGTTCACCGAGAGATCCGATGTGAACAGGCCGTGCTCGAGCTCCTCGAGTCGATGGGCGGCGTCCTTCGGAAGGTCGCTCGGGGGACCCGGCGACTGGGCATCGGGCGCCACTCGAGCCGTGTCCTCCACGGGGCGCGATCCGGGTTGAGACGAGGGCTGGACGTCGCTCACGACGTTCCTCCGATCATGATGTTCTCGAGCGCCAGCCGAGTCTGCTCGCTGTGCGCGGCCTCCGACTGGAGTGTGGACAGGAGGCGCGTGAGCCACGCGTCCATGGACACCTGTTCACTTCGGATGCGGATCCCTCCCGACGAGTGGCCGACGCTGCAGCGCACCGAGGCGCCGTCGACCGCAGCTTCGAGGGTGTCGTCGCCCAGGACGATCCGTACGTTCTTGATCTCGTCGGATTTGCGAAACCTGCCGGCCCGCTCGACGGTGATGCGGTCGCCCAGGGCGTCAGAGAGCTGGGAGACGAGGAGCTTGAGCATGATGCGCAAATCGGTGCTGTTCGACGCCAGCTGCGATACGGCCATGCTGAGATCGAGTGCGTCGCCCCCAGACCCACTCGGCTCCATCGACATTGGCCGCATCGTACCGTCACCTCCGTCCCCGCCCCGACCCGGCCCCGTCGGAGGACCCGGCCTCTCTCGGCCGGTCAGCCCGTCACCGCGGGACCGGTGCGCCCACGGCCTGAGAGAGCCGATCCTCTCGGACCCGGCTCACGAAGGCCGGGGCTCGCAGATCACCACCGGGAGGTCCCGACCCGAATCTTCCTGGTACCGGGCGTAGTTCTTGTACGTGGCGACGATCTGTGGCCACAGTTCGGCTTTCTCCTCAGGTGAGGCGGTGCGGGCTCGCATGGCGCGGGTCGTCCCGTTCATCGTCACCTCGACGTCTGGATTCGCACTGAGGTTGCCGTACCACTGCGGATTTCGTTCGTTCCCGCCCTTGGATGCCACCAGGACCACCCGCGACTCGTCGTGGATGGGCGATGTCAGCATCGACGAGCGTGGCAGCCCGGACTTGCGACCGATGGTGTGGAGTTCCACTGCGGCCATGCCCGACAGGACCGTGGGCCAGCGACCACCCGTCACACGCAGAACGCCCTTGTGGATCCGGTTGAGCAGCCGGAAAAATGCGTCCGAGCCCGTCCATCGCTCGCTCGCGGTCACGACGCGGGACCCGTCAGCAGCAGCGGCGGCGGCGGCACCGTCCCGGTCGGCGTCAGCGTCCTCGTTGTGGACGTCATCGGGCGCCTCCCCCATCTCGATCCGTCGGAGCGATGAGCGGATCTTCCGCCCTCTCTGGATTGGGCAAGGGCAACCGTAGTGCGCACGACTTCGCGTCGACCGAATCCGAGGCGGGCGGCGATCAGACCATCGGGGAAGGGGCTTCCGATCCTTCCCAGGCGACTCGCCTGAGCGGACCGCGGCCCTCGGACGGGACCAGCGACACTCGGACGGGACCAGCGACGCTCGGGCCCGAACCGCCCTCGTGGCCCTTCCACCCACCGCCCCCGTCGTCGTGGTGGCGCCCGTCGTCGTGATGGCGCCCGGCGATGGTCGGTGGCGGTCGGCGGTCGTCGGCGGTCGGCCCGCGGTCCCGGCTCCGTCCGGGCGTATTCTCTGGATACAAAGGAGCCCGTGACCACGTGGAACCGGAGCGCCGGCCGATCGGTGGCAGTGGGCGAAGAACGAGTCGGGGACGAACCAGCGGGGAGGGCCAGATGTCCAGCACAACGGAGCGGTTCGAGTTGCGGGGGATCAACCACCTGGCACTGGTCTGCCGGGATATGGAGGTCACGGTCGACTTCTACACCAACGTCCTCGGCATGCCGCTGGTCAAGACGATCGAGCTGCCTGCGGGCATGGGACAACACTTCTTCTTCGACTGCGGCGGCGGCGACTGCCTCGCCTTCTTCTGGTTCCCCAACGCTCCGGACGGCGTGCCCGGCGTGAGCGCACCAGCAGCCCGCCCCGACCGGGGCGACCTGACCAGCGCCATCGGATCCATGAACCATGTCGCCTTCGACGTTGCGCCCGAGAAGATCGAGGAGTACCGGGATCGGCTCATCGCCGCCGGGATCGACTGCACCGAGATCGCCAACCACGACGACTCCGAGTGGGGCATCAGCGACGAGATGCATTCGGGGGTCTACGTCCGGAGCATCTACTTCCAAGATCCCGACGGCATCCTCCTCGAGTTCGCCTGCTGGATGCGCGACTTCGACCACACCGACGTCACGCACTCCCCCGCTCGGGCCTCTTCTCGTGCCTTCTCGACCGTCCCCGGCGACGCGACGGGCTCGGATCAGGACGAAACCATCGAGCCGATCGACGTGTCCGAGCCCGTTTCTCCCAGTCCGGTCTGACCTCCTCGACTCCCACCTTCACCGACAACCCACCTCACACGACACCGAGAGCACGCCGATGCCCCGACTCCGCCAGGTCCCCAAGGACGAAGCCACCGCACCCATCGTGACCACCATGTACGAATGGCTTTTCGAGGGCCGTGACCCCGTTGCCGAGCCAGGTCGCTGGGATGGGACTACGGGCGACTGGTGGACCGTCTTCGCCCTCAGCCCCGACATCCTGGACCACTGCGTCAAGGGATTCGGCTTGTACCAGTCCCCCACCCGGGTCCTCGATCCCGAATTGCGCGAGCTCGGCCAGATCCGCGCCGGTTGGGCCGCCGGGAGCCAGTTCGTGTTCTCCCAGCACGCCAAGTCGATGCGCGGACTCGGGATGCCCGAGGAGAAGATCACACACATTCCCGCCTGGTCCGTCGCCCCCGACGGAACCTACAGCCCGGCCGAGCGCGCCGTTCTCGCGTACACCGATTGCCTCGTGTACGGCCACGGCCGGGTACCCGACGAGCTCTTCGTGGCGCTGAGGCGTCACCTCCATGACGAAGCACTGCTGGAGCTCACCTACATCACGACCCTCTACTTTCAGCACGCCGTCATGTCCCGAGCGCTGCGAACCGAGTTCGACGACCGCGACGATCCCGTCGTCGAGGTCGCAGGCCCTCCGGGCGCGACCGCCATGGAACCCGGACCGGCCCGGTGACGGCGGCACACGTCGTCGACCCATCCGACGAGGGGCGCCACCCGCCCGACGACGCCGAGCTGTGGAACGAGTCGTACTACTGCGACTTCGTCCAGTCGGGCGATCATGGCCCGCCTGGAATCTCCCCCAGCCCGACCCCCGACCCCGACCCACGCCTCCGCCCCCGCCGACGCAAGCAGCGATCTGTGGGGAGGTTGGTTGCGACTCGGCCTCTACCCGAATCGCCAGGTGGCCTGGTGGACGGCCTGGGTGGTGATCCCTGGAGTAGGCGGCGTCTGCTGTGTCGACTATGCGGCTCCCGTCCCGGCCGGGAACGGCCTCGCCTCGAGCTCCGATGTCGCGGACGTCGAGATCGAGATCGGCCGGCCGCTCCGGGAGTTCCGCCTGCGCGTGCCCCGGATGCAGGCCAAACGGTTCTCGCGCCCCGAAGATGCCTATGCGGACATCGGGTGGGAACCGACGTCGGCCAGCCTCGACTTGACCTGGACGACCGACGGCGTTCCGTACCACTACGTCCTCACCACTCGGTACGAGATCCCGTGCACGGTGGCGGGCAGCGTGACGATCGGTGATCGTACGCTCGACGTCGACGGGCAGGGACAACGCGACCATTCCTGGGGCGTTCGCGATTGGTGGGCCTTCGGCTGGTGCTGGTCGTCGGCTCGTCTGGACGACGGCACCCGGATCCACCTCGCCGATATCCGCATTCCCGGCTCGCCGGCCTTCTTCGGCTACGTGCAGACACCGACTCCAGAGGGACGTTCACGCGTGCACACGATCACGTCGCTGTCTGTCACCGAGGACCTCGGACCCGAGGGGTTCCCGACGGTCGCCCGGATCGAGCTGACCGCCATGGACATGACAAACCCGGTCGGGAGCGAAGTGGAACAGCTCCAGCTCGGGATCGACGTCGAGCCCCTGGCGTACGGTCCGGTGCTGCTCCGGGACGAGGACGGCCGGACGAGTCGGTTCCCGAGGGCGTTGGTTCGATACCGCACGGGCGACGCCAGGAGCGGCGCCGGCTGGATCGAGTGGAACCAGCCCCAGCCGTAGTCCACAGAAGAGAAAAGGACTGAGTGGCAGACTCTGGTCGTGCCCGTTCCTGCGGCGTCTGACGGTGAAAGTGTGACAGGCGTTGTCGTCGCACTTCTCCATCAGGTCCATGCTCAGCTGCGCGACGAGATCGACGGGCTTGGAGTCGATGCACTCAACTGGATACCGACGAGCGGTGCGAACTCAATTTCCACCGTCATCACCCACCTCGTCGGCTCCGAAGCCGAGACGCTGCGATGTGTGGCCGGCCTACCCTGCGAACGAGATCGAGAGGCGGAGTTCGTTGGCAGGACACTCACGATGGATGGGGTGCTCGAATTGATCGACGGAGCCGATGACCTCGTCACAGCGGTGATACCGCGCGTCGAGGCCGACCGCCTCACATCGGTCTTCGCCCTTCCAACTCTGCCCGCCTCAGAAGTGCGCTCTGGATTGACCTGGTTGGTCGGAAACTACGGCCACGCTCGCGAGCACCTCGGGCACATCCAGCTGACCAAGCAGCTCTATCTCGCTGAGCAATGACGAAGTGACCAGGGCGGTAGTTGTCGGGAACGGCGGGGGCGGATCTGAGGCGCAGCGCCCGGAGACCAGCCATTCTCCCGCTGCTCGATACGGTCCAAATAGGATGCGAGCGTGAGCAGGCGCGTGCGGTACGCGGGACCACGCCGAATTCCTGTGACTGATGGTCATGAGGCCGAGGCCAAGGCGGCGCAGCTGCGCAGAGGCCCGAACCGGATTGGTCTCTTCTTCCTCAGAGTGCTGGGTTTCCGCGGTGAGGTCACCCCGCCGACCAGTCCGGAAGGCCACGCCGGACCGTCTCACAAGCACCCCGTGCCACACGAGCACCCCGTGCCACACGAGCACCCCGTTGCACACGAGCACCCCGTTGCACACGAGCACCCCGTTGCACACGAGCACCCCGTTGCACACGAGCACCAAGCCCCCGGCACGTAATCCGCACGAGAAAGCGGTCGCAATCGCGCTGAATGCGGCTGCCCAACGCATCCGCTTCCGTCGAACCATTCAGCTGTCTTCGCCCAAGAGCGGCTCGCTTGCTCTTCGGGTGGCCGACTCAACTGAGCTCATCCTCGGTGAACGGCGCAGGATGCCCAACGCCGCCCCATGCCGAACGCCGCGCCATGCCCAACGCCGCCCCATGCCCAACGCCGCGCCATGCCCAACGGCTAGGCCGAACTTTGCCTCAGAGGAAGCGTGCCGGGATGTGGAGGCTCACGACCCAGTTGGGTGCATCCACTATCTCCGAGATCCGGAGGTCAGCGATGAGACTGAGCAGGAGGTAGGCGTCGACGGGGTCGAGGGATGTCCGGGCGACGACACTATCGACGCCTCGACGGGTGGCTTCGCGGGCCGCATCGAACAGATCGGGACCAATGCCGGTCGTTGTCACGAATCGGGTGTCGAGCGCAGGGGCCTCATGAACGAGCCACGGCGATCCCGCATGCGGAGCGTCGGCTCGGTCCAGATGCACCGTCAGCGTCGAACCAGTCTCTGCTCCGGTTCCGCAGACCTCGCCATCTCCTTGAAGCGCGTGGGCGTCGCCGGCGGAGAACAAGGCTCCGGACACGAGAACCGGTAGATGGAGCTGCGTTCCCGCACCCATTTGGCAGATGTCCATGTTTCCGCCGTGGCTCGAGGGAACGAGGATCGGCCATCGCCCGGGCGCTGCTGGAGCGACTCCAATGGTTCCGATCATCGGGCGAGCTGGTAGATCGACCCCGATCGGGGTGTGCACCCCACTGCCGTCGACTTTCGAGATCCAAAGTCGAGCATCCGGGAAATCGTCGGCCAAGAGGCCGAATCCGGGGATGTTGGCTGTCCACGACCATCGTGCCGGCGAGATGTCGAGGATGGTGACGACCAGACCATCTCCGGGCTCAACGCCATCGACGGCAATCGGGCCTGTGCATGGATTCACCCGCGCGAAGTCGAGACGACCGATCGCATCGGATCCATCCTCGCGGGAGACCTGACCGCCGCTGGCGTCCAGAAGCTCGAGCTCTACCTCTGTACCGGCAGCAACCCGCAGAACCGGTTCGATCGAACGATCCCAGAACGTGTGGCTGTGAATGGATCCGATCCGTCGCTCTGTCATCGAGCCCTCCAAAGCCCTAGCCAGGTCTCCCCACGACTCGCCAACCTACAGGTCGATGGTGCCATGCTCCCGGCGTACATGAGCACCCCGGCTAGTCCGTGTTCAACCGTGGCAGAAGTCGATACACCATGAAGCTCGGAAACCCTTTGACGTCGTCCAGATCTCCCGGGAAGCGCTCGAGGGCTTCGGTGCTCGGCTGTGCCTCGGCGATTCGATCGATCACGAAGCCAGCGTCGGCGAATGCTTTGACGACGTCAGACAGGGGTCGGCGCCAAAAGTGCTGCGTTGCTTCGACGGGACCTTTTTGCCATGTATCGCTGACCAGCTCCGTGTCGAAGTAGCCGCCTTTCTGCGAGGGCAGTGGACGAACGAACGGGTGATCGAGGGACAGCACGAGCCATCCCGTCGGACGAAGCGCAGTTCGAAACGAGTGCAAAGGCGCATCCCAATCCCTGAGGTAGTGGAGCGCCAACGAGCAGGTGATCCCGTCAAGTGTCCCTGGCTCCAGTGGGAGCGGTCCCGCCAGATCGGCCACGAAGATGCGTCCCTTCTCGCCGCACCGCCGCTTGGTCTCCTCCACCATCGCTGGACTGAGGTCGATCCCTATGACGTCTGCCCCTTCGTCCAGCAGCCATTCGCACTGCGCGCCGGAACCGCATCCTGCGTCGAGCACGACCTTTCCGGCGAGCGGTCGAGGGACCAGAGAGCGAAGCGCCGGACGCTCGAGATGCCCATTGAACGGTCCATCGTCGGTCGTGGATGCCCACACCGGCGCCAGCCGGTCATAGGCATCCCTGGTGAGCCGGGTATGTTCCGCCTGGCTCGACGGTGCTTTGGAGCTCATCTCAGCTTTGTAGCAGAACCGACGTACTCGACACCCACGGGTCTCAGTCGCCGCACGAATGCAATGCTGAGGGCATGACGCGTGAAGCGGCATTAGGCGCCGACGCAGCCGCTTCGATCCTCTCGGAGGTGACAGGGAAGCACTTCCGCCTCGTGGGGCAACTCAGTGGAGGCGAAACCGGAGCTCACCAGTTCATCGGACCGGATGGGCACCCGGTGGTCGTGAAGTGGGACACGACGATCGATGGCCGAGCCTTCCGGGGCCAGGCCGTTCCCCTTTCCGAGCGGCTTCGCTGCCGGGCGGGCTGGCCGGTTCCAACCGAATCCGTCGTCGATGCCGGCCAGATCCGCTTCATCGTCCAAGAGTTCATGACGGGCACTCCCCCGACCACGATCGATCACCGACTCGTCGACCAGCTCTTGGACCTTCATTCGCGCCGGCTCGGATTGGCAGAACCTCACGACCCGATCCGCTGGCCGATGAACCTCATCACCACGCTGGCTGTTGGTGGGAACGGATACTGCCGTCATGAGTCCCTACGTGGTTACGACACACGCACGCGGTCGCTGATCGAACGGATCGAAGCGTTCGGGGCTTCTCTCGACGTAGAAGACTTTGTCGGCCACGATGTCGTCCACTGGGACCTTCACCCAGGCAACCTTCTCGTCGATGCGAACGGCCTCTCGGCCGTGGTGGACACTGACTTCGCCATCGTTGGCGACGCTGCGTTTGATCTGGTCATGTTGGCTCTGACCAGTTTGCCTTTCACGTGCGAACCCGGCGTCAGATCCCGGCTCTTTGCCGAGGCCTTCGATCAGCTGAATCAGCTGAGAGCACAGGCGTACCTTGGACACCTGTTCGTCCGGCTGATCGACTGGCCGATCCGGCGAAACAGCCCGGCCGAAGTGGAATTCTGGCTGGCCAGGGCAGACGAGCTCCTCACGATCTGAACACCTCCGGCCGAGGCCAGATCTCCCCGTCAAGCGGTCGCGGGCCGGCCCGGGCCGGCCCGGGCCGACCCGGCCGTTCAGCGTCGACCGAGAGTGGCGGTCGTGAGCGTGACGACGAGCGGCCTCGTGACGACCCCGCCGAAATCCCTCCGTATGAAGGACTCCATATCGTCGAGCAGGCCGGCGCGGTCGGACTCCTCCATCATCTGGGTGCTCGAATACGACAGCATGAGGTTTCGGTAGTCCGAGGCGCTGTACGTCTGATCCCAGTCGTACCTCCTGACTGCAATGGATTCGAAACGACGATCTGCGTCAAAGACGGCGCGGATCGCCGGATCGACGCTTCCACGAGTCGGTGCCGGAGGTCCGGTGTGGCCCTCCCCGTATCGCTCGTATATCGGCTGGGCGGCGGCGAAGAATCCCGCATCTACGGGCGAGTCGACCTGAATCGACTCGACGATCGCCACGAGGCCGCCCGGTCGCAGGATCGCCGCCGGCCGGTCGGTCTGCGCTTCTGGAGAAACCCAGTGGTACGCCGTGGCGGAGAACACGGCGTCAGCCCCACTGGGCGCGATCTTCGGTGACCTCGAAGTCGCCGAGGACGACGCGCAGCCGATCCGAAGGGATGTTCGAGCGCAACTTGGCCGCCATCGCCGGACCGATCTCAACGGCGAGCACCGATGCTCCGTGGGCCAGGAGATCTTTCGTGGCCTGGCCCGTTCCCGGACCGACCTCGACGATCTCCGGCTGGGTGGGCAGCATCTCGAAGAGGGCGTCGAACAGTTCGGAGGGATACGAGGGACGCACCCTGTCGTAGATCTCGGCCGCTTCGTCGAAGGAGAGCCTGATGTCGTCTGGTCGCACTCGTGCCTCGTATGTCAGGGTGCTGGTCCCTGGGGAACCACACGCTGACGTCCCGGGCAGACCGCCTAGCGGAGGAGGTCGCCGATGATCTTGGCGCCACCGATTCCTGCGGCCGCTCCCTCCGCCGCGTGGTGGTCGTCGTCGCGTGGCAGATACTCCGCAATCGCACCGGCCAGGATGGGCGTCGGCATCGACTGGAGCCAGACCCGTCCGGGGCCGGTCAGTACCGCGAAATGGTGCCCGTCCTGGCCCATGTAACGATTCGCCATACCCGGCACCTTCTGCACGGAGAAGGTCACCGAGGCCTGGAAGAGACCGGCATGACCCGGGTGCACTCGCAACGACTGGCCGGCGGCGAGGTCGTAGATGATCACCTCTCCCTGAAGTTCGACGAACGCCCGCCCGCTGCCGCCGATCTTCTGAAGGATCAACCCCTCGCCTCCGAAGATCCCGCCGCGGATCGATTGCTGAAAGCCAACGGAGAGCTCGATCCCGGGTGTGGCCGCCATGAAGCCATGGCGGTGCACCATGAACTCGTTCCCTGGTACGACGTCGATGGGCAAGATGTGACCCGGCACCTTTGACGCGAAAGCGATGGAACCCGGTCCCCCCTGGGCGGTGTAGGTCGTCATCATCATCGATGCGCCGGAGACGGCTCGCTTGACCGCGCCCATGATGCCCTTCCCGCCCATGCCCCCGCCCGTATTGGTGGCGAACACCACCGAGTCGGACATCCAGCTGAACTCCCCCGCCTCGGAAACGACGGATTCGCCCGGCTGCAGCGAAAGTTCCAGCACGGGCATCGTCGTTCCATGCATCGTCTCTTCCATCATGACCTCCCTCGGCGGATCTCCACCTCAGCAGAGACTGTCGAAGCCGCTCCTCTGACCCTCGCCGTCATATCGGGGCCGCATCCTCCGGCAGCTCCACGTCCTCCGAGCGTACGTCCTCTCCCGGACCGTGCGCTCCCCGAACGAGGCGCTCGGCGAGCGTCACCTCCACCAGCCCCAAGGCGACTCCGAACACGTCGCCCAGCAGGAAGCTCGTCAGGAAGATGACGACCGTCCGCTCATGGGGAATCACCTCTTTGATGAGGATGAGCAGCTCGTGCTCGACCGCCAACGGCAGCGTGATCATCAAGAAGACCAGGACGAAATGGGGCCAGACGAACTGGACGGAACGGCGGAGCGCCTGGGGCACCCGGCAGTCCAGCAGGTTGATCAGAGGCCCGACAAGGGCGAAGAGGGTGTCCACCACCAAGCCCGGAACAAGCGCCGCCGCTGCTGCCGTTGCGCTGACGACCAGGAGAACCAACTCGGCGAGGATCAAGCGCCCCCAGGGCAGCGTGCGCAGCACAATGTGAATCGGTTGTGGAGGTTCATTGCGCTCGACGGAGCCGACGAGGCGCTCGAGCATTCCGCTGTAGAAGGTCAGCCCGAGACTCGAGGCGCCGAACACGAAGACCCCGGCGACCGATTCCAGACCGAGGTGATCCGTGGCGATCTTGGCGAAGAAGACGCCGTTGATCGCATCGAGCCCGAAAATGACCACCGCCGGCACGAGCACGCGGCCCGGTTCCGCCTTGAGCGTCCGCCACGCCATGATGATGAGTTCGATCGGATGAAGAGGCGGGCGGGCGGAGCGCTTTTCCCCGACCGCGGGTGGGGAGGCCCGAGGCGGATCCGGATCGGGGGCTCCCGAGGTCCCACGTCCGTCTCCCGCGGATGGTTCCGATGACGTCATGACCTTGCACTCACCCGGGTGCCGGCTCGACCTTCGTCACGTCACGCCGGCATGAACCCGTCGCCGACGAAGTCGAAGAGACGCCGGCGGGGATCGAAGGCAGCGGTGGGCCCGTCGAGGCGGTGGTGCCCGACCGTCATGACCGTCGACTCCGGCGCCACGAACTCGACCTCCCCGAACCCGGCGGCGGCGAAGTCGGCACGGATGGACGGCGTCGCATTCGGCGGGCGCCGGTGTCGGGTCCAGATGACGTGTCCCCCCGGCCGGCAGAATCCCCGAAGCGCCTGGATTGTCGACGTGATATCCGACCTACTGATGTTCCCGAAGACCCCGCACACGAGGACGAGATCTGCGGGGACGTACGGCTCGTACCACCGGGACAACGAGGCGTCCCCGTGCTGAACCTGCACGTACGGCCCCACCCCTGCCGATTCTGCCCTCTCCCGGGCGAAGGCGACGAGCGCCGGGTCGAGCTCCACCAAAATGGCCGACACCTCGGCACGTCGCCGATGAGTCGACACCACGTCGATGACGTCCCGACCCTGCCCGGCGCACATCGAGACCACCCGGATGGGTCCCGAGTGGGCCGGCGGCACCCCGTCGAGCACCTCGGAGACCATGCGCTGGACCGTCCGCAGGCGCAGTGTGAGGTTCGACCCTGGGTCCTCGTATTCGCGGTGCCACCGGACCCAGTGCGACTCGTCCGCGGGCCTTCCGGCCACATGATCCCCGGATGACATCGACGCCCATCGTAGGGTGGGACCGAGGGCGGTCCGTTGCCCGACCGAGACGATCGATCCCCGATGACCCAGCAAGCGCCGCCACATCCATGACCGACCGCCGGCTGACGACCGACGACCGGGCCGGCCCGCATCACGTCGTCGGTACCGGTGGCGGTTCGATGACGTCACCCGGATCGACTCCATGATCAAGTACATCGGATCGAAACGCCGCCTCGTCCCGATCCTGGCCAAGATCGCCGAAGTGGCCGTCGCCCACGGGGCCACGACGGCCCTCGATATGTTCACGGGCACCACCCGCGTCGCCCAGGCCTTCAAGGCTCACGGCCTGCACGTGACCGCCGTCGACAGCGCCCGCTACTCGCACGCGTTCGCCCAGACCTACGTCGAGACGGATGCCGCCGCCACCGACGTGGGCGCGCTACGGGCGGCCGTCGATCACCTCAATTCGCTGCCCGGCAAACCGGGCTACGTCCACGAGATGTTCAGCCGTCAGGCCCGGTTCTTCCGACCGGAGAACGCCGCTCGGATTGACGCCGCCCGCGACGCCATCGAATCGGAGCATGCGGGCTCACCACTGTTCCCCTTGCTGTTGACCTCCCTCATCGAGGCGGCGGACCGCGTCGACTCGACGACCGGGTTGCAGATGGCGTACGTGAAGCAGTGGGCGCCCCGGTCGTTCAATCCGTTGGAGCTGCGCGTGCCCTGCCTGTTGGAAGGCGCCGGGCGTGCCATTCGCGGCGACGCGGTCGAACTCGCGCCTGAGTTGGGGCACTTCGACCTGGCGTACTTGGATCCGCCGTACAACCAGCATCGGTATTTCACCAACTACCACGTGTGGGAGACGCTGGTCGCTTGGGATGCGCCCGAGGCCTATGGCGTGGCCCGCAAGCGGATGGACGCCCGTGATCCATCCACTCGATCGGCCTTCAATTCCAAGCGCACCATGCCCGAGGCCCTGGCTTCGGTGGTTCGATCCCTCTCGTGCGATCTGCTGGTGGTCTCGTACAACGACGAGTCGTGGCTGGGGGTCGATGAGCTCGATGCGCTGTGCTCCCAATCCAGAGCGGGCGGCGCCGGTCCCGCTTCGCTCGCCGGGTCGTGGGGGGCGGAGTCGCCGCAGCAACGGGCGATGGCGACATTGGCCTTCGATTCGGCGCGATACGTCGGGGCACGGATCGGGATCTTCGACCCGTCCGGACGCAAAGTGGGCCGCGTGGGCCACCTGAAGAACCGTGAACTGCTCGTCATCGTGGGTGTGGAGGGACTCGTGCGGCGGGTGGTCGATGCCGTCGGAGCGGGAGCGCTCGGAGTGTCGGTCCGGCCGATCGCCATGAGCGGCGAAGGTGACGGAGATCTTGGCGAGATGGCGGTGGGCTGCCATCAGGCGCCCGATCGACTACAACAGGCAACGTGAGCAAGCGGGATCGGGACGGCGGCCGTCATGAACGGGGCCAACACGACGGCGGAGACCACGACGACCGAGCCCACGACAGCGGACGGCACGACCACGGAGCCCACGGCGACGGAAGCCAGCGGGACTACGCCCGTCTGGAGGACGCCGACCTGTCACTGAGGTTCTCGAAGGACGAGGAAGGGAAGCGGATAGGAAAGGCGCAACGCCGCCTGTTGCACCTTCGCCTGATCAACGGCGGCCAGCTGAATCACGGCAAGCTCGGGCCTCCGGTGTGCATCGTCTTCGAGGGCTGGGACGCCGCGGGCAAGGGCGGTGCGATCAAGCGGCTCGTCGAGCCTCTCGACCCCCGGCACGTTCACGTCGCGCCCTTCGCTGCCCCGACACCCGACGAGCTCCGGCACCACTTTCTCTGGCGGTTCTGGCCTCCACTCCCCGGATGGGGAGGCATGACCATATTCGACCGCAGCTGGTACGGCCGCGTCCTGGTGGAGCGGGTCGAGAATCTCGCTACCGAGGTCCAGTGGCGACGGGCCTACCAGGAGATCAACGACTTCGAACACACGTTGGCCGAAGAGGGCATGATCGTCATCAAGCTCTGGATGCACATGTCACACCAGGAGCAGCTGCGCCGGTTCGTACGCCGTGCGCGACGATCCGCTGAAGAGCTGGAAGCTGACCGAGGAGGATTGGCGCAACCGCGAGAAGCGGGCCGAGTACGACGAAGCCGTGGGCGACATGCTGCGGTTGACGTGCGGGCCTCTCGCCCATTGGGACGTGATCTCGGCTGAGAACAAGCGGTATGGGCGTGTCGAGGTGATTGAGACGGTCATACGACGGATGGAGCAGGGAATGCGCCGCTGGGGCATCCCAGTGCCTCCGCACGACGCGGCCGAGGAGGAAACCGAGCTGGCGCTGGTCTACGACGACGCCGAGTTCCAGCCGGACGCCGACGGGTCCTGGGGCTTCGGGGTCGATGGGTCGGTCGGATCGGTCGGATCGGTCGGATCGGTCGGATCGGTCGGATCGGTCGGATCGGTCGGACCCGGCGGATCGGTCGGACCCGGCGGATCGGTCGGACCCGGCGGATCGGTCGGCGGGGATCGGAGCGGCGCACCGGACAACGACCGGGCCGAGGCTCGAGACCCGTCCGGGGACCGGAGCGGGGATCGGGCTGTGGCTGGGGACCCGTCCGGGGATCGGCTGCAGGCCTGAGACACCCTGGCGGCGGGATCAATCGGGCGGAGCAGGACCCCGAGCTGCGACAATCGACGGATGAATCCAGCGGGACCATCGGATCGGCCTGCAGGGCCGCCCTCGCGACCGGGCATCACGATTCCGTTCGACGGGATCCCCCTCCACGAGCATCGAGACTGGTTCGCCCGGTTGCGCGAGCTCGGGTACACGGATCTCTGGTCGGCCGAGGTCGACGGCGGAGACGGGTTCACGCCTCTGGCGCTGGCGGCAGCGTGGGAGCCGCAGCTGAACCTCGGCGTCGCGATCACCCCGGCGTACACGAGAGGGCCGGCGCTCCTGGCGCAGAGCGTCGCCGCCATGGCCGACGCCGCTCCCGGGCACTTTGCCTGTGGATTGGGCGCGTCCTCCGAAGTGATCGTGGCGAATTGGAACGGTCTCGCATTCGAGAACCAATTCCGCCGCGTTCGTGACACCCTTCGCTTCATGCGCCAGGCATTCACGGGCGAGAAGGTCACCGAGGAGTACGACACCTTTCGGGTCAAGGGATTCCGGCTTGCCCGCATTCCCGAGCAACTCCCGCCTATCTACCTCGCTGCGCTCCGCCCCGGGATGTTGCACCTCGCGGGCCGGGAGGCGGACGGCGCGATCCTGAACTGGCTCAGCGCATCGGACGTCGCCACCTCGGTAGCCGAGGTCGAGAAGGCCGCGGCGGGATCGCATCGGGAGATCGTCGCCCGCATCTTCGTGATCGTCTGCGACGATGCAAAGGTCGCACGGTCGGTCGGGCGGCGCATGATCACCGCCTACTTGAACGTCGAGGCCTACGCCGAGTTCCATCGCTGGCTCGGTCGAGGCCCGGCACTCCAGCCGATGTGGGACGCCTGGTCGGAGGGCGATCGCAAGAAGGCGCTCGAGGTCATCCCCGACGAGGTGGTCGACGACCTCGTCGTGCACGGGTCACCGGCAGAGTGCCGGGCCCATATCCAGCGATACGTGGACAACGGCGTGACCATCCCAGCCCCGGCTGTCATCCCGATCGGCATCGACCTGGCCGATGCCGTCGCCGGCCTATCTCCCTCCGCTGGATAGGGACGAGAGACGACGACAACGCCGGGCACGAGGGACCCAGGACCAGGGACCCAGGACCCAGGACCAAGGACCAAGGACCAAGGACCATGACTACCCGAAACATTCCGAGGAGCACAGACGAACGATGACCACCATGGATTTTCGAACGACCTCGGTGTCAGCCCTTGTCCGCTCGGTCCGCTCGAAGGAGGTCAGCGCACGGGAGCTGACCCAGGCGGCACTCGAGCGGATCGAAGCGCTCGACGGCACTTACAACGCCTTCGTCGCCCTGAATGGGAGCCGGGCACTCGAGGAGGCGGACGCTGTCGACACCAAGATCGCCTCCGGCATCGACCCCGGGGCCCTTGCGGGCATCCCGATCGGCGTGAAGGACTTGAGCAATGCCGAAGGGTTCACCACCACCTATGGATCGGTGCTCCACGCCGACGACCCGCCGGCGACGGCGGACGACCCGTTCGTCGCCCGGCTCCGGGCCGCCGGCTGCGTCGTGGTCGGCAAGACCAACACGCCAGAGTTCGGCTGGATGGGTAACACGACCAACGCCCTCTTCGGCTCCTCGAGGAACCCGTTCGACCCGTCGAGGGGTCCGGGGGGTTCGTCCGGGGGGACGGCGGCCGCGCTGGCGGCGGGCATGGTGCCGCTGGCGACCGGGTCGGACGGCGGCGGCTCCATCCGGATCCCGTCGGCCTGCTGCGGACTGTCGGGGATGAAGCCGTCCCTCGGCCGCGTCCCTGCCGGCGGTCCGCACCCGCCCGGCTGGATAGATCTCTCGACCAACGGGCCCATGGCCCGCACCATTGCCGACGTTGCGCTCGCCCTCGACGTATCGGTGGGACCAGATCCCACCGACCTGCGCTCGCTGCCCCGGCCCGAGGCGTCGTGGTTGGCCGCACTCGACGATCCACACGTCCCGGTGCGGGTCGCGTACGCACCGACGCTGGGTTACGCCACCGTCGACGCCGAGGTGCGCGCCGCCTGCGACCGCGCCGTCGGGGTGCTGGAATCCCTGGGCGCTGAGATCATCGTTCTGGAGTCCGTTTTCGACGACGACCCCGTCGGCGATTTCCTCACCTTCACGGCGGCCTGCACGCTTCGCACCTTGCAACCCTTCGTCGGTCATCCACGTTGGGAGGAGGTCGACCCGCTGCTCCGCCGCCTGACCTCATCGGCCGAGTCGACGACAGCGGTGGAGATCCTCCGGGTGCTCGATCGGTTCCACGCCATGAATCTGCAGCTTGTATCGTTGTTCCGGAAGCACCGGATCCTGGTCACACCGACGTGCTCGGGCACGGCACCCTTCGCCGGCGAAATCACCGCACCGGTCAACGGAGAGCCGACCGTGAACTGGGTCCAGTTCACGTACCCGTTCAACATGACCCGCTCGCCCGCCGCGACGGTGTGCGCCGGTGTGAGCAGCGAGGGACTGCCGATCGGTATCCAGCTCGTCGGTCCGCAGCACGGCGATCTGGTCGTGTTGCGGACCGCCGCTGCTCTCGAGGCCGCGCTCGATCTCAACGTCCTGGCCAGTCTCCCTTCTCTCGCCGCCTGAACGATCCATCCGAACGATCCATCCGAACGATCCATCCACGATCCGAGCCATACGATCCACTCTGGGAGGCCGAAACCATGTCCATCACCACCCCAGTCCATGGAGCCGACGCCGTCCGACTCGTCGGCGTCGAGGACGCACCCTGGGCCGACACCGGCATGGGTGTACTTTTGAAAGTCGTCCGATTCGATTCGCAGCGAGGGACCTGGGTCATCCTCAATCGCTTCAAGCCCGGCGTGCAACTGCAGACACACCGCCACACCGGCTCCGTCGATGCGTTCACGTCGGCGGGCCGATGGCACTACCTCGAGTACGACTTCTACGTCACGCCAGGCTCCTATCTGTTTGAGCCGGCGAACTCTGTCCACACCCTGCACGTCCCCGAGGACAATGCCGAGGACACCGACGTCTGCTTCATCATCGAGGGTGCGCTGCTCAACCTGCGCGAGGACGGATCCGTCGAGTCCGTCTCGGACGGGCCCGGGACGCTGGCCGCCTACTACGCGATGCTCGAAGCGCAGGGTGACCCCCGCCCGAACGGCTTGATCGTGTGAACGGGTGATCGCGTGAGCAGGCTGACGGTGGCGGACGCAGGACGCCTCCTCGATTCGCACCTGTATTCGGACGGCGATCCCTTTGCCTTGTACGCCGAGCTGCGGCAGAAAGCACCGGTGTGTTGGGTCGAGCGCGAGGGTGGAGGTTTCTGGGCCGTCACGACGCATCCGGAAGTGTCGTCGATCGGTGCCGACCCGATCGGGTTCAGCTCATCGAGTGGGATCCTCGTGGAGGAGATCGGGACGACATACGACAACCCACCCACGATGATGCACACCGACCCTCCGCAGCACACCCGCTACCGGCGCCTGGTCCAGCCGGGATTCAAGCCCTCGCTGGTGCGGCTGATGGAGGCCGGCGTCGCCGCCAAGGCGCAGGTGCTCGTCGATCAGATCGAGAGCGGACAGGTCATCGACGTCGTGCCGTCTCTGTCGGTCCCGTTCCCGCTCCAGGTCATCTGCGAGCTCCTGGGAGTCGACGGGGCACAGTGGCCCCGGTTCTTCGAGTGGTCCGAGGCCGTGATCCCGGGCGAGTCCGAACGGTCCGAGGAGGAGCGGTCCGCGCTCCAGCTCGAGATGTGGGAGTACCTCATCGGTGTGGCCGAGGAGCGGCGGCGGGCGCCGGCGGACGACCTCGTCTCCGTGCTCGCCGGCGTGGGCGTGGGCGGTGGGGACAGCGAGAAGGGTGGGGAGGGCCGGGAAGGAGACCGATCCAGGGGCGATGACGAGCTGAGCGAGGCCGAGCTGGCGATGTTCCTTATCCAGCTGCTCGTGGCGGGGAACGAGACGACCCGGAACCTGATCTCGGCGGGACTCGTGGCGCTCTCAACCAATCCAGAGCAGTGGGCGGCGCTGCGGGCCGACCGGTCGCTCGTCCCCGTAGCCGTCGAGGAGCTGCTCCGGTGGACCACACCCGTCATCTCCTTCATGCGCACCGCGACCCGGCCTTGCACCATCCGGGGACAGGCGTTCGCCCAGGGCGATCCCGTGTTGCTGATCTACGCCTCGGCCAACCGCGACGAGGGGGTCTTCGGCGCCGATGCCGACCGGTTCCGCGTCGACCGTGCGCCCAATCCACACGTCAGCTTCGGATTCGGGCCGCACTTCTGCCTCGGGGCCGCGTTGGCCCGGCTGGAGGCTCGTGTCGTCTTGGGCGAGCTCTTGGACCGCTTCGCCACTATCTCGCCGGCTGGGGAAGTCGAGCGCACCGCCAGCCCCGTGATCGCCGGTGTGAGCCGGGCGCCGCTGGTATTCCAATCCAAGGCCGCCTGAAGGCGGCGGGCGCGGGGGCGGGCGGCCCGATGAGTGGCGGCGGCTCCTGTGCTGGACCGATCGCGTCGCTACCGGCTCTCTTCGTGGAGTGCCGGTCGAATGAGCAGCCGATCGACTGACGTCTGAACGAAGCCGGAATCGAGGTAGAGGCTGCGGGCGGCGTCGGTCGAGAAGCCGACTTTCAGGCGGCGTGCGCCTTTGCGTGCGAGCCGATTTAGGCCGCTCGTCAGCAACATGCGGGCCAGGCCGCGTCGCTGGTATTCGTCCGCGACGCGCATAGGTTCGAGGAGCCCGACCAGCGTCGTCTGGTCGAACCAGAACAACGCGTAGCCGGCGGGCCGGCCATCCTCGTCCTCAACCGACAGATCGAGCGTCGGATCGTACAGCGAGCACTGTCCCAGTCGACGCTCGACCAGTTCACCGTTGCGAGCGATCATCGGGTGCGGACGATCCGCGCGTTCGACGCGATCGACGACCGCGAACCCATCGACCAGGACGACCGGCGGGCGATGGTCGGCGTCCATCCATGTGGTGCCCGACAACTCGTCGGTCATCGCGAATCCACTGCGGCTGGCGAGGTCCGCCAGCAGCACGTCGTCCTCACGCACGAGAACACGGAGCGCCTCGCCCAGATGTCCCGCGGTGGCTTCCAACGTCGCGGCCCAGACGTCCTCCTCTTTGACGATCGACGGCACGGCGAAGACGTCTGCTTGCCAAGTGTCGTCCCAGGCCGTCAGCCCGGCAGCCGCCACGGGGCCGACTTCGTCGAACCAGACCGGCAGCGCGAGCTCGTCGGTCGCCCGGGGGCGGCGCCACCACCACTGCACGTCGGCGGCCTCCCACATACCAACGAGCGGATCTGAGAGGCGAGCACGCGCTGCAGGACGGTGGTCGTCGCGTTCAGCCGCCCGAGACCCCGCATCAGCTCGCGTCGCACGACCACGTCCGTCAATCGTATTGGCCGAGCGGCCGAGCGTGAGAGTCCGGTCGCCGCTCGATTCGGCAACGCGCGCGCACGGTGGCATCCTTTCCGGACCAAAGCGGCGGCGTGGGTCCTGTAGCCCTTTCATTTTTCCGGATCCCCACGACCTCGCCCTCGCCCTCGCCCTCGCCCTCGCCCTCGCCCTCGCCCTCGCGTATACGTTCTCGAGTGGCACCTTTCCAAATCGACCGGCTCACCGGAGTCCCGACCACAAGGGAGTGAGCACGATGCCTACCAGCGGCGAAGTCGTCCGGACGGCCTTGGACGACTGGATGAGCGGTGCTGGATACGTATCGAGCATCTTCTCGCCGGACATGACGTGGGAGGTTGTCGGACATTCCGCGGTCTCGGCCAAATACTCGACCGCCCAAGAGTTCCGAACGAGGTGCTGACTCCTTTCGCGCAACGCTTCAGCATCAGCGATCCCTTCCGCCCAGTAAAGATCCGCGGTTTCTACGTCGACGGAGACCGTCATCGTGATCTGGGACGGAGCGGGCACCACCGTCGTCGACACCACCTATGTGAATACCTATGCCCGGATCATGACCCTGAACAACGGACAGATCGTGGACGGCACCGCCTTCTACGACAGCATCTCGTTCAACGAACTGTTGAGGATCGACCCCATCGGCGCCTAGGGCGCCGCGTGCCCGAAGTGTCATTCAGGCTCAGCAACTTTTGCCAATGCTGGCGCCGGACCTCCAGAACGGTCAGATCCGAAAGGCCGAGGATCAGGGAGTGGCTCCCGCGGCGGACGGTTGGGCGCAGGGAACTGGGCAACCGGGCCAACCAGGCCGACCCCGTCGGTCGCGCGCACCCCTGACCTGTGCTGTTACCCGACGACGAACCAGGCGATGTCGAGGGACACGGCGGCCGCCTTGGTGAGATGGATGGTGAAAGAACTGGCTGCCACATCCGGAACGACACCAGCGACGGCAACTCCCTTCTCATGGCCCTGCAGAGTCGCGAAGATCAGGCTGGTGGAGGTGAGGGGGATACCGGTGACGGCCACCGATGCTCCGGTCACTGGAACGCTTCCGCTTCGCGAGAACTCGGCGATGCCTTCGACTTTGAGGGCGGTGCCCGCGGTCGAACTACCGTAAACGCCGTAACCACCCGCGGTGCTTTCGTCTATCCCCCGTACGCCGCTGAAGCCATCTGCGGAAGTAGTGCCGTGGACAGCGTCGTCGCCGGCCGACAATCCCAGGACGCCATAGGCACCGCTCGAGTCTCCGACCACTCCGGCGACCGAGGTGCCCAGCAGCCCGCTCGGACCCGCGGCCACGGTGCCGTAAACACCGATACCGTTTGTCGAGCGTCCGTAGGTGCCGTGGCCGCCGCCGGTACTCGTGTCGATACCGGTGGTACCACTGGAGCCCGTGTGGACCGTCTCGCCGTGGACACCGTCGGCGCCGCTCGACAACCCGAGCACACCATCGGAGGCAGACGAGTCTCCGACCACTCCGGCGACCGAGGTGCCGAGCAGTCCGCTCCCTCCGGACACCAGGGTCCCGTAGACGCCGATGCCGCTCCTCGAGTCCCCGTAGACGCCATAGCCTCCGTCAGCACTGCTGTCGAGCCCAGAGACGCCACTCTGACCGGTCGTGGACCCGTGACCCTGGACGCCGGTGCCGTTGGCCGAGGATCCCAAGACGCCGGTACCGTTGGACGAGGATCCCATGACGCCGGTACCGGCGAGCGACACCCCGTAAATGCCAGCGCCACCCGATGAACTGGTGTCATTGCCCGTGACGCCTCCATTGCCGGAGTCCGTGGTCGTCCCTTCGAAAGCCGTGCCGGCCGTCGTCGTGAGGGTTGTCGAGGCACTTGCTATGTTCGCGGCACCGATCACAAGATCGTCACCGTCGACAGCACCGGCCGGCGTGGCGCCTCCCACGATGGCGGCTCCTGCGCCCGCCGCCGCCCCGAGGACGAGGGCCCGGCGCCCGTACCGACTCAGCGCTCCGGCATGTTGTTCACTCTGGCCTTCACCGACAGGGTCACCCGTACCGGGTGTGATCGATGTCATGGATTCTGTGCCCCTCTCTTGATCGGTTCAGCCTCCAGTACAAAGCAGCGGAACCGGTCTGGTCAATACCCCTGTGGTGCGATCGGGTTGTCGAAGCTGGGCGGCTTCGGTCAGGCCGGGTGATCGGGCCACGACGAGAAGGTGACCGCTAAGTCCCGACAGCTCCGGTGGCGGAGGGCCGGCCGATGGGGACGGGGCAAACCGGGCCGACCGGGCTGACCGGGCTGACCGGGCTGACCGGGCCGACCGGGCCGACCGGGCCGACCGGGCCGACCGGGCCGATGCGGTCGGTCGTGGGCGCCCCGGTCGCGGCCAGGGCGGAGCGCGGGGTGATCGACGTTTCCAAAGCGGTCACCGTGGACGACTGCCGTCCGGGGAGAAGCCGGAACGCGGCTACTCCTCCGAGCACCGCAACACCGGCACCGACGATGCAAGCGGCTCGAAGTCCGCTGTGAAACGCCGTGGCCGCGATGGCGTCGAGCAAGGGCCGCGCCGCGCCGGGCGCATGATCGACCACGGACAGTGCGGCGGCCATGGATTGGCCGGCGGCCGCCTTCGGTCCGGGCGGGATCGGGAGCGACCGGAAGCCGCTGGCGATCCGCGGCCCATAGGACGAGGCGAAGATCGACCCGAAAACGGCGACTCCCAGTGTGCCCCCGAGCTCCCTCGTCGTGTTGTTCACGCCGGCCGCCGCACCGCGCTGCTCGTCGGGCACGGAACCCATCACCGCCTCGGTCGTCGGCGCCGTGATGGAGGACAGCCCGAGCGCGAGCAGGATCATGGCGAGGATGAGCGGCCCCCAGTACTCGGTCGTCGCCTCGGAGTTGTAGGCAGTGACAATCAGCCCTGCGGCCATGAAGAACAAACCCGTCGCCACGACAATACGAGTGCCGAGCTTCAGCGCGATGACCGCGGCCAAAGGAGTCGCGACGGCGGCGACGACCGCGAAGGGAAGGGTATGTAAGCCGGCCGAGAGCGTCGAGTAGCCCTTCACGAATTGGAAGTACTGGGTGATGAGAAAGATGAACCCGAAGAGGCAGAAGAACGCCACCGAAATGGAGAGGGCCCCACCGGTGAACCTGGGTATCCGGAAGACCCGGACATCGAGCAAGGGGTGCTCGGTGCGGAGCTCCATGATCGTAAAGCCCGTCAGAAGCACGGCTGCCATGGCGAAGCAGATCAATGTGCCGGTGGACATCCAGCCCCATTGGGGTCCTTCGATAATCCCGAGCACGAGGCTCGTGACACCGGCCGTCGAGACCAGTACCCCCTTGGTGTCGAACTTCCCTGCCGCCACCTTCGGGAGCCTCGGGATCAATCTTTGTCCGGCGATCAGGGTGACGACCACGATCGGCACATTCACCAGAAAGATCGAGCCGTACCAGAAGTGCTGGAGCAACGCGCCGCCAGTCACAGGGCCGAACGCGACGGCGATGCCCGACGTCGCACCCCAGATGCCGAGCGCCTTCTGACGTTCCGACGGATCGGTGAAAACGCTCGTCAGAATGGCCAGGCTCGCCGGGAAGATGAACGCAGCCGCGACACCCATGAGTGCACGAGCGCCGATCAGGGTACCCGTCGAGTGGGACACCGCGGCGGCGACAGAGAAGAGCCCGAAGAACACGAGGCCGACTTGCATCGTGCCCTTGCGACCCAGCCGGTCGCCGATGCCTCCGCCGGCGAGGAGAAGCCCTGCGAAAGCCAGGCTGTATGCGTCGACGATCCACTGCAGCCCGGTGATCGACGCACCCAACTCTCGGTTGAGCGTCGGAAGCGCCACGTTGACGATTGTGTTGTCGACCACGACCAGGAAGACCGACAGGCACAGGACCGGCAGGATCAACCAGCGCCGTCGCTGCGCATCCTCGATGTCCTCGATGTCCTCGGCTCCGGGGGTCCCGGGCGTGGAGGCCGTTTCGACAGATGCGACAGTTGTTGCGATCGTTCCCATGGCAGTTCCTCCCTCATTACGTGAGGATCTCGTTACGTCCTGTGATGTCCCTGCAGCGGAGCCGGGCGGGGCGTCACCGGAATTCTTGTAGTACGGCGTCCTATAGTTATAGCACGACGTTCTATAGTAGGCTAGAGGGCATGGCGAAAAGCCGTCGGAGCAGGACTCCCAGCGCCGGTATGGAGCCGCTTCTCGTCGCTTCTGCGGCCGAGCTCCTCGAGAAGGAAGGGCCGGACGCGCTCTCCGTCCGGCGAATAGCGACCGAGGCGGGCGTGGCCCCCATGGGGGTCTACAACCACTTCCAATCCAAGTTCGGGATCGTTGACGCCCTCTTCATTCAGGGCTTCAACCGCCTTCGTGACGCGCTCGCCTCAATCGACGAGGTGCTCGATCCGTACGAGGCTCTGCGCGAAAGCGGTCGCCGCTATCGCGCCCTCGCTCTGGCTCATCCGAAGGCGTACCAGATCATGTTCTTGAGGGCGGTGCCCGGGTACGAGCCGAGCGACGTCGCCATCCAAATCGCCGCCAGTGCCTTTGACAGCCTGGTCAGCGCCGTCCGGCGCGCTATGGCCGCCGGTGTCGTCGCCGAGGCCTCACCGACCGAGACGGCCCAGCTGATCTGGGCGACCATGCACGGTTGGGTCTCGCTCGAGTTGCTCGGCATCGGGTTCGTCGATGATGTAGATGCGGGCTTCGACCGGGTGTGCACCACCCTCCTGGCGGGACTTGATCCGAAGGCAGCCGTTCCGGTCGAGCCAGCAGTCCCGGTGGAACCGAGGCGCGGCCCGACATCGAAGAGGTAGGTCGGGCACTGCATCCGGCGTGGGCGTGGTGATAGGGGATCTGGGTTTCGGATCTCGGAGATCACATGACGGTGAAGGGCCTACCTGCCAAACTGTCGCATGATCTCCCACGTATCGATCCAGTGCGCGGAGTTCCCCGCGAGTGCCAGCTTCTACGACGCCGTGCTGGCACCGCTCGGCGGGGAGCGCGTGATGGATCTCGGTGACGGAATCGGCTACGGAGTACCGCCGGTCGCGACCTTCTGGATCGCTCCCCAGCGGACGGGTGAGGGCTTCCGCGAGACTCACATCGCGTTCGCGGCGCCGAACCGGAACGCCGTGCGCGCCTTCTTCGATGCCGCCGTTGCCATCGCTGCGCCCGTGCTCCACGAGCCGCAGCTATGGCCCGAATACCATGAGAATTACTACGGCGCGTTCGTCCGGGATCCGGATGGGAACAACATCGAGGCGGTCTGCCACTCTTCCGAGTGATCCCCCACTCATCCTGACCCTCCTGGTCGAGCCATAGGTCACTTGACCGCCGGCCCCGGACGCCGGCGCTGACGAATGCCCACCCGTCGGAGAAGTTGTGAGCCCCGTTACCTCATTCGGGCAGTCCCAGGTTGGGCAGTCTCAGGCGTCTGCAGTCAGTGCCTCCAACAGATGGCGGAAACGGCGCTGAGCCTCGGCTTTGCGAGTCGGGATGTGTTCCGTGGGCACCTCGTGAGCGGAATAGCCCTTCAGCACCTGCCGCGCCACGGTTTGTCGATGGACCTCGTCAGGCCCGTCGTAAATGCGCGCCGCCCTCGCCGCCCGGTACATCGACTCCAACGGCAAGTCGCAGGAGAAGCCCAATGATCCGTGGACCTGGATCGCCCGGTCGATCACGTCGTAGAGCACTTTCGCCCCGAAGTATTTGATCATTGCGATCTCCACCCGAGCCGCAGGAGCACCCTCCATATCCATCTTCCATGCTGCCTGGAGCGTCATGAGGCGCGCTGCTGCCATCTCGGCCATGGAATCCGCGACCCAATTCTGAATGGTCTGCTTCTCGGCCAGATAGGAACCGTGTGCGTAGCGGGACACCGCGCGCTCGCAGAGCATGTCGAAGGCGCGCCGTGACTGTCCCAGCCATCTCATGCAGTGATGGATCCGACCCGGGCCCAAGCGGTGTTGTGCGAGAGCGAACCCCGTTCCTTCCTTGCCAATAATGTTCCCGACTGGCACTCGCACGTCGACATACTTGATCTCGGCGTGGTTCCCGAATCGGCCGTAGGACGTAGTGGGATCTTCCATGGTGGCGACGTCCCTCAGAATCTCGACTCCGGGCGTATCAACCGGGACGATGATCATGGACGATCCCGAATACGGGTGCACGTCGGGATTGGTCACGGCCATGACGATCAGGAAGTCGGCCACGGAGCCGTTGCTGGTGAACCATTTGTGGCCGTTGATCACCCATTCCTCTCCGTCGCGCACCGCCGATGTGGACAGAAGGGTCGGGTCCGATCCGGCGGTATTGGGCTCTGTCATGGAGAAGGCCGAGCGGAGATCTCCATCGAGCAACGGTTGGAGCCATTGACGTCTCTGCTCCTCGTCGCCGGTTGCCTCGATCCCCACCGCAATCAACTCTGCGTTTCCCGAGTCGGGAGCGTTGTTTCCAAAGACCACCGGCGCCAGCGGCGACTGGCCGAGGATCTCATGCATGAGTCCGAGCTTCACCTGCCCGAACCCCATCCCACCGAGCGATGGCGGAAGATGAGCTGCCCAGAGTCGCTCCTCCTTAACCCGATCCTGGAGTGGCCGGATGGCCAGTCGCACTTGCTCATATGTGAGATCGAGGGTCTCGAGCGGGAACACTTCTTCTCGAACGAAACCGCGCATCCACTCCAATTTCGATTCGAACTCTGGCTCGGTGGAAAAGTCCCACGCCATCTTCGTCTCCTCCCAACACAACCGTTCCAAATGAGTCCGGTGCCGAGCAGGCCGAGTGGTCGGAGCGTCACCAACCCCTCACGGCTCGAGTACCGGAGGCCAACACCCTGCCACTACGGTGGGCCGCGTGACCACCGCGAGCCCTGTCTCCTTCCGTCGCGCTCCTTCCTCTGAGCGACTGGCACCCGATCCTCAAGTGGCCCTCGGGTCGGAGCAGCGGGCCCTCATGGCAGCTGCGGAGCGTGCACTTCTCGACGAGCGGCGCCTCCTTGTTCACGACGAGCTCACCGCGCTCGCCTACCTGCCGGACGGAGCCGTAATGGCTCTCGCTTCCCTCGCTCATCAGGTCCGTCTGGCGTGGTGTGGGCCTCAGGTCGAAATCGAGGGCATCCTCTCAGCCAAGACCGGTGGCTGTCCGGAGGATTGTCAGTTCTGTTCCCAATCCTCACACTTTGATTCCCCAGTCAAGGCCACACCCTTCCTCGACACCTCGGAGGTCATGGCCGCGGCTCGAGAGACATCGGCCATGGGCGCCTCTGAGTTCTGCCTGGTCCTCGCAGTACGTGGACCGGATGAACGGACCCTGCGGCGGATACTCGAGTTGGTCCCGGTCATTCGCGAGGAGACCGGCCTCAGCGTGGCCATAAGCGCCGGGATCATCACAGAGGATCAGGCCCGGAGGCTCGCCGAAGGTGGCGTCCACCGCTACAACCACAACATCGAAACCGCCCGCTCGTTCTTCCCCTCAATCGTGAGCACCCACACGTGGAACGAGCGTGCCAGGACGTGCCGACTGGTCAAGAAGTACGGCATGGAACTGTGTTGTGGTGCCCTGATCAACATGGGCGAGAGCGTCGAGCAGCGAATTGAGCTGCTGACCCAGCTGCAAGAGCTGGGGCCGACGGAGGTGCCGATCAATTTTCTCAATCCTCGCCCTGGCACTCCGCTCGGAGATCGCGAGGTCCTGGGAGCCTGGGACGCCGTGAGGTGGATCGCCCTGTTCCGCCTGGCCCTGCCTTCTGTGATCCTTCGCTACGCCGGCGGGCGCGAGGTGACGCTGCGAGACCTCCAGGCCATGGGCATGACCGCCGGCATCAACGCCCTCATCGTCGGCAACTATCTGACGACTCTCGGGCGCGCGCCCGAGGAGGACCTGCGGATGCTCGAGGATCTTCGAATGCCGATCGGCGCTCTGTCAGCTGCGATTTAGTTCGTCTGGTGGCCGAGGTCGCTCCAGCCCCCGGTCACTGCACGGGTTGCGGCCGACCGGTCTCAGAGTGTGCGGGGTGCGGGCGCAACCTCGATCCCCCGCGTTTCTGCCATGAATGTGGCCGGCGGATGGCGGTCGCCGTCAGCCCCACCGGATGGGTTGCGACCTGTCGGGATCATCCAGAGATTCGGTCAGGGTGAGCAACAGGATTGCGTGGTTTTCCAACCGCGAACCCTCCGTCACTGCGCCACTCCGTCCTTCGGTCACTCCGTCCATCGGTCAGCGGTCATTCGCGTTGAGACTGAGCGCTCCGAGTGGTTGACCGACTTCGCGTTCGAGGCGTTGCGGGGCGCCACGTAGGTGACGGCACCGACTTCATCTCATGACCGTGAGGGCTGATGAAGGTCAGCACATCGTTGGGACTCCCAACGACTGACCATCCGAGCTCGTGCACCGCCTTGTGGTGACGATCGCAGAGGTCACGAGGTTGTCGAGATTGGTCTCTCCTCCTTTCACCCAATGTCTGATGTGATGAACATCGGTGAACTCCTTGAAGGCGCATCCCGGAAAGCGGCACCCTTTGTCGCGGCGCGCGATCTCTATCCGCTGGTCGGTTGTCGGATCCCGCCTGGCTCGACCCTGATCGAGGATGCATTCATCTCTCCACTGTGGGACCCATCCGGAGACTTCGCAGAAGCACCGCCTGAGTCGTCTGGAAAAGGGTTCGTCACCTTGAGGACCGTGGCGAAATGAACCGGCGTCCGTGAGCAGCAACGCGCCGCACGGCCGAGATCGCTTGGATCCCGGCCGTGCGGCGCAAAGTGAGGGAAGAGAGAATCTGCGGGTGCGGCCCGGGCGGGTACCGCACACGAGTGCTCGCTCCGGCCGTCACGAGTGTGTCCTCACGCCGGGGGGCAGGCGAGGCCGAATCCGACGAGCACGGCGGTGGGCATGGAGGCGCTCGTCGTGCCGGGGGTTGAGCAGCCAACGTCGGCGTTCCCGTAGGCCGCCACGGTCCACGACCCATTGGTGTTAAGCGCGAATCCGTAGCCCGGCTGGAAGGTGGCCTCGTGACCAGGAGCGGCCGCCAGATGGAACAGGACGTACGCGGGGTTCACGGTCGACGACTGGGCCGACGAGATCTGCCATGTCCCGACGCCACCGTTGGCGTTCTCCCAGCTGGTGATGGTGGCTAGTGCAGCCGTCGGCACACCGGCGAACGACGGCGTGACCGGGACGGCGGGCGTCACTGGGGCAGCAGGCGTCACTGGGGCAGCAGGCGCCACCGTGTGGGCCGGTGCCGGGATGGTGTGAGTCGCCGGGGCGGGCACCGCCGGGGCGGCAGGCACCAACGTGTGCGCCGGTGCCGGGGCGTGAGTCGCCGGGGCCGGCGTCGCGATCGGGTTGGCTGAGCGGGACGACACGATCGCCCAACTGGACAGAGCGGCCGCCACGAGGACGGCGACTATGACGGCGCTGATGACGAGCATGCGCGTGCGGTCTCGCTCCGCACCGTGGATTGACAAGGTGGTGGTCATGGGATGCTCCGTTTCGTTTGTGGTTTCGTTTGGTCGGTGCTGTTGACTGCCGGAGGCCGATTGCGACGACCGCGCGGGCTCTTCCCTTGCTGCCTGTCGGTCTCTGTCTCCAACACCGGACACGATGAAGGTTTGGGGCCCGGCACTCCCTAGGGGAATCCCCTAATTCCCTCGGGGCCGGCTGCGACCCGCCGCGAAACCCCAGCGTGTGGCCGTGCTACGGGCGGTAGGCTGGCTCCGTCACGAGGAGCAGGGAACGGGTCATGACCGGTGTGCGGCGGTCCGAGGGACTCTCGGACGTCTTTGTGGGTCGCGTGGACGAGTTGCGCGACCTGCGCGACGTCGTCGCCCACGTGCGGGAGGGCCAGCCGTGGCTCGTGACCATCGAGGGCCTGGCCGGCGTGGGCAAGACCGCCCTGGCCCGCCGAGCGATCGCAGAAGCCGGCGGACTGACTGTGCTTTCAGCGCGGTCCGACCCCGCCGAGACTGACCTCGGGTACAGCATCGTCGAACAGCTGGTGCGACGGGTCGACCGGGCCGTGATGGCCCGGTTCCCCCTCTTGGCGGGTGGTGCAGGATCGTCGGCGCCGCTGGCGGTGGGGGCGCAGCTCCTCGGCCTGCTGGGCGAGCTCGAGGAGGACGGACCGGTCGTTGTCGCGGTCGACGACCTCCAGTGGTCCGACCGGCCGTCGCTCGAGGCGCTCACGTTCGCCTGCCGGCGCCTCTCGGTGGACCCGGTGCTGGTGCTCCTGACGGTCCGTGGCGACGCCGACGCCCTCGGGCCGGCCGCCCACCGGCTCGTCGCCAGCGTCGAGCGGCGGCTCCGGATACCGCTCGGGGGTTTGGACGTCGAGGGCGTCTCCGAGCTGGCGCAGGCCTTCGGCGCGGGGCCGCTCGACGACGCCACAGCCCGGACCCTCCACGAAGCCACCGGGGGCCACGCGCTCTATTTGCGGACGGTCCTGGCGGAAGGCTTGGGCGCCGGCCGCCCTGTCGACGGCCCGCTTCCGGTGCCCGCTTCGCTGACTGCGGCCGTCGGCGACCAGTTGTCGCTCCTCCCCCTCGACACCGTGGCCCTGCTCGAGACTCTGTCGGTCCTCGATACGCGGACAGCGCTGGCGCGCGTCGGCGAAGCCGCCGGTGTCGCGTCGCCTGCGGAGGCCCTCGAGCCGGCTGTGGCGGCGGGGCTGGTCGAGTGGTGGCCCCGGGAAGCGAGCTGTCCGGTGGCCCTCCGCCACGCCCTGCTCCGAGAGGCCATCTACGCCGGCGTGCCGGCGGCACGGCGTCGAAGGCTGCACGCGGCCACCGTCCCACTGGTAGGCGAGGAAGCGTCGTGGCACCACCGGGTGGCGGCGCTCGAGCGGCCTGACGAAGCGTTGGCCACCGCGCTGGAGGCACATGCCGCCACCGAGGCGGCGGCCGGGCGGCTGGCCTTGGCGGCGCGCCACCTGCAGTGGGCGGCGGACGTCACGCCCGCTCGCGACGAGAGCGAGCGACGCCTGCTGACCGCGGTGAGCCACCTCATGTTGGTGGACGAAGCCCGCGGCCTCGAGTTGCGGGACGTCGTCGAGGGCGCGCAGCCGTCCCCGTTCCGCGAGCTGGTGCTCGGCATCATGGCCTTCGCCGCCGGCCAGCTGGGCGAGGCCGAGCGCCGCTACCGCGGCGCTCTGGACGCAGTCGAGCACGGCGAAGGCAACCCTTTGCTGGTGGCGCAGCTGTGCAATCGGCTGTCGGGCACCTACACGCTGCTGGGCGATGGGGAAAAGGTGGTGGCCTTCGGACGCCGCGCCCTCGAGCCTGGCACCCTCGACCCCGCGGCGACGAGTCAGACGCGTACCTTGATCGCCATCGGGACCTCGCAGGTCGAGGGCCCGCGTGCCGCCCTGGCGGCGTTGGACCATCTCGACCCGAACCCCACCCGGGTAGGCGTGGTGGACATCGACGGACTGGCCTTCCGGGGCGTGTTCCACCTGCTGGCTGGCTTTCTCGACGACGCTGTGCGCGATCTGGTGGCGGCGGTGCGGCTGCACCAGCAGGGGGGAGCTTCACCCTGGGGTCGCGTGCCTACGTGTACCTGGTGCTCGCCCAGTACCTGTCGGGTGCGTGGGACGACGCGCTGCTGACCGCCGAGCAAGCCTGGGCGGCGGCCGGCATCCACACCCGCCAGTTCGAGCTGCCGATGCTGCACCTGGCGGCCACGTGCGTCTCGGCGGGGCGAGGCGCCGCCGAAGAGGCTGCTCGCCACGCGGGCCGCGCCGAGGAGGCGGCTGCGACCATCGACTACAGCCAGGAGCGGCTGTACGCCGCCATGGCTCGAGCGTTGGTCGAACAGGCGGCGAACAACGGTGCTGCCATGGCCGAAGCCCTCGACACCTGGCGCGACGACGATGCCCTCGACGGGCGGACCCGCCTCTACGGGGTGCTCTGGCGACCCCTTCTCGTCGAGGGCCTGCTCGACGCGGGTCGTACGGACGAAGCGGCCGAGGTCCTTTCCGTCCTCCGGGCGCAGAGCGCCGACGTCGAGTTCCTCCAGCCCGCTCTGGCGTGGTTCGAGGGCGCGCTGGCTGAGCGGCAGGGTGACCCACAAGGCGCGCACGTGGCCTACGAGCGCGGCGCGGCGGTCGACACCGGGGCGTCACCCGTCTACAGCGCCCATCTGGCGCGGGCCCACGGTCGGCTCTTGCGGCGCCTCGGCAACCGTAAGGCGGCCGCGGAGCGCCTTCGCCACGCCTGCACCATCTACGGCGCGCTGAGCGCAGAACCATTCCTCACTCACACCGAGGTCGAGCTGGCCGCCGCCGGGCTGCGCGCCGAGTCGGACCGCCGGCGCGGCACCCTCGACCTCACCAGCCGAGAGATGGAGGTTTCCCATCTGGTCGGACGTGGGCTCTCCAACGCAGAAGTGGCAGCGGAGCTGTTCGTCAGCCCCAAGGCTGTCGAGTACCACCTCAGCAACATCTACGCCAAGTGCGGCGTCACCAACCGCCGCGAACTGCGTCGTCTGGTGGTCGATTGGCAGCAGCCCGCCGTAGCCTGAGCGGCCGGCTACAACGAAGCCGTTGGGTCGGCCTCTGTGATTGCGGGCCTTGAACCGATGCCCTGAGCCCTGCGAGGCACCTCTGCTTCTGCGGCCGCATCGTCGGAAGACAGGCCACATGCGATCGCTTCTCTGTACGTGACCAGGTGGCCAGCGATGGATTGACGGCGCCCCTGGATATCGGATCGTTCCGCGTCTGTGTCGAACCGTGGTCTGGCGCTGGTGCCTGTTTCGCATCTTCCACCACTATCGTTCGAGATGATGTTTCGACCGCTTGATTCCGCCCTGTGTGCCTGCGCGAGAATGTGACATGGACCTGATCGGTGTCGTAGACACGATGTTTGCCCGCTACGACATGGGCGCCGAGGCCCTCGACGAGCTGTCGCTGTGCCCCGGATACGGAACTCGTTTCGTGACGACCAGGCGCACCGTGCCAGGGTTCAAGGATCTTGCCGTGGCGGCAAAGAAGCTGATCGAAGAGGAGGGGTGTCGGATTGTTGTCGCCCTCGGGATGCCTGGTCGAGAGAAGGTCGACAAGATGTGCGCCCACGAGGCGTCGACCGGCATCATGACGGCCCAACTCATGACGAACACCCCGATCCTGGAAGTTTTCGTCCACGAAGACGAATCGGATGACCCGGCCACTCTGGCCATGGTGTTCAAGAACCGATCGCGCGACCACGCCCGGAACGCGTACCTCCTGCTCTACGAGCCAGACGAACTCACGGCTAGAGCGGGTCAAGGGGTGCGCCAAGGTTTCGCCCACGCCGGGCCCCTCGAGATCTGACGGTCTTCTGGAATCTGCGGATCGATCGCGCGGACGCGATCAGGGATCCCGGGGAAGGCCGAGGACCTTCTCGGCCACGATGTTGCGTTGGACCTCCGCGGTGCCGCCACCGACGGTGAGTGACGGGGAGAACAGAAAGCCGCGTGACCAGGTCGCGTCGTGTGCAGGGCGGACGTCAGCCGCCTGGTCGACGGATCGGTCATCGAGGGCGGCATTCCCAGTTGAAGCCCAACCACTGACCGGGCCGGTGCCTTCGAGCATGCCGTAGGGGCCGGCGAGGTCGCGGGCGACATCCATCACGTGCTGGCCGTGAGCGTCCGCAATGGCCTTACGGACCGACGCCTCGGCGCCGGGTTGACGGCCGGCGAGGACGGCCGAGACGGTCCGCAGGCGGAGGACGCGGAGGATCTGGCTCTCTATCCAGACGGACGTGAGGCGGTCACGGAGTTCGGCTTTCGGGGCAGCGGCGGCGTGGCGGTCCGGCGCGGCGGCGTGGGGGTCCAGCCCGCCGGCTCCGCGCACCAGTGCGACCAGGTCCTCGGCCGTCGGGCCCATCCCCCACAGTGCGCCTTCGCCGCTGAGTGAGACTCGCTCGTTGCCGAGCGTCACCTTGGCAAGCTGCCAACCCCCGTGCTCGGGCCCGACGAGGTGGTCCGCCGGGATGCGCACGTCGGTGAAGAACACTTCGTTGAACGCATGCTCCCCGGTCATGTCCACCAGAGGGCGGATCTCGATCCCATCGGCGTCCATAGGACAGACGAAGTAGCTGATCCCGCCATGCTTGGTTGCGGTCTGGTCGGTACGGGCGAGAAGGATCCCCCAGCGCGCGATGTGGGCATAGCTGGTCCAGACCTTCTGCCCGTTGACGATGTAGTGGTCACCGTCCCGCTCGGCCCGGGTCGTCAATGAGGCCAGGTCCGACCCGGCGCCAGGCTCGGAGAACAGCTGGCACCAGAATTCTTCCCCGCTGAGCAAGGGCCAGAGCCAGCGCTCCTTCTGCTCCTCGCTGCCGGCGTAGAGCAAAGTAGGGCCGGCCCAGCCGATCCCGATGGGGTTCACCGGTCGGTGCACGCCCGCCCGCCGGAGCTCCTCGTCGATGATCAGCTGAGCGACCGGGTCGGCATCGAGGCCGTACGGCGTCGCCCAGTGCGGTACGACGTATCCCGCCTCAGCGAGCTGCCTCCCGCCGGGGCGGGGGTGGCGCCGGAGCCAATCCCGGACCTGCCTGCGCTGGGGGTCGTCTTCGCCCGGGAGGCCGAGGTCCACGGCGGCAGCGTAGGCTCATCGTCCTGCCTCATCCATCTGGACCGCCGCTCTGATGTGTGGGAGCCGGGGTGGCGACGCCCTGGTTGGGTTGGGCACCGACGTGGTCGGGCATGAAGGTAACGGTCACGGGGATGATTGACGGTGACGAGATCGACGGGGGAAGACAACGAGCGATGAGGGCGAACAGGCCATGACGGACTGGAACTACGCCGACGTCTGGGAGACGGTCGCCGACGTTCAACCCGAAATGATCGCCATCACCCAGGGCGGCCGAAATGTCCCCTGGCGGGACTTCGATCGTGGAGCGGACGGGCTCGCGCAGTTCCTCCTCGATCTCGGCGTGGCGAAGCAGGACAAGGTTGCGATGTACCTGTACAACTGTCCCGAGTACCTCCAGACTTCGTTCGCCGCCATGAAGGTCGGACTGGTACCGGTGAACACCAACTACCGCTACGGAGACGACGAGTTGAGCTACCTCTGGGACAATGCCGACGCGGTGGCCGTCGTTTTCCACGGGGCGTTTTCGGAGCACATCGAGCGGATCCTCGAACGGGTACCCCGGGTGAAGGGCTGGCTCTGGGTCGATGACGCGTCCGGGCCTTGCCCAGAGTGGGCCACTCCCTACGACGAAGCGACCAAGTCGGCCGTCAGAACGCGTGTGCGCTCCGTGGGGTCGCAGCGGCGACGACCTCTACATGCTCTACACCGGCGGGACGACCGGGATGCCAAAAGGTGTCATGTGGCGTCAGGACGACCTGATCGCCAAGCTCATCGACGGCGGAGTCCGCCACTACGACGTCGACGGTGGACTCGAAGGCGTCCGTGCAGCCTTGGAGGCATCCCCGGGCAGCGTGACCCTCATGCCCGCCTGCCCGCTGATGCACGGAACCGGTGCGTTCACCTCCAACACCGTCCTCACCGAAGGCGGACGTGTCTGCCTCATGGAGTCGCGTAAGTACGACCCCATCGAGATGCTCGACACGATCGCAAGAGAGAAGGTGAACGGTGTGGTCATCGTCGGTGACCCATTCTCGGTTCCACTCATTGCCGCGCTGGACCAGTTCCCCGGGCGTTGGGATCTCAGCTCGCTGGCCATGATGGTTTCGTCAGGCGCAATGTGGAGCGAGCCGATAAAGCAACGCCTGCTGGGCCACCTTCCCACCGTCTTCTTGGTGGACGCCTTCAGTTCGTCCGAAGCACTCGGGATGGGCGTGTCGGTCTCGGGTGGCGGCGCCGCCGCCGAGACCGCTTCGTTCACGTTGGGGCCCGACGTGAAGGTGCTGACCGACGACGGGCGCGAAGTGGAGCCCGGCTCCGACGAGGTCGGGGTGCTCGCTCTCGGTGGACGAAACCCGCTCGGGTACTACAAGGACGAGGAGAAATCCGAACGGACGTTCAAAGAGATCGGGGGCGTGCGCTACTCCATCCCGGGCGATTTCGCTCAGGTCGGTTCCGACGCCACGATCCACCTTCTGGGCCGAGGATCCGTCTGCATCAACTCAGGTGGCGAGAAGATCTTCCCCGAGGAAGTGGAGGAGGCTCTCAAGACCCACCCGGCCGTGCGCGATGTTGTCGTGGTCGGCGTTCCCGACCCGAAGTACGGCGAGCAGGTGGTGGCCGTGGTCGAGGCCGATGGTGCTGCGGCCTTGCCGTCGGAGCCCGAGCTCATCGACCATGTGAAGCAGCGCTTGGCCCACTACAAGGCGCCCCGGCGGGTTCGCTCGGTCCCGACCATCGGCCGGGCTCCCAACGGCAAGGTCGACTACAAGCGGCACCGCGCCGAATCCATGGAAGCGCTCGGGGTCGGCCCGGCGCAGAACTGAGAGCCTCGGGCGATGTACGTCGCCTCGGTCGATGCCGCCCTGGGGGAACCGGAGTGGCGAACCTTCGTGGAGACCCATGCATTCGGCCACCTCGTCGCACCTGGTGACGGTGCGACTCGCGACCTCCCCGTGGTCGTACCCACCCAGTTCGTCCTCGAGGACCTCACCGTCTGGTTGCACCTGGTGCGGGCGAACCCGATCTTCAGCGCCCTCGCGGAGAATCCGCGGGTGGTGCTCAGCGTCGCTGGGGACTGGGCTTTCATTCCATCGGCCTGGAAGGCGATCGCGGAAGAGGACCCGCTGCTCGGGATCCCGACCACCTACTACGCCGCGGTGCAGCTCGCAGGCCGCGCCACGGTTCACGACGAGCGAGAAGCCCCGGGCAGCGTGGCCGCGATCCTGCGCCGGCAGCTGGCAAGTCTGCAGCCGGAGATCCCGGTCGCAGACCCTGCAGACGCTCATTCGGCCAGGCTTCGAGCGATTCTCGGGATCTCCATCGCCGTCGACCACGTAGAAGCGAAGTTCAAATACGGAGGAAATGTCGATCAGATGCACCGCGAGGCCGTCGTAGATCGGCTCCGTGGGCGGGACGGCCCAGGTGACGAAACCGCCGCCGACCATGTCGTGCGCCGGATGGCATCAGAGGCCTGAACCGATCTGGCCGTCCGGGGTGCTGGGGAATTATTCGACTGCGGCCGCGAGATTGGCGAGTGTTGCCGCCATCTCCTGCCGGGCATGATCGGCGCCGTGGTCGCCGAGTACCCGGCCCATCAGGACAGTGAACGTCCCACGGCGATCCACCCAGGACTCCGTGACTCGGCATCCCGGCTCGGTCTCTTCGAACTCGTAGCGCCAGTTGGCCACTGCGAGCGGACCCGAACTGACCGCGATCTCGAACGCACGTGCGGGCTCGCAGGAGACGACCATTGCGGTCGTCGACCAGCGACGGAATCCGTTGCGATTGGTGCCTTTGAAGCACGCCCCGACCCGAGGACCGGTCGCACCCTTCACCCAGGTCCCGCCGGTGTTTTCCGGTGACCACTCGCCCATCCGGGGGAGGTCCGAGACGAGGGCCCAGACGGCATCCGCGGATGCGGCCATCACTCGGGACTCCGCGGTGGGATAAGTCATGCTCGGAGACGATAGTTTGATGGGGTGATGGCCGAGCCCTCAGGGACACGCTCCGATGCGACAGCACCCGCCCTGCCGTCGCGGCCGACGTTCACAACGGTCGAGGAGGAGCGACTCCACCGTAAGCAGAAACTGGCTGGCGCCCTTCGCCTGTTCGGACGCTTCGGGTTCTCAGAGGGGGTCGCGGGCCACATCACCGCCCGCGATCCTGAGCTCCTCGACCACTTCTGGGTGAATCCCTTCGGCATGAGCTTCCGGCACGTGAGGGTGTCGGACCTCATCTTGGTCAGTCACGCCGGAGAGGTGGTAGTAGGAAGCCGTCCGGTCAATCCCGCCGGCTTCGCGATCCACTCCGCCGTGCACGCCGCGCGCCCGGACGTCGTGGCAGCGGCGCACGCGCACTCCGTCTACGGCAAAGCATGGTCAGCACTCGGCAGACCCTTGGACCCGATCACCCAGGACGCCTGCGTGTTCTTCGAAGACCACACCGTCTGCGAGGAAGGCGGCGGTGCAATCGTGCTGGAGGAGACAGCGGCCAAGGCTCTGGCCAGCGCGCTCGGACCCCACAAGGCGACCATCCATCGCAACCATGGTCTCTTCACGGTGGGCCACACCGTCGACGAGGCTGCCTGGTGGTTCATCACGATGGAGCGCTCGTGCCAGGCTCAGCTGCTGGCCGAAGCAGCCGGAACACCGCTTCTCATCGACCCCGACGGCGCTCGCTATACCCGCGAGCACACGGCTTCGCCCGGATCTGGCTGGTTCTCGTTCCAGCCTCTCTGGGACGAGATCGTCAGGAGTGATCCCGACCTGTTCGACTGAAGTCGGCCGCCACCCGCCGGCCGCCGGCCGCCACCCTCGGCGGAGGCCCCACCCGCCACCGACGCCCCCACCCGCGCCCAGGGAAGCCCTCCGACAACCCGACCTCCAGCCGGAGCCGGCGATTGCCGCCCGAATGAGAACGTGTTCTAATCTGGGCGGGATGTCATTCAACCTCGCCGACCTGTTCGAGGCGGCCGTCGACGCCTATCCAGATCGGGAGTACCTGGTCGCGAACGGCGAACGGCGCACCTACGCCGAGATGGAAACCCGGGCCAACATGCTGGCCCATCACCTCGCCGCCCAGGGGATCGGGCCGGGAGACCACGTCGGGATCTACTCCTACAACTCGGTGGAGTGGGTCGAGACGGCGTGGGCGGTCTTCAAGTTGCGAGCGGTGTGGATCAACATCAACTACCGCTACGTGGAAGAGGAGCTGCGATACCTCCTGTCGAACGCGGACCTCAAGGCATTGGTCCACCAACGAGAGTTCGCGCCGCTGGTTGCAACGCTGCTCCCAGAACTTCCCGAGCTGCGCCACGTGATCGTCGTCGAGGACGGAAGCGACGCCGGGGATCCCCGCGACGATGTCGTGCACTACGAGGACGCGATGAAGGGCCAGTCGGCCACGCGCGATTTCGGTCCTCGGTCTGGTGACGACCTCTACATCCTGTATACCGGTGGGACGACCGGCATGCCCAAGGGCGTGGTCTGGCGCCACCGGGACGTGTTCTACGCCCTCGGAGGAGGAACCGATCCGACCACCAACACGCGGATTACCGATCCGTCCGTGATGGTCAAGAAGGGTGCGACAGGCGGGATGACCCACCTGCCGATCGCTCCCCTGATGCACGGCGCCACCCAGTGGTCCGTCATGGGACAGAGCTTCGTAGGCTCCAAGATCGTCCTGATGGCCAAATTCGATCCTCACGAGGTCTGGCGGCTCGTCGACGAAGAGCAGGTGAACTCCGTGATGATCACCGGGGACGCCATGGGCAAGCCCCTGATTGAGTCACTCGACGATCCGGACCGGGACCCCGAACACCAGCACCGGCTGACCTCGCTTCTCGCGGTCGTCTCGTCGGCGGCGTTGTTCTCGGCGCCGGTCAAGGACCAGTTCTTCGCCCGCCTTCCGAACATCGTGATCACAGACGCCGTCGGCTCATCGGAGGGCGGGAACAACGGGATGAGGGTGATCACGGCAGGAAACACGGCGATGAAGAGCGGCCCCACCGTGACTCTCCTTGGTCAGACCGTTGTGTTCGACGAGAATTTCGACTTGGTCGAGCCTGGTTCGGGCGTCATCGGGAAGATCGCCCGCTCCGGTGACATCCCTCTCGGCTACTACAACGATCCGAAGAAGACGGCGGAGGTCTTCATCGAGGTACGCGGCACCCGCTACGTCATGCCGGGCGACTTCGCGACGGTGGAGGCGGACGGTTCCATCACCTTGCTCGGGCGTGGCTCCATCGTCATCAACTCCGGTGGAGAGAAGATCTTTCCCGAAGAAGTGGAATCGGCCGTACGGTCGCACCCCGATGTCATGGACGCCATCGTCTGCGGTGCGCCGGACGAGCGGTGGGGCCAGACGGTCGCGGCGATCGTCCAGCCGCGTGCGGGACACGACGCACCGTCGCTCGAGTCGCTTCAAGAGCACTGCCGGGCCACCATCGCGGGTTACAAGCTGCCGCGACAGGTTCACGTCGTCGAGACCATCCAACGCTCGCCGAGCGGGAAGCCGGACTACACCTGGGCCACCCGCATCGTCGACGCTGAGGCCAGCGCCATCCCCTGAGGCGGCCAGGACGGCCGGAGAGGGCCATCCCGGCATCGGCGGCCTGTCATGATGCGGGGCATGGGCGTCGGCACACTGCTGCTCGTGACCGGTTCCCCCGGCTGTGGGAAGACCACGGTGTCGCCACTCGTGGCCGATCTCCACGAACCGTCGGTATGTCTCGACGTGGACTGGTTCTTCGCCAAGCTTCGCCGCGGCGCCGTCGCGCCCTGGAAAAAAGAGTCACACCGGCAGAACCGCGTGGTGCTGACCGCCGCGGCCGAGGCGGTGACCGCATTCGCCGCAGGCGGCTACTTCACCGTCGCGGAGGGGATCTTGTATCCGTTCATGCTCGACCTGTTCGAGGCGAGCGGCGACTCACGGGGAATCCTCCTCAACTACGCCGTGCTCCGCGCGCCGCTCGGTGTCGTGCAGCGGCGAGTTCGGGATCGGCGGTTCGAGCCGGCGCACGCCGGCGCTCTCGCTGATGTTCAAGTGGTCGATGACCTCTGGGCCGAATTCGAGGCCCACGGTGTGGCTGAGCGACACCGCGTGGATGTCGGCGATCGCTCACCGGACGAGGTCGCCCGCGAGCTCGACCGCCGGCTCGCTGCGGGGGATTTTCGGCTCTAGATGCCGTGTCAACCAACAATGCTCTGCCGGCACGTCGCGACCTGTAGAACCGGCGGACGGGGATGGCCTACAAGCAGTCGGATACTCCGCCGCTCTTAGCCCCGGGGTGCGAAGAACTCAAGTGCGATGTTGTCGGGATCTCGAAACGACAATGCCGAGTAGTTAGGCGTGTCCACGATGCCACCGTTGGGGATGCCGAGTTCGTTCAGACGGATTTCCCATGCCTTTAACTCATCGCGGTTGGCACAGCCGAAAGCCAGATGATCAAGCCCCGGCCGCCGCTCGTTGAACGGCTCAGTGCTGTCCAAGTCAGGGAACTGAGTTACGCCAACGATTGTGCCGCCGGTAAGCCAAGCGACGCGCTGGAACGGACCTGTGTCCTCGTCAAGGATTGGGTCCGAGCCGAACAGATCCTTGTACCAAGGCACACTCCGTTCAAGGCTCGTAACCGTTAGCGCCACGTGAGTAATCGCAGGGAACTCAGGCATCTCTCTTCTCCCCTTCGCACCTCGTGGACGCAGCGAATGCTACCTCTTTGGCTGGAAACTCTCGGGGAGTAAAGCTATCTGGCAGCACCAGTCGTCGCGCTAACTGAGGCCCCAGTCCAGGCGTTCGGGGGCAGTCTTGTCCTCAATCTGTGAAGGCAAGGCCGAGCACCGATGATCTGAGTTATCTCGTGCCCGGTGTGGCCGCCGGATCGGATCTGTCCGGCGCCATTACCGAGTCATCGATCAAGTCTAGTTAGCGATCTACTGCCGGAACCCGCCCGCCGTCACCCTGCCGATGATCACATTGTCCACGGCGAGGGCGCCCACACGATGCATGCGTGAAACCGGGCGTTCTGTGGCGAGTTCATCTTCGTCGGCGGCGGTGCGGGAACGGCTCATTCGGTCCCATCGCCGCGGTCGCGACGGAGAAGATCCCGCAAGCTGAGAGCCGCGACGACCGAGATCCCGATCCAGGCCAGCACTGCAGCCGCGCTTCCAAGCCAGGCGCCGTAGTCGGCATGGAGGTTGGGACCAGGGTTCACAGAAAGCTGAGCAGAGGCTTCGAGGAGCGTCACGACGGCCAGGGCTGTCGCGGCGAGAAACACCAATCCCGTCCAGGCGGTTCTGCCGGACAGGATCACCAGCCCGATGGAAACAGCCACCACGGCGGCCAGTGCCAAGACGAGAAAGCCCCAGTTCTCCGTCCCGGGTGCCCAGCCCAGGTTCAACCAGCTCGTAAACGGAGTCCAAGCAGGAGTCTCGGAACTTTTGAACCAGGGCAGTGCGAAGCTGGCCATGAGAAGGAGGACGAGCGCCAGCGACCCGACGAGCACCGAGCGGGGTGAACGAACGGCCCGGTGGTCGACAGGCATTTCTGTCGACCACGGCGCATCATCGAAGAGGTCGATGGAGCGGCTCACCCCGGGGATCTTGCCACGCACCACCGCCCGGGTGCGGCTTTGACGTGCCCGGAACTGCCGGATCCGCTCAGGAGTGCGCTGGACAGTGGCTCAGGCAGAAACCTTCCAGTGACCGCGACGCCTACCGACCGGGTTCGGCCCTGTGAATGGGGCGAGCGTTGCCGGTCGGCGCACCAGCTCGCGACACCGGCCCGGGCCGGTTGGGATGTGAAGGCGGAGAGGGCGCCTACGAGGCGCTTGCGGAGGCCAACCGCTGCTTGACGGTGCTGAACTCCGGATCCTTGTCGTACTTCGTGAGCACGTGCTTGCCGAATGTCTCGACGGCCTCCACACAGTCCTCACGCGACATGGACGTCGACAGCATGCCGAAGGCGAGCTGGTCGGCGCCGGTCGAGCTGTAGCGCTCGATCGCCTTGGACACCTCGTCGGGGTCACCGATGGCGATGTCGCCCGATGCGATCACCGCATCGAGCTGCTCGGCCGTCATGCCCGGGATGATCTCGGGCCACTCGGGCAGTCCGGGCGGCTTGGGGAAGGTGTCGAGGTAGCGGAAGACGAGGCTCAGGTGATAGTTGCTCTCCGAGTCGAGGAACGTCTTGCGGGCCTTGGCACCGTCCTCCATGCAGATCATCTGGGTCGTGATCATCACGTTGTTGTTCACGTACTCGCCCACCGGGTTCGTGCAGTCCTGCACCTTCTCCTTGTACCGGCTCACGAGTGGCGTCAGCTGATCAGGCGTGGAGAAACCGAAGCACAGAACGCCGACACCGAGCTCGGCGGCGAGGTCGAACGTGGACGGGCTACCGGCCGCCATCCAGATCGGCGGGTGTGGCTTCGAGTACGGCTTGGGCAGCACGTTGCGGGTCGGCATGGAGAAGAACTTGCCTTCGTAGCTGTAGTCCTCCTCCTTCCACATGCGGACGATCTGCGGGAGCGTTTCTGCCACCATCTCGCGGGTGATGTCGGGCTCTTGGATACCGAACCCCTTCTGTTCCGTCGTCGAGGAGCCTCTGCCCGTCCCGAATTCGAAGCGACCCTCCGAGAGATGGTCGAGCATGGCCACCCTCTCTGCGATCCGAGCCGGGTGGTTGACCGGGGGCGTGATGTTGAAGATGCCCGAGCCGATGTGGATCCTGCTCGTCTTGGCGGCCACGAAAGCGAGGAAGGACTCAGACGCCGAGAGGTGTGAGTAGTCGGTCAAGAAGTGGTGCTCCGACGCCCACGTGTATTTGAAGCCGGCCTTGTCGGCCGCCACGATGAACGCCACCTCGTCCATGATCCGGTCGTGCTCGGCCGCATCGCCGTGCTTGGCTCGATACTTCGGCAGCAGGCACGCGGCGTTGAAGATCCCGAACTCCATGGGGTGCACGTCCTCCCGTGAGGTCGCCGCGACCGGTTGGCCGCGAGCGCAGCGGGGAAGGTATCACGGCGCCCGATAAAATGCAACGTGTTCCACTATTCGCTCTTCCCTCCCTGGTCAGAGGCTCGTGGCTTGTGGCGAGCCGGACGGTCGCCCATCCCCCTCTCGTCGACTCCGGCCGAAGCTCAGCGACCCGAATGGGGCTCGACCCAAGGTCGGCGCCAGCGCGGGTATCCCGCCAGCAGCCGTTCGGACGCGGGCGGTCCCCATGAGCCGGGGGCGTAGGTTTCGACCGGCGGCGGCTCCTCCAGCAACGGCTGAACGATCCGCCAGGTTTCCTCCACGCTGTCCTCCCGGGTGAAGAGGCTGGCATCGCCCCTGAGCGCATCACCAAGCAGGCGTTCATAGGGTTCGGGCAAGTCCCCGAGTTCCTCGGAGAAGATCAGTGACAGATCGACGGTCCTCGTGCTCTGCGCGCCCGGAGTCTTGGCCTGCACGGCGAGGTCCGCCCCGGGCTTCGGATCGATGCGCAAAACGAGCTCGTTGGACGGCGGATGCGACGCGGGAGCCAACGACAGGTACGGCGGACGCTTGAAGATGACCCGCACCTCCGTGACGCGCTCGGCCAAAGCCTTGCCCGCTCGTATGAAGAAGGGAACGCCGGACCAGCGCCAGTTGTCGATCTCGAGCTTGAGCGCAGCGAACGTCTCCGTCTGCGAGTCGCTCGCCACTCCTGGCACCGAAAGGTAACCCTCGTATTGGCCTCGGACGTAGTGCGTGGTATCGGCATCGGGCATGGATCTGAAGACCTCGACCCGCTTGTCCCGAAGGCCGTCGGCGTCCGACCGCACGGGCGGCTCCGAGGCGATCAATCCGATGAGCTGCAGCAGGTGGTTCTGCACGACATCCCGCAGTGCTCCCACCGGGTCGTAGAAGCTGCCCCGATCCTCCACGCCGAAGTCCTCGGCCATGGTGATCTGGACGCACTCAATGCGGTCCCGATTCCACAGAGGCTCGATGATGGAGTTGGCGAACCGGAGGAACAAGATGTCCATGGCCGGCTCCTTGCCCAGGAAGTGATCGATGCGAAGGATCTGCCGCTCGTCGAGCAGTGTGTGCAGTTCGGAGTTCAGCTCGCGGGCGGACGCGAGGTCGTGGCCGAACGGCTTCTCGACGACCACCCTCGCCTGCGAGGTCAGGCCGGCGGTGGCCAGGCCGCCCACGACCCGGCCGAACAGCGAGGGTGGGACCTCGAGGTAGAAGACAGGACGGTTCCGGCCGACCATCGCCGCGGCGACCCGCTGGTACGTGGCCGGGTCGGCGTAGTCGCCGGACACCATCGACAGGCGGGCCGCCAACCTCTCGAATACCTCTTCATCGAGATTCTCGCCACAGTCCACGATGGCACGTCGTGCGTGGTCGCGGAGCGTGTCGTTCGACCACTCGTCTCGGGCGACACCGATGATCGGACAAGCGATCATGCGCCGCCGCTCCAGACGGTAGAGCGAACGAAAAGTCATCTTCTTCGCCAAGTCGCCCGTGATTCCGAACACGACCAGGACGTCCGCCTCCGCGTCCAGCCGTCCGGACGTATCGCGAACGTTCGATGGGAGGGAACGGCGAGAGCCTTCCGCCTGCGTCGCTGCGGGTCCGTGCGGCAGGACATAGCGTTCGACCGCCAGGGCGAAGCCCTCGTCCTCGTTGGATTGGGTGACGTGGCGAGCAGACCGCTGCACCTCACGCGTGGCATTGCCCATCGCGATGCTGGACCCCGAGCGGGCGAACATCAGCACGTCATTCGGCATGTCGCCGATCGTGGCAATTTCGTTGGGATCGATGCCGTACCGCTGGGACAGGTATGTGACGACCCCGCCCTTGTTGGCGTCGGGATGTGTGATGTCGGCGTAGTACGGCTGGGAGCGAGCCGCGGAGACGTGGTCACCGAATAGGTTGTGAACTGCCTCGACTGCCGCTTTGACCGCATCGTGGTCGTCGCTCACCCCGACGATCTTGGCCACTCCGTCCGAGACGGACGCGAAATCGTCGACCTGGGTCGGGTCGAATTTGACCGTCCACGCCTCTCGGTCCACGTGGGGGGCCTTCGGGTCGCGGACGAACCAGTCCGCGCCCCGGTAGACCCACACGTCGACACCGCGGTGATCGAGCAGGTCGATCACCGCGGGCGTGATGTCGTCGGGCAATGTTCGCTGCTCAATCACGGACATGTCCGGATTGGCGAAGAGCCCGCCGTTGAATGCGGCGATGGGCGTGCTCAGTTGAAGCGGGTCCACGAGCATTGCCATGCCGCGCGGCGGTCGTCCGCTCGTCACCGCGAAGAGGATGCCCGCCTCGCCCAGCTCCCGCACGGCTCCGATGGCTCGGTCGGTCAGGACCTTCTCCTGCGTGACCAACGTTCCGTCGACATCGGCGAGCATCAACCGAATTGGGTGTCGCGCCGGCATGCGCCCTCCTCTTCCTCTTCCTCGTCCTTTCGGGTCCTCGCCCCGCTGCTGTCCGACGCCCTACCCCACCCGCGCTGGCGGCCCGTCCGCGTGCAGACCACACGACATGTTCGTCCCCACGGCCACGGGACCGCTGACGTGCCCAAGGTCTCTTCCCGCAGTGCGCATCCGCGGGATTCCGCTGTGGCCCACGAATCGTGGTCGCCTCCGACCTCCGGACTCCCGCCGGCTGAGCCGTTGGAGCAGCCCGACCTCCTCCGCCGGCGGAGTGGCGGCGATCGTCGCACCGCTGGGCTCAGCGACCGATGCCCGCGGGTGCCGCGTCCGCGTCGGCCATCACCATCGAGGATGCGGCCTCGACCCGCCCGGCCGGGATGCTGGTGTCCCCGGCCATGAGCTTGGCCAGCGGATCCTTCTTGTCGGGGCCGGTCACGAGCCACAGGAGCTGTCGTGCCCGGGCCAGAGCCGGGTAGGTGAGCGTCATTCGCACCCGCTTCTGATAGGGCTGTGTCAGCGCGACCAGGCGGTCCTCGACCGCGAGGACGGCATCGCCCGGAATCAGCGACGCGGTGTGCCCGTCCGGACCGAGGCCCAGGTGGACGAGATCGAAATGCTCGGGCAAGCGGTCAGCGTAGGACGCCGCGGCCGCTTCGAGGTCCTCGTCCTCGACTGGCATGGGGACGACTCGGGCCGGGACCCCTTCGAGCGCTTCGGTCAAGTGATGCAGGTTCCGGTCAGGGTCATCGGCGGGAGCGACCCGCTCGTCCACTTGGTACACGATGACGCCTTCCCAGGGGACGCTCGCCGTCGCCAGCTCCGCGAACATCGCCCACGGGGTGTGGCCGCCACTGACGGCGAAGTGGAACACGCCCGAGCGTCCGACGGCCTCCGTCGCCCGCTGGGCCACATAGGCCGCGCCGGCGCGGGCGACGGCGGCCGCATCGGCCAGTGTCTCCAGTTGGTGCTGCACCGTGTCGTCTCCTCGCGTCGCCGGATGTGCCAGTGCCAGCTATTCCCGGATCGCCGACCCACATGCACCTGATGACACCACGGACCGCAGGCACCAGGGTTCGACGCACCCAGGTCTCAATACCTCAGAACCTAGGACGACTTCTCGGCGTGCCCGCCGAACTCGCTGCGCATGGCGGACAGGATCTTGTCGGTGAACTCGCCGAGACCGCGTGACTCGAAGCGTTCGAACAGTGACGCCGTGATCACCGGGGCAGGAACACCCTCGTCCACCGCGGCGAGCACGGTCCAGCGTCCCTCGCCCGAGTCCGAGACCCGGCCGGCGAAGTCGTCGAGTTCGGGCGAGCGGGCGAAGGCATCGGCGACCAGGTCGACGAGCCACGAGCCGACGACCGAGCCCCGGCGCCACACCTCGGCCACCTCTCCCACGTCGATGTCGTACTGGTAGGCCTCGGGGTCCCGCAGCGGGGTGGTCTCGGCGTCGACCTGCTGACTGCCCTCGCCCGCATTGGCGTGCTCAATGATGCTCAGTCCCTCGGCGATGGACGCCATCATCCCGTACTCCACGCCGTTGTGGACCATTTTGACGAAGTGCCCGGCGCCATTCGGACCGCAGTGCAGATAGCCTTCCGGCGCCGTGCCGTCGCTGCGAGTGCGCCCGGGTGTCGGGGCGGCGCTGCCGATCCCGGGGGCGATCGTCTTGAAGATCGGGTCGAGACGCTGCACGACCTCCGTCTCCCCTCCGATCATGAGGCAGTAGCCGCGATCGAGGCCCCAGACGCCGCCACTGGTGCCGCAGTCGAGATAGTGAACCCGCTTCGGTGCCAGCTGCTTGGCGCGCGCGATGTCGTCTCGATAGTACGAGTTGCCCCCGTCGATGACCGCGTCGTCGGGTTCGAGCAACGGGACGAGTTCGTCCAGGGTCGACTGCACGATCGCCGCGGGCAGCATGAGCCACATCGCTCTGGGCTTCTGCAGCTGGGAGACGAATTCCGCCAGCGAGGAGGAGGCCGTCGCCCCCTCGCTCTCGAGTTGCTTCACGGCCTCGGCGTTGACGTCGTAGACGACGCAGCGGTGCCCGTCGCGCATCAAACGGCGCACGAGGTTTGCCCCCATGCGGCCGAGTCCGACCATGCCGAGTTGCATCGGCGTGTCCGTTGCCATCCTGATCTCCTCAGCTCTCGGGTCTGCGCACTCAGCGCGACCCTGTGTGCGGCGCGAACAGCGCGGCGCCGACGATCCCTGCCTCGTTTTGCAGGGAGGCCGGGACCACCGGTGTCCGCAGCTCCACGAAGGGCAGGAATTTGCCCGCCTTCTTGCTCACCCCGCCCCCGATGACGATTAGCGAGGGCCACAGGACGTGCTCGACCAGTTCGAGGTACGACTGGAGCCGATACGCATACTTCTTCCACGACAGGTCCTCGTTCTCGCGGACGGAGTCGGCGGCCCAGTCCTCCGCCTCACCGTGATGCAGCGGCAGGTGCCCGAGCTCGGTGTTGGGCACGAGGACACCGTCGACGAAGAGCGCGCTGCCGATCCCGGTTCCCAGAGTGATCACCGCGACCACGCCGGCGACGTCCCGCCCCGCTCCGAACCTGACTTCCGCCACGCCCGCGGCATCGGCGTCGTTGACCACCGAGACCGGTCGACCGATCGCCTCCGTGAAGAGTCCGACCGCGTTCGTCCCGATCCACGTCTCGTCGATGTTGGAGGCCGTCTCCACGGTCCCGTCGCGCACCACCGCCGGGAGGGTGAGACCGACCGGGTCGTCACCGCCGATCTGCCCCAGGAGGAGAGCGACGACCTCGGCCACGGCAGCAGGCGTCGCTGGGGAGGGAGTCAGGAGCCGGATCCTCTCGGTGACGAGCGTTCCCGTCACCACATCGACGTGAGCACCTTTGATTCCGGTGCCGCCGATGTCGACGCCGATCGCCGGTTCAGACACCGTCCCTGAGCTCATGGCAACTCGATCCTATTGCCAGGTTCCCTGAGGTCGCGTGTTGCGGCTCCCAGAGGTCGTGCGCCGACCACGTCGCCGACCAGTCGCCGACACGCTGCCGACCGCTGCTCAGCGGTCGACGCCGAGCACCAGCCCGCTGGTCGGCACGCCGGTGCCCGCCGTCACGACCACGTGTTCGAGCTCGGGCACCTGGTTGACCGAGGTCCCGCGGACGAGCCGGACCGCCTCGGCGATCCCGTTCATGCCGTGGAGGTAGGCCTCCCCGAGCTGACCGCCGTGCGTGTTGATGGGCAGCGACCCGCCCAGCTGAATGCGGCCGTCCCGTACGAACTCCTTCGCCTCACCTTTGGCGCAGAAGCCGAGCTCCTCCAGCTGATACAGCACGTAGGGCGTGAAATGGTCATAGAGGATCGCGGCCTGCATGTCCGCCGGGCCGAGGCCCGAGGTCTCCCACAGCTGGCGCGCCACCACGCCCATCTCGGGCAGGCCGAGCAGATCGTCGCGGTAGTAGCTCGTCATCATGTCCTGGCCCGCTCCAGAACCCTGGGCTGCCGCCCGCACCACCACGGGGTCGGTCTGCAGGTCGCGGGCCCGTTCGAGCGAGGTCACGACCAACGCCTGCCCGCCGTCTGTTTCCTGGCAGCAGTCGAGCAGGTGCAGGGGCTCCACGATCCACCGGCTGGCTTGATGGTCCGCCAGCGTGATCGGCTGCTCGTAGAACCACGCGCGTGGGTTGGTCGCGGCGTGGAGGCGGTCGGCCACGGCGATGCGACCCAGGTCCTCGCTCGTCGCGCCGGTCATGTGCAGGTAGCGCTGTGCGGCCATGGCGACCCACGAAGCCGGCGTCAACAAACCGACCGGGAGGTACGAGGCCATGTGCGCGCTCTCGGCCGTCGGCACCGGCGGTCGGCCCTGCACACCGGCGCCGAAGCGGCTGCCCGAGCGCTCGTTGAAGGCCCGGTAGCACACGACGACGTCGGCGACACCTGAGCTGACCGCGAGGGCCGCCTGCTGGATAGTGGCGCAGGCCGCACCGCCCCCGTAGTGGATCCTGCTGAAGAAGGTCAGGTCGCCGATCCCGAGGCTCCGCGCGATGTCGATGTCGGGATTCGTGTCGGAGCTGAACGTGACCATGCCCTGGACCTCGGCGGGAGCAAGCCCGGCGTCCTTGAGGGCCAGGTCGACGGCTTCGACGGCGAGGCGCAGCTCCGAGCGGCCGGAGGCCTTGGAGAACTCGGTGGCCCCGATCCCCGCGATGGCGACCGCCCCGGCAAAGGCGTGACGCGTCACGCGCCGCCCTCCTCGGCGTCAGACGCGGTCGCCTTTGCACCCGCCTCGCCGTCGCCGAGCGGCAGGACGACATCGACCGTGCCGGTCACATGGTCGCCCAGTTCGTTGGCGCCTCGGATGGACACCGTCACCTTCCCGCTCCTCCCGTCGTCGCCCAGAGGTCCCTTCCCGGTCACCGAGCCGGTCAACGTCATGGTGCAGTCGGGGTAGTTCGGAGCGCCGAGACGGATGTTGACCGCGGTGAGTCGGCCGCGCGGCCCCGACCAGTCCGTGACGTAACGACCCACCAGCCCGTTGGTAGTCAGGATGTTCATGAAGATGTCCTTGGATCCCCGCGTCTGCGCCAGGACGTGGTCGTGATGGACGTCCTGGTAGTCGCGACTCGCCAGCGCGCCCGCGACCACAAGTGTGCGCGTGATCGGCAACACCAACGTCGGCAGCTCGTCACCGACCGAGACATCGAAGAACGTCAGGCCCGTCGCCACCTCGCCGCTGCTCATGAGTCCGCCGCCCCGGCTCCGGCTCCGGCCTCCGCGGCGGCCTCCACCGCGGCCTCCACCGCGGCCCGCGCCGCGATGGACGCACCCAGCCTGGCCAGCTGCGCGCTCGGGCCGCCCAGCAGCAGCTCTATCTGCTTGCCCCACAGGAAGTACCGATGGATCGGATAGGTGATGTCCGCTCCCACTCCGCCGTGCAGGTGCTGGGTAGCGTGCACCGTTCGTTGGCCGCGCTCGGAGGCCTGCCACTTGGCGACGCCCGCCGCGTCGGCCGCGTCGCGGCCGGTGTCGAAGCGCCACGCCGCGTTCTGCCAGGTCACCCGCATGGCCTCGATGTCGATGGCTCCGTCCGCCGCCCGCAGCATCGTCCCCTGGAAGGTCGAGAGGGGACGGCCGAATTGGTGGCGTCCGTTGAGGTACTCGGCCGTCTGGCGCAGGGCCGCCTCGCACACCCCGACCTGCAAAGCGCACAGTGCGATGGTCGAAGCGGTGAGGACGAACCGGAGCGCAGGCCGGCCCAGGTCGGGTCCGACCAGGACGTCGTCCGCGGCGACCACGACCCCGTCGAGACGGAGGTGGGGATGGATCTCTCGGTTCGTGGTCACCGTCCGCTCGAGCGTCACGCCGGCGGCGTGCGGATCGACCAGCGTCAGGAGCACGGCGTCGCCGCCGACGCCGACGCGCGCCGGCACGACCACCCGGTCCGCGACGTGCGCCTGCGGCACCGCCGGTTCACAACCGTCGAGGACGAACCCGTCGCCGTCCGCCCGAGCGGAGACTGCCGGCGACGACGTGGGGCTCGCCGCGGAACCGTTCAGGGCGGCCGTGAGCAGGATCTGGCCCGTCACGACGCTTGGAAGCCACCGCTCGCGTTGGGCGGCTGAGCCGAAGTGTGCGATCGGCAGTGCCCCGAGGACCAGGGTGGCCCAGAGCGGCACCGGCGCCACCACGTTGCCCTGGGCCTCGAGCAGGAGGCAGAGCTCCATCAGCCCGTACCCGCCGCCCCCTTGCTCTTCGGGAACGGCCAGGCCCAACAGGTCGGCGGCGGCCAGCGCCTGCCAGAGTTCGCGGTCGACGCGGTCGTCGGAGCACTCGACCGCCGCAACGCGCTCGGGGTCCACGAGACCCGCGAACAGGCCCGCTGCGGCCTCCGCCACCGCCTGCTGCTCTTCGGTCAGGGCGAAGTCCATCGGTTCAGGCCTCTCCGGCGTCGCGCCTGCCGTCCGGCACGAACACCGGCAGCGACAGCTCCTCGTCGCAGTCCACGAATTCGGCTCGAACCGGCATCCCGATCCTGACGTCCGTCGGCTCGACTCCTTGCAGGTTGGCGACGACTCGCGTGCCTTCTTCCAGCTCGACCAGTCCGATCGGGAGGGGGTACTCGAACGCGGGGACCTGGGGGTAATGGACCACCACGAAGGAGTACAGGGTCCCCCGGCCGGACGACTCCACCGTGCCCCACTCGAACGATCCGCACACGCTGCAGGCGGGCAGCGGAGGATGGCGCAGGGTGCCACAGGAAGAGCAGCGCTGAATCAGGAGCCGGTGCTCGCGCGCCCCTGGAACCAGAAGGAGTTGTCCTGGGTCTGCGCCGGGCGTGGCCTCGGCGGCAGTGCCGCTCCACGGGCTGCGGGGCGCGGCGGCAGGTACTTGAGGATGCGGAAACGCATGGTCGCGATCGGCTCCCCCGATTCGAAGAGCGACGACAGCTCCTCGTCCGAGAGTCCTCGCCCGGAACCGGCTGGCGAGTCGGGAACCGTCGAGTCGGGCACGGCCACGAAGTCCATGCGAGTCGTGACAAAGCGCCCGGTACCGAGGCCCGTGCGCTTCGGCTCGGAGATCGACTCAGTCACCGAACGCACCATGACCCGATCACCGACCACCAGTGGGCGCGCGTACGTCTGCTCGCAGTTCGTCGCCACCACCGAGGTGAGGCCCTCCGCCTCCAGCAGAGCCATCATCACCTCGTTGGGCCCTCCGTCGCCCTGGGACGCACCCGACGCCCGGGCCGCCTCGACCTCCTGGGACGCCCGAAGCCCCCGCATGACCCAGGCCTGGAGCATGGTCGGCGGCGCGTACAGCTGATCGAAACCAGCGTCGCGGGCCGCCGTGTCCGAGACGTAGACCGGGTTCTCGTCGCCCATGGCCTCGACCCAGTGCCGGATCATCGCCAGGTTCACCGCCTCTGGAGAGAGGACGGGCGCCCCCGACACCTGGCCGGTCAGGGCCGCCAGCGCCCCGCTGTGATCCGGGTAGCCCGAGAGCTCCTCGAGCCGCTCCGCTCCCCCCTGCTGGGCCACCTCTGTTCCCCGCTGCTCCGTTTCGCGCGGCTGCTCCGCGTCGACCCGGTTCATCGTGTCCCCCGTGTCATCCCCAGACCGGCGGTCGCCACGATCTCGCGCTGGACCTCGTTGACGCCACCGCCGAAGGTGTTGATCTGCGCCTGGCGCCCCGACGCCTCGATGCGTCCCCGCAGCAGCGCCCCGGGCGAGCCGGGAGTGAGATACCCCGCTGCGCCGATGATCCCAGCCAGCAGCCGGAACACGTCCAGCGTCCGTTCGGTCCCGAACACCTTGATCGACGACGACTCGGCGGCCGTGAGTTCCCCGTCGGCGACGTGGACCGCCATGCGCCAGTTCAGGAGCCACATGGCCTCGAGCTCGGCATGGCACCGAGCCAGATCCATCTGGACCCACGCCTGGTCGATCACGGTGCACCCGTCGTCGGTGCGCTCCTGCGCCGCCCACCGCACGACGTCTTGGTACAGCGAAATGGACAGCCCGCTCCACGCGGCCAGACCGACGCGCTCGTGGTTGAGCTGCGTCGTGATCATGCGCCAGCCCTCGTTCTCGGCGCCGACCCGGTTGACCACTGGAACCCGGAGGTCGTCGTAGAAGGTCTGGGTGGTCGTCAGCCCGCCCACCGTGTTGATGACCGAACACGAGAATCCGGGCGACGACGTCGGCACGCACAGGATCGAGATGCCTTTGTGCTTCGGCGCCTCAGGGTCGGTCCTCACCGCCAGCCACACGTAATCGGCCATGTCCGCTCCGGAGGTGAAGATCTTGGCCCCATTGACGATGTACTCGTCCCCGTCGCGGACGGCCCGGGTCCGCAGCGCGGCCAGGTCGGTCCCGGCGGTGGGCTCGGTGTAACCGATGGCGAAGTTGAGCTCGCCCGCGAGGATCTTCGGGAGGAAGAACGATTTCTGCTCCTCCGTGCCGAAGCGCATGATGGTCGGACCCACGGTGTTGATGGTGACGAAGGGAAAGGGAGCCCCGGCGCGCCGGGTCTCGTCGAAGAAGATGAACTGATCGGTCGCCGGCCTGCCCTGCCCGCCGAAGGTGGCCGGCCAGCCGATGCCGAGCCAGCCGTCCTTGCCGATCCGCCGGACCACCTCACGCCAGGCATCTCCGCCCTCCCCGCCCCCTGCCAGCCCGGCCCGCACCTCGTCGGTGAGCAGGTCGGCGTAGTACCGGCGCAGCTCGGCGCGCAGTTGCTGCTGGTCGGAACTCTCTTCGAGGAACATCGTCGGCAGCCTCGCGCACCTTCCGGCGGTCCCTGCACGTCAAGGCCACCTTCGGAAAAACTGTAACACGTTCTCGTTTCGGCCTGCCCAGAGGCGCAGCGGCGGACGGACTCCCGCACGCCCCTACCGCGGCCTCTGCTCGCCTCCTTCTTTTCTCCCCTTCTTTCGCTCCCCTTCGTTCCTCCCCTTTCTTTCGCCCCCCTCCAGCTCTGCCCCTTTTTGCTTCCCGGTCGACACGTCGGGCCTGGCCGCGCTCGCCGAGGTTCCCTGTCTGGCGTCGTGCCTAAGATCTGACTGACACACGTTCTAAAAATTGTCCGGAAAGCGCAGGCACCGTCCCCGTCGGCGGTGCGCGAAGGGGGGGCCGTGAGCCTCGCGGAGATCGATCTCATCGACGGCCGCAACTTCGTCGCCGGCGTGCCCCACGAGTGGTTCGCCGAGTTGCGACGGGAGGCGCCCGTCTTCTGGCACCCCCAAGAGAGTGCCCCCCGCGGCGGCTTCTGGGCCGTCACCCGCCACGACGACTGCGTCCACGTCAACCGCGACTGGGAGCACTTCTCGTCCGCGCGCCGCTCGTCGCTCTTTGTCGACGTCGACGACGACCAGCTGGCTCAGCAGCGGTTGATGATGCTCAACATGGACCCGACCATGCATACGCGCTACCGACGACTGGTCAACCATGGATTCACGCCAAAAATGGTGCGCGATCTGGAGCGGCAGATCAACGGCTATGCCGAGGGCATCATCGACTCGGTCTGCGAGCGTGGGACTGCAGACTTCGTCGTGGAGATGGCCGCCGAGCTCCCGCTCCTCGTGATCGCCGAGCTCCTCGGGGTACCCCAAGAGGACCGTCGGATGGTCTTCGACTGGTCGAACCAGATGATCGGCTCCGAAGACCCCGAGTACCAGATCCCCGATGCCGAGCCCGGCGAGGCCGCCATGCAGGTGTACGCGTATGCAGAAGAGCTCGCCAACAATCGGCGGCGCGAGCCGAGGAGCGACCTGATCTCGGTGCTCATCGACGCCGAGGTCGAAGGCGAGAAGCTGGACCAGTTCGAGCTCGACCTCTTTTTCCTGCTCCTGATCGTGGCGGGCAACGAGACGACGCGCAACCTCATGTCGGGCGCCATGACCGCGTTCTTCGAGCATCCCGACCAGTGGGAGAAGCTGCGACAGGACCGCTCGCTGCTCCCCAACGCGGTGGAGGAGATGTTGCGCTACGTCACTCCCGTCATGCACTTCCGCCGGACGGCCACCTCCGACATGGAAATGCGCGGCCAACAGGTCCGGGAGGGCGACAAGATCGTGTTCTGGCATACCTCGGCCAACCGCGACGAGCTGGTCTTCGACGACCCGAACACGTTCGACGTCACCCGCTCGCCCAACCCCCACATCGCGTTCGGCGGGGGCGGCCCCCACTTCTGCCTGGGAGCGAATCTGGCTCGAATGGAGATCATGGTGCTGTTCGACCGCCTCCTCGACCGGATTCCCGATATCCGGCTGAATGGCGAGGTCCAACGCCTGCAGTCCAACTTCATCAACGGCACCAAGCACATCCCGGTGGCCTTCGCACCCTCCGCACCGGTCGGGGGCACTCCGCTTCCCGCCCGGGCCGGCTGAGGTGGTCGCCGTGGGCGACGGCCGCGTGCGGTTCCACCAGTCGGTCGCCTTCTTGCCTACGCGCCAGATCATGCCGTTGGCGCGATTGTGCGACGAGCTGGGCTATGGCGGCATGTACGTGTCGGACCACTTCTTCAACCCTCGTCGCCGCGAGTCGCGTTACACCTATTCGAGCCGTGAAGACGGCGCTCCTGGCTGGGACGACGACACGGCATGGCCGGACCCGATGTGCGTCATCTCCGCGCTCGCCGGCTCGACCGCGAACCTGGTCTTCACGACCGGCATCTACATCGCGCCGGCGCGCGACATCCTCACGGTCGCCAAGACCGTCGGCACGGCGGCCGTGCTCTCCGACGACCGACTGCGCCTCGGCGTCGGGGTGGGATGGAGCAAGGAGGAGTTCGACCTGACGGGCCAGGACTTCTCCAACCGGGGCAAGCGCCTCGACGAGATGATCGTCGCGTTGCGCGCCCTGTGGCGTGGAGGGTGGGTCGAGTTTCACGGTGACTTCTACGACGTGCCCGAGTGCCAGATGGAGCCGTCGCCCAGCGCATCCGTGCCCATCCTCGGAGGTGGCCATTCACCGGTGGCGTTGCGACGAACGGCGGCGCTGTGCGACGGCTGGATCGCTGCCGGCGCCTACAGCGAGGAGCAGGCGTGGGCTCATCTCGGCGAGCTCCGCGAGGCCCTCAAGCGGGCTGGGCGCAAGGACGACGAGAACTTTGCCATCTACCTTGCCCTCAACGAGCAGCCGAGCGAAGCCCTCTATCGGCGCTTCATCGACGCCGGTGTCACCGACTTCGTCTGCGCACCTTGGATGTGGGCAACGAAACCCGGCACGCCCGACGACGAGGCGCTGCCGCGTCGGCTCGACGCGGTGCGTCAGTTCGCCGATCACATCGTGGCCAAGTTCTGATGCATCCGGATCGAAGCGAGGCCAGAAGTTCGTGATCGCGATCACCTCGTACACGTCTCTCTGCACGAGGTTCCGATGAAGGCAAGGAGGCGTCGATGAAAGCGATGAAGATTGGGCTCCAACTCGGGTACTGGGGCTCTGGACCGCCGCCGAACGCAGTCGAATTGGTACAAGAGGCCGACCGCCTCGGTTATGACTCCGTCTGGACGGCAGAGTCATATGGTTCCGACGCATTGACCCCGCTGGCGTGGTGGGGTTCGCGCACGGAGCGGGTCCGTCTCGGCACCTCGCTCTGCCAGCTGTCTGCACGCACTCCGACCGCCATGGCCATGGCCGCGCTGACGATGGACCACCTCTCTGGTGGGCGCTTCGTGCTGGGGCTGGGCGTCTCGGGGCCTCAGGTGGTCGAGGGCTGGTACGGCCAACCCTTCCCCGCCCCGCTGGCCCGGACGCGCGAGTACGTGGACATCGTTCGGCAGGTGCTCGCCCGGGAGAAGCCGGTCGTCAATGCCGGGCCGCACTACCCACTCCCCTATCCAGGTGGCACCGGCCTGGGGAAGGCGCTCAAGCCGATCGTCCACCCGTTGCGGGCGGACATCCCGATCATCTTGGGTGCCGAGGGACCCAAGAACGTCGCCCTGGCGGCCGAAATCGCAGACGGCTGGTTCCCTATCTTCTTCTCGCCCAAAGCAATGTCCTCGTTCGAGGCTGCACTCGACGAGGGGTTCGCGCGTCCCGCGGCGCGACGGTCAGCATCCGACTTCGAGGTGCTGGCCTTCGCGCCCACAATCCTCACGGACGACGTCGAGGGGGCGGCCGACGGGTTCCGACCCATGCTCGCCCTCTACATCGGCGGCATGGGCGCGAAGGAGATGAACTTTCACTTCGACGTTTTCGCCCGCATGGGTTACGAGGAGGCAGCCCACAAGATCCAGGACGCCTACCTGGACGGACGCAAGGACGACGCGGCCGCGGCCGTTCCGACCTCAATGGTCGAGGACATCGCCCTGGTCGGTCCCGTCGCCAAGGTCCGCGACGAGCTCGCGGCCTGGCGCGAATCGCGCGCCACCACCCTGCTCGTGAACGGCGACCTCGCCACCATGCGCACCATCGCCGAGCTGGTTTTGAGCTAGTGCCGAGCTGACCGCTCTCCGTGAGTTCGAAGGCTGGACTCGCGGCCGGCGGCGGGTTCACATCGCCCTGGGGCCTCCCGCCGCCGGCTCGACGTACGCCGCCGGTCCGAAGCCGAGGATCGGGATGAAGATGAAGGGAAGGAAGACCAGCCCTACTGCGAACGCGCTGCCCTTTGCGAACGACTTCGCCAGGTCGATCGCCACGATGATCCAGACGACGATGTCCACGAAGGGGATGAGGAAGAGGATCAGCCACCATCCCGGACGGCCGACCACTTTCAGCATGGTGTAGTAGTTGAAGAAGGGAATGATCGCGGCCCACCCTGGGCGACCGGCCTTCGCGAATACGAACCACAGCGAGGCGATCAGGAACACGACAATCGCGACGTAGATGACGATCCCGAGAAACGCGCCCGCGGCAGCCGGTGCGAGCACCAGTGCGAACATGGGAATTACCTCCCGTCGACCCGTCGGCGGTCGACGGACATCTCAGATGGTAGGTCCGGCCGAACGCTCGGTGCGGGATTTTTGACCAATAGCCACCGAGAGGTCACACGCATCGGCCACAATGCGTCAGATGACTCTCTTCGACATCACGTCGCTGGACGACTCGTCGGCGGTGCCTACAACCGGCGACACCGATGCAGCGTCGGTACCAGGTGATGCTGATGCATCGTCGGTACCAGGTGATGCGTTGCCGGTACCAGGTGTTGAATCGGCGATGCCAGGTGATGAATCGGCGGTGCCAGGTGATGCTGATGCATTGCCGGTCTCGGATGGGGTCGAACCCGCCGGGGGCCCGGTGGCCCCGGAGGTCGAGGTGCGCGTGAGCGCTCGGCGTCGCAAGACGTCCGAGGCACGATGGGTCGCGGGCCGGATCGTGGTGACGCTGCCGGCCCACCTCGACCTCGAGGCGCGGCGGAAGACGACCGATTGGCTCGTCGACCGGCTCATGAGCAGGCACCGGCTCCAGTCGAGCCTCGGTGACGACGAGCTGCTCGTGCGTGCCAACGCATTGAGCAAGCGCTACGCACTCGGCGCCACCCCGTCCTCCGTGCGATGGGTCACCAACCAGAAGGCCCGCTGGGGTTCGTGCTCACATCACTCGAGGGAGATCCGCATCTCGCATCGCCTGCGCGTCGTCCCCGAATGGGTGCTCGACTCCGTGCTCGTGCACGAGCTGGCACACCTGACCCATCCCGATCACTCCGCCGCCTTCCATCGACTGGCCGGTGCGTATCCCCGCCATGCGGAGGCGGCGGTGTTCCTCGCCGGTTACGGTCTCGGCCTTTCCAACCCGCCCGTTTGACCCAATGCCCGTCTGACCCAATGCCTGTCTGAGGCAATGCCCGTCTGAGGCAATGCGGTCGCTTCGAGGATGACCGTTGTTGGTCTGGGTTGGTCTGGGTTGGTCTGGGCGCCGTGCTGACCGACCGTGGTGTGCGATCCCACACCCCACCGCGTTTGGCCGGCGTGGCCGGCGGACACGGCGGAATAGGTGGAGGGAGCGGTTCAGACCGGTTCGTCGGCCAGGATTCTCCCCAGTCGGCGGAGGCTCTCGTTCGCGCCGCCGAGCGTGAGCTCGATCTGCCGCGTCAGCAGGAAGTAGCGGTGCAGCGGGTAGTCGCGATCGACTCCCACCCCGCCGTGGAGGTGCGAGGCCGCGTGGACCACCCGCTGGCCGCCTTCGGCCGCCCAGTACTTGGCCACAGCGATCTCCGCAGAGGCCGGGAGCCCGGCGGCGAGACGAGACGCCGCCTGCCAGGCGGTCAACCGGATGGCCTCGGTGTCGACATAGGCGTCGGCTGCCCGCTGACCGACGGCCTGGAACGTGGCGATCGGCTTGTCGAACTGCACACGTGTCTTGGTGTATTCAGCGGTCAGTTCGAGCGCAGCGGCACACGCCCCTGCTTCGAGGACACAGAGCGCCGTCGTGGCGAACTCCGTCATGAGGGTGACAATGGCGCCACCGTCGGCTTCCTCGCCGCCGAGGAGCCGGTCGACACCGACGCTGACGCCGTCCAGCTCGGCGATCGCCTCCGGACGGCCCGTCGTCGTCGTCTGCGGCGTCAACGAGAGTCCCGGCGTCCCGGCGTCGACGATGAAGACGCCGGTGCCGACGATGGAGCCGTCGGACGAGCGGCGGGTGGCGGGAACCAGGATGGCGTCGGCCACCAGCCCCGCGGGCACGCACGCCTTGGTCCCCGAGATCAGCCACGATCCATCCGGCTGCGCCGTGGCCTCCGTGGCCGGATCGAGACCTCCCGGCAGAATGACCTCCCCCACCATCTCGGCCAGCGCACCCGTCAGGATGGTCTCTCCGTTCGCGGCACCGCTCAACCACGTCTTGCGTTGCGCCTCAGTGCCGAATCGGTCGATTGGGACCGCCCCGTAGGCCATCGTCTCGACGACCGGGACGTACGCCGCCGCCCGCCCGGCGGCCTCCATGACCAGACAGGCGGCCACGAAGTCGAGCCCGGCACCGCCGACGTCTTCGCCGATATGGATCCCGAGCAGGCCGGCGCCCGCCAGCTCACGCCACAGGTCGCGGTCGATCGGCCCTTCGTCGCCCGCGGCGGCCTCAACCGCCTTCAGTCGTTCGTGCGTTGACCGCTCGCTGAAGATCTGTCCCGCCAGCTGGCGGACGGCTTCTTGTTCTTCGCTGTAGGTGAAGTCCACGTGGCGCTCCTCGTTCCGGGTTCAGCGCAGCGACCGGGGCATGCCCAGGCCGAAGATGGCGATCAGGTCCCGCTGGATCTCGTTGGTGCCCCCACCGAAAGTCAGGATGATCATGGAGCGGGCGTACATCTCCAGGCGGCCTGCGATCACCGCGCCGGGAGAGCCTCGGGTGAGGTAGCCGGCCTGACCGATGATCTCCATCAGTGATCGGAACGCACGCAGGTAGAACTCGGTGCCGAACACCTTGATCGTCGACGCATCGGCGACATCGAGGTGTCCCTGCGTTCCCTGCCACGCCACCTTCCAATTGATGAGGCGGAGAAACTCGAGCTCGGCGTGGACACGAGCCAAATGCTCCTGCACCCACTCCTGGTCGACGACGCGTCGCCCATCGGGGAGCTTCGTGGTCTGGGCCCAGGCGCGAACGTCGGTCAGCACCCGCTCGATGATGCCCGGCGAGCACAAGGTGACCCGCTCGTGATTGAGCTGGTTGGTAATGAGGTTCCAGCCCTGGTTCTCCCCACCCACCATCGCGGTCGCCGGCACTCGCACGTCCTCGTAGAACGTGTAGTTGATGTTGTGGCCGCCGAGCAGGTTCATCGGCACCACGCGGATTCCGGGTGTGTCCATCGGAACCAAGAACATGGAGATCCCCTTGTGCTTGGGCACATTGGGATCGGTCCTCGTCGCCAACCACACGTAGTCGGCATCGCCGGCCAAACTGGTGAAGATCTTCGAACCGTTGATGATGTACTCGTCGCCGTCACGAACAGCTCGCGTCGTGAGGGAGGCCAGGTCGGTGCCCGAGTTGGGTTCGGTGTACCCGATGCAAAAGGAGATGGCGCCGGCGAGGATCTTCGGCAGGAAGAATTCCTTCTGCTCCTGCGTGCCGAAATTCATGATGGTGGGGCCGACGGTGTTGATCGTCAGCATCGGAACCGGTGCCCCACTTCGCATCGACTCGTCGAAGAAGATGAACTGCTCAATGGCGGAGCGACCTTGGCCGCCCCACTCCTTCGGCCAGCCGATACCGAGCCAGCCGTCGCTGCCCATCCTCTCGGCCACCCTGCGCACCGCAGGTCCGATCCCACCCGCCTGGGACAGCTCCTCCTCCACCTCTGGGGTGAGGAGCTGTTCGTAGTAGGAACGCAACTCGCTCTTCAGCGCCTGCTGCTCCTCTGTGTACGCGATCTCCATCTGTCCCTCCCGGGGCCGCGGATGCCGCTCCAGCCCACATCGACGCCCTCCGTCATCATTCCGACCACGGGCGGGCGGGGGTGAACGAGGGTGTACTAGAACACGTTACAGTCCGCTCGTCGCGGCGGCCAACCTGAACGGGCTTACCGGACGGCCGATGTGTCGGTACTTCCCCGAGGCAGCCGAGGCAGCCAATCTGTCCTCGCCCCGCCGCAGGGGACGGCGGGGGTCCGCGCACCGGCAAGTAACCTGCGAGACGCCTCGGGCCCGAGCCTGGGCCACGCCGCCGAGCGAGGAGCAGATCCGACCATGCCAGAAGCCGTCATCGTCGCCACCGGCCGCACGCCCATCGGGCGCGCGAACAAGGGATCGCTGGTCGAGTGCCGACCGGACGACCTGAGCGCACTCGTGATCAAGACCGTGCTGGCCAAGTTGCCCCAACTCGACCCGACCCAGGTGGAGGACGTGCTGCTGGGTTGCGGCCAGCCGGGCGGGGAGGCCGGGTACAACGTGGCTCGGGTGGCCGCCATCCTGGCGGGCTTGCCGGACGTGCCCGGAGTCACGGTCAATCGATACTGCTCCTCGTCGCTGCAGACGATCCGAATGGCAGCCCACGCCATCCGCGCCGGCGAGGGCGACGTGTTCGTGGCGGCCGGCGTCGAAACGGTGAGCCGTTACACGTACGGTGCCGCCGACACAGGACCGCACAACCCGGAGTTCGCCGAAGCCGAGGAGCGCACAAAGGTACGTACCCCGGCGGTGACCGAGCCGTGGGCTCCGCCGGTCGGTGTGCCCGACGTGTACATCGCCATGGGCCAGACGGCCGAGAACGTGGCCGAGTACGAGAAGGTCTCGCGCCAGGAGATGGACGAGTTCGCGCTCCTCTCGCAGACGCGAGCCGTCGAGTCGCAGCAGAACGGTTTCTTCGAGCGCGAGATCATCCCGGTCACGCTCGCTGACGGCACCGAAGTCGTCAAGGACGACGGCCCACGGGCGAACACGACGCTCGAGGGTCTGGCCAACCTCAAGCCCGTCTTCCGCGAGGGCGGGACCGTGACCGCGGGCAACGTGTGCCCGCTCAACGACGGGGCGGCGGCCGTCGTTGTGATGAGCGATACCAAGGCCAAGGAGCTCGGCATCACGCCATTGGCTCGGATCGTGGCCAGCGGCGTGTCAGGTCTCAATCCCGAGATCATGGGCCTGGGGCCGATCGAGGCCTGCCGGCAGACCCTGGCCCGCGCCAACATGACGATCGACGACGTCGACCTGGTCGAGATCAACGAGGCGTTCGCCGCTCAGGTCATCCCCTCGGCCAAGCACCTCGGGATCAGCTGGGACAAGCTCAATGTGAAAGGTGGCGCGATCGCGCTGGGCCACCCCTTCGGTCAGACAGGCGCCCGGATCATGACGACGCTGCTCAACGCCCTCGAGGACACGGGCAAGACCATCGGGCTCGAGTCGATGTGTGTGGGTGGTGGGCAGGGCATGGCCATGGTCGTGGAGCGACTGAGTTAGCGCATTCGCGAGGAGCGCTGCGACCGAAGCGGTCGTCTGCGATCTCCCTCAGGAGGGCCAGCCCCCACCGATGGCGTCATCGACCGTCGGCACCGGACCCGGGTCGACCCCCTCACGGTCTGCCAGGTAGAGCGACACCACGTCGCCGAACAAGACAAGATCGACGAAACGGGCCAGCTCGTCGTCCCCCTCTGCCTTGACCTCGATGATGCCGGCCATCACCTCGTCCGTCATCTGCGTCACGACGTCGAACATGCGAATGGTCTCGGCGTCCTCGTCGCCGTGTCGGAGAAGGACCAAGGTGACGACCTGGCGTGTCACGTCGCCGCCCTGGCCCCATCCGGCCAGCTCGTCGTGGGCGAGCTCGGGCAGGGCAGCGCAAAAAGCAGGCGCCTTGGCGTTCAAATTGATCTGCGACTTCCAGCGCCGTGCCGCCACGGCGGACACGCCGGCCGAGCCGTAGACGAGCGGAATGGTCCGACCGATCAGCTGGGCGACGCGCTCGGCCGGCCCTCCGGACTCGAAGAGCCGGTCACGGCGACGCGCCAGCGCCGTCGAGGCGGCCCGGACCGACGGCGCCGGGTCGAGCGCATTCCCCGCCCGGTTCAGCGCGGTCAGGATGGCGACCGTCGCCGGTCCCACCGCGGTCCGGCCGGCTGCACCGGGCGGCCCGATCGGGCACCGCGCCAAGGCGCGATCGCCCAGCGTGGCCAAGGGGCCATCGGGAGCGATCACGATCAAGGGCGAACCCGCCTTTCGTGCCGTCTCGGCCGCGTCCATGGTCGACGAACTTGTTCCCGAGCACGACACGGCCAGCACGAGGGTGTGCGAATCGACGAAGGCCGGCAGTGAGGGGCCGGCGCCCACCCAGATCGGCACGGACGAGCGAGGAGCGGCGACGGATGCTGCCGCGGCTCCGGCGATGGCTCCCGCACCGACCCCTATCACGGCGACGGAGCGGACGCTGTCCTCGAGGTTCACCCCATCGAGTGCCCCGCTCGTCGCATTCAGGGCTTCGGACAATCGCTCAGGTTCGCCGGCGGTGGCCTCCCACAGTCCGAGTGTGTCGGGCCCGCTCCGGTTCACCCCTTCGTCGCGGGGCCAGTCGCCCGGACCTCGTCCCTCTCGGCCTTGGCCATCAGGCGCGCGTGCTCGGCATCGCCCACGTCAGCCGCCTCGTCGACGAGCAGAACCGGCACACCGTCGACGACGGCATAGCTCTTCTGCAGACGCGGGTTGTAGAGCACGTCCTCGTCTTCGAACCACAGCAGCGGACCTTTGTCGATCGGGCAGGCGAGGACATCGAGCAGCAGAGGGTCAAGGGTCATCGAAGGCTCCTGGTTCTCACTTCTGGCATCTGTCGGTCTGCGTTCGGGGTTTCTCTCTGCGTCCGGGATGTCTGTCGGCTCGGCGGGGACGTCTCAGCTTCGAAGGACCTTGGGACCGGTCGCGTGGGAGGCGATGAGCGCCTCGACCTCGGCCACGTGCTCGGCGCACAACGCCGGAGTCCTCGCCTCGACGTTGAGGCGGAGCAACGGTTCGGTGTTGGAAGGGCGCACGTTGTACCACCAGTCCCCGTGCTCGACGGTGAGTCCGTCGAGCAGGTCCACCGACGCTCCCGAGGATCTCTCCGACTCGGCCACCGCGGCAACCGTGGCCGCCGGGTTCGCGACCTCCGTATTGATCTCGCCCGAGTCGGCGTAGCGCTGATAGGGCGCGAGCATCACGGAGAGGGGCTGATCGCTGCGGCTCATGAGCTCGAGCACGATCAGCGCCGTGATGATGCCGGAGTCGGCCCGGTAGTTGTCCCGGTAGTAGTAGTGCCCCGAGTGCTCGCCCCCGAAGACTGCGCCCGTCTCGGCCATGACCTGCTTGATGAACGAGTGCCCCACCCTGGTTCGCACGGGGTTTCCACCCAACTCGCGGACCACCTCGGGGACGACGTGGGAGCAGATGAGATTGTAGAGGACGGTCTCGCCCGGGTGCTTGGCCAGCATCGACGAGGCGACCAGCGCCGTCGTGAGCGACCCTGACACCGACTCCGCCCTCTCGTCGACGAGGAAGACGCGGTCGGCGTCGCCATCGAAAGCGAGCCCGACGTCAGCCCCGAGCTCGAGGACCGCCCGCTTCAGGTCGACCAGGTTCTCCGGCTGAATGGGGTCGGCCGGATGATTGGGGAAGTTGCCGTCGAGCTCGGGGTAGAGGATGTCGATGTCGAAGGGCAGGCGCTCGAAGACGATCGGTACGACGAGCCCTCCCATCCCGTTGGCCGTGTCCGCGACCACACGCAGGGGTCGGAGCGCGGCGAGGTCGACGAACGAGACCACGTGGTCCGCCCAGGCATCGAGCAGCGAGAGCTCGCGTCGTGCGCCCACGAGCGGACCGGCCGGCTCGTCGAGAAGCTCCTCGGCGGACGCCTCGATCTCGGCCAACCCCGTATCCCGACCGATCGGAAGCGCCCCGGACATGCACAGCTTCAGGCCGTTGTACTTCGCCGGGTTGTGGGACGCCGTGAACATGGCCCCAGGAGCATTCAGATGGCCCGACGCGAAGTACAAGAAGTCGGTCGACGCCAGGCCCAGGTCGGTCACGTCCACACCTTCCGAGCGGACCCCGTCGGAGAAGGCGCCGGACAGCGCGACGCCGGACTCGCGCATGTCGCGGGCGACCAGGATCTCGGGCGCGCGGGCGAACCGGGCCGTGGCGCGACCGATGGCACGGCACATGTCGGCGTCGAGCTGGTCGGGCACGACGCCGCGTACGTCGTAGGCCTTGAAGACCTCCTGCATCCTGCTCATACGCGCCACCCACTCACGGGCGACCACCATAGGGTGCCCCGCAGCCGCTTCGGGACGAAACGAGTGCCCGGGTCAGGACGAGGCTGCTGCGGGGGCCGGGACGAGGCGGCCGGGACGAGGCGGGCCGGGCCGGGCCGAGGCGGGCCGGGACGAAGCGGTTGCCTCCGGTTCGACCTGGGGGTCAGTGGACGAGGCCCTGCCCGTTGCCCAGGATGGCGATGATGGCGACGAGGTTGAACGTGGCGTGCGCCACCATGTTCATACCGAGGCGCCCGGTGCGGTAGGACACCGCGGACAGGACCATCCCGAAGAAGGCGAGCCCGGCGAGCTGGACCCACTCGCCGTGGGCGAGGCCGAAGAGGAGCCCGTCGAGGACGACGGCCATGATCACGCCGGCGACCCGGCCGGTGCTGCGACCGGCACCGAGCGGGGTGAGCAGGCGGACCAGCGACTTGAGGAGCAGGCCGCGGAAGAAGAGCTCCTCCACCGCCGGTGCGAAGACAACGGTGGCGATGGCGATGATGGCGAAGCCGCCACCGTGGGAACCGCCGGTCAGCCGCTGCGAGGGCCCGTTGAAGTCGTGGATCTCGTGCTGGAACGGCGCGTACATGAGCGCCACGACGATCTGGCCGCCGATGCCGATGGCGATGCCGACCAGATCGATCAGCCGGAAGCGGACGCCGAGGTCGCGCAAGAAGTGACGGGTGCCCTGGGTCCGGCTGGCCAGCCAGGGTGCGCCGATGAACCCGACCCACAACCCGAACAGCGTCGCCACGACGTACCACTCGGGCGGGATCGCCGCGTTGGCCAGCGCCTTCATCTCGGCGGCGTCCTTGCCGGCGATGCTGCCCGCCACCTCGCCGAAGATGAAGGCGCAGATCTGGCCGACGAGGAACCCGCCCAAGGCGTAGAAGAGCCAGATCCAGCCCTGGCGCTTGGTCTGCGGGGGGACCCAGGGAGTATCGAGGAACGGCACGTCGGCGGCAGGGGCGGCTATGGCCGCGACCTGGGCTGGGGCGCCGCCTGGCCGGGCGTCGGCGCCAGACGCCGCGGGCCACGCACCGGGGGTTTGGGGCCAGGCGCCAGGGAGGAGGAGGGGGAGGAGGTGGCGGAGCAGCCTGGACCCACTCGCGCGGCACGTAACCCGCCGGCAACGGTCCCGGGGGGCGGGCGGGCGGCTGTGCCCCCTGGCCGGGAGCGCCCGCGCCGGGCTCGGTGTCGGTCATCGGGGAAACGTTACCGGCGCCCCGAAGTCCCGGATCAGCAGGTGGGGCGGTCACCGCAACCGCAAGACGGGGTCGGGCGCGTAGCATGGTCGGGTGACTCCACAGCGCACCGACAAGCCCGCGGGACGTCCTGGCACGCCCGCAGGCGGCGGTGACGGCGGTCAGCCCGGGGCGCCGAGCGGCGGCCAGAGCTGGCGCTGGCTGTGGGGCGTCCTGGCCGTCGGGATCGTGGCCATCCTGCTCGCGGTCGGCACGATCAAGACCTCCAACGCCAAGTCGCTCACGTACACGAAGTACATGCAGGAGGTGCAGTCCGGGCAGGTCTCCTCGGCCAAGATCTCCAACGCCACCGGGGAGATCACCGGGACGCTGAAGGACGGCGCCAGCTACACGGTCCAGGGGCCGAGCCCGTCCCTGCCCAACGACGTGTCCGAGATGCGCAGCAAGGGGGTCGAGGTCAGCTTCCCGACCCCGAGCTCGAACCTGCTCAGCGACTTCCTGCCCTACATCTTCATCATCGGGATCGGCGCGGCCTTCATCTACTTCATCGGCCGCCAGACCCGGGGCCAGATGTCGGGGATCATGTCGATCGGCCGCTCCAAGGCCAAGACCTTCAGCAGCGACCGGCCGAGCACCACCTTCGACGACGTGGCCGGCTACAGCGGCGTCAAGCAGGAGATCAGCGAGGTGGTCGACTTCCTCAAGACGCCTGCCCGCTTCAAGGAGATCGGGGCCAAGATCCCCAAGGGCGTCCTGCTCGTCGGCCCTCCCGGCACCGGCAAGACCCTCCTCGCCCGCGCCGTGGCCGGCGAGGCCGGCGTGCCCTTCATGTCGGTGAGCGGCTCGGACTTCATGGAAATGTTCGTGGGGGTCGGCGCCAGCCGGGTCCGCGACCTGTTCCAGACGGCGCGCAAGCAGGCGCCGGCCATCGTCTTCGTCGACGAGATCGACTCCATCGGCCGCAAGCGGGGGGCAGGGCTCGGAGGCGGGCACGACGAGCGCGAGCAGACCCTCAACCAGATGCTCTCGGAGATGGACGGGTTCGACACGGCCGAAGGCGTCGTGATGATCGCGGCGACGAACCGGCCCGACATCTTGGACCCGGCGCTGCTCCGGCCGGGCCGCTTCGACCGCCAGATCGTCGTGCCGCTGCCCGACCTCGAGGAGCGGCTCCCCATCCTCCAGGTCCACTGCAAGGGCAAGCGCATGTCGCCCGACGTGGATCTCGGCGTCGTGGCCCGGGGCACGCCGGGCATGAGTGGCGCCGACCTGGCCAACCTGGTCAACGAGGCCGCGCTCCACGCCGTTCGCCGGGGCAGCCCCGAGATCGCCATGGCCGACTTCGAGACCGCCCGCGACCGCGTGCTCCTCGGCCAGCGCCGCGACTCCATGGTGCTCTCCGAGGACGAGAAGGAGCGGGTGGCGTACCACGAGGGTGGCCACGCGCTGCTGGCATACGTGCTCGAGCACGCCGATCCCGTCCACAAGGTGACGATCCTCCCGACCGGCATGGCGCTCGGTGTCACCCACCAGCTCCCGATGGAGGAGCGCCACATCCATCCGCGCGACTACATCGAGGATTCGCTGTGCGTCCGCATGGGAGGCCGCTGCGCCGAGCTCCTCGTCTACGGCGATCTGTCCACGGGCGCGGCCAACGACCTCGTCGGCAACACCGAGCTGGCCCGCAAGATGGTCCGCGAGTGGGGCATGAGCGACGCCATCGGGCCCATGGCGTGGGGCTCGCAGGGTCAGGTCTTCCTGGGCGAGGACCTGATGCACACCCGCGACTACTCGGAGGACACCTCCAAGGTCATCGACGAGGAGGTCGAGCGCATCCTGCGCGTCGAGGAGCAGCGGGCCATGGACGTGCTGAGCAAGCACCGCGGCGGGCTCAACGCCATCGCCCGCGCCCTGCTCGACAACGAGATCATCGACGGGGCCGAGGTGGCCCGCCTGGTCGACGAGGCGCACGGATCGCCTGTGCACTCCGAGGGGACGAAGTCGGTGCCCCACTTCAGTGCAGCCTCCATCAACGGGCGCGCCAACGGGCACGGGAACGGCGCCGCGCCCGAGCCGACACCTGCCGCCGTGCCGATTCCGGCTCCCCCTGCCGAAACTGGCCCCGGCTCCGGTGGCGGCAGCGTGTCCCCCGCCGGCGGAGCGCCCGAGTCGCCTCCGGCATCCGCACCCGCCGGCGCGTCGTCGGGGGATAGTTGGCCGCCGCCGCCCTGGCCGCCGACCGGCGCCGCCGACGCGTCACCAGCCGTCCCGCCCCCGGAGGACGCGGCACCGCGCTGAGCCTCTCGGCCGAACCGATCCGGTCCCCGCGGCGTCTTGGAGGGGGATGGTGGAGCACGAGCCGCCCGAGCTGTACGAACTCGAGAGGTGGCTGGAGCAGTACTACGAATCGTCCTTCCGCACGGCCTGCCTGATCCTGGGCAACCGCGCCGACGCCGAGGAGGCGGTGCAGGATGCGTACCTGCGCGCCTGGCGCTTCCGTGACTCGCTCACCTCCGTGCCGAGCATCCGCCCCTGGCTCTCCCGCGTCGTCGTGAACGCCTGCTACTCCAAGCTGCGACGGGAGATCCCCCACCGCGACCGCCGTGCGGGCGAGGAGCACCTCGGGAGCCTGCCCGCCGCCATGGACGGGCCCGAGGCCCGGGCCGAGGACGGCGAGATTGCCGGAACGGTGTTGGCAGCCCTCGCCCGGCTCCCGCTGTCGCTGCGCGTCCCGGTCGTCCTGCGCTACTACGCCGACCTGAGCGAGCGCGACATCGCACGGGCGATCGGCCGGCGCCAGGGGACGGTCAAGTCTCGCCTGCACGAGGCGCGGCGACGGCTGGCGGCGGACCCCGAGATGTGCGCGCTCACCGCCACGAACGAAGACCGTCCCGGAGCTGCCGGCGGCGCCGACCCCGAGGGTCGCGCCGAACCGACCGCAAAGGGTGGGGAGGCATCCCGATGACCATGATCGACGACGACCGCCTGGCTCGCCTGCTGGGCGAGGCCGCGAGCAGCTTCGACGTGCCGGCCGACGGCCGGGCGTCCATCATCGCCCGGGCCGGGGGCGCCACGACCGACGCGCCGGGAGAGCCCGGAGCCGGCCCCGACCCGGCGGACGGCGACGACGGCCCCGTCGCGCCACCCGCCCGCGTCGGCCCGCTGAGGCGTGTCGCCGGCGCGGCACGCCGGAACCGGCTCACCGCGGTGGCGGCGTGCGTAGTCGCGCTGCTGGTCGCGCTGGCCGCCGTCGGCGCGTTGACACGGCCCGCCTCCCGGTCGGCCTCGACCTCGAGCCTGGCGCACCGGCCCGCCGCGCCGGTGCGTGCCCGGACGAACCCGACCCCGACCGCACCCACGGCACAAAATCCGGCATCCCAGTTCAAGACCTACGGGCCCAACGCCTCGGCCAACAGTGCGCGGGGCCAGGCGCCGCTCACGCAGTCGCAGGTCAAGTCCGGTACGACTGCGGCCGGCGGGCTCTCGAGCACAGCGCTGCCCCGCGATGCCGTGGGGCAGTCCAGCCGGATTGAGCAGTCGGGCACGCTCGGGCTCGCCGTCGGGCGCGGGGCCGTGAACCGGACGGTCGCCTCGCTGACGGCGCTGGCCGATGCCAACCACGGCTATCGTCGCCAATTCACAGACCCAGACGGGCGCGGGCGGCGCCCCCTACGGCAGCGTGACCCTGGAGGTGCCGGTGGACAACTTCGCGGCCGTGCTCAAGGAGGCCGAGGCGCTCGGCCGGCCCAGCGGGGTGTCCACCCGGGCCACCGACGTCACCGGCCAGTACGTCGACCTGCAGGCGCGCATCGCGGCGCTCCAGTCGAGCCGCCAGCAGTACCTCACCATCATGGCGAGGGCGACGACGATCGGCGACGTGCTGTCGGTGCAGGAGCAGATCGACAGCATTGAGTCGCAGATGGAGCAGCTCCAGGGGCAGCTCCAGGTCTTGACCAGCGAGACGGCGTACTCGAGCCTCACCGCCACGGTGAACCAGACCTCGCCCCCGCCCGCGCCCTCGCCGCTGCCCGAGTCCGGCCTGATCCAGGCCTGGCACCAGAGCTTCGGCGGCTTCGTCGACGGCGTCGAGGGGGTGGTACGCCTGGCCGGTCCCGTCCTCTTCGCCCTGATGTGCCTGGCGGGTGTGCTGGTCGGCGGGCGGGTCCTGTGGCGCCGCGCCCGGCGTCACAGCCTCTGAGAGCCGGGCCTCCGAAGGTCGGGGCGCCGCGGCGTGCGGCTCAGGCGCCGATGGCGGCGCCGAGAGGGATGCCGGGCATCGTCACGACGCCGTAGTTGCCGTCGGGGCCGACATCCTCGCTGACGGCCAGGGCCCCACTGGACTCGACCACGATGGGCTCGAACCCGACGCCTCGGAGCTGGGCCTGGCTCATCGCCACCGTGGCGTCGGCGGGCACGGTCCCGGTCCCGACGAACCGCCGCCCGACCGGACTCAGCGCGTAGAGCGAAAAGCGCTCGGCCGTGCCCGAGACGTTGGCCAGCGCCACTTGCTCGGCGGTGGCGCCGCTGGCCGCGGGGTGGGCGGACGTGCCCGGCGGCGGCAGGACCCACCGGCCATCGGGCGCCGCCGCGCTCATGGCGTCGACGGCGTTGGACACGCCGAGCTGGGGGGCAGGGGCCGAGCCGGGCGCGACCACGAGGCGGCCGACCACGACGCCGGCCCCACCGCTCGCATCGACCCGTGCGGTGTAGGCGTCCCGGTCGGGGATGCGCGTCTGGCGGCTGGTCGACAGCGCCCACGTGGTGCCGGGCTGGACGAGCGCGCTCAGCGGGTGCAACGGACCCGAGGCCAGACGCAGGCGCACCGTGACCTCTTCGGCCGAGGTACCCGGGTTGAAGACGTCGAGCTCGGACAGGCCGCCGGACAGCTCCTGGGCCTGGGGGACCGTCCACTGCGCCTCGGCCCGCGGCGCACCGGGGACGACGGAAAGGCCGCCCGGGGACGCGCCCCGGACCTGGACCTCGGAAGCGACGATGCGTCCCGTCCGGGCATGCACGACGGTCGAGACGGTCGAGGCGTTCTGAACCTCACTCGCCACGTTCAGGACCTGAAGCCCGTCGGGTGGCAAGACGATGCCCTGATAGTTGACCGGGTGCACCGTCCCGGCCGGCGTGACGAAGGCCAGGTCGACGACCACCGGCGTCGAGGTCGGATTGAGCAGGGAGACGAAGAGCCCGGCCGACCCGGCGGTGGTGCCGCTCGGGAAGAACCAGGTCGACGAGGTCGTGCTCTGGCAGGGCGACTCGGACCAGCCCGACGAGCCGCGCACCGCCTGCGTGACCGCCACTCCGCCACCCGAGATGGTCACGATCTGGGACAGCCACGAGCCCGATGCCGGCTGGGCGAGCGAGGGCACCACGACGCCGCTGGCCGGGATCGCCACCACCGTCTTCGCTACCGCCCCGGTGTCCGACATCTCGGTCACGGTGCCGGCCGTCGCCGCCGACTCGGTGTTGGTCAGCACGAGCTCTCCGTGGGCCACGCCCGAGCTCGTCGACTGCCCGGTGCAGTACCACGCGGTCGACTCGGCGTCGGGGGCGCCCACCAGGGACGCGGGACTGCCGGGCGAGGCGGGCGCCGGGCTTCGGGTGCCGGCGACCAGGGCGACGACCGCCACCACGGCGACGACGAGCGCGATCACACGCCAGCGGCGTTCGGAGCTCTGGTGGGCCGGGGTCACGCGGCCGGTGTCCGTCACCGCGGCGAGGACCTCGACGGGACCGGCGGCGTCGACACCCGGATCCGCGCCATCAGGCTCCTCCTCGCTCCGGCGCGTCCGGCGTTGTCGGCCGAGCAGCGCCAGCGCCAACGCGGCCCACAGGACCACCTCGAGCAGGACCGCGGCGGGGACGTAGGGGAAGTTGGTGAAGGAGAGCGTGGCCGACCCGGAGCCGGTGGCGTACTGGGAGGCCCAGCCGAACGCGGGCCTCCTCGTCGCGGACCGTCCGCCGGTTTGCAGCGAGAAGCTGCCGGCCGGTGCGTACCCGGAGTAGAGGGTTCCCGCCGGCACGGGTCCGGCCGCCGACCCGTCTGCGCTCGGCGCGGCCAGCACCGGCCGCCACCCCACCACGCCGGCCGGGCCGGGGTAGATCCAGCTCGTCACCGGCGGCAACGGTGCCCGGCGGGCGGCGGTGACAGGCAGGAACGAGGTGTTCTCGAACACCTGCACCCCCATCTGGCCGGGAACGATCTGGAGGTCGCCCTGGTCGAGGAGGTCCTCGACGAGTCCTGGCGGCGGCGGGGCGCTGACCGAGGAGGGCACCGTTCCCACCATGGAGGGTGCGAGGCCGTCGACGACGACCACGTAGCGCACCCCGGCGCCGGCCAGGAGCCGCCCGAGGTGGACGGTGCCGTCCGCCGCGGCCAGCCGGACCGCGTCCCCGACGAGTGCGGCCGGCCCGGGTCCGGCTGGTGTGAGCACCTGCGAGGAGTTCGGGAGCTGGTCCGGGGTGAGCGAATAGGCCAGCCCCGGTTGGACCGACCAGCCGCCAACGGGGATCGCCCTCGGGTCCCCGAGCCAGAGCACGCGGGCGGTACCGGACGGTGCCGGACGGCCGAGGAAGGCGAGGGACTGCTCGACGCCCGCGGACGGCAACCCCCAACGCCCGCCGGCGGCCGCGGCGGCCACGGGCAGAACCCCGAGGGCGACACCGACGAGCGCCACGACCGCGACCACCTGACGCCACCCGAACTCCAGGCCGGCCAGGTCGTTCTCGAACGCAGAGATCCCGAGGCCGACCGCCGCCGCCACGGCGAGCGCTGCCGGCGCCAGGACCACCGACTCGGAGGGGGCGAAGCTCCCCATGTCCCCCCTCGTGGCCAACAGCGCCAGTACCCACGACGCAACGGCGAGGACCCAGAGCCGCGAAGCCCAGATCAGCCACGGCCCGCGTCCGATGACGAGCGGAAGAGCGGCGGCCGCGACCACGAGCCACACCACCGGCGAGCGCGCCTCGGGCCCGATGGCGAAACGGATGACCTCGCCCCAGTCCGGGGCATTCGCCGGCGCGACCGGCAAGCCGAAGATGGTCACCGCCGAGCGGCCGGCCACGATCGTCCCGATGGCCCACGGCGCGGTGAGGACCAGGGCCACCCCGAGCGCCTCGAGCGCGGTGATGACCAGCCGGCCGGCACCGCCGGCCACGCCGACGAGGACCGAGCCGACGGCCCAGGACAGCGCGGCGACCAGGACCATCGGGAACACGGCCGGCGCGAACGCGCCCGCCACGGCCACCAGAGCCCCGAGCACGGCGACCTGGCCGGCGCGGGTGCTGCGCCAGCGTGGCCCCTCGTCGGCGGCGAAGGGCGCCAGCCCGCCGGCCCGGGCCAGCCGTGTGGCGATGAAGGGGAACAGCGCGTACGCGACGAGTCCATCCCAGCGTCCGGTGCCCAAGGCACCGTAAGGCAGGGGAAGGCCCAGGTAGCAGACCACGGCGACCACCCGGGCCCGAGCCGACACGAGTGGCCCCATGAAACGCGAGATCCCGATGGCGCCGAGCGGGATACACCCGAGGAGCAGGACGTGCTGCGCCGTGCCCATGGAGCCGAACAGGAGCGTTCCGGCGATCGCCATGACGGCGAAGGCCGGCGAGGCGGGCGCGGTAGTGCCCACACCGGCCGACTGCCAACCGGAGAACAGGTGATGCCAGCTCGCCGACCACGTGGCCAGCGGCGCCAGCTGCCCGACCAGGGGCAACGAGCCGAAGAACAGCTCGCGGGTGCCGAACGCGACGACGGCGAGGGCCACGACGACCACGAGTGTGCGCTGGCGCCCGGTGACGAGCGGTGACGAGCGGACCCGGCGACCGTAGCGGTCACGGCCGGCGCGGTGGCCGAGATCGTCGAGATCGTCGAAGTCCGCGTCCTCGCTGAAGGCGAGGCCCACGCTGCCGGTCAGCACCGCTTCCTCGCTGCGCCCGGCGTCGTGCTCCTCCTCCTGCCGGTGAGGCGCAGAGACCGCGTTCGCAGCCTCGAGTCCCTGGTGCGTCAGCCGGCTGAAGTACCGCGAAAGCCGCGCGCTCCCGCGTAGCTGCAGCCGACGCACCTCGGAGTCCGGGAAGAGCCGGTGCGCCGCCAGCTCTTTGCGGAGCACGCGGACGTCGCGCCGGTGACGTATGTTCCAGCGCCAGGCCCCGGAGACCGCCCGCACCCGGTCGCCGTCACGGGCCAGGACCGCCACGACGAGCTCTCCGAGCGCGAGCAGCGCTGCCTGCGGCAGCACGCGGAGGCGGTGGAAGCGCGTGTAGCACTTCAGCACCGCCCGCAGCTCGTGACGACGCTGGAGCATTTGCATGGTGACGGGATGACGGCCCTGGTCGGGATCGACCACGGCGAGCGGCGCCAGGCCCCCCGCCACCGCCTCGCGGTGGCGCACCCTGGCGTCGGGGGCGACGACCACCCGCGACCCCGCGACCTGCGAGCGCCACGAAAGGTCGAGATCCTCCCCCATGGCCACGATCCCCGGGTCGAAACCCTTGAGCTCACGCCAGAGGTCGGCCCGGACCAGGGTGCATCCCCCCGGCGCGACGAAGACGTCGCGCACGGCGTCGTGTTGCCCGTGGTCGACCTCGCCCTCGAGGATGCGGTCCACGACGGCCCCCGTCTTGTCGCAGCTCATGCCGACGTGCAGGAGGATCCCGGGATCGTCCCAGTTGACGAATTTCGGCGAGACGACGCCGGCGTTCGAGCGGAACGACTCCTCGACCAAGCGGTGGATGCAGTCCGGGTCGAGGGCCACGTCGTCGTGGAGCAGCAGGAAGAACGCCGCTCCTTCCACCATGCCCAGGGCCTCGTTGGTGGCCTCGGCGTACCCCGGCCGGCCCGGCAGGTGTCGGACGAACGCGTCGGGCAGGGACCGCGCGACCCGCTCCGTCACGGCCGCCTCGTCCTCGCCGAAAGACAGGACCAGGACGGACAGCTCGGCATAGTCCTGTGCGGCCAGCGACGACATCGCCTCGTCGAACCAGGGGCCGGGGTCGGTCGTCACGACGACCGCGACCACTGCCGGCACCTGGGCGTCCATGAGGTGGAAGAGGCTAGCGGTTCGGGCTTTCGTGTCTCAGGCACGAAATCAGCCCGGGGTGCTTGCTATAGTTTAACAACCGTGATACTCTTGTATGTACACGGCCCAGCGCCGCAAGCGCCCGGCTCCGCATTCCCGTCCACGATTCTGAACCCTTTGGAGGTCCCCTCATGACCGATGTCACCACCACCGTGCACTCCGTGACCAGGAACGTCACCGACCTGGCCCGCGACGTCGCCTACGTCGCCATCGGGCTGGGCGTGCTCGGCTACCAGCGCCTTCAGGTGCACCGGGTCGAGCTCGCGAACAAGCTTCCCCACGACTTCTCGCTGGACCAGGCCATCGACGACGTCCGCGGCGGCGTCTCCAAGGGCCTCGACCAGATGGACGAGCTCGCGGAGTCGGCCACCAAGCTGCTGGAGATCACCCTGCAGCCGCTCGAGGAGCGGCTTCCGCCCTCCGTCGGCCAGCTGACCGCCAAGGCCCGGGAGCAGGCGCGGGGGCAGGCGCGGGGCTTGCGGTCCCAGATCCGCCAGCTCGCGGAGGCCTGATCCTTTCGAAGTCCCCGGGGCAGCGCCCCGGACGGACCCGGCCCTGACCACGCTCGCCCTCAGTCCACCCCCCACGAGGAGAGGACGTCGGCGAGCGTCGTCGCGAGCGGGATGCGCGGTTCCCACCCGGTCGCCGCATGCAGGCGGCCGGCGTCGCCCCTCAGCACGGGCACGTCGACCGGGCGGACCAGACCGGGGTCCGTCTCGAGCTCGAGATCGGCGCCGGCGAGCGTCAGGAGTTGCGCGGCCACCTCGGCCATGGCGACGTCGCGGCCCGAGCACACGTTGTAGACCGTCCCTGGCGTCCCGCTGGTGACGAGCAGCCGGTACGCCGCCACCACGTCGCGCACGTCGGTGAAGTCACGTCGCGTCGTCAGGGTGCCGACGCGGAGCGAGCGTGCGCCGGCGCGTTGGGCCTCGACGATGCGCTGGGCGAGGGCCGGCACGAAGAAGGTCGGGGACTGGCCCGGGCCGATGTGGTTGAACGGCCGCACCACGATCACCGGCTGGCCATAGCCGCGCCACGCCTGCAGCGCCACCACCTCGGCGGCCAGCTTGCTGGCGGCGTACGGGCTGGCCGGCGCCGCAGGCCAGTCCTCGCGCAACGGCAGCTGTTCGGGCGTCACCGTGCCGTAGACCTCGGCGGAGCTCACGACCAGCACCCGCGCCTCACCGGCGTGGGAACGGGCCGCGGCGAGGACCTCCGCCGTGCCGAGGACGTTGACCTTGAGGACCTGGCTCGGGTCCTCCCAGCTCTCCCCCACGTGGGTCATCGCCGCCAGGTGGTAGACGGCCTGGGGATCGACGTCGGCCATCACACGTCGCACGGCGGCGCCGTCCGCCACGTCGGTCTCGATGTCGATGACCACGACCTCGTCTCCGTGCGCCTCGAGGTGGGAGGCCAACCAGTGGCCGACGAAACCCTTTCCCCCCGTGACGAGCGCCCGCATTGCCGAGGAACCCTACCGCCGGTCCGCGATGGCCTCCGCGTACGCGGCCACGTGGCGATCGACACTGGCCTCCCAGGTGAAACCCGCCGCCTCGCGCCGACCCAGCTCGGCGCGAGGGCTGGCGCGCCCGGCAACCAGGGCGGCGTCGACGGCCTCGGCGAGCTCGCCCACGGCTCGGGGCGCGACGAGGAGGGCAGCGCCCCCGGCCACTTCCGCCATCGCCGTCCCCTCCGTGGTCACGAGCGGCGCACCGCAGGCGAGCGCCTCGAGCGCGGGCAGCCCGAACCCCTCTTCGATGGCCGGGTAGACCGCCACCGCCGCCCGGCGCAGCAGGGCGGGAACGGCCTCGTCGGGCAGGTACCCGGTCCGGACTATCCGATCGCGGTGCTGCGCCGCCGCCAGGGCGCGCTCGGTGGCATGGAGACCCCACCCCGGCTGCCCGCCGAGGACGAGGACGGCGTCTGGGTGCGCATCTGCCACCCGGTCGAACGACGACACCAGCGTCGCCACGCCCTTGCGCGGCTCGAGCGTCCCGACGAAGACGACGAGCGGTCGGTCCTCCGGCACGCCGACGCGCGCCAGGACCGCCTCGTCCGCTCCGGGCGACGGCTCCTCGGGCGTGAAGCGGGCGTGGTCGACGCCGTGGGGTGCCACCACCACCGGGACCCGGACCTCGCACCAATGGCGGAGCCGCTCCTCGGTGACCCGGCTCACGCACACGACGACGCCGGCCTGGCGCGCCGCACGCCGGATGGCCCGGCGGAAGAACACCACCTTCGAGCGCTGATGCCATTCGGGATGGTCGAAGAAGGTGCAGTCGTGGACCGTCACCGCGCAGGGCACGGGCGCCCGTGCGGGCATCGTGTAGTGCGGACCGTGATGGACGTCGACACCGAGGTCGCCGAGCACTGACGGGAGGCGGAGCTGCTCGGAGACAAGACGGCCCGGGCGCGAGGTGGCCACCGCGGGGACGACGCGACAGCCCCCCGTCTCGCGCTCCCAGCGCGCGGCGTCCCCGCGGCGCGTCACCAGCACGAGGTCGACGTCGGTCCGGACGGCCAGGCCCTTGGCCAGCGCCATCGTGTAATAACCGGCTCCACCCGGGCGGCTCGGCACGGCGGAGACGTCGAGCGACACGCCGATGGCGTCGCTCACCGGAGCGACCGCCACAGCTCGACGTGCTGGCGCGCCGCGGCGTCCCAGGTCCGGCCCGACACGTGGGCCGTGCCGCGTGCGGCGAGGTCCGACCGCAGGTCGTCGTCCGAGAGCACGTCGCACATGCCCCGCGCCACGTCGTCGACGTCGAGCGGGTCGACGAGTCGGGCCGGCGCCGCGCCCTCGTCGCCGAGGTCGTGCACACTCGGAACCTCACGTGAGACCACGACGGGCGCGCCATGGCGCATGGCCTCGAGCGGCGGGAACCCGTACCCCTCCGTCAGCGGCACGTAGACGAAGGCCCGACACCGACGGTAGAGCCCGGCGAGCACGTCGTCGGGCACGGCGCCCGTGAACGAGACGCCGTCGGGGAGCGGTGGCCGGTCCGGGTGAGGACCCCACCCCTGCGGCCCCACGACGACGAGCGGCCACCGCCCCTGGAGCTCGCCGTTGGCGACGTCGTAGGCGTGCACCATGCGGTCGACGTTCTTGCGCGGCTCGAGCGTGCCCACACTGAGGAGGTAGTCGCCCACGACGCCCACCCGCTCGAGAACGGCGGACGTTGCCTCCTCGTCGGGCTGGGGCAGGTGGTCCGAGCCGCCACGGATGAGGGTGATGCGAGCCGGCTCGACGCCGTCGGCCTCCAGGTCGGCCGCCACCAGGCGGGAGGGAACGACGAACGCGGCGCCGCCCTCTCGCGCCCGCCGCAGCGCGCCTTCGTGCCAGCGCCGCCCGCGCGGTGTCGTCGCCTCCGGGTAGCGGCGCCACGCCAGGTCGTGGCAGGTCACGACGAGCGCGCTCGCGCTGCGGCGCCCGAGCTTGGGCGCGGCGAGCGACACCGAGTGCACCACGTCGAAACCGGCGGGGGCGCGGACGACGCCGTGGTCCCACGCCCGTGTCAGGAGCGGACCCGGAAGCTTCGACGCCAGGACCGCGCGACCGTAGCGGTCCAGAGGATCCACCTCCTCCGGACCGCCGGCGCCGCCCGGCCGCCGGCGCGGTGGCCGGCTGGCCAGCAACGTGAGCTCGACGTCGTCGGCTCGGCTCGCCAGACCGGCGAGCAGCCCGCGGGCGTAGGAGCCGATGCCTCCGGGCACCGACCGGCGCAGCTGCTCGGCCGCGACCACGACAGTGCAGGTCGGCTCAGCCACCGGCGCTCCCGGCCACGTCGCGGTAGAGCGCCTCGAGCCCGGCGCCGCAGCGTTCCCACCCGAACTCGGCCGACCGGGCGAACCCCGCCGCGATGAGCGCGGCGCGCAGGCCGGCGTCCTGCAGACAGCGGTCCAGGGCCTCGACCAGACCGGCGTGATCGCCCACGTCGACCAGCAGCGCGCCGTCCCCGAGCACTTCTGGCAAGGATCCGGCGCCGCTCGCGACGACGGGCACGCCGGCGCGCATGGCCTGGAGCGGAGGGAACCCGAAGCCCTCATAGCGTGAGGGATAGGCCAAGACGGCCGCTCCGTCGAGCAGAGCGGCGAGATCCCCGGGTTCGACCCACCCGGTGCGGACGATCCGCCGGCGAGCGGGCGAAGCGCCCACCGCGGCGTCGAGCGCCTCCTCGCCCCACCCCGGCGGGCCCGCGAGCACCAAGAACACGTCGTCGTGGCGCGCGGCCACGTCGCCGAAGGCGCGGACGAGCCCGGGGAGGTCCTTGCGGGGCTCGGCGGTGCCGACCGCGAGGCAGTAACGACCCGCGCCGTCGGGCAACAGCCGCGCCCGCACGGCGAGGGCTTCCGCCTCGGTCAGCTCAGGCACCATGGGCACGCCGGGGCTCACGACCCGCACTCGTTCGGCGGGCACGGCGAACGCCTCCTGCACCTCGCCGGCCACGAAGGCCGAGTCGGTGTGGACCCAGGCACCCCGCCGGAGGGCCCGGCGGATCAACCCGGGGTAGGCCAACGTCGCGCCGTCGCACAGCTCGGGGTGGTGGAGCGGAGTGAGGTCGTGCACCGACACCACGGCGCCGGCGCCACCGGTGGGGGGGACCACGAAGTTGGTGCCGTGCACGACGTCTGCAGGCCCGACGAACCACTCGACCGGCGGGGAATCGAGACGGGACCAGAGGGCGTGCAGCGGGCGGGCCGGCATCGGACGCTGCGCCGCGGTCACACCGGCGGGGAGTCGTGGCCCGAGCATGTCCCGACGGCGCCAGCTGACGGCGAAGGCGCGGACGTCGAGACCAGGACGCTCGGCCAGAGCGCGGAGCGCCCCGTCGCAGAACACGCCGATCCCGGTGGGGAGACCGAGGAGCGGCGTCGCATCGAGGGCCACGCGCAGGCGTGCCGGGGTGGCGCCTCCGTTCCCGCGTCCCGCGCTCAGGTCGTGATCGCCCCGTCGATGGAGAGGATCGCGCCCGAGACGTACGCCGCCTCGTCCGAACCGAGGTAGGCGAACGCGCCCGCGACCTCGTGCGGGTAGGCGAAGCCGAGAGGCGTCATGATCCGCTCGATGAGCTTGAAGTCCGCATCGGGTGGCGGCCCGAAGTTGTGGATGATGGGCGTGTCCACCCCACCGGGGGCCACGCCGTTCACGCGGATCCCGCGCGCCATGTACTCCACGGCGAGAGCCTTGGTGAGCAGCTTGACGCCGCCCTTGGAGGCGCAGTACGCGGCGGAGTACGGCTGTCCGACGACCCCGGCCGTCGACACCGTGTTCACGATGGAGCCGCCGTGCTCGATCATCTCCGGCAACACGGCCCGGCACATGAGGAAGGTGCCGGTGAGGTTGACGGCGATGATCCTGTCCCACCCGGCGAGCGACTGCTCGGGGGTGTGGGAGAAACCTCCGACGCCGGCGATGTTGCACAGGTTGGTGATGCGACCGAGCTCATGGCGCGCCTGGGATACGGCCGCCGCCACGCCGTCCTCGTCCGTCACGTCGCAGCGCACCGCAACGGCGCGGCCACCCGCTTCGGCGGCCTCGCGGTTGATCTCTTCCGCCACCGACTCAATGGCATCCGCGGTCACGTCGAGACATGCCACCGCCCCGCCCTCGGCCGCGAGGCGCCGGGCCGTGGCGCGACCGATGCCCGAGCCCGCGCCGGTGACGACTGCGACCCGCCCGCGGTAGCGCCCAGGTGTCACCACCTCGGGGGCGGTGCCCCGGGTGGGGTCGGATTGCCCGACTCTGGTGGTGGGGCTCATGCGGGCTCCTTCTGCGCGGGTTCCTCGCGGCTTCTCCGATGGGCCCCGGCGCCGTCACGGGGGCGGGCGGCGATGGTACCAGGGGCCACCCGGCGGTCGGTCCGACATGCACCCGTATGCTCGCGCCGTGCTGGTGGCCCTGTGCGGCGGCGTCGGGGCCGCCCGGATGCTCTCCGGGTTGGTGCGTGCGGTGGCGCCCTCCGACGTCGTGGCCGTCGTGAACGTCGGCGACGACACGGTGCTTCACGGGCTGCACATCAGCCCCGACCTCGACACCGTGACCTACACCCTGGCCGGCATGGACAACCGTGAGACCGGCTGGGGCGTCGCCGGCGAGACCTGGGCGGCCATGGACGAGTTGGCGCGCATCGGCGGCGAGGACTGGTTCCGGCTCGGTGACCGCGACCTCGCCACCCACCTCTTCCGCACCGGTCGCCTGCACGACGGCGCGACGCTCAGCGAGGTGACGGCCGAACTGGCCCGACGCCGCAGGATTCAGGTACGGCTCGTCCCGGTGACCGACGAGCCGCTGCGCACCCGCCTGACGTTGAGCGAGGCGACCGCGCTCGGCCCGGCCGGGACCGAGGTCGGCTTCCAGGACTACTTCGTCCGGCTACGCCACGACGTCGCCGTGTCGGCGGTCAGGTTCGAGGGAGCGTCGGCGGCGCGCCCGGCGCCCGGCGTGCTCGACGCGCTGGCGTCGGCGCGCCGGATCGTGGTGTCCCCGTCGAACCCCGTGGTCTCCATCGGGCCGATCCTCGCCGTGCCGGGTGTGCTCGACGCGCTGACCCGGCGCCGGGACGATGTCGTGGCGGTGTCGCCCATCGTCGCCGGCGCGGCGCTGAAGGGCCCCGCCGACCGCCTGATGGCCGAGCTCGGCACCGAGTCCTCCGTGGTCGGCGTGGCGCGGCTCTACGCGCCGTGGGCCGGCACCCTCGTCGTCGACGAGGCCGACCGCGACCGCGCCGGCGAGGTGGAGGGGCAGGGCATCCGATGCGTGGTGGCGCCCACCGTCATGAGCACGCCCGAACGCGCGGAGGCGCTGGCCAAGCTGGTGGCCGGTGGCTGAGACGGGTGGGGTCACAGTGGTGCCGCTGACCGGCATCGGCGAGGTCACGCCAGGGGTCGACGTGGCGTCGCTCGTGCTGGAGGTGGTGGCGCCCGCGCGCGCCGACGGGCTGGTGCTGCGCGGCGGAGACGTGCTCGTGGTGACGCAGAAGGTCGTGTCCAAGGCCGAGGGGCGGCTGGTGCCGCTCGACCACGATGACCCCGCGGCGAAGGCGGCCCTCGTGGAAGGCGAGTCGGTGCGCATCGTGCGGCGGCGCGGCGACCTCATCATCAGCGAGACCCGTCACGGGTTCGTCTGCGCCAACGCAGGGGTGGACCTGTCCAACGTCGCGGCCGGCACGGCGGCGTTGCTGCCGGTCGACTCCGACCGTTCGGCCCGCGGCATCCGCGCCGGCATCCGGGCAGCCTTGGGTGTGGAGATCGGCGTGATCGTCTCCGACACGTTCGGCCGGCCCTGGCGTCGCGGCGTGACAGACGTCGCCATCGGGTGCGCCGGGGTGGCAGCAGTGGTCGACCTGCGCGGGACGGAGGACGCCGGCGGTCGGGAGTTGGTGGCGACCGAGGTCTGCGTGGCCGACGAGATCGCCGCCGCGGCCGAGCTCGTCATGGGCAAGGACCGCGGCATCCCGGCGGCCGTCGTCCGCGGCGTGCCGGCCGGCTGGATGCGTCGGGCGTCGGTCAGAGCCGAGGTGGTGCGGACCCCGGACGAGGACTTGTTCCGCTGATCAACCGCGGCGCTCCCCCAAGCAACCGAGCACGGCCCCCACGCCGTCGGCCAGATCGGTCCAGGCACGCCAGCCCAGCTGCATCGCGGCACGCTCGGCATCGAGAGCCGAGCGCGTGACCTCGGCCGGATGCGTCGCCGCGTTGACCACCGAGACGGTCGTCCCGGCCAGGCCAGCCATGACGGCGAGCAGCTGGTTGACCGACGTCTCCTGGCCCGTCCCGATGTTGCAGACCAACCCGCCTCCCCGCGTGGCGGCGCGGACGAAGGCGTCGACGACGTCGTCGACGTAGACGAAGTCGCGGGTCTGCTCGCCGTCGCCGAAGACGGTGACCGGCTCGCCTCGCAGGATGCGACCGGCGAAGACGGCGACCGCGCCCGCCACTCCATCGGGGTCCTGGCGGGGACCGTAGACCTCGCCGAGCGCCAGGGCGCAGAACTCGAGCGCGTGGAGCCGGCGGTAGGTGGCGAGGTAGTCGATGACCGCCTTCTTGGAGACGCCGAAGGACGACAGCGGCCGGTGAGGATACGACTCGCGCACCGGAAGCTCGTCGCCGGCCACCTCCCCGTAGAGGGTGCTGCCGCAGGCGGCGAAGACGACCCGGTCGGCCCCGGCCAGGCGCGCGCCTTCCATCACGTTCAACGAGCCGACGACGTTGACCGCGGCGTCGAGGCCGGCCCGCTCGACCGGTGCCCGCGCGCCACCGCGGGCGGCCAGGTGGAACACGACCGCAGGCCGGCGGCGCGCCATCAGCTCGGTCACGGCCGGGGCGGTGATGTCGAGCTGGTGGATGGTCAGCGCCCGGCCCGCGCCGGCCCGCGCCTCGGCCAGGTTGACCAGCGAGCCGGTCGAGAGGTCGTCGACCACGTCCACCTCGTGACCCTCGACGAGCAGGCGGTCGACCAGGGTGGAGCCGATGAACCCAGCTCCTCCGGTCACCAGGACCCGCACGGCGCGACCCGCCTAGCCCGAGACGCGCTCGCCGTCGACCAGCGTCCCGGATGAGACCACCGCGTCGGCCCCGAGCACCGAGACAGGCCGGACATCGGCCCGCTGTCCGACGACCGAGCGGGGTCCCATCACGGACCCGGCCACCTTCGCGTCCGCCGCGACGTGGCAGCGCTCCATGAGCACGGAGTCGGCGACGACGGCGCCGGACTCGACGACGGATCCCGGCCCGAGGATGCTGCGCTGCACCCGAGCGCCGGCGGCCACTCGGCACCCGGCGAAGACGATGCTGGGCCCGAGGATGTCTCCGTCCAGCTCGCTCACGCCCCCGGCAAGCAGCCCCGACCCGCGGTCCTCGAGCCCGGGCGTGACCATCGGACCGCGACGCCCGTTCACGTAGTCGAAGTTCGCGGCGAGATACGCCGAGGGCGTTCCCGTATCGAGCCAGTAACCCTCGTCGGAGAGGGCGAAGAGCACGCCGTCGCGCACCATGGCCGGGAAGGTCTCGCGCTCGATGGAGACGCGGCCGCTGCTCGCGATCCGCTTCAAGACGGAAGGCTCGAGCACGTAGGTGCCGGCGTTGATCTGGTTGGTCGGCGCCTCGCCCCGTGGCGGCTTCTCGACGAAGGCCGTGACCCGCCCGTCCTCGTCGGTGGGGACCACGCCGAACGCCGAGGGATCGGCCACCGGATGCAGCGCGATCGTCCCCTGAGCTCCGACACGGCGGTGGAACGCCACGAGCTTCGTCAGGTCGAGGTCGGTCAGGACGTCGCCGTTGACCACCACGAACGTGTCGTCGACGCCGGCCGAGGTGGCGGCGAAGCGGACGGCCCCGGCGGTGTCGAGCGGCTCGGGCTCGACGGCGTAGGCCAGGCTCACTCCGGCGGCGCGTCCGTCCGGGTAGGCCTCGAGAAAGGCGTCGGGCAGGTAGCCGAGCGACAGCACGGCCTCGTCCACCCCGTGCCGGGCCAGGTGCCCGAGCACACGCTCCAACATGGGAACCCCGACCACGGGGAGCATCTGCTTCGGCGTCGACAGCGTGAGAGGGCGCAGCCGTGTCCCCTCGCCGCCCACCAGGACGACCGCCTTCATCCTGTCATTGCTACTTCGTCGTGGAGGTTGTCGAGGATTTGGAGGTGGTCGTCGTGGACGACGCGGCGGGCTTCGTGGTCGAGGTCGACGTCGACGTCGCTGAGGTCGGCACCGTGGTCGATGACGACGAGGTCGGCACCGTCGTGGTGGCGGCCGGGGTCGTGGTCGTGGTGGCGACCGGTCCGTTCCCGGCCAGAATCTGCGTCAGCGCGCTGACGCTCGAGGACGGCGCGTGCGGGATGGTCGCATTGTCGGGGCCGAAGAACGCGGTGATGACCTGCCGGTTGGTGAACCGGAGGCTGCCCGGCTGCACGGTGTCGAGGCCGCCAACCTGCTCGGGCTGGCCGTTGGTCCCCGTTTTGGTGGACAGGACCCACCACCGTGCCCGCACCTCTCCCACCTTCCCGGCGTCGGGGGTGCCCTTGGCGCACCGTTCGCCGTTTTGGTAAAGGACGCCGTGGGGGTACTGAATGGTGGTGTTGGTGAGGGTGAGCCCGGTGTAGCCGGAGGCGAATTTGCCCAGCGTCGCGTTCGCCCCGGCCTCGCTGGCGCTGCGCGGCGAAATGACGAGGACCCCGCCGCCCGAGGAGGTCAACCCCGTCGTGGCGCCGGCGGGAGTTGCCGGGAGGGCCGGCTCCATGGTGCCGCAGATGTCGAGGGCCAGCGCGGCGTGCCAGGTCGTGTTCGTCGTCGGCTGCACGGCAGGCGCGTTGCTGTTGTAGTTGTACTTGGCCAGGGCCACGGAACCCAGGCCGACCAGGACGATGATCACCAAAGCGGCGTACCAGTTGACGGGCATCTGGCCGCGGTAGGTCGTTCCCCCACCCGTCGCAGCGGCGCGGGCGACCGATCGTCCCGAGGAGCTTCTGGCCATAGGGCCGCCACCCTACAGCCTGACGGGATGCCCTCCGGGGGCGGGGGTGGTGGCGCCGACCAGCTCGTGGTAGAGGGCAGCGGTGTCGGGATGCAGGCACGACATCACGGGGATGAGGCGGCCTGCCGAGGTCACTGCGGCAGGGGTGGCGCCGTCTGCGCCGGCCAAGGCGAGCAGCTGGGAGAGGGTGGAACGAAGGCCGACACGATTGCCCTGCGCCGCGGCGGCACGCAGCAGGGAGCGATAGAGCCGCTCGTCGTAGGGGCAGGCGAGAAGGGCGCGCCGCACGACACGCTCCGCCTCGGCGGCGAGCCCTTGACCGACGAGCAACTCCGCCGCACGCAGCGCGGTGTCCGCCACGAGGGACTGGACCGAGGCCTCGGTGCCGTCGAACACCGCCCAGTCGGCACGACGGAGCCCGGCGAAGAGAGGACCCCGCACCAGCGCCATGGCGTCGACGAGGTCGGCGAGCCGACCGCCGGAGGCGAGCGCTTCGAAACGGGCCACGTCGGTGCGGACGTCTGAGCCGAGCTCGAGGTGACGGCCGCTCCGAGGCAGGCGCTCGTCGCCCGTACCGTCACGTCCGAGCGCCCGCCGGGCGTCCGACGCGGTGGAGTAGATCGTGGACGACGACACCGCCCGGTCGGGCCAGAGGGCCAACGCCCACTCGCCGTGCCGGACGGGTCGCCGATGGAACGCCAGGTAGACGGCGAGCTCGAGCGCGGCCGACCGCCGGAAGGGTCCGGCCGCACCGCGAACCTCGACGGGTCCGAGGACGCACAGGTGCACTGACACGACCATGAACGGTCGGGTGCGGAGACGGTCGGCGCGCCTGGCGGCGGCCTTCAGCCCACGCCGGGGCCTGATGGCGCGGCTGGTCCGACTACTTCTTCTTCTTGATCGTGACGGTGAGGGACGCCGCGCTGTTGCTCTCAAGCGTGAACACGGGCTGCGTCTTGATCTTCGCCGTCGCGCACACTCCCAGCGCCTCGCCCGAGGGGATCGCCGGGCCGAAGGCGCCGCCGCCCTGCGACGGCAGGAACTCCATCTGCTGCGGCGAGGACGTCGTGTTGGCCACTTCGAACGAGAACTTCTTCGTGCATTTCGACGAAACGATGGACCCCTTGACCGCGTCGGGCACGTAGACGGCCGGGGACCCGGAGATGTCGACAGTCGGAGCCGTGTCCGCTCGGACCTGACCCGTCAAGGCCCTGAACGAGTACCCCGCCGCAGCCCGGCTGGCCGAGGCACCCGACGGGACAGCCGCCGCTCCCACCGCAAGGGCAGACACCACGACAGCGCACCCAGCCACTCTCTTCGGAGAGAACATTTTCCGCTCCTCCTCCGATCATCCGGACCACCGGACATCGGAATCCGTCCCTGGTCGAGTGCCACCGGGCGTTTCCCGGCGTCACCCCAAGGATCGCCAGGAGTCTTTCACCAGGACTCTTGCGCTGCAAAGGGCAGGTCCGTCGGGGCGCTTCGTGGCGCTTGTCGCCTGGTGCAATGTGCCCGGTCCCGCTTGGTCTCACGCTGTCGAGGTCGCGACCGGTTCAGTCTCGCCGGGACCACACATGCGACGAGCCGTCGGAGCGCCCCGACCACTCTCCCATGGTGATCGGCAGTCGTCGCACGACTTTCCCCGAGTGCACGGCAGACGGCGAAACGGTCGACTGGCGTCCCATCGGCCGCTGCCGTCCGTAGGGGCCGTTGCCCACCTCCTCGGCCGGTGACGTAGTTTGCCTTCGTGCCGCCTGCCAAGCTCGAGATCACCGCACTCATGTGCTTGGTTGCAACAGCCGCTTTGTCCTTGGTCGTCGCCCACAGCACTGGCCCCTACGGGTTCGAGGACCCCGCAATCGATCTGCTGGCACGCCCATCTGCGATCCGAGCCTGGGCCAATCTCGTCGGGCTTCTCGCGGCCCCGGCCATCATCGCCGCCATCATCGTCTCGTTTGCGCTCGGCCAGGCCAAGCGAGCTGTCTCCCGTGTCGCTGTCTACGCGGTGTTCGCCCTCGTGGCGCTCGTCATCAGCGAGCATGTCGCCAAGCCGCTGGTCCAGCGAACCTATTACGGCGAACTCACGTTCCCCTCAGGGAACGTCACCGCAGTCAGCGCGACGGCGGTTGCCATGTGGTTGGCGCTCTACCCGTTGCTCGGGGATCGAGCGCGCAAAGTCGCACTGGTGATCGGCGTCGCCTGGGTCCTGCTGATGTCATTGGCCGTGGTCGGCGCGCTCTGGCACACGCCGCTCGACGCAGTCGGATCGATCTTGCTATCCGTCGGCATCGTGACAGCCGGCGCCGCCGTCTTCGAATCGGTTCGAGGACCCTCCGAGGGCAAGAAGTACGTCCAGAACGGGCAACAGCGACGCGGGTTGTAGTTCCCGTCCTTCCGGATCACTGCGGAGCGTTGGCTATGACGATTTCGTCGTAGACGTTCGGCGCGTACCCACTCCACGCCCAATGGTTGGACGGAACGCCGATCAGTGATGTGATGCCGATGGCCGGCGTGCTCGATCGGATCCACCAATTCTCGGGAGGGCGGCCGTTCGTCACCGGCTCCGCCACTGTCGGACACGTGGCCTGTACGAACCTCGCCCGGGAGGGCTTGAGCGTCGGCCAGTTGCAGGCGCAACTGTTGCCTCGACCGTAAGCGAGCATCTCGACCATCCCGCGATGTTCGCTACCACCCGGATCGAGGTCACCGAGACCCGGGTCGCCCCATATGTCCGCAACCAGATCGCGAGCGATCGGGCCCGCGTGGCCGAGATGACCGCCCTGCGCCTCGGCCCACCGCCGCCCGAACCCGATCCGATCATGGCTGACTTCGTCACGGCGGCCGCTCACGACGCCGAGGTGTTCCGGGCGCTCGTCGAGACGATCACCTGCCTGGCGCTACCGCATGAGGTATTGCAGCGTCCCGGCCTGGCCGAACGGATCAGCCGGGCGCAGACGTACCGCGGATGGCCGCACCCGGCCCCGACCGCGACCGCGACCAGCTGCTGAGCCTGCTCGCGTCGTGAGCAAGAGCCGGCTTGTCCATGGCCGTCACCCACGACAGGCCGCTACGATTCGAGGAACCCGCTTGGCTGTGATGGCGGTTGTCGTCCGGCCGAACTCAGGCGCGCCGCTCGCAATTTGGCGTCTGCGATTTCCCGGAGTCGTGACTGCGCGCTGAGCCACTCTTTCGATTGGGATACTCGACCTTCTTGCAGAACGTGGTGCAGCCCCACGGGGCTGTCGGTACGTGCTCCGCACCGCCTGCACACTGCTATGCGCCCATTTGTTTCAGGCGAATGGTGCTGGTCGAGCTGAGCAGCGACCTGAAGCGACTCAGACTCAGGCGAGGTCATGATCCTCCAATCTGCGCATCCGTCGAAGCGAAAAGCAAGAGCCTTCGGCTCCAGATGAGCGTTCTCGGCCGTTGCCGACACCACCCTAGGCGCCCAGGGAAGATCGGGATAGGGGTGATGCTTCTGCCGTCCGATGCCCCGTCCGCTTCAGTTATCGCCGATCGTTCTGGCGGAACTATTCTTTGGCGACTCGGGCTCGGGAGGTCCTGACCGTCCGGACTTCAGGTACCAGAATGGTGAAGACCGTAGAGAGGAGGATGCTCTCATGCCTGGTGTCTTCGTGGTCACCGATAGCTCTTGCGACCTGGAGCAGGAGGACATCGAAACGTTCAACGTCGCCATTGTCCCCCTGACCATCCGATTCGGGAGCGAGGAATTCACTGACCGACAGGACCTGAGCGTCGAAGACTTCTACCGGAGAATGGCGGAGGCCGAGGACCTCCCTCAGACGGCCTGTCCCTCGCCCGGTGCGTTTGAGGAGGCGTTTCGCCAGGCAAGCGATGCGGGCGCTGAGGCAGTGGTGTGTCTGAACATCTCGAGCGAGTTGTCGACCACATTTCAGTCGGCCCGCACGGCGGCTGCCGCGTGCGAGGGCCGGATTCTCGTCCATGTGATCGACAGCCGCACGGTTTCAAGCGGACTCGGCACGCTCGTGGTTGAAGCCGCCAGAGAAGCTGCCAAAGGGGCCGACGTGGGCACAGTGTTGGAGCGAGTGAACGACCTCATCCCCCGCACACACGTCGTTGCCGCGCTGAATACGTTGGAGAACCTGAAGAAGGGTGGGCGAATCGGGGGCGCGACGGCAATGGTCGGGTCGCTGCTGTCGATCAAGCCGGTGATCGACCTCACCGGTGGAGTCGTCCAGGAAGCCGGGAAGGCTCGGACTCGCAGGAGGGCCCTGCAGATGCTCTACGAACGCCTTTGCAACGCCGGGCCAATCGAGGACGTCGCGGTAATGCACGGTGGCGCTCCCGACATCGATCAATTTCTCGACCTGATCGCTCCCCGCTTTCCTGCAGAGGCCATTCGGGTCGGCACGTTAGGTGCCGTCGTCGGCGTGCACGGCGGCGCCCAGATGATCGGCGTCAGCTGGGTCGCAGCTGGATAGGGTCATTGGGAAGGGACATCCGGCGAGCGACGCAGCGAACACCTATTGAGCCTGCTGGCTGCCGGTGAGCACGAGCATTCCCGTCTCAGCCGCAACTCAGGCGACACGGCCGTGACGACGAAAGCGGGGCCGACTCATCGGAATCCCAGGTCGCGGTGACACGAGTCCCGATGCTGGGGTCAGTGACCTCCAAGTTTGCGTTGGTAACCCACGTCGAGGGCCGCCGCCGACCTCGGGAGTCGCGGAGGGCAACCCGGGGGTCGACCTGATAGCTCGACGGCATGCGCGGCAGTGCCCCGTGGGGGGCCGTGTTTGCTGAACTACTGGGATCCTCCCCACCGCCATCGCCCAGGTCGCCAATGTCGTCTTCTTCGCGCTCGAGTGGGTTCCTCAGTCACCGACGCTGCTGGTAGAGGAGCGCTCGACGACGGGCCGAGTGACTCTGAAGAACTTCTTCGCTCGTCGTGCGGTTCGATTGCTTCCCGCTCTGGGCTCCTTCCTCGCCGAGATGGTTTGCTAGTCGGCGGCGATGCTGGGCCAGCGAGACTCCTGGAGCGACCAGGTGCAAGGAGGAGGCACAGGGAGTGGGAACGTCTCCCGTGGTCGGCCTCGAGGGGGTCGGTGGCGCGCGCATGTACATGACGAATTGCGCGTGACTAGAGCGACATACGGGGATCGTCGGGGTAGGTGCCGCTCGGGCACCGGTCGGTCGCCTCCCCGTCAAGGGCGCAGTTCTATCCCTCCTGCGCACCGGGGTCGGACATGATCGTCGCTACCGTTCGCAGGCCGTAGTGACGATGGGTAGCGTGACCGGCCGCCGCCGTCTGGTTCATCGACGTCGCCTGCGCGACGGACCCGGAATTCGGTTGCGACCCTCGACCATGTAGTCTTCGCCGACGAGCGAGTCGGGAGCTTCCAGGTGGGTTCAGTCGTCGCTGCCGGCATGGACGTGGCGGGTCCGGAGGTTGCGGCGTGCTGCACGGATGCGGCCAACCCACCGCGGTGGTCGGATGCACCCTCTTCCGGATGGGCCTCCAGGGTCTTCCGCCACGGTGCCGCCCACCGGGTCTCCAGTGGGGTGACCTGGGTCCTGGGCCTGCCACGTACGGACTGTTCCGTCGGTCGGTAGCCCGCATTCGTGATAGGATCGGGCGACGGTCTGGCCTCGTGAGCTCTCCGTGTCGCGACGTTCGTCGGTCGGCGTTCCTATGGCCTGTAGGTCTGGCATGACGTGATGGCTGACATGGCTCGCCCGCATGGGCGTCCTTGGTGTGCCGTTGGCGCCGCCGCGACCTTCGCGTCGGCTGAAGACTCGTGCGGCTGGTCGAGCGGCCGGACTGGTGCGCAAGCGTCAGCTTCACATCGACACGCCTCCTCGATCGGCCCGTCGGAGGGCCTGGACCGACCACCGGTGAGAGCTCCAGTTTCAGGTGTCGGCGTTACTCGCACGGATCAAGGATCAGGAAGATGACACCACGCGGCTCCGAGTCGTCTTCCGGTGGCCGCTCTGTCCCGAGAAGCGGCCGGCCCTCCTTCGAGCTGGAAGCTTCGATCGGATGTACCTCGAAGAGCCGGGGTCAGCAGATCACGCCAGCACCTGAGGCCCCGGAAGGCGATGTGCACGCGGCGGCCACTCGCCCGGAGCGCCGGGTGCCGACATCATCGCAAGGTAGCTCACCGGGGACGTCCCGCCCATCTCGAACTCGTTGTCCGCCGGGGCCAACCAGATCATGGCCATCGGTGCGACGTCGGAAGCCCGGGCGAGAACCCGGATGCCCTCGAGCTCGAGCGCCGGTACGGCACCGTTCTCGATCGCCGCGGTGAGCGTCAGCTGCGTACCTGACGCCAGGCCTCCAAGGTGGCGGTTCCTAAAGGTGCAACATGATCGGCATCGGATGTCACGCCGTCCTCCTTGGGGTCGTGGTCAACGGTTGCAGCACTGGGAGTGACACCTGGTGGGGGCGGAGGGATTCGAACCCTCACTTGGGACGGTTTAAGCGCCCTGCCTCTGCCGATTGGGCTACGCCCCCCGCCCACCATTCTTGACCCTCGCCGGTGGGCCGAACAGGATGGCCCATGGCCGTGGACCTGTCGCAGGTCGACCTCACCGACCTGGACACGTTCGCCCACGGATTCCCCCACGACGTGTTCCGGGTCCACCGGGAGCAGGCTCCGGTGTGGTGGCACGCGCCCACGCGGCACACGCCCGACGGCGAGGGATTCTGGTCCGTGGCGACCTACGACGACGTGCTCGCCGTCCTGCGCGATCCGGTCCGGTTCTCCTCGGAGACGGGCGGCGACCGGCCCTACGGGGGGACCATCATTCAGGACCTCCCAGTAGCCGGCGTCGTCCTCAACATGATGGACGACCCGCGGCACGCAGGTATCCGGCGCCTCGTCACCAAGGGCCTGACCCCGGCGGCCGTGCGGGCCCTCACGCCCGAGCTGCACCGCCGGATGCGCGCTCTCCTCGAGGCGGCGGGCGACGAGTGCGACTTCCTCGTCGACGTCGCGGCCGAGCTTCCGATGCAGGCCATCTGCCTCCTCCTCGGCGTACCCGAGGAGGACCGGCACCTCCTCTTCGAGGCGGTCGAGCACATCTTCGACCTCCCCGACGAGTCCGACCTCTTGGCGATGACACCCCGGCGCCAGGCTGCACTCGGCCGGATGAACGAGTACGGAGTCGCATTGATCGCCGAAAAACGGGTCCACCCGCGCCAGGACATGCTCTCGGTCGTGGTCAACGCCGAGCTCGAGGACGCCATCCCGCCGCGCCTCAGCGAGGACGAGCTCTCCGCCTTCTTCTCCTTGCTCTTCTCCGCCGGAGCGGAGACGACCCGCAATGCCATCGCCGGCGCGGTGCTCGCGTTCACCGAGTGGCCGGACCAGCTGGAGCTTCTCCGCAACGGGTCGGTGCCGGTCGAGACGGCCGTCGAGGAGATCCTGCGCTGGACGACCCCGTCGCCGTCGAAGCGGCGCACCGCGACCGGGCGCTGCCAGCTCGGGGGCCACACCGTCGAGCCGGGTCAGAAAGTGGTGGTGTGGGAGGGGTCGGCCAACCGCGACCCGTCCCGGTTCGAGGACCCGGATCAATTCCGGCTCGCGCGTGAGCCCAATGCCCATCTCTCGTTCGGTCACGGCGTCCACTTCTGCCTCGGCGCGCACCTGGCCCGCCTCGAAATCCGGGTCGCCCTGGAAGAACTGCTCTCGACGGTCCGCTTCTTCAGCCTGGCCGGCGAGCCCCAGTGGATGCGCAGCAACCGCCACACCGGCATCCGGCACCTTCCCCTGCGTCTGGTACGGGTGTAGCGGTCGGTCAGGGAAGCGGCCGGAAGCGCTCGAGCACGCCGAGCTCGGCGTCGCGCGGGCGCGGCACCGCGCCCGTCCGCGGGCCGAACACCATGGCGGTCCGGCGCTCCGGTTCCCACGCGGGCCATTCGCCGATGCCCTCGTGGCTCGGGTTCCCACCACGGGCGAACGACAGCCACGCGGCCTGCATCTGATCCGAGAGAAGCGCGACCTCCGGTCCCGTGCCGGTGAGCATCTGCACGGCCGGGATGTGCACCGCCCCGAACACGAAGGGGAGGTCGAGCGCATGGCAGGAGCCGAGCACGCCGCCCAGGGCCGGCGAAGCCCACTCGAAGAGGTAGACGAAGGACCGCCCCCCGTGCGCGGCCGCCAGCTGCAGGCTGGGCCAGCGGAACACGATGTCACTTCCGGCCGCCACCCAGATGTCGTGGGGAGTCGTGGGCTCGTTCCTTGCTTGCCGCGCCGCCCGGTACGACGACACCACGTCCTCGGCGACCGCGCCGGGCAGGGCGTTGTCCAGCCAGCCCGACACGCCGTCCTCGTCGAGCGCCGACAACGCCGGGTTGCCGAGCGCGAAGAGAGTCAGCTCGTCCCGGTTCGACCCGATGACGAGATCGACCGCAGACGCCGCTCCCGACGCGACCGCTTGGAGGGGGTGCTGCGGCAGGAACGCGCCGTCCACCACGGGAAGGAACGGGATTGGCAGCAGGCCCGGGTCGGGCCGGCGTCCTCCGAGCTCGGTCGTCGCCGCCACCAGGTCGGCCGCAGGGACAGCGATCAGCGCGTCCCGGTCGTAGGTCGCGATCCCGAGCGCGGCCGCGAGGCGAGAGGCGGCGCGTGCCGCCTGGTCAGCGTCGTGCACGTGGGCGCCACCGCTCTGGACGATCGCTCGGCCGAACAAGCCGGATGCGGACGGCACAGCCAGCAGGGCGACCACGCTGATCGCTCCGGCCGATTCTCCGAAGACGGTGACGTTGTCCGGGTTGCCGCCGAACGCGGCGATGTTGTCGTGGACCCAGCGCAACGCGGCCACCTGGTCGTGCAGTCCCCAGTTGCCGACCAGCCCGTCCGGCCCGGGCAGGCCGAGGAAGCCCAGCGCCCCCAGGCGGTAGTTGATCGTGACTACGACCGCGTCGCCGTTGCGCACCAGGTTGCCGCCCCGGTAGAGAAAGACCGAGCCGCTTCCCGACGTGAACCCGCCGCCGTGGATCCACACCATGACCGGCCGGCCGGGTGCGGCCACTGCATGCTCCTCGGGGAGCGCCGGGGTCCACACGTTGAGCGAGAGGCAGTCCTCGTCCTGGGACTCCGCCCCTCCCGGTTCGGCCGTGCTCGTCGGCCCTGGCATCGACGGTGGCTGCGGAGCGATCGGCCCGAACTCAGAGGAGTCCCGGACCCCGACCCAGGGCTCCGGAGGTTGTGGCGGCAACCAGCGCAACGATCCGGTCGGCGCACGGCCGTAGGGGATGCCCGAGAAAGACCAGAGATCCCCCCGCCACACGCCCCGAAGCCGGCCGCCGGCGACCGACACCACCCCCTCCATGTCCCCGCACCCTAGGGAGGCACGGTGGGGCGGTCAATCGTGAACGGTGCGCGAACTCTTCGTGCCTGAGAGGGACGCGTCACACAGGGGTGCCACGACCCCACTCGCCCAGCCGTTACTCTTTGGGAGTGCGCGCAGTGAATTGTCGGGGCACTGTTCGCGGGACGACCCGCTCCGGGCTCGCCATGGCGGGCCTTGTCGTCGCGCTGACCGTCACCGTGACGGGATCGATGTCGGTGGGAGCGACGCCGACCACCGTGGCCGGTCCGGCCCCGAACCAGGCACAGATCAACTCGACTTCGTCGCAGGTTCAACAGATTGAGGCGACGCTGGCCCAGGAGGAACAGCAGTCGTCGGTCCTCGACGACCGCTACGACACGGCCGTACAGAACATGCAGGCCGCACAGCACGCCGCTCTCGCCCTGGGCGCCACCCTGAATCGAACGAAGGTGGCGGTGGCAGCCGACCGGCGCCAGGTGTCCACCGATGCCGTCGAGGCGTACGAGTACGGCACGCCGGTGAACGGTCTGGCGTCGTTCTTCTCGTCGTCTGCGACGCAGGACCAGTCGCGCCAGCAGTACACGAACGACATCGTCGGCAACCTGACCAACGCCGAGGACACGCTGCAGACGTCTGAGACGCGTCTGGTGGCCGAGCAGCAGCAACAGCAGGCCGCGGCGGCGCAGGCACAGACCGAGGCCCAACAGGCCCAGTCGCTCGAGGCCGCCAACGCGCAGCAGGCTGCAACCACCAAGGCGACCTTGCAGCAGGTCCAGGGCCAGCTGGCGCAGGAGGTCGCACAGGCGGCGGTCGAGGAAGCGCAGGCCGAGGCCGCCGCGGCCGCACGCGCCGCGAGCGCTGCCGCGGCCCAGCGCGCGGCGGCGGCAGCAGCGGCGGCGGCGTCGGTGGCGAACGCCGTCGGCGGGTCGGCCAGCGGTGCGGCGGCGACCACGGCGGCGAACCAGGCGGCCGGGGGCTACGCCGGGCCCGTGTCCGGCTCGTCGTCGGGCGGCACCGCGGGAATGGATGCGGTCCAGGCAGCCGAGTCCCAGCTCGGCGTGCCGTACGTCTGGGGCGGCGAGGAGCCGGGCGTGGGCTTCGACTGCTCGGGGCTGGTCCAGTGGGCCTGGGCGCAGGCGGGCGTGTACATCCCGCGGACGACCGAGACGCAGTGGCCGTCCCTTCCCCAGGTCTCGCTGAATGCCTTGGAGCCCGGCGACCTGCTCTACTACTTCAACCTCGACGGCGACGACCAGGTCGACCACGTCGTGATGTACGTCGGATCCGGCCCCTACGGGAGCGACACCGTGATTCAGGCTCCCTACACGGGGGCGACGGTGCAGTACGCACCCCTCTTCACCGAGGGCCTCATCGGGGCCGCGAGACCGTAGGGCTGCCCGTCGGGGCGACGTCACGGACGTGCCCGGAGGGCACGAGAATGCACCAGTGACCGCGCCGGAATCTCCCGACGACCCAGGACGCTCGCTGTCGCTGTCCCTGGTCATCCCGGCCTACAACGAAGAGGCCCGCCTCCCTGCCGGGATGGCCCGGCTGGCTCAGGCCGTCGACCGGGGATCGATAGACCCGTGGCGGACCGAGTTCGTCGTCGTGGACGACGGGAGCACCGACGCGACCTCCGGGCTGGCCCGGGACCTCCTGTCCCGGTACCCGCACGTGCAGTCCGTCCGCTTCGAGCACAACCGAGGCAAAGGGGCCGCGGTACGAACCGGCGTGGCCCTGGCCCGCTCTCCCCTCATCGCCTTCGCCGACGCGGACATGGCGATCGATCCCACCCAGACGCCGCAGTTCGTCGCCGCCCTCGAACGGAGCGACCTGGCTATCGGATCGCGTGCGGCCAGTGGAGCCTCGGTGGACCGCCCGAGCATCAGCCGCTCGGTCATGAACCTCGCCTTCAACCGGCTCGTCAACGTGGTGACTCGAGTCTCGCTCGACGACACGCAGTGCGGGTTCAAGGCCTTCCGCTCCCCTGCCGCCAAGCTCCTCTTCCACTGCTCGGTGACGGAGCGCATGGCCTTCGACGTCGAGGTGCTCACGCTCGCCCGCCGGTTCGGGCTCTCCATCGAACAGCTGCCGGTGCAGTGGCTGCGCGTCAGGGGAAGCCGCGTGCGATCCTGGTCCGACTCGCGCTCCATGGTTCGCGACGTCCTGCGGTCGCGCCGGACCGTGCTCAGGGCGCCGCGCATCGAAGGGTTCCGCGTCACCCCGGTCCCCTCGGGCACCGCGGCACTCGGGCGCATGGCCCGGCACCTCCCGGTCCTCGACGAGCCCGGCGGACGCTCGTTGGTCCTCTGCCCCCTCACCGACGAGACGGGTGTTGCGGCGCTGCTCCTGGAGGCGCGGGACGCGGGCCTCCAACCCGAGCGCGCCTCGGTCGGGGCCGACTGGCTCGCCCGGCGGCGACCGCTGGTGCTGCGCCGGAGCGGTGTGACGACGGGCTCGAGTCCGAGCCGGCCCCCCGGCCCGGTCGGCCCGGATCACTACGATGGTCGCGATGGCGAGCGGGCGACCGGCCGTGAGCGAGCAGCAACGGACGACGGCCATCGTGCCCATCCGCATCCCGGAGGGTGAGGGCGAGGATGTCGACCCGAGGCTCTCCGACGTCGACGAGTGGGGTCGGTCGGAGCGCACCCGGGTGCTCGCCCGCTCCCTCTACGAGCCCTTCTACAGCCGATGGTTCCGCGTCGAGTGGGAGGGACTCGACCGGATCCCAGCCGAAGGCGGCGCACTGCTCGTGGCCAACCACGCCGGCGCCATTCCCTCCGACGCCCCGGTCATCATGCACGGGATCGAGAAGGAGCTCGGGCGCCCGGTGTACGGGTTGGCCGACGCTTTCTTCCGGACCGTACCCGTCGTGGGGACGCTCTGGGCCCGCACCGGCGGCGTGTCGGCCCGTCCCGCCAACGCGTACCGGCTTCTGAGGGAGCAGCGGCAGCTCGCCCTCGTCTTCCCCGAGGGGACGAAGGGGACGTCCAAGTCCTACGCCGACCGCTACCAGCTCCGCCGTTTCGGCCGTGGCGGGTTCGTGGAGATCGCGATGCGCGCCGGCGTGCCGATCATCCCCATCGCCGTGATCGGCTCCGAAGAGGCGATGCCGATCGTGTTCCGGCTGCCCACCCTGGCCCGGGCGCTCCGAGTGCCGTACTTCCCCGTCACGGCCAACCTCCTCACCATGGGACCGATCGGCGCCGTCCTCCCCTTCCCGTCCAAGTTCAAGCTGCATGTGCTCCCGCCGGTCCGCTTCGACGTGCCGCCCGATCAGGATCGCTATTCAAAGAGCCGGATCATGGAGGAGTCGGAGCGGATCAGGACTCAACTCCAAGAAGTGATCTACGACATGCTGCGCGACCGTAGAAGCGTGTGGTTCGGGTGAGATGAGCCGGCGTATCCTGGTGACCGGCGCCGACACCTTCTGGGGTGGGCGCATGGTCCAGGCTCTCGAGAGCGACCCCGACACCGACGTCATCCTCGGTACCGGGACCCAGGCCCCGTCCGTCCCCTTCGAGCGCGCCGAGTTCGTCCGGACCGATCAGAACTACTCCATCCTGAGCCGCATCGTGAAGGCGACCCAGGTCGACACGATCCTCCACACGTTCATGATCACGAACTCGACCATGGTGCCGAGGCGGCAGATGCACGAGATCAACGTCATCGGCACGATGAACCTGCTCGCCGCGGCAGGCGCGCCCGGGTCATCGGTGCGCCACATCGTCGTGAAGTCGTCGACGCTCGTGTACGGATCGGCCGCCGGCGATCCGTACACGTTCAGCGAGGACGCCCCCCGGACGAGCCCCGTCAAGAACGGCGTCGAGCGTGCGCTCGTGGAAGCGGAGCACCTCGTACGCGACTTCTCCGAGGACAACCCGGGAACGAAGGTCACCGTCCTGCGGTTCGCCAACGTCCTGGGCGCCCATCTCGCGACACCGATCAGCCGTAACCTCTCACGGCCCTTCTGCCCGGCCATCTTCGGGTTCGACCCGCTGGTGCAGTTCGTCCAGGAGGAGGACGTGGTCCGCGCCCTTCTCCACGTGACGCTCGAGGGCATCCCGGGCCTCTACAACGTGGCCGGCGACGGGAGGCTCCCATGGAGCGAGGTGGCCGCCATCAGTGGCACGCGGCTGATCCCCTTGTCCCCCTTCAGCCCCCTCAGGATCCGGCCGCTGTCCCGGCTCTTCGACCTGCCGCCCGAGCTCGAGGACCTGCTGCGCTACGGGCGGGGCGTGGACACGCGGCGTCTCGCGGCGACGGGTTTCGCGTACAAGGCCACCAGTGCCGGGGCGGTCCGGGCGTTCATCAGAGCGGTACGCCTGCGCCGGCAGTCCGGCCGTACGCCGGCGTCGTACACCTACGAGCACGACGTCGAGCAATTCTTCCGTCACTCTCCCTCGGTGCTGGGCACGCGCCAGAGCTGAGCGTCAGCTCCCGAGCCACTCGGCGGCGAGGTTCGGCTCGCGCTCGACCCACTCCTCGGCGGTGATGCCGTAGCGGACGTGGTCCTCCCACACCCCGTCGATCTCGAGGAAGCGCTGGGCGATCCCCTCTTCCCTTATGCCCAGCTTCTCCACGACCCGCCGGCTGGCGACGTTGCGCGGGATGATCGAGATCTCCACGCGATGGAGCGAAATCGCCTCGAAGGCGAAGCGCAGCGTGACCACGACCGCCTCGGGTACGAGGCCGCGCCCCGCCAGTGCCTCGTCGATCCAATACCCGACGAAGCCGCTCTGAAATGGCCCGCGCTGAATGGAGGACAGCGTGACCTCACCGGCGAAGCGCTCGCCGACGAAGATGCCGAACCCGTACCCCGTGCCCAGGTGGCGCTCGCGCTCGCGGATGCCGCAACGGGCGGCGAAGCTCGGCCGGTCCTCGGACGGCGGTGGCGCTCCCTTCGGTCGGGGCTCCCACCGCAGCAACCATTCGGCGCATCGCGTGCGGACCTCGTGCCAGGCCGGGTAATCCTCCTCGGTCAGGGATCGGAGCACGACGCGGCGGCCCCGCAGTTCGAGCGGCGCGTGGCGAACGGCGCGGGCGGCGCTCACCGGCCCAGCACCTCCCGCAGCGCGGCGACGAGTGCGAGGACGTTTCTCCGCCGCGCCGTGTGCCCCATACAGCCGATCCTCCAGATCTGCCCGGCGAGCTGCCCTGCGCCCGCGCCGATCTCTATGCCGTACTCGCAGAGCAGGCGGCGACGGCACTGCGCGTCGTCGACCCCCCCGGGCACGCGGACGGTCGTGAGCTGCGGGAGCCGGTGCGGCGGGTCCACCAGGAGCTCGAGCCCGAGGCCGTGAAGGCTTTCCTGCAGCAGCCGGCCACACTCGGCATGGCGGGCGCGCACCGGCTCCAGACCCTCGTCGAGCACCGCTCCGAGCCCGGCGTGCAACGCGGCGACCATCGTCACCGGGGCCGTGTGGTGGTACACGCGACCGCCGGTCGAGTCGTTCACGTAGCGCGAGAGCAGGTTGAGGTCGAGGTACCAGCTCGAAGGGCGTTCGACCATGCGCCCTCGGGCCCGCTCAGAGATGGTGAGGGGTGCCAGGCCCGGTGGCACGCCCAGGCACTTCTGCGTCCCGCTGTAGGCCATGTCGACGCCCCAGTCGTCGACCGCCACCTCCGACCCCCCGAGCGAGGTCACCATGTCGACGAGCAGCAGCGCGTCGCCCTTGCCGGCGCCGAGCGGCGCGATTTCGCTGCACACGCCGGTCGAGGTCTCGGCCTGCACCACGGCGATGATGCTCGGCGCCGGGTGGGCCCCGAGCAGGCGGTCGGGATCGACGGGCCGGCCCCAGTCGAAGTCGACGCGGATCACCGTGGCGCCGAGCCTGCCCGCGACCTCGCACATGCGCTCGCCGAAGACGCCGTTCACCCCGATGACGACGGGGTCTCCCGGCCGGACGAAGTTGACGAACGCGGCCTCCATGCCGGCCGAGCCGGTGCCGCTCACGGGCAGCGTCGAGCGCGTTCTGGGTGGCGAAGACCTGGCGCAACCGGTCGTTCGTCGCGTCGAGGAGCGCCAGGAACTCCGGGTCCAGGTGCCCGAGGACGGGTCGGGCCAGGGCGGCCGCGACCTCAGGGTACGGATTGGAAGGCCCGGGTCCCATGAGGAGGCGCTCGGGAATCGGCACCCGCGCATCGTGGCAGGTCCGTGCTCGGCTGCGCCAACGCGCCCGCCGCAAGCGGGGTACGCCGGTAGATTCCCGGTGAGTGTCGAGCTCCCCGCTGCCCACGGCACGCCGCCCGGGCCGGGTGGCCGCCCTCGACTGTGGGACCAACTCGACGCGCCTGCTGATCGCCGAGCGCGACGGCTCCACCCACCGCCGCCTCATGCGCATCACCCGGCTCGGGGAGGGAGTCGACGCGACGCACCTCCTCGCGCCGCAAGCGCTCGAGCGCACGATGTCGGTGCTGGCGGAGTACCGGAGCGCCATGGACGAGGCCGGCGTCACCGCGGCGAGGCTCGTCGCCACCTCGGCCGTCCGCGATGCCCGGAACGGCGACCGCTTCCTCCGCGACGCCGCCGACGTCGTCGGGGTGGCGGCGGAGCTGCTCGACGGACAGACCGAGGGTGCGCTGGCCTGCCGGGGCGCGACCGCGGGACTGCCCCCGGTGGGAGGGGACGACGTCGTCGTCGACATCGGGGGCGGCTCGACCGAGCTGGCCGTCCGCCACGACGGCACCGTGAGCGCCGTGTCCCTCGACGTCGGCTGCGTGAGGCTCACCGAACGCTTCCTGCGCCACGATCCTCCGACAGCCGACGAGCTCGAGGCGGCGAGGGAATTCGTTCGTTCCGCGCTCGAGCGCGCGCCCGACGAGATCCCGGCTGCTGGCCCGGCTCGAGCCGGGGAGCCGGCTCGTGGGGCTGGCCGGGTCGGTGACGACGTTGGCGGCACTGGAACTGGGCCTGGACGGGTACGACCCGGAGCGGACCCATCACTCCGTCCTGACGCGTGAAGCCGTCGATCGCTGGTACGGGGTCCTGGCCGCCGAACGGGCATCGGAGCGTGCCCGGCGGCGGGCCATCGCACGTGGACGGGAGGACGTCATCGCCGCGGGCGCCCTGATCCTGCGCGAGGTGATCGGGACGTTCGGCTTCGATCGCTGCGTCGTCTCGGAGACCGACATCCTCGATGGGCTGGCCATGAGCCTGCTCGAACGGTGAGACTGTCGCGATGACGAGCGGCGGCGACCTCACGTCCAGCGTGGTGCGGGCGAAACGACTGGCTCGCCGCCTTCTCGACCGGGTCGCCGAGCCCTACGTCGCCGAATCGGCCCGGCGTGTCGTCGAATCGCTTGCCGTCGACCAACCCGAACCGGCGCCGGCATCGACGCCGGCGCCCGTGGAGCTCCACGCCGCGCTGCACGAGGCCCGGTCCATCGCCCTGGCGGACATGCCGGCGGGCGCCGACGTCGTCCTGAGCGCGGGCGCCAGCGGGTTGTGGTACTTCGAGTGGTTCGACCGGGAGTACGGCCCGATCAAGCACCACATCGGGATCGAGGCCTACCTGCCGCAACCCGACGGCCTGCCCGTCAACGTCGAGTGGGTGGAGGCCGACCTGGCCGCGCCCGAGGGTGTGGCCGCCGTCGGGACCGGGTCCGTCGACCTCGTGTTCTCCGGGCAGAACATCGAGCACCTCTGGCCCGAGCAGACGGTCGCGTTCCTCGTCGAGTCGAACCGCGTCCTGCGCGACGACGGGCTCCTCGTCGTCGACAGCCCCAACCGAGCGCTCACCGAGGCCTACCAGTGGAGCATGGGGGAGCACACGATCGAGCTCGAGCCGACCGAGGCCGTCACGGTGCTCGGACTGGCCGGGTTCGCCGTGGAACGGATGAAGGGCCTTTGGCTCTGCCGGGAGGCTGGCCGCCTGCTGCCGTTGGACCCCACGCCCGCCATGTGGGGGCCGGGGGGGTATGCCCGACGGGTCGCCATGGCGACCGCGCACCCGGAGGACTCCTTCATCTGGTGGGCCGAGGCACGCAAGGTCGGCCGACCGGATCCGGCCGGACTGCGACGCGCCATCAACGGGATCTTCGAGTCCGCGTGGGCCGAGCGCGTCGCCCGGGTCCGGCCCATGGGCGGGACGCGAGATTTTGCTCGGGGACGGGTCGCCCGGAGTCGTGATGCCTCGCGGTGCGGAGGGTTACGCCCTGGCGGGGCCCTACATGGCCCTCCCACCGGGCGCCTACGCCTTTGCGCTGCCCGTCGAGTGGGGCGGGGACACCGGATCCGAGGACTCGGTGTGCCGGCTGGAGCTGGTGGCCGACAACGAGGTCGTCGGCACCTCTGAGCCGGCGGCCGGGGCGGGTGCAGGACGGTCAGGCCACCCTCAGCTGCACCGTGACCCTCGACGCCGTCCGCTTCGCCGTACACGCACGGCTGTGGTGCTCAGGCACGGCCGAGGTGCGGGCGCCCCTCACCCTGACCATGTCGCCGGAGCCCTGGCGAAACTGAGCTGCGCTACGGCGCCAGCGGCGTGGCCTGCGGGTGTCCGACGCCGACCAAGATGATGACGGCCAGGCACCCCTGCGCCACAGCCATCGATCCCACGACGGCGCCCGTCCAGGACGGCCGGATACGCCAGGCGAACGCGGCCATGAGCGGAATGAGTGCGAGCGTGTACCGGAGTGTGCCGCTCTGCCAGTAGTCGCTGCAGGCGCCCAGCACCCCGCCGACCGCGAACACCCACCAGAACGGCGGGATCAGCACCTTCTTCAGCTGCGCCCACACCAAAATGCCCAGTCCCGAGACCATGAACACCAGAGCGGCCGCGGCGAGCACGTCGGACGCGACCTTGAACGAGCCGTAGCCGCCGAAGAGATGGCTGAACGAGATGAAGGGTGCCTTGAACCACACGAAGTGGGCCCCGCCCCAGTCGCGTTGCACCGTCACGAAGGCGACCGGGGTGCCGGTCTTCCTCCACGAGTAGAGAAGCCACGAGACGATGCCCAGGGGGGCGACGAGAAGGCCCGCGAGGGCATGCAGCCTCGCTTTGCCCCGGACGATCTCGGGGACGGTGGCGACCGCCACGCACAGGACCAGCACCACTCCAACGGTGCGGCTCAAGCTGGCCACCGAGGCCAGGATCCCGGCGGCCAACCACCAACGGCGCGACAGGGCGTACGCGCACAAACACGAGGCGGCGATGGAGAGGCCCTCCGAGTAGGCCATGCTCAGCACGTAGGCGGCAGGGAAGAACACGTAGATCAGGACGGTCCGGTCCGCCACCTTCGGACCGAAGACCTCGCGCACCATCAGCCACACGGCCAGAGCCGAGGCCAGCCCGCACACGAACGACGCGAGGATGGCGGCGTGGTCGTACGTGAGCCCGGTCGTGATCGCGACGAAGCGCACGGCGGCCGGGTAGGCGGGAAAGAAGGCCCAGCGGTTCCCCCCTCCGTACTCGTTGGCCAGCGAGCTCGGATACCCGTGCTGCGCGATGCGGAGGAACCACGTGCCGTCCCAACCTTCGCCCAGCGCAACCGGGATGCTGAAATTCGGATAAATCCACTTGGCGACCAGAGCGGCGAAGAGCACGCCGAACCTCGAGAGGACGAAGTAGCCCGCCGGTCTCGTCAGCGGCACGGCGGCCGCCCAGGCGCGAGAGCGCCGGGAACGGAGCGTCGGGACGAGCGACACCATGTCGGGGAGGGGCTGTTCGAGAGGCGCGGCGCGCGCGGGCTCGGTCTGAGTGCTCACACTCGACTGCCTCCCCGTTCCGGAGAGCGGATCATCGGCACGACCACCCTCCCCGCACGGAACGCTCGCCGGGCGGCGTGCACGTCGCCGAGGCTAGCGACTCGGTCAGGCCGGCGTCGGGACTCGCGCCAACGCCTCGTAGAAGCGCTCGGCCTCCTCGGCCATGCGCTCCACCGTGAAGGAGGCCTCGTACGCCGCCCGGCCGCCGCGCCCCACGTTCTCCCGCAGCGCCGGGGAGCTCACCAGGCGGGCCAGCGCGCCGGCCAGCGCGTCGACGTCGTCGGGGGGCACCAAGAAACCCGACACGCCGTCACGGATGATCTCGGTCATGCCACCGATGTCCGATGACACGACCGGCTTGGCGAACATCATCGCCTCGAGCAGGATGAGCCCGAAGGACTCGAAGCGCGAAGGCGCCACGAACACGTCGCAGGTCGAGTACTCGTGCCGGAGGGCTTCGTCGTCGATCCGGCCCAGGAACCGAACGGTTTCCGTCAGCTCAGGGTGTGCCCTGTTCGAAGTCCTCTCGATAGGTCCGCCCCGACGGCCCGACCAGGGAGTCGTCGCCGACGATATGCAGCTCGAACGCCGTGCCCGCGCTGGCGAGCACCGTCGCGGCATCGAGCAAGCGTGTCGATCCCCTTGCGGGCCTCGAGCCGGCCCACGAAGAGGATGCGCGGCGGGTCCGAGCCGGGTGCGCTCAGGTGACCGACCGCCTCGTCAGCGAGGCCGTGGGCGACCATCCCGAGTTGCCGGCGGTCGAGCGTGACGCCGTACGCGGCCTCCACCTCCTCGACGATGGCGGGACCGCAGGCCAAGAAGCCGTCCGCCTGCTCGTAGACGAGCGACTCGACGGCCAACAGCTGGGCGAACAGGTCGGGGGCCGCGTCGGCGTGGGCCCGCATGGCCGGATCGACGCGCAGCGCGGTGCGCAGTGGCGTGTAGAGGCCGATCACGGTTCGGAAGTGACGTTCGAGCACTGCGGCGATGCCCTCGGAGTCCCAATTCGGGCACTGAACGATGTCGATCGGCCGGAATTCCTCAATCCGGTGCAACTCGTCGACCATGGAGGCGGAATGGTCCCAGATGTGGGCGGGCACCACGAGCCCCTCCGGATGCACGTGCGGAGTGGACGGGATCCGATGGACCCAGACGTCGTCCTCGAGGTCGACCCTCGGATGTCCCTCTCCGGTGGTGAGCACCCGGACGACATGGCCGCGTCGGGCGAGTCCGGTGGCGAGGGAGTGCACGACGCGGCCGATGCCGTTGACCGGCGCGGGAGGGTACTCCTGGGAGAGGAAGCAGACATGGAGCTTGCGCCCGGCGGGTCGCCGCGTCGGATAGGGAACGAAAGGAGCTGCCTCCTCCTCGAACCACTGCGGCGGGCGCTCGCGGGTGCGTCCCGACACGAAGGCTTCGAGCGCACGGTCCGACGCGGCGCCGACGTCGCGCTCGAATTTGTCGCGGGTTTCGCGGTCGTGGACCCCCGCTTCGAAGTTCAGCTCGACGTTGGCCCTGGTGACCTCCACGAACTTGGTCTGTTCCGCGCAGACCCGGGCGAAGGAGTCCACCTGGAGCCCATGCTTCAAGCCGAAGTAGAAGCGGCTCTTCAGGACCTGGTACCAGTCCTTGACCACGTCGGCGCTCGTCCGCATGTGGCTGGCCAGGAACTTGTGGTAGACGAAGCCAGAGTCGAGCGCCTCGACGACGTACCCCGCGTCGACGATGCGGCAGCACAGGTCGGTCTCGTCCAGGTAGTACTCGAACTCCTCGTCGAAACCGCCGAGCTCCACCACGTCCGGCGCCGGAACGAGCTGTTGGTCCCGATGGTGTAGGTGAATTCGCGGGACCGGGGGGAGGCCAGGAGCTGCGTAGGGTTGGCGGCCGGCCAGAAGTCCGTCCAGAAGTTGCCGAACCTGTCCGCCCGCGAGTACCAACACTGGTGCCAGTAGCCGGTGTGCCCCACGACGGGTCCGCCCGCCGCGGCGACCTCGCCCCATTCGTAGGCGCCCACCAGGGCGTCCAGCCAGCCGGGATCGGGGTAGGCGTCGTCGTCGATGAACGCGACGATCTCCCCGCTGGCGAGCCTGATGCCGATGTTGCGCGACTCCGAGAGATTGCGGTTCGGACACCGCGCCCGCTTGATCCGGCCGTTCAGGCCGTCGAGCAGTGCCTCGGTGCCGTCGGTCGAGGGCCCGTCCACCACGATGACCTCGAATTCGGGATAGTCGAGCCATTCGAGGGCGCGCAGCGTGCGGGCGAGGCTCTCGCACCTGTTGAACGTGTTCACGACGACGGAGACCGAGGTCACGGTACCGACCTGACGATTCCGCTCACCGCCTGCGTCGCGTCCCCCGAGAGCTGGCCGAGAAGCTCGAGAAATTTCTGTTCGAAGTTCGAAAGCGAGTAGTCACGGAGGTGGCGGTCCACCGCGTCGAGCCACTCCGGCTCCGACATGTCCCCGCTGCTCACCGGAAGGACGAGCTCCAGTCCGTCTACCCGCGCCTGGTGCAGCCGCGCCGACACCGTGACGATCGCTCGCGCCAGTTCGTGGGTGTCACCGGTGGCGAATACGGATCCGAGCCCGCCCATGACGTTGGGGATGTTCCCGGCATCCGAGCCGATGACGTAGCACCCCGAGCTCATCGCCTCGACCACGGGAACGCAGAAGCCCTCGTGGTGGGACGGCATCACGAAGACGTCGGCGCAGCGATACAGATCGGCGACGACCTCGTCGTCGGCGTCGAGGACCACCCGCAGCCGATCCCCGTAGGAGGCGAGGGCTTCGTCGATGGCGACCATGACCTCGGGTTGGGAGAAGCGGACACTTCCCGCCAGTGTGAGATGCACGTCGGGGTCCGTTGCCCACACCTGCTCCATGGCCTCGAACAGGTCACTGATCCCTTTCGCCGCGACGAACCTTCCCACGTAGAGGAGATCCACGCGCGGTCCCGACCGCTTCGAGAGGATGGGGCCCGGGGCCGTGGCGACCGGCGGCAGGTGGATCACGTCGATCAGTTCCGCCGCGAGGCCCATCTCGACGAGCTGGTCGCGGGTGAACTCGCCGACGGTGGCGATTCGGGTGGCCAGGTGCAGGTTGTGGCGCGTCAGCGCCGCCTTGGCGCACGCCTCCTTGCCGGCCGGGTCCTCCACGAGCTCGGGAGGTGTCGTGTTGTGGTCGATGACGAGCGAAGGGTGATCCACCAGGAGAAGGGCGTCGAAGAGGTCGTACCACATCGCATATTCGAACACGTGCACGTCGGCGGTGTTGAAGATCGGGTCACGCACGAGGGACCCGAGGTGGGGGTGGACCCTGATGTCGGGGTCGTCGTACTCGGTGCTCTGCGTGTAGCCGGTCACATGGAACGGGAGTCCCTCGTCTCGGAGCCGCTGCAGCAGGCGCAACTTCCACAGGAAGCTCATCGACACCGCGTCACGTTCGAGGACGATGCCGCTGTAGAGAGCGACCCGGAGAGATCGCTCGGGAACGGTCTTCATCCGGGAGACGGAGTGCGGCGAACCGCTTCTATCTCCATCTCGTAGCACACGCCGTTGCGCCGACCTTCCTCAATGACCTTGACGTCCTCGAGGCCGGCTTCCAGGAGGAGCCCGGTCAGCGTCTCCTGGGAGAAGCCGCTGTAGTGAAAGTCACCGTCGTACTCCTGGCCGCCGTAGATCACCTCGATGAAATCCTCGAAAGGCATTCGCCCCGCCGCGTGCTCCGAGACCATCGTTTCGACGTCGGGAACGACCGACACCAGCCTGCCGCCGTCCTCGAGCATGGAGACCCATCGCGGCAGCACGACGCGCCGCAGCTCTTCGACCGGGAAGTGCTCGAGGAGGTGAGCCGAGTAGATCTCCTTGACCTCCTCTCGGCCGAAGGGAAGCTCGCGGATGTCGGCCACGATGTCGATCCCGGGCAACTCGCGAAAGTCGACGTTGAGGTACCCGTCTCGGAGCACGTGCCCGGCGCCGACGTTGAGCCGCACGTTGCCCCTCATGCGGCGGAACTTCTCCTCGTTGGTCACGTGAGCACGGACAGGCGCGTCCGTCTTTGTCGCTTCGCTGTGCACCTCCGTCGCAACCGGTGCCGCATACCGCTGCTCCAAGAGGATCTCCCGGCGAACGAATTCGATCCGATCGAAGATGTCCACGATCGAATTGCCATGCCCTTCGGCACCCACCTCGAGAGAACGAATTCGCGTGGCGAGAGCGCGGAGTTGACGCTCTGTCTCGCGGCTCGCCGCATTCTGCGAGGCGATCGTGTTGATGACCGTCGGCAGGTAGCGGTTGAGGGCCTCGATGTCCGCCTGGAGCGCCGCCGTTCGCTGGTCGACCACCCCCGGCAGCGCCGCGATCTCCTCGTGGAGCTGGTCGGCCCTGAAGTCGATTCGTCCGTAGACCCTCTTGGTGAAGGGCAGGGCCAGGCGTTTGCCCACGCTCTTCGCCGTGCTCTTCGCGCTCACTCGGAGCTTCCTTTCGGTTTGCTGGGGTGGGCCGCACGCACGGCTCCCGCGGCTCGCGCCTCTGTTGCGGATCCGCAAGGAGTCTACCGAGCCCACTTGCCGTCGACCCCCGAATTACCCCCTGGACAGGCCCAGTCGCACGGCGACCCAGGCCCCCACGGGGTCGTCCCCTCCGGCCAGCCACCAGGCCAGGTGCGCGTGGAGGCACTTCACACCCTTGCGGGTACCGCCGACCCCGCCGCTCGGCTTCGGACCACTCCACCCCGCGGGCAGCAGGCGGTCCCGCTCGGCTGCGTAGCGGCGGTGCGCGTCCTGTAGGCACACCGCGTCGACGGCAGCCTCGGCTTCGCGCACGCCGCCGTCCGCCTCCAGGCGTCCCACCCGCGACCGCAGGTCTTGGTCGACCAGCCAGTAGCGGGTGGGCATCGGGGTTCCGTCTCGAAGCAGCGGGTCGTTGGCGATGACCATGGGCAGGCCGTCCGGTCGTCTCACCACGACCTCGAAGTCGCCGCCCGGGATCCGGCCGAGCAGCGCGGCCACGGCCGCCCCGTCGTCCGAGACGCCGGTCAACGCCAGAATTCGAGGGCGTGCTCCATGCGCGAGAGCAGACCCTGCTGCGGCGCGGTGTGTGGTGGAGCCGTCGTCGTGGTCGTGGTGGAGGACGTCGTGGAGCTGCCGGGTGGGAGCTCGGCGGCGGCGGACGGTGCCGACGGGGTGGTGGCCCCGGGGTCGCCGGCGTACGGCGTTCCCGCTGACGCCGCCCCCGCGGGCGGGAGTACCTCGTACGCCTGCTGGCCCGGGCTCACCAGTTGATATTCCTGGCGCGCGATGCGACCGATCTCACCTGCGTCGGCGAGGCTGTGCGCCTCTTGTCCGAGGGCGGCATCCTGCTGGTGCAACGTCGCGAGCTGTGCTTGCGCACCGGCCAGGCTGGCGCGCTGGTCGAGAAGTGCCGCGGCGGGAAACCAGGCCGCGACGATGGCCGCCGAGAGCACGACCGAGCCCAAAAGAATCAGGCGCGAGCGACGGCGGCCCGAAGGGCGGAGCCTAGGCCGGGCCACGCCGACCGGCCCCAGACAGTGCCGAGCGCCCCGGGAACGCGGCCGACTCGCCGAGGTCCTCTTCGATCCGGAGCAGCTGGTTGTACTTGGCCACCCGGTCCGAACGCGCCGGTGCACCCGCCTTGATCTGTCCCGCGTTCACCGCGACCGCGAGGTCGGCGATCGTCGTGTCCTCGGTCTCGCCCGATCGGTGGGAGATCACCGGGCGGTAGGCGGAACGCTCGGCCATCGAAACCGTCTCCAGCGTCTCGGTCAAGGTGCCGATCTGGTTCAGCTTGACGAGGACCGCGTTGGCCACGCCCTCGCGGATGCCTCGCTCGAGAATTTCGGCGTTCGTCACGAAGATGTCGTCCCCCACGAGCTGGATCCGGTGGCCCAGGGCCTTGGTGTGGGCCGCCCAGCCGTCCCAGTCCTCCTCCGCCATGCCGTCTTCGATCGACAGGATCGGGTAGCGGTCGACGAGGTCCACCCAGTAGTCGACCATCTCGGCCGGCGACAGAGTGCGGCCCTCACCGGCGAGCACGTAGGCGCCGTCGTCCCACAGCTCGCTGGTCGCCGGGTCGAGCGCGAGGGCGACCTCTTCACCGGGGACGCGCCCGGCCCGCTCGATCGCCTCGAGGAGCAGGGTCACGGCGTCCTCGTTGGCCGGCAGGTCGGGCGCGAAACCGCCCTCGTCGCCCACCGCCGTGGCCAGACCGCGTTCGGCCAGCACCGACCGCAGGCTGTGGTACGTCTCGGAGCCCCAGCGCAGCGCTTCCGCGAACGAAGCGGCGCCCACCGGCATGATCATGAACTCCTGGAAGTCGATGGAGTTCTTGGCGTGCGCACCTCCGTTGAGCACGTTGAGCATGGGGACCGGCAGCACGTGGGCGTTGACGCCGCCGAGAGCTCGGAACAAGGGGAGGCCGAGGTCGTCCGCAGCCGCCTTGGCTGTCGCCAGGGAGACGGCGAGCACGGCGTTCGCTCCGAGACGGCCCTTGTCCGGAGTCCCGTCGAGGTCGAGCATGGTGAAGTCGACCAGCCGTTGGTCCAGCGCGTCGAGACCGGCGACCGCGTCGGCGATCTCACCGTTGACGTTGGCGACGGCGCGGCGCACGCCTTTGCCGGTGTAACGCTCGCCGCCGTCCCGGAGCTCGACGGCCTCGCGGATTCCCGTCGAGGCACCCGACGGCGCGATGGCACGGCCGCGTCCGCCGCTGTCGAGCAGTACCTCCGCCTCGACGGTCGGGTTGCCGCGGGAGTCGAGTACCTCACGTCCGACCACGTGCTCGATGGTGCTCACGACATCGCTCCTTGGGTGCCGACCCTGGTGCGGAACCCGACTCCGAGCCTAGTCCTGGCGGTGCCGCTGGCCGGGGTCATTCGACAACTCGGCGCCGACACCCGGGGCGGTGGGACTCGAACCCGCTTTTCGGCCCCTCAGCGATACGCGTGCATGACGATCCGGTTCGAGTTCTTCCCGACGAATGCAACCTTACGAAACCCGACTTCGTAGAGCATTGCCTCGACACAGGCAGGGTTCGGGCCCCAAAAGTTGGAGGGGTCGTGGTTCAGCGTGTCATTGGGATAGAACACCATCATCGGCCGGTCGTAGTCCACCCCGTCGTAATGCGTCTCGAGGATCAGGGTCTCCCGACACACGGAGACGACGTTGCGGAGGTATCGCATCGGGTCTTGCGCGTGATACAGGACGCCGAGGAAGAGCACGACATCGAAGACTCCGACCGTCTGCGGCGAGAGGTCTTCCACCGCGATGGCGCGCTTCTCCACGGTCGAACCGAGGGCAGCATGGGCGATATCGAAACCCGTGCCGTCGCCCATCCCCTCGAGGTTCCAGCAGAACCAGTCCGAAGCCACGACCCGCGCTGCGCCCCGGCGCTCGGCCTCGAAGGCGAAGTATCCGTCGTAGGACCCGACATCGAGCACCGATTTTCCGGCGAAGGAGTCCGGAAAACCCATCATCTCCACGCGAGATGACGTGTTGTCGATCCCTGGCGTCACGATTCCGTTCCCGAGGTCGATCGAATGAAACCAACGGCGACTCTGAACGAGTTCGATCACTCGCTCACGATCAGACGATGCTTCGAGAGCACGTGATTGATCTGGCCCCACAGCCATGACTCCTCTACGACGGTGGACGATCCCAGGACTCTGGGCTTCCGTACGGTGTGACGCTCATCGTATCCGTGTCTGCCGCCGACCCGGTGAAGGTTCCGAGGCGGACGTGCACATCGCTCCCCGTACTCAGTCGCTTCCCCCCGCCGTCTCGGCGACGTCCTCCGCGGCCACGATGGCATCGCGCCACCTCAACGCGTGCCTCCGGAGCGCCTGCTCCGCGTCGAGACCCGAGCGCTGCGCCAGGTCCGCCACCGAGAACAGCAGCTCGCCGACGAGGCTGTCACCGTCGCCCGCGGCCGCGGCCGGTGCGTCGGGGTGGCGGTCGGAGGGAGCGGTGTCCAGCAGGGTCTCCAACGCGGCGCGGGCATCGCCGGCACCTGCCGGATCGAGTCCGACCGAGCGCGCCTTGCGGGCCAGCTTGTCGGCGAGCATGAGCGCAGGGAGCCCGTTCGGGATCCCCTCGGTGACGCTGCGCCTCCCCTTCTCCTTCTTCTTGATCGCCTCCCAGTTCTGCTCGACGCGATCGACGTCGTCGGCCCGGACATCGCCGAAGACGTGCGGGTGACGGCGCACCAGCTTGTCGTGGACGCCGCGAGCGACACCGGCGAGGTCGAAACGGTCGCACTCGGCGGCCAGCCGGGCGTGGAACACGATCTGGAACAGCAGGTCGCCCAGCTCCTCTTCGAGGTGGGAGTAGCCCTCGGCATCGTCTGGGCCGGACAGCGACGTCAGGGCGTCGAGTACTTCGTAGGTCTCCTCCACCAGGTGCGGCGCCAGCGTCGCGTGAGTCTGAGCCCGGTCCCAGGGGCAGTGTTCGCGCAAGGTGTCCATCAGCGCGACCAATCGGTCGGTTTCCGCTCCGGCCGAGGAGACGGTCGATGCCGGGATGTAGACCGACGTCAGATGGTCCGGCTCCACCGTCCGGTCGAGGTCCCACCAGTCGACCTCGCAGACCAGTTCGTCGTCGAGACCGAGGTGGTGCAGGATCACCGGCCGCGGCGGGTCCTCCGCGTCCCCCGCGCTGAGCTTCAGGTTGGAGAGCAGCTGGTGGGTCCAGCACTGGCCGACGAGCGCGGGTTCGCCCGGGCCGCCGAACGACGCCGCGTCGACCAGACGAACACCCTCGGTCAGGGGGTCGAGGCCCAGGCGGGACCAGGCCAGGTCGAGGAACGACAGCGCGGGGATGATGTCCACCTCCACCCTGTCGTCGGCCCGCAACAGCACCACGGTCCGCTCCGCCACGAGGGGAGACCCGGGTACGGCGTAGGCGACGGAGCCCCCTTCCCCGGCTGCCGCCACCTCCTCGGCTGCCGCCACGAGCTCGTCGACGATGGCGGCGTACACCTCGTCGAACGTCTCCGCGGACTCGTAGAGGTGGTCGAAGCTGCGGGCCGAACCGAACGACGACGCGGCGGGATGGCGCGCCGTGCGCAGGTAGATCCGTCGCGCCCCCGCCATCGTCGCCACCACGCCGGGGCCGAGCAGCTCCGCACCGGCGGGCCCGAGGCCCACCACGGTGATGCGGGGGCGCCCGGGTCCCACGACGAGCTCAGCCGCCCGAGAGGCTGGTCGCGGTCGAGACCACGGTGGAATTGGCCGTCGGGTTCAGGACGTCCGAGGGCTCGGGAACGAACGGCGTGAACACCTGCGCGGTCGCCGGCACCCATACGCCGTAGCGCGGGTCGACCGACACGTCGGCGTGGCGCTGGACGGCAGAGACAGCGGCGGCGGCCGGGTTCTCGCCGGCCTGCTGGGCCGCATCCGTGACGAAAGGCTTGGCGGCTGAGAAGTCCGAAGGGGTCCGGGACGTCACCTGGACGAGGGCGTAGCCGCTCGAGACCGCAATAGGCGCGGACAGGCCGCCCACGGGCAGGCTCCCGACATCGGCGCTCGTGGGGAATTGCGCCGAGAGCTCGAACAGGTTCAGGCAGCCCTGCTGGGGCTGTGCCTGCTGGGCCACCTGTGGGAACGGCGTGCCGCCCGCCACCTGTGACGCCGCCGCCTTGGCGGCGCTCTCCGACGAGTAGCTGGCCACGGTCACGCACACCGTGTCGAATTCGGATCGGTGCCGCTCGAAGTAAGCCATGAGGCCGGCATCACTCGACCCGGCGCCCGCCAGTTCCTGCTCGAGCCCGACGGTGGTGGCGACGAATTGCACCTGCTCGTCGACGAAGGAGGCGGGCATGGTGGACAGCACCTGCTTGCCGGTGAGCGGCGGTCGCGCTGCCACAGGTGTAGCGAGGGTTCTGCGCCTCCGGCGTCTGTTGTACCTCGCTCATCACCTGGCTGATCTGGTTGGTGTAGCCGGTGCGAGCCTGGGTCAGATCGGCCTGGGTCACCTCGACGTGGTGCCGATCCGCCAGCTGCACGATCAGCTCGTGCTGAATCGTGAGATCGATATAGGTGGCCGTGAACGAGGACGTGGCCGTCGGGTGCTGGTCGGAGTCCTGGCTCTTGCCCGCCCCCGAGACGGGGGGCAGCTCCTGCTGGCCGTTCGAGGAGAGGTACGCCTGGGAGTTGACGTAGCACTGGTACGACGGGCTGGCCGCGATGGCGGTGAGGTCCGAGTTGAGCGACCCCTGGCTGATCGCGGTGCCGTTGACCACGACGGCGTTCGTCGGCACGGACAGCGCAGCCGCGGCGACGCCGGCGGCGAGTAGCACGAGCAGGGCCAGGAACCACTTCATTGCGCCGCGCACTCTACAGGGTGGTCCCGGAACCCCCGTCAGCGCCCGCCGGGATCAGCTCCTCCACGAGCCGACGCACTCCGTCGGCGGCCAGTTCGCCGTCGGGGATCGGCACGAGAAGTTGGGCCATGTCCTCGCGGTAGGCGGCGCCCGGCGCGCTGCGGCGCAGGCGCACCTCGGCGCTCGCCGGCAGACGCACCGGTGACAGGCGGACCATCGGGCGACGCGTGCCCCCGGGCCGGACCGAGCTCATCGCGATCTCGTCGATACCCCGCACCAGCGCCGCCACGCGGAGCCTCGCCAGCGCGAGCAGGCCCTCGGCCGGCGGCGGGCAGAGGGCCGTAGCGGTCGGCCCACTCCGCACCCACGTCGTCGACGTCGGCCGGGTTCGTCGCCGCCGCGAGCCGGCGGTAGGCCTCGAGCCGTGCGTCCTCGGCCTCGACGTAGTCCTTGGGCAGGTTGGCGTCGCCGGGGACGTCGATTGTGACCGATGGTGGCGTCGGACGAGGCTCGCCCCGGGCTTCGGCCACCGCCTCCGCCACGAGCTGGACGTAGAGGTCGTACCCCACCGCAGCGATGTGGCCGGACTGGTCGGAACCGAGGAGGTTTCCCGCGCCGCGGATCTCGAGGTCTCTCATCGCGATCTTGAAACCGGAGCCGAGCTCGGTGTGCTCCCCGATCGTGCGCAGCCGCTCGTAGGCCTGCTCGGAGAGGACCCGGTCCGCCGGATGGAACAGGTACGCGTAGGCCCGCTGGCCGGCCCGGCCCACGCGGCCGCGGATCTGGTGCAGCTGGCCGAGACCGAGCAGGTCGGCGCGGTCGACGATCAACGTGTTGACCGACGGCATGTCGATTCCCGACTCGATGATCGTGGTGCACACCAACACGTCGTAGCGGCGCTCCCAGAAGTCGAGGACCACCGTCTCGAGACTGCCCTCGTCCATCTGCCCGTGGGCGACCGCAATCCGCGCCTCTGGCACGAGGTCGCGCAGGTCCCGCGCCACGCGGTCGATGTCCGAGACCCGGTTGTGCACGTAGAACGCCTGTCCCTCGCGCAGCAATTCCCGCCGCAGGGCCTCGCTCACCGCGGAGGGGTCGTGCTCCCCGACATAGGTCAGGATCGGCCGTCTGTCGGCTGGTGGGGTGTTGACCATGGACAGGTCCCGAATACCGGTGAGCGCCATCTCGAGCGTGCGCGGGATAGGGCTGGCGGTCAGCGTGAGCACGTCGACGCCCTCGGCCATCCGCTTGACCGCCTCCTTGTGCGAGACCCCGAACCGCTGCTCCTCGTCGACCACCAAGAGACCGAGCTTCTTGAAGTGCACGTCTTGGGCCAGGAGCCGGTGCGTGCCGATGACGACGTCGACGCTCCCGTCGGCCAGACCTCTGGACGACCTCGCGCTGCTGCGCCGGTGAGAGGAAGCGGCTCAGCAGCTCGACCCGCACCGGGTAGGGCGCGTACCGGTCGGCGAAGGTCTGAACGTGTTGGCTGGCGAGCAGCGTCGTCGGCGCGAGCACGGCCGCCTGCGTCCCGTCCTGCACCGCCTTGAATACGGCGCGCACCGCGACCTCCGTCTTGCCGAACCCGACGTCGCCGCAGACGAGCCGGTCCATCGGGCGGGGCTCCTCCATGTCGGCCTTGACGTCGGAGATGGCCGAGAGCTGGTCGTCGGTCTCCACGAAGGGAAAGGACGATTCCATCTCGACCTGCCACGGGGTATCCGGCCCGAAGGCGCGCCCCTCGACCGCCAGGCGCCGGCGATAGAGCTGCACCAGGTCCGCGGCCACCTCGGCCGCGGCAGCCCTGGCCCGGGCGCGCGTCCGCTGCCAGTCGGCCCCGCCCATCCTCGAGAGAGCGGGCGACTCGCCACCCGAGTACGGCGTGATGGCCTCTATCTGGTCGACCGGGAGGTACAGGCGGTCCGACCCGCGGTACTGGAGTATCAGATAGTCCCGAGCCGTTCCTCCCATGGTGCGCGTCGTCACCCCGTCGAAGCGCGCCACGCCGTGCTGGCGGTGAACGACGAAGCTCCCCACCTCGAGGTCGTCGAAGAACCCGTCCGCGGCCCGCGCCCTCGGCTTGGCCCGCCGGTGCGGCATGCGCCGACCCGTCACGTCCGTCTCGGACAACACGGCCAGCCGGGAGTCGGGGAGTACGAACCCGGCGCTGATCGGCGCCACCACCACGCTGGCTCCCGCCGACCCCGGGGCCGCAGGAACGACCGGGGCGTGCACACCCTCTTCCGCGAGCACGGCCGACAGGCGAGCGGCCCCCGGGCGCGGTGGCGGCGCACAGAGCCACCTGGTAGCCCTCGCCCACCAGTCGGGTCACACCCGCGGCGAGCCGGCCCGGGTCGCCGGCAACCGGCTCGAAGCGGCGCACCGTGACCGTGGGCGTTCCCGGGCCTTCCGGCACCGAGGGGAGCGAAGTCACCGGGGCGGGACACTGGACGAGCAGCCGCTCGAAGGGGACGTGAAGGCGGGGGAAGTCGTCCTCCTCGCCTTCCTTCGCACCCCAGGTGGCGGCCAAGGTCTCGGCCAGTGCCGCCTCCTCATCGAGTAGCTGGACCGCGCGGTCGCGGATGCGCCGGGGCTCCACGAGCACGACGTGCGCGCCGGCAGAGAGCAAGTCGGGGAGCACCCGGGGCGGGCCACCGACGAAGGGCAGCCACGACTCCATGCCGTCGAACTGCTCGCCGCGGGCGAGGCGGTCCCAGACCGCGGCGCCCCACGGCCGGCGGCGCAGCAGCTGCTCGGCCTCGGCCGCCACCGCGGCGTTCGCGGTCAGTTCGCGGCATCCGTACAGCGCCACCCCGGCGAGGTCGCGCCACGACCGCTGGTCGCTCACCGAGAAGGCGGTGAGCCGGTCCACCTCGTCGCCCCACAGGTCGATGCGGACCGGTTCGTCCGCGGTCGGCGGGAACACGTCGACGATCCCGCCTCGCACGGCGAACTCGCCTCGGTACTCGACCTGGTGCTCGCGCCGGTACCCCTTGGCCACGAGCCTCGGGAGCAGCTCCGCCACATCGACGTGCTGCCCCGGTCGGATGAGCTCCGGCGCCGTGTCGTCGAGCGGCCCGAGCCGTTGGAGCAGCGCCCGCACCGGCGCGACCACGACCCGGGGCGCGGGCAGCCGCTCATCGGCCACGCCGACCAGCGCGTGCAACAGGGCCAGGCGCCGGCCCATCGTCTCGACCTCGGGGCTGACCCGCTCGAAGGGAGGGTCTCCCAGGCGGGGAGCAGGGCGACGGCGCCTTCGAGCGCACCGGCCGTGCCGTCGCTCTCGCTCGGCCTGGAGCAGGCAGCCCAGGTCGTCGGCCAACCGCTCGGCGTCGAGTCCCGTGGCGGTCACGACCAGGATCGGGCGCCGTTCGCTGAAGGCGGCGGCGGAGGCGACCACCACTGCCTGCGCCGCTTCGGGGACGGCCAGCGTGACGTCGGCCGCGCCGATGAGGGCCGCCACCGCCGGCTCTGCTCGAAGCTGGCGCGGCACGGCAGCCAGGCTCGCCATCGGCGGCTCGGGTGCGGTCGGGACGGGCTGCGGCGTCGTGGTCGTCACCTCAGGTGGGCAGAGAGTGGCACCAGAGCATGGCGGCATCCATCCCGTCGGCCGCGATGCGCTCCACCGAGTCGGCGGCCGTCTCCACCGCCACCTCCAGGAGCTCGCGCACCGCGCGCGGAGGCCGCCGGAGCACGTGTGCCGCACCTTGCGCCGCGCTCGGCGGCTTGCCCACCCCGATGCGCACCCGCAGGAAGTCGTTGGTGTGGAGGTGCGACGCCACGGAGCGAAGCCCGTTGTGGCCGGCCAACCCGCCCCCGGCCTTGAGGCGGACGGTCCCGGGCGGCAGGTCGAGCTCGTCGTGGACGATCACGATCCGCGCCGGGTCCTCGACGCCGAAGCGCCGGGCGAGGCCTCGAACGGCCAGGCCGGACTCGTTCATGTACGTGTTCGGGACGGCCAGCGCCACGTGGTGTCCGCCGATCGTCGCCACGGCCAGACGGGCGGCGATCCCCTTCTCGCCACGCAGCGTCGTCCCGTGGCGCCGCGCGAGCAGCTCCACGGTGTCGGATCCGGCGTTGTGCAGGCTTCCGGCGAATTCGCCGCCGGGGTTCCCCAACCCGACGACCAGCAGGTCCGCCGGGGTGCCCCGGCGCTCCGGCCGGGCGAAAGGCCGGCGCAGGGCCTAGCCCTCGTCCCCGGAAGCCTCGGCCCCCTCGGCCGCCGCCTCGGCGGTCCCCTCGGCGGCACCCTCCTCGCCTTCGGCCAGCTCCTCGGCCGCCACCACCCGGGGCGGCTGACCTATGGCGATCGCGCTGTCGGGGTCGACGTCCGTCGTCACGCCGTCGGGCAGCGGCAGGTCGGAGACCCGAACCTGCCCGCCGATGGTCAGCGAGCTCACGTCCGCCTCGATGCTCGACGGGATGGCAGCGGGGACGGCACGGATGCTGAGCGAGAACATCTGCTGGTCGACCAGACCGTCCCCGTGGTGCACCTCGATCGCCTCGCCGACGAGCACGATCGGCACGTCGGCGCTGATGACCTCGTCGCGGCGGACGATCACGAAATCCACGTGCGTCACCGTCTGCGCCACCGGATGCCGCTGCAGCTCTCGGGCCAGGGTCAGAAAGGTCGCCGATCCGGTGTCGAGCGACAGGAGCTGGTTCAGACCCGCCTCGCCCGTGAGCGCGGCCCGCAGCTCCCGGCCGACGACCGCGATGGGGAGCGGGTCGGTCCCGTGCCCGTAGACGACGCCCGGGACCTTGCCCTCACGCCGCAGGCGTCGAACGGCACGCGAGCCGACTGGACGCCCGACCTCGGCGGCAAGGATGACTTCGGCCATGACGGATCTCCTCAGGTGGCGACAGCGGTGGGGTCTCGGCGGCCGAGACGGCCCGCCGCGAACGGCCACACAGCGTAGCCGCGCCGGCGGCCCGCCGAGGCCCGGCCAGCCCCGAGCCGGGTCGTGCGCGCCGGCCGGGCCGACGCTCCTCAAACCAGGTTGTCGCCCCCGAAGAGCTCGGACACCGACGTGTCCTCGAACACGGCGTCGATGGCGTCGGCGATGATCTTGGCCACGGAGAGGATCTCGAGCTTGTCGAAGGTGCGGTCCTCGGCCACCGGCAGGGTGTCGGTCACCACGACCCGGGACACCGGGGCGGCCTTCAGGCGGTCGACGGCAGGGTCCGAGAGGATGGCGTGGGTGGCCATGACCGAGATGTCCGAGGCGCCGGCGGCCGAGAGCAACTCCGCGGCGGCGCAGACCGTTCCGGCCGTGTCGATCATGTCGTCGATCAGCACGCAGTGCCGTCCCTCGACCGCGCCGACCACGTGGCGCGCCTCCACCTCGTTGTAGGTGCCATGCGGCCTCGTCTTGTGGATGAGGGCGAGGTCGAAACCGAGGTGCTGGCTGTAACGCTCCGCCACCTTCACCCGGCCCGCATCGGGCGCCACGACCACGACGTCGTTGCCGAAGTGCTCGCGCATGTAGGCCTCGAGCACCGGTGCCGCCACCAGGTGGTCGAACGGGGTGTCGAAGAATCCCTGGATCTGTCCCGAATGGAGGTCGACGCTCACCACCCGGTCCGCGCCCGCCGCGGAGAGCATGTCGGCCACCAGCTTCGCCGTGATCGGCTCGCGTCCGGTGGACTTACGGTCCTGGCGGGAGTAGCCGTAATAAGGGCAGACCGCAGTGATCCTCTTGGCCGACGCGCGCTTCGCCGCGTCGATCATGATGAGCTGCTCCATCAGCGAGTCGTTCACCGGGGTCGCGTGCGTCTGGACGATGAAGACGTCGCACCCGCGGATGGAGATGTCGTACTTGCAGTAGATCTCCCCGTTCGCGAATTCGCGCAGATTCGCCTTCCCCAGTTCCACACCGAGGTGTGCTGCGATGTCCCGGGCCAGGGTCGGATGGGAACGGCCGGAGACCAACTCCAGGCGCCGCCGGGGGATGAGCTCCACGCGCCTACGCTACTGCGCCGCGGCCGGGCCCGTCGTGCCCATCAGGCGTCCGGACCGCGCACCACGCTGTGCGACGCCACCTCTGCGCCCGGCGGCACCTCGGCGCCCGGTTCGAGCACGCTGAAGGGACCGACGCGGGCCCCGTCGCCGATCGTCGCCCGCGTCGACACACACTCCGCCACCACGGCTCCCGCCCCGACGGCGGTGTCGGTGAGCACGCAGTTCGGCCCGAGCTCGCTCCCGGCCCCGATGGTGCAGGCCCCGCGGAGGACAACTCCCGGGAGGAGCGAGACGTCGGCCGCGAGAAGCGCCCGGGCGTCGACGTAGGTCCGTTCGGGGTCCCACATCGTCACGCCCCGGCGCATGTGGCGCTCGTTGATGCGGTCGCGCAGCTCGGCTTCGGCCACCGCCAGCTGAGCCCGGTCGTTGACGCCGGCCGCCTCCATGGGGTCCCCCAGCACGAGCGACCGCACCGTGTAGCCGGCGTTGCTCAGCACGGAGAGGGCATCGGTCAGGTAGTACTCGCCCTGGCTGTTGGCCGGGCTCAGGCGGCGCAGGGTCGGGGCGAGGATGCTGCGCCGGAAGCAGTAGATCGACGTGTTCACCTCGTGGATCTGCCGCTCCTCGTCGGTGGCGTCGGCCTCCTCGACCACCCTGGTCACGGAGCCGTCCTTGCCGTGGACCACCCGGCCGTAGCCGTAGGGGTTCTCCACCTCGGCCGCGAGCATGGTGGCGCCGGCCCCCTCGGCCCGGTGCACCCGGACGAGGGCGGCCAGGGTCTGGGGCCGCAGCAACGGCGTGTCGCCGGGGAGGACGACCACGTCCTCGACCTCGTCGTCGTCGTCGGGCAGCCCGGTCAGGCCGACGGCCAGCGCATCTCCGGTGCCGGCCTGGGTCAGCTGCTCGACGAACTCGATCCGCATGGCCGGCGGGGCCAGCTGGACCAACGTCTTGGTGACCCACTCCCCCCGGTGTCCCACGACCACGACGACCCTCCGCACGTCGACCTCGGCCATGGCGTCGAGCACGTGGAGGATCATCGGGCGCCCACACAGCAGGTGCAGCGGCTTCGGTCGCTCGGACCGCATGCGCGTGCCCTCCCCGGCGGCCAGCACGACGGCGGACAGGCGGCGCTCGGGCATCGACCGCATTCTTAGCCCGCCGAGCCGGGCGTGTATGGGACACTCGCGGACGTGCCGAAAATGGTCCCCTACGACGAGTTCGGGCTGTTCCACGAGAACGCCTCCGAGTACGGCATTCCGTACGCCGGACCGCCTGAGGTGCGGCGCGTCGGCGTCGAGGTGGCGCCCGGCCGCACCGTCTCCAGCCTGGTCTGGGGCAGCGCTGACGCCCGAGCTCGTCCTCGTCCACGGGGGCGCGCAGAACGCGCACACCTGGGACACCGTCGCCCTCGCGCTCGGGCGCCCCTTGCTCGCCGTCGACCTGCCCGGCCACGGCCACTCCGACGGGGGCGCCGACGGTTCCCTGTCGGTGGCGGGGAACGGGCGCGACCTGGCGGCGGTCGTGGCCCGGTTGGCCCCCGACGCGCGCGGCGTGGTCGGCATGTCGCTCGGCGGCATGTCGTCCATCGCCCTGGCGGCGCACGCGCCGGAGCTGGTCCGCGCGCTCGTCCTGGTCGACGTCACGCCGGGAGTGAACGAGGAGAAGGCGGCGCCGATCACCAACTTCGTGAACGGCCCGGCCAGCTTCGACAGCTTCGACGAGTTGCTGGCCCGGACCATTGAGCACAACCCGGGACGCTCGGAGTCGTCGCTGCGGCGCGGCATCCTCCACAACGCCGTGCAGCGCGAGGACGGCACCTGGGTCTGGCGCTACGCGCGGTTCCGCACCGAGTCGACCTCCATGCCCCAGTTCGGTGACTGGTGGGAATCCATCTCGAAGCTCAGCGTGCCGGTCATGCTCGTGCGCGGGCTGGCGTGGTCCGTCGTGGACGACGCCGATGTCGACGAGCTGTTGACGCGGCAGCCGGGGGCCCGGGTGGTGGGCGTGGAAGGCGCGGGCCACAGCATCCAAGGCGACCGCCCGCTGGAGCTGGCGGACCTGATCGAAGACTTCGTCTTCGGCCCGCCGGGGAACGGAGGCTGATGGAGCGCAGGCGCGGAGCGCGCCCCCGCCACGGAGCGCCGGACGGGCCTCCGACGTCTGGCTGTCCCGGCGCGCCCTCACGTTGCACGCCGTCATCCTCGTCGTCGTGCCGGGGTTCATGGCCCTGTGTGTCTGGCAGCTGCATCGGGCGCTCGACGGGAACGAGCTCAGCTGGGCCTACGTCTTCGAGTGGCCCCTCTTCGCCGGCTACGCCGTCTACATGTGGTGGCGGCTCGTCCACGAGCGGCCGGCCGCGCCGGCCGACGCGGCCCGCGGTGGACACCGGCGGGGCGGGAGCCGTCCGGAACGACGCGCGCCGCGAGGACGACCAGAGCGAGGACCCCGAGCTGGCTGCCTACAACGACTACCTGGCCCGCCTGGCCGAGCGGGATCGCACGCCGCCGGGCGCTGAGGGGTTCCGGGGGGAGGGCTCGAACCTCCAACATCCGGCTCCAAAGGCCGACGTTCTGCCGATTGAACTACCCCGGAAGGGAGGGTCGACTCCCACCAGAGGTTAGACAGCGGCGGCTGACCCTATCGTCGTTGTCACCCGGCACCGGCACCCCCGGCGGTAGCTTCGTCAGCGTGCGAATCCTGGTGGTCGACGATGATCAGGCCGTCCGCCGCTCCATCGACCGCGCCCTGCGCCTCGACGGCTACGAGGTGGCGACGGTCCCGACGGGCGGCGAGGCGCTCGAGGCGCTGGCGCAGACTCCGCCGGACGCGCTCGTCCTCGACCTCGGGCTGCCCGACATCGACGGCCTGACGGTCTGCCGGCGCATGCGCAGTGCCGGCGACGACACGCCCGTGCTGATCCTGACCGCGCGCGATGCCATCGACGACCGCGTGGCGGGGCTCGACGCCGGCGCCGACGACTACCTGGTCAAGCCCTTCGCGCTGGCCGAGCTGCTGGCTCGTTTGCGGGCCCTGCTGCGGCGCCGCTTCGAGGGAGAGGGGGGGCGGCTCCGCGTCGGCGACCTGACGCTCGACCTCTCGACCAGGGAGGCGCAGCGGGGCGAGCGCACCTTCCCGCTGACCCGCATCGAGTTCGACCTGCTCGAGATGTTCCTTCGCCATCCGCGGCAGGTGCTCACCCGGGAGGTGCTCCTCAACCGCGTCTGGGGGTTCGACTTCGACTCGGGCACCAACTCGCTCGCCGTCTACGTCGGCTACCTCAGGCGCAAGCTCGAGGAGGGGGGCGAGCCCCGGTGCATCCAGACCGTGCGCGGCGTGGGCTATGTCCTGCGCGACGCGTGACGTTCCGGACCAGGCTCGTCCTCGCCAGCACGGTCGCGGTGGTGATCGCCGTCCTCGTGGCGTCGAGCGCGTCGTTCGTCGCGGCGCGCAACACCCTGTTGGAGGCGGCGGACGACTCGTTGACCACCGCGGCGCAGAAGATCGTCGAGGGGGAGCAGATCGGCTCCACCACGGCCACCCTCGGGCAGGTGACCCTGCCCGGCGGGGCGCTCGCCGCCGGGGGCGGGCTGCCGGTCACCGGGGAGGTGCGGCTGGTGGCGCAAGGCCTCGCCCCGCCGTTCTTCACCACGGTGGAGGTGGACGGGAACCAGATGCGCGAGCTGGTCCAGCACCTGCCGCCCAACACCACGGTCGATTCGGGTGTCCTCGTCGACGGGGGCGCGCTCCAGATCGCCACGCTCCTCAACGCCTCGCACGAGCTCACCAAGCTCGCGCTGCTGCTCGGCGCAGTCGCACTGGCCGGTGTGCTGCTGGCGGTCGGGCTGGGCTGGCTCGTCGCCCGCACCGCACTCGTCCCGCTCAACTCGCTCACCGACGCGGTGGAGGACGTCGCCGAGACGACGGACGTCTCGCGGCGCCTCGACCCCGGAGGCGCCGACGAGCTCGGCCGCCTGCGCCGGACCTTCAACCGCCTGCTCGGGGCGCTCGAGTCGTCGCGTCGCGCCCAGAGCCAGCTCGTCCTCGACGCGTCGCACGAGTTGCGGACCCCGCTCACCAGCCTGCGCACCAACCTCGAGGTCATCCGCCGCGTCGACGAGCTCAGCGCGGAGGACCGCTCGGTGCTGGTCGACGACGTCCTCGTCCAGCTCCAGGAGCTGACCGGCCTGGTGGCCGACCTGGCCGAGCTGGCGCGGGGCGACCAGCACCCGGCGCCGCCCGAGCCGCTGCGGCTCGACCTGCTCGTGAGCGACGCCGCCGCGGTCCAGGCCACCCACGGCCGGGCCGACGACGTGACCTTCGAGGTCGACGCGGAGCCCTGCTGGGTCGCCGGGCACCCGGACCGGCTGACCCGCGCCGTGGGCAACCTTCTCGACAACGCCCGCAAGTGGAGCCCCCCGGGCAGCTCGGTGTCGGTCTGCTGCAAAGAGGGGGCCGTGGTCGTGCGCGATCACGGCCCGGGTTTCGACGAGGTCGACCTGCCGCACGTCTTCGACCGCTTCTACCGCTCGCCCGCCGCCCGCGGGCTGCCGGGATCGGGCCTCGGCCTGGCCATCGTGGCCCAGGTGGCGAGGACCGAGGGAGGGACGGTCGTGGCCGAGAACGACCCGGAGGGCGGAGCCCGCATGACGCTGAAGCCTCCCGACGGTGGCTGCTCCCGAGGGCGCGACCCCGGGCTGAACCGCGCGGACCGGCCGACACCCCGGCCTCCGCCCGCCTGCTCTCGTCCCCGATTCTTCGCCTTTTCTTATGTAGTTGTGAGCCGGGCGCCAAGCCGGGGAGCGCAGACTGCATCCATCAAGCCGGCGGTGGTACTCCGGACCCCCAAACTCCCTGCCGCCGGTCTCGCCGACGGGGGCGGACCTCCGCCCTCCGCCCCCGTCGGCGCTCCTTCCTCTCTTCACTCTCGGCCGGGCTCAGCGCTCGGCGACGAGCTCGATCCTGTTGCCGAAGGGATCGTCGACGTAGGCGCCGCCGCCGGCCGGTGCGTCCGGATTCGGGCGCACCTCCACGCCGGCCCCGCAGCAAGACCGCCTGGAGCGCCGGCAGGTCCCGCACGACGAAGGCGGGGTGAGCCTTGCGAGCCGGCCGGAATTCCTCCTCCACGCCGAGGTGGACCGCGGTCTCCCCCCGGACGAACCAGCACCCGCCGCGCGCCGCGAGGACGGGGGGCTTGGGGACGCGCTCGAAGCCCAGGAGCCCGGAGTAGAAGGCCTCGGCCTCGTCCTCCCGTCCCGGCGGCATGGCCAGTTGCACGTGGTCGAGCCGCACGATCTCGAAGCCCATGCCGTGCCTCCTCGCACCCGGCCCGACCTGGCAGTCGAGCCTGTGGACCGCTAGCCTGCCGCTTCGACATGGGATCACTGATCAAGAAGCGCCGCAAGCGGATGCGCAAGAAGAAGCACAAGAAGATGCTCAAGGCGACCCGCTGGCAGCGTCGGGCCGGCAAGTAGACCGGACCTCAGTCCCCTTCCCACCCGGACGGAACGGTGCGAACCCGCACCAGCGGGGCCCGTTCGCCCGCGACCCGGAGCTCCGTCGCCGCCACGGTCGTGCCCTCGACGAACCAGGTCGAGCCGCTTCCGGCCAGTCTCGGCTCGACACCGGCCGCCTCGCCCAGCAGCGTCGCGCCATACGGCGAGCCGGGGCTCGACCTCGAGGGCGGCGCGCGCCAGGTGGTTGGGCCCCTCGGTCGAAGGCCGTTCGTCCCAGGCCCCGTAGACCCGCGCCGTGTCCACGCCGAACGGCGGCACCAGCAGCAGGTACTCGCGCCGTTCGAAGGGGAGGGGCGTGACCCGCTCGCCTACGCCCTCGACGCGGGCCCGGCCGCCCACGACGCAGAAGGGCACGTCGGCACCCACGCCGCGGGCGACCTGCGGATCGGTGCAGCGCCGCCCAGCGCAGCACCGCGGCCGCGTCCGCCGAGCCACCGCCGAGCCCGCCGCCGACCGGGATGCGCTTGGTCACGTGCACCGACGCCTCCCGTCCCGCGGCCGCCAGCGCCCGGGCGACCAGGTTCTCCTCGGGGCGCGGCAGTGCGTCGGCCCTCGTACCGGGCGCCGCGGCCACGGTGAGGCCCGTGCCGCCCTCGTCCAGCTCCAGCTCGTCGGCCAGGTCGAGCGTCACCATCTCCGCCTTCAGCTCGTGGTACCCGTCGGGGAGCACGCCCGTCACCTGGAGCGAGACGGTCAGTTTGGCCGGGGCCATCAGGCGCATCACCGCGCCGCCAGCCTGCCCCACGCCGCCACGTCCAGCTCCTCGGCCCGCGCCTCGGGCCGCACGCCGGCCCGCTCGAACGCCTCGGGCGCCACGACTCCGGCCAGCGAGCGGCGCAGCATCTTGCGGCGCTGCCCGAAGCCGGCCCTGATCACCTCGGCCAGCCGCTCGTAGGACACGTCGGCCGGGTCGACCGCAGGCGACGGCCGCCGGCGGATCCGGACCAGCACCGACTCCACCCGCGGCTTCGGCACGAACACCGACGCCGGGACCCGGCCGGCCAACCCCGCCTGGGCGAAATACGCGATCCGCACCGAGACGGCCCCGTAGGCCTCGTCGCCCGGGCCCCGCCGCCATCCGCTCCCCCACCTCGCGCTGGACCATGACGAGCAGATCGTCGACGGCATCCACCTCCTCGAGCACGCGCATCACGAGGGGGGTGGCGACGTTGTAGGGCAGGTTGGCCACCACGCTCCAGCCTCCTCCGCCGTGCTCCGCCAGCAGCGCGCCCGAGGTCGAGCGCGAGCGCGTCGCCGGGCACCACCACGGCTCCGACCGGCTCGACCACGTCCCGCAGGACGGGGACCAGGTGGTGGTCCGTCTCGACCGCCAGCACCAGCGCGCCCGTCTCGGCCAACGCCAGGGTCAAGGACCCGAGCCCCGCGCCGATCTCGAGGACGCGCGACCCGGCGCCCACTCCGGACAGTCGGGCGATGCGCCGGACAGTGTTGGCGTCGGCGACGAAGTTCTGCCCGAGGGCCCGGTTCGGCCGGAGGCCGTGTGCTGCCAGCAACTCGGCGATGTCGGCGCCGGAAAGGGTCACCAGGAGATTGTGACTTCCACCACTCCCTCGCCGAGGTCGGCGATCTGGGCGAACCCCTCGGGCGACATGTCCACCACGCGCGGGTACCCGGCGCCCTCACGGTCGTCCACCGTGCACGTCGTCGATGCGTCCGTCGCGTCGTTGGTCACCGTGAGCACGGTTCCGAACGGAAGCGACGGGCTCGCGCACATGCCGGCGGGTGCAGCCGAGTACCACGTTGCCTCCCCCACTTCGGAGTAGGCCGGTGGGGGCGGTGCCACGACGACAGGTGCAGTCGTCGTGGTGGTCGTCGGGGGCGGTGGTGGGGGTGGTGCGCCGTCGTCGTGGTCGGTCGGCACCGTCGTCGTCGTGGTGGGGGCACCGTCGTCGTCGTGGTCGGAGGCACCGTCGTCGTGGTCGAGGTAGCCGGAGCGCGGTACGCCACGAGATGCGTCGGCAGGTCGACGCTCCAGGCGCGTCGTTCGACGCGTGCGCCGCGCAACGATGCCGCGTCGCGGCTCACCCGCGAACCATGGGGCGTCTGGGTCTGCAGCAGGAGGAGAGGCAGGCCGAGCAGTGCGCCGCACAAGAGCGCGGCGATACCGGTACGCCTCCCCACTGTGCTCTGTTTCCGCAGGGCTCCACCCTTCTCCGGGACCAGTGCACCCGCGTCGAAACAGACGTGCCGCGGGGGGTTGTGAAGAACATAGAGAACCGGTCACGGCTCGTGCAAATGCAGAATCCGGGCAGATGTACACCCCGGTCATTTCCCCAGGTCAAGGAGGTGCAGATAGATTATATTTAGGTAAACACCCAGCTCACAGGCGTTATTTGGCCGATTTCTCCGGTAAACACCCAGGTCAGAAGGTTCTCGTATTCCGCAGAAAAACTGAGGAATCAAGCTCCGGTGGAAAACACCGTGGCGGCGGCGGTAGCCGAACGTTCCTTCACCTCGTCGACCGTGCAGCCCTTCACGGCGGCGATCGCCGCGCCGACGAGCGGCAGGTACGCCGGCTCGTTGGTACGGCCGCGGTGCGGCACCGGCGCGAGGAACGGACTGTCCGTTTCGACCAGGAGACGGTCGAGCGGGCAACGCTCGGCCGCGGCGCGCACGTCGCCCGCGTTCTTGAACGTGACGATCCCGCTGAAGGACACGTACATGCCCGCGCGCAAGCAGCGGTCGACCTCGTCAACGCCGCCGGTGAAGCAGTGCAACACGGTACGTGCCGGGACGCCCTCGGCCGCGAGCACGTCGAACAGGTCTTCCCACGCGTCACGCGCGTGGATGACAAGGGCAAGGTTGTACGTGTGCGCGAGCGCGATCTGCGCCGCGAACGCTTCGCGCTGCGCGGCACGCGGCGAGTGCTCGTAGTAGTAGTCGAGTCCGCACTCGCCCACCGCGACGACGGCGCCGTCGGCCGCGTCGAGCGCGCGTGTCAACAGCGCGGCCACCCCGTCGACACCTTCGCTGGCTTCGTGCGGATGCAGCCCGACGGACGCCCAGGCGCGCGGTGCTCCGGCACCCACACGTTCCTCCGCGCCGACACTCGGCGTCCGACGTCGACCGCGCCAGCTCGAGGGCCTGGCGAGACGTGGCGACTCCCGTGCCGATGCAGACCAGCCGGTCGACGCCGGACTCGGACGCCCTGGACAGCAGCTGCGGACCGCTCTCGTCGGCCGCGTCCCCGGTGAACTCCTCCTGCACATGGCAGTGGGAGTCGAACCAGCCGCCCACGTCAGCTTCGAGACCTTGCGCCGCGGGAAGAGCGGGTCACCCTTGACCACTTCTGCGCCACCGCGGTAGCCGCCCCAGGCCGCGTCGGCGGGCAGGCGCGCCGCCGAGGGCTCGCCGGGCACGCCGATGCGGCGCCACACCTCGGCCGCCGTCGACGGCATGGCCGGCGAGGCCAGGATGGCCACGATGCGCAGGACCTCGAGCGCGTCGCCGAGTACCGCGTCGACCTCGGGCCCCGGCTCCATCTTCCAGGGCTCCGCCTCTTCGAGCCGCAGCGTTGGCCGCGCCGATCAGGCGCCACGTCTCTTCCAGGGCGTCGTGCGGCGCCCAGCGCGCCCACGCGTCCGACGCGGCGGCCAGCACGGCGGAGGCGACCGCCGCGAGCCCGCTCGACTCGTTGCACGCCGGCCCCACGCCTCCGCACTTCGAGTGGACCACCGTGGTCACTCGTGACACCAGGTTCCCGAGGTTGTTGGCCAGGTCGGCGTTGTAGCGCGCCACGATGCCGTCGAAGGAGAAGTCGCCGTCGCTCCCGAGCGGTACGTCACGCAGGAGGTGGTACCGCAGCGGGTCGACGCCGAGCTCGTCGGCCAACGCCAGCGGCGACACGTCGGTGACCTGGAGCGGGCGGCTCCCGTCGCCGTCTCCCATCACCGCCTTGGCGATCATCGTCTTGCCCAGCTTCTTCCCGCCCATGAGCAGGTAGCCGTGCACGAAGATCTCCTGCGGAGGGTCGATGCCTGCCGCCAGGCACATGGCCGGCCACCAGACGCAGTGGAACTTGAGGATGTCCTTGCCGATCAGGTGGCGGGCCGCACCCCACCAGGCCTCGAACTCGGCCGGGTCGCCGCCGAAGCCGGCCACGGTCAAGTAATTGATGAGCGCGTCGTACCACACGTAGAAGACGTGCCCGCTGTCCCAGGGCACGGGGACTCCCCACGTGAACGAGGTCCGTGTGATGGACACGTCGCGCAGGCCGCCGCGGATGAAGCCGAGGGCCTCGTTCCGCTTCGACACCGGCCGCACGAAGTCGGGGTGGCGGTCGTAGTGGTCGAGCAGCCGCTGCTCGAACGCGCTCAGCTTGAAGAAGTAGTTGTCCTCCTGCATCAGCACCACGGGACGGCCGTGCACGGGACAGTTCCCGTCGACGAGCTGGTCCTCCGTGTAGTAGTCCTCGCACGAGATGCAGTAGAGCCCCGAGTACGGCGCCAGCTCGATGTACCCGTTGTCGTAGATGCGCTGCAGGAACTCCTGCACGACGGCGTAGTGGCGGGGCTCGGTGGTGCGGATGAAGTCGTCGTTGGCGATGTCGAGGCCGGACCAGGTCTCGACGAAGCGCGCCGACGTGCGGTCGGTCCATTCCTTCGGCGTCATGGCATTGGCCTCTGCCGCCTCGACGATCTTGGCCCCGTGCTCGTCGGTCCCCGTCATGAACCGCACCTCGTCCCCGCTCAGGCGGTGCCAGCGCGCCAGGGCGTCGGCGTTGACCGTCGTGTACGCGGTACCGACGTGCGGCGCGTCGTTGACGTAGTAGATCGGGGTGGTGAGGAAGTAGCGGGGCACCGGAACCAGCGTACCGGCGGCCTCAGGGCGTCTCGGACCTGCCGTGGTCGCCCTCGCGGCCCCGCGCACGCGCAGCACCGCCTCGTAGGCGCGCCGCCGCGGCACGCCCAGCGCCGCGGCGACCTGATCGGCCACGCGCCGCGCGCCGGCGTCCGGATCGTGCACGGCCGCGTCGCGCACCGCGGCCTCGAGCTCGCGGTCGACCGGTTCGCCGGCCGCCGGTGCGCCGCCCACCACCAGCACGACTTCGCCGCGCACCTGGCGCGGCGCGAACTCCGCTGCGGCCGCGGCCAGCGTGCCCCGCCACACCTCCTCGTGCAGCTTCGTCAGCTCACGCACGACCGCGGCGGGCCGGCCTGGGTCGACGGCAGCCAGCTCTTCGAGGGTGACGGCGACCCGTCCCGGTGCCTCGAGCACGACGGTCGTGCGCTCGTCCGCCATCAGGGCCGCAATGCGACGGCGGCGCTGGCCACCCTTGCGGGGCAGGAAGCCCTCGACACTGAAGCGGTCGGTCGGGAGGCCGCTCACGACGAGGGCGGCGACGACCGACGAAGGGCCGGGCACGGTGCTCACGGTCTCGCCCAGCGCGGCCAGCTCTGCCACCAGCCGGGTACCGGGGTCCGAGATGCCGGGGGTCCCCGCATCGCTGACCACGGCCACGGTCGACCCGCCCGCCACCAGTGAGGCGACGTGCTGCACACGCGCCGCCTCGTTGTGCTCGTGCAGCGAGAGGAGGCGGTGGCCACCCGGGATCCCCGCGGCGGAGAGCAGGGCGCGTGTGCGTCTCGTGTCCTCGCAGCAGATCACGTCGGCCGTCGCCAGCACGTCCCGGGCTCGTGGCGACAGGTCGCCCAGGTTCCCGATCGGCGTCGCCACCAGCACGAGCCGCCCGGGGCCAGGGGCCAAGTCGCTCAAGAGCCGTTGCCCGCCGTGCCCGGGCCCGGGGTCGGGCCAGGTCGGGCCACTCGCACCTCGAGCTGGTCGCCCACGCGGACGCCCCAACGCTCGAGCGACCCCGCCTCGGACTCGACCCGGCTGTGCACCCTGCGTCCGCCCACCGCCACCCGCCACGGCTTGAGCCTGGTCACCCGCACCACGGTCAGGTCGACCGAGAGGAAGGCGACGTCGATGGGGAACCTGGCGCCGGCTGTGTGCACCGCCCGCGCGCCCTGCACGTGCAGCGCCCCGTCCCATCCGTTGCCGCCCGCGCAGGGCATTGCGCCGATCGGCCGGCGAGTCGGCCATGTCGAGTGCGCAGACCACGTCCCCGTCCCGCAGGAGCCAACCGGAGCGCATCGGGATCGAGGCTACCGAACGTGTGCGCGGCGCCGGACCGTCTAACCTGTCCACTCCATGTCGAAGCGAACCGTCAAGCGCAAGCTGCGGACCAAGAAGAAGGCCAACCACGGCAAGAAGCCGAACTGCGGCCGCGGCTGACCCGGGAAGGCCCGGTCAGCCCCCGCTCCACGCCACGCCGGCGGCGTCCAACTCCCCGCACAGCGTCGTCGGGAGGTCCGAGATGATCCCGTCGACGCCCAGGCCGACCAGTCGGCGCATCGACTCGACGTCGTTGACGGTCCACACGTGCACCGCCTTGCCGGCGCGGTGCGCCGCGTCGACGAATTGCTCGTCCACCACGACCAGGTCGCCCTGGCGCTCCGGCACCTGGTAGGCCACGGCCGGGCTCTCGGGTACGTCGTCGCCCACCTGGACCGCGCGCCAGGCCTCAGCCGTGGCCAGCGTGCCGGCCGACGTCGGGATGTCCGGGGCGAAGGTGCGGAAGGCGTCCGTCGCCTGGTCGAGGAACGAGGCCACCATGACGTCGTCGGTCCGCCCGTACTCGGCCAGGAGGTGAGCCAGCGCCTCCTCGTAGGGGGCGACCACCGGCGCCGTCTGCTTGATGTCGAGGTTCAGCACCACTCCGGGGAAGCCCTCGAGGACTTCCCGGAGCGTGGCGATCCCGAAGGCGCGGTCCCTCGGCGCCCGGCCGCGGAAGGGGTAGTCGGCGGCCGGCCGGCCCGGCGTGACGTCGGCCCCCGGGATCCACCAGTACGAGAAGTCGAGGCGCCTCAGCTCCTCGAGCGTGAAGGAGGCGATCGTCCCGGTCGCCTCCGTGGTCCGGTCGACCGTGGCGTCGTGGCAGACCACGAGCTCCCCGTCGGCGGTGGCGTGCACGTCGAGCTCGATCCCCGTGGCGCCCGCGTCGAGCGCGTGCTCCAGCGCATGGCGGGTCGACGACGGCGACTCCCACGCCCCACCCTGATGTGCGTAGGCGATGACTCGCCGGCTCGTCCAGACCGACCCCTCGCTCACCGGCTCGACCGTAACAGCCGCCGGCCGAACGCCGTCCCGTCCGCACTCTTCGGACCGCCCCGGCCGCCCGGGGTCCGCGGCGGCGGCCCTATCCTCGTCCACGCGTGCTCGATCACCTTCTCGTCGACATCATCGACGCCATCCGCGCCTCGTTCGACACTGCGCTCTTACAACGGCAGGCCGTCGAGGAGAGGTTCCAGGTCGACGTGTTCCTGGGAGACGTCTCGTGGGAGACGTCCTACAGCCTGCCGGGCGAGGAGCAGCCGCCCCGTGTGCGGGCCGATCTTTCGGTCGACTGGCCCACCTGGAGCCAGACCTCGTACCGGAGCTGGTGCATCGGCGAACCCCCCGACGAGCTGCCCGAGGTGGTCATTGAGGTCGCCGTCCGCGTGCAACGCATGGCCGAGGCGCCCGACGGCGAGAAGGTGCTGAGCGTCCTGCCCGCTTCCGGCCCCCTGCAGGAGCCCGGCGACCTGGTCCGGGTGGCCACGACGATTGAGCAGGTGCGCGCCGACACCGGACCCGAGCCCGCAGGGGCGCTGCGCTGGGCGGCCGAGGCGACCTACGAGGGCAGCCTCCGCTTCAGCGAGGGCCAGCTCGAGGATCCCTCGGGCCTGCGCCCCCTCTTCGACGCCCTGACCCGCTGGATCGCCTCCACGCTCATCGCCCTGGCCGACCTTCCCTTCACCTTCCTGCCGCCGGGCGACGACGACATCTGAAGGTCCCGCCGACGGCGACCACCGAGGTCCCGCGCCCGGTGGCGCGACTGGAATTCCACCATCGGCACCACCACTATGGGCGCGCCGATCCATGGCCCATCTCCGACCCCGACGGGTCCTCACCGCCGTTGCCGCCCTCGCCCTGGGAGCGCTCCTCGCCGCCTGCGGGGCCTCCGCGCCCGCGGCGCCGCCCCCCAGCGAGGGTCTGGTGGTGAACCGGTCCACCCCACAGCACGTCGGGCTGGTCGACCAGCACGGACGGCCCGTCTCACTGGGCGCGCTCCGCGGCAGAGTGGTGGTCCTCGCGCCCTTCCTCACCCTGTGCCAGGACGAGTGCCCCCTCGTCACCGCGGCGTTCCTGTCGCTCGAGCGCGATGTCCGGGCGGCGGGACTCGGGTCCCGCATCGTCTTCGTCGAGGCGACGGTCGACCCGAGGCGCGACGTCGTGGCCCGCCTGGCCGCATACCAGCGCGAGTTCGGTGCCGACTGGGAGCTGTGGACGGGGACGCCCTCGGCCGTGGCCGCATTCTGGAAGCCGTTCGGGGTCGGCTACCAGATCGTCCCCGAGGGGAAGCCGGCGCACCTCGACTGGTGGACAGGCATGCCGCTGACCTACGACGTGGTCCACACCGACGGCTACATCCTGGTCGACCCGAGCGGCCGCGAGCGCTTCGTCGATGCCAGTGCGCCGGATCTCGCCGGCACGTTGAACCCGAAACTCGCCGCGCTCCTCGACGCCGGCGGCCTGTACAGCCTCCATCATCCCCAGTTCGGCGAGTGGACCGTCGCCGACGCGCTCTCGTCCATCAGCTGGCTCCTCGGCACGAACATCCCGCCGGCCTCTTGACGCGGGTGGGACTGCGCCGCTCCGCCCTCGTCCTCCCGGCAGCCCTCGTCGCCGGTGCCCTGGCGCTGTGCTCGTGCGGGAACTCCGGCGTCACCACGCTCTCGGCGCCGCCGACCACCGATGTCTCGCTCACGCTCACCGTGCAGCGCTCCCCCGTCGGGCCCATCCTCGCCACCGGGGGCGGGGACACGCTCTACGACTTCGGCCCGGACACCGCCACCCGGAGCACCTGTGTCAACGACGGGTGCGTCTTCCAGTGGCCGCCGCTCACGGTGTCGGGTCCGATCCGCGTCGGCAAGGGCGTCGACCCGTCGCTGGTCGGCACCATCCGCCGACCCGACGGCTCGACGCAGGTCACCTACAGCGAGCATCCGCTCTACACCTACAACCTCGACGTGACGCCGGGCATGGTCACGGGCCAGGCCATCGACCAGGACGGCGGCCCCTGGTACGTGATCGACCCCGCCGGCCACCAGATCACGAAGCCCTTCTCGGTGACCGCCGGCGGCGGGATCCCCAACCCCAACCCCGCGTCCTGACGGCCGGCACCGGGTGCCGCGCCGTCGCGAGCCTCAGGTGTTGAAGCGGAACTCCACGACGTCGCCGTCGCGCATGACGTAGTCCCTCCCCTCAATTCGGGCCTTGCCGGCGGTACGGGCCGCCACGACCGAGCCGGCCGCCACGAGGTCGTCGAAGCTGATCACCTCCGCCTTGATGAAGCCCCGCTCGAAGTCGGTGTGGATCACGCCCGCCGCCTTGGGCGCGGTGTCGCCGGCGTGGATGGTCCACGCCCGCGCTTCTTTCGGCCCGGCGGTGAGGAAGGTCTGCAGTCCCAGTGTGTCGAACCCGACGCGGACGAGCTGTTCCAGGCCGGACTCCTCCTGTCCGTAGCTGGCCAGCAGCTCCTTGGCTTCGGCGCGGTCGAGGCCGGCCAGTTCGGCCTCGATCTGCGCGCACACGACGACGGAGGCGGCGGGCGCCACGGACCGTGCCAGCTCGCGCGCCCGGGCGGCGTCCCCCAGGTCGTCCTCGTCCACGTTGAAGACATAGATGAACGGCTTCGACGTCAGCAGGTGGAGGTCGCGCAACATCGTGGCGTCGACCTCCCCCGCCTTCGCCGCCGCGGAGATGGTCCGACCTTCGCCCAGGATCCGCTCCGCCTCCGCCACCGCAGCGAGCACAGGTTTGAGCGTCGGCGTGGCTTTGGCCTCCTTCACCATCCGGGGCAGGCGGTTCTCGACCGTCTGCAGGTCGGCGAGGACGAGCTCGGTGTCGACGGTCTCGACGTCGCCGGACGGGTCGACCCGGGCGTCGACGTGGACCACGTCGTCGTCGTGGAAGGCGCGCACCACCTCGCACACGGCGTCGCACTCCCGGATGGCGGCGAGGAACTGATTGCCCAGACCCTCCCCGTTCGAAGCGCCGCGCACGATGCCGGCGATGTCGACGAACGTCACCGTCGCCGGCACCTCCGGCGCCCCGTCGTAGAGCGCGGACAGCGCATGGAGCCTCGGGTCGGGCACGGCAACCACCCCGACGTTCGGCTCGATGGTGGCGAAGGGGTAATTGGCCGCCAGGACGTGATTGTCCGTGAGCGCGTTGAAGAGGGTCGACTTCCCGACGTTCGGCAGACCCACGATCCCGATCGACAGCGACACGGCCGTGGCCCCTACCGGGGCAGCAGCCCCGCGGCGGCCGCCAGAGCCTTCAGGTCCGCCTCGGGCCGTGCCCCGGTGTGGGAGATGACCTCCGCCGCGCAGACGCCGCCGAGGCGCGTGCTCTCCACCGGGCCGAGCCCGTGCGTCAGGCCGAAGAGGAAGCCTGCGGCGAAGAGGTCACCGGCGCCGGTGGTGTCGACGATCCTTTCGGCCGAGGCGGCCGGTACGTCCTGCGGCCCGTGTGCGGTGAGCACGACAGCACCCTGAGCTCCGCGCGTCATGACCACGAGGAGCCCGGTCTCCTCGGCGGCTTCGAGGGCGGACGGATACGACCGGGCGTCGAAGAGCATCGTCACCTCCTCCTCGTTGCCGAGCAGGATGTCGACGTCGTCGAGTAGCAGGTCGAGGAACTCACGTCGGTGCCGTCCCACGCAGAAGGGGTCCGACAACGACAGTGCGACCGATCCGTCGTGTGCATGGGCCGTGGCGGCGGCATGGCGCAGTGCCTCCTTGGCCGCGGGCACGTCCCACAGGTAACCCTCGAGCAAGACGATCGACGCCCGGGCGACCAGCGACGCCGACACCCCGTTGGGGGACAACGTGGAGGCTGCACCGAGGTAGGTGCCCATGGTGCGGTCGGCGTCCTCGGTGATGAGGACGACACAACGGCCCGTTCCCAGTCCGTCGCCCGCGGCGGACTCGCTCAGGTGCGGCTCGAACTCGACCCCGGCGGCGCGCAGGTGCTCGGCGTAGGTGCGTCCCACCTCGTCGTCCGCCACCGCGCCCACGAAGCCGGCGCGACCGCCCAGCGCCGCAATACCGGCCGTGGTGTTGGCGACCGATCCCCCCGAGACGAAGCGCGGCGCCCGCATGGCGGCCTGAACTGCATCTGCGGTGACCAGGTCGATCAACGTCATGGAACCCTTTTCGAGCCCGGTACCGGCCAGCCCGTCCTCGCTGGTCAGGTCCACCACGTCGAGCAACGGCGAGCCGATCGCGACCACGTCGAGGTCGTGCGGGGCGTGGTCACCGTCCGCCGACGGCGCGTCGGGCCGGCCAAGAGTCGACTTGTGTGCGGGCACGGAGCGAGAACCTACTCTGGGTGTGGCAGGTAGCCTTTCCCGGATGCACCCACCCTCCGCCACGTCCGCCAGCGCGACCCGTGCCGGGGACTTCCGCCTGCCTCGCACGGTGGAACCCGAGACCTACCGCATGGAGATCGAACCCAACGTGGCGTCGGCCTCCTTCTCCGGTACCTTGTCGGTCGACGTCCTCGTGCACGAGCCCGTCAGCGAGATGGTGCTGAACGCGGCCGAGCTGGCCGTGAGCGACGTCGAGATCGTGACGGCCGACGGCAGCACGCTGCCCTGCGCCGTCTCGTTCGACGACGAGCTGGAGCAGGTGACCTTCCGGCCGGCGAGCCTCCTGCCTCCCGGTCCGTGCACCGTGGGCTGCCGCTTCACGGGCACCCTCAACGACAAGCTGCGCGGGTTCTACCGCTCCACCTACACGGACGCCAACGGCGAGCTCCAGCTCATCGCCACCACCCAGTTCGAGTCCGTCGACGCCCGGCGCGCCTTTCCGTGTTGGGACGAGCCTGACCGCAAGGCCGTCTTCGAGGTCACGCTCCTGGTGGATCCCGCCGTGGAGGCCTATTCCAATTCACCGGTGATCTCGAGTCAGATCGTCGGGAAGAGACGGCGCGTGCGCTTCGCGCCCACCATGAAGATGTCGACGTACCTGGTCGCGTTCGTCGTCGGCCGGTTCGAGACGACCGAGACCGTCGACGTCGACGGCGTTCCGCTCCGCGTCGTGTGCACGCCCGACAAGCGCGGTCTGGCCGACTTCGCCCTCGACGTCGGCGCGTTCGCGCTGCGCTTCTTCAGCGAGTACTTCAACATCCCCTATCCCGGCGACAAGGTGGACCTCGTCGCCATCCCGGATTTCGCCGCCGGGGCGATGGAGAACCTGGGCTGCATCACCTTCCGGGACACCGCACTCCTCGTGAATCCGGCCGAGGCGTCGCGCGCCGAGCTCGAGCGCGTGGCCGACGTCATCGCGCACGAGCTCGCCCACATGTGGTTCGGCGACCTGGTCACCATGGGGTGGTGGGAGGGCATCTGGCTCAACGAGGCCTTCGCCACCTTCATGGAGGTGCTCTGCGTCGATGCGTTCAGGCCGTCGTGGGACCGCTGGGTCGGCTTCGCGCCCTCTCGGGAGGCCGCGCTGAACGTCGACAGCGTGCACGCCACCCGGCCGATCGAGTACCCCGTGGGTCCGCCGAAGGAGGCGGAGGGGATGTTCGACCTCCTCACCTACGAGAAGGGGTGCGGTGTCCTGCGCATGCTCGAGCAGTACATCGGGCCGGACGTGTTCCGAGACGGTGTGCGCTCCTATCTCAAGGCCCATGCGTACGGCAACACGGTGACCTCCGATCTGTGGGACGCGCTCGAGGACGCCAGCGGCGCGCCGGTGCGCGACGTCATGGACACGTTCATCCTCCAGGGTGGGCATCCACTGGTGTCGCTGAGCGGGAGAACCCTCACTCAGGAGCCGTTCTCGTTCGGTCCGCCACCGCCCGGCACCGAGTCCTCCATCGGCACCGAGTGGAACGTCCCGATCGCAGTGCGGGCCATCCGCGGCGCCGATGCACCCGCGACGCCGGTCCGGCACCTGGTCCTCGGGGCCACGCCGGTGGAGCTCGAGGAGCCCGACCCGAGCCTGGTGGTGGTGAACGCCGGTGGCTGGGGCATGTTCCGGGTCGGCTACGAGCGGGAACACTCTTTGGCCCTCTCCGAGCACCTCGCCGCGCTCACCGAGTTGGAGCGCTCCAACTTGCTTGCCGACACGTGGGCCACCACGCTCGCCGGCCGCTCGGAACTCGGCGACTTTCTCGATCTGGCGTCGCGGCTGGGAGCACATCCGGACCCAGCTCCGTGGGCACCCGTCGGCAGCGCGCTCGTCCTCGTCAACCGGATCGCCGCCGGCGCCGACGAGCGCGACGCGCTGAGACGAGCGGTCGCGGCACTCTTCGGACCGGTCCATCGGCGCCTCGGCTTCGAGGCCGTGGCGGGCGAGGGGGAGCGAACACCCACGTTGCGCGCCCTCGCCATCAACCTCCTCGGCACGGTGGGCGCCGACCCGACCGTGAGGGACGAAGCTGCCCGTTTCTTCTACTCCTCTCCCATCGCCGGTGGCTCGGGAGATCCGATCCCTCCCGACGTGGAGTCGGCGACCTTTGCGGTCGTGGCCCAATCGGCACGCCCGGGTGATTACGACGCGCTTCTCGCGCGCTACCGCACCGCGGCGACGCCTCAGGAAGAGATGCGCTCACTGGGGGCGCTGACCGCGTTCCCCGACGTCGACCTCTGCCTGCGAACCTTCGACTTGGCCATGACCGAGGTTCGGAGCCAGAACGGGTTCGCGGTCATCGCCGGGCTGCTGGCGAACCCGGTCGGCGGCCAGGCCACCTGGACCAGGATGACCGAGTCGTGGGACGCCATGCTCGGGCGGTTCCCGAAGAACGCGCTGCCACGGATGATCGAGTCCGTCCCTGCGTTGTGCGCGGACGCATCCTTCGCCGACCAGGTGGTGCGGTTCCTCGACGCACACCCACTGGACTCGGGTGACCGTCGGGTGGCGCAGTCGATCGAACGCCTCGGCGTGAACGTGGCGTTCGCCGCGCGCGTGAGCGACCGCGGCTGGTGCGCGCCCTCTCGGCTGCCCAGCGGTGACCGCCGCGCTCCCCCGCGACGACGCCCTCGAGACTCCGCGCGTCCGTTCGCTCGTCGCAGCGGCGCAGGACACGAGGGGCTTCATGCCCGACGACGAGGGTGAGGCCTTGTTCCTTGCGGCACTGCGAGCCGGCGGCGCCTGGCGGGCCAGGCGCGAGCCTGCGGTGCTGGTCGAGGTAGGTGCCTGGTGCGGCAAGTCGAGCATCTACCTCGGCGCGGCGGCGGAAGCAACCGGCTCGGTGCTGCTCTCCATCGATCATCACCGCGGCTCCGAGGAGAACCAGCCCGGCTGGGACTACCACGAACCGGACCTCGTCGACCCCACCGTCGGCCGGATCGACACGCTGACCCACTGGCGGCGCAGCATCGCGAAGACCGGATTGGAGTCATCTGTCGTGGGCGTCGTCGGTGACTCGCCGACCATGGCCTCGTTGTGGGACCGGCCTCTTTGCTTCTGTTTCATCGACGGCGGCCACGGGGCCGAGCCCGCCTGGGCGGACTTCCGCGGCTGGTCGCCCCATGTCGCCGAAGGGGGATGGCTGGCCATCCACGACGTCTTCCCCGATCCGGCCGACGGCGGGCGGCCCCCGTTCGAGCTCTACTGCGCCGCGCTCGAATCGGGAGAATTCACCGATGACGGCGCCTGCGGGAGCCTGCGCGTACTGCGACGGACCGCGCCCCGGGCTGACCGGCCTCCGGGCTGACCGGCCTCCGGACGTCGTTCAAGCCGCGTCCGGCGCGACCTGGGCCTCGGGTGTGCTCGGTGCACGGTCGCCGGTCAACCGAGCGACTTCGGCCACACCGGCCGCGACCGCCAGTACGGCCAGGATCAGCGTCCCCAATGCGTCGACGGCACGGTTGCCCGGGCTGATGGCGACGAAGAACGCCGCCGCGGCGCACCAGACGAGTGAGCGGTTCGGGGTCCGTTGCGCCACCAGGTCGAGCAGGAAGAACAGGACGCTGCTGGCCAAGAGGTAGTAGGGGAAGACCACTGACTCGAACACGAGCCGGCCGCCGACGCACGCCAGGGCGAGCGCGACGAAGACGACCGGCCGGTTGGTCCACGCCCCGCGGCGGACGCTCCAGATGCACGCGCCGAGCGCGAAGACGACCGGGGCGTCCCGCGCCACCGCCGACGCGGCGGCACCGGTCACACCAGAGAGGCTGAGCACGGTGAATCCCGAGACCGCGCCGCCGGCGCTGAAGCCGCTGAAGTTGGCGAGGGTGGCGTGAGGCGCCGAAAGGAAGAACGGGGCGATCCCGGCTGCGAACACCACGGCGGCGGCCGCGCCGACGCGGAGACGCGGACCGGTTCCCGGGGCCGCCGCCAGCGCCGGGAGCAGCAGGAGGAGCGCGTACTGCTTCGTGAGCACGGCCAGACCGAAGAGCGCCCCCGCGGCGATCCACCGCCGTTTCAGGACCAAGGCCATGGCGCCGAGGGCGAGCCCGAGGCTGACGATGTCCTGGGGGTGGTAGAGCTGCACGATCGCGCTGCTCGCGGCGGGCAGGACGACCAGGAAGGCGAGCAGGGCCGCCTCGCGACCGGCCGAGGCCGCGCCGGCGGCCCACAGGAGCGCGAGGCCGCCCACGGCGAGGACGAGCCAGCCGGCCACCCCGAGGATCCCCTGCGCCCGGTACCACGGCGGCAGTGGCGCGCCGAGCACACCGCTGGCCGAGCGGTGCGCGGACCCACACTCGGACACGTCCTGTTCGAACGTGGGGTCGTGGCGGTACGCGGAGAGCTGATGCAGGTCGGCGGCGCGGCCCGGCGTCGTGCACCACGTGGGCGATCCGACCGCGGAACCGAACAAAGCGACCAGCGGCGCGGTCATCAGGGCGTAACCCGGAGGGTTCGGCAGCTCGTCGTTGGCCGCTGCGGCATGGAGTCGGCCCGAGGCCAGGTCGGAGGTGACCGTCGTCAGCGGGGTCGTGTCACCACCCGGAGGGGGACCCTGACGGACGGTGACGATCCCGAGGTAGCACGCCGCGGCGGCGAGCAGGAGAAGGAGGCGGCGCACCACAGGCCTCACCGTGCTCCTCCGAGAAGACGTGAGACCCGGAACGGGGGGTGACCCCGGGAACAACGTCGAGGCTCGACGGTGTAACTTGCCCGCCGGAGGCGACGAGGCTGGAGTGCCATGAGGGCCTGATCAGCGGGAGGCTTCGTGCGCACAGTCGATCCCCGATTCGAAGGTCCGGAATGAGCTCCCTCGAACCCGACGACACGCAAGCGACCGAAGCCGGCGTGCTGACCCTCACGGGCCCGGTGTCTTCCGACCCCACGCTCGACGATCCTCCCCGAGATTCGACTGAGGGCGAGCCGCGCAGTGCAGCGGCGCTGTCCGCGCTCGTGGTCGGCATGCTGGCCGCCGCCGTCTACCGCAAGGGCGGCTTCTACCCCGCCGACGCCTTCGGCGTGGCCGTCGTGTCGGGGATCGTCGCCGTCGTGGCCTTGGTCCGCTTCAAGGACCGGGCGTCCGCCGTCGTCGCGTTGGCCGTCGGTGCTCTGGCCGTGTGGTGGATGGTCCGCTCGGTTCTCGTGCACCATCCGGCGGCGTTCTTCCCTCTCGGTGCTGCACTCCTCGGTTTCCTCGGAGCCTTCGTCGTGGTCAGAGCGCTGAACGACCGCGACCGCGGGCGGGTCGCCCTGGCGGTGGTGGTCGTCTCGGCGGTCACAGCGATGGCGGGACTGGCCGGCGTGCTGTGGCACATCTCCTCTTTGGCCCAGCACTCGGGTGGATTCTGGCAGCTGTCGACGCCGCTCACCGATCCTGCGGGTGCTGCGGGCATGTTCGCCGTGGCGCTCTTGCTGGCCCTCGGACTGGACCTGGACGCACCCGCGGTCAGAGCGGCCCTCTGCGTGATGCTCGCCGGCCTCATCGCGACCCAGAGCCACTGGGTGCTGCTGGCGCTGGCGTGTGGGGCGTGCTTCGTCCCACTCCGGCGTTGGCGTCACGCCGGCTGGCCCCTTGCCATGGGCGTTGTGGCCGGCGGCGTCGTCCTGGCGTCCGCGTCCTCCACCTCGGACCGTGGCCCGCTGCCGTTGCCGTCGGCGCCGCTGCCGCGGCCTCCTTGCTCCGGCTCGGCGGGCGCACGGTCCCGACGCATCTGCGCTCCGTCGCGGTCGTGCTCCTGGTCCTCGTCGCAGCCGGGACGATCGTCGCGCTCGTGCATCCGCCGGGGGTGAGGCAGCCGACGGTGCCCGCCGACCAGGGTCAGACGTTGGCCTGGTCGGCCTCGGCGCGGGCCTGGGGGTCCTCCGTCGTCACCGGGACCGGCCCCAGGGCATTCCCGGCGTCGAGCCGGCCGGTCGACTCGGTGGTCGGGTTGAATCCCGACACCGTGCTCACCATCGGCACCGATGGCGGCATCATCGCGGCCGTGCTGCTCGTCGGGGCCGTCGGTGCCGTCGGGACCGCCTTCCGCCGCCGGGACGTGCTGACGTCGTGTGCCGCCGGCGCAGCCGTCGCCTTCGTCGTCTGCGGCGTCGTCGACGTCGACTGGCAGCTGCCGGCTCTCGGGCTGCTCGGAGGCTGCGTCGCCGCCCTGGCGACAGGCACGCCCACCCCGTCCGATCAGGTCTCGGACGTCCGCGAGCCTGCGACCCGCTCGCGGGCGCGCGCCTTCGCCGTCCCGATCGCCTTGGCGATCGCGGTCACCGCCTTGATCGTGACCCAGGTGACGATCGGCTCCTCCAATGATGCCGGCGGCGGTGCGGCGGCGAGCATCGAGAGCGACGCGCCGGCTCCCTCCCCGACGCCCGAAGCACCGGCGCGCTACATCCTCAAGGGCCCCGACGTCACCGATCCCTTCATGATGACCTGGCATGGTCGCTACTACATCTACACGAGCGAGGGGACGAGCTTGTTGAACGTCCCGGTCCGAGTCGGGTCCGAACCCGGGCACTGGGGCAGGGTCATCAACGCTCTGCCGCAACTTCCAAAGTGGGCCACCGGTGGGCTCACGTGGGCCCCCGACGTCCATCAGGTCGCCGGCGGATGGGCGCTGTACTTCACCGCGCTCCTCCGAGGGGTCTCGCCGCCGACCCACTGCATCGGCTCCGCCTTCTCTTCGTCGCCCACCGGTCCGTTCGTGGCGGTGCAGCGACCCTTCATCTGCCAGCTGAATCACCGCGGTTCGATCGACGCGCGCGTCCTCGTCGAGGGGTCCCGACTCGTGTTGCTGTGGAAGTCCGAGGACAACGCGAACCCAAGCGTCCCGGGGCCCGACCAGAACGGGTACACCGGCATCTACTCCCAATATCTCTCCGCGAACGGCCGGGTGCTGCTCGGGCAGCCGACGAAGATCTTCGCTCCCTCCGAACCGTGGGAAGGCACGATCGTCGAGTCACCCGACATGGTCGAGGCCTGGGGTACGTACTGGCTCTTCTTCTCCGGCAACTGGTACTTCTCGGCCCAGTACGGGATCGGCGTGGCTGCCTGCCAGACTCCGTTCGGTCCCTGCACGGACGTGACCCCGAAGCCGTTCATCGGCTCGAACCGCCAGGGCCTCGGTCCGGGAGAGGAATCCGTATTCCAAGACGGTGGCGCGGTCTACCTCGTCTACAACCCCTTCCGGGCCGATGACCCCGGTCCGGTGATTCCGCGTCCGGCGGTCATGGCCAGGATCGGCTTCACACCCGACGGGCCGTATCTTGCCGCATTTTGAATGAAACAATGTTCGGTCGCGTCGCACCGGGACCGGAGCGGACAATGCTGCAGCGCCGGTGATATTCGCCCTGGCGTCCTGCACGTGTCGGACGGAGAGACTATGTTTCCGGCAGCCATATCGGGCCAGTGAGGGAGAACGGGGTGGGCATGAAGACCTGGAAGCAACGGGCACGCGTCGCGGTCATCGCAGCGGCGGGGTTTGTCTTGTTGGTGACCGTCCTACCGGAGATCGCGTCAGGCCTCGGCCTCACCGGACTCAGCAACCGTCTTGACGCCACGACGTCGATGTCGTGCGGCAGTTCCGGTTCGAGCGGCAGTTCCGGTTCGAGCGCCAGTTCGGGATCGAGCGGTAGCTCCAGCACGTGCTGCTCCGGTTCGAGTGGCAGCTCGGGGTCGAGCGGCGGCTCCGGGTCGAGCGGCAGCTCGTGCAGCACCGGAACGCCGCCGCCTCCGCCGCCAGGCACGGTCACGGGCACCGTGCTGGTCATCGGTGCGCCCAATAACTTCACACCCGCCGTGCTCGGTGCCGAGGAGTGCCCCAACACCGGATCGGCTGGCCTCTGCAGCAGCCCGGTCACCGACATTGCGTCTTCGAACGGGACCTACAGCTTCACGCTGAGCCCGGGCGCGTACCACATGGCCGGCTTCTACGAGCTGATGGGCGGCGGCCCCCGGTTCCAGGGCATCGTCGAGAACGTCACCGTGACGTCGGGGAAGACGATCACCACCAACCTGCCGGTCCCGTACGCCAAGCCGGCGACGCTGGCCGGGAAGGTCACCGTCACCATGGTGCCGAAGAGCGACCCGGTGAGGTCCGACGTCGTCCTGGTGTGCCCGTCGAGCGAGCCCTACACCGGCGGCACGCCCGCGAGCGACTGCGTGTCCAAGGGCACGAAGGCCACGAGCACGACCACGAAGTCCGGCATCACCGCTTCGGCGAACTACTCGGTGCCCGATTTTCCGGCCGGCTCCTACCTCGCCTACCCGGGTTATTGCGCGCTGTCGGGTTGCGCCACCAGCACGAGCGGCGTTGCGGTGACGTTGACCGCGAAGCAAGACCACCACGCAAAATCTGAAGACCACGTTCCTCATGGGCAACCAGGGACTCATCTTCGGCAAGGTCTCCATCACGGGGGCACCGAACGGCTTCACCGCGCAGACCGGGGCGACCGCCTGCAACGTGGAAACGTCGGCGTGCCAGGTGGCCTACGAGACCACGGGTGACTACAACCTGATCCTCCCCGCTGGGTCCTACAACGTGCGGGGCTTCTACCTGTCGGGTAACACCTTCGTCTACGGCTCGCCCGTGCCGGAGGTGCTCACGGCGGGGAGCACAGATCCACAAGCACCTGACCACCGCCTATCAGGCGCCGCCCTCGGTCAGCCACAAGTAGCGAGTTTGAACGGCGGCGCTGAGCCGCCAATCCGAAGCGGCGCCGGCCCGCTCGATCGTGGTCACGACCTCGGTCGAGCGGGCCTCGTCGCGACGAGGCCCGGCAATTCCGCAGCGATGTCAACCCCGCGCCTCGGTAGAGCGTGAAGATGGGAGACGACACGCAACGAGGCCGTCGCAGCCGAATTGACGGTGCAGCGCACCGGGGAGATCTGTTCCCGGCCCCACGGCAGCGACACCGTGTAGCGTGAGCGCCACTTGGACGGAAGTACGAGGAAAGGCGGGGTGGGCATGAAGACCTGGCAGCAGCGGACCCGAGCGATCGTCATCGCACTGGCGAGCTTCGTCTTATTGATAACGGTCCTGCCGGAGATCGCATCGGGCTTGGGACTGACCCCGCTCGGCGACCGTCTGGCGGCCACGACCTCCATGTCGTGCCGCGGCGCCAAGTTGATGGACAGCAGCTCGAGCACGTGCTGTCCCGGCAGTTCGGGCAGCTCGTCGACGACCTGTCCCCCGGGCACGGTCAGCGGCAGTGTGAAGATCACCGGCGCGCCCAAGGGCTTCACCCCCGCGTACGAAGGTGCCGGCGGCTGCCCGGATACGGGCCCCCCGGGCCAGATGTGCGCCAACCCCGTCTACGCCCTGGCCACCGACGGGAACTACACGCTCTCGCTCGCTGCCGGCAAGTGGCGGGTCGCAGGGTTCTACGAGATCAACGCCCTGGGAGGGGCGTTCCTCGGGTCATCCGTGGTCGTCCACGTCCCCTCCGGGGGCAAGGTCACCTTGGACCTGACGGTTCCCTACACCCCACCGGCGGCGCTGAAGGGAAAGATCACCGTTCGCAACGTCCCCGACAACGACCCGATCTACCAACTCAACCTCATCATCTGCCCCTCCTACGCGCCCTACAGCGGCGGACAGGTCCCGATCGCCTGCGTCAACGCCTACGCACCCGCGCCCGGACCGTCGTCGACCCCCGGAAGCGTGACCGGGTCGTACTCGCTGACCGGTCTTCCTCCGGTCCAGTGGACGGGTTATGTCGGGTTCTGCGCAGAGTCGGGCTGCACCATCAACTCGTACCACGGCACGACGTTCACCCTGAACCCAGGAGAGACGAGCACGGTCGATTTCAGCAGCAACTTCCTCCTGCGCGACCAGGCGCTCCTCACCGGCACGATCGCCGTCACGGGAGCACCCCCCGGATTCTCGGACCCGGTCGGGATCAGCGCGTGCGAGAGCGGGAGCGGGAGCTCGAACTGCCAGGTCCTCTACGAGATCCCGGGTGGTGTCTACAACGTGGTCCTCAACGCGGGAATCTGGAACATCAAGGGCTTCTACCTCTCCTCGCCCTACGACAACGTGGTGGACGGACCGACGCAGACCGTGTCCTTGAGCTCCCGCCAAGTCATGGACTTGCCGCTCAACGTGCCCTACCAGGTCCCTGGGACGGCGACGGGCACCATCACGGTCGACGGGCTCCCGGCGGGGGTCAAGGTCACCGCCTACACCATGCTGGCCTGTCCGATCTCCGAACCCTGGAGCGGCGGCCTCCCGGCGCCCGAGTGCGTGAGCGAGTACTCGGGGCCCGGCGGCTACGGCTATGGCCCGGCGGACCACGGCAAGGTGAAGAGCTCTGATCACCTCTTCCTGCCCCCGGCGGGCGTCACCGAGGCCGCAAGGCACCCCTACAACACATACGTGCTGCCCACACTGACGTCCGGGACCTGGCTGCTGTACCCCGGATACCAGAGCGTGTTCGGTTCGGTCGTCGACCCGTCCCCCAGAGCAGTCAGCATCGACTCCGACCGGACCACGACGAAGAACGTGTCCCTGCCGTACCAGCAACCGTCCCAAGGAGCCGTCACGGGCACGGTCGTGGTGATCGGCGCACCGGCAAACGGCTTCCAGTCGGGCGTCGAGGCGTGCACCGTGCCGCCGACCTCGACTTCATGCCCCGGAGAGGTGGACGCGTACAGCCAGCAGAACGGGTCGTACACGATGCTCCTCGCTCCGGGCACCTGGTGGCTTTCAGGTTTCGTGGAGGTCTACGGCTCCTCCGGCGTGATCAAATCGACCTCGTCACCTCGAGCCGTGCAGATCGTCGCGGGAGCTCAGACCAAGAGGGACTTCACCGTCACCGCGTCCTGATCCGATCGACGGGTTGCCGACCAGTGCGCGAGCCGGTCGGCAACCCTGCCCTCGGACGGACGGCGTTTCGGCAGTGACCGACGCATCGACGCGTTGGTCGGACCTCTACGGCGCGGCGTGGTCGGCGCTGACGGCTGGGGACGGATCGAGCTCGGCCGCTCCCCCGCCGCCCGTCGCCGTCGAAGGTCCAGTGGGACAGCTCCCGGCCCGCTTGCGGGTGGAGGACGCCGCGACGGCCTGCGTGGGCATCGCGCTCGGCGCGGCGGCCGCCGTCACGCGCGAGGGCGAAGCCGGGCGCGAGATCGCGGTGGACCGGCGCGACGTCGCAGCCGCGGTGACGAGCGAGCGCCACTTCCGTTCGGGACCCCGAGGCGGAATGGGCTTCGCCACCCTATCGAGATTCTGGCGTTGCGCCGATGGCTGGGTGCGAACGCACGCGAATTATCCGTGGCACGAGTCGGCGCTGCGACAGGCGCTCGGCACCGACGGCGATGCCGAGACCGTCGGGTCGGTGATCGGATCGATGGAGGGCGAGGTCGTCGAAGAGGCCGTCTTCGAGGCGGGGGGTGTGGCGGCGGCCGTCCGATCCGTCGAGGACTGGTGCGGACACCCTCAAGGTCGGGCGCTCGCCTCGGAACCCCTGGTCGGCCATGAGGCAATCGGCGAGGCACCGCCGCGGGCGGCCACCCCTGGGTCCTTGCCCTTGAGCGGCGTCCGGGTGCTCGACCTGACGCGGGTGATCGCCGGGCCGGTGTGCACGCGGTACCTCGGCGCACTCGGTGCCGACGTACTGCGTGTCGACCCTCCGCACCGTCCTGACCTTGCACGGGGTGCGTTCGCGGACACGCTGATGGCAAAGCGCAGCGCCGTGCTCGACCTCACCGATCGCCACGGTGCTTCAGTGCTGCGCGAGCTCGCCGCAGGCGCCGACGTCGTGGTCTGTGGGTACCGGCCCGGGAGCCTCGACCGGTTCGGGCTGGACGCGGAAACGCTGGCCGCCCGCCACCCCGGGCTCGTCGTCGTCTACCTCGCTGCGTGGGGTCACCGCGGACCCTGGTCTGGACGACGCGGCTTCGACAGCGTGGTCCAGGCTCCCACCGGCATCGCGCTCAGCGAGTCCGACGACGGCACGACACCGGGAGCCTTGCCGTGTCAGCTGCTCGACCATGGCACCGGATACCTCGCCGCCGCGGCGGCGATCGACGGGCTGCGCCGCCAGCGCACCGTGGGAGGAACCCACGTCCGGCGCCTTTCGCTGGCCCGCACCGCCTTGTGGCTCACCTCCGCCGGCGACTCGGGGGACGTCCCTGGTCCGACCGGTACTTTCGCTCGCCCACGCGTGTCGCAGTACGGCGCGGGAGCGGAGGCGGTGAGCGTCGTCGACCCGCCGGGGTCGCTCGGCGGCAGGATGGTCCGCTGGCCCGGCCCTCCGACTCGTTACGGCTCCGACCCCGCGACGTGGGCGCCCCTGGAGCATCGGCCCGGAGCGCCGACATAGCCCGACAGGAACGCGGAGCCCGCCTCGGGTCTCGTCAGCGACGCGCGCCGGTGCGGCCCGCGTCCGCCGTGCACCCCGCGACAGCGTCGCCGCAGTGCGGCTCGGCCAGGTCGAGCGGAGCCGGGAGACCCTCACCCCGGAACAGGCCGGCAGCCGGACTGGTGTTGGAGAGCGCGTCGGCCGCGAGCACCATGGCGGCAAAGGTGTAGGTGGTGCGCTCATGACGCGGGAACGTCTCCTCCTCGGGGTAGACCATGCCCGTCCAGTACGAACCGTCGGGGAGCCGCAGCCCCTGCCCGGCCGTGAACAGCTCCAGAGCATGGCTCGCCATGCCCAGCGCGTCGAGCGTCAGGACGCACTCGGCTGTCTCGGCCGCCGTGACCCAGTCCCCGGTCGAGACGCACCGCACCCCCAAGCCCTCCAGAACGAAGGCCGACCATCCGTCCGCGATGCGGCGCCGACCCGCCTCGCCTTCGAGAGCGCCGGAAAGCATGGGGTAGTACCAGTCCATGGCGAACTCGACCTTCGGTGCGAACGCACCGGGATGGTGGGCGACTGCGTGGCCGAGCCGACCGGCCGCCAGCTCCCAGTCGGGCCGGTCCTTGGCCAGGCACTCGGCGACGGCGACCGCGCATCGCAGCGAGTGGTAGATGGACGACGACCCGGTCAAGAGGGCATAGCCCTCGGCGCGTCCGGCCGAGTCGAGCGACCAACGGACCGAGCCGTCGGGCTTCTGCCAGCGCAAGATGAAGTCGATGCTTTTCTCGATGCTGGGCCACAGCTCGCCCAGGAACTCCACGTCGCCTGTGATGAGGTGATGGTGCCACGCGCCGGCGGCGAGGTAGGCGCACACGTTGGTATCGAGTCGTGCGTCCTTGACCGCGTCACCTCGGTAGTAGTTGAACCAACTGCCGTCGGGTAGCTGCCGGCGGACGAGCCAACGGTAGGCCTCCTCGGCCTCGGTGCGGAGGCCGCACACGGTGAGCGCCATCGCGGCCTCGACGTGGTTCCACGGGTCGCAGTGCCCGCCTTCGAACCAAGGGATCATGCCATCGTGGCGCTGCACGGCCGCAATCGCCCGGGCGGTGGCCAGCACCTCACCGCTCGTGAGGATCCCGGGCACCTCGGGCACCGTGACCGCGCTGGAGCGGACGTCCTCGGTCGTCACGCCGCGGCCCCTTGCGGCGAGCCCGGACCCCCACGCCCGGGCACGCCCCGCGGCACGGTAGGCCGCGTCGCAGGGGCATCCGCCACCGCGACCTCGGGCTTGCTGAGGTAGACGACGAGGCTCTTCCCGATGAACGGGCTGAGGACCCGGTCGGCACCACGGGTGACCAGCGGCGCCTTGACGATGTCCCACACCAGCACCTTGTGGTAGGTCGCCACGGCAGGGTGGTCGTCGTTGCTCGGACCGACGAGACAGCGCAGCCACCAGTACGGCGAGTGCAGCCCGTGAGCATGATGGAAGCCGGTCGGCACGAGACCGGCCGAACCCAACCGGCGCTCCAACGTCGAACGCCTGTAGATGCGCACATGTCCTCCCGGCGTGTCGTGGTACTCGTCGGAGAGCGCCCAGTTGATCGCCTCCGGGAAGCAGCGCGGGACGGTGACGGCCATCGATCCGCCCGGTCGCAACACCCGAGACAGCTCGCGCATGGCCGCAGTGTCATCGGGGATGTGCTCGAGCACTTCCGACGCGATGACGCGGTCGAAGGTCCCGTCCGCGAAGGGCAGCGCCAGCGCATCGCCCTGGACCGCCGTGGCCGGGTGGTCGGGAGCCAACTCGCCGACCTCCACCATGGCGCCGATCGTCGCCCGGACCTGGGCCACCTCATCGGCACCGGCATCGAGCGCGACGACAGAGGCTCCCCGCCGCGCCGCTTCGAAGGCGTGACGTCCGAAACCACATCCGAGGTCGAGCAACAGGTCGCCGGGGCCGACCCCCAGCCTGTCGTAGTCGACGGTCAGCACGATGCCGCTCCGACCACGGCCGGGCCCGCCGGCACGACCGCCGCACCCGGGAGCGGACGTCCCTCGAGGAGGGCCCGATAGCACGCCGTGGTGCCGGCAGCAGTCACCTGCCAGGTGAACGTGCTCACCACCCGACGGCGTCCGGCCGCGCCGAGCCGGGCCCTGAGCGCGGGGTCGTCGAGCAGACGGCCGATCGCGGCCGCCAGCGCACCAGGATCGTCGGGAGGCACCAGCAGCCCGGTTTCGCCGTCGCGGCCGACAACCTCGGGCAGAGCGCCGCCGGTCGTCGCCACGACCGCCACGCCACACGACATCGCTTCGATCGCGGGCAGCGAGAAACCCTCGTAGAGCGAGGGCACGACCGCAACCTCCGCCTCGCCGTAGAGGCGGGCGAGCTCGGCGTCGCTGATGCCGCTCACGCAGCGGACGACGTCAGCCAGCCCGAGCCGAGTGATGGCCTTGTCGACGCGCCCGCCTTCTGACGGGCGTCCGATGACGGTGAGCTCCACCTCTCGCTCGGTACGCAGCTTGGCCACGGCTTCGAGCAGGGGCACCAGGCCCTTCATCGGGACGTCGCTGCTCGAGGTGACCATGATGCGTCCCGGCACCGGTGCAACCTCCGACGGTGGGCGGAAGACCGTGTGGTCCACCCCCACCGGCACCACCGTCATGCGCTCGGGCCGCACTTGCATCTGCGCAGCAATGTCCTGTCTGGAGTTCTGCGACACGGTCACGACGGCGGGCAGGGCCTGTGCCACCCGGACCTGCATGCCGAGGAATCCGAACCAGCGCTGCTGAGTGAACCGCTGCCATGGACCGGTCGCGTGGGACAACGCCAGCTCCCGGTCGACCGTGATGGGGTGGTGCAAGGTGGTGAGCAGGGGCCACCCGTCCTCGACGAGGCCGAGCATTCCGTTGCCCAGGCACTGGTTGTCGTGCACGACGTCGAAGTCCGCACGCCTCCGGCTCAGGATGTCGCGGACCCGCAAGGAGTACGCCAGCGGCTCGCCGAAACCTGCCGTGCACATGATGGCGAACTCGAGCCAGTCCTCTCGCGAGTCGAACTCGCGGGGGTGGGGCACCCGAAAGGGGTCGGGATCGCGGTAGAGGTCGAGACCGGGCACCGGGGTGAAGCCGACTCCCTCGTCCAGCTCGGGCCACGGGGGTCCGGCGAACACCTCGACCGAGTGGCCCAGCGCGACCAGCTCGCGGGTCAGATGGCGAGTGTAGACGCCTTGTCCACCGCAACGTGGGTTTCCACGATAGATCAGAAAGGCGACTCGTAAACCTCCAGGTCGGGCGGGGTCAGCAGGTACATGGTCCGGCACCACGATGTGGCGCGAACGCTCCCAGGACTCCTTCGTCTGGATCCATTTCTGGCGGGGTGTCTTAGGCAATCTCTGTCCCAGTTCGTCCCACCATGGGCGCATAGCCTCCCCGAACCCCCTGCTCCGGCGCAAACGGCACCCGCTGTCCGAGGCCCCCGTTGCCGAGCCGGCGTCCCGCTCGAGCGTCGGCCGAGGCCGAACCCTCCGACCCTTGCGGACCCCGCCGGGCCCTGGGCGGGACCGGTTCGGAGGCGGGTATAGCGTGCGCACGATGGACCTGACGTACCCGCCGGAAGCCGAGGAATTCCGCGTCGTGATCAAGCGATGGTTGACGGAGAACCTGCCCGAGACGTGGGGTGATCCCGACTTCGCCATGACGGCGGAGCAGCGCAAGGAGTTCAACAAGGAGTGGACGGCGAAGCTGTTCGGCGGCGGCCTCATCTGCGCCAGCTGGCCGGCGGAGTACGGGGGCAAGGGCCTCTCGCTCTTGGAGCAGGTGGTCCTCAACGAGGAGTTCGCCCGTGCCGGTGCGCCTCTGCGCGCCGACTTCTTCGGCGACACGCTGGTCGGGCCGACGCTGCTGCAATGGGGCACCGAGGAGCAGAAGAAGCAATTCATCCCGGGGATCCTCAAGGGCGAGATCGCCTGGTGCCAGGGTTTCAGCGAGCCGGACGCGGGCTCCGACCTGGCTTCGCTCAAGACGCGGGCCGAGCTCGACGGAGACGAGTGGGTCATCAACGGCCAGAAGGTCTGGACCACCCAGGCCCAGTACGCCGACTACATCTTCTTGTTGGCCAGGACCGACCCCAACGTGCCCAAGCATGCCGGGATCTCGTACCTGCTGGTGCCCATGAGGCAAGAGGGAGTGGAGGTCCGGCCGATCCGGCAGATCGACGGCACCGAGGAGTTCAACGAGGTCTTCTTCACCAACGTTCGCTGCCCGAAGGAGAACGTCGTCGGCGGTGTCGACAACGGCTGGAAGGTCGCCATGACGACGCTCGGTTTCGAACGCGGGACCTCCTCGACCACTGGCCATCGCCGCTTCCTGAAGGAATTCGACCAGATCCTCGACCTGGCCCGAACCAGGGGACGGACCGCGGACCCCCTGACCCGGCAACGACTGGCGCGGTCGTGGTCGAAGATCAAGATCATGCAGATCAACGGCTTGCGCACCCTGACCGACGCTCTGGAGGGCACGCATGCCACCGCCCGCTTGAGCGCCTGCAACAAGATGTTCTGGTCGGAGGCCCACCAGGAGACGTTGTTGCTGGCCATGGACATCCTGGGCATGGAGGGCCAGATCCTCCTGGGAGACACCAGTGGCGACGCGCTCGTGGCCGGCGGTCGGCGCTCGAGCGTCCGCTACCCCGTCGACGACATCCAGTCGTCGTTCTTCTTCTCGCGTTCGGAGACGATCTGGGGGGGTACGGCCGAGATCCAGCGCAACATCGTGGGCGAGCGCGCCCTCGGCCTGCCCAAGGAGCCCAAGGAGCCCAAGGAGCGCAAGGCGTCTTAACCGACTCCCCGCCGTTGCATGGGCACCCGTCAGGAGCGCACGGGCACGCTCCATTCTCATTGCAACCGTCATGGTGCGGGATCGGCGAGGCGCCGGATCGGCACCGGCCGCAGCCACGCTGTCACGCTGGACGGACGGAACCCCTGGGTTGCGGTTCGTGAGTCCGCGACGGGCCCACCTCGGCCAGGCTGGCAGATGAGGTCGACTCCGCGCGCGCCGCGCGCCGACGGCTGAGCGCGAAGAGGGGAACGGTGGCCAGGAGCGTGGCAACTCCACCGAGAGCGAGCGCCACCCGCGGGCTCGTCGCATCGCTGACCACGCCGAGGAGTGGAGCCCCGATCGGCGTGCTGCCGAGGAAGGCGATGGCGTTCAGCGACATGACTCTGCCTCGCATCGCCGGATCGGAGCGGAGCTGGAGCGTCGCGTTGTTGGTGGCGACGAACGAGATCGCCCCCGCGCCCATGACGACGAGCAGCGCGGTGGCGGCCACCACGGTCGGCGAGAGGGCCACGGCCAGGATGCTCGCACCGAAGAGGACACCGATGACGGCGAGGAGCCGGGTCGAGGGACGGCTGCGAAACGCCGTGTAGAGGCCTCCGACGACTGCGCCCGCTCCCATGGCGGCCATGAAGACGCTGGTCAATCCGGCGCCGCCGTGGAAGGTGAACTTCGCCAGCAGGGGCAGCGTCACGGTGAAGTTGAAGGCGAAGATGCCGATCACGGCCATGGAGAGCAGGGTGACCCGCAGCTCCCTGGTGCCCCAGGCGTAGCGCAGTCCCTCGCGGATCTGGCCCTTGGCTTTCTCCACCCCCGGCCGGCGATTCAGCCGGGACGCGTCCATCATGGCGAGCGCGATGATCACGGCCAGGTAGGAGCCTGCGTTCACCATGAAGCAGGTGGCGACCCCCACCGTCACGATCAGGACGCCGCCGATGGCCGGGCCGATCACCCGAGCCCCGTTGATGAGGACGCTGTTGAGGCTGACCGCATTGGGGAGCAGCTCGGGACCCACGAGCTCGAACACGAACGTCTGGCGCGCCGGGTTGTCGAAGAGGTTCACGAATCCGAGGCCGGCCGCGAGCACGTAGACCTGCCACAGCTGCACCGAATGGGTCGCCACGAGCAGTCCCAGGATCAGAGCCAGGACGCCGGCCGAACCCTGCGTGGCGTAGAGGATCCGGCGCTTGTTGTGCCGGTCGGCCACCAGGCCGCCGAACGGCCCGAGGAGGAGCATGGGGACGAATTGGAGGCTGGTGGCGATGGCGACGTCGAGACCGGTCCCGTGGAGCGGGAAGAGAATGAGGTACGCCGAGGCGATCGTCTGCATCCATGTCCCGGAGACCGAGATGACCTGGCCGGTGAAGTAGAGGCGATAGTTCCGCACCGAGATGGAACGGAACGTCCGTCTTCCCGCCTCGCGCATCCGGCGCTTCACGGTTGCCCCAAGAGGTGCTCGAGCAGCGCCACCAGCTCCACTGCGTGCTGCTGGTCCTCGGGACCGAGGTCGCCGAGCCGACGGACCAGAAACGCATTCTTCGCATGGCGGATCCGCTGCAGCGCCCGTTCACCCGCGGGGGTGATGCGCACGCGCACGCTCCGGCGGTCGGCCGAGTCGGCCTCTCTCGACACGAGCCCCGAGTCCACCAAATGGCCGACGATCCTGGTCATGGAGGGAGGCTGCACCTGCTCTTCCGCCGCCAGCTCGCCGAGCGTCGGGTGCCCGAGCCGGCGCACCGTGCCGAGCGTCGAGGCCTGAGCCGGGGAGAGCCCACCGAGAGCCTCCTGGCGAAGCCGGCGTTGCAGACGATTCACCGCGACGCGCAGGCGGCTGGCCACGTCTTCGTGCGAAAGGACCGAGGCCTGGGTCGGGGCGTCTGCTGGGACCGGCATCGGCGTCCATTCTAGTTAGTTGTGCTAACTAATGGGTCCGCGCAACCTCGTCGCCCGGTGAGATGGGTCGAAATGGAGTGGGGGTTGGCTCAGAAGCTCGGGACGTAGCCGCCCGAGCCGAGCGAGAAGCTCTCGTCGAAGCTCAGGGACTCGTCGAGACCGCCGACGACCTCGGTCACCCATGGCAGGCGCTCGCGCAGGATCCGCTCGACGCCCCCCGAGAGAGTGGCCGAGCTCACGGCGCACGAGCTGCACGCCCCCTGGAGCTGGACCTCGACCACACCATTCTCGACGTCGGCGCGGACCAGCAGCAGGTCCCCCCCGTCCGCCTGCACCGCGGGACGCATGAGATCGATGATCCCGTTGAGCTTGCTCAGGCGGTCGGCCCGCTCCTCGTCGCCCAGGGCGGTCGTGGCATCGTCAGGCATACCCCCATTCTGCCGTGCAAAACGGACGCTAGTGTCACCCCGGGCTGGTGAGCTGCGGCGAAGGGACGAAGCGGTGAAGGTGCAGGGCGTCTTCAGGGGGGCGGGCTCGAGCCGGACGGTGCCGGCCGGCACCGTCATCTTCGAGGAGGGTGACGCCGGCCAGGAGATGTTCGGCGTCATTGAGGGGGAAGTGGAGCTGCGCCTGAGAAACGGCCGAGTCCTCATCCTCGGGCCCGACGACATCTTCGGGGAAATGGCGCTGGTCGATTCCTCGCCGCGCAGCGCCACCGCCGTGGCCGTCGCGGAGACGACGCTGGCAGTCGTCGACCGGAGGAGGTTCCTGTTCCTGGTGGGCGAGACGCCGTCGTTCGCCCTGCAGGTCATGTCGAACCTGGCTGAGCGGTTGCGTGCCGCGACGGGGGCCTGACACAACCCGCGGACCGCGGTCGCCCACGGCACCAAACCCGGAGGCTCCGCCTCGTCAATCGAGGCCCAAGGGTACCGGCTTCCCTCCCTGAACCACCGGGTTGACCAATTCTCCGATCCCCTCCACCGCGATGCGGACCGTGTCACCGTCGGCCAGGAAGCGCGGCGGATCGAAGCCGGCGCCGACCCCGGCCGGCGTGCCGGTGGCGATCACCGTGCCGGGCTCGAGCGGGAAGGCAGTGGAGAGGTACGCGATCATCTCCCGGCAGCCGAAGATCATGTCCGCCGTCGTCGAGTCCTGACGGAGTTCGCCGTTCACCCAGGTGCGGACGGCGAGGGCGTCCGGGTCGCCCAGTTCGTCGACGGTCACCAGTTCGGGGCCGCAGGGCGCGTGCGTGTCGAACGACTTGCCCACGGTGAAGGTGGGCGTCCGCCACTGCCAGTCGCGGGCGCTGACGTCGTCGATGACGGTGAACCCCGCAACGACCTCGAGCGCCCGCGCCGCGGGCACGTTCTGGCAGCGCCGGCCGACGACCATGGCCAGCTCGCCCTCGTAGTCGACGGCGTCGGAGACCGCGGGCAGCACGATCGGGTCGCCGGGGCCGGCGATCGCCGTCCGCTGCTTGTTGAACCAGTACTGGTACTCCGGCGGCTCCCGGCCGAGCTCGGCCACGTGGGCCCGGTAATTCATGCCGATGGCGAGGATGGCCGGGGGGTCCGGAACGGGCGCATGCCTGCGCACGACCACGACCGGATGCCGCGGCGCACGCCCCGCCGCCGCGGCACGTACCCGCTCGAGGCCTTCGTGACCGGTGGCAAGCAGCTCGCGCATGGTCGGGGGCAGCGGCCCGGCGGCCGGATCGGCCAGGTCGACGACCTCGTCCGCGACGATCAACCCGGGGCGGACCGGTCCGCCACCGACGGAGAACGAGACCAGCCGCACCTCTCGGAACGCGGTGTCGCCCGCTCAGGCAGACACGCGGCGCTTGTACGCCTCCCAGTCCCGGGTGGCATGCCGCGAGGAGATGGCGCCGATGATCTCGACCACGCCGAAGAGGATGGCGATGATGCCCACCATCACGATGATGGTGGTGAGGGTGCCCCCCGGGTGCCGGATGCACAGGAAACCGATCGCGATGGCGATCAGCCCGCGGATCAGGTACATCCACCAGTACGGAAGGTGGTGGTTCCGCAGCGACGAGATGACGTCGAAGATGCCCAACACCAGGAACGACCAGCCGATGAGCACGGCGATGATGAAGATCGTGATGTGGGGCCAGACGAAGCCCACGACGCCGGCACCGACCCAGAAGAGGCCGAAGATGAGGTTGATCCAGCGGTGACGGGCCATGCGGACCGAACCGACGATCTCGAAGATCCCGGCGGCGATGAAGAAGCCGCTGGCGAAGTAGATCGCGGCGTAGACGGTGGCGTGGCGCCAGCTGATGACGAAGAATCCGAAGATCACGGAGACGATGCCCCCCGCCAGGTACCAACCCCACAACTTTTCGAGCTGCTCGGTGACTGCATCGCCGGTGGCGATGTCCGTTTCGGTCAGCACGTACGTCATTGGAGTGTCTCCCTGGCGAGTAGGAGTGCGTCGTCGCGCAGCGTATCGCCTCACCCCCGCCGAACAGGGGATACGGGGCAAGTGTCGTAGGCGTGATCGCTCTGGACGGGAGGCGGCGCGGCGCGTTCAGAGCGCCGTGCGCATGGCCTGCAGGGCGCGGGGGCCCCACGTGGCGCCGGTCGGAGCCCAGCGGCCGGGCTGGTCGGCCACCTCGTCCGCCTCGGCCCACAGCTCGTCCTCGACCGGGTCCAGCGCGGCGCGGACCGCGTGCAGCGCGCCAGGGTCGGCCTCGACCCGCCGGCGCAACTGGTCCGCCGCGTGCCAGAGCTCCTCGCCCGAGAGCTCGCGGGAGACGAAGGGCGGCGGCCCGAGCGAGGCGCGGGGGAAGCAGGGCACGTAGACGCTCACACACGGGCTGCCGGCGGCCACCCACGCCCGAAGGGGCGCGTCCCGGCCTGCACCGTGCGGGAGCTCGGCGATCATGGACGCCGTCGTGACGACCTGGTCGCGCACGTGCATGCAGACGGTGACGCCGCTGAAGTCCTCGCCGACGCGTGTGGGCGGAGGGGCGGTGTGCGATCCGGCTCGGGCGCCCGGCGCACCCCAGGGACCTCGGCCGTGGTCGCGCAGGTGGGCGGCGGTGGCGGCCGGAGTGAGGCCGCCGGGAGGGCCGGTGCGGAGGAAAGCGCGGCTGGCCGCCAGGCGGACGTCGGCGAAACGGGTGTCCTCGCCCGCGTCGAACCGTCGGGAGAAGTCGTCGCCGCGCCCGAGCGACGGCGAGGCGCGTGTCCAGCCCGTGCCGAGCGACAGGCGGTTGGAGATGGCGGTCCCGGTCGGGAACGGCGCCGCAGCATGCGCGCGCCCCGCCGTATCGAGTACGAAGGCCTCGTCCGGGTCGGCGACGAGGAACGAGGAGTCGTAAGCGTCGTGGTGGGCAGCGTCGGCGATCCCGCCTTGGCCGTGCGTCTCGCACCAGATCCCCCATGAGCTCGACCGCCTCGGCGGCGCTACGGGCGCGCTCGAGCCCGAGGCGCACCAGGTCCATGCCGATCAGCGCCGGCGCTTCCCCCCGCACGTCGTGGGTCGTCGCGACGCGCTCGTTGCCGATGGCCACGGCGTGCTCGTTGACGCCGTGCTCGGCTCCCCACAGCCAGGTCGGGCACGAGAGCAGGGCGGCGTGCGCGCCGGTGTCGCCGATGCTCAGGTACTGGGTGCGCAACGTGCACCCGGCCGCGGCCCGGCGCCCGAAGGGCCAAGCCACCTGCACCTCGTCGGGGGGGCGGTCGGAGTTCTTGGCGAACACCATCCCCCTCGGGCCGGGGGCGCACAGCGTGTCGCACATGCGTGAAGTGTACGGAGCACGGCTTTGGGGAGCATGGCTAGGGTGAGCTGCGTGCAACCCCGCCCCGTGCTCGCGGTCGACGACATCGACCTCACAGACATGGAGTTCTGGGCTCGGCCCTGGGACGAGCGCGAAGGTGCGTTCCAGACGCTGCGCCGGGAACGCCCGATGCCCTACTTCCCCGAACCCGAGATCCCCGAGGCGTTCGCCTACGCCATCCCCGAGGGACACGGCTACTACGCCCTGACCCGCCACGAACACATCAGCGAAGCCAGCCGTCACCCGGAGATCTACCAGTCGGGCCGCGGGGCGACGTCCATTGTGGACCTGCCCGCGGAGATGCTCGACTTCTTCGGCTCCATGATCAACATGGACAACCCGAGGCACGCCCGGCTCCGGCGCATCGTCTCCGCCGCCTTCAACCCGCGCATGATCAAGTCGATCGAGGAGCAGATTCTGCGGGTCGCCGACGAGGTGATCGACCGCGTCGCCCCGCTGGGTGGATGTGACTTCACCGTCGAGGTCGCGGCCCGGCTCCCGCTCGAGATCATCTGCGGCATGATGGGCGTCGGGCCGTCGGACTACGACACCGTGTTCAACTCGTCGAACGTCATCCTCTCGAACGGCGACGCCGAGTACGTGCCCGACGGCTCGGACCCCATGGTGGCTTTCATGATGGCGGCGCAGCAGCTGAACATGCTGATGCTCGACCTGGCCGCCTTCCGGCGCGGGCACCCGACCGACGACGTCACCTCGGCCCTCGTCAACACCAACGTCGACGGCGAAACCCTGACCGACGCCGAGGTGGCGTCGTTCTTCATCCTGCTGGTGGTGGCGGGCAACGAGACGACGCGTAACGCCATCAGCCACGGGCTGCTCGCCCTGACCGAGCATCCGGCGCAGCGGGCGCAGTGGATGTCCGAGCCCGCCGTCATGGCGCCGACCGCCATCGACGAGATCGTCCGCTGGGGCACGCCGGTGATCTGGATGAGGCGCACCGTGGCCACCGACACGGTCCTGGGTGAGACCGAGCTGCACGAGGGCGACAAGGTCATCATGTTCTACAACTCGGCCAACCGCGACGAGGACGTCTTCGACGACCCCTACACCTTCGACATACGGCGCACCCCCAACCCCCACATCGGCTTCGGTGCGGCCGGCCCTCACTTCTGCCTCGGTGCGCACCTGGCGCGCCAGGAGATCGACGTCATGTTCCGGCGGCTGTTCGAGCGCCTGCCCGACATTGAGGCCTCGAGCGAGCCGGACCGGCTGTTGTCCCCGTTCATCAACGGGATCAAGCACATGGAGTGCACCTTCTCTCCGGTGGCACCGGCGCGCTGAACCGTTGGCGCCGGTTCCTCCGCCGGCTCGACGAGCTCCAGCGCCGGCGGCCCGTCACCGCGGTGCCGGTGGCCGTGGCGAAGAAGTACGGCGACGACCGGGGCGGCTCGCTGGCAGCCCTCGTCGCGTTCTACGGGTTCCTCGCCGTCTTCCCGCTGCTGCTCCTCTTCGTGACGGTCGCCGGGATCGTGCTGGCCAACAACCCCGCCGCCGAAGAGCGCATCGTGCACTCGGCGCTGTCGGAGTTCCCGGTGGTCGGCGACAAGCTGGCGGAGAACATCTCGGCCCTGCACAAGGCGAGCCCGCTCGCCTTCGCCATCAGCTTCATCGGCCTGCTCTGGGGCTCGCTCGGCGTGACCAACCACCTGCAGGAGGCCAGCGCCATCATGTGGGACATCCCGCGCGACAAGGAGCCGAACCTGGTCAAGCGGGTGGGACGCGGCCTCCTGCTCCTCGGGACGATCGCCGCCGCGGTGGTCGGCAGCGCCGTCCTGGCCGGAATCGCGACCTTCGGTCACCTCAACGACCTGCCCGTGGCCTCCACCGCGTTCACGCTCCTCGGCGCGGCTGCGGTCAACATGGGCGCCTACGTGGTCGCGCTGCACATCCTTGCTCCGGCCCGGACGTCATGGCGAGCTCTCGTCCCGGGCACGCTCATCGGCGGCGCGGGCTGGACGCTGCTGGAGGTGGCCGGCGGCGCCCTGGTGGGCCACGTCCTGCGCCACGCCACGCAACTCTACGGATTCTTCGCCACGGTGCTCGGGCTCGTCTTCTGGCTGTCGCTCGGCTCGCAGCTCTTCGTGTACGCGGCGGAGACCAACGTGGTGCTGGCTCGCCGCCTCTGGCCCCGCCACCTCGACGATCCCCCACCGGACCCGGTGAAGGACCCGGCGGCTCAAGCAGGGGTGGAGGTCTCCTGAGCCGAGAATTCGTCGAAGGCCGCGAAGGCACGCGCACCCCAGACCGTGCCCGGTCCGCCGTTCATGGAGATGGCCACTCCGATCATCTCCGCCACCTCTTCACGGCTGGCACCGCGCCTGACGGCCCCCCGGGCGTGCGAGGCGATGCAGCCGTCGCACTCGCGGGTGATGGCGATGGAGAGCGCGATGAGCTCCTTGACCTTCGCCGGGAGCGCGCCCTCGGCGAAGGCGGCGGTATGCAGCGTGGCGCGCGCCGCCATGACGTCGGGGATGGCCTGCTTCAGGTCACGTGACGGGCCCCGCAGATCCTCTTGCACCTGGTGGAAATGTTCCATCGATGCATCGTCGCACCCCAGGCGCCGGTGCGGCCGATCCGTCTCCGGGAAATGTCAGCTTTCCTGGTCGGCCTGAGGGCCACGGTTGCGCACCTCTTCGACCGTGGCCATGGCGGTGCGGAGCTGCTCGATCCAGTCCGCCTCGTGCCGCGCCACGAGCCGCACGCACCAGGCGAGGGCCTCGCTGCGGCTGCGTGCCACCCCGGCCTCGATGAGGGTGTCGAGCACCTGGCGGTCGGCCATACGCAGCCGCGTCATGACCGGGACGCCGGTGGTGGTGAACAGGACTCGGCTCTCACCGCACTCGGCGCCCCACGAGACCGAACGGCGGAACGCGGGCTGGGCTTCGTCCGCGATGCGCATGCGGGCGGCACGGGTCTCCTCGCGGAAGCCGCTGATGCGCGCCTGCTCGGCCACGCGCCGCTCGTCCTCGCCGGCACCCTCGGCCAGCTGGGGCGAGGGCAGGGTGCCGACGACCTGGATCTCGTCGGGATCGATCGTGATGGTCGGACCGGCCTCGAACCAGGCCTCGGGCAGCCGCCCGCTGAACCAGGCCGCGATCAGGCGCTCTTGCTCGGGTCCCGACGGGGGTGCCTCGGCCGACCGGCGCCGGCCGCGAGGCCGGCCTCTCGTGGATTCGCTCTCGGTAGTCATATTACAAGATTACATGATTACGACCCGATCGCAAGCGGCAGACACGCGTCGGACTCCTGTCAGCGCAACGGCAGCTTGAAGCCGACGTGCGAGGGGTCGAACCCGAGGTGCTCGTAGAAGCGGTGCGCCTCGGGCCTGGCCCGGTTCGAGGTCAGCTGGACCCGGTAGCAGCCCAGGGCCCGGGCCCGCGCCACCGCGTCGCGGACGAGAACGGACCCGATGCCGAGGCCCCGGTGGTCCGGGTGCACGTGGACCGACTCGATTTCGGCACAGAGGCCGCCCCGCGCCTGGAGATGACGGAAGACGATCAGCTGGCACACGCCGACCACCTCGCCGCCGAGCTCGGCGACGAGCACGGCCCCGCTCGCGTCCTGCAGCGCGCGCAGCGCGGCGCGGTAGGGCGCGAGGTCGGAGGGATCCTCGGCCGAGACGGTGCCCGGCACGGCTCCCAGGACGAGCAGCTCCACGGCCCGTCCCAGGTCGGCGTCGGTGGCCCGGCGCGTCACCAGGCCGGGCGGGACCTCAGGGGGTTCGCTGATCACGCCCGCCATTGTGATCCGGCCCGCGTCCTCTACATGGAATGGGGAATCAGTGTCCGCCTTTGCGCTCGCGCAGCACGATGGCCCGGCGCGGACAGTCGCGGGCGGCCCGCCGGGCGGCGTCGGCCAGCTGCGGCGGCAACGGCTTGCCATCGACGATCGGATAGCCCCACTCGTCGAGGGTGATCGCCTCGGGGAGTAGCTCGGCGCAGTACCCGTAGGCATCGCAGGCGACGGGGTCGATCAGGATCCGGAGCACGGTTCAGGCCACCTCCAGCGGGCGCGGGAACCGCAGCAAGGTCGGACGGTTCCAGTGTGGGCACGGCGCGCCGCGCAGGTGCGAACGCGCATCGTCGGCGAACACGGTCAGGGCGCTGCGGACGAGGGCGACGGCGCCGTCGGGGTGCCGGCACGCGCCCCGGCCGTTGACATCGGCCAGCCGGCGTCCCAGTCGCTCGACCAAACCGCCGTCGACCTCTCCTCGGGCGAGCCGTCCCATGTCGTCCGCGATCGCGGGGAGCCCGTAGACACAGGGGCCGCATTGGCCGGCGCTCTGCTCAGCCAGGTACCGGCCGATGCGAGCGGATTCGGCGATGCCGCAGCCGTCCGCGCCGAGCACGACCACGATGCCGACGCCGGCAGTCGCCCCGATGGTGCGCAGCGAGAGGGAGGCATACGGCGTCGAGAAGTCGGCCGGCCCGACCCACGAGCCGCCGTAGCCGCCGACGAGGAGCGCCTGAGGAGCTCCGGTCGGCGTGGCTCGCGCCGCGATCTCCGCCAACGGCGTGCCCCGGTCGATCTCGACCACCCCGGGGTGCTCCACCGCTCCCGAGACCGTGACGAGTGAGGTACCGGGGTCCTCGACCACCCCGTGAGAGCGGAACGCCTCGGGGCCGGTGCGGGCGATCATGGCCACGTGGGCCAGCGTCTCGGCGTTGTGCACCAGGGCGCCCCGGCGCCCGAGGCGCAACGGCACGCCCTTGTCGGGACGGAACGCCGGCAGGGACGCACCCGACTCGATGTAGCCCACGAGCGCGGACTCCTCCCCGGCGACGAAGCGGTCGGGCGGGCGGACGAGGGTCTCGGGCACGGGTGAGTACCCGGCCGCGGCCCGCTCGGCCACGGCGGCGCTCACCGCAGCAGCGACGTGGTCGCGCCCGGCCGGGACGCAGACGGTCACCCGCGCCGCCTCGCAGGCGGCGGCGAGCAGCTGGGCGCCGTCGAGAACGAGGTGGGGGTTGCGCAGCAGAAGCAGCTTGTCCTTGTCGCTGGCCGGCTCGCCCTCCATGCCGTTGACCACGATCGTGCCGCCGCGGCCGCCGGCGTGGGCGACGGCCAGCTTGATGGCCGCCGGGAAGTTGGCGCCGCCGCGTCCGGCGAGGCCCGAAGCCTCGAGCGCGGCGACGAAGCCCTCGCGCCAGGCGCGGTTGCGACCGGTGGGCAGCGGCACCGGGCCGAGGGCGGCCACGTGGCCGGCCAGGTCGCCCGGGTGTCCCAGCAGCCGGTAGCGCCCGACCGTGGACACGGCTTCGCTCGCGTTAGGCACGGCGTGCCGACCTCGGGCGGGTTGCGAGCTCCAGCTGCTTGGGCGGGACGCCCGGGGCCGTGGCGTGCGCGGTGCGGGTCGAGGCCTGCCGGGCCGTCGCCCGCAGTCGCCAGCCGAGAGCCGCGGCCACGGCGGCGACGCACACCACCCCGAGCCCGATCACCCAGGCCTCGCCGGCGTCGGTGCCCATGCCGAACGTGTGGGCGAGCGCAACGGGCCAGCAGAGGTAGGCGAGCCAGTGCAGGGCGCGCCAGGCGCCCGCGGTCATCCTGGAGCGCAACAGGCTCGAAACGAAGACCGCCAGGAGGAGGTCGACGCCGACGGCACCGACGCCCACCCAGAAGCGGCTGTACTCGGAGGTGAACGGGACGACGACGGCAGCCCATCCGATATTGACGTAGGTGTCGAGCACGCTCGTGATGACGTGGATCCCGAGGAACACCATGGTCAGGATGGAGATCCGCCGGTGCATCTCCTGCTGGGCGAAACCGGGCCAGTTCCGCGCCCGTGTCCTCGAGGTGGTCGTGATGCCGAGCACCATCGTGACGGTGAGGAGGACGAGCGCCATGAGGCCGCTGGCCCGGGTGGTGTACCAGAGCGCAGTCGAGTTCACGGCGAGCTCTCTTCTCGGGATTCTTCGGGCCAGCCGTTGAGGTGGACGACCTCGCCGTCGGGACGCACGAGGCGGACGGCCTGGCCGAAGGCGGCAATGCGGTCGAGTCCGGGCTCACCCCAGACCATGGCGGCAGTCGTGACCATGTTGGCGTCGACGCAGCTGTCCCCGGTCGCGGAGACGAGCGTCCACGTCGTGGCGACGGAGTCACCCGTCCGCGGGTCGACGATGTGGTTGAGGCTCCGGTTTCCTGCCATCCAACGTCGGGCGCCGGGAGCGGAGCTGGCCAGCCCGCCGCGGTGGATCGCGACGACCTGGTCCACGGCGTCTGCGGGGGTCGACGACTCGGGGGCGATCCCGACGGCCCAACCGCCGGGTACGGGCGGCCCGGCGACGGCGACGTCGCCGCCCAGGCTGACCAGCACCGGTCCGTCGATCTCACGGGCGATGCGCGCCGCGGCGCGGTCGGCGGCCAAGGCCTTGGCCGTCGACCCGAGATCGAGCCGGACGCCTCGGGGGATGCGCGCGGTGCGCGGAGTCGGGATGGAGATGCACGTGCGCGTACCCCGCCACCGGGCCGAGGACCTGCGGCGCGCCCGGAAGGGGCCGAGCGAGGACCTCTTGAAGGTCACGGTCGTAGCCGAGCGCTCCAATCGCGTTGCCGACCGTGGGGTCGACCGCACCGGCCGTGCGCCGTGCCACCGCGCAGGCCACGTCGAGGGCTTCGTAGAGCAGGGCGCTGACGCGGACCGGAGTGCCGGCGCGCTCGTGCAAGGCCGAGAGCTCCGAGTCGTCCCGGAACCGGCTGCAGGCGCGGTCGATGTCGTCGAGCTCTGCTGCCAGCGTGAGCTCGGCGGCGTCCGCGGCGTGCGGGTCGGCGACCACCACGGTGGCGGTGGTGCCGAGGGCCCGGAACGAGCGCACGGTGAGCTCAGGGGCCTGAAGGTCGGTGGCCGCGGTCATTGCGAGGTCCCACCGGACGTGACCGTGGGCGTCTGCGAGGTGCTGGTGGGCGATGGAGTTCGACGAGCCCGAATTGCCAGTGTTCCCCGAGTTTCCGGAGTTTCCGGAAGAATCGGACGAGCCCGACGAGGTACTGGAGGGCGACGTGGTCGTGGTCGTGCCGCGACGAGCCGGACGAGGTCGACGGCGTGGTCGTCGCTGAGCCGGACCCGGTGCCCGCGGTGGTCTTGGGCGGGCTGCTCGATCCGGGGTGCTCCCGGGCCACGACGATGCCCATGAACGCGGCAATCCCTGTAGCGGCGAAAATGGCGGCACGTGTCAGGGTCCGCACCCGGGCCTGGGCCCGGTCCCTCGATTCGGGTGTGCTCGGCTGACTGGGGCGTGACATGGACGATGAACCTCTGCTCTCGGGGTCGGCCCCTATACGACCATGTTCGTCTCGACCCTGACGCAGCGCCCGCTGTGGACCTGCTGAGACATTCTGCCCGCAAGCCAGCCGGCTCACGCAGCACGGCAGCTACCATCGAGCCGCCGGAGCGGGCAAGGGAGAGTGATGCCGCAGGTCAACACCGTGCTCGGACCGGTCGACGGTGGCAGGCTCGGCTCCACCCTCATGCACGAGCACATCTTCGTGCTGAGCCCGGAGGTGGAGAAGACCGCTGACGAATGGGACGAGGAGGTAGAGCGGGGGCGCGCCGTAGCCCGGCTCCGCGACCTGAAGGGCCACGGCATCGACACCCTGGTCGACCTCACCGTCATCGGCCTCGGTCGCTCCATCCCGCGCATCGCGGCGATCGCGGCGCAGGTGCCCGAAGTCAACGTGGTCGTGGCCTCGGGCGTCTACACCTACAACGAGGTCCCGATGTACTTCCATTTCCGGGGGCCGGGCACTGTGCTGGGCGGCGAGGAGCCGATGGTCGACCTCTTCGTCCGGGAGGTCCGCGAGGGCATCGGTGACACTGGGATCCGCGCCGGCATTCTCAAGTGCGCCACCGACCGCGCCGGCCTGACTCCCGGCGTGGAACGCGTGCTGCGTGCGGTGGCGCGTGCCCACCGCACCACCGGGGTGCCGATCAGCACCCACACGCCGACTCCGCCACAGCCGTGGGGCCTCGAACAACAGCGGGTCTTCGCCGAGGAGGGCGTCGACCTCACCCGCGTCGTCATCGGCCATTGCGGGGGCACCGTCGACACGGACTACCACCTGGCTTTGGCGGCCGAGGGCTCCTTCCTCGGCTTCGACCACTTCGGCGTGCCCGGGATCACGCTGGAGGACCGAGTCGACGCGGTCGCGCGCCTTTGCGAGCGCGGCCATGCCGGACAGGTCGTGCTGTCCCACGACGCCATGTGCGTCGCCGACTGGTTCCCGCGCTCCATGCTCGACGCGTGGAAGACATGGCGCTGGACGTACATCTCCGAGGAAGTGCTGCCCGCGATGCGGAGTCGCGGGATCAGCGAGTCCGACATCACGACGATGCTCGTCGACAACCCGCGCCGCATCCTGGTGGGCGGCGCACCCTACTGATCCGGCCATGGCCTTGCTCCAGACCGAGCTGCTGGCCCGAGTCGCGGGAGCATTCCCCGACGAGATGGCGTGGCGGAACCTGGCCGACGGGACCGAGCTCACGCTCGGGCGGTGGCACAGTCAGTCCAACCGCCTGGCGCGTGGCCTGGCCGAGCAGGGCCTGAGGCCGGGTGAGCGGGCGGCGATCGTGATCCGCGACGAGGAGCCGTTCGAGTGGCTCGTCGCCTACATGGCGGTGCACAAGGCCGGCGGGATCGCCGTTCCGCTGCTGGCCCGCGCCGGCGACGCGGAGCGGGACAGGGTCTTCGACGCGTGCGGAACCGAGGATCGTGTTGTGCAGCGAGGCACCGGCACCAGTACCGGCGGGCGCCGTTTTCACCACGGGTGGCGACTGGGCGGAGATCCTCTCCGACGACGACTCCGAGCTTCCGACAGGTCAGGGAGCTCGACGACGTGGCCGACATCGTCTACACCTCGGGGACGACGGGCGAGCCCAAGGGTGTGGCGGTGCGCCACGGCGACCTCTCTTCGATCGACCGCGTCCCGGGGCGGTGGCTCGGCCTCGGCTTCCTCACCTGCTCGCCGTTCGCCACGACCAGCGGCTCCCTGCTCGTCTGCGGCCCGATGCGAGCAGGTCTGAGCGGATGGTTCCTGCCGCGCTTCGACGCGGCACGGTGGCTGAACCACGTCGCCGTCGACCGCCCCGTCGCCGCCTTCCTGGTGCCGGCGATGGTGGAGCTCATCGTCGCCGCGCCCGAGTTCGGCGAGACCGACCTCTCCAGCCTGGCGGCGGTCAACGTCGGCAGCGCGCCGATCGCGCCGGCGACGCTGCGGAGGTTCGGCGACCGCCTCGACGGCGAGGTCCTCTTCGGGTACGGCATGACGGAGTTCGGCGCCGTCAGCGCGATGCCGACGGGCGACGCCGGCCGGCATCTCGGATCGGTCGGCCTCCCTCTGCCCGGGGTCGAGGTACGGATCGTCGGCGCGGACGGCAATGACGCGCCCGCGGGCGCGGTCGGCCAGGTCGCCGTGGCGGGGTCGAGGGGTTCACGCTCCTACTGGGGCGACCCCGACGGAACGGCAGACCGGTGGCGTGACGGCTGGTTGCTGAGCGGAGATCTCGGGCGGGTCGACGGGGACGGCTTCTTGTGGATTCAGGGACGGCTGGCGGAGACCATCGTGCGCGGCGGCCACAACGTGATGCCGGGCGAGGTCGAGGCTGCGCTGTTCGAGCACCCGGGCGTCGCCGATGCCGCCGTCGCGGGGATCCCCCACGATGTGCTCGGCGAGGACGTCGCGGCCTGGGTGGTGCTGCGCCAGCCGGTCGCCACCCAAGAACTCCGGTCCTTCCTGCTCGAGAGGCTGGCCGACTACAAGGTGCCGCGCCGCATCACGGTGGTCGGTGCCCTGCCCAGGAACGAGAGTGGCAAAGTCGTCAGGTCCGAGCTCGTCGGGCGCGGGTCCGTCGGTACGGCAGGAAGGAACACATGACGTCTCGGTTCACGTTCGACTCCACCCGGTCGTACCTCCAGATCAGCGGTCGCTCGAGCCTGCACCCCATCGACACCGAGACCCGCGGGATCACCGGGTGGATCGAGATCGCCCCATCGGACGACGGGGCGATCGACGTCACGGCCCCGGTGGCGGGCGAACTCGAGCTCGCGGTGGACCGGTTGACGTCGGGCAACCACCTCTACGACCGCGAGCTGAGGCGGCGCATCAACGCGCGCCGTTACCCAACCATCGGCGCCCGGCTGGTCCGTGTGACACCGTCTGCCGCGCACCGGACGTACCTCGTCACCGGCGACGTGACCTTCCACGGGCGCACGCTGACGTTCGAACACGACATGGCGATCCGTTTCGACCGTGACGAGGTCACCCTCTCCGGAGCGGACGTCTTCGACATCCGTCAGTTCGGGATGGAGCCGCCCAGCATGCTCATGGTCCGGGTCTACCCCGAGGTCAGCGTGCGCCTGGAGCTGGTCGGCCTGCGGGGCGGGGCCTGAGCGGGGCCGGAAAACGCGCCGGGGCCCCCGACACTGGCCTTTCGGCCGTGCCGGGGGCCCGAGCGACTGATGTGGTCGTCAGCGATCAGTACTTCTCAATGAGAGTCTGGTAAGTCCCGCTGCTGTTCTGGTAGTACCCGACGGCCTGGCAGGACGTGGTCGCTGTGCACGCCACCGCAGCGAGGAACTGGTAGGTGCTGTTGCTCTCGTTCGGAGTGCTCGAGACGGTCCAGGTCCCGCCGTGCCACAACTCGGCGAGGGTCAGATACGTGCCGACCGAGTTGACGTACTGGCTCACGTAGTGGCCGACCGCCATGCAGTTTGCGGCCGTTGCGCAGGACGCGGCAAGGAGAGCATTGTTGTACGGGCTCGCGTTCGGGCTGGTCTCGGTCGACCAGCTGGTGCCGTTCCACGACTCGGCGAGGGTGTTGTATGCCACCGGGTTGGCAACGGTGTTCTCGAAGTCGCCAGCACTCTGGCACGTTTCTTCCTTGCACGACACCCCGTAGAGGTTGTTGTAGTTCGTCCCGACGTTCGAGCTCGTGGCAACCGACCAGCTGGTGCCGTTCCACGACTCGGCGAGAGCCTGGTCGTAGCCGCTCGGTGGGCACTCGAGCCCCTGCAGGATCACCTCTTTGGTCCCCCGACCTTTCAGCCGTCTCACGCTCGTCACGACGATCCGCAGTCCCGGGCAGATGGCGAGCGCCTGGAGGGTGGGAACGATGTCCGCGGCGCAACGATCCGCTCCGTCGACAACGAGCACGACCTGGCGTGCCCTCAGCGCAAGACGGAGGTCGGTCGGACTGAGCGTCTCGGTTCCGAGCGAGCGGGCAAGCGCGGCCTCGAGTCCGAGTGGGATCACGTTGGCACTCAGGTCGAGCCACGAAATTTCGCAACCACCTTCACCGAGGCGTCTGGCGACTTCTCTGGCCAGCGCGGTCTTGCCCACACCCGAGACGCCGCCGATGGACACCGTGACCGGGCCTGGTTCGAGCATTGCGGCAACGAGCTCGTCCACTTGGAGCCTTCGCCCGACGAAGAGGTCGGCCCGGGTCGTGGGCGTTTCGTGAGAGCTGCCCCCACCTTTCTCCGGCCGATGTCGGCTCTCCATGCGAAACGCTCCGCCCGCCTTTTCTGAATCGTCCTGCCCGACCCCGGCCCCGGGCCGCTCCGCTGTGGAGAAGCTGAGAATAGTTCGGCTGATGGTGAGGTCGCCGGTTTTCGGAATCGGGGATCGGCCCGGGGGCGACGCTCAAGACCAGTCTGCTCATTGATGGTGCAATCTCTCGGTGCCTGACGCCGACGCCCGAGCTGTCAGGGACTCTTCTCGGGGGGAGCGATGAGGCCTTGTCGTGTCGACATCGAGACCGGCCGATCAAACTACGGTGCCTCGTATCACGAGCCATTCAATGGGCCGAGAACCGGCGCGTCGCACACAGCCATGACGGCAACGTCCCACCGCGCGCCGCGCCGACAATCCGGTGGTCTGAGGTGGGCAGGGCGAATTTTCGCAGCCGCCGTCGTCGTCGTCGCGCTCGGCGGTCTCCTCGTCGGTGCCTTCCACGGAGCTCGCCAGTCCTCGTCGATGGCCACCTCAGCGGACGCCCGCTCCTGGCAGAGCGATGCGGCCTACTGGGCGTGCCTCGACGCGCAGGCGCATAGTCTCGTCGCGCCGGGTGAACACATCTGGTACGACACCCACAACCTGGCCGCCTGGGTCACCCTGGAGAAGGTGTTCGCTCCGTGGACTGTCGGGGTGAGCGAACGCAGTCAGGCCCGCGTCTGGGTATCGCTGCGGCCGGCGCGGGGCCGGGACCAATGCCTCGGCACCGTCGTGGCGGGTGCTCGCACCGAGGACGCAAACGGTCGAGTCGTCGTACGGACCGGAACGGGCGGATCGTTTCGCGGCCGTCACCCACTTCCGTCAACGCCCGAATGACGACGGCCGGAGCCGCCGTGCTCTCCCTCGTCGTTCTGGGAGGGGCAGGCGCCGTCCCTGTCATCACGATCGTCGGCGCCCGCTGGCGCGCACTCCTCCTGGCACCACTGGCGGGCGCGGTGCTGACGGCCGTCGCCGGCGCCTGCACCCTGGCGATCGCCGGCGCCATCGTGCCGTGGTTCGTCGCCCTGGCGGTGGCGGCGGCTTTGGCGTCGCTGGCGATCGGCAGGCGGTTCCCTCGGGCGCGCCTCACGCGGAGGCGCGAACCCGTCTCGATCCGCCGCGCCGGCTGGGCCGGCGCAGTGCTCGTCCTGGCCGCGACCGCGTGGTCCCTCCGGCCCTTGCGCGTCCCGTCCGTCGGGTGGGACGCCAGGGCCATCTGGCTGCTCCGGGCGTCGTGGTTCGCAGGTGGCCACGGTTTCCTCAGCGCTTCGTTCCGCGACCCCACCGAATTGCTGGCCCACGCGTCCTATCCCCCTTTGATCAGCTCGGCGGTCGCTGTCAGCTGGGAGATCACGGGCGTCCATACGGATCGACTTGGCGTCGTCCTGGTCGCGTTGCTCAATGCCTGCGCCGCCGCTGCCCTCGGCTGGGCGCTGGTGGAGGCGGGTCTCGAGGCCGCGCTCCGGGCGGACACCGCAGCGCGACGCGCGGTCGCGCTCGCCGTGGGCACCGCGGCCGGACCGCTCCTGACGCTGGCGGCGTTCGGTGTTGCCGGGCCCTTCGCCACCAACGGCTACGCCGATCCGCTGTGGTCGATCGCTGCCGCAGCGGCGGTCGCCTACGGCCTCCTCCTCCCCTTCGAGCCCCGACGCGTGGGCGTTGCCGCCATCTTTGTGGCGGTGGCGGGCCTGACCAAACAGGAAGGGGTTGCGACGGCCATGGCCCTGACCGTGCTGTTGGTCCTTCGTTCCCTCGCGCACTGCGGCCCGGCCGGTCCTCGGCGGCGCGCCGCAACGCGGGGGTGTGTCGCGGCGGGCTTGGGCGGCCTCGCCCTGCTGGCCGTCTGGCCGCTGCTGGGCCGGATCCTCCATGCTCCTCCCGACGTGAACACGAGCGGTGCTCGCGTGGGGACGGTCTGGCACCGCACGAACCTCACGGCGCACTCGATGGCCCCACACCTCCACGTGCTCCTCCTCGCCGTCCCGGTCGCCCTGGCGGGGACGCTGTTCCTCCGCTCCGCGCGCCGCGCCACGGGACTCGGCAACGACGGGTGGGCATGGGCCGGTCTGGCGTCCGGACTGCTGGTCGTCGGGTGGGCCTACGCCTCCGGGCCGGGCAATACGGCCTTGTGGCTCCTGACCTCCGTTCACCGCACGACGATGTTCCCCGCGATGACGGCGTGGTTGATCGTCGGAGGCTGGGCGGTGGCGGCCACGGGGACCCCGGTGGTCAGTGCGCCAGCCGGCGCGCGCGACGTGGAGTCGGTCCCGGCCGGGGCCGCCGCCGAAGTGGTGGTACTCGGCAGCACCAGCGACGGGCGCTGACCGGGGCCGCGGCGTCACCGGATGGTCACGACCGGTGCGTTCGCGTCGGTGTCGGATGCAGGGACCTGCGGGTTGGGCCAGAGTGGACCGAGCCGCATCACGGTCCAGTCCGAGGAGGAATGATGGGTCGACTACAGGATCGGGTCGCGATCGTCACCGGTGCCGGTGACGGAATCGGTCGGGCCGTGGCCCGGGCCTTCTCGCGGGAGGGGGCGCGCGTCCTGGTCGCCGAGCTCAGGGCGGATGCGGGTGACCGGGTGGCCGAGCAACTCACCGCGGAGTTCGGGACCGAAGCCCTGGCCGTCACCACGGACGTCGCTGACGAGGCCGCCGTCGGCGCGACGGTCGCCGCCGCTCTCGAGCACTGGGGGACGGTGGACATCCTCGTGAACAACGCGTGGGGGGGTGGAAGCCTGAGCCGCGTGGAGCACAAGACGACGGAGCAGATGGCCCACGGCCTCCGGGTCGGCCTGCTCGGCCCGCTCTGGGCGATGCAGGCGTCGCTCCCGGCGATGCGCGCCCAAGGTCGCGGCAACATCGTCAACATGTGCTCTCTCAACGGTGTCAACGCGCACATGGGGACCGCCGAGTACAACTGCGCCAAGGAGGCACTGCGGGCGCTCACACGCACCGCGGCGCGGGAGTGGGCTCCCTACGGGATCGTGGCCAACGCCATCTGCCCGGCGGCGAAGACCGCCGCATCGCGGGCCGTCTTCGCCGCGAACCCCGAGCTCGAGGTCATGGCCGATGCCGCCAATCCCATGGGCCGCCTGGGCGACCCCGAGTCCGACATCGCGCCGGTGGCGGTCTTCCTGGCCAGCGACGACGCCCGCTACCTGACCGGGAACACACTGTTCGTGGACGGGGGCAGCCACATCAACGGCGTCGCCTGGTCGCCCGACCTCCCCGACGGTCCGTGACCACCGGGCCCGGCTCCGACCCGATCCCGTGGCTCGTGGCCCACGAGCAGATACGCCAGCTGGCGAGCCGGTACGCAGTCGCGCTCGACGCGCGTGACCTGGACACCCTCGTCGGGCTGTTCGTCCCCGACGTGCGGGTCGGGAACCACCGGGTGGGGCGAGACGCGTTGAGAGCCAACTTCACCGAGCAGTTGCGCGACCTCGGCGTCACTATCCTCCACGTCGCCAACCACGTGATCGACGTCGTCGACGAGGACCATGCCTCCGGCATCGTCTCGTGCCGGGGCGAGATCGAAATGGGCGCGAAATGGATCGTCCAGTCGATCCAGTACCACGACGTCTACGAGCGACGCGAGGGGACCTGGCTCTTCGTCCGCCGCCGCCACCTGTTGTTCTACGCCGCCGACGTGCTCGAGCGACCGATCGGGCTTCCACCCGCGCACTGGCCGGCCAGCGCCACGGGGAAGGGCGAGCTCCCCGAGGCCCTCCCCACCTGGCGGGCCTTCCACGAGGGTCTGACGTGACGCCGCACCGAGACCTCCATGAGGAGCTACCGGAGAGGCGGCGCTGAGCCGTCAGAGGCCGGGCGACGCCGTGGTTCGTGTCCCGGCTCCGAGCTGCAGCATTCGGTTGCCCGTGTCGCCAGTTCGACCAGCGCAGCCACCACCTCGTGGACGACTCCGTCCTGTCGGGGCTTCAAGGTCTCGCCGAAGACCCCGATTCCACGCAGGCCCGGTGGCAACTCGACCTGGACACCATGCGCCGCCGGGAGATTGACCGGGTTGTCGGGATGAAAGCCGAGCCGAACCCGCTCGTCGGCAACGTGGTAGCCGGCGAAGCGCCGGTCGAACAGCTCGCGCGCCTCTCGCAGCAGTTGCGCGTTCAGCCCTCCCACGATGATCCCGCGCAATGGCGCGGTCTGTTTCCCGCGAAGCGCCGGCCCGTACGGTTCGATGACGAGGCCGCGGCCGGGATCGCACCAGAGGGCAAACCCGTCGCGCCCGAACCCGTGTACCGAGATGGCGACCTCCACGTGGTCCAAGAAGGCCCGCAAGCACGTCGAGTGGTCGGGATGGTGCAACCGTGAGGTGAGATGAACCCGCAGCCCGGACGGGTGCACAATGGCGTAGTAGGACGCACCCGCTTGCTCGGCGGCCCGCCGGGCGATCTGCTCGGTGCCCCGGTCCTGAGATCCGCCGTGCAGGGCCATGAAGCCGACGTTCGAGCGCAGGACGCACTCCTCCCTGATTCCGGGCATCGTCAGCAGCTCGGCCAGGTCCATCTCCCCAGGTTCGCGCGTGATCGGCATGGCTCCGCTCGGCCGCCCGTGAGCGCCTCGAAAGGGACCGACGAGGGCGGGGTCCACCCCATCGAACGGCCGCATCGGCGCCCCGGGGGGCTGAGGCCGAGGCGAGGGCCAACACGCCGATGGAATTCAGGGCGCCGATCGCGGCGCTCGTGACGAAGGGGGCGGGCACGAGCCCACGGGAGCGCTGATCGCCGCCTATGGGTAGTCGAGTAGCCGGCGACCGGTGATGAGGGTGATGGGGCGACCAGCCCAGTCAGGCACGTTCTCCCCGGGGATCCATCCGCACAATGGACGGATTCCGTCATTTACAACGCTGTATATCGTGAGGAGCCCGTTCCTCCGACGAGCGAAGTCCCCACATGCCCCCTTCCTCTCCGGCGCCCGGGGAGGCAGGGGGGCGCCTCGGCACGATGGGCGGGCGAGCGGTGGCTCGCGTTGGATAAGCATTGCGAGGAGGGAGGGACAGAGATGATGCCAGGGATCTCATATGCACACGGTGTCTCGGACACCCCCTTGTTGTCGGAGACCATCGGTTCGAACCTCCGGAGTACTACCGCAACCTTCGGAGACAAAGAAGCGCTGGTGGACTTTCCCTCGGGCAGACGTTGGACCTACCTCGAGCTCCTGCATTGGGTTACCGGCATGGCCCAGGGTCTGCGCCAACGGGGGATCGAAAAGGGTGACAGGGTCGGAATCTGGTCACCGAATTGCCCGGAGTGGGTCGCCGTGCAATACGCAACGGCGATGATCGGCGCGATCCTCGTCAACATCAATCCGGCGTACCGTCAGTCCGAGTTGGAATATGTGCTACAGCAATCCGGTGCGCGCATGCTCGTGAGCGCCGACACCATCAAGGGTACCGATTACCGGTCGATGGTGCACCAGGCCGCCGAACGAGTCGCCTGCTTGACGGATGTGACCTTCATCGGCGACGAGCGCTGGCACGACTTTGCATCGACCGGTTCCGCCAGCTCGGATCACGACGTCAACGACATCGAATCAACGCTGTCTTTCGATGATCCGATCAATATCCAGTACACATCCGGTACAACCGGGTTCCCCAAGGGCGCGACGCTCTCACATCACAACATCCTCAACAACGCCTACTGGGTGGCGGAACAACTTCGCTACACGGAGTCAGATCGTGTGTGCCTACCTGTCCCGTTCTACCACTGCTTCGGCATGGTGATGGGCAATCTGGGCACCATCACCCACGGAGGCACGATTGTCATTCCGGCTCCGCTCTTTGATGCTTCGGCAACCCTGGCATGCGTCGAGCAAGAGCGCTGTACATCCTTGTACGGAGTTCCGACCATGTTCATCGCGGAACTCGCCACGGACGGATTCTCCCGGTACGACCTCACTTCGCTTCGTACTGGAATCATGGCCGGATCTCCCTGCCCGGTTCACGTGATGAAGCGCGTGATCACCGACATGCATATGTCGGAGGTCGCCATCGCCTACGGCATGACCGAGACGTCTCCTGTGAGCACCCAGACCCGTTTCGGCGACAATCTCGAGAGGCGCACCGAGACCGTCGGCCGGGTGCTCCCCCATCTCGAGATCAAGATCATTGACCCGTCGACCGGAGTGGTCCTACCACAGGGCGAAGCCGGCGAACTTTGCACCCGTGGATACTCGGTGATGCTCGGCTACTGGCACGAGCCGGAGATGACGGCTGAGGCGATCGATACTGCCCGCTGGATGCACACCGGAGACCTTGCTGTCATGCGGCCTGACGGCTACGTGAACATCGTAGGACGACTCAAGGACATGGTGATCCGAGGCGGTGAGAATATCTATCCTCGCGAGATCGAGGAATTTCTCTACGGGCACCCGGACATTGAAGAGGTCGCTGTCGTCGGTGTCCCTGACCATCGCTATGGCGAGGAGCTCATGGCCTGGGTCCGCCTCCGATCTGGTGCTCCGGAGTTCGACGCCGCGGCGCTTCGAGAGTTCTGCACCGGAAAGATCGCTCATCAGAAGATCCCCCGGTACGTCCGATTTGTCGACAGCTTTCCGATGACAGTGACGGGAAAAGTCCGAAAGGTCGAGATGCGCTCCATCAGCATCGCCCTACTCGGGCTGGAGGACTCTGCGGAGATTCCAACCGCGTGAATCCTTCGAAAGCCCCCTCTGTTCGCTGGACGTGCTGTCGCCGAAGAGTGCAACGTGTGAAAGGAGTCAGTGGACGGTCATGCCTCCGTCCAAGACGAGCGTCTGACCGGTCATAAAGAGGGAAGCATCGCTGGCGAGAAAGAGAGCGGCGGGAACCATCTCCTCGGGCTGAGCCATTCGCTTGATCAGCTGTGATTCCACCGCGGCCTGTTGGAACGCCTCGGGCATCCCGAAGACCATCTGTGTCGCCACCGTCCCCGGAGCGAGTGCGTTGACCCGGATCCCGTCCGCAGCCAGTTCGCTGGCCATTGACCGTGTCAGAGCAAGGAGCGCCGACTTCCCAGACACGTAAAGCGCGACGTACGTCCCGTGCGTGAAGACGCCCGCGGTGATCACATTGATTATGGAAGGTGACGGGCTCGTCTTGAGATGGGGAAGGGCCGACTGAACCAAGAACAGCGGAGCCCGCACGTTGACATCGTACGATTTTGCGAAGGCCTCAGCCGTGATGGATCCCACAGGTTGGGTCAGCGGATTCGACGCATTGTTGACAACCACGTCGATCCTTCCGAAGGATTTCATCGTGCGATCGACCAACCGAGCCAGATCCTCGAGATGGCCGACATGTGTTGGCACGGCTTCAGCAATTCCACCGGCAGAACGAATCGCTTCCACGGCGTCGTCACACGCTTCCGCCTTGCGAGCGGCTACGACTACTTTTGCGCCTGCCTCAGCGAAACCAAGCGCGATGGCCAAACCGATGCCCCGGCTGCCGCCGGTGACGACGGCCACCCGATCAGCAAGACTGAATCTTTGCACCGTAGTAGTCGCGAGCATTGGGTTCTCCTGTCACGGCTCTGCGAGAACGGTGCGGTACGAGCGGTTCGCCAGGTCCGCGAAGGCACGTTCGATAAGCAAGTGCCGGTCCGTGTAACCCGTTTCGGCCGTCTTGCCGTGGGTGATCACATAGCGGCGGCCGGCCAAGACGGCGTCCACGATTGGCCGCGCGGCGTCCTCGCCTGCAGCGATGTCGGTTGCGTCATGGATCATCTCGTCGGCGATCGCCATCTGTATGTTGGAGGGGTCGGTTCTCAGTTCTGGCGGCGGGTCAAGCGCGAGCTGAATCAGTTCAGGAGGCAGCATCCCGCTGGGGATTGCGATGGTCGTCCCGATGCCTTCGTCCTCGAGTTCGAGCGCCAGGGTCTCGCCCAGCGACATCACTGCAGCTTTGGCGGCACGATACGGACCTTGATAGCGACCCGGGACGAGCGCCGCCACTGACGACGTAAGGACGATTCTCCGCAAACCCTCGGATCCTTGCATGAGCGGGAGGAAGGCATGAACGGTCGCCACGGTCCCGGTGACCATCAGTTGCATCGCACCCTGCCAAGCCTCGATCGGCAAGTCGAGGAAGCGTCCCTGCCCTCCCCCACCAACGTGGGCACAGAGGACGTGGCAGGAACCAAATGTGTCAGCCACACGCTCGGCGGCGGCCCGAAGGCTTTCCGGCACAGTGACGTCCGCCGCAAGTGCGAGGCCTTGGCCGCCCTGTGCTCTCAGTTCATCGACGACGCGAACCGCCGCTGCGTGATCGATATCCACGACGACCACGTTCATTCCGGCAGCTGAAAACAGTTTCACGAGTCCTCGGCCGAGACCAGCGGCTTGACCGGCGCCTCCGGTGACGACAGCGGTGAGCGGCACCATCACAGAATTCGGTATTCGTAGCCTTGGAGGATTCTCGGGGGCCAGCGGTCAAACGGCGCTTCACCCCGTACCCGTGGATAGGGGTCGTCACCGACCTCGGGAACGAAGAATCCGAGCTGCAACTGGGCGTACCCATCGATGCGCCAGGCGGTCGGGGTGATCGTCTCGATCACTCGGTTTTGTCGATACAGCCTGTCCGAGCCCTGTCCTTCCTCCCGACGACGCTCGGCCAGGGAGCCTTCGCTCGGCGCTTCGAGGCCATCGAAGTGTCCGGCATGGATGAACCAGTTGCGGTCAAAATGTGCTCTCGTCGTGCCGTCGAGACGCTCGATGAACACGATCTGCGCCGGCGACCGAGAGGACTCGCCGATCGTCCTCGGTGTCGTCGAGTCGTAGATCAACGTCGGCTTCACCCGCCATCCCTGGACATGCAGCCAGGTGCGCCTGAGGTAGGCGTGAAGATCATCGAGCGGTGGGCATTCTTCCTCGGTCTCCACCTCGATCACGGCGTCGACACATCCTGACGTCGTGCTCGTTGCGATGCTCGCTCCGGAATACTGATCCGGCTCTTGGACTGTGACATGTGCTGCAACGGCCGAGGGGACCAGCTTCGAGAGGATCGTCGGTAGTTCATCGTGTAGCTGGGACGCAAGTGCCGATCGCGAAGGAACGCAACTACCGGCCACCGTCCATGTGCATTTGTCCACAGCCCTTTGGGGCACGCCTGACACGTGCCCGTCCCCCTTCACATTCTTCATACGGAGCGGCGCAACTGGTACTTCGAAAAGGCCACGCCGGGTGGATGGGCCTACGACTCGAGACCTCGACCTGGCTTGCCGGCTTCTGTTTCGATCAATATAGTTACTGACCAAAACATAATTCGGTCGGGTGATTGCGTCAACTCGGGACCACCTGCGACATCGAAGAACGGGGGAGGACGCAGCGAGCGGTGGGTGGCGTCCAGACAAATGCTCTTGCCGATCGGGACGTTGCCTGCGGACCGCCAATCCCTCTGGTCGGGCTGAGTCGATGAGCACGGGAACCCTCGTCTTGGGCCTGATCAATGGACTGACCATCGGACTGCTCGCCGTGGGATTTGTGATGGTCTTTCGGGCCAACCGCTTTCTGAACCTCGCACATGCCCAGCTCGGCGCCGTCTCCGCGTTACTACTGGCCAAGGTCGTGAACGACTGGAACTGGGGCTGGTGGCCGTCGCTCATCGGATGCATTGCGGTCGGAGTTGGGACCGGCCTGATCGTGGAGCGGTTCACAGTCTCGGTGGTGCGACGGAAGTCGAAGGCGCCCGTGCGCTTGATGATGCTCACGATCGGGGTGAGCGACATCCTTCTCGCCATTACTTACATTCCATGGTTGACGCCGACGTCGCAGGCGCCGTACCCGGAACCATTCAACTCCGATTTTTCTCTGGGCGGCGTTGTCCTCTCCGGCATGGCTGTACTGACCATCATCACGGTGCCACTTCTCTTGATCCTTTTGACGCTGTTCTGGTACACATCACTCGGAAAACAGATCAAAGCGGCAGCGAACAATCCCGACGCGGCACGATTATGTGGTATCTCCGTCGACCGTGTGAGCTTGATCGTCTGGGGGATCGCCGGCGGGCTTTCCGCACTCTCGGCCATCTTCAGCGGTCCGACAACGTCGAGCTTCACCTCTCAGGCCGCTGGCCCGTATCTGCTCATGCTCACCATGGGCGCGGCGGCGATCGGGGCCTTCGTGTCGATCCCGGCAGCCGTCGGAGGTGGCGTCGCTCTCGGAGTGCTGTACCAAGTCGTCTTGGCGCAAACCACCAATGCCGGCACGTCGGAATTGGTGATCTTCGTTGCGATCTTGCTCGTCATCTTGTTGCGAGGCGGGGCCATTGCCCGCGTGTTCACGGCCGAAGGTGCCGCGGTGCCGGATCTCCGAGGTATCCGAATCCCGGCAGCAATTCGGCAATCAGCAGGAGTGAGGTGGACTCCGAAGATCGCACTTGTGGTCGTGTTGCTGCTCGCGCTGCTGTTCCCGCTCTTCCCGTACTTCTCCGAGCCGGGCAACCAGTTCTTGCTGGTATTGGTCCTGATGTACGCCCTTATCGGCGTGTCGCTGACCATTCTCGCCGGGTGGGCGGGTCAGATCAACCTGGGGAGCTTCGCCTTGGTCGGCATCGGAGCCTTCCTCTGCGCGCGCTGGGCTGGACAAGCCGGCTGGAATCTCGTCGACATGCTCGTCGTCACCGGGCTCGCTGGCGCAATCGTCGCCGTCATCATCGGATTGCCAGCTCTGCGAGTGCGCGGCGTGACGCTTGCGGTGGTGACCTTGGGGCTGGCAATCGTGGCACCCGACTGGCTCTTTCAGCAGTCGTGGTTCGCGGGACCTACTCCGTTCACGACGGTCGTCACCCCAACTGTCACGCTGCCGGGCGTATTCCACCTCGACTCGCAACTGGACCTCTACTACGCCGCCTTGGTTGTTCTCACTCTGACTGTCCTGGCTACTCGCTCACTACGTCGATCCGCCGCCGGACGCGTCATCATCGCCGTTCGGGACAACGAGCGAGCCAGCAGCCTCCTCGGGATACGACCCAGCGTCGTGAAGCTGCGCGTGTTCGCAATCTCCGGATTCATCGCGGCCTCGGCAGGCGTGTTCTGGGCCCAGACGTGGCAGAGCATCAATCCAGCCCAGTTCTCTGCCAACGCCTCGATCGCTTTGCTCGCTCTTCCCGTGGTAGGCGGAATCGGATCGTTGGGTGGAGCAGTTGCGGCGGCGGTGGTGCTCTACATGGGAACATTCTTCGTCGGACCGCATGTGAGTGGGCTCCTCGGCTCGGTCGGTCAGAACGTTGGCTTCCTCCTGCTGCTTGGCGGGTTCGCTGTCGTGGGAACGATGATCGCGTACCCGAACGGACTTGCTGGTGCAGCCGAAGAGAACTGGCAGGCCTTCCTCAACCGTCGAGCCGCTCGCCGCGTCGCGACCGGTGCGCCAGAACACTCGGATCATCTCGATCGCGGCGCTGCCCCCGTTGTCGATATCGCGCGGTTACCTGCGATCGCACTGACCTCTGCCAACGGTCCATCCAGGACGGCGAGGCGATTTCGGCCGCAGCGACCGAGTGAGCTACCGGGAGAAGTACCGCTCGAGGTACACGACCTCGCCGTGCGCTTCGGTGGCATCGAGGCACTGCGTGGCGCAGATCTCACGGTAAATCGTCGCGAGATCGTCGGCCTCATCGGACCGAACGGCGCGGGGAAGACGACGCTGATGAATCTCGTCAGCGGGATCATCCAACCTGATCGGGGTTCAGTGCGCATGTTCGGAACTGAAGTGGCCGACCAGCCACCCCAGCGGAGGGCAGAGCTCGGCATGGCCCGCAGCTTCCAGGAGGCCACGCTCTTCTCGGGCCTGACGGTCATGGAGACGGTCCAGATCGCCTTGGGCAAAGGCACAACCCCGCACCTGCTTCCCGCCATGGCCAGCGCACCGTGGGTCCGGACCGCGGAGAGGAGCAGTCGGCTGCACGCCCTGGACCTCGTCGAAGCGTTCGGCCTCGGTGCATGGGCTGAGAGTCTGACGGCCGAGCTGTCGACCGGAATGCGGCGAATCTGCGATCTGATGGTCCAGGTCGCCACCAGACCGCGCCTTTTACTCCTCGACGAACCGACGTCCGGAGTCGCCCAGCGCGAAGCGGAATCGTTCGGCCCGCTGATCCGTCACGTCCACGAGCAATTGGACTGCTCCGTCTTGGTCATTGAGCACGATATGCCGCTGCTCATGGGACTCTGCGATCGGGTCTACGTGCTCGATGCCGGTCAGGTGATTTCGGTCGGTACACCGAAACAGGTACGCAACGACCCTGCCGTCATCGCCAGTTACCTCGGAACGAGTGTCCAAGCCTCGGAACAATCTGATCAGACGCAGACCACGGCCGTTGCGCACGCAACATTACAGGAGGGATCGGCATGAACAAGTCGACAGGGATCAGATGGAATCGTGCTCACCGCATCGGGACGTGGAGCGTAGCGGTGCTGATTGCCAGCATCTCTGCACTCGCATGCTGCGAGTCGGTCGTGACACGCTCCCCCGCGGGAGCGACGACCTCGACAGTTGCCGACGGGACAGGTGCCGGAACGAGTCAATGCCCAAAAGGAACTGGTCCCGGGATTACAGCACACCAAGTCACGGTCGCAGCCACCGTGATCAACATCTCAGGCGGTTCACTCAGTAACAGCACGGTGGGGCTTCCACCAGCATCCACTCAGAGCGCGGAATGGAACTTGGTGGCCCACAGTCTCAACAAATCCGGGGGAATCGGGTGTCGCCAAGTCGTGATGCACATTTACAACGTGAATCCGGTGGACGCGAGCGCGGCTCAACAGACGTGTCTCAATATCGCAGCTGCCCATCCGTTCATTGTCTTGGACAGCGGTGTTCTCACGGAAGTTGGCGCAAGTGACTGTCTCCCGGCGCACCAGGTGCCAGTGGCGTCGACCTACCTGACAGAGGAACAACTGAGCCAATACCACCCGTTCTACCTGCAAATTGGTGATATTCCCGAGGACATCGTCTACAACGGCGTACTCGGCCTACACCAGCTCGGCTACTTCAAGGCCTCTCATGGTTTCCGAAAGATCGGCGTGCTGTACCACACCTGCAGTTCGGCACTGGTGAACGCCGAGCGTAAGGCCTTGGCTGCGGCGGGTGTGCCCGGGACCAAGATCGTCAGCTACAGCCTGGGGTGCCCTGCTTCGGGTACCGACACGCCCGCAGCGATGGAGCAGGCCGTCCTGAACTTCAAGAGCGCGGGCGTGAGTGACGTGATGATGCTTGAAATCATCGATGGTGGTCTGTTCACGCAGATTGCGCAGCAACAAGGTTACAAGCCGCGGTACCTCTACGCCGAGAACGACGCGGCCACTGATGTCACCACGGGCGCCAACGCGCCCAACGCGACGAACTTCAACGGCGCCGTGGACGTCTTGGGAGGTGCCTACGGAGAGCAGTCCACGCCTGGGTATGCGCCGTCGGGCGGAACCAAGAAGTGCAACGCTATTTATGAGGCAGCAGGCAAACCTTCGGTCTACTCGCAGACGACTGGGTATCCCGGATTGGTGTGCGACTATCTGTGGTTCGTGCAAGCTCTGCTCGCCCATGCCTCGACCGTTCATGCCAACAACTTTCCGCAGGACATGAAGTCGATGGGAACGGTTGCCTTCTCCTACCCCTTCGCACCGACGGATTTCTCCGCCGCTCCCAAGGGCGCAACCTATGGGGTCGCTTACTGGAGGGCCGCGTACTACCACTCCTCGTGCCGATGCTGGCAGGTCCCCAACCCGACATTTCACCCTCCGTTCGTCAAATGAACGGGACCGACTCCGAGAAGCCCGTCCTCGTCGTCAACGACGTCGAGTTCGCTTACGGGCAGTTGCAGGTGTTGTTCGGTATCTCGTTGGAGCTTCATAACGGCGAAGCCCTTGCCTTGCTCGGCACCAACGGCGCAGGGAAATCCACGCTGCTTCGGGTCATTGCGGGACTGGAGCGGCCTTCTCATGGAAGCGTCGTGTATATCGGCGACGACATCACCAGCGCGGCGCCCGAGGTCCTGCCGGGAAGGGGGCTGATGCTGATCGTAGGAGGCAAGGCTGTCTTCTCGGACATGACCGTCTTGGAAAACCTTGAAATAGCCGGCGTGAGCGCCCGACTCCCCTCAAAGGAGATGAGGATACGACTCGACGACGTGTACTCCGCGTTTCCGACTCTCCGTTCTCGCCGCAACCAGAAGGCGGGCAGTCTCTCGGGAGGCGAACAGCAGCAGGTCGCCTTGAGTAAGGCGCTCCTCCTGCGGCCCAGGGTGCTTTGCATCGACGAACTCTCCCTCGGACTCGCACCCGTCGTGGTCCGGCAGCTGATTGAGATCGTCCAAAACCTTCATGAAGCGGGCGTCTCATTGATCGTCGTGGAACAGAGCATCAACATCGCGGCAGAGATCTGCGAGCGCTCCGTATTCCTCGAGAAGGGTCAGATCCGTTTCGAAGGATCGACTCGGGAGCTCCTCGCCAGAAACGACATCGCCCGCGCCGTCTTCCTCGGCGGTGCCATGTCGGCGACCGCTGAGCCCCATAGTTGAACTGGACTCGAGATATGGCTGGGGCGGATGCCGTGTCCGCCGGACGTTCAGGCGTTACGAACCGATCGACGGAGCTTCGACGCGTGTGGACTTCAGCACCACTTCGATGACATTGCGCCGCGCTTTGGCATCCGTTTCACCGCGGATCCCAGCAAAATAGAGGGCACTTCCGGCAATTGTGCTGAAGATAGTGTCCGGATCCGGCTTCCTGGCTACCCTTGCTTGCTTGACGGCGATGGCATGAACATGGCGGAAGACGCGGCGCGCCGGGATCTCGATCCGCTCCGTCAAGGTCTCATAGCGGCTTGGGTCTCCGTTGTAGGCGGCGAGTAGGCCCGGGATGGCCCGTCGGGCGGCGGGGTGTCCGTAGAATTGGAACGCTCCCTCGACGACTCGGCGGACGACGTAGGGGAAATCCCCCTCGTCCGGCGGGACCTCGAGCACCTCGTCGGCAAAGATGTCGTCGAAGACCGTCTCGACGAGTTCGATCTGGGTCGGCCAACGTCGGTAGATCGTTGGTGCGCCGATGCCAGCCCGTCTCGCCACCGCAGGAATCGTGGTCGCATCGAATCCGTCTTCAATCAGAGAGTCACGGACCGCGGCGCGAACGATGACATCGACAGATGGATCGCGTGGGCGCCCGGGACCTCGACGGGACGGGTCGTTGGTATCGCCATGACGCAATGTCGTGGTGGACAAGGGCGTTGGCTCCTTGCGTGGGAAGTCAGCCGGACGGTGTCATGGAGCCTACCGACGGCTCGTCGGGTCGGCGAACCATTCGGTTGGATCGGATTTCTGGAGCCTACGGCCCGACGAACCCCTCGGCACGTGAGGTAGCACCGGCTCGCTGCCTCAGAGGGAGGCTGGCTCCTGTATCGGAACCGTCTGGCTGCCGGTGTAGAACTGCGAGTACCAACGTCGGAAGGCGAGGATCAGACGCTCACTCGAGTTGAGGACGGGGCGTGCACGATATCGCTTGTGCTCCCAGATCGGGATGTCCCTATCCCAGTTCTCTATGACCGGCGGAGCGATGACGTCGGCCCATTGCTCCGCAGCCGCGCCATCGTCGACCACATCGACGTTCACGAGACCGCGCAGCTCGATCTGCTCGCCGTCGACAGGGGTGGCGTAAAGCCGCTGCAGCGTGGGCATGCCGACACCCGGAACCCCGAGGGTCGCGGCGGCCAAACCTGGACCATGGCAGAAACTCGATCCCGCGAGCTCGACTGAACCCTCGAGTCGAAACTCCTCGATCGCGGCGGTCGGGTCAGAGACGATGGGAAGCTCGAAGGTCGGCCCATCGAACTCGATGGTGACGACGGGACGCATCATGTGCGATTCGTGGACGAACCGGAAATGAGCACAGTCGACGGTGTTCTCGAGAATCTCTTGCGGATGGCTCTCAATGAATCGAGTCATGGTGCGGGGTCTCGTCCAGAGTCGATCGGCAAACGAAGGCATGAACCAATTCGGGTCGGCGGCGTCGGGGTCGTGCCAGACGAGAATCACGTCGTCTTGCTCGACGACCGGCCACGAGCGCACCTTGGCCGCCGGTGGCACGCGCCCTCCGTAGGGCATCCGCACGCAGACACCGTTGAGGTCGTACTCCCATCCATGGAATGGGCACCTGATACATCCGTCGTGAATCGTGCCCCCATGGCCCAGATGCGCTCCGAGATGGGCGCAATAGGCATCGAGCACGGCCACGGAGCCATCTCGATCTCGAAAGATGGCGAGCTCCTGCCCAAAGTACTGACGGGCGAGGATCTGCCCGGGAGTCAGATCCTCGCTCAGTGCCACGGCGAACCAGCCAGTTGGATAGGGCGGAAGATCGATTCGACTCACTGGGCTCTCTCAGGTTCGGTCCTCGCGGAGGGTCGACCACATTATATATCTTCCCTTAACGTAATTGGGAAGGGCGATGGCCCTGCAGCGTGCGCTCGCTCATCCGATGGCGGCGCGGAGTGCGTCGAGCTTCGACTGGTTGAAACGCACCATGCTCGGCGCCTTGGTCACCCCGGGGATGGAGTCGGCGCCGTGGTACATGCCGGGCACGACCACGAGCTCCACCTCGACGCCGGCTTCTTGGAGCCCCTGGGCGTACGCCACGTCCTCCGCATGGAACAGGTCGATGCTGCCGACGCCGATCCATGTCCTAGGTAATCCCGTCAGGTCGACCCTTCGGGCCGCCGCCGCGTAGGCAGGGGCATCGTCCACCACGGGCGACCGCCCGAGGTAGCAGGTCCAGCCGAACCGGTTCGAGCGAGGATCCCAGACGAAGTCGCCAGTGCCACCGTGGTCGGCCCGCAGCACGGTGCGATCGTCGAGCATCGGGTAGACGAGGAGTTGAAAGCACACCGGGACCTCATCCCGGTCGTGGGCGACCTGCGCCAACGACGCGGCGAGGCCGCCGCCTGCACTGTCTCCGCCTATGGCGATGCGCGCCACGTCGATGCCCAATGCGTCCACGCTTTGGTGGAGCCACCGGAGCCCGGTGTAGGTGTCGTCGAGCGGCACCGGAAAGGGGTGCTCGGGAGCGAGACGGTAGTCGACGGAGACCACGAGGACGCCCAGCTCGCGGGCGACACGACTGCAGAACTCGTGGCCCATCGCCGGAGTTCCCATCACGAACCCTCCACCGTGAATCCAGTAGAGGGCGCCGCTCGGTCGGTCGCGCTCCGTCGGCTGGTAGATGTGCACGGACACGGGCTCTCGCCCTTCCACCGCTGCCGTGCGCACCTCGTGATGGATCCCTGGTGGCACTGTGCCCGGCATCGGCAGCGACCTGACGAACCGGAGCGCGGGGCGGCTGGTGAAATGCAGGGGGATGGCGAGCATCGGGGAGCGCAGCTCCGCAGGTACACGCTGTTGTATCAGTCGCCATCGAGTCCCCATGGCCGACTTCACGGCTCCCAGGGTGCCGACGACGGCGACACCTGCTCCGAGTCCGACGATCGTGCTCCTCTTCAACGCGGCTCCTGTTCAGTGGCGGATTTGAGACCCATCACAGCCGGTGAGACGCTCGTGGTGCAAGACCGCGACGGCCCTCATGAGGTGCTGATCGAACCGGTTGGACGCACCTGGCCGAGGCCTGACGCCGCGACAGCACGGGGAGGGCGAACGGGGATCCCGAGAGTTGGCGGAGCTGGCTTCTCGAACGGCAGCCTCCGCCGCTCTGCCGTTGACGCCATGATTGATCGGGTGGAGGACTCGCCGGTCCCGCTGCGCATCGTCCACGCCGCCGCGCCGATCCGCATCTGCGACAACGGCGGCTGGACCGACACCTGGTTCGCCGGGCACGGTCAGGTCTTCAACATCGCCGTGTCGCCCTTCGTCGAAGCGGAGCTCAGGGTGTACCGGGTCGATGACGTGGCCGATCGCATCGTCCTCGACGCGGAGAACTACGGCGAGCGCTACGTCCACGATCCCGCCGCACCCTCTGCGCGCCATCCCATCTTGGAGGCAGCGCTCGACGAGATGGGCGTGCCCGACGACTTGGCGGTGGAGCTCTCGGTCTTCTCCGCCGCTCCGCCGGGTGGTTCGACCGGGTCGTCCGCCTCGGCGACGGTGGCGCTCCTCGGCGCCCTCAGTGCGCTGACCCGCGAGCGGATGACACCGTACGAGGTGGCCGAGCTGGCGCACCGGATCGAGGCCGAGCGGCTCGGTTTGGAGTCAGGGGTGCAGGACCAGTTGTGTGCGGCCTTCGGTGGCATCAACTACATCGAGGTCACCTCATACCCGCAAGCGTTGGTCTCGCCGCTGACGCTCCCCGAACGTGTGTGGCAGGAGCTCGACCGCCGGCTGGTGCTGGTCCACCTCGGGCGCGCTCACGTGTCCTCGGAGCTCCACGACCGCGTGATCGCCACCCTCTCGTCCAACCGCGAGGAAGCCGAGGAGTTCCTCGAGCAGTTGCGGCGTGCCGCGGCCGACGCTCGCGACGCCGTCCTGGCCGTGGACCTCGCCGCACTCGGGCGCGCCATGACTCGCAACACCGACCTGCAGCGGATGCTCTACCCCGGCCTCGTCGGCGACCGGGCGGAAGCGCTGATCGACCTGGCGGCGGCTCATGGGGCGCTGGGGTGGAAGGTGAACGGCGCGGGCGGTGAAGGTGGCAGCGTCACCCTCCTCTGCGGCGCGGACCCGACGTCCACTCGCCGCTTGTTTCGGGCCCTGCCGGAAATCGATGCGTCATTCCGTGTGGTGCCGACCGCGCTCAGCCGGGCCGGCTTGCGCGTCTGGGATGCATGAGGATCACGAGAAGTGACGACGAGATGGTTCCACGCCGGACTGCGATGGGCCGGATCAGAGGGATTATCCGGTCTGGGACAATGGCTCCAGGAGGTGATCGGGCGTGGACGCTCAGACCGTCGCAGAGGCGCTGGCTGTCTCGGTGCAAGCAGGGATCCCTGTGCTCCTCTGGGGGAGCCCGGGAACGGGGAAGACCTCAGTGGTGCGCGCTCTCGGAGAGAGCCTGGGCTGGCCGACCGAGGTGGTAATCGGCTCGATCCGCGAGCCGGCCGATTTCGCGGGCCTGCCGGTGGTGATCGACGGGTCCGTGCAGATGGCCCCGCCCCTCTGGGCGAGACGCCTTGCCTCGGCCGGGCATGGCCTCCTCTTCCTCGACGAGCTCACGACGGCGCCACCCGCCGTGCAGGCCGCGATGCTCCGGGTCGTGCTCGAGCGTGTCGTCGGCGATCTGTCCCTGCCCGAGGGAGTCCGGGTGGTCGCCGCGGCCAACCCGCCCGAAGAGGCGTCCGACGGCTGGCAGCTTTCGCCCCCGCTGGCGAATCGTCTCGTCCACCTGGACTGGCCGGTCGAAGCCGGTTCCGTGTCACGGGGGATCTCCATGGGGTTTCCGCCACCCCCCTCCTTCGACGGCCGCACGCCGACTGAGAGTCAGTTCCTGGCGGCGCGAGCTGCTGTCGGTGCATTCCTCGATGTACGTCCGGCGCTCGTCATCGACGTTCCGACGCTGGCCGACCAGGCCGGCAGGGGGTGGCCGAGCCCGCGGAGCTGGGAGGCAGTCGCCCGGCTGCTGGCCGTGAGTGATGCCGTGGGAGCCTCGGAGGACGCAAGGACACTCCTGGTCCTCGGCGCGGTCGGCGACGGGGCCGGCATCGAGTTCCTGTCGTGGTTGGCGAACATGGACCTGCCCGATCCCGAGGCCGTCCTGGCAGACCCGACCGGCTTCGAGCTGCCGGAGCGCAGTGACCGGGCCTTCGCCGTGCTCACAGCAGTGGCCGCGGTGGCGATCGCCCATGGCGACGCTGAGTCGTGGTCGGCGGCGTGGCAGGTCGTGGCGCGCATCGCCGATCGGGCTCCCGACGTGGCGGCGCTGGCGGCAAGGACCTTGGCGAGCGCTCGCCCCAAAGGAGCCGAACTGCCGAGCGGCCTTTTGAAGATGGCCCCCGTGCTACGTGCGGCTGGGCTGATCCGAACGGAGGGGGAGGGTGATCCTCGGTCCGCGTGAGATGCTCGGTGTCGAGCAGCGCAGCATCTGGGCCGCCGCCCGGGTATGGGCGGCACACCAGGTGCCCTACATGGCAAGCGCGTTGCTCGCTCTGGATCCAGTCGTCGTGGACCAGTCGGAGGATCCGCCCGAGCAACGCCTCGACCTCAGTGCGCTTCCGGTCGACGAGCGTTGGCACGTCTACCTCGATGTGGATGTCCTCGGGTCGATGGACGTGCCGACGGTCGGCTTTTGGTTGGTGCATCAGGTCAGCCACCTGCTCCGTGACCATGCCCAAAGATCCCCGGTCCGCGACCCCGAACGGACTCTGGGCCCGGCCGTACACCGGACGAAAGGACAACGAAACTGGAACCTGGCCGCCGACGCCGAGATCAACGACGACCTGGTTGCGGGCGATGCCGTCAAGCCGGCGGCAGCTGTCACGCCAAGTGCCTTGGGTCTCCCCGACGCTCTGACGGCCGAGGAGTACTGGGCCGCACTGGGCGGGCCCGAACAAGGGGACGCAGCACCCGAGCTGAACGGACAGACCGAGGGATGCGATTGTGGCAGCGGCTGTGACGGCGCGGAGCGGCCGTGGGATTCGACAGCCCCAGGGGTAGGCCGAACAGGCCGAAAGCTTCTCGAGCGTGACGTCGCCCAGCGGATCAGGGAACACCAACGCCGTTATGGGAACACACCTGCCGGATGGCAGAGATGGGCTGACGACGTCCTCGAGCCCACCGTCAGCTGGCAGAGGTTGCTGGCGTCGGCGGTGCGCAGAGGCGTCGCCGACGTGGCGGGGAGGGTCGACTACAGCTACCGCAAACCGTCGCGCCGAAGCTCGGTCGTGCCGAACGTGGTACTTCCGAGCCTGCGCCAGCCGCTTCCCAAGGTGGCCATGGTGCTCGACACCTCGGGCAGTATGAACGACCAGATGCTCGCCCAATCCCTGGCCGAGGTCGAGGGTGTGCTTCGCGGGCTCGGGGTCGGTCGGCGTCACCTCCGCATCGTGTGCTGCGACGCCGAGGCATTCGAGGCCCAGAAGGTCATGAAGGCGCGCGACGTCGAACTGCTCGGGGGCGGTGGTACGAACATGGGGGCAGGGCTGGAGAAGGCGGCCGAGCTCCGGCCACGTCCCGATCTGATCATCGTGCTGACCGACGGTTACACCCCGTGGCCGTCGGCGCCTCCGCCCCGTGTCAAGGTGATCGTAGGGCTGATGGACCCGATGGGAGTCGTACCTGACTGGGCCAAGGCGATAGCGATCGGGCCGGCGGCGTGACGCAGGGTGAAGCCTGAAGTGCCGCGCACGGGTTTCGACGACGCGGAGGGATCGGACGGTGGCGACCCGGAGGAGCTGAGCGCGTGGCTCGCCAGCGGATTCGACCGCGAGGGCGCCGAAGTGTGGCGGCGATGGCGCTTCACCGTTGCCCTGGCACACGCGTGGCAGCGTGAAGGAATCGCCGACGGTCTTCTCGCGGCTCAGTGGCAGACGGCGGGAGCGACCCCGGACACCGTACGGGACTGGCAATCAGCGGGAATCGATGCTGCCGAGGCGGTCCGCTGGCACGAGTTCGGTTTCAATCTCGTCGACGCCAAGGGCCACAAACAGAACGGCCTCGGCCCTGATGCGGCATTCGCTCGTCAACACCCGGCGGGCACCGCGAACGTCGTGAGTGTGCGAGTCGGTCGTGGCTGGCCTGGTGCGGTTCCGGGCGGGCCACTGGCACGCTTGCACCAATCTGGCGTGGATCCCCGGATCATGCACGGCTACCTGCAGCACCAGTGGGTCGAAGATGGGGCCGAGGAGTGGGCGCGCCAGGGGATCGAGGCGCAAGACGCCTACGTCTGGTTCGACCTGGGCCTCACGGCGGTGGAAGCCGGCCGTCTGGCCATGCAGGGCCGCACTCCCGGTGACGTCGTACGGGAATGGTGGACCGCGGGCATCCCCTTCGACGAGATGGCGGAGTGGATCGGTGCCGGCCTCGGTGCTCGCGAGGCCGTCGAGCAGCGGGCGAAGGGCATCACCGTCGAGCATGCAGCATCGCTTCGTGCGCTCCGGGTTGGGGAAACACCTGGCCCTCGGAACGATTCCTTTCCCGCCCGGTTGCTCGCACGCTCGGGACCGCCCCGCTCGGAGCACTTCGGTCCGCCACCCGAGGATGAGGGCGCAGCTCGGCAAGAGATCGAAGACGCGTTCAGCAGGATGCTGACACCCACGGACGACGACGATCTCCCCGCAGTCGATGGAGGCAAGGGGCTGGGACGATGCCTCGCAGAAGCGGCACGTCGCCACGGCATTCCGGAGGGCGAGCCAGGTGACGGTGCGACGGTGACGGCTGACTTCGTCCGATTCGTGAACGATCACGAGGCACGCGTGTCGTTCACGGTGGTCGTCGGTCCCCCTCGGAACATGCATTTGGGGGACCGCCTCGGTCGGGCGTTCCTGGTCGATGGGATCTGGAAGGTCGCGCGCGAGACGTTCTGCCAATTCATGCAGGTCGCTGGTGTCGAGTGCCCACCCGTCGAATAAGCGACACCAAAGAGCCACCATCCCTCGAGTGGGCCGAACGGATACGAGTTCCATGTCCCGGTCCGAGTCAGGATCCCGCCGCTTGACCGCCGTCGATATGGAGAGTCTCCCCGGTCACGAATGTCGCCCGTTCGAGATAGAGGATCCCGTCCACGACGTCGCCGATTTCGCCCAGCCGGCCGAGAGGGTGAAGCTCTGCCATACCCGCGTAGGAAGCCGGGTCGTCAACCGTCCTGATTACCCCGAGAGCGACAGCGTTCACCCGAATCCCGCGTGACGCGTACTCGATAGCCAGCGAACGTGTTGCGGCGACCAAACCGCCCTTGGTGAGAGCGGGCAGCGCGGCGGGTCTGTTGCTGTCGGGATTGTCCACGAGGCTTGTGCTGACGTTGACCACGTGGCCGCTCCCCTGCGTGACCATTTGACCAATGACGCGTTGGGTCAGGTGGAAGAATCCGGCCAGGTTCACCGAGGTGATAGAGAGATAGTCGTCGAGGGTGTAGTCCGTGAAGGACTTGCCGATGAACACACCTGCGTTGTTGACGAGGCAGTCGATCCGTGCGAACCGATTGAGAGCTCGCTCCACCACGTCTCGCGCGGTCTGATCTTCGGCGATGTCACCCCGTACCGTGAGGTAGTCGTCCGCGTCGGCGGGGCCGATGGACCGTGAGGTGGCGACAACGGCATAGCCCTCGCGTCGGAACCCCGACACGAGTCCTGCGCCTATGCCCTGTGAACCGCCGGTGATGATCGCGACCTTCCGGGCCGGGGGTGACGAATCTCGTTGCCCTGGGTTCTGGAGTGATGGGTTCATCCGACGAGGTAGACCTCGTAGATCACGCCTCCGGGTTGACGTCCGCCGACACTGATGAACACACCTTTGTTCAACCAGTCGAAATCGGGTGCCGCTGTCTCGATCTGCGTCGACGTGCGAAATACGTATTCACTGGCGTCGACCTCCTCACCGCGACCCAGACGGGCGAGGACTTCCGCGCTGCCGTGGCGAATCGATTGCGAACGGACATAGAGCAGATCACCGCTATCGGTCTGCAGGGTGTAACGGATGTCTCCGAGTGCTGTGCCGTCGGGCAGAACGATCTGCCAATCGGCGCTTGCTCCCGGGAGAAGCGTGCCGTTGAGCTCGGGCCCGGCAAACGTGCCACCGCTCAGGGGGACGATTCGCCGCCGCCCCTGCGCCACGTCCCCCACATCGACAGCTTGACCCACAGTCGCCTCCAAGCGGAGGATCTTGGTCAGGCGAGGTTCGGGAAGCCGTGCGGTCATACTGCGCTCCTGGGGTGTCGGACTCGACGGACAGAGTGCCGGACGGTCAAAGATCTTCATACTCTCGAAACAAGCTTGAGACAAACCGTGCCTACGGTCGTGACGATCCACCGATCGCAGAGGAGGCGCGAGATGAGCGGTAGCCAGGTCTACTTGCCGGCCGAGCTCGGGGGCTTGGTAGCTGACGACCTTTGGCCGCTTGCCACCTACCAGGAGATGCTCTTCATCCTTTAGCCCGGGCCGTGACTGACTCGAACCATTGGCAAGCCGACGGTCACGTGATCGTGTGCGGACTACGCGGCGTGGGCTTGCGAACGGTCGAACAGCTTCACCTGAGCGGCGTTTCCGTCGTGATCGTGGACGACGACCCCGACCTTCGTCTGGCCGGGATCGTCGAGGATTGGGGCATCCCGCGCATCCACAAGAGCGCCCATCTGGGGGACGGACTGACCGAGGCCGGCCTGGACAGGGCGCAAGCGGTCGTCTGCGTGGAAACGAGCGAGGTGACCACGCTGGAGATCGCCCTCCGGGTGCGCGAGCTCCGCCCCGACGTGCGGCTGGTCGTCCAGATGGCCAATCCTGCCGTCGGGCGCGCCCTCGAGAGCGCCACCGGAGCGGGCAGCGTGCTCGACGTCGCCACCTTGGCTGCGCCGTCATTCATAGAAGCCTGCCTCGGACTCTCGTCCCACGAGATGACGCTCGGAGGCGAACGGTTCGCCGTGGTGGATATCACGGTCAACGACCAACCCGGCTACAACGCGACGTTTCGTAGTCACTTCGGCGACCTTGCCCCGGTGGCGGTGGTACCCGCTGGAGGCGACATTGTGTGCTGTCCGGGTCGTGACCATCCGGTGGAGCCCGGTGATCGGGTGGCGGTGCTCGGGCCAATCGATCAACTCGAGCGCATGGACATATCGGTGAACTCCGCCGAGGGCAGCGCCTCGCCGTCAGCATCATTATTCCGGATATTGCGCGGTCACCTCCGGGCCTTGATGGAGACCAACTCTCGAGGCCTCGTCTTCTCGGTGACGGGACTCTTCCTGCTGTTGATCGTCTCGACCATCGTCTTGCGGTTTGCGTACGTCGTCCAGCAAGGGCGGGGCCATCTGAGCGTGCTCAGTGCCGCGTATTTCTCGGTCGAGACGGTGGCGACCGTAGGCTACGGCGACTACTCCTTCGCCGCGCAGGATGCCTGGTTCAGGGTGTTCGCCATCGCCCTCATCGTCCTAGGGGTCACCCTGGTCTCTACCAGTTTCGCGCTCTTCACGAACATACTGGTCAGCCGACGCATTGAGCAGTCCCTCGGTCGTCGACGTGTACCCGGCATGGTTGGCCACGTGGTCGTCGTCGGACTCGGTTCGGTCGGCATCCGAGTCGTCGAAGGCCTGCTCACCGCAGGGCGGCGGGTCGTCGTGGTGGAGCAGGACGACGCGAACCGCTATCTGGGGCGCGCCAGGGCGCTCGGCGTTCCGGTCGTTATCGCAGACGCGACACAGCGTCAGACCCACACCGCCGTCAACCTGGCCGACGCTTCCGCAGTCGCCGTGCTCACCAGCGGAGACTTGACAAACATCGAGACCGGGCTCGCCGTTCGAGAATCGCTGGGTCGCCGTTGGCACGAAGTACCGGTGGTTTTGAGAGTCTTCGACCGCGGCCTGGCCCGAATGATGGAACTGAACTTCGGCTTTCAACACGTGCGGTCCACGTCCGCCCTCGCCGCGCCCTGGTTCGTCGGCGCATCACTCGGCCTCGACATCATCGAGACCTTCTACGTCGACCAGCAGCCGTTCATCGTCGGTCGACTCGTGATCGCTCCCGGTGGAGGGCTGCAAGGGCTGGCCATGCGGGACCTTTCCGCCAGGACACGGGTCATCGCCCTTCGGCGAGCCAAGAGCCCCGAGGTGCTTGAGCATCCGCCTCGGCGCGACACCCGCTTCGAGGCCAGAGACGAGGTGTTCCTGCTCGGACCCTACGAGGAACTCCTCCGCGTCCTGCGTCGCGACCAGATCTCCGGGGCCGCCGGCCTCACCTGACCCGGTGAATCTCGATGGGATCGACCGGCATGCCGGCGCCCGTGAGACCTCTGTAGTCTCCCCGCGGCACCATCCATCTCAGCAGTACACCTTTCGCTGCGTTCGGAGTCGCCTCACTCGTCTCGGCTCCTCGAGTATTCGAAGAATGACTTCTGCCGGATCAGCTCGGCGACCTCGGGAGGGACCATCCTCTCCCAAGCATGGTCCCCGGAGGCAATCCGCTTGAGAACGTCCCGACTGAAGATCTCGAGGTACTCGTCGTGATAATTGTCCAAAGGAACAAAGCTTCCCCTCATGGCAAGGTAGTCATAGAGCGGACGAAGTCCCGCGACGACCTCGATGGTATCGACGGTTTGAAGTTCGTCAACCGCCGTGCGACGGAGTGGATAGACGTAGATCCGAAGGTCGTTCTTGAAGAGTCGTCCGAAGCTTTCGAGGATTCCACCGGGTAGCTGGGTGTAATTCGATTCATCGAACAGTTCGATAAGACTCGGAATGCCCATCACGATGCCGATCCGCGCATTTGTTCGCTCGGCAAGATACGCCGCCAGTCGGTAGTATTCGAAGTAATCAGAGATCACGACGGTCATTCCGCACGCAGCCATCAGATCAGCGCGAGCCAGGAAGTCCCGACGATCGACGTCCTCCCCGCCAGCCAGTAGGTTCCGCATGGTCAGTTCGGCGAGCGGCAGCACCGGGACGCCGGAGACTGCAGGGTCGGCCTCGAACTTCGCCAGAGCACACTCGAGCATGTCGAGGTTCACCAAAGTCGTGGGCCGGAAGCTCCCCCTCTCGACGAGAAGCGCCCGTTTGCGGAGGGCTTCACTCGGTTGAAGCACCGTGCGATCGGGTCCGAACATAGCGAGCCCACTGAGACCAAGTTGGACCAGCTTCAGCGCCATCAGCCGATTGTCGACGTGCCGAAATTCGATACCGCGAAACTCGACCATGTCGATTTCGATCCGCCCGGTGGTAAGGCGGTCCAAGAGACTTTCGAGCAACGCCTCAGGCTCGTGATGCTGGAAGAACGCTCCGTGCAGCAGATTGATGCCTACGACACCGATGGCTTCTTGCTGCAGCGATGCCTCCACGTCGAGCATGCGAACGTGGAGGATGACCTGACTGGGGTCGTCTCGAGGATGGGCCTGAAATTTGAGGCCCATCCAGCCGTGACATTCGTTGTTTCCCTTGTAACTGCGCGCCACAACGGTATTGGCGAAGGCAAAGAACGACGTTGTGTCGCCGCGCTTGTCGCCCAGGCGTTCGAGGTTCAGCTGGTACTCGTGGTCGAGCATCGCCTGGAGGCGACCAGCCGAAACATAACGGTCGGCCTCACCGTAGATGGCATCGCTCACGGCCATGTCGTAGGCCGAGATTGACTTGGCGATGGTGCCCGCGGCGCCACCGACCCGGAAGAACCAACGGGCAACTTCCTGGCCAGCCCCGATCTCGGCAACGGTGCCGTACCAGCGCGGGTCCAGATTGACGCGGAGCGCCTTTTGGTGGGTGTCCTCGCCGATGTCGATCGTCACAGCATCCCGAATCTTCTGGCGTGCTTGAGGGTACTGATCCACCCTCACCTGCCTTTGTTTCAACCGTGTTGGGTTCCCGTGAACCCCGCGTTAACTCAAATAGCGATTCATTTGGACGTTTGCGGCCCACCCTGCCGTCGACCCGTCCATGACGTGAACGAATTCGCCGGCGGTCATTCCCGCGCTGTCGGTGGATGATCAGTGGCTCCCGCCCGCCGACCTACCCCAACTCGACCAGGGTTCCAAGAGAGCGGGTAGGCCCCAGAAGTGTCGAACTCAATCCTCGCGCGTTGGTTCTCCGTGCTCGGCGTTGGGCAGACCCCGTCGCCAATACGCTTTGGCCGAAATCTGATCTTGCCGGAAACCGCGGTCGGCCAAGTCTCGCTGGATGCTCCGTACCACTCCTGCCTCGGCCGCGACGTAGACATGTCCGAGACCAGTGGGCTGGGCGACATCGGCCAACGCTTCGAGGAGTGGCGAAGCATCTCCCGGCACCGAACGACCCGATCGGTGGACCCAACGTAGGTCCAACCGCTCCACCTGGCGCGAGTTGGGTTCCTGTTCATCGGCAGCAGTGTCGATCTCGAATAACGCCATCGCCGTAGATGCGGAGGGGAGGGCTTCTATCATCGCGAGCGCCCCGGGCATCCCTGTCTCATCCCCGATGAAGAGATGCCAGTCAGCGCCTGTATGCAGCGTGATCTTGCCGCGTGGGCCAATGGCGTCAATGAGATCGCCGATCCTTGCCGCGCGGATCCAATCGGTTCCCGGTCCTGCGCCATGGAGCGAGACGTCGATGACCACGGCTGAGCGCGTCGCGTCGAAGGAGCGGATCGTATAGCGGCGATTCACCACTCTGTTGCCGACTTGTGGCACCCGCAACATCAGGTCCTGACCGGCCACATAACGCAGGCCATCGAGGCCAGGACCGGTCAGCACGACGCGGTGCAGAGCCGGGGTAAGTCGCCCGGTCTCAATCACCTCGAGGTGCCAGAGCGCGGCGTCGGCCAAAGGCCCTCCAGGGAGGCCCACCAGGTCCAGAAGTCGATCAGTGGTCATAGCGAGAGGGTTTACCAGGAGATGATCCGTCCGTATGCGGGAGGACATTTCCCGGTCGGGGCCATCGGTGCCGGCGCCCGTAACCTTGTTCTCTGGTTCTGCTCCGAGTCGCTCTTCATCCGACTCAATCGGCATCGGGTCGGACAGGGAGTTCTCGATACGTCTGACCAAGAAACCGTCGAAGCACGTCCCACCCGCCGTCGACCCGTTGACGACGCGAACCGACGCCACCCCCCTGCGGATGGCGTCGGTTCGGATTGTCAGTCGCCGGCGGTCACACCGGCCTGTCCTGCGATGGCGGGTCAGTCGCCCCGGCCGGCCCGCGAACCCCAATGCGATGAGGGGTTCCAAGGGAGCAGGTAGGCCCGATAGGTGTTCACCCCGGCGGGGAACTCGGCGTTGAAGAGCAGAGCGCCGGACGGGCTGAACTCCGAGAGGTAGGGCAGTATTCCCCACCCCACGAAGAGGTTGTGCTCCTGGGTCGTCTGCGCATTGCCCTGGGATGCGGCCGAGAGGCCTTCGGGCTGATCATCGGACGCAACGAGCGTCGCCGTGCGCTGCTGGAAGTTCAACTTGACGGTGACGGCCCGACTGTACGGGAGCAACGGCACTCCAGACGACTCGTTGTCGAAGTAGGTGTAGGTGTCGTTGCCGAGGGCTTCGGGGTCGTGCTGCCACGCAAAGATCTCGTTGGCACTGTCGAGGACCTGTCCGGGAGCCGCCTGCTCGGTGAAGCTGCTGTCCTTGCCGCCCAACTGCCAGAGGATCCGACCGGACCACGGGCTGACGTCGTATGTCGTCCAGGTGTCACGGGCATCGATGAGGAGATTGCCCTGAGGGTCGAGGTGCACGGCATTGATGTGGAACCAGTCCCACGGTGTGCTGGCCGAGGACGGCAATGGTTGCTCACTCTGACTGAAGGGGACGTGGTCCTCGCTGTTCCATTGGAAGAGCACCCTGCCGGTCCTGATGTCGATCTCTTGCACCACGCCGTTGATGACCGTCTGGTCGGCGGGACCGCCGATGGAGGTGAGGTCGGCGGTGGCGGTGGTGTACGAGAGGATCAGCGCCGTGTTCCACGGTGTGATGAGGAACTCGTGGCCGTCGGCCGACAGTCCGTTGCCGGCGTTGACGGTCGCGATCTGCTGGTAGTGGTCGTTGTAGATGTAGTCGGTCCCGGTAGAGAGACCTCCGAGGCCGGTCCCCTGCCACCAGGTGAGGACCGGTTGCCCGTCGTAGGTCTGGGTCCGGAAATCGGCTGCCGTCTCACCCGCAGGGATCGGGTGGAACCAGACGACCTGACCCGTCGGGCTCAGGATCTCTGGCCCGTTGGCATAGGTCCCCGTGTCTCCTGTCGGGGTGATGAAGATGTCGCCGTGGCCGACGGCTCCGTTCGCGGTGAGGAAGGTCACCGGTGGCGGTGCGCTGGGCGTGGTCGCTCCACTGGCGACGAAGCCAGAGAGCGCGAGCCCGAGTGCGCCCGCCAGCCCGGCCGCGCCGGTAACGGCCCTTCGCCGGCGGCTGCGGAAAGAGGGTGGGGATGCGTCTGGAGATGCCTGGGTTGACATCACGTTTCCTTTCTTGGCTGAGGGAGGTTCGTCCGCCGCCGACCGGCGGCGGCCGGCGGTGTTTGTGCCGCCGGTAACTGGAGAGTAAAAAGTAATTCCTACAAAGTCAATGGGTTTAGTCATATTTTCGGATCGGGCGGACCGCTCCTCGGCCTTTCGCCTGGGGGGGGGCTTGCCATTTGGCGCCCTGACCGGCCTTGACTAATATTCTTGACTTAGTCCATCGGATTAATCGAATTTGCGAGGGCCCCGCCATGACCATCACCCCGATCGGGACCTCGGCTGAGGTCGGCACCGCCCCATGAGCGTCACCGTGGAGGAGGACAACCCGACGATCCGAAGCCCTGAGGCTGGGGTCCGAAGGACGGAGCGGTTCGGTGGGGGGCAGCCCGAATACGTCATCGACGTCGTCGAGGCTGGCTGGTGTCATGGCGTTCCCGCTCAACTTCGCTGGAGCGTTGCTCCACGAATCGTCGCCGGAGGTCTTCCTCGGATCGGTCGAACTGCGTGCCACCCGCTCCGTCCGTCTGTGCGCGTTGGAGACCGACAACGAAGACCCGCTTCTGCGGAGCAGACGCTGCGCGAAGATCGGACGTTCCTGCTGTGAGTTCCGGATCCCGATTGCACCTGGCGGTGGCCCTCGATGGCGCCGGTTGGCATCCCGCCGCCTGGAGAGAACCATCGGCCCGACCGGCTGACCTGTTCACCGCCGGTTATTGGGCCGACCTGGCCCGTATGGCCGAGCGCGGCCTGCTCGACTTCTTGACCATCGAGGACTCCCTGGCCCTCCAGTCCCGTCGCGCGGCCTCCCAGGACGACCGGACGGACCAGGTGCGGGGACGGTTGGACGCGGTGATGGTGGCCGCCCGCGTGGCCCCGTTGACCACCCGGATAGGCCTGGTGCCGAGCGTCACAGTCACCCACACCGAGCCGTTCCACATCTCCAAGGCCATTGCCACCCTCGACTACGTGAGCGAAGGTCGGGCCGGAGTGCGCGTTCAGGTCTCGGGTCGTCCGTACGAGGCGCGCCACTTCGGCCGGCGGGCCTTCCCCGTCGACGTCGCCCCTGACGACCCGGCCGCCAGAGAGTCGCTGTCAGCGGATCTCTTCGCGGAGGCGGCCGACTTCGTTGAAGTTCTGCGGCGTCTATGGGACAGCTGGGAGGACGACGCCGAAGTCCGGGATGTGTCCACCGGGAAGTTCGTCGACCGGGAGAAGCTTCACTACATCGACTTCTCGGGCCCGTGGTTCGCGGTCAAGGGACCTTCCATAACTCCGCGTCCGCCACAGGGGCAGCCTCTGGTGGCCGCCCTGGCCCACTCCATCGGGCCGTACCGGTTCGCCTTGGCCAGCGCCGACATTGTCTTCGTCACTCCCCACGATGCCGACGACGCCCGGGACATCGCGGGGGAACTGGCCGGTCTCGCACTCGAAAGCGGCGGCTCGGCGAGCGAGGTCACCGTCCTGGCTGACGTCGTCGTGTTCCTGGGCTCCACTGCAGCCGAGGCCAGGAGTCGGAAAGAGCGTCTGGACGAGCTCTTCGGTGGGAAATACCGCAGCGACGCCGCGACCTTCGTGGGTACGCCTGTCGAGTTGGCCGACCTGTTGGAAGACTGGTCCCAAGGCGGCGTTCAGGGATTCCGGCTCCGTCCGGGGGGCCTGCCGCACGACCTGAAGCTGATCTGCGAGGGGCTCGTGCCCGAGCTGCAGCGCCGCTCGCTCTTCCGCACGGCCTACGACTCGGGCACGCTTCGATCGCGCTTCGGCCGGTCCCGACCGGCCAGCCGCTACACCCTGGCCGAGGTGTCAAGGTGACGCCGCATCGGCAGATCCATCTGGCGGCCCATTTCCCGGGCGTGAACAACACGACGGTTTGGAGCGATCCCCGCTCCGGCAGCCACATAGAGTTCGCCTCCTTCGTCCACCTCGCCCAGACCGCGGAGCAGGCCAAGTTCGACTTTCTCTTTCTGGCCGAGGGACTGCGCCTTCGGGAGCAGGGAGGCAAGATCTACGACCTCGACGTCGTCGGCCGCCCCGACACCTTCACCGTCCTTGCCGCTCTGGCGGCGGTCACCGACCGGCTGGGACTGGCCGGGACCATCAACTCGACGTTCAACGAGCCCTACGAGGTGGCGCGCCAGTTCGCCACGCTCGATCACCTCTCGAGCGGGCGCGGTGCCTGGAACGTGGTCACCTCGTGGGACTCCTTCACCGGCGAGAACTTCCGGCGCGGCGGCTTCCTGCCCCAAGAGCAGCGCTACAGCCGAGCCCGCCAGTTCATGCTCACAGCCTGGGAGCTGTTCGACTCCTGGCGCGGTGAGGAGATCGTGGCGGACAAGGACTCCGGGGTCTTTCTCTCCGATCCCGAGGCAGGGACGTTCGACCACAGGGACGAGCATTTCGAGATCTCGGGCCGCTTCAACGTTCCGCGGGGTCCTCAAGGGCGGCCGGTGATACTGCAGGCGGGAGATTCCGAGGAGGGGCGGGAGTTCGCGGCGGAGACAGCGGACGCCATTTTCACCCGGCACAGCAGCTACAAGAGCGGCCGGGCCTTCTACGCCGACATCAAGGGGCGCTTGACTCGCTACGGGCGCGGCCCCGACGAGCTGGTTGTCCTGCCGGCGACCACCTTCGTCCTCGGGACGACCGACGCCGAGGCGGAGGAGCAGTCCCGCCACGTCAGGGAGCAACAGGTGAGTGGTGCGACCGCCATCAAGCTGATGGAGCAGGTGTGGAACCGCGACCTGTCCGACCACGACCCGGACGGACCGCTCCCCGATGTCGAGCCTCACATCGGGGCCGAGACGATCGCCCCGGGCCGCGCCTCGGTCCGCATGAACAAGGACCCCATGGGGACCGTGAAGCAATGGCGGGAGCTGGCCGCTGCCAAGAGCCTGTCCATTCGTCAGCTGATGATCGAGGTCAGCGCTCGTCAGTCCTTCGTCGGATCCGCCGCCACGATCGCCGAAAGCATGGAGCGATACGTGCGGGACGAGGTCTGTGACGGCTTCATCCTGGTGCCGCACATCACGCCGGGAGGCCTCGACGATTTCGCGAAGCACGTCGTCCCTCTCCTTCAGGAGCGCGGTGTGTTCCGGGCCGACTACGCGGGCACCACGCTGAGAGAGCACCTCGGTCTGCCGCCGCTGCGGCGCGATCTGGCCGCGGCGCGAGCTTCGGAGAACTCCGGGAGGCGCTCGTGAGCGCGACCCGGGTCCCTCTCTCAGTGCTCGACCTGGTGCCGATCGCGTCCGGATCGACAGCCACCGAGGCGGTCCGGAACTCCATTGACTTGGCTCGGCGGGCGGAGAGCCTCGGGTACCGCCGCTACTGGTTCGCCGAGCACCACCTCGACCTGGGGGTCGCCGGAACCGCGCCCGCGGTGATGATCGGGCTCGCCGCGGCGGCTACCAGCACCATCCGGGTGGGTTCAGGTGGGGTGCAGATGGGACACCGGACGCCTCTCTCCGTCGTCGAGGAGTTCGGTCTCCTCGATTGCGCCTTCCCCGGCCGACTCGACCTAGGGCTCGGGCGCACGCGTGGCACCCCCCGACGGCGTCCTGAACGTGACAACGGCGCCGGTCCGTCCCGACTACCGCCGGGGGGCAGCAAGGAGATCGTCGAGGTCGGCGCGAGGCGAGATGAGACGGCCGACCGCCGTGGCAGGTCCCCGGACGGCGGTGAGGCGGATCACTCCGGCCGCAAACCCGAAGCCCGTACGGTCGAGGGCGTTCTCATCCCCTCACCACCGTCCCTGGGCGGGCTCATGCGTTCGCCCCGCGTGGCGTTGGCCCGGGGTCTGCTCCAGCAACCGGAGGCGATAACTCCCGACTACTCCGAGCAGATCGACGAACTGTTGGCACTGTTGCGTGGCGAATACCGATCCCCTGACGGGCTCAATGCCCATGTGACTCCCGGCGAGAATGCCGACGTGCAGGTCTGGATTCTCGGCAGCGGTGGCGGCGAGAGCGCAGAGGTGGCCGGGCGGAACGGGCTGCCCTTCGCTGCCAATTACCACGTGAGTCCGGCCACCATTCTGGAGGGAGTGGAGGCCTACAGGGAGGCGTTCCGACCCAGTCGCGAGCTGGACCGTCCCTATGTCTGTGTCTCGGTCGACGCCATCGTCGGCGAGACCGAGGAGCAGGCCAGGCGCCTCGCTGTGGGCCACGGCCTTTGGGTGCTCGGGATCCGGTCGGGCGAGGGAGCGATTCCCTTCCCGAGCCCTGACCAGTCCCGGTCGCACGCCTGGACGGAGGACGAGGAGCACCTTGTGACCGACCGAGTCTCAACCCAGGTGGTGGGCTCCCCGGAGCAGGTGGTGGAGCAGCTCGAAAGACTGGTGCGCGTGACGCGGGCCGACGAATTGGTCGTGACCACAATGACTTACGACTATGCCGACCGGGTGCGTTCCTACGAGCTCTTGGCCCAGCATTGGGATCGTTGGCCGTGAGCGTCCGCGCCAGCGGCCACGTCCTCGACAACCCCGTATGGACCTCGCTCATGGGTGCCCACAGCGAGCTCGGCGAGGTGGCAAACGTGCGCGGCGCCGGGGCCGGGCGCTATCAGCGCGACGTCTGCCCATTCGGCGCCTTAGAAGATCAGCGCAGTCCGGACTGCTGGGAGGCGCTCGCGCAAGTCATCGACGGCGGCGCCGTGTGCATACTCGTCGATGCCGCCGCCGTCCCCGACGGTTGGGAGCTGATCGCCAGCGTGCCGGGCGTCCAGATGGACGGGACGGCGCTCGAGCAGGCCACCGACGAGGAGGCCGTAACCCTCACGGACGCCGACGTCTCCGAGATGCTCGAATTGGTGAAGCGGACCCGGCCTGGACCGTATCTCCGACATACGATCAAGATGGGCCGCTATCTCGGCATCCGGAGTCGTGGTGAATTGGTCGCCATGGCCGGCGAACGACTGCGACCGGTTGGTTGGTCCGAGATCAGCGCCGTGTGCACCGACGCATCCCATCGCGCCCAGGGCCTCGGGACTCGGCTGGTCCGAGCGGTCGCGGCGGGAATACGGGAGCGTTCGGAGCGGCCCTTTCTCCACGCCGCAGCCGACAACACCGCCGCGATCCGTCTCTACCAGAGCCTCGGGTTCGAAGTACGGGCGACCCCGACCTTCACCGTGCTGCGCAGGCAGTAGTACTAGAACCTATGGAGAGGAGGCGCAATCATGACAATCGCACAGACAGAGACAGCCCTCACGGTTGATCGTCTCGCCGGCCGCATCGGTGCCCAGATCGGCGGCGTGAACACCGGCGAGCAGTTGGACGACGGGACGATCACGGAGATACGCCAGGCGCTCCTCGCCCATCGAGTGGTCTTCTTCCGCGACCAGAGCCTCGACTACGACCGTCAGGTTGCCTTCGCCCAGCGGCTCGGCCCGCTCACACTCGGCCACCCGACCATCCCGTCGCCGGAGTCGCATCCGTACCTCGAGGAGATTGACTCGGCCGTGGCCGCGCCCGCCAACCGTTGGCACACCGACGTCACCTTCTGCGACCGGCCGCCCGCCTTCACGCTCCTTCACGGCGTGGTGATGCCGGAGGTGGGCGGCGACACCATCTGGGCCAACACGGTCTCGGCCTACGAGAAGCTCCCCAAAGAGCTCAAGGAACTGGCCGACACACTGCGCATCGTGCACACCAACACCCACGACTACGCCAAGCCGTCGAACCGCGAGGAGGCGGCGAACGAGGTCATGAGCGCCCATCGCCGCCAGTTCGTGTCCAAGGTTTTCCGTACCGAGCACCCGGCGGTTCGTGTGCACCCGGAGACCGGTGAACGCTCTCTCGTGCTCGGCGGCTTCGCCGAGACCGTGGTCGGCCTCGGCCCGCAAGCATCGCGAGATCTGATCCGGATCCTGCAGGACTACGTCACACGGCCCGATCACACGGTGCGCTGGCGGTGGAAGGCGGGCGACCTCGCCATCTGGGACAACCGCGCCACCCAGCACGTCGCCGTCGTGGACTACGGCAATGCCCGCCGTCGGGCCGAACGCGTCACGGTCGCAGGACCTGTCCCTGTCGGCGTCGATGGCCGCGAGTCGGTGGCCCTCGAAGGCGACGCCTCGGAGTACTACGCCGGCGGCAACTGAGCGTGCGGTAACTTCCCCACGTCTGACTCGGAGGGGTTGGTCGGGTAGGCAGCCGGCCGTCCGGCTACTCGCGATATGTGCCGCCATGTTCGGGTCGGACTTGGCGACAACGCTCAGTTCCCCGACAGGTGGTCGAGTTGCCCGAAAAGTCGTCGAAGGCCGTCTGCCTCTTCTGTTGTGAGCGGCGGGGCGTTGATCGAGGAGATGTCCTGCTCGAGGTGGTCTGGGTTGTCGGTACCGGTGAGGACGACATGACAGCCGGGCTCGTGGCGGGCGAAGCGGTAGGCCGATGCCACCACCCACCTGTCACGGCCTGAACGAAGAAGGAACCCCAGCGGGTCATCGAGGTCAACGGAACCATCGGGGATACGACCTTCTTCGACGAGCTGGCGGGCCGATCGACGCAACTCGTCGGGCTGGCTGAGGGTCCGTCGCACGGCGAACATCAGCTCGACGCCGACGTCCTTGTCCTGAGTCTGGGGGAATACTCGGTGTCGTGCGTTCGGGTTGAGCAGGTTGAACCCGACCATCACCACGTCCCAGCAGTCGTCGAGAAGGGCATGCTTCAACATGTGTGCCCGGCGTCAGCACCGAAGCGCTCGGATATGCCCAGGGTTGAGGTGGAACTGTCCAGTACCTACTTCGGCCTGAAGTGGACGAACACCCGACCGAAATTATGCGAGTCCTTTTCGACTCGATCGTAGAGCACCTTTATGTCCTTTTGGTCCAGGAATCGCAGCACGCGCTTTTTGAGCTGGCCGCTCCCCTTGCCGGGGATGATCTCCACTAACCGAGCCTTCTTCTCAATTGCTTCCTCGATGATCCCTCGAAGGGCACGATCGATATCGTCGCCTCGGTCGTAGATTTCGTGCAGGTCAAGCTTGAGCTTCACGACACACGGTCTACACCGGCGGTTCGACCACGAGTCAAGGGACCCCAGATACGGGTGTCCGGTCGCGGGTGCCGCGTCGTTGCAATCGAGCTCGACATGTCGCATGACGAGGGCAGCGAAAATGGTCCAGGTCTGAGCGTTTCGAGTGCATCCTGCAAAGGACCGATGTTCGCTGCCTCGCAGAGGTTCGTCGGTGTTGTGTCGGTCGTTCGAGTAGGTGGTCCACTGCGGTCGCCCAGGAGACGGTAGTCGTCGGCCGCTCCTACGGCGGAGGCGCGATCTCAGAGGCCGTGCGGGGAAGACCGAGGATCACGGCTGCTTCCCGGGAGGTGGCGACGGGCCTCTTCGCCTCTCCGCACAGTTCGACGGCCCTGGCGACCAGTTCAGCGTTGGTGGGTGTGCCTCGCCCGCCGTAGAACTCGAGGCCCAAGTGGAGATGGCCTCCACGCTCGAGGGCGACCGGAGCGATTTCACTCTCAACCACATCTCCACCCACCACCGACACGGCCCATGGCAGGTCGCAGCCGGCCAGCATTTCCAGATAGACATCGAGCGCCGACACGGTCGGTGGAAGGCCGAATGGTGCGCCGAGGAGGCCACGTTCGGCGCCGAAGTACAGCTTGATCATGGCGCCGGCGGGCAACCGCCCCGCTCGCCACCACGCGAGGGTGGTGCGCAGGAACCCAGGCTCGTAGATGGCCAGGCTCGGTCCGAGCCGATGGGTCGCGCAGATTTCGAAAGCCCGGGCGATCACATCGAAAGAGTTGGCGTAGACGAATGGGCCGCGCGGTACGTCGTCATCGCCAACGCCACCGAGATTGACCGATCCCGGATCGGTCAGGCCGATACGGAGGAAACCGCTCGCCGCCAAGGGAATGAGATGCTCGTAGTTCATTGAGCTTCCGAAGTGGATCGTCGGGTAGAGCAAGGCGTCTGGTCGAGCCACAAGGACCGCTCGCCACCCTTCCAGGTAGCGCTCCGCGGCTTCCTCCTCGCTCACTCCAAGGAGGTCGATGTGATTGTGGATGATGGCAGCACCGGCCTCCAGGCAGGCGAGCGCGTCGGCGCTGACCTCCTCCGGGGTGCGCGGGACATTTGGGTTGCGTTCTTTCGTGGTCACGCCGTTGATGGCGGCTTCGATGATTACCGGCAGGGCGGGCATAAGAGGAACGTAGCGTGCCGGCAAGCGTGCCGCTCCCAGCTCGCTGTTCGAGACAAGGACCGGCGCAAGATCAAGAGGAGAGCCATCGTGAATCAGTGTCGTCAGAACTTGGACATGGAGGTACGGCGGAGTGCACTAGCGGCCCGCGCCCAACGCGCGGAGCTCGGGCAAGATTCGCGGGGCCAACCAGAAGTCGCCGGCCCACGTGAAGTGGACCCCGTCGGGCGAACGGACCGGGACCCCGTTGATCACAGCCTGGTAATGGCCTTTGGGATCGACGATTCGGTTGAGGTCGAGGACACTCACCGTCCCAGGGTGCGCCGCGGCCACCTGGCGGAGAATGACATTGAACTGCCTGACCCTCCACGGCGCGTCCTCGGGCCAAGGAGTTCCATTGAGGGTCTCTCCGCTCGAGTAGTACGGCGAAGTCGCGAGCACCACCCGAGCACCCGTAGAGGACAACCGCGCAACAGTGTGGTCAAGGAGAGTGCGCAGAGAAGCGTCGAACGCAGGCTCACCGATATGGACCCACGCTCCTCGCTCGAACTGGTCGACGATGTCCAGACGGGCGAGGAACACCACGACCTGAGGCTTGAAGAGCTCGAGCTCGAACGTCCAAGCGGCGGGGCGACCCACACATTGCGGCGGCGGCGTAACGACGAAGTTCTGGATCCGGTACGAGGAATCCTCCAATGAGCACCCGGGCAGACCCATGTTGTGCAAGGTAATTCCGTACTGATTGCCGACGAGTTCGAGCCCATTGCCCAGCATGTACGCGATCGAATCGCCCACAAGGAGGACCCGGACTGGTGGACCTGGTAACCCAGCGGCCAGCCGCGGGACCTGGCCCGCGAAGAACCTGAGGCCGGCCGTCCGGTCGATGAGCGGCACGCCTGTTGCGGCAGTTGGTTGCAACAGGGCGGCCACCAACACAACAGCGGTGATGAAGCCAGCCTCAATCCGCACTTCCCGCGAACGCCGTAGAGCGCCGCGCCTGATGGGCATCTCAATCAGATAGAACGAGGCGAGAGCCGCGGCAAAGGTAGCGGCAAGGCGCAACGTGAACAGCTCAGGCCCGTCGAGGCCGGTGCGCGACCCGTCGAGGACCACAAAGATCGGCCAGTGCCACAAATAGAGCCCATAGGAAATGCGGCCGACGTAGCGAATCGGCCCGAGCGAGAGGCACCGAGCGGGGAGCGAGGAACCCGCCAGCGTCACTCCTCCGATGACCGCCGCCGCGAACAGGGCGGCAAGTGTCAGACCGCCCTCGTAAGTGAAGCTCCCGCCGATGGTCATGGTGGCCGAGAGCACCACCACGCCCGCGAACCCGACCGCGGCGAGACCGCTCCACAGTCTCGCCGGAAGCCGCCGGGCAGCAGGAGCCCAAAGCAAGACTGCGATCGCCAAGGCGGCACCGATGAGTAGCGCCTGGGCCCTCGTCGCAGTGCTGTAATACAGCGCAGTCGGATCCTGACTCGGGTCGTAGAGGCAAACCATGAGCGTCGCGGATCCGGCTGCGGCGAGGAGCGTGAGCACGAGCAGCTTCGCCCTCGAGAGACCCAGCTTGAATGCTCCGAGTACGAGGAGGGGCCACACCAAGTAGAACTGCTCCTCGATCGCCAGGGACCATGCATGGAGGAACGGAGAGGGCGAGCTGCCGAGGTTTACATAGCTCGCCCCTGTCGAGAAGTGCCAGTTGGCGAAGTAGAACAGCACACTGAGCGCATCGGCGCCGAGATCCGGATAGACGCCGCGAGCAAAGAAGTGGGCCCACAACAGGACGACACCGGTCATGACGACGAGGGCCGGGAGGAGCCGGCGGGCGCGACGTGCCCAGAATGCTCCGAGCGCGATGCGACCAGTGCTCCCGTGCTCGCGGACCAGGATGCTCGTGATCAAGAAGCCCGAGAGCACGAAGAAGGTGTCCACGCCGACGAATCCTCCGGGCACCAAAGAGGCGCCACCGTGGTAACAGAGGACGAGCGCGATGGCCAGCGCCCGTACCCCGTCGAGCGGAGGATTGTACGGAAGCTCGCGTTCGGGGATCTGTCCCCTGGCGCGCTGGTCCGTGCTCATGGCCGAGCGAAGTCGGCCGGGCTCCTGGGCTTCGGCCATTTCACGTCAGTGGTGCTGATGACGTAGGAGTCGGCGTAGGTCGGCTTCGGGGACTGCGAATGGTTCGTTGTGAACCTGAGCTGCGTCGTGAGGCGGGAACCGGAGGAAACCGGGTTCGAAAAAATCGGACCTTGGTGTCCGAGCCCGAATCCGAGGAGGCACACCGGTCGGATGGGCGGCTCTTGCCGGAGCCGGACCAGTCCTCCGGCGCGTTGTGCGGCTGAGCCGTCATATCTTCCTCGCCTGATCACGTACGTCCGAGAGCCAGCTCTCGACCGTCAAACAGTTTTTCTGCGTTTCCGTCACGGATTGCCTCGCCCGGCGTGCATGTTCTACTCCATGACACCTCCTTTCCGCCGGTCGCCGCCGTCGAAAAAGCTGCGGAGCCTGGTGGCGAACACCGGGGCTGGGGGTGCTGGCGCCACGGCGGACGACGACGCTCTCGGTCATCATCGCAGGCGAACGACCCGGCGCACTTCCTCACGGTGGGGGCGTCGGTGTGGACCGGTGGTCGATCTCGACAACAAGGCCGGGACGGCTGGGTCGACTCGAAGGGATGCCACTCGGCGCGCGGCAGATGGGCGGTCGTCCACCCGACGACACATGGTCGAGGTCTCCCTCCAAGTCTCGGCATTCGGTCCGGGTCGGCGCGCTGCCAACGGCGCTTCAGCGAGATGAGGCGAGCAGGACGACCGCAGCGGGGCATGTCACCGAAGTCGACCCGAATGCGTTGGTGGCCGAGAGCGCGGACTACGGGGGCGCACATCCCACGACGTCGGCGGTGGTCTCGACCCGTGATCAAAACTCGTCAAAGAAATCAGCAACGGCCCGCATGCCGAACTCCGGCCCAACAGGGCCATGGCCACACCAGCAGCGTCATCCATCGGTCAGGCCAAAGGCGCTCGCCCCTGGAAAGCGAACATATGTTCGACTACCGTGTGTTGTGTGGACCTTCCGCCAGCCGGTCGGGCGACGATTCTGCACGCCGATCTCGATGCTTTCTACGCGTCGGTTGAGCAACTGTTGGACCCTGCACTGCGGAACCGGCCCGTCGCCGTCGGCGGCGGTGTGGTGCTCGCGGCATCGTACGAAGCGAGGAGCTACGGCGTCCGCGGAGGCATGCCAGGGTGGCGGGCCCGCCAGCTCTGTGGTGATCTCATCTTCGTCGGCGGCCACTTCGGCCGGTACCAACAGTTGGGCGACGACGTCGTATCCGTCTTCCATGAGTTCACCCCTCGAGTCGAGCGGGTGTCGATAGATGAGGCATTCCTCGATGTAGCCGGCGCCGCCCACCTATTCGGAGCACCGATTGAGATAGCGGCTGCCATCCGACGACGCGTACGCGACGAGATCGGTCTCCCTCTGTCGATTGGCGTGGCTCGCACGAAGCACCTCGCCAAGGTGGCCTCACAGGTGGCCAAGCCTGACGGACTCGTCGTCGTGGCTCCGGGCGATGAGCGCGACTTTCTCGATCCCCTTCCCATCGGGCTGATATGGGGCGTCGGACCAACCACAGAACGGCGCCTCCACGAGGCCGGGATCCATACCATCGGACAACTGGCAAAGGTTGGTAGCCCGATCCTGGGCAGCCTGCTCGGCCAGGCAGCCGGCACAAAACTGGCCGCTCTCTCGAGCAACGTCGATGAGCGTGCAGTGGAGACAGCGACTCGGTCGAAGTCCATGGGTGCCCAGGCCGCCCTCGGACGGCGGGATCCGACTCCAGAGCTCATCCGAGAGACGCTCGGCTACCTGGCTGAGAGGGTTGCCGGACGCCTACGAAAGGCAAACCTGGCCGGTCGAACAGTGACCGTACGGGTCCGCTTCCCCCACCTGCGCTCTGTGACGCGCTCTGTGACGTTGTCAGTTGCGATCTCGACCACGCTGACGCTGACTGAGGTGGCTGAAGGGCTCGCCCACTCAGCCATCGGCGACAACGAACAGGAGCGCGAAATCACGCTCATGGCCATCTCTGTCTCCAACTTGTGCCCAGAGCATTCATTCCAACTCGAGCTACCTCTCGATTCGGCCAACTTGCATGGAGATGGGGGCTCCCGATCCCGATCCGTTGTCGAAGCCTCCAGGTGGGGAGTGGACCGGTCCGTCGACGCAATCCGGGACAAGTTCGGTCGGACTGCCGTTGGCTACGCCACTGTCCTCCTTTCCGCCGCCGAACGAGTTCCCGAGGAGTTCCGCGAACTGGTGGAGCGGGAACCAGGAGGTCGCCGAGCATGAATAGAGCGATCTGATCGATAACGTCACTCGCGGTCAGGTCAAGGTGTCAGCAATTGGATCATCGGAGTTTGACGTTGGGCCCGGTTTGTAGACAACCGGAAGATTTCTGCACCTTTCGGATTGCGGCGGTGGACAACTCCTTGCCGGTGCCGCCGACCGCACAAGAGCCTGCAAGCGTTCCCGGTTCCGATACATGATGTCGCCCTACGAACTACTGATCCGCTGGCGGGAGCGGGCTTCCTCCAACGGACAAACGAAGGGAAGCATGTTGTGACGGATAGCAGTATCAGCGGCAGGTCTCGCCATGACGGCGAAGTGTCGGACTGATTGATGTCCCAGCGTCCTCGCTCTATCGTGTTGTCGGCAAAGGGAGAGCGGGCAGGTCGATCCTGCATCCATTATTAGTAGGGAGGCGGTTCGGTGGTCACAGATCGGATGGTTCGTGGTGTAATCGCGGGGTCTGCCGTTCTGATCCCGTTTGGCGGTGTGATGGCAATGGCCGCGATGCCAGCGGCGGCGGCGCATCCTGACGCGGGAATCACCTGCATCAAGTGGAGCGGCACGTCAACACCAACTTCCTTCACGATCTATCACAGCGGCTGCACCGGGCACACGGGCGGCAAGGGCAGGTCCTTCCAGTCGCCGCCCTCGGCCCGGCCTCTGCCTACCAAGTGGGTGAACGGGAAGTCGACCTCCTACGTCGTGTCGAACATCTACTTCGGGTCGCGCTGCACGCCGTCGTCGACCCTCCTAAACGACGAGGTCATTAGCGGCAATGTCACCGCGGACACCACCGGAAGCACGAAATACGGTGCCGCAGTGAATTATGAAGAGTGTATCTACAGCACATCCACTCCGAATACGTACAAGTTCACTGAGGCACCGGGCACAGAGTTCGTCATCTCCCCCTGATCAGCCGCTCGCCGACGTCGGAGGTAGCTGGTGACTGGTTGCTGAAGCTCATTGCGCCAGCCGCTGGACCTACGTCACTTCGGGCATGATGTCGCCTTCGGTGACCGCGTGCGGATCGGTGAAAATGACATCCTCCACACGGCGGCGGATCGGGTGTCGGACTCACAGATGTCGGATCGGAGAGTACGTCATGTTCAACAATCACCCGAAGGCGTTGGATTCCTGACACCTCCGGAATATGCCTTCTGTCTCGACCTTTCTCGGCGCCCCCGGCAGGATTCGAACCTGCGACGCACGGTTTAGGAAACCGACGCTCTATCCCCTGAGCTACGGGGGCGAAATACTCTGACGTTGCGGGAACACTCTGAGGCAGAGTCGTCCTTGACGCATGAGCCTACTTCGCGACCGATTCGACACGGCAGAACTGACTGGCGCGATGCGGCCCCGTCATCCTACGGCATAAGCGCGATCACCCAGTGAGCGCCGGAAAAACATGGCGACTTCCATGCCTACCGAACAAGCCACTCGGTGATGAACCCCGTGCTGGAGGGTGCGAGCGGAGGCGTGAGGCGATGAGCGCCTTCAGGTGCGCCAAGAAATTCGCATCGTAAAACGGCCGGCAAATGCCGCCATCACAGCTCGAAGATCTTGGCGAGTCCCTCGAAGTCGTTATATCCGAAGTCGCCGATGACGGCGGTGGTCCCGGACATGGAGACGACACTCGGGGCCGGTCGGCCCGTAAGAGTTCCTGTCGGTGTGGTCGGCCAGACACCCGAGGCTTCCGTGTACACATAGCCCGATACTGGTGCGTCGAACGAAGTGACGATCACAGTGTCGCCCGAGGTCGCGACCGACTCGCCGAACTGATGCCCTGAGCTCGCGGGAGCGGGCAGCGTGGCCGTGGGAGCAGTCGGCCATCCGGACGGCCCGTGCGCGTAGATATACGCGGCCCCGATTCCCCCGTCGGCCTCGTATTCGCCGAAAACCAATGTCGACTTGGAGAGAGCGACGGAGCTGGGGAAGTCGTCGTTTTCGGTTGCCGCCGGATCCGAGATCGTCGTGGTAGGCGACGTCGGCCAGCCCGATGCACCCTTCACGTAGAGGTAGGCCGCTCCTGAGTCTTCATCGGTGAAATCGGCGCCGACCGCGATCGTGTCGCCTGCGATCCCGATGAAATCGCCGAACTCGCCCCGGTCCGAGGGATGGCTCAAGGTGAGGGTCGGCGTGGTCGGCCAGCCCGATGGGCCTTCTTGGTAGATGTAGGCGGCACCGTTCGCGGCATCGGACTGATAGGCACCGACCACGATGGTCTTTCCCTCGACGGCCACCGATTGACCGAACCCGTCCTGGTCGGTCGCGCCCGGATCCTGCAACGTGACGGTCGGTTCTTTCGGCCAACCGTGCGCTCCTTCCGAATAGATGTAAGCGGCGCCCTGAGCATCGTCGGTGTTCAACGCGCCGACGACGACCGTCTTGTGCGACACCGCCACGACGAAACCGAAGTCGTCACCGTTGGTCGCGGCGGGGTCTTTCAACGTGACCGTCGGCGTCGTCGGCCAACCCTGGGCCCCCTTCACGTAGATGTACGCCTCCCCCTCTAGGGGCGTCTCCCGTTGCGGAGCTCCGACAACGGCAACGTCACCCGACACCGCCGTGTCGTATCCGAAGAAGTCCCCGAGAGCTCCTCCGGGGTCGTGCAACGTGGCCTCCAGCGTGCCGACGTTTCCGCGGGAGGTGTGCTCCATGGAGCTCGTGGCTGATGCCGAAGCCGGAGTCGCAGTGAGTGTCGCCGTGACAGCGACCAGCGGCACCACGAGTGCGGCCGAGGCCGCGGTGGCTGCGCCCAGTCGGGTCAGGTTCGTTCGCAGGATCGACATCGCGCCCCTCTCGTCGGTGACCGTCCGCCATCGGTGACGGCCCATGATGCTCCGCGGGCGGACCGGAAGGAGCGTCCGCCCTTTCCGACCATCATCCCTGAGCGGCCGTGACAGGCGCGTGAGAAATCTGTGAGGGTTCTGTGACAGAGATCCGAAATCCGCTCCCGACCAGGATCGGAGCGACGGGCTCACCCTCTGGCACGGTTCGGGGTGGTTCGGACACCCCCGGGCCGCGACGGAAGCCGACGGATGCCTCCGCTCGAGGGCGTCGAAGGGAGGTCGTCGCAAGCAGCCCCCCGCCGCGCCTATTCTTGGCCTGGGTAAGCGGCCTCCGACAGAGGTCGGAGCACGTGCGTTGCGCCTCCGCCGTATGGCCCGAAGCAGGTTCGCGCGCCCGCGTGGGCCCGAGTCAGACCATCACGACACAAGGAGCTTCAACATGAGCACTGCCCTGCCCTACAAGGTGGCAGACCTCTCCCTGGCCGAGTTCGGCCGCAAGGAGATTGAGCTGGCTGAGCACGAGATGCCGGGCCTCATGGCCATGAGGGCCGAATTCGCCGCCACCGCGCCTCTGGCCGGCGCCCGCATCACCGGGTCGCTGCACATGACGGTGCAGACGGCCGTGCTCATTGAGACACTCGTCGCTCTCGGCGCCCGGGTCCGGTGGGCCAGCTGCAACATCTTCTCGACCCAGGACCACGCCGCGGCCGCGGTCGCGGTGGGGCCCGACGGTACCGTCGACGACCCCAAGGGGGTGCCGGTCTTCGCCTGGAAGGGCGAGACGCTCGAGGAGTACTGGTGGTGCACCGAGCAGGCGCTGACCTGGCCCGGCGAGAGCGGGCCGAACATGATCCTCGACGACGGTGGCGACGCCACCCTGCTCGTGCACAAGGGGGTCGAGTTCGAGAAGGCAGGTGCCGTGCCCGACCCCTCGACGGCCGACTCCGAAGAGTTCGCCGTCGTGCTCGCGCTGCTCGGTCGAACCCTGGCCGAGGACGCCGGTCGCTGGACCTCCGTCGCCAACGGGATCAAGGGCGTCACCGAGGAGACCACGACGGGCGTGCACCGGCTGGCCGACATGGCCAAGAAGGGTGAGCTCCTCTTCCCTGCCATCAACGTGAACGACTCCGTGACCAAGTCCAAGTTCGACAACAAGTACGGCTGCCGTCACTCGCTGGTCGACGGCATCAACCGCGCCACGGACGTGCTGATCGGCGGGAAGGTCGCGGTCGTCTGCGGTTTCGGCGACGTCGGGAAGGGCTGCGCGCAGTCGCTCGCCGGTCAGGGCGCCCGCGTCGTGGTCACGGAGGTCGACCCGATCTGCGCCCTGCAGGCCGCCATGGAGGGTTTCCAGGTCTCGACGCTCGAGGACGTCCTGCCCGTTGCCGACATCATCATCACCGCGACGGGGAACAAGGACATCATCACGGCGGCGCACATGACGGGCATGAAACACCAGGCCATCGTGGGCAATATCGGCCACTTCGACAACGAGATCGACATGGCCGGCCTGGCCCGGGTCCCCGGCGTCGAGCGGGTCAACATCAAGCCGCAGGTGGACAAGTGGGTCTTCCCCGACGGCCACGCCGTCATCGTCCTGTCAGAGGGGCGGCTTCTGAACCTGGGCAACGCGACGGGCCACCCGAGCTTCGTCATGTCCAACTCGTTCACCAACCAGGTCATGGCACAGCTGGAGCTCTACAACCAGACCGGCCAGTACCACAACGACGTCTACGTGCTTCCCAAGCACCTCGACGAGAAAGTGGCTCGCCTGCACCTCGACGCCTTGGGCGTGAAGCTCACGACCTTGAGCCAGGAGCAAGCCGACTACATCGGTGTGCCGGTCGAAGGCCCCTTCAAGCCCGATACCTACCGGTACTGAGCGGCCCCTCTCGGGCGCTCACCGAGAAGTCCCCGCTGGGCCGACCGGCGCCGCTACGCGGTGCTGGTCGGCTTGGCCCGGGGATCGCCGCGGCTCAGTTCAGGGCCGCGGATGCGACGACCGCACCCTCCGAATCGAGGACCTCGGCCGCGCGCAGCCGGGAGGGGTCGACGTGCAGTGGGGCGGTCCAGCCTCCGTAGCCCGCCTTGACCACGAACGTGCCCACGGTCTCGCGCTGCCCGGTGTCGGTCACTACCACGCACGACACCCAACCACGGGCCGACGAGTCGGCCAGCATCATCGACATCCACGGCCTCGCCCCGCCCGAGGCGACTATGTGCCCGACTGTATGGCCGCCGTCCACCAGCGCCGCTGAGACGACCGGGGGGCGGGCCGAATGGCCACGCTGCGCGACGGTCGGCGGTGACGTGGACGGCGACGACGAGAGCCCGAGGCCCAACCCGAGGCCGAGCGCGACCACCGCCGCCGCCGCGGCGACGGGCATCCAGCGCGGCACATGCCGGCCGAAGCGCCGCCGCGGCGACTCGGCCACACCCATCCGCTCGAACAGGCGCACCTCGAAGCCGAGCGGGGGCTCCATCTCCGGCGCCATCTGCACCACCGTGTCCGCGGTGCGCGCCAGGTGCTCGAGCTCGTCCGCGCAGCGCGGGCACGAGTCGACGTGGGCCAGCACTCGGGCGCGGTCTCGGCCGGTGAGCACGCCGAGCGCGAGCTCGGGCAGCTCGTCGGCGAACGGGTCGCAGGCGTTCGTGTCTCTCCAAGTGCTCATGTCTGCTCCGTCACCCCCTCGGCCCACCCTTTGTCGTGCTCGACCACGCCGCGCAGGCGGATGAGCGCCGTCCTGATCCGCGTCTTCGCCGTCCCCAGCGGGATCCCCTCGGACTCGCTTATCTCGAGCGCGGTGCGGCCGTAGACCGCGGCGAGCACGACGGCGCGGCGCTGCGTCTCGGGGAGCTCGGCGAGGGCCCGTTGCACCGTGTCGCGGGCGTCCCCTCGGCCGAGGGCGTCCTCGGGGAGGTACTCGCCGCTCACCTGGGCCAAGGCGGCGAAGTCTTCGGGATCGGTCGGAACGGCCCTGCGCATGCGCAGGGCGTCAATGGCCAGGTTCCGGGTGATCGTGAGCACCCATGACGCCACCGAGCCACGGCGGGGGTCGAAGACCGGGGCGTGTCGCCACGCCCGCAACAAGGCTTCCTGGGCCACGTCCTCGGCCACGCCCGAATCCCCTGTCATGGAGTAGGCCAGGCCGAAGACCCGGCGCTGGTAGCGGCGTACGAACGTGACCGCGGCCGCCTGCTCCCCGACGGCCATCCCGGCCAGCACCGCCTCGTCGGACGGCTCGGTCCCGGTCATGTGCGATTCTCTCACCGAACAGTTGTACGGCTCAGGGCGACCTGGAGATTTCCCCTGGTCGGCGCCATCCCGGACCGGGGGCTGCCCGTACCCCGTTCATCGCGGCCGACGCGCCCGCCACCCACCGCTCGGCCCGTCTGCGTCGCGGCGCCGTGCAACTCAGGGTGCCGACGCGCGGACCCGGGAGCTCCCCCAAGGCGCGGGAACTGGTCACCGACCTGGTGTTCGCTCTGGGAGGCGTGCTGCTGGTGTGGTCCGCGGCGATCCACTACCACCTCTGGGACGACGGGTACCGCTCGCTCGCCACCCTGGGCGGGTTCCTCATCTCCGTGGTGCACGGGCTGGAGGTCGCGGCGGCGGTGGTGCTCGGACTCGCCGCCCTGCTCAGCGTCGACGCCGGCCGCCGCGACGCCCACGACGAGTGAGCCGGACGGATCAGCGCAGGCCGGCGAAGAGGTCGTCCTCGGGTACCGGCACACCCGTCGGGTCGGCCACGCGGACGAAGCTCTCGGAACCCATGACCGAGGAGAACAGCTCCTCGCCCATCTGGAGGAAGAAGATGTTGTCGCTCTGGCTGGCGTGGGCGCCGAGGGAGGCGTACTTGCGCCCCGCGACGGCGCTCACGTCGACCACGGTCGTGATGAGCTCGTCGGGCGTGCCGAAGTCGGGGTTCTCCGCCACTTCCTCGGGCTCCTCGGTGCCCGCCTCCGCCATCAGGGTGCGGAACCGGCGGATCGCCCCGCGCCCGAACGCGGTGTAGTAGAGCTTCGCCGCGATCCCCGATTGCTCCAGCGCAGCGCGTGTCACCCGGTTGGCCTGTATGTGGTCGGGATGCCCGTAGAAGCCGTTCTCGTCGTAGGTGACGACCACCTGGGGCTCGTACGTTCGCATCAACTCGGCCAGGCGCGCCGCAGGCTCCTCCACCGGGGTGCGCCAGAAGCTGCCGGGCGCGTCGTTCTGGGGCCAGCCCTCCATGCCCGAGTCGTGGTAGCCCAGGAGCTCCAGCTTCGACACCCCGAGGACGTCGCAGCTCGCCTCCAGCTCCCGTCGGCGCAGCGGCACCACCACGTCCTCGTCGTGGCCGGGGTCGCCCGGCTTCAGCCCGCCGGGCGCGTCGCCGAGCTCGCCGTTCGTGCACGTGACCAGCACGGTGCGCACACCCTCGTCGGAGTACTTGGCCAGAACCCCGCCCGTCCCGATCGCCTCGTCGTCGGGGTGCGCGTGCACGGCCATCAGCGTCAGGGGGCGTTCAGGCATGGACAGCAGAGTACGGTGCGCGGACGCCGGCCCGATCAGGTCTGCAGGTCGCCGACGCTCGTCGCCAACCGGCTCAGCTCCTCGTCCCATGACGCGGGCGGCGCCATGGGGCGCACGACGAACTTGGAGAACCCCACCTGAAGGAAGCGGCCGATCATGTCGCGCAGACCGCCGAGGCCGACGGGCACCAGTTGCTCCAGCGGTCTGCCGCGTGCCCGGCGCGCCAACGGCGAGCCGGCGAGCGCCGTGAGGTCGGTCCCTTCGGGGGCGTAGCCCAGGCTGACCCCGAAGTGCTCGGGATCGATGGTGCGCCCGTTGGCCTCCGCCACCTCGTCGATCACCCGCTTGCCCGCCGCCGCGTCCTCGGGCGTGCAGAACGCCGGGATCCAGCCGTCGGCCAGGCGCCCGCAGCGTTCCAGCGCGGCCGGGAGGTTCCCGCCCAGCCACACGTCGAAGGGTTCCTGGACGGGCCGCGGCGACACGGACACATCGGTGAAGGTGCCGGCCGGCCCGTCGTGGCTGACCACTTCGCCGGACCACAACCGGCGCAGCACAGGCAGCGCGTCTTCCATGAGAGAGGCCCGCTCGGCTGTCGAGATCCCGATGGCGGAGCGCTCCGCGCCGATGGCGAGGCCAGGCACGAAGGTGAGGAGGAACCGGCCACCCGAGAGCTGGTCCAGCGTCGCCACCGCCTTGGCCAGCCAGACCAGGTTGCGCCCGGGGAGCAGCATCGTCGTCCCTATTTTCAGCTTGGGGCAGGCGCCAGACGCCCACGCCAACCCGACCATGGGGTCCGGCCCCGGTCTCGTGAGGACTTCCGACAGCCACAGCGAGTCGAACCCCACGTCCCGGATGCCGTGGCCCAGGGCGACGACCTCGTCAGGCCCGAGGTCGGCTCCCGCCGCACCGATGCCGATGCGGACCTTCACGGCGCGCCGCCGATAGCCCGAACGGCCATGGCCACGCCGTCGTCGTCGACATCGTGGTGGGTCACGAAGCGGACCGTCCGCGGCGCGATGGCATGGGCCAGGACTCCGTGCTGGCTCAGGTGGTCGAGCAGCTTCTCGGGGTCGGCGTGGTCGAAGGTGACGATGTTGGTACGCACCGACGCCGGGTCGAGGCCGCACGACGGCCAGCGCGCCGCGACGGCATCGGCCAGCCGGGCCGCCCGCTCGTGGTCCTCGGGAAGCCGGGCGACCATGTCTCGCAGCGCCACCAGACCCGGCGCGGCGAGCACACCGGCCTGGCGCATGCCACCCCCGAGGCGCTTGCGCTCGAGGCGCGCCGCGGCAACGACGTCGAGGTCACCTGCCAACAGGGACCCAACCGGCGCGCACAGACCCTTGGACAGGCAGCACATCACCGTCGTGGCGGGGCGGGCCCAGTCGGCCGCCGCCACGCCGGTGGCGGCCTCGGCGTTGAAGAGCCGGGCCCCGTCGAGGTGGATGGGCACCGGCCCGGCCGCCTCGGCCAGCACCCGCAGGCGCGCCTCGCTCCAGACCGCGCCCGACGCCGCCATGTGCGTGTTCTCGATGCTGACCAGCGAGACCGCCGGCTGGTGGTTCTCGGACGACCGGCGTGCCTCGGTCACATCGTCGGCGCGCACCATGCCGTCCGCGTCGTCGACTGTGTGGAACTGGACGCCCGCGTTCTTCGCCGCCGCGCCGTACTCGTACGCGACCACGTGCTGGCGGCGCCCGGCCACGACGGCCGTGCCCGGCGCGCACAGGACGCGCAGGGCCACCTGGTTCGCCATCACACCGGAGGCGACGAAGAGTGCGGCCGCCTTCCCGACCCGGGCCGCGAAGGCCTCCTCGAGCGCCCGCACCGTCGGGTCCTCGCCGTAGTCGTCGTCGCCGACCTCCGCCTCGGCCATGGCGCGCCGCATGGTCGGCGTCGGCCTGGTGACGGTGTCGCTACGCAGGTCGACGGGGCCGCCGTTCACACGGTCAGACTAAACGGCCCGCCGCTAGCATCCGCCGGTGACCAGTCCCCCGACCCCCCCGACCCCGCCGAACCCTCCCGCCCCTCGGGCCCCGTCCGGGCGCGACGCCCTCCCCCCCAGCTTCAGCAACGTCCCGAGCGTCCACGACCTGTTCGGGGTCGAGATCCTCGAGGCGAGCCCGGAGCAGGTCGTCATGCGCATCCCGGTGGACTGGAAGGTGCACCAGCCCTACGGCATCCTCCACGGTGGCGTTTCGGCCCTGTTGGCCGAGTCGGCCGCGAGCTTCGGCGCCGCGCTCAACACCCCTCCCGGTCGCGGCGTGGTCGGGATCGAGCTCAACGCCAGCCACCTCCGCTCGGTCAGCGACGGGCACCTGACCGCCCGCGCCACGCCCATCCGGGTCGGTCGCACAGTGCAGGTCTGGTCCATCGGCCTGACCGACGACGACGACCGTGCCATCTGCGCTGCCCGTTGCACCCTGGCCGTGATCGACATGCCCGAGCAAGCGCCCGGGCCGGGTCCGACGAAGTAGCCACGTGGCAGTCGCGGCGGTACGATATCGGTGTGACCCCGGTAGGAAGACTTGCGCAGGGTCCATCGCTGGGGTTGGTCCTTCCCCCCACCACGCTGGGAGAATTGCCCGGAAACGGTAGTAGTACCAATGGTACGACCGGGAGCGCCGCCGAGATCGCCGAGCTCTGCCGCCGAGCCGAAGCCGCGGGCGCTGACTCCTTGTGGGCGGTGGACCACCTGTTCTGGCCCCACCCGATGGCCGAGGCCTTCACGACGCTGGCGGTAGCCGCCGCCTCCACCGCAGGACCCACCCTCGGCACCTGCGTGCTCCAGCTCCCATTGCGCCGTCCGGCCGCCGTGGCCAAGCAGGCCACCGCGCTCCAGGTCCTCTCGGGAGGACGCTTCGTCCTCGGGCTCGGCGTCGGCATCCACCCCGGCGAGTACGACCGAGCCGGCATCGAGTTCGGGTGCCGGGGGCGCTTGATGGACCAGGGCATCGCCGAGCTGCACCGCGCCTGGGACCTCGACCCCACTCCTCCCTCGGACTACGTCCAGCAGCCGGCCTCCGTGCCGGTCCCCGTCTACATCGGCGGATCGAGCGCGGCGGCCAGGCGCAGGGCGGCCGCGGTGGGCGACGGCTTCATCCCCCTCTTCCTGACGCCTGAGGAGTACGAGCCGGCGCTGGCCGAGCTCCGGCGCGAGACGTCCGAGGCCGGTCGGGACCCCGGCGCCGTCGAGCCGGCGGTCGTGGTCTTCGCCTGCGTGGCTGACGACGACGGAGCCCACGAGCGAGGGGCGCGCTGGCTCTCGCGGCTGTACCGGCTTCCGCCGAAGGCGTTCCGGCGGCACCTGGTGGCCGGTCCGGCGGAGGCGTGCGCCGCCGTACTCCATCGCTTCGTCGACGCCGGGGCGCGCCACATCGTGGTGATGGTGGCCGGGTCGCCTGCGCTCGACCACTTCGTGTCGTTGCGCCGGGCGTTCTCCGGATCACCCGCCCTGGCCGGAACCCTGTCATGAGCGCAGCGGGCGTGGCCGTCCTCGGCACTGGGATGTCCGACATGAGCCGGCGCGACCTGTCCCCTGAGACCATGGCCTACCAGGTCACCCACGAGGCCCTGGGCGACGCCGGCGTGTCCCCCCACGAGCTCGGTCTCGTCCTCGTGGGCAACGCGCTGGCCGGCCGCCTGTGCGACCAGGGCTGTCTGCGTGGCCAGACCTGGCTGCGCAAGGCGGGCCTCAACGACGTGGCGATCATCAACGTCGACAATTCGTGCGCCGGCGGCAGCTCCGCGCTCCACCTCGCGACGATGGTCGCCCAGACCCAGGACCGCCCCGTGCTCGCCCTGGGAGTCGAGAAGATGTGGACGGGCAGCCGCGCCGAGACCATCGCCGGGATCGAGGACGGGCTGCCGGCCGAGTACCGCGCCGACTTGCACGAGCGCAAGCACGCCGACGACAACCCGGCCGGCAGCATCCTGATGGGCCTCAACAACACGTGGGCGGAGCGGCTGATGGCCGACGTCGGTGCCACGCCCCGCCAGATCGCCTCCGCCGCGGTCAAGGCATTCGACCACGCGGCGCGCAACCCGCTCGCCCAGTGGCAGCGCACAGTGACCGTCGAGGACGTCCTCCAGGCCCCCCAGGTCGCCGGCGTCCTGACGCGCCTGATGTGCAGCTCGTTCACCGACGGCGCCGCCGCGCTCGTTCTCGGCGGCCCCGACGTCCGGGCGTCCGCGTCCGCCCCCCGTATCATCGGGTCCGTGGCTCGTTCCGGGAACGGCTCCATCGACTACCACGACCGCCTGGCCCAGGCCGCCGACGCGCTCTGGGAGGCGTGCGGCCTCGGGCCGGACGAGTTCGATCTCGTCGAGCTGCACGACGCTACGGCGGCCGAGGAGCTCTACGCGCTGGAGTCGCTCGGCTTCTTCGGGCCGGGTCAGGCGGGGCCCGCCACCGAGTCCGGCCGCACCGGTGTGGACACTCCGGGCCTGGCCGTCAACCCGAGCGGGGGCCTGGTCGGGCGGGGCCACCCCCTGGGCGCAACGGGCTTGGCCCAGGTAGTCGAGCTCGCCACCCAGTTCAGGGGCCGTGCCGGCGCCCGCCAGGTCGCTGGTGCCCGGTCCGGTGTGGCGGTCAACACCGGCGGGATCGTCTATGGCGACGCGGGGTTCGTCGGCATCCATGCCGTACGCGCCGGCTCGGGCCAAGGGATGTGAGGGGCATCCGGATCACCGGCTGCGGCATCGCCCTGCCGGACAAGGTCGTGACCAACGACGACATGGCCGCGAGCCTCGATACGAGCGACGAGTGGATCGTCGAGAGGACGGGCATCCGGGAGCGCCGCATCGGTGGCACCACGTCGGGGCTCGCCGTCGAGGCCGGGCTGGCGGCATTGGCCGACGCCGGGCGCACCCCCGACCAGATCGATCACCTGGTACTCGCCACCACGACGCCGGACGGGATCGTGCCCGGCACCGCCCCGACCGTGCAGCACGGGATCGGCATCAAAGGTGGCGCCATGGACATCAACGCGGCCTGCTCGGGCTTCGTCTACGGGCTGATCGTGACGGCGGGGCTCATCGCGGTGGGCTCGGGCCCGGTGCTGCTCGTGGGCTCCGAGACGCTGAGCCGGATCACCGACATGGACGACCGCAAAATCGCCATCATCGTCGGCGACGGTGCGGGCGCGGTCGTAGTCGAGCCCGTCGACGGTCCCGGCAACCTGCTCAGCTGGAACATGAACTCGGACGGGTCGTTGCGGCACCTGCTCAAGTGCGAGCACGGCGGCACGCTCTTCATGGACGGCAAGGAGGTCTTTCGCCGGGCCGTGCGCGTCGTCGTCGAATCGGCGGAGCGGGCCATGGCCGACGCCGGCATCGGCCCGGACGACGTGTCCTTGTTGGTGCCGCACCAGGCCAACCTGCGCATCATCGTGGCCGCCTGCCAGCGCCTCGGCATCCCCGAGGAGCGCACGGCCGTGGTCATCGACCGCTACGGCAACACCTCGTCGGCCTCCATCCCCCTCGCGCTCCACGACGCCATCGGGGCCGGGAGGGTCCACGACGGGGACACCCTGCTCCTGACGGGGTTCGGTGGCGGCATGACCTGGGCCAGCGCCGTCTACCGCTGGAACGGGTGAGCGCCGGCGCGCCCGGGTCGGCCCCGCCGCTCGTCCTCCTCGCCGCAGGCCGGGCGCGGCGGTACGGCGGGTGCAAGCCCCTGGCCCCCATCGGCCTCCACGGCGAGGCCGTGGTCGACTTCGTGGCGAGCGACGCCCTGGCCGGAGGGTTCGGCACCGTGGTCCTGGTGCTCGGACCGAGCACCGGACCCGCGATCCGCTACCACGTCGAGCACACGTGGCCCGAGGCGGTCGACGTGCGGTTCGCCCTCCAGCCCGCGCCCCTCGGCACCGTCCATGCCGTGCTGTGCGCGTCGGAGTTCGTCGGCGACGCGCCCTACGGCGTGTGCAACGCCGACGACGTCTACGGCACGTCGGGCTGCGCCATGCTGGCCTCGCACCTGATGGCAGGCGCCGGGACCAACGCCCTGGTCGGATACCGGCTCGCTGACGCCGTCGTCGGCCTCTCGCCGGTCACCCGGGGGATCTGCCGGGTGGGCGAGGACGGGGAGCTGCTGGGCGTCGACGAGCGCCGCCAGGTCAGGGCGACGGCCGACGGCGAGTTCGTGGCGGGCGACGGCCGTGAGCCGGCAAACCTGTCGCCCGACGCGCGGGTCTCCATGAACCTGTGGGGCTTCACCCCGGCCTTCCATCGGACCCTGCAGGCCGCCATGGATGCCGCCACGGAGGCATCGGAAGAGGCGGAGGTCCTGCTGCCCGAGGTCGTCGCCTCGTCGCTCGGTTCCGCCTCGTTCACCGTGCTCCCCGCCAGCGGGCGCTGCGTCGGGGTCACCCATCCCGACGACCTCTCGCTCGTCCAGGCCGAGATCAACCGCCAGGTGGGCCGGGGCGAGCGACCAGCTTCGCTCTGGTCGTCGGTGGCCTGAGGCCGTCCTCGGTCGACGCCCGTCGCATCGGTCGACGCCCGTCGCATCGGTCCCCGGACGCGACGCAACCCCGAGTAACCGTTCGGCCGAAGCCTCCCGCGCTCCTCGGGGCTACGTCTGCGATTGCCCGCTGGGCCCGAGCGGAGGCCGTGTCGGACAACCCCCGCCCGAACCGGACTCGCCGGCTCCAGGGAAGCCGTCGTGACCTGCCACGGACACTCGTTTTCAGCGCGAAACCTCCAGCACACGCCGGCCACGTTCCCCTCGCGGGGTTCGCCACCTGCCCTCGATCCCGTCGTACGACGTTCTCTCGGCCTCCCTCCGTTGGTCCTTGCGGCTTCCCTTCGGGCTTCCCTCGCTCCCACCTCTCGGTGTTCGCTTGAGGTTCGGTGTGCTGTCGATTCCGAACTGGGAACAGGTTGCGCTTCTGGTCACACAAGGTCAATGGACATCCGCGAAATCCAGACGTTCTCCCCATCTTTCTCGCGGTCGTCCCCAGTATCGGGCGCCGCCGTCCCCAACTCATCCCCATGGTGCAGCCCGACCCATGGTGCAGCCCGCCCCGCCAAGCCCTGGCGGTCAGAGCGGGGTCACGTAGGCGCCGGAGATCCCGCCGTCCACGAGGAAGGTCGCGGCTGTCATGAAGGACGAGTCGTCGCTGGCCAGGAACGCCGCCGCCGCCGCGATCTCGCTGGCCTCGCCGAAACGCCCCATGGGGATGTGGACCAGGCGGCGGGCCGCGCGCTCGGGATCCTTGGCGAAGAGCTCCTGGAGCAAAGGCGTGTTGACGGGACCTGGGCAGAGCGCGTTGACGCGCACGCCCTGTCGGGCGAATTGCACGCCGAGCTCGCGGGACAGGGCGAGCACGCCGCCCTTCGACGCGGTGTAGCTGATCTGGCTCGTCGCCGCGCCCAACACCGCGACGAAGGACGCTGTGTTGACGATGGAGCCGCGGCCACGGGCCAGCAGATGCGGCAGCGCGTGCTTGCAGCACAGGTACACCGACGTCAGGTTCACCCGCTGTACCCGTTCCCACGCGTCGAGACCGGTCTCGAGGATCGAGTCGTCGTCGGGCGGGCTTATCCCCGCGTTGTTGCAACACACGTCGATGTGGCCGAATTCGGCGGCGACCGCCCCGTACAGCTCCTCGACCTCGGTGGCGGAGGTCACGTCGGCCCTGAGGAACTTCCCGCCCACCGAAGCGGCCACCTCGCCGCCCGCGAACTCGTCCACGTCCACCACGACGACGATGGCGCCCTCGCTGGCGAAACGCTCGCACATGGCTCGCCCGATGCCACTGGCCCCTCCCGTGACCACGGCCACGCGGCCGGCCAGCCGGTGCGCGTAGGGGATGCCGTCGGTACCGCTGCTCACGTCGCTCACGTCGTGTCCTCTCCTTCGGTCGCAGGTCGCGTCGCGGGCCCCGGCGCGGGTTCCCGCGTGAAGGGCCCGCTCACTCCGAGCTGATGAAGACGTTCTTCACGTCGGTGAACCCGTCGAGCGCATCGGGTCCGAGCTCGCGGCCGATGCCCGACTGCTTGGCCCCGCCGAAAGGGGTCCAGTAGCGCACGGAGCTGTGCGAATTCACCGACAGCGTCCCCGTCTCGACGGCCCGGGCCACGCGCATGGCCCGACCCACGTCACGCGTCCACAACGAGCCCGACAGACCGTACGGGGTGTCGTTGGCCAGGCGGACCGCGTCCTCCTCGTCCTCGAACGGGATGACCACGACCACCGGTCCGAAGATCTCCTCGGTGGCCGCCCGGTCGACGGGATCGACGGGCGCCAGCACGGTCGGGGCGAACCAGTTGCCCGGTCCGTCCGGACAGCTGCCGCGCACGGCCACCGGGGCACCGTCGGGCACGAACGAGGCCACGGTGGCGAGGTGCGACTCCGAAATGAGCGGGCCCATCTCGGTTGCCTCGAGGGTGGGGTCGCCCACGACGACGCCGGTCACGGCCGGCTCGAGCAGTTCGAGGAAGCGGTCGTACACGCTGCGCTCCACCAGGATGCGCGAGCGGGCACAGCAGTCCTGCCCGGCGTTGTCGAAGACCCCGGAGGGGGCGCGGGCGGCGGCGAGCTCGAGGTCGGCGTCGGAGAAGACGATGTTGGCGCTCTTGCCGCCCAGTTCGAGGGTCACCCGCTTGATCTGGCGCGCGCAGCCCGCCATGATCTCGCGTCCCACCTCGGTCGAGCCGGTGAAGCACACCTTGCGCACCGCGGGATGCGAGACGAAGCGTTCGCCGACCACGCTCCCCTTGCCCGGCAGGACCTGGAGCACGCCCTCGGGCAGCCCCGCCTCGAGCGCGAGCTCGCCGATGCGCAGCGCGCTGAGCGGGGTGAGCTCGGCCGGCTTGAGGACGACCGTGTTGCCCGCGGCCAGCGCTGGGGCGAAGCCCCACCCGGCGATGGCCATGGGGAAGTTCCACGGCACGATGACGCCGACCACGCCGAGCGGCTCGTGGAACGTGACGTCGATGCCGCCGGGGACGGGGATCTGGCGGCCCGTCAGGCGCTCCGGCGCGGCGGCGTAGTACTCAATCACGTCACGGACGTTCCCGGCCTCCCACCGCGCGTTCCCGATCACGTGGCCGGCGTTGGCCACCTCCAGGGCGGCCAGCTCCTCTTGGGCTCCGTCGACGGCGTCGGCGAAACGCCGGAGCAGCCGCGCCCGGTCGCCCGGCGCGACGACGCGCCACGGCTCGAAAGCGCCGGCGGCGCGGCGGATGGCGGCGTCCGTCTCGTCGGCGCTCAGGCCCTCGACGGTCCTGATGGCCTCACCGGTGGCAGGATTCGTGAGGTCCACGCCGCGATCATTGCCGATGGCAGCGGCCCGATGGAAGGTGATGGTAAAGCGTGTCCTGGTCCACCATGCGGGCGCGGTGGCGCGCTACGACTTGATCTTGAACTTCGAGATCAACGACGCGTCCACGGTCGTGAACGGGCAGGTGCCGTTGGCCGGTTGGAAGAAGAAGGTCGCCCGCGCCGAGTGCGGGTGACTCGACGTTCCAGAGAATTCGCCATTTGTGATGTCGATCACGAGAATGCCTTGCTGAGTCTGGCCGTCTGCATCGATCTTCGCCGGACCGGAGGAACTGCGGCCGTTGTTCCACGCGATCGTCGCCGTTCCTGAGGCGTAGAGCGTGCCGTTGGGCTCGACCGGGAAGGAGCAGCTGATCGCCTGCGCCGTCGTGAAGGTCCCGGTGACGGTGCCCGACGTCACCGAGGGATCGGTGCCTTTGCAGCCGGAGAAGGTCGTCGCAGGCCCCGTCGCCGACGGAACGGTGATGGTCTGGACGACGGGGTCGAACGAGACTCCCGGGGAGTAGTCCGCGCTCCCCGAACCGCTCGGGCACGATTCGATACGGGTGGCGGACGACGGGTCCGGCCGCGTGGCCGACGCCGGACCGCTGAAGCCGACCGTGCTCACGAGCGCGACGACCCCGGCCACCACGAGAGCCCGACCGCTGGCTCCATTCATCTGACTCCCCCTTCTCCGTCCGCATCCCTGCCCGGGCACGAGCCACTCTCCGCCCGCCCTTTGGCCGGCGGGTTCGGGGCATCGTAGTTTGCAACCCAGATTTCGGACAAGGACCTCGCATGGTTTCCAGCGGTCCCAGCGGGTTGCGCCGCTAGTCTGCGCCCGTGCCCGAGACCGCCCAACCGATGTCGGCGCAACCGCAGCCGGCCGTGCAGTTCAACCTGGCCAAGGCCTTCGACACCCTGGTCGAGTCCATGGCCGACCGGGAGTGCGTCGTGTGGCGCGACCGGCGCCTCTCGTACGCCGAGGTGGCCGAGCGGTCGCGCCGCCTGGCCTCCTACCTGCACGGCCGCGGCCTGCGGACGCACCGCGAGCGCGACCGGCTGCGGGGATGGGAGTCGGGCCAGGACCACGTGGCCCTCGCCCTCTACAACGGCAACGAGTACTTGGAAGGCATGCTCGGCTCGTACCGGGCCCGGGTCGCCCCGTTCAACGTCAACTACCGCTACGTCGGCGAGGAGCTGCGCTACCTGCTCGACGACGCAAAGCCCCGTGCCCTGATCCTCCACGCTTCGCTCGCGCCGACGTTCGCCGAGGTGCTGCCCGAGCTGAGCTCGCCGCCCGACGTGCTGCTCCAGGTGGCAGACGAATCGGGCCACCCCCTCCTCGACGGGGCGGTGGCGTACGAGGAGGCCCTCGCCGAAGGCGATCCCGCCGGAGCCCCGGTCGACCCCTCCCCCGACGACCTCTACATCCTCTACACGGGGGGCACGACCGGCATGCCCAAGGGAGTGCTGTGGCGCCAGCACGACATCTTCATGGCCGCCATGGGCGGCAGGAAGGTGGGCACCTGGGAGATCGTGACCAGCTACGAGGACATCACGGCGCGGCTGGCCGAGAGCTTCCCGCTCCGGCTGCTGCTCCTGCCCCCGCTGATGCACGGCGCGGCGCAGTGGGCAGCCTTCATGCTCATGGCCCAGGGCGCAACGATCGTCTTCCCGGACGACCCGCGACGGGTCGACCCCGACGACGTGTGGTCGACCGTCGAGCGCGAGCGGGCCAACACCATGACCGTCGTGGGTGATGCGGTCCTGCGGCCGCTCCTGCTCCAGCTCGACCGCAAGCAGTACGACCTCTCGTCCTTCTTCGCCGTGGGCAACGGCGGCGCGCCCCTCACTCCGGCCGTGCGCGCCATGGCGATGGAACGCCTGCCCGACCTCGTGATCTCGGACTCGGCCGGGTCCTCGGAAACCGGGGCGCAGATGCACGCCACCTCCGTCGACCCCGTCGAGGTGGGCTCGTTCCTTCCCGGTCCCGGCACGGTCGTGGTCGACGAGTCGTTCCAGCAGGTGCTTCAGCCCGGACACGAGGGAAACGGGTGGCTGGCGCAGACCGGGAGCGTGCCGCTCGGGTATCTCGGAGACCCCGACAAGACGGTGCGCACTTTCCCCGTGATCGGCGGGGTGCGCTACTCCATTCCCGGAGACCGGGCGCGGCACCGGGCGGACGGGCAGGTTGAGCTGCTCGGCCGCGACTCGGTGACGGTGAACTCCGGGGGCGAGAAGATCTTCGTCGAGGAGGTGGAGCGGGCCATCGCCGGCCATCCGGCGGTGGCCGACGTGGTGGTGACCGGGCGGCCCTCCGAGCGCTGGGGATCCGAGGTGGTGGCGGTCGTCCAGCTCACGCCGGGCGTCGACGCCGACACCGCCTCCATCGCCGAACACGCCTCGGCCCACATCGCCCGCTACAAGCTGCCGAAGGCCGTCGTGTTCGTCGAGCACATTCAGCGGTCGCCATCGGGCAAGGCGGACTACCGGTGGGCGGCCGAGACCGCGCTCAAGGAGGCGTAGCCCTGGGGCGGGGCGGGGGGACGCCGAGCGGTCGGGGTCCGGCGGTCCTCACGACGCCGAGACTCGTACTGCGACCGTTCGAGGACGCGGACCGGCAGCCGTTCTCCGATCTCAACGCGCACCCGCTCGTGGTGGCGTCGCTGGGCCTGGAAGCGACGAGGGCGGAGAGCGACGCCATGATCGACCGGTACACGGCCGAGATGGCGCGTGAGGGATGGAGCTTCTGGGCCGTTTCCGAGCGGCGCAGCCCCGCGCTCATCGGCATGGTCGGGTTGCACCGTGTGCCGCCGAGACTGCCCTGCGCTCCCGCGGTCGAGGTCGGATGGCGGCTGCATCCCGACCATTGGGGCCAGGGCTACGCCACCGAGGCGGCGAGGGCGTCGCTCGACGCCGGCTTCGCGGCGGGCGTCGACGAGATCGTCGCCTTCACCACGACGTCGAACACCCGCTCTCAGGCGGTCATGGAGCGCATCGGCATGGTGCGCGACCCGGCCGGCGACTTCGACCACCCCGCGCTCCCCGAAAGCAGCCCGTTGCGGCGACACGTGCTGTACCGCATCGGCGCACCGGATCGTCCTACGGTGGGGTGAATGAGCGTCGGCCCAGGGTGGACTGATGACTGACGACGTGCACGTTGCACGGGCCGCTGAGACCTTCGAGGCGTTGTCCGCCGAGTCGCTCTTCAGCACGCGCACCCGGTTGTGGGGTCGCCACAGGTGGTGGCTGTTACGGGCCAACGAGGCTCTCTGGGCGTATGCCGACGCATGGTCGGCGACGTGCACGCTGGCCGCACTCCCGGGACAAGAGCGGGCGCGCGCATCGCTGACGGGCTTTCTGCATGGGCTCGGTTCATACCAGCGACACCGGCGGTCGGCCCTCACCGGCCGCGACCCTGTCGGCTTCGAATCGGCCGCGGTGTTCCCACATGGCCGAGGTGGCGACGTCTATTACGACGACAACACGTGGCTCGGCCTCGCGCTGTGCCGTCACTACGAACTGATCCGAGACGATCGCGTCGTCGAGCTGAGTCGCAGGGTTCTGCGGTTCGTCCTGACCGGGTGGTCGACCGACCAGGGGTGGAGCCATCCCGGCGGTATTCGCTGGAAAGTGCCGGCCTCCAACACGTCACGCAACACCTGCTCCAATGCTCCCGTGGCGGAGCTCGCGGCGCTCATCGCTATCCGCGACGGGGATGCCCCGGCGCTCGACTGGTCCAAGCGGATCTATGCCTGGGTTCACGGGACCCTTCGTGGGGAAGATGGCCTGTACCACGACCAGATCGCGCCGAACGGCACCGTGCTCCCCGACGTCTGGAGCTACAACCAGGGCACGATGATCGGTGCCGGCGTCTTGCTGCACCAAGCCACGGGTGACGCCGACTACCTCTCGCAGGCCCGCGAGACCGCGGAGTCCTCGCTCGGGCACTTCTCGCTCGATCGTCTCGTCGGTCAGGACGCCGCCTTCAACGCCGTCTTCTTCAGGAACCTGCTCCTCCTCAATGAGGTCGAGCCGAATCCGGCGTATCTGAGCCTGGCCGAAGAGTACGCAGATCGAATGTGGAACCAACGTCGCGATCCGGCCACGGGCCTCTTCTCCGGTGGCTCCTCCTTCTTGAACGACACGGCACCGATGATGGAGGTCTATGCCCTTCTGGCAGGCTCGAGGCCCCACGCCTAGACATCACGCTACTTCGAGACATGTCGAACAACGGGCCGCGCACGCGGGTGGCACTCTCCGTACCTGCTGGTCGCGCCTCGCAGCGTTGCGGCACGGCTGTTCGCCGGGCATCGGCCCGCTGGCTTACGGTGAGCGCGTGAACGAAACCCTGCGGCGCTGCGAATGGGTGGGCACGGACCCGGCCATGACGGAGTACCACGACACGGAGTGGGGCGTCCCGGTGCACGACGACCTGACCCACTTCGAGTTCCTCGTGCTCGAAGGGGCCCAGGCCGGGCTGAGCTGGTCGACGATCTTGAAGCGGCGCGCCGGCTACCGCAAGGCGTTCGCCGGCTTCGACCCGGCCAAGGTGGCCCGCTTCACCCCGGCGCGGAGGGAGAAGCTCCTCTCCGACCCCGGCATCATCCGCAACCGGGCCAAGGTGGAGTCGACGGTCCGCAACGCCCGCGCTTTTCTCGCCGTGCAGGGGGAGTTCGGCTCCTTCGACACGTACGTCTGGGACTTCGTGGGGGGCGCGCCCAAGGTGAACCGCTACCGGCGGATCGATCAGCTGCCCGCATCGTCCGCCGAGTCCGAGGCGCTGAGCAAGGACCTGCGCCGCCGCGGCTTCGGCTTCGTCGGCCCGACCATCGTCTATGCCCACATGCAGGCGGCCGGGTTGGTGAACGACCACCTGGTCGGGTGCTTCCGCTACGCCGCGCTCACGGGCGGCGCACCATGAGCACCCGGGCACCGAAGCGTGTCATCACAGGCTCCTCGGGCGGGAGGCCGCGCCGCGGCGTACCACTCGTCGACCGGGCCGACCTCGACGAAGCCTTCCGACGCGTAGAACGGGCCGTTCCAGGGCACATCGCGATAGGTGGCCAGGGTCAGCCCGGCGTAGCCGTTGCCCGCGGCCCAGTCGCACGCGGCGCGCAACAGGGCGCGCCCGGTACCCCGACGCCCGTGATCGGGATGGACCGACAGCTGCTCCAGGTGGGCTCCTCCCGCCAGCTCGTCGATGCGGGCGAACCCGGTCGGCCCGTCGGCGTCCACCAGCACCACCAAGGCCGCGGCCAGGTCGTCGACGCTGCCCGGGTCCGGCAGCGGACCGATGCCGAGCGAGAGGAACATCGTGTCGGCCGCCGCCTCAATCGGCGGCAGCCGCGCCAGCTCGTCGGGACGGGCGCGGCGGATATCGGGCACTTAATCAGGCCGGGGTCGTGGACAGGAAAACGTCACGGTCACCCGTCACCGTCAGAGTGTGACACGGCGGGTGTGCGGCGGGCAGCTCCGGTCGGCCCCCCACCACTAGCGTGCGCGATGTGCGCGCCGTCGTCTGCCACGAGCTCGGCCCGCCGTCGCTGTTGCGCGTGGAGGAGCGGCCCGACCCTGAGGCGGGAGCGGACGGGGTGGTGGTGGAGGTGGAGGCGGCCGGGGTCAACTACGTCGACGCCCTCTTCGTCGCCGGCCGGTATCAGATCAAGCCCGCGGTGCCCTTCGTGCCCGGGACCGAGTCGGCTGGTCGTGTCATCGCGACGGGTTCCGAGGTGTCCGGCATGGAGGTGGGACAGCGCGTCCTGGTCTCGGCTGGGCTCGGCGGCTACGCCAGCCGTGTCGTAGCCCGGGCGACCGCGGTGACACGCATTCCCGACGTCCTCGACGCGCCGCGGCGGCGACCTTCACCCAGAGCTACAGCACGAGCCTGTTCGCGCTGCGCCAGCGCGCCGGCGTGGGCCGGGGTGAGCGGGTGCTCGTGCTCGGCGCCGGAGGCGGGGTGGGGTCGGCCGCCATAGGCGTGGCGCGGGCGCTCGGCTGCCGCGTGCTCGGGGTCGCCTCCACGGCAGCGAAGCGCGACGCGGCGCTGGCTGCCGGCGCCGACGCCGTGCTCGATCCGGCCACCGATGCCGTCAAGGACGCGGCCCGGGCGTGGGCCGGCGGCACGGGTGTCGACGTGGTGCTCGACCCGGTGGGAGGCCCACTGGCCGAGCCGTCCCTGCGCGCGCTCGGAGACGGGGGCCGCTACCTGGTCATCGGGTTCGCTTCGGGCGAGATCCCGTCCCTCCCCCTCAACCAGGTCCTGCTGCGCAACCGGTGCGTCATCGGCATCGACTGGGGGATCTGGGCCATGACGCACGCCGAGGGCCAGAGCGCGCTGCTGGCCGATCTGCTCGCCATGGTGGCCGACGGGAGGCTCGACCCCGTGCGTCCCGCCGAGTACCCGCTCGACGATGTGGCGGCGGCGCTCGAAGATCTGCTCGGGCGGCGCACCGTGGGCAAGATCGCGTTGATTCCTTAGAGCCGAACCCCCATCCGGACGCGCTCAGCGCCCGGATGGACCGACGACCTCAGCGCCGGAAGGCCGGGATGACCTCGTTGCCGATGAGCTCAATGGTCTGCATCACCGACTCGTGAGAGATCTTGTACGGGTTGACCAGGCAGAGCAGCAGGTCGACACCGGCCTCCTCGTACTGGCGGCATGCCTCCAGGCATTCTTCGGGCGTACCGAGCACGCAGGCCCCCGAGTCCGTCAGGTATTCGAGGCTGATGAGGTCGAGCATGCCCTCGTCGTCGCGGCTCTTCATCTCCGCCGCGTAGGAGTACGTACCGAGCTCCTGGTTGCGCTCCTCCATCCAGTCGGTGAGCGTGGCGATCTGGCGGGCACCCGTCTTGGGATACCACTCGAAGGATTCGCGCGCCTCGGCCATCGCCTTCGTCGCGATCAGGCGCGCAGATGGCCATGGTGAAGGTCGCCGCCTGGTTGTTCACGAAGGACCCGATCGGCTCGTTGCAGCGGCCCACGGCCTCGCGGTAGATGTCGATCTTGCGCTTGACCTCCGACGGCGGCAACCCGACGGCGAACGAGCACAGGCCCAAGCCGAGCTCTCCCACCTGCGCGTGCCCGTCGTCGCTGGTCGTCGCGCCCCACAGGGGCGGGTGCGGCTTCTGCCACGGCTTGGGCTGCACCCGGCGCCGGGGCATCTCCCAGTACTTGCCCGCGAACTCGTACTCGTCGTTGGTCCAGCAGCCGACGATGTGGCCGATGGCCTCCTGCCACATGCGACGGCTCTCGGCGGGGTCGATGCCGAACCCCTCGAGCTCCATCCGGGTGGCGGAGCGCCCGGTGCCGAGGTCGACCCGCCCGTTCGAGAGCAGGTCGAGGACGGCGACGGACTCGGCCGTGCGGACGGGGTGGTTGTAGGGCTTGGGCATGAGGCGCACGCCGTAGCCCAGGCGGATGCGCTCGGTGCGTGCCGCGATCGCCCCGTAGAGCACCTCGGGGTTCGAGCAGTGCGAGTACTCCTGCAGGAAGTGGTGCTCCACCGTCCAGAAGGCGTCCCAGCCGAACCGGTCGCCGGCAATGGCCTGCTCGAGCGTGTTCTGGTACGCGATCAGCTCGCTGTCGGGCTCCCACGGCCGCGGGACCGGGATCTCGTAGAACAGAGCGAACTTCATGGCTGGTGCTCCCCCCTGGCCGGTGAGTCCGGGGGCTCGCCCCCGGCGCTAGACATGTGCACTGCTCCTATCAGCCGGGGTCACCCGGGCGCAAAAGAGTCGGAGGTGCCACGTGCGTGGATTGGGCGGCCGGACGTACATCGTGACCGGTGCCGCCTCGGGGATCGGCCGGGCCACTGCGTCACGGTTGCTCCAAGAGGGGGCAGCGGTCGTCGGGGCCGACGTCGCGCCGGCGGACCCGCCGGGCGAGGGGAGGTGGGAGTTCCGGTCGACCGACGTCACCGACGAGGGATCGGTCTCCGCTCTGGTCGAGGCGGCCGTCGCGTTCGGCGGCACCCTCGACGGACTGGTCCACGCCGCCGGGGTGGCGGGCGGCGGGCCGGTGCACATGCTCCCGGCCGAGGAGTGGGCGCGGGTCCTGGCCGTGAACCTGACCGGCACCTTCCTGATGGCGAAGCACGCCATTGCGCAGATGCTGGCGCAGCCGGCGCACGACGGGCGCCGGGGGTCGGTGGTGACCCTGGCCAGCATCGAGGGCCTGGAAGGGACGGCCGGTGGGAGCGCGTACAGCGCGTCCAAAGGCGGCGTCGTCCTCCTGACGAAGAACATGGCCATCGACTATGCCGGACGCGGCATCCGCGTGAACGCGATCTGCCCCGGCTTCATCGCCACACCCATGACCGACTCCATCTTCGGCGGCCCGGGGATGGAGGAGACGCTGGCCGACATCGTCCACGAGCACAAGTTGGGCCGGCGCATGGGCCGGCCCGAGGAGATCGCGTCGGTGGCCGCGTTCTTGCTCTCCGACGACGCGTCGTTCGTCACCGGCCACGCCTTGCCGGTCGACGGGGGCTACACCGCCGGGCGCGACCACGGCGTCACCGACATGCTGGGGCTGTCGGGACCCGAGGACTGAAGCCAGGCCCGCTGGTCGGCAGTCAGGGCGTCCCGAGCACGAGACGCCCGCCGCGGTAGTCGAGCACCACCCAACCGAAGTGTTTCAACTGGTCCGATCCCACCAGACCGTCGATGCCGACGCCGATGGGGCCGAAATTGGCGGCGTCGAGGAGCTGGGGCCTCAGCGCCCGGGCGGGGACGGACCACCGGCCGCTGCGTACGAGCGGCACGGTGATGGTCGAGCACACCGTCGCCTGGCGTTGAGCCAGGTTCGTGGACGCCAGCCCCTGCGCGGTGGCGACAGCCGCCGCCACGACGGACTGGGACGAGCCCGTGTCGACGATGAAGCTGAGCCATGGTCCGGAGCCGAACCTCACCTGCACGCCGACGGAGACGTCCCCGGGGTCCGTGACGACGGTCACGGGCACCGTGGTGCCGGACCCGCCGTCGGTCAGAAAAGCCGGCGGCGGGGGCCCGACGGGGCCTGCGACGGGTGTCCCCGCGCTGGGCGGCGGGCCTTCTGGACCCCCGAGCACCAGCTGGCCTCGGGCGAAATCGAGGCGTACGGCGCCGAAGCGGGACAAGACGTCGGACCCGAGTAGACCGACCGGCTCGCCCCGGCCGCCCAGCTGGGGCATCCTGCCCGCGCTCAAGACCTGAGCGGCGAGGCTGACGCCTTCGAGGGACCAGGCGGCGACGCCGACCGGCCGCGATCGGCCGCTGCAGCCGACCCCTTCGAACTGAGTGGGAGGCCCGGTGACGGGGAGGTGGAGCCGATCCGCCAGGCCGGCGTCGATGCTCGACTGCCCCGCACCCGAGTCGAGCACGAACGGGAACGGGCCCTGGCCGTCGATGCAGACGTTCACGGTCTCGGCCACCTGGCCGGCCACCGTGCTGACCGTCATCGGGACCACCACGCCGGCCGACGCCGGCGTCGTCGTCGTCGCGCAGCCTGCGGTGGTGGGCGGGAGGGCGAAGTTGACCTCCGGCTCAATGCGCAGCGGTCGGTGCCGCGGCCCCGGAGCCGGCGACGCCGCAGCGACCGCCAGCGCCACCGCGCCGCACGCGACGGCCGCGGCGGCGGCGAGCGCCAGCGCGCGTCGACCGGCGGTCACGGCTATGGCGACAGGGCCTGGCGGGCCGCGGCCGCGGCCAGACGCGCCGCGAGGACGACCGCGGCCAGGGGCAGCGAGACGCGGCGCCATCCATCGGTCGTGCGCACGCTGAAGCGCAGCGCCGATCGATGGTGGGCCACCAGCATGCGGTAGGGGTGGCGCGACGTGCTCACCCCCCCGATGTGGGTCACCAGGGCGGACCCGGCGAACCCCACCCCCCACCCCTGGTGGTGGGCCCGCCAACACAGGTCCATGTCCTCGTTGTACATGAAGTACGCCTCGTCGAAGCCGCCGAGCTCCTCGAGCGCCTGGCGACGCGCCAGGAAGCACGATCCCGAGACCCAGTCGGCGCCGGCCACGACGTCGCCGGCGGGCGCCCCGGGGCGGTACCGGCGGGTGAAGCGGTTCTCGGGCTTGAACGGCGCGAGGAGGGCGTGCCCGGCCGCGTCGACCGGGGAGGGGAACCGCCGCGACGACGGGTACACGTCCCCCGCCTCGGTGAGGATCCGCGGCCCGACCAGCGCCCAGGCCGGGTTGGATTCGAGCGCGCTCCGGAGCGTGTCGAGCGCGCCGGGGTGCACGACGAGGTCGGGGTTCGAGACGAGCACCCATTCGGGCGGTCGCTCCTCCCCCGCCAGGGCGGCCAGACCGCGGTTCACGCCGGAACCGAACCCGAGGTTGCGCCCCGGCCGCACGATGCGCACGGGCGGGGCCGGGCTGGCGTCGAGCACCGGGCCCAATGCGGTCTCGACGCTGCCGGGTTTTCCGTTCTCGACGACGACGATCGGATCCGCTCCTTCGGCCAGGAGCGACCGAACGGATCCGTCAACAAGGACCCCGGCGTCGTGGTCGACCACCACCGCGCCGATCACGCCGGGCACGAGCGCCTCAGAAGTCCTTGGTGAAGCGGAATTTGATCAGCGCCCTGAGCGCGCTCACGCCGTCGCGCCACGTGATCTTCTTTCCCTCGTCGAACTCCCGTCCGGCGTAGGAGATCGGCACCTCGTAAATCCGGTACCCGCGTCGAAGCACCTTGGCCGTGATCTCCGGTTCGAAGTCGAACCGGTCGGAGACGATCGTCAGCCCGTCGAGCACCTGGGCGTCGAAGAGCTTGTAACAGGTCTCCATGTCCGAGAGCGTCGAGCGGTAGAGCACGTTGGTGACGAGCGAGAGCAAGCGGTTGCCGAACCAGTGCAGGGGCAGCATGTTCTTCCGCTCTCCGGTGAACCTGCTTCCGTAGACGACCCTGGCCTTCCCCTTGAGGACCGGGTCGAGCAGCCGGGGCCAGTCACCCGGGTCGTACTCGAGGTCGGCATCCTGAATCAGCACCAGGTCCCCGCGCGCCTCCGCCAACCCGGTCCGGATGGCTGCCCCCTTTCCCTGGTTGACCGCGTGACGGATGACGTGGACGGTCGAGTCCTCGAGCGCGCCGAGCACCTTGTCGGAACCGTCGCTCGACCCGTCGTCGACCACGATCACCTGCAGCACGAGCGGGAGCTCGACTGCCCGCATCCGCCGGATGACCTCGGCCACCGTCCTCCGCTCGTTGTAGACCGGCGTGATGACGGTGAGCGACTCGTACGTCCGCACGGGCGGCAGGTCGCTGTCCAGGGCCTCGGTCATTAGGCTCCCACTCTCTCAGAGAAGTACTCGATCGTCCGCGCAATGCCCTCGCGCAGGTCGATGGTGGGTTCCCAACCGAGGGCGCGGCGGGCCAGCGTGATGTCGGGGCACCGGCGCGTCGGATCGTCCGTCGGCAGCGGGCGGTGCTCCATGGCCGAGTGCGAACCCGTGACCTCCAGGACGAAGTGCGCCAGGTCGAGCATGGAGCGCTCGTCGGGGTTGCCGATGTTGACCGGGCCGGTGAGATCCGAGTCGAGGAGGGCGAGGAGCCCTTTGACCTCGTCCTCGACGTAGCAGAAGCTGCGGGTCTGCGAACCGTCGCCGTACACCGTCAGCGGCTCCCCGCGCAGGGCCTGCACGACGAAGTTGGACACGACCCTCCCGTCGCCCGGGGAGAGCCTGGGTCCGTAGGTGTTGAAGATGCGGGCGATGCCCACGTCGACCCCGTGGGCGCGGTGCATGGCCATCGTCAGGCTCTCGGCGAACCGCTTGGCCTCGTCGTAGACGCTGCGGGGCCCGGTCGGGTCCACGTTGCCGCGGTACGACTCGACCTGGGGGTGCACCTCGGGGTCCCCGTAGATCTCGCTGGTCGACGCCATGAGGAACCGTGCCCGGTGCGCATGGGCCAACTCGAGCAGGCGGCGCGTGCCCTCGCTGCCGACGGCCAGCGTGGCCAGCGGCCGGGCCAGGTAGGCCGGGGGCGAGGCGGGCGAAGCGAGGTTGCACACGGCATCGACCGGCCCTCCTTCGATGTCGACGTTCACGGAGGCGTCCTGCACCACCATGGTGAAGCGTTCGTGCCCCATGAGGTGGGCGACGTTGTCCTTGGAGCCGGTGGAGAGGTCGTCGAGGCAGACCACGCTGTCGCCGCGGGCGAGGAGATGGTCGCAGAGGTGCGACCCGAGGAACCCGGCGCCCCCGGCAACCACGACGCGGCTCATCTTCGGCCGATCCCGGTGTAGGTGAACCCCATGCGGCGCAGGGCGGCGGGGTCGAGCAGGTTGCGCGCGTCCACGATGGAGGGTTGGCGCATGGCCCCCAGGACGCGGGAGAAGTCGAGCCAGCGGAACTCGTCCCACTCGGTCAGCACGACCAGCACCTGCGCCCCGGCCACGGCCTCGTAGGGATCGCCGCTCAGCTGCAACCCGTCCAGGTCCTCCGCCTCGGTGTCGGGGTCGACCGTCGGGTCGAAGGCCTGCACGGTGGCCCCGAGCGTCGCCAGGCGATGGCAGACCTCGAGGCTCGGCGAGTCCCGCCGGTCGTCGGTGTTGGCCTTGAACGTCAGCCCCCAGACCGCCAGCGTCGCCCCCCGGACGGTCCCGCAGCAAGCCTCGGCGACCTTGGAGACCACCCGCACGAGCTGCTGTTCGTTCGACTCGATGGCGCCCGCCAGCAGCGAGAAGTCGTATCCGGCCTCGCCGGCGATGTGCAGGAGCGCTCGGGTGTCCTTGGGCAGGCAGGACCCGCCCCAACCCGGTCCGGGACGCAGGAACTCGAAACCGATGCGCTTGTCGTAGCCGAGCCCGAGCAGCACGTCGCGCGCGTCGGCGCCGACCTCCTCGCACAGCCCGGCGAGTGCGTTGACGAAGCTCAGCTTCGTAGCCAAGAACGCGTTGGAGGCGTACTTGATCGTCTCCGACGTCGTGGCGTCCGTCACGATCAGCGGCGCCCCGGTGGTGGAGAACAGCTCACCGACCATCGCCGCCGCGTGGCTGTCGTCGGCGCCCACCACGATCCGGTCCGGGTGGAGGCTGTCGAGAACGGCCGTGCCCTCACGCAAGAACTCGGGGTTGGAGACGACGCTCACGTCCGGGCGCCCGATCACCTGCTCCACCATGGTCGCCGAGCCGACCGGCACCGTCGACTTGTTGACCACGATCGAACCGGATGACAAGTGCGGGCCGATCTCCTTGGCCGCGGCCTCCACGAAGGAGAGGTCGGCCGATCCGTCCGGGCTCTGTGGGGTGGCCACGCAGAGGAAGACGAAGCGGGCGCCGGCGACCGCCTCGGTGGCCGAGCCGGTGAAGCGGAGTCTGCCCGCGGCGACACATCCGGCGACGAGCTCGTCGAGCCCCGCCTCGACGATGGGCATACGACCTCCATGCAGCGCCGCCAGTCGAGCGGGGTCGCGCTCGGCCAGGACGACCGTATGTCCGAAGTGGGCCAGCGTGGCTGCCGTGGGCAAGCCGACGTAGCCCGCACCGATCACGGCCACGGTGCGCGAGACGCGCCCGTTCCCGCGCCCGCTCACGATGCCGATCCCGCCGGGACGGCGGCCGGGGCCTCCGCCGAGAGCAGCGCGGGGACGAGTCGGGCCAGCCCGTCCTGCCAGTCGGGCAGCGCCGGGAGTCCGCTCAAGCGCAGCGCCAGGTTGTCGAGGACCGAGTAGGCCGGGCGCGGTGCGGGGCGTGGCGGGTCGAGCTCCGCCGTCGTGATGGGCCGGACCCTCTCGGGATCCGCGCCCGCCGCGGCGAGGGACGCTCGCACCAGACCCCACCAGGTGGTGGCCCCGGAATTCGTGACGTGGAACGTGCCGGGACGGCGGTCCAGACCGAGGGTGACGATGGCGGGGGCCAGGTCGGCGGTGAACGTCGGCGAGCCGCGCTGGTCGTCGATGAAGCGGAGCTCGCCGTCGCCGCGGGCCAGACGGAGCGCGGTGGCGACGATGTTCGACCCGTGGGCTCCACAGACCCAGCTGGTGCGCACGATGGTCGACCCCGGCCGGCACTCCAGCTCGCCCGCCAGCTTGGACCGGCCGTACACCGAGGTCGGGCACGGCGGGTCCCACTCGCGGTAGGGCTGTTCCGACGTTCCGTCGAAGACGTAGTCCGTCGAGACGTAGACGAGGTGGGCGCCGGCGAGCGCGGCGGCCTCGGCGACATGGCGCGTCCCGATCGCGTTGACGGCGTAGGCCAGCTCGGGCTCGGTCTCGCAGCGGTCGACCGCCGTGAGGGCGCCGCCATGCAGGACGAGATCGGGGCGGAACGACATCACGGTCTGCGCGACGGCGTCCCGGTCGTCGACCGGCATGTCGCCGATGTCGGTGCCGAGCACCTCGTGGTCCAGCCACGGGCGCGGTCCCTCCGGACCGAGCAGCGCGCACCGCCGCCCGCCCGCGGGCACTCGCCCGGCCAGGGCGTCGATCAGGTCGCGCCCGAGCTGGCCGTCTGCGCCCGTGACGAGGATCCGCACGTCAAGCCCCGCCGGCGGCGCCGCCCCACCCGGCCTCCGCCACCGGCGCCCTGGCCCGGAGGGGCTCCCACCACTCGCGGTGCTCGGCGTACCAGGTCACGGACTCGGCCAGCCCCTGCTCCCAGTCCACGGACGGAGCCCAGCCCAGCTCGCGGCGGAGCTTGGTCGAGTCGAGCACGTAGCGCCGGTCGTGCCCGGGCCGGTCCGGCACGATCTGCTTCAACGAGTCGGGCTTGCCGAGGACGTCGAGGATGCGGTCGGCCACTTCCATGATCGACGCCTCGACCCCGCTCCCGACGTGGTAGGTCTCCCCGACCCGGCCCGACGCGAGGACGGCGTCGATGGCCGTGCAGTGGTCGATCACGTGCAGCCACTCCCGGCGGTTCTCGGTGCTGGCGTAGAGGGTGAGCGGCTGGTCGTCGAGCGCCAGCGCGCAGAAATGCGGAATCAGCTTCTCGGGGAACTGGTACGGGCCGTAGTTGTTGGCGCAGTTGGTGATCGTGACCGGGAGCCCGTACGTCTCGGCGTACGCCCGCACGGCATGGTCCGCTCCCGCCTTGCTGGCGTTGTAAGGCGTGCGGGGACGGTACGGCGACTCCTCGGTGAAGACCTCGTCCGTGTCGAGCGGCAGGTCCCCGTAGACCTCGCACGTCGACACGTGGTGGAAGCGCGAGACACCGGCCTGCCGGGCGGCCTCGAGCATGGTCTGCGTCCCGAGCACGTTGGTGCGGAAGAAAAGCCCCGGGTCCAGCACCGCCAGTGAGTTGTGGGACTCGGCCGCGAAGTGCACGACCGTGTCGACGGCCTCGGATCGCAGCGCCTTCTCGGCGGCCTCGGGATCGCAGACGTCGCCCTGGACGAACACGATGCGGTCCTCGATGTCGGACAGGTTGGGTCGGTTGCCGGCGTAGGTGAGGACGTCGTAGACGACGACGTGGTCCTCGGGGTGCCGTTCAACCCAGTAGCGGGCGAAGTTCGACCCGATGAAACCGGCACCTCCCGTCACGAGAAGGCGCATAAGGCGGTCATAGTTAGTGCCCGCCGGGTGGCCGGCCTCAATCGGGGCGCAGGTGCACGACGTCGCCCGCGGCCACGGTCCGGAGCCCCTCCGGGGTGTCGACGACGAGCTGGCCGGCGTCGTCGATGGCCCGCGCCGTCCCGGTGATCTGCTCCGCCTCGAGGGTCACCCGGACCCGGGATCCGAGCGTGGCGCAGCGGCGGCGCTGCTCCTCGGCCAGGGCGGCCCGCCCCGCCGCATGGTCGAGCAGGGCCACCCGGGGCGCCAGCGCGTCGAGGAGCCCCCCGAGCACGGCTTCGGGTTCGACCGGCGAACCGCGTGATTGCTCCAGATCGGTGCCCCCGGCCCCGGGCGGGCCGGGCCAGGCCACGTTGAGACCCAGCCCGACCACGACCGCGGCGGGGGGACCGCTCTCGAAATCGACCTCGGCCAGGATCCCCGCCAGCTTGGACTCGCCGACGAGCAGGTCGTTGGGCCACTTGAGCGTGGCCTCGACCCCGGCGACGTCCCGGCACGCTTGCAGCGCCGCCAGCGCCACGGCGGCGGTGCACAAATGGAGGTCCGAGGGCTCGCACCGTGGGCGCAGCAGGAACGAAACCAGCAGGTTCGCGCCCGGCGGGGACTCCCACCGCCGGTCGAGCCGGCCCCGGCCGGCCGTCTGGTGCCTGGCTGCCGCAACGAGACCGGCCGGAGCGCCGGCCCGGGCCTCCTCCAGCAGGTAGCGGTTGGTCGAGTCGATCTCGTCGAAGCGGCGGACGTCCCAGAGAGACGACATGGCACGAACTGTAAGCCGCGTGCAATTGTGATGGGTCGCTCATCCGAAGGAAAGGCCCAGCGTGCTCCAGAAGATCCTGATCGCCAACCGCGGCGAGATCGCGGTCCGGGTCATCCGGACCTGTCGCGAGATGGGGATCGGCACGGTCGCCGTGTACTCGAACCTCGACCGTGAGGCGCTGCACGTGCGGATGGCCGACGAGGCCTACGCACTCGGGGGCGACACGGCCGCGGAGAGCTACCTCAACACCGAAGCCATCCTCTCCGCCATAGAGCAGAGCGGGGCCGACGGTGTCCACCCCGGTTACGGATTCTTCTCGGAGAACACCGACTTCGCCCGGGCTATCACCGACCGCGGCGTGACCTTCATCGGCCCGCCGCCCGAGGCGATTGAGGTGATGGGCGACAAGATCAGCTCGCGGCTGGCCGCCGAGAAGGCGGGCGTGGCCGGGGTCCCCGGACGCTCGCAACCGCTGAAGAGCCCCGACGAGGTGGTGGCGTTCGGTGAGGAGAACGGCTGGCCGGTCGCCATCAAGGCCGCGTACGGCGGCGGCGGACGCGGCATGAAGGTCGTCGCCATGGCCGCCGAGGCGGCCGAGGCCATGGAGTCCGCGGCCCGGGAGGCGCAGGCTTACTTCGGACGGCCCGAGATCTATCTCGAGCGGTATCTGACGTGGCCGCGTCACGTCGAGATGCAAGTGCTCGGCGACATGCACGGAACCACGCTGTGGCTCGGAGAACGCGACTGCTCGGCGCAGCGGCGCCACCAGAAGCTGGTCGAGGAGAGCCCCGCGCCTGCCTTCCCGGACGAGGTCCGCCGCGCCATGGGAGAGGCCGCGGTCAAGGTCTCCCAGGCGTGCGGGTACTACAACGCGGGGACGGTCGAATTCCTCTTCCAGGACGGCGACTTCTATTTCCTGGAGATGAACACCCGCCTGCAGGTCGAGCACCCGGTCACCGAGCTCGTCACCGGTCTCGACCTGGTGGCCTGGCAGATCCGGGTCGCATCGGGGGAGGCGCTCGATTTCGGCCAGGAGGACATCCGCCGGGACGGGCATGCCATGGAGGTCCGCATCAACGCCGAGGACCCGAGCGGTGGACGATTCTCGCCCTCTCCCGGCACCCTGACCTCGTTCCACGCGCCGGCTGGCCCGGGGGTGCGCCTCGATGCCGGCTACGAGGCCGGCGATACCGTGTCGCAGTACTACGACAACCTCATCGCCAAGCTCATCGTGTGGGCACCCGATCGCGAGGCGGCACGCCGGCGGATGCTCCGGGCCATCGGCGAGACCCGCATCACCGGCGTGGCGACGACCTTGCCGGCCGACGTGGCGATCCTCAGCCACCCCGACTTCGCGGCGTCCACCCACTCGACCAAGTGGGTGGAAGAGGTGCTCGACCTGAGCGATCTCGACGTCGAGCCGCAGCCGCAGGCGAGACGGTGGCGGCGGCCGGCGGCGAGGATGATGTCCCGCTCGTCCAGCGCGACGTGACGGCCGAGGTCGACGGTCGGCGGTACTCGGTTCGCCTCTGGGTGCCCGACCTGGGAACCGCCGTGGCCTCTTCGCCCCGCTCCGGTAGGCCGAGGCGCGCCTCGGCCGCCGCCGTGGCCGGGACGGGTTCAGGGCAGGTCACGGTGCCGATGCAGGGCACCATCGTGAAGGTCCTCGTCGCCGTGGGCGACGCCGTCGAGGTGGGCCAGACCATCTGCCTGCTGGAAGCCATGAAGATGGAGAACGCAGTGGCGGCCGAGAAAGACGGGGTCGTCAAGGAGGTCCGGGTGAGTGCAGGCGACTCGGTGGGCGCCGGCGACGTCGTCGCGGTGATTGAGTAGATGGTCAGCGCCCAATCGGCCGGGTCGGCCAAGACGGCATCGGCCAAGACCGCGGCGGCCGAGGTGGTCGAGCGACGCCTGGCGGAGCTGGTCCAGCTGAGCCACTCGGTGCACTCGACGCCGGAACTGTGCTTCGAGGAGAACGCCTCGGCGTGGGCCGTGGCCGAGACGTTGCGATCCGGGGGCCTGGCCGTCACCGAAGGTGTCTACGACCTGCCGACGGCGCTGGAGTCACGAGCCGGCGACGGCGACCTGGTCGTCGCCGTGTGCGCGGAGTACGACGCCCTCCCCGAGGTGGGCCACGCCTGCGGGCACAACATCATCGCGGCGATCGGTGTAGGGGCGGGCCTGGCCCTGGCCGCCGTCGCCGACGACCTAGGCCTCTCCGTGCGCATCCTCGGCACCCCGGCGGAGGAGGGCGGCGGCGGGAAGGTGCTGATGCTCCAACGCGGCGCCTTCGACGGCGTCCACGCCGCCATGATGGCGCACCCCTGGCCGGTCGAGCGGCTGACCGGGACGTGCCTGGCCGTGGCGCACTTCGACGTGCACTACCGCGGGCGGGAGGCGCACGCGTCGGCGGCTCCGTGGGAGGGGGTCAACGCGCAGGACGCGCTCACAGTGGCGCAGGTGTCGATCGGCCTGCTCCGCCAGCAGCTGCCACCGGGCGACCAGGTCCACGGGGTGGTGACGGAGTCCCCGGGCGCGGCGAACGTCATCCCGGGCTCGCTCAGTGCCCGTTACATGGTGCGGTCCCTGACCATGGACAGGCTCGCGGCGCTGCGCCCGCGGGTCGAAGCCTGCTTCGAGGCGGGAGCTCTCGCGACCGGCTGCGCCGTGTCGTACGAGGAGCTGTCGCCCGTCTACTCGCACATGGAACCCGATCCCGAGTTGCTGTCGGCATACCGCGCCAACGCCGAGCAGCTCGGCCGACGCTTCGATGCCGACGACACCGGTGCGCCTCTGCCCACCTTCTCGACAGACATGGCGAACGTGTCCCTGGCCGTTCCCACCATCCATCCGCTCATCGGGATCGAGACGGGCGGAGCGGTCAACCACCAACGCGAGTTCGCGGCAGCCTGCGTGACCGCGTCCGCCGACGCCGCCGTGCGCGACGGCGCCGTCGCGCTCGCCTGGACGGCGATCGACGCCGCGACCGACCCGGTCCTGCGCGAGCGCCTCCTCGCTCGGTGATCACCGAGCACGCACTGCTTCCTGTCGTACCGGGTCGGGAGGAAGACTTCCTCTCGGCCATGGAACGTGCGAAATCGATCATCGCCGCGAGCCCCGGTTTCATGTCGCTGCGGGTCGAACGCTGCATGGAGCGCCCCAACCAGTTCCTGCTGCTCGTCGAATGGGAACACCTGAAGGATCACACCGAGGGGTTCCGCGGTTCTCCGGCCTACGAGGAGTGGAGGGCCGCCCTCCATCACTTCTACGACCCGTTCCCCGTGGTGGAGCATTTCGAGACGGTCGTGCGCGCCTGAGCGGATCACGCGCCATGGCCGCCGGTGCCACCCGGTTGGAGTCACCGGGCTGGGCGCCTACTTGCCCAGAATGCCGAGGCCGTCCGCGATCAGGTACACCCCGAACACGAGCAGCAACACGGTCATCATGGCGGCGTGGTGCTGGAGCAGCCACGACTTCACGGACTCGAGCGTGACCTCGGCGCGCTCGCCGCTGGCCAGGTAGGCGACGACCGGGAGGGCGACGCTCAGGCTCGCGACGACGAGGAAGAAGGCGAGCGCGACCGCCGCCTCGGACCTACTCAAGTCCAAGCTCGCCAGGCCGCCGGCGGCGCCGACCGTCAGGATGAGGTTCTTCGGCTTCACCCCGGCGAAAAGGACCGCGAGGCCGAATGCCCTCGCCGGCTTCAGGTCCTCGATGCTCGCCAACCACTTCGGTAGCTCCGACTCGGATCCCGGCGACGGGCGCTTGAGCCAGCTCCTCCAAGCCATCAGGACAAGGACGGCGCCGAGCGCGATCAGTCCCCAGGAGATCGTGTCGGACACGGCAACCTTCTCGGCCTCGTAGGCCTCGTGCGAGACGGCGTAGACCACGCCACTGACGACGGCGAGCGCGAGCATCCAGCCGAGGAGGAACAGCAGCCCGTTCGTACGGGCACGCCGCGACACCAGAATCAGGATCACGGCGATGACAGCGAGCGGGCTGATGGCGACCCCGATCGCGAACGTGAGCACCTCGGAGATCCCCTCTGTCACGGCGTCACCTCCTCTGACCCTCGCTGTCGTGGACCGGTTCGCGACGCGATCCAATCGGTGTAGTGGCGCCCCGGTGTGCGACCCGCCTCCGATCCCCGTCCCGAACGCGGGGCGTCAACCCGTGGGCCACTCGCCCACGAACATGTCGAGACACCCGTCGAGACCCTCGATCCTTATGTCGTCGCGCTCGGCGCCCCTCCCACGCGTCTCGTCCCATCCGGAACCGGAGCGTCCGGGCCGAGCCGTCTCGCCGGTGGCCCCGGGCCTCGCCGTTCTCCTCGTAACCGACCGAGCGCGAGGTGGCGATGGAGGCGGCGTTGTCCTCGAAGGCCCCGCTCAGAGCCTCCTCCGCGCCCAACCCGGCGAAGGCGAGGTGGAGCGCGGCCTGCCGCATCTCTCGACCCAGGCCCCGGCCCTGATGGGCGAGCCCGAGCCACGAACCGGTCTCGACGGAGCGTACGGCGCGGAAGTGCTCCGCACCGATGTCCTGCACGCCGACCGGTCGGCCGTCGACGAACGCCACCCCGGTGAAGTTCCACTTCTCCGGCGACCAGTTGGCGCGGTGGCGCCACAGCCACTGCGCGGACTCCCGAGCCCGCCGCGACGGCTCCGCATCGGTCCACGGAAAGAAGAACGGCATGATCTCCGGCTCGTGGATGCCCGCGTCAGCCAGCTCGATCAGCCCCGCGAACTCGTCCTCCCGCGGCAGGCGCCATTCGAGGATCGGGGTCCTGACGACGAGATCGAACAGCGGCCAGAACGAGCCCTGCCGGGCCACGCGTCAACCCCCTGGCTGGTACACGCCGAATTCAGCCCGCAGGACGTCGGACACCTCGCCCAACGTCGCCATCTCCTTGAGTGCCGCCTTCATCGGGACGAGAAGGTTGCCCTCGCCACGCGCCGTCTCGGCGACGTCAGCCAGAGCACGGTCCACCGCAGCCTGGTCGCGCTCGGCGCGCACGCGGCGCGTCCGGTCGATCTGGAGCTGTTGCAGCTTCACATCGATCGGGAAGACCTCTGCGGTCTCGTTCTCGACGTCGGTGAACCGGTTGACGCCGACGACGACCTTCTCGCCGTCGTCCACCGCCTTGGCGAAGCTGTACGCGGCCGCCTCGATCTCCTCCTGCATGAAGCGGGCCTCGATGGCCGCGACGGCGCCGCCCATCTGCTCGATGCGCTCGAGGTAGTCGCTGGCCGCGGCCTCGACCTGGTCGGTGAGGGACTCGACGAAGTACGACCCGGCCAACGGGTCCACCGTGTCGGCGAGGCCCGACTCGTAGCCGACGATCTGCTGGGTCCGCAGGGCGATCTTCGCCGCACGCGTCGTGGGCAGGCCGAGAGCCTCGTCGAAGCCGTTGGTGTGCAGGCTCTGGGTGCCGCCCAAGGCGGCCGCCAACGACTGCACGGTGACCCGGACGATGTTGTTCTCGGGCTGCTGGGCCGTGAGCGTCGAACCGCCCGTCTGCGTGTGGAAGCGCAGCATCTTGGAGCGGTCGTCCTTCGCCCCGAAGCGTTCGGTCATGATGCGTGCCCACATGCGGCGCGCGGCGCGGTACTTGGCCACCTCCTCGAAGAGATTGTTGTGCGCGTTCCAGAAGAACGAGAGGCGCGGCGCGAACTGATCGACCTCCATTCCCGCCGCGATCGCGGCTTCCACGTAGGCGATGCCGTTGGCGATGGTGAAGGCGATCTCCTGGACCGCGGTCGAGCCGGCCTCGCGGATGTGGTAACCCGAGATGGAGATGGTGTTCCAGCTGGGGAGGTTGGCGGCGCAGTACGCGAACGTGTCGACGATGAGGCGCATCGACGGCCGGGGCGGGTAGATGTAGGTGCCCCGGGCGATGTACTCCTTCAAGATGTCGTTCTGGATGGTGCCACGGACCTTCTCCCCCGGCACTCCGTGCTCCTCGGCCACCAACTGGTAGAGCAGGAGCAGGATGGCGCCGGTGGCGTTGATGGTCATGGACGTCGTGACCTTGTCCATGGGGAGGTCGGCCATGAGGAGCCGCATGTCGGCCACCGAGTCGATGGCCACGCCCACCTTTCCCACCTCGCCCTCGGCCCGCGGGTGGTCCGAGTCGTAGCCCATCTGGGTGGGGAGGTCGAAGGCGCACGACAGTCCCGTCTGGCCCGCCTCGAGCAGGAACTTGAAGCGCTCGTTGGTCGCCTCGGCCGAGCCGAAGCCGGCGTACTGGCGCATCGTCCAGAGCTTGGAGCGGTACATCTCGGCGTGGACGCCGCGGGTGTAGGGGTACGATCCCGGCTCCCCGAGCTGGGTCGACGCGTCCCAGCCGTCCAGGTCGGCGGGACGGTAGACAGGGTGGACGGCAATGCCCGAGTCCGTCGCTCGCTCGGGCCCGCCCTGGGTGCTCTTTTCCGGTGCCACGGTTACGAGCCTACGGAGGATCGGGGCGCAAGGGCCATACAGGGCAGACTACGACCGTGCCCGAAGACCATGAACCTGCCTTCTCCCACCTCGGCATCTGCGTCGGCGACCTGGACCGGTCCGTGCGCTTCTACTGCGAGGCTCTCGGCTTCGAGAAAGCGGAGTCGCACGCGATCGGGGCGGAGTTCGCCGCGCTCATGGACTTCGCGGACGTGGAGCTGACCTCGCAGTTCGTCCGCCGTGGCAGCACGGCCGTGGAGCTCCTGTGCTTCTCTGAGCCGGTTGCCTTCGGCGACGGGAAGCGACGCGCCGTCAACCAGCTGGGCCTGACCCACCTGTCGTTCCGGGTTCGCAGCGTGGCGGCCACGGTCGAGCGCATCGTGGAGCTGGGGGGCGCCGTGGTCGAGTCGAGCCGGACGGTCATCGACCTCGGCGGATCCGAGCTGGAGTTCGTCTACTGCACCGACCCCGACGGCGTGCGGATCGAGCTCATGGACCTCGGGGGCTGACCTCCTCGCCGGTCTCGTCGGTGGACGTCAGCGCGGCCTGGGCGTCGAGTTCGCGGTCGACGCGGGCGGCTTTGCGTTCATCCATGTGCATCCAGCGCAGTGCGACGGGGATCATGGGCCACAGCATCAACGTGTCGCCGACCACCCACATGATGTCCCCCCCGACGTGGAGGTCGACGACGTAGGACGGACCCCAGTCCCGATGGGTGGCGAAGTAGGCGGGGAAGAGCTCGTGCGTCGCCCCGGAGAGCGACAGTCCGGTGAACGTGTCGATGGGGATGGCGAGGAAGAGGTAGAAGAACTGCAGTGCGGGGTGGAGCCGGTAGCAGTTGGGGTCCACGCCGAAGATCTGGCGCCAGAACAGGTAGCCCACGACGAGGAACACCAGGTGCTCGGCGTTGTGGATGCTCTCGCGCTCGAGGGTGAGGTTGTACCAGGTCGTCAAATGGCTGATCGGTATCACCACGGCGTAGAGCACGAAGGCCACGATCGGGTGGCCGAAGAACTTCGCCGGAGCGGAGCGCAACACCTCGGTGACGGCGACGTGGGAGGGTCCGGTCGTGGCACGCCAGGCCAGCGCAAGAGGCGAGGCGATGGCGAAGAGCGGCGCCGCCACCATGATGAGCAGGAGGTGCTGGACCATGTGGTCCCAGAACAGCTCGCCGTCGTAGACGCCGACGAAGCTGAAGATTGAGAAGGCCGTCGTGACGAGAGCGCCGATCCACGCCGCGGTCCGCCCGGCCGACCACGGGTGCCGTGGGTGCAGCGCATTGTTGCGCCGGACACCCCAGAGATAGAGCATCAGCGCGGCCAGGATCATGGCCACGGGGACGAAGTCGAACTGGGTGGAGAACAACTGCCGGCCGGACAACGGCGGGAGCGGCGCGTCGAAGAGCGCGGCGATCACTCCCGCGACGGTACCGCCGGGTTCAGCCGTGTTGCCAGACGCGCTGCGAGAGCCCCCGCTTCCCGTAGAGCGCCACGGCGTCCAGCGCGGCCATCTCCTGGTCGCTCAGGCGCCAGCCCAGCGCACCGGCGTTGTCCTGTGCCTGGGCCCGGTTCTTGGCCCCCGGGATCGGCACCGTCCCCTTGGCGATCAGCCACGCCAGGGCCACCTGGCTCGGGCTGCGGCCCTCGTGCGCCTCCCCGACCCGGCGCAGCACCGAGACGACGGCGTCCACCTCGGTCATCGGATGGGCAGAAAAGTTGCGGCGGCCCGGCGGCGGGTTGGCGGCGGAGTACTTGCCGGTGAGGCGGCCCTGTCCGATCGGCGAGTAGTCCAGCACGACCACCCCGAGCTCGGCACAGGCCGAGATCAGGCCACCACGCTCGGGCATTGCTCGCAGCAGCGAGAACTCGACCTGGTTGGTGGCGAGCCGCAGGCCCCGGCGGCGGAGCGCGGCGTCCATGGACCGGATCTCCTTGGCCGAGTAGTTGGAGACCCCGACGGCCTTGACCAGGCCCTCGGCGTGCGCGGCCGCCAGCCCCTCCGCCAGCGCGTCGTGGGATCTGAGAGAGATCGGACCGTGGATCTGGTAAAGGTCGATGCTCTCGATCCCGAGACGCCCGGCCGAACGCCTCGCGGCCGACACGAGCGCAGACTTCACGTTGACCTTCCACGGGCTGGGCATGAACTTCGATGCGATGACCACCCGGTCGCGCACCGATGGATCCCGCGCCATCAGGCGCCCGATGATCCGCTCGCTCTCGCCGCCGCCGTAAACCTCGGCCGTGTCGAAGAGCACCACGCCGGCCTCGATGCAGGCGTCCCACGCCTCGGCGACGGTGTCCTCGGTGAAGGACGTGTCGTAGCCGCCCATGCCCCAGGTCCCCTTGTCGCCCCAGGCCCAGGTCCCGACCCCGAGCGGCGGGACCGTGACATCGGACCCCGCGAGCGCGATGCGGTCGCTCGCCTGCGGGGGTGCGGTGTCGCTCATGCCGTCCACTCGAGGTGCGCCTCGACCGCCGCGCGCCAGTCGTCGGGATGCGTGAGCTGCGGCGAGTGGAAGGCGCCCGCGATCACGGTCGTGCGCCCGTCGGCCACCTCGGCCGCCAGCGCCGGCGCCTGATCGACCATGGGGTGGTCGTGCTGGCCGGCGATGACCGTCGTCGGGCAGACGATCTCGCCTAGTCGCGGTCGCACGGACCCGGGCCCCTCGTCGTGGGCCAGGATCTCGCTGCCGAGACCCTTGATCGCGTAAGGATCCGTGCCGGCTTGGATCACATCCTTCTCCTGCTGCCACGACGCCGGCACCACTGCGGCGATGAGTTCGTCCTCCGGGCCACGCATACCCCACTCCTGCGGAGTGCCGGCGGACGGGTCGAAGCCGTCGAAGAAGGCACGCACCAGGTCCCTGACGCCTTCGTCGTCTGGTACGAAGGACCAGGCGCTGGTGTCCATCAGGATGAGCGAGCGGACCAGCTCGGGCCGTTCCAGCACCAGAGTGACGGCCACGCGGCCCCCCATGGAGTGCCCGAGGAGGTCGACGGGGCCGCCGCCTACCGCGTCGAGGAAGCCGGCCAGGTCGGAGGCCAACTGCTGAATCGTGTAGCCCTCGAGCGTGCCCGTCTTGGTCGAGTGCCCGTGCCCCCGCTGGTCGAGGGTCACGACGCGCCGGCGTGTCGCGAGTGCGTCGACCTCGAGTGCGAAGTCGTACGACGATCCGGTGAAGCCGTGGCACAGGACGAGGGTTGTCCCGCCGGTCCCGTGCTCCGACCAGGCCAGGTCCACGCCGTTGACGGGGAGGGTGCGCGATGCGTCGGTGAGCGTCATGGCGCCCTGTCTAGCCCCTGCTCTGCCACCCCGCCGCGGAGACGTGCACGATCCCGTCGGCGTGCCGCCGAGAGGTCGGCGACCGGGTCAGCCCGAGTCGACGGACAAGGCGGCGGCGGTGGACGCCGGCACGGGGGCCGTCTCCGACTCGGCCGTGGCCAGCGGAGCGGCAGGGGTGGGGGTGACGTCGGTGCAGGCCCGGGCCTGGTTCCACGCCGCCAGCGCCTGGGTGGCGGCGTCGCCCGCGAGAGGCTGGGGAAGGTCGTCGACGATCTCGGCCGGCCGCCAGGTCACCGCGTCGATGCGCCGCCCCGTCGCGGTGACGACGAGCGAACCGCTGGCGTTCTCCGGCGGAGAGTTGTCGTAGAAGGCGAAGTTGCCCAGGCCATAGTCGACGTAAGCCGAACCGAGGTAGCCCCCGCCGAGGAGGACGTGCGCGTGCGTCCCGACCACGATGTCGGCCCCCGCCTTCACCAAAGCCTGGGCGAGCGGCTCTTGCAGCGGGTTGGGGCACGGGTCGAGCTCGGTGCCCCAGTGCAGGTACACGATCACCGTGTCGGCGGTCCGGCGAGCCGCCTCCACCGCGGCCACCAGGTCGGTGACGTCGTAGGCCGAGGCCAGGCCCGCCTGGGTCGCCGTGGCCGTCCACGCCGTCTGGAGGTCGGAGTCGATCACCTGCGTGGCCGCGATGATGGCGATCCGCTCCCCCCTGATGGTCGTGGTGTACGGGGTGAAGGCCTGCGCGGCGTTCCCTCCGATGCCGAGGATGGTGTAGCCGGTCTGCGCGCGGGTGGTGAGGGCCGTCTGGAGGCCGGGCGGACCGCAGTCCTCGCCGTGGTTGTTGGCCTCGGTGATGAGGGTGACGCCGGCGCCCTGGAACGCGCTGACGGCAGACGGAGGTGCAGAGAACACGTACTGCTTCGGTTGGGCATCGGGACAGCTCCCGTCGGCGGTCATGGCCGACTCGAAGTTGACCATGGAAAGGTTGGCGCCCGAGAGGAGCTGAGGCACGGTCGGTCCGAGCGCGGTGGACGGGTCCGCGGCCAGACGGTCGCCCAGGTTGGTGCCGACGGGGAAGTGGACGTCGCCCCCGAACGCGAACGTCACCGGTTGGCCATCGCCCTGCCAGTCGGGGTCGAGGCGCGGGTTGCCGGCGAGGTGGGGCGGCGGGTTCTGGTGGTGTCCCCGGCTGTTCCGGCCCCGGCCCGAGGCGGAGGGACGACCGCTGCCGCGGGTGATCACGAAGGCCAGGGCGAGCGACAGCAGCACCAGCCCGGCAAGCCAGAGGCGTCGGTTGCGCTTGACCTTGCGGGAGGTCAGCGCGGGTGGACCCCCGGCCGACGGCACCGGTTCGGCGAGCGCGTGGTCCTGCGCGTCGTTGCGTTCTAGGAGCTGAGCCGGCGTCGTGACCAAAGACTAGGTGCCGCTGGGGGTCCCCGACGGGGAGATCCTGGGGTGAAAAACCCGGGGCAAGTTACGCGGCACGTGGTGGCGCCAGGATGATCCCCTCCGGGGTGGAGGTGAGCTGCCATCCGAGAGCGCCGAGCTCGGCGAGGTGACGGCGGGCACGGCGCTCGGGGCTGTTGCGCTTTTCGAACCAGTCGTGTCCGAGCTCGTTGTAGAGCTCACCCGTGCTGAGCATGTGCCAGATCACCGCGAGGAGCGAATGGCCGACGGCCTTGCGGGCCTTGGCCTTGCCCCGGCGGCGCACGAGCTGTGCGTACTGGGCGGCGAAGTAGCTGTCCTTGTCCCGCGCCGCGGCCATGGCTGCGACGGCGAGTTGGCGCTGCAGCCATGTGTCGCCGTGGCGGGCGCGCCGTCCGGCTCTTGCCCGCCGACTCGTGCTGGCCCGGGCACATGCCCGCCCACGAGGCGAGGTGATGGGCTGTAGGGAAACGGCTCATGTCGACACCAATCTCAGCGATGATCCCATCGGCCGGGCGCCGGTCGATGCCCGGGATACAAGCCGCCCTTTAACTCAGAGGAACCTTGCCGCGTGGCCTCACCGTTCGCACCCGGTGAATGTCGTCCACCCGACGGCGAAGAGACGATGGTCAGCGCAAACATCGACGACGCGAAGCGCGCCTCGACGAGGGTATGCCGTAGGTCGGCCGACAGCACGACCCAGCAGTGTGGCAGCGCCGATCTCGCCGGTGACGTCCACCACGCAGTCAAGGGGCATGGAGGTTCGCGGCAGCCTCGATCTCGGCCTGGAATCCCACCCGATCCATCTGGCTCGAGTCTCGCCAACGGCAACTTCAGGCCGGTGAGGGCCCGAGATTGCGCCGATGTTCACGTTCACGTCTGCAGCTCTCCTATCGAGCTGGCAGCGCGCAGGAGCATGTAGCTGCCCACGTTCGGGCGCGGATATCTCCGCTCGACTCTACGAGCCGACGTCGCTACCAGTTCCATCGGTGCGAATGCCGCCTCATAGGTGGCGACCGTGCGTCCGATGGTGAAGCCTCCGTTTGCCCTCCGCGTATCTCGCCAGAAGTACTCTGGATCGGTTTCTTCGCACAAGAGTACGAATCCACCTGGCCTCACCATGCGCTGAACCTCCGCGACCACACGCGCCATGCACTCCTCCTCAACTGCCTGAAGCACCGTGAAGAGAAGCACTAAATCGAAGCTCGAGTCAGCGGCTGGAAGCGCCCAGAGGTCGTCCACTCCGACGAATCGCACCTCTGGCGAATACTGTACTCGGCCAGCAGCTACCAGCTCGGTATCACGCTCGTATGCTACGACATTGGAGCATGACTCCCGTAGCACAACCGACATGAGCCCGTACCCGGCTGAGACGTCACACGCGTCGACAAGGCGCCCACCCATTTCGGCGATGCGGCCGAGGTAGCCCCGTAGATCAGCATGTTCCCAGTAAGTACGGGCGGCATGCGCGACCGTTCCCAGCGGCCGCGGAGCACGGACGTCCGCGAGGAAGCGCTCGGCGATCTGGTCGGTCCACTCGTCGCGCATGATCCGCGGTCGGTCGACCCACTCGCCGCCAACAGGCGTGGGCCACACGCCGATGTGCTTGCAGATGCGCTCGATCGTCGCGGCAGGGTCAGCAACGTAGTCCTCGTACACGACGGTGAGGACGTCACCCCGCGTCCGAGCGAAGTGATGGATCCACATCCAGTCGTCGCACATCACGCCGGCGAAATGCCACAGAAGCGCCTCGAAGTCGTAGTCGGGACGACCCGCCTGCGTGCCTGCGTTATCTGGAATGTGCCACATGCCCGAGGTGGCTGCGCGCCACAAGGAGATCGCCTGCCGTACCTTGTCGCGGCGTAAAAGGTGGACGATCCGCAGTCCCGGAAACACGTTGCGCAGGTCCATTCCGGGGACGGGCTCACCTTGCGCTTCAAGGGTGCGGCAGAGCGCCTCCGCCTGGTCCCAGGTTGCCTTGAAGCCGAAGACTTGACCCCGCGAATCGTTCACCTTCTCGACGATGTACTCGGACGCCCGTCGCCCCACGTAGTTATTTTCCTGGAAGCACTCGTGGGGATCCCCAAGGCCAAGGCGCTCGAGATCGTGGCAGACGGCCGTGCTGCCCGAGCGCATCGCGTAGGCCACAAAGTAATACCCCGATTTGCCGGCTCGCGCGACGCGCTCAGACAGTGCTGTGGTCACGCGGATGCGCCTCCCGGCGGTAAGGCGGATCGCAGACGGGCGCTTCGATGGACCGAGATCTCGGTATGCGCGCAACTCAGCACGACGCGGGATGTGCGCTGGCGATTCACAGGTTCCTCCAAGACTCGCTACTGGCCGCGATCTCCGCGGCGTTGAGGTCCACGGCACGATTCTGGCGCAATGTCGAACGATCCATCCAGGCTCCATGTCGGCGGAGATGCTCTTCGCAATATCGGATCCAACCTCCGACGCCTCGGCGAACTGCTCCTACGATCCGGTGAAGCCGTGGCACAGCACGAGGGTGGTCCCGCCGGTCCCGTGCTCCGACCAGGCCAGGTCCACGCCGTTGACGGGGAGGGTGCGCGATGCGTCGGTGAGCGTCATGGCGCCCTGTCTAGCCCTTCCGGACCGAGAGTCGAGGTGACAGATGGGCTAGGTCGGAGTCGATCACCTGCGTGGCGGCGATGATGGCGATGCGCTCCCCCCTAATGGTCGTGGTGTACGGGGTGAAGGCCTGCGCCGCGTTCCCTCCGATGCCGAGGATGGTGTAGCCGGTCTGGGCGCGGGTGGTGAGGGCCGTCTGGAGGCCGGGCGGACCGCAGTCCTCGCCGTGGTTGTTGGCCTCGGTGATGAGGGTGACGCCGGCGCCCTGGAACGCGCCGACGGCAGACGGAGGTGCATAGAACACGTACTGCTTCGGTTGGGCATCAGGACAGCTCCCGTCGGCCGTCATGGCCGACTCGAAGTTGACCATGGACAGGTTGGCGCCCGAGAGGAGCTGAGGCACGGTCGGTCCGAGCGCGGTGGACGGGTCCGCGGCCAGTCGGTCGCCCGCCGGGGGCGGGTCCCTGAGGACGTTCGCCGGCGCAGCGTCCGAGGCGATCTCGGACTGGGATCCCACCCGATCCGCTTGGGTCAAGTCCCGTGCGTGGCAGACTTCAAGACGATGCTGGCGCGAGCGGTCACGAATAACACCGCGATGGACCGTTTTTGCCTGGGAGTGGTAACCCGTCGAGGCGGTGAATCTCAGGACGCACTCGCGTCGTCAGAGGCTTACGGTGACCACCCGTGCGTCGCCGCGAGCGACGCCTGCCGCCGAGAATCAGAGTCGGTGCGGCATGCAGAGCTCGTCGTATTCCGCGATGACGATCTCACCCGCGTCCGGGCCACAGGCCGGGCAGGCCGGATCACGGCGAACCTTGAAGGTCCGGAACGATTCCTCCAGCGCGTCGTAGGCCAGGAGCCGCCCGATCAGCGGGTCGCCGAGACCGAGGAGCAACTTGATCGTCTCGATGGCCTGGATGGAGCCGATGATGCCGGGCAGCACACCGAGCACGCCGGCCTCGGCGCACGAAGGGGCCAACTCCGCCGGTGGCGGTTCGGGGATGAGGCATCGGTAACACGGCCCGTTGTAGGGGTCGAACACCGTGGCCTGGCCCTCGAAACGGAAGATGGACCCGTGGATCACGGGGATCCGCTTCAGCAGTGACGCGTCGTTGACCAGGTAGCGGGTGGGGAAGTTGTCGGTGCCGTCCACGATGGCGTCATAGCCGTCGATGATCTCGAGGATGTTGTCCGCACCCAGCCGGACGTCGTAGGTCACCACGTTGACGTCAGGGTTGAGCGCAGTCAGCGTCTTTTTGGCCGAGTCGACTTTGCGCTCGCCAATGCGGTCCATGTTGTGCAGGATCTGCCGCTGCAGATTGGACTCGTCGACCACGTCCATGTCGATCACGCCGAGCGTGCCCACGCCGGCTGCGGCCAGGTACAGCGCGGCTGGCGAACCGAGACCGCCTGCGCCGAGGAGCAGCACCTTGGAGTCGAGCAGCTTCAACTGGCCCTTCTCCCCTACTTCGGGCAGCAGCAGGTGGCGCTGGTAGCGGTTCCGTTGGGCGGGCGTCAGGGTCTGGGGCGTGGCCCAGGGGCGGCCGTCGTCCTTCCAGCGGTTGAAACCGCCAGTCAGGGACTGAACGTCGCGGTAGCCCAGGTCCTGCATCGTCTTGGCCGCGAATGCGGAGCGCACGCCGCCAGCGCAGTAGACGACGACCGGGCCCGACTTGTCGGAGAGCTTGCCCTCGACCTGGAACTCGAGGTGGCCCCTCGGCAGGTGCACCGCGTTGGGGATGGCGCCCTGCTCGTACTCGTCGGGCTCACGTACGTCAAGGAAGACCACCCCGCCCCGCTCCAGTAGCTCCTCTGCCTCAGGCGGGTCGACCTCTCGGATGGCCGCCTTGGCCTCGTTCAAAAGATCTCGGGGTGTGGGCACGCTCAACCTCCGGTGGCGACCGGCCATCCGCCGGTTCCAAACCTTGAAACACTACCAGTGGGGTCGACATTCCCATCCTCGGGTGAGGTGCGAGTTTGCCTTGTCCAGGGGTGCGAGACTGCCGGGGTGGAGCTCCACGACGCCATACGACGGCGGGCAATGGTGCGCAGCTTCTCGACCGAGCCCGTCGACCCTGCGGTCGTCGACCGTCTGGTTGGTGGCGCCCTGCGCTCGCCGACCGCAGGCAACACCGGTGGGACGGCCTGGCTGGTGCTACAAGGCCCGGAGGAGACCGCGGTCTACTTCGACGCCACTACCGACGAGGACTGGCGGGCGCACTACCGCGACTGGATCGAGAGACGGGTGGCCGGCCGCCAGAGCGCCGCGCTGGAAGTCATTTCGAGCTGGTCCCGAAACGAGAGCGCACTGAAACCCCGGTATCGGTCGACCGAACGAGTTCGGAAAGCGGTACGAGACATGCTCGCGGCCGAAACGGAGGATGTCGAGTTGGTGCAGTCTCTCGCCCCGTGAATACGTCCGCCTCTCTCACCGTCGCCCGTCCCACTCGGGCGCAACATGAAAAGACAGTTCGCCGACGACACCGGATCCGTCCGCCGCGACCGCGAGCGCCTTGGTGGAGCGACGCCATAGCCGTGGCTGTCTTCTGCGGCCTCGCCGTGGCGGTTTACTCGAACTTCTGGAGGGACGGCGCGCCGCATGTCGTCCTCGGGCAGAACGACATGCTCCAGACGATGTGGTTCCTCAATTGGGTGCCCTATGCGCTCGGGCATGGTCTGAACCCATTTCACACGTCCCTCGTGAACATTCCCTATGGAGTCAATCTCCTCGATCAGACTTCGGTCCCCTTGCTCGGCCTGCTCCTCGCGCCCATCACGGTTCTCTTCGGTCCCGTCGCGGCGCTGAACGTGGGTATGACGCTCGCCCTCGCTGGTTCCGCGACATCGATGTACTTCGTGGTGCAGCGCTTCACTTCCTGGCGACCCTCGGCCTTCGTGGCCGGACTGCTTTACGGGTTCGGGCCTTACGAGATCGGACAAGGCGAGGCACACCTGCACATGGCATTTGCCGTCCTCCCCCCCCTAATGCTGCTTCTCATACATGACATTGCTCTCATCAGGGACGGAAGGGCGCGCCGTCGGGGGGTGATTTTGGGTCTACTTGTCGTCGCCCAATTCTTCATCTCGCTCGAGATGCTGCTCGAGACGATGGTCATCGCAGCAGTGATGCTCGTCGCGTTCGCCTTGATGCGACCCTCTTTGGTGCGAACTCATGTTCGGGACCTGACGGTCGGCCTTGCCTGGGGGGGAGAGGTTGCCGCTATAGGGCTCGCGTATCCAACCTGGTATGCGCTCCGTGGTCCAGAGCACGTGACCGGTGCGTATCACAATCCGGCCTACTACAGAGCCGATCTCCTGGGAGCGATAGTCCCGGACGGCCTCATGAGGATCGCACCCCAGTCGCTTGCATCAAGGGCGGACTTGTTCGGGGGAAACTTTGTCGAGAACGGGTCCTACCTCGGACTCACCCTGATATTCACGCTGGTCGTCGGTGGGGTCTGGCTTTGGCGTCGGGCCGAAGTACGGGTAGTGACCTTCGTGGGGGCAGCAGCCTTCGTCTTCTCTCTCGGATCGAAGCTCGTCGTGAGGGCTGAGCCGAGCGTGCTTTCCAACGGCTCCGCATCCGGCGGGATCCCGCTGCCATGGGCGATCGTTGGCCACGTGCCCTTGTTCAGCAACATCCTTCCTGTGCGATTCTCACTCTTCGTCGCAATGTTCGCGGCCCTTCTCCTCGCGATGGTTCTGGACCAGATCCACGCGACCGCCATCGCCCGCGGCTTCCCAGTCGCGGCGACCGCCGTTCCAGCAGCTGTCGCTGCGGTCGCATTGATCCCGCTCTTCCCAGCCGTTCCGTACAACTCTTCGATCGACGTGCCCCAGGGAAGCTACTTCACGTCGGCGTCCGTGCAGAACCTCCCGGCGGGAAAGGTTGCCCTCCTCTACCCATTCCCCAGCGGTACAGAACCTCAGGGCATGGTGTGGCAGACGGAAGCCGGGATGCAGTTCTCCATGCCGGGGGGATACTTCATCGTCCCCCAAGGAGCATCGGGGCAACGCGCCAACACTCGGTATGCCTACGCTGATTACACATCGACCATCGCAACGGCTCTCTCGGACCTCTACGCCCGCGTGCCTCCGGATCACAGCCCTGGAGCGCGCCACACCATGCGACAAGAGCTGTTGTCGTGGCACGTTCAGTCCGCCATCGCGCTTCCAGCTCCCGGAACGGCTCGCATGGTCGTTGCCTACCTCTCCTGGCTGATCGGGGCGCCTCCCATCCGTCAGTCGGGTGCCTACGCGTGGTATGACCTGGGTCGAACGCTCCGGCCGGCTTGAGGTCCCGACGGTACCCTCGCAAGGGTCAACCGCGGACCTTGGACAAGCGGTGCTCAGGCTCTTCGTGCCAGCGCACCAGGGCCCAGGGCAGGTCCGAGAGCCGGTTCAGGTAGAGCATCACGAGCGGCGTGGTCGGGCTCAACTGTGCCACCGGGCCCGTCGACATGGGCGAGGCGCTGCGGCACTTCTCCGCGCAGGCGGCTTCCGATCTCGTACATCCCCGATGCGGGGCTGGGATCCGCGCCATCAAGGCGGAGCTCCAAAGGCCTTCGCCAACGCCGACAGCGTGTGCCCCAGGTTCCTCGGCACCGAGTACGAGGGCATGCTGTCCGCGGCCTGCTGTACGACGACGCCCCGGACGCCAAAACCAAGCCAGCAGGATAATAGAGACGCTTCCTGCTTCGGTTCGACGCATCGGGCCGTGCGTCGCCGCGAGCGACGCCTGCCGCCGAGAATCAGAGTCGGTGCGGCATGCAGAGCTCGTCGTATTCCGCGATGACGATCTCACCCGCGTCCGGGCCACAGGCCGGGCAGGCCGGATCACGGCGAACCTTGAAGGTCCGGAACGATTCCTCCAGCGCGTCGTAGGCCAGGAGCCGCCCGATCAGCGGGTCGCCGAGACCGAGGAGCAACTTGATCGTCTCGATGGCCTGGATGGAGCCGATGATGCCGGGCAGCACACCGAGCACGCCGGCCTCGGCGCACGAAGGGGCCAACTCCGCCGGTGGCGGTTCGGGGATGAGGCATCGGTAACACGGCCCGTTGTAGGGGTCGAACACCGTGGCCTGGCCCTCGAAACGGAAGATGGACCCGTGGATCACGGGGATCCGCTTCAGCAGTGACGCGTCGTTGACCAGGTAGCGGGTGGGGAAGTTGTCGGTGCCGTCCACGATGGCGTCATAGCCGTCGATGATCTCGAGGATGTTGTCCGCACCCAGCCGGACGTCGTAGGTCACCACGTTGACGTCAGGGTTGAGCGCAGTCAGCGTCTTTTTGGCCGAGTCGACTTTGCGCTCGCCAATGCGGTCCATGTTGTGCAGGATCTGCCGCTGCAGATTGGACTCGTCGACCACGTCCATGTCGATCACGCCGAGCGTGCCCACGCCGGCTGCGGCCAGGTACAGCGCGGCTGGCGAACCGAGACCGCCTGCGCCGAGGAGCAGCACCTTGGAGTCGAGCAGCTTCAACTGGCCCTTCTCCCCTACTTCGGGCAGCAGCAGGTGGCGCTGGTAGCGGTTCCGTTGGGCGGGCGTCAGGGTCTGGGGCGTGGCCCAGGGGCGGCCGTCGTCCTTCCAGCGGTTGAAACCGCCAGTCAGGGACTGAACGTCGCGGTAGCCCAGGTCCTGCATCGTCTTGGCCGCGAATGCGGAGCGCACGCCGCCAGCGCAGTAGACGACGACCGGGCCCGACTTGTCGGAGAGCTTGCCCTCGACCTGGAACTCGAGGTGGCCCCTCGGCAGGTGCACCGCGTTGGGGATGGCGCCCTGCTCGTACTCGTCGGGCTCACGTACGTCAAGGAAGACCACCCCGCCCCGCTCCAGTAGCTCCTCTGCCTCAGGCGGGTCGACCTCTCGGATGGCCGCCTTGGCCTCGTTCAAAAGATCTCGGGGTGTGGGCACGCTCAACCTCCGGTGGCGACCGGCCATCCGCCGGTTCCAAACCTTGAAACACTACCAGTGGGGTCGACATTCCCATCCTCGGGTGAGGTGCGAGTTTGCCTTGTCCAGGGGTGCGAGACTGCCGGGGTGGAGCTCCACGACGCCATACGACGGCGGGCAATGGTGCGCAGCTTCTCGACCGAGCCCGTCGACCCTGCGGTCGTCGACCGTCTGGTTGGTGGCGCCCTGCGCTCGCCGACCGCAGGCAACACCGGTGGGACGGCCTGGCTGGTGCTACAAGGCCCGGAGGAGACCGCGGTCTACTTCGACGCCACTACCGACGAGGACTGGCGGGCGCACTACCGCGACTGGATCGACGGGCTGCGGCGCGCCCAAGTGGTCCTGCTCGCCTACACCTCGTCGGAGCTCTACGTCTCGAGGTACGCCGAGGTGGACAAAGCGGATGCGGGGTTGGGCGACGGTGCTGACCGCTGGCCCATCCCCTACTGGTACGGCGATGCAGCGTTCGGCGTCATGGCCGTGCTGCTCGGCGCCGTGGACGCGGGTCTAGGCGCTTGCATTCTCGGCACGTTCCGGGGCGAAGGGGAGCTAGCGACACACCTCGGCGTCCCGCCCGGGTGGCGCCTCTTCTGTGCCGTCGTCGTGGGCCATCCCGACGGCCGCGACCACAGGTCGGCGTCGCTCGACCGACCCGCCCGCGGGCGGCGGATCGGGTGCACCGTGCGCGATGGTCTGCGAGATTGGAAGCACCGTGACCACGTATCGCCCGGTGACCCTCGTGGACTCAGCGTGGTTCATGGAGTCGACGGCGGCTCAGCCAACCGCCTTGGGCGGCAGGTGCTCACCCTTCTCAGGCGGAGATCGACACCCCGTCGTCCGAATGGTGATCCGGCGGCTGTGGGCTCCCCGCATCTCGAGTACGACCCAGGCGACGAGGCCGAGCACGGCGAACCCTGCGAAGACGATCCCCCACTGAAAGCTCGCCGGCAGATAGGACAGCAGGACTACGTGGTGACCGGCCAGGAGGTCGAGTCGGATCATCAAGCCGTTCCAGCTGTCAAAACCTACCGATCGCCCGTCGACGTCCACGTGCCAACCCGGAGCATCCGTCACGTGGACGTACAGTTCAGTGGGATGCGTGGAGGTTGTCGTCATGCGCATGCTCGAAGGCGAGAAGAACGCGACGGGCACCACTGTCGCTGTTTCGTCGCCCGGGGTCTGACCCTTCGACTCCAAACGTGGCGATGCCCCCACCGGGCACTTTGTAGAGTCCCTCGATCCCATATGTGCTGATCAGACGCATCCCCGAGGGGGCTCTTCCGGTCGGGAGCCAGTACATAGGAACCGCCATAATGACGTGCCACCGCCCGGAGCTCTTGACGGGGCAGAACATTCCTTGTACTGACGATGCCTACGGAGGACCTGTGAGCCGCGACCGCGACGCGTTAGTACTGCCGGCACGGCGGGGTCGTAGATCACCATCTCCGAGATCCCGTAGGGGATGTTCGAGTCACCGGGATACCGGTGGCGACGGGAATCCCCGCCGTGGACGTTCATGCGTCCAGACCGATCCTCGCCGACAGCTCGAGGTGTCGACGGCGAAGACCGTCGGCCACTGAGATGAGCGATACGCCACCAGGGCGTCGCGCACGGCCTCCTCGTCGATGCGCCCGTAGGAGAAGGCCCCATAAGCCAAGCCCCAGCCGTGGCGGAACACCGCTTCGAGGCTTTGGTGTGGCGGCAGCGTCGAGGTGCTCTTCGTGATGACGAAGAAGACCTCGGCTCGCGACCTCGAGCGCCTCGAGCGGCGCTACCGGGCCCTCGCCGCGCAGCGGCGGGCATCGGCATCATGTCCGCCGGCGGCCTCACGACGCGCTTCACCCACTGCAACCGGGCCGGGTGCAGGTAGGAGGCCGACCCGCCTGCGCTCTGCGGTCTGTACTTCCAGTTGAGCGCCAAGGTCGCCGACAAGACCGTGACCCGGCGCCTCAGCGCAGAGGAGGCGACGCGCTCGTCGCGAGTAGATCGCCAACGACCGCGAGCGCGGGCCCATCACCGGTGAGATGCGAGAGGTGACTGGACAGGCATCCGAGAGATCCTTGCCGCCGACTCGGGAAGCTCGGGCTTCGTGGAAGCTACAGGGGGGCAGTTCGTTAAGAGGCAAGCTAAAGTGCCGCATCAGGCGTCTACTCGTTCCATGTCAGTCAAGCCAGAAGCCACAAAGGAGGCGAAGGCCTCATGCTCAGAGGAAAGAAAATCTTCGTCGTCCTGCCGGCCTATAACGCCGTACTTACGCTGGCCAAAACGGTTGCCGGAATCGACCGAGACATCATCGACGAAGTCCTGGTGGTCGATGACGCCAGCACCGATGAGACAGCCAAGGTCGCCGATAACCTCGGGCTCCTGCTGATTCGACACCAGGAGAACAGAGGATACGGCGGCAATCAGAAGACGTGCTACGCGGCAGCTCTCATGCGTGGCGCCGATGTCGTCGTAATGCTGCATCCCGATTATCAGTACTCGCCAGCACTGACCGTGCCGATGGCCTCCATGATCGCCTACGACGCATACGACTTCGTCTTGGGATCCCGAGTGTTGGCGCAGAACGCGGTGGAGGGAGGGATGCCCCACTATAAGTACTTCTCGAACAGGGCCCTCACGTTTTTCGAGAACGTCATGACCGGAGCGAAGCTCTCCGAGTTTCACACAGGGTTGCGGGCCTACAGCCGATCGCTGCTCGAGAGCCTCCGACTCGAGGAGAACTCGGACGACTTCGTGTTCGACAACGAGGTAATTGCCCAGGCCCTGATGATTGGCGCGCGCATCGGGGAGATCTCGTGTCCAACCCGGTACGACGCGGATTCCTCGTCAATCAACTTAAAAGGAAGCGTGCGCTATGGCCTGGGGGTGCTCCGGACATCGACACAGTTCCGGCTCCAGAAGGCCGGCCTCCGGCGATATGGGTACCTGGGCGGCGCCCCGCTGCGCACCGACTCCTCGGCCGACTTCGTGAGCCGGACACACAAGGCGAAGGGTTCGCCCTCGACTGTCCACTCCGCCGTCTCGCCCCGGTCGTAGCTAGATGCCAGATCGTCCTCAATGGCGATGGTGACCAACTCGACTTCGAATTCCTCGGTGACTGACGGGAGCTGGCCGTTGATGGCGGCCGAGATCAGAGTCGGACTCTGAGCTGGACACGGTCTCTGAGCATGGCCGGTGTACTCACGGGTCAAACGCCCCACTCACACCAACGAAACTTGACCTCTTCAGTCCTACTTCTCTGAAACGCCCTGGTGAAACGCTTGACAACCCAGATGGAACAATCAAAGCGAGCTTCGTCTCCGCGAAATCCACGAGCGAACCCGGCGCTTCAAGGAATAGACAACCCGAGGCCGCCAAGGTTCGCCGAGCAACTTCCCCAGAGCGGCACAATCCTCAACCTGCTCGAAGACTTGAAACGCTCCTGACAAATGTTGGTCGTGACATTCCTGCTGCATGGTGCAGACGATTGGGTTGAACGCTGGCGCATCACGATCGTCCCCGCGATCACGTCGTCGAGTACCTCATCGCTGGCTCATGGCCTCGAGACCGACCCTCGTCAACATCCGTCCCAGCCAGCCTCGAGACGACACCAACACCGCCACGACGAACTGCGTCGCGCTTTCCTGCTCGGTGCCAGGGGTTCGTCACATACGCCATCGACGACGACGCCCAAAGGCTGGTGCGGGGTGCCTTCTGGCCGCAACGGGTGGGCCGATGTCGGCACGACGGGATGGAAGAAGGAGGGGCGCCACCACCGTCCCCCCGACGACGAAGGGATAGGCAATTCGGTAAATCAGGATGGGCGACGCGAAGAACAGCACGACTCCCAGCATGAACAGCCCGATGGCAAATGCGGCGACGACGAGGGCCGGCGGCGAACTCCGGGATCTTCGTAGTAGCACCGGTATTGAGACGCCAAGGATCACGACGTATACCCAGACGGTGTAGAGGACGTCACCGTACAAATTTCCCCCAACAGCGAACTTCTCAAGGAAGTCCTCGCCGTCGGACCGAAGCGATACCGAAAGGGGGCGGAACTGCGGGGTGTCGGGGGAAGGCTGCCAGGTCCAGAAGGACGGCTGGGTGATCGCAAGCTCGGCGAGGACCAAGTCCGTCCGCTCCTCGAGATATCCAATCGGATTGTGCAGAACTGCGTCGAGCCATGCGTGCTGAAGCGCACCTTCATTGGAACCGACTTGATCCTGGACAACCGCTTGGGGCCCGAAGACGATGCCGTCAAAGGTGCCGACCGGGATGGTTTTGAAGTATGCCAGAGCCTTCCGGTGCGGAACGAGGACTTGACGAGGAAAGAGCACTCTTCCCTCCAACCGGGACATCTGAGCCAGGTCGTATTCGTAGACGACCTGCTGCGGGTGCTCCTGCGTCGTATGAATGGCAGCTTCTAGTCCCGCCTGGGTGCCGTAAATTGTGATGCACCCGACCAGACCGACGGCGCCTGCGGTAAAAACGCGGTGCCGAGTCCGGGCTGGGAGCACAATGAAAGCGGTTAGGAAGAAGAGGGCGAGCAGTGGTGCGAGGGCGATCTCCCACGTCGCAGCACACAGGTAGGCGCAGATGAGGGACGCCACCAGATTCAGTCTGCTCTGGTTCGGGCCCATTCGCATGAGCCGCGCCGTGAAGCCGAACGCGCACATGAGGAGGGCGATGAACCAGGTATCCCGCCCGTCGTGAACGCCCCATGAGAGCACGGGTGGCCACGTGAAGCACGCGATAGCAATGACCGCTGAAGCCGCTCGTCGAAAACGCACCCTGAGGAGCAGGTAGAACCCGACCAACATGCTGAAGACACTGATGGCCAAAACCCAGCCGGGGGAACGCAGACCCAGAAGGTACGGACCCCGCCAGAGCGCCGACAACAGCGGAGTGTGCCAGTTGTTGAACTGTCCGGTGGCGGCGCTTTGCAACTCGTCGATTGTGTCCGGATCCATCTGGCCGGGCCAGAACACAATGGCGACGGATGCCGTGTACAGAGCGAAGGCAACAGCCACCCAGACCTGAGGCGCGATGCGAAGCGAGCGCGCGCGAAGTTCAGGCTCCGAGGGGTCGAATCGCGGGTCAGCGAATTTCAGCGCGTCGTCGCCGACGGCCTCCGCTACGCCCACCGTGCCACTCCTGCTTCGGGTGTGGGATCCAAGGTCGAAGGGAACCCGAGGCGAATGGCGATCCCCGTTCCACCACTCTTCTGCACGGGTTGCGCCACAATCAGAGGGGCTGCACGCGGCGGCGTCGCACGGCCAGCTCGGGGTGTCGACGGCGAAGAGCGCCGGCCAGTGCGACGGGCGACAGGCGATGCGCGACCAGGGCGCGCATCGCCTCTTTGTCGATGCGCCCGTAGGAGAGTTCCCCGTGGGCCGAGCCCGGCCGCGCCGGAACACAGTGCCTTCGTCATGACGAGCCCGTCTTTGAGCTCGAAGAGCGCGTCAGGGCGCTTGGTGAATGACGAGTGCAGGTCGTGGCGCCAGGCCACGACCTCGCCCAAGCGCGGCAGTTCGATTCCCCCCACGACCACCGGGTCCACGACGGAGTCGGCGATGGGAGCGTCGAGCACCCTGCCTCCCGTTGGGCCGGTGCGACTCGACACGGTCACCGTTCGGGATGCCTGCTCTCGGAGATCAACGGACGGGATCGCCGCGCCTTGGACAGCGTGTGCTCGGGGCCTTCCGCCGAGCGCGCCATGGCCCACAGCAGGTCGGACAGACGGTTGAGATACGTCATCACCTGTGAGCCCTGCTCCGGCTCGGAGACGGCGATGCGCTCGGCCCGGCGGACCACGGTGCGGGCGAAGTCGAGGGCGGCGGCCGCCCGGTTCTCGCCGGGCACGGTGAAGTCGCTGGGCAGGTCGAAGCGCTCGAGCAGGTCGTCGATCCCTGTCTCGAGCTCGAGCACCATGTCCTGGGTCACCAAGGTCGAACCCGCCGTGAGCTTGTCCCGGTTCTCCGGGGCGGTGGCCACCTCAGCCATCAGCACGTAGAGATCACGAGCCAGCGCGGTCAACCGCCGGTCGAGCTCCGATCCCGGTTCGGCCTCGGCCCGGGCCAGCCCGATCGCCGCCTGGGCCTCGTCCACGGCGCCATTGAGCTCGATGCGCCACGAGTCCTTGCGCACCCGGCCCCCGTAGAGGAGGCCGGTCGTCCCCTCGTCACCCCTCCTGGTGTAGATCGTCCGCGCCATGAGGGCGGATGATATCGGCGCGGGAGGGTGCGACAAGGGAGCCCCGGTATCCTTGGGTGACCATGGCTCACTCCCCCGAACTGCTCGGCCCCGAACTGCTCGGCCGCCTCGACCCCGCCGCCAGCGACTACCTGCAGGCGTTGCGCGAGCGCGTCGTCGTCTTCGACGGCGCCACGGGCACGAACCTGCAGCTCCTCGGCCTGGGACCCGACGACTTCGGAGGCCCTGACCTCGAGGGCTGCAACGAGATCCTGGTCGAGACACGGCCGGACGCCATCGCCCAGCTGCACCGCTCCTTCTACGAAGTGGGATCGGACGTGGTCGAGACCGACACATTCGGCTCGACCTCGGTCGTGCTGGCGGAATACGGCCTGGCCGACCGCGCTCGTGAGCTGAACCGGACGGCGGCCGAGATCGCGTGCGCGGTGCGGGACGAGTTCGCCACGACCGGCCGACCGCGGTGGGTGGCCGGCTCCATGGGTCCCGGGCACGAAGTTCCCGACGCTCGGGCAGATCTCCTACGCCGAGTTCCGCGACGCCTACGAGGAGCAGGCGCTGGGGTTGCTCGAGGGCGAGGTGGACTTGCTCGTCATCGAGACCCAGTTCGACCTGCTGTCGATCAAGGCGGCCGTCAACGGCGCCCGGCGGGCGATGACGGCACTCGGGCGAAGGGTGCCTATCCAGGCGCAGGTCACGATCGAGCTGACGGGGCGCATGCTGCCCGGCACCGAGATCGGCGCGGCCCTGACCGTCCTCGACTCCATGCAGGTCGACGTGGTGGGGCTCAACTGCGCCACCGGGCCGGTCGAGATGGGCGAGGCGCTGCGGCACCTCTCGGGCGCCAGCCGGGTCCCGATCTCGTGCATCCCCAACGCCGGTCTGCCCTCGGTGGTCGACGGGAAGATGCACTACGACCTGACCCCCGACGACCTGGCCGCACACCTGCACCGCTTCGTGACCGAGTTCGGCGTCACTGCCGTCGGCGGGTGCTGCGGGACGACGCCCGCACACCTGGCCGCGGTGGTCGAGCGCTGCCACGGCGCGGTGCCGGCGGTCCGCTCGCCGGTGCACGAACCCGCCGCTGCGTCCATCTACACCTCCGTGCCCTTCAAGCAGGACACGTCGTTCCTGGTGGTGGGCGAGCGGACCAACGCCAACGGGTCCAAGGCCTTCCGCGAGGCCATGCTCGCGGGCGATTGGGACTCGTGCGTGGCCATGGCGCGCGACCAGGTGAAAGAAGGCTCGCACCTGATCGACGTGTGCGTCGACTACACCGGCGCCGACGGGGTGGCCGATATGAACGAGATCGCGAGCCGCTTCTGCACGCAGTCGAGCGTCCCCCTCATGGTGGACTCCACCGAGGGGCCGGTCGTCCGCACGGCGCTGGAATGGCTCGGAGGGCGTCCGATCCTCAACTCGGTCAACCTCGAGGAAGGCGACGCGCCGGGCACCCGGCTCGACACCTTCCTGCGGCTGGCCCGTGAGTTCGGTGCCGCGGTGGTGTGCACCTGCATCGACGAGGAAGGCCAGGCCCGCACCCGGGAATGGAAGCTGCGCGCGGCTCGGGCCATCCGCGACATCGCCGTCGAACGCTACGGGCTGGAGCCTCAGGACCTCCTGTTCGATCCCCTGGCCCTACCCCTCTCGACCGGCATGGAAGAGAGCCGGGGCGACGGGATGGAGACGATTGAGGGGATCCGCGCCATCAAGGCGGAGCTCCCAGGCGTTTCGACCATCCTCGGTTTGTCCAATGTGTCCTTCGGGTTGAACCCGGCCGCACGCCAGGTCCTCAATTCGGTCTTCCTGCACGAGTGTGTAGAGGCAGGGCTCGACTCGGCCATCGTCCACGCGTCCAAGATCCTCCCGCTGTCGCGGATCGACGAGCGGGCCAAGGAGGTCTGCCTCGACCTCGTCTACGACCGCCGTCGAGACGGGTACGACCCCCTCCAGGAGTTGCTTGCTCTCTTCGAGGGGGTCAAGGTCGGCGCGGCGGAAGCGGACGAGCATCTCGACTGGCCGGTGGACCGCCGGTTGAGCCAGCGCATCATCGACGGGAACCGCAACGGCCTGGAGGGCGACCTGACCCAGGCGCTCGAGTCGGGGCTCACTGCACTCGATGTCGTGAACGACGTACTGCTGGCAGGCATGAAGGTAGTGGGCGACCGTTTCGCCTCCGGTGAGATGCAGCTGCCTTTCGTGCTGCAGTCGGCTGAGACGATGAAGACGGCCGTCGCCTTCCTGGAGCCGCACATGGAGAAGGCGGACCAGGGAGGCAAGGGGACGGTCGTCCTGGCCACGGTCAAAGGCGACGTGCACGATATCGGCAAGAACCTGGTCGACATCATCCTGACCAACAACGGCTACGAGGTGGTGAACCTCGGCATCAAGGTCGGCATCAACGAGATGATCGCCGCCGCCGAGGAGCGCCGGCGCGGACGCCATCGGCATGAGCGGGTTGCTGGTGAAGTCGACGCTGATCATGCGCGAGAACCTGGTCGAGCTGAACGAGCGGTCGCTCTCGTCTTTGCCGATCCTGCTCGGCGGGGCCGCGCTGACCCGCACCTACGTCGAGCGCGACCTGCGCGAGGTCTACGACGGACGGCTCTTCTACGGCAAGGACGCTTTTGAGGGACTGCGCACGATGGACAGGCTGGTCGAGCTCAAGCGAACGGGCGAGGAGGACGCCGGCTTCGGCCGGGAGATCTCCGAGCGCCGGGTCCCCAAGCGGAGCCGGCTCGACCCGGACACGTCTCGGGTCGAGGGTCAGCCGGCACGCTCGGCCGTCGCCGCGGACAACGAGCTGTTCGTCCCGCCGTTCGTCGGCACGCGGGTGGCGAAGGGCATCCCGCTCGACGACATTGCGGAGTACCTGAACCTGACGGCGCTCTTCCGGAACCAGTGGCAGTTCCGACCCCAGGGAGGCGAGAACGACGCGGAGTTCAAGGACCGGGTCAAGGCGACGCTGCGCGAGCAAATGGGCATCGCCAAGGAGCGCGACCTCCTCGTGCCCCAGGTGGCCTATGGCCACCTGGCGGTGAACGCGGAGGGCAACGACCTCGTGGTGTGGAAGGACGAGTCCGCGCTCGTCGGAATGGATGCGCTTCACCTTCCCGCGCCAGCGCAAGGAGCCCTGGCTCTGCATCAGCGACTTCTTCCGCTCGAATGGCGCGGGCGCGGGCGACGAGGACTACGCCTCCTTCATGCTCTGCACCATCGGGCCGCGGGCGTCGGAGGAGGCGGCACGACTGTTCGCCGAGAACCGCTACACCGACTACCTGTTCCTGCACGGGCTGAGCGTCGAGATGGCCGAGGCCCTGGCCGAGTACTGGCACCGGCGCATCCGCGAGGAGCTCGGCTTCGCAGGCGAGGACGGCCCGACACTGACCGGGCTGTTCCGCCAGCAGTACCGGGGAGGCCGCTATTCCTGGGGCTACCCGGCCTGCCCCGACCTGACCGACAACGCGAAGGTAGTGGAACTGCTCGGTGGGGAACGCGTCGGGGTGACGGTGACCGAGGGGTTCCAGCTGAACCCCGAGCAGACGACGGACGCCATCATCTGCCACCACCCCGAGGCAAAGTACTTCGTCGCGTAGCGTCGGGTTCCTTCAGATCCGAAAACACATGGCTCCGGTAGCGCGGGCCTATGGACCTGATGGTGGACCCTCGCTTACTTCACTACTCCCAGCGGACTCCTCGTCGCCGCCCGATCGATCCCGGCACCCTGGTCGCCGTCCTCCGCGGCATCTTGGCGCGCGCTCTCAACGGGTGTCATGGTGCGAGAATCGTGGTCTGTGGATGCGCGAGTCCAACCAGGATGATGATCGCTAGAGCCCCTTCGGAGACGGCCAATGTTCCCACGACGGCCCCAATCCAGGAAGGCCGGATTAGCCACGCAAATGCGGCAAGACACGGGATCAACACCATCGTGTAGCGGAGGACGCCGGTCGGCCAGAACGGGCTCATTGCACCGAGCGCGCTACCAACCGCGAATATCCACCAGAAGATCGGTACCGGCAATTTCTTAAGCTGCGCCCAGGCCAGCACCACGAGGCCAGCGACCATGAAGACGAGCGCTAGCGCAGCCAACACTTCGTCAGCGCGGAGAAACGCGTGCACCCCCGAGAACATCGCACCGAACGATTGAAATGGCGCCTTGAACCATATGAAGTGTGCGCCGCCCCAGTACTTCTCAGCTTTCATGAAAGCGAACGGAGTGCCCGTTTCGTGCCAGGAGTAAACCAACCATCCGACAAAACCAACCGGAGATATGAGCAAGCCGATCAAGGGCCTGACTCGTTCCTTACCCTCGAGAATCGCTGGAATCGCGACCACGGCCACACATGCAATGAGCACGACGCCGACGTCCCGCGTGAGGCTTGCCGCCACTGCGCACAATCCCGCAATGACAAAGTACCTGCGGGACAGAGCAAACAGGCACAGTGCTGCGAACGTGACGAAGAGTCCCTCCGTATATGCCATGCTCAAGATGTAAGAGGTGGGGAAGAATACGTACAGCAACACAGTGCGATTAGCGATTGCTGTACCGAACACTTCACGCACGGCCAAGAAGACCGCCACAGCCGAAGTAAGCCCGAAGACGGAAGTGACAACGATGGCAGAATTTGCATATGAAAGACCTGTAACCGACACCACAAGTCTGATCAGTGCTGGAAACCCAGGAAAGAATGCCCATCGGCTCCCTCCCATTTGGTCGGCGAGACGGTGCGGATACCAGTGCTGGGCGATCATGACGTACCAATAGCCGTCCCAACCTCGGCCCAAAGCGTTGGGGACGTTGAGGTTGGGAAAGATCCACTTCGCCACGAGCGCAGCAAAGATGACCCCGACCCTTGACAACGCGAAGTATCCCGCCGGCCTGGCCAGGTCCTGCCCGCGGATGCGCCGCGGCGTTACCCGTCCACCCTCATCCCGCTGTGAACCAGCGACCTCCACCGGGCGATCGGTCGCCTGCGACGCCGCGACAAGCTCGTTCGTCTCCTTCGTATCGACGGTTGTCGACTCCGTGGTCATGAGGTGCGCAGGCGCCGCAGACCCAGCCAATGCCAAGCCACCAACGGCACTTCCATTAAAGCGTCCACCGGCAACCCCTTTGTGCCTTCTACCTCATGCAGCAGCTTCTCAAGGAGAATAACATCGAAGGCCCATTCCGATTCGAACGCTTGCGCAACGGCCGCGCGGACCTCGGGACAGTCTCTGAGCACCTTGACCCCAGACTGGGTGTCGTAGACGCGGGTGCCGAGAGAAAGGTCGGCTGCAGTCGCAAACAACCGTCCAAGATAATGGCGCGTTGTCGACCGCTCGATAGAGCTTCCCAGTCAACACCGAGCCGTGACCCAGAAGAAACCGGCCGCCGGCAAGCGGACCGCTGCGGCCGAGACGACCCGGATCCTCGACGAGCTGGTCGAACTCACAGGCTGGCAGCGCGACTACGCCCGGACGGCCCAATTACCAATTAAACTGACCGGACAAATGTCGGGCTTCCCTTGAAACCGTGGAGGCTTCGCGCCTTTCGTCCTGCCACCCTGAGGCGAAATATTCCGTCACGTAGCTTCGGGCTTCCGGCACCTGCTCGACCTGTGCCGCTGGCTTCCCCGTGGGCAATGATCGATCTTGGGTGCGTCGAAGCCGCGACCTCGTGACGGCTGACGGCGGGCTCGCCGGACGGAGGATCCTCGTGACGGGGTGCAGCCGTGGCATTGGCCTCGCCGTCAGTCGAGAGCTGGGGCGGCGCGGCGCGAGCCTGGCGTTGGCCGGACGTGATCGCTCCACCTTAGAGGACGTGGCGCAACACCTGGCGGGCGGCCCACATTCGGTCGTCGAGCTCGACGTCACCGTCGAAGATCGCTGGAACGCCGCAACAGAGCAGGTCGCGCCGGACGGCCTCCTGCACGGGGTGGTCACTGCCGCCGGAGAGATCGGACCCATCGGACCCGTCGGCTCCTGGACTGCGGACGCCTTTCGGCGGACGTTCGACGTGAACGTGCTCGGGACCTTGCTGCCGATTATCGCGATGCTCCGGCTTCTCCGCGTGGCGAAGGGAGCCATCGTGACCTTCTCGGGCGGTGGAGCTACGGGAGCCTTTCCGCGTTTCGACGCCTACGCCGCTTCGAAGGTGTCCGTCGTGCGTCTCACCGAGAACCTCTCCCAGGAGCTGTCGGGCGACGGAATTCGAGTCAACGCGGTGGCCCCGGGCTTCCTATTGACGGACATCCACGCCGCGACGATGAGAGCCGGTCCGGACCTGGCCGGAGCCGATTACTTCGAGCGCACCCGAAAGGCGCTCGAGGCGGGGTCCGGCGATTCCCCCGAGCCGGCAGCATCCCTGGTCGCCTTCCTCCTTTCCGACGGGGCGGAAGGCATCACCGGCCGCTTGATCAGCGCTCAATGGGATCCGTGGCACGACGAGTCCTTCCGCGAACGGCTGCGTACGGAAGCAAGCCTGGCCACGCTCCGGCGCATAGACGATCGGTTCTTCCAACCAACGACGCGGGGGATGGAGACGTCGTGACCGGGTCAGCGCTGCCGTGCGCGTTGTCGGCGCGACATCCTGCGTTTCCAGACGTTGAAGTAGCTGCACCGGCATACGAGCGTTGTGCTCGCGCAGCTGGCCCGAGAGAGGCCGGTCGGCTGGGCCTGGCTCGTCAGGTCGAGGACCCGATCTCGTCCGCGCAGCGATAGCCGCTGCGCAGAGCACCCTCCATGTAGCCCTGAAAGTTGACGGAGGTCTGCTCACCTGCGAAGTGGAGGTCCCCTTCGCGTGCACCCTGGATCCCGTTGAAACCGGTGTACTGGCCGACCTTGAGGTACGAGTACGCCCCGAGGATGTGAGGGTCGCCCGGTGACCACACGTAGTAGGACCGGCCGTTGTAGTGGCGGGCGAGCCCCGGGAAGAGCGAATCGAAGTTCGTCAGGAAGGCGTCGACCATCGACGTCGGAGGGATCCCCTCGTATCCCGTCAGGCCGAAACGGCTTCCCCATTCGAGAGCAGCCTCTCCACCGGGGAGGGCGGCCAAAATGCCGGCCTGACCGGGTTGATGAAGTGATGCCTCCCAGCCGCCCTGGACGACGCCGTCGTCGTAGCAGTTTCCGGTCTGATGGTCTGCGTTCCAGACACGGGAGTCGAACTGCAGGAAGAGCTTCGAATTCGTTCCCAGCGGCTCTTCGTCGATGGCGACGCGGTGGAGGGCGGAGATCTCCACGCCCGACAGGTCGACGGCGCGGAGGGTCGTGAAGGGCAAGGCGATCACCACGTGATGGGCGTGGACGTCGCTCGACGTTGAGCCGTTCTCGAAGGTGCAGAGGTAGCCACCAGAACCCGAGGCCCTGACCGCTACCAACCGCTGGTCCAGGTTGAGCGCGCCGCCACGAAGGCGGTCGAGGATCCCGCTAATCAACTGGTCGTTCCCGCCGCGCACGTGCCACTTCTCATCGCCGCCTCCGAGCTGCGGGGACTTGTGAGGTTGGAGGCCGCTCCGGGTGCTGCTGTCCTGACCGAGCAGATACACGAGGTTCAACGAGGACTGGTCGGAGATCGGTCCGCCATACTCGTCGAGTACTGCGGCGATGCACAGAGCTCCAAAATCCGAGGTCGTGCCGCCGGGTACGTACGTCTCGATCCACTCGTAGACCGACAGTTGGTCGAGCATGCGCCCGCCGGGAGTGTTTCGGTTGTAAAGCTGCGGCCAAGGAGCGGTCACCGATGCCGCGTGATGAAAGAGCTCCCAGGCCCATTCGTGCCAGTCGCGATTCACGGCCGCCTGTGTCCATGGCCGATCGAAGAAGCGCAATGCCTCGACGTTGGGGTGGGTCCCGGCGGGATACTTGTCGCGGTTGTCGAGGGTCAGCCCGAATTCGTTGGCGAGCGCCAAAGTGGCGGTGTGCTCGGGATTGATGAACTCGGCATGTTCTTCGACCGTCTGGCCGTCGGCGAACGCCCCTCGCAGGGTCCGGATGCGCCCGCCGGGGCGGGTGTCGTACTCGTAGATGTCGGCAACCGTCCCGTAGCGCGTCAAAAGCCGATAGGCGCAACCAAGACCGGCGATGCCTGCTCCCACGATGACAACCCGCGGCGCCGCTCGGGAGCCGATCCCGAACTTCGGCTGCACCTTGGGAGCGGCCAGCGACAGGCCCGCCGC
>CAWGHA010000041.1:0-263411 GCA_963822265.1 uncultured Acidimicrobiaceae bacterium
CAGGTCAGCCACGACTTGGTCCGCCTGGGGATCGCCGACGCTGCGGAGGCTGTCGAGGAACACGTCGTCGAAGACCGGTGGTGTCACGGCGTCGCCAGCGCGGCGCGTGCCGCGTCGAGGCCCAGGCTCGTCCCACCGGAGGCGAGCCCGGCCGAGAGCGCCTCGAGATCACGCCGCACCTCCGGCGGGGAGCCGTCGAGCTGTGCCCATTCGGTCAGCGCCCGCAGCTCCAGCATGCGAGCGCCCTGGGCCCGGGCGACGGCGACCGCGGCCACGTAGTCGCGTGCCGCGGCCGCACCCTGGCCGGCACACGCGCACAGCCTCGCCCGCACTCGCAGAAGGGCAGATTCGCAGAACCGTTCCCCCGAGGCACCCATGGTCGCCGCCGCGTCGGCCAGCAGGGCCAAGGCCCGCTCCGACTCGACGCGCTCGTCGTCCGCCAGGACGACAAGGAAGTAGGGCCGCAGCAGCGGGCCGGGCACCTCGGGCTCCTCGTCGCCTTCGCCGGCCCACCAGAGCAGTGAGCGAGCCCACTGCCGCCATTGCCGCGTGCTCACCTCGTCCGGGAGGTCCCACGCCTCGCGGCACAGTCGGACGACGGTGTCGCGGTCCCCGTCGAGCTGGGCCATGACGGCGAAGGTGACCGCGACCACGGCCACGGCCTGGGGCACGGCGCGTTCGCGGGCGAGGATGAGGGCGTCCTCTGCCACCTGCCGGGCCAGCGCCGCTTCTCCGGTCAGCCAGCACGCGAGCGCCGTGGCGACCCGGGGAGCGACCAAAGCGAGGAGCTCGACCGACTGCACGGGCGCGAGAGCGGCCAAGCTCTCCTCCAGCGGGAGGCCGCTGTCAGCGAAAGCGACGCGCATGCGCGCCAGGCCGCCCCCGACCTCGCCCTGCCAGATCTGCACCGTGGCCTCGAACATGGCGATGACGTGGAGGAACCATTGTTCGCCCAGCGCCTCGGCCTCCTGGCGCGCCCGGGCGAGGATGGCGCCGAGCTGGTCGTAGGCCGCGCTGGCCTGCCACCACGGTACCAGCACCATGTAATTGCGCAGCAGTGTGGTCCGGTCGCCGAGCTGGCGCGCCAGCTCCTCCACCCGCTCGGACTCGGTCAGGGTCTCGGGATGGGCCTGGTCCACGGCGGTCAGGCAGATGACGAGCCGACTCCGCGACTTGAGCTCGGTCCGGTCGCGCTCGTCTTCGGGCAGCCGCGGCAGCAGACGCAGTACCTCGCGCTCGTGCCCGGCCGCTTCCTGAAAGCGCGCGTTCTTGCGGGCGTTGCGGCCTGCCTGCTGCCACAGTGATACCGCCTCGACCGCCCGGCCGGCCGCGCCGAGATGGTAGGCGGCGATCTCGGGCCGGGACTGCGCCAAACCGCTCTCGAGGTACATGCTCCCGACCGCGCCGTGGATACGCACTCGGTCTGGCCGCATGACCGAGCGGTAGGACGCCTCGTGGAACAGGGCGTGGCGGAATTGCAACACCTCCGCCTGCCCCTCGACCGGCTCGACGACGGCGTGGTCGATCAGGCTGATCAGGTTCGAATCGAGGCAGGCCTCGTCCATTCCCGCCGCGGCCACCAGGACGGGCCGCTCGAACGTGCGCCCGATCACCGAGGCCGACTGGGCCACCTGCCTGGCGTCGCCGAGGCGGTCGAGCCGGGCCGCGATCACCTCGGTGATGGAGCTGGGCATCGGCACGGCCGGGTCGGGCTCACGCTCGGCCACGGAGCGGACCAGCTCCTCGAGGAACAGCGGTACCCCGTCGGCCCGCGCCACCAGCGCTTCGCGGGTCTCCGGATTGAGCTCGGACGACCCCGGCAGCCGTCCCAGCAGGTCGCGCGCCGCTTCGGCGCTCAGCCCCACGAGGGCGTGGTGCGCATCGGGCCGAAAGTTCGGGTCCTCGGCGAGTTCGGGCCGGCTCGTGACGAGCACGAGCATCGGGCGCCCGCCCCTGGCCATCAGTTGCGCCGCCTCCAGCGTGCTCGGGTCGGCCCAGTGGCCGTCCTCCACCACCAAGAGCGCGGGTCCTGCCGCGACGAGCTCGTCGGCCCACGGCGCGACCTCGAGCGGCGTGGCCGGTGTCTCCCCCATGACGGCGCCGAAGGGATGCAGCGGGCTGAGCGACTCGCGGCGACTGCAGTAGACGGTCCGCACCGGGTGCCCCCGGCCTTCGAGGTCCCGGGCGAACTCCAGGACCTGGCGTGACTTGCCGATGCCCGGCTCTCCCGTGAGGAGCGCGAGCCGGGCCGTCGCGCCCGGCCCTGCCACTCCGGTCCACTGCTCCTCCAGCCAGTCCGCCGTGGCGGGTCGCCGCACGAAGGCGGCGAGCGGCTTCGCCTCGAGACGGTGACGTGCGGCGCGGCGGCGCACGACGACGTACCCCGGCGTCGGCTTGGGAATCCCGTTGAGCGAGAGCAATCCGAGGGACTCCAGGTCGAAGTAGCCGAGGACGAGCTCCGCCGTGTCACCGCTGATCACGACCTGGCCGGGCCGGCCGACGGACTGCAGGCGCGAGGCGATATGCGGCACCTGTCCCCACACGTCGGGCGGCCGGTCGTTGCCCCCTGCCGTCACGGAGGCGACCACGACTTCGCCGGTGTGGATGCCCACCCGGGCTTGGAGGTCGGCGAGCCCGAGCTCGGCTGGGAGCTCCCGGGTGAGCTTCGCCACCTCGACGACGACGCCCAGTGCGGCGTCCACCGCGTCCCGGCTCGCCGACTCGACCGCGATCGGGTATCCGAAGTAGATCACCGCCCCGTCGCCCTGGAACTGCGACACCATGCCGCCGTGCGCCCGGACGACGGAGGCGACGCGGTGCTGGTACGCGTCGAGCACCTCTCGCCAGTCCTCGGGGTCCAGGGCCGACGCCAGCGCGGTCGAATCCGCCAGGTCGGTGAAGACGACCGTGAGCTGCCGCCGCTCGTCCGGCCCCACCTCCACCGGGAAGGGCGAGTTGGCCGACGAGACCGTCACCGCCCGACCCCCGGATCCGCGCGCCCCAACCCGCTCCCCAAGGGTGCTGACACGGATGAAATATACGCCCAACCAGCGTTCGGACGGATGCGGAGGGCGCCGCCCCGGCATCGTCCATTCCCCCGGACCCACGCCGCGTTCTCTAGGCTGCCCCCGTGCGAACCGGAGCCGGGTGGCGAGCAGCGGCCTTCGTGACCATCGGTCTGGCCTTGGCGCCGGCCGTCGGCCTGGCGTGGAACAGCGGGTTCGGCCCTGCGGCATCGGCCGCGGCCGTCGCCCAGCCGCCGACCCTGGTCACGCCCGAGTCCACGACGTCCACGACGACTCCCACGACGACCTCCAGCACATCGACGTCCACCACGACCACCACCACGACGGCGCCCCCCAAACCACGACGACCACGAGCGACCCGAGCCACCCACGACCACGAGCCACCCAACGACCACGATCGCGCCGGCCTCGTCCTCGTCGAGCTCGGTCCCGTGGGGGTGGATCGTCCTGGCCGTCGTGATCGTCGCGTTGGCCGTCGTGGTCGCACTGCTCATCGCCCGCTCCCGACGTCAGGGACGGGAGGCGGAGTGGCGGCGGTCGACACTGGCGGCGGTCGCGGCAGCAGAGTTGGCCCGCGACCTCGTCCTCAACCAGTCTCCGTCGGACGACGCCCAACGCCGCGCCAGCGTGACCGCTCAGGTCGACGAGGCGGCAGGCGCGCTGGAGCAGCTCGCCGGCGTCGCCGTCGACGAATCCGAAGGAACCCTGAGCAGCCGGAGCGCCGAGAGCCTGCGGGGCCTGTCCTTCGCGGTGGAGGCCGACCACCTCCTGCACTCCGGCGGCGAGCCTCCGACCGGGGCGCAACTGGCAGCGGCCGACGAGGCCCGCCGTCGCCGCCAGGCCGAAGTCGACGCGGCGTTGGGCCGGCTGAAGCAGGCCATCAGGCCGCCGCCGGCTTCGAATAGACGCTGAGCGGACTCGCTCCCGCCCCGTTCAGCCCGCGATCAGGGCCTGTCCGACCTGGCGGACCGTGTCCGCCGTCCCGGTCGGCATGTTGAAGATGCAGTAGTCGACGCCCGCCTCGGCCAGCTCCTCCATGCGGGCCGCCAGGTCGTCGAGCGTGCCGACGTCGGAACCTGACGGCTCTTCGCCGGTCGCCTGGCGCAGGAAATCCTTCGTGGCGGCGGTCTCCTCGGCGTCCACGGTGAGCACGAGCGTGCTCAACCTGCTCACCGTGACCTCGGAGGGGTCGCGGCCGGCGTCGGCGCAGTGCCGACGCAGGACCTCCACCTTGTGCGCCACGGTCGCCGGATCGCCGACGATGTTGCACATGTCGGCGTACTGCGCCACCAGCTTGAGCGTCCGCTTTTCGCCGCCACCGCCGACCAGGATCGGCGGCCCGCCGGGCTGGACCGGCCTCGGCTCGTTGCGCGCCTCGTGGATGCGGTAGTAGTTCCCATCGAAGCTGGGCGCCTCCTCGGTGAACATGGCCCGGCAGATCTGCAGCGCCTCCTCCAACCGGTCGAGCCGCTCGCCTACGGGCGGGAAGTCGAAGCCGAGCCCCTCGTGCTCGACTTCGTACCACGCGCCGCCGATGCCGAGGATGGCCCGGCCCGCGCTGATGACGTCGAGGGTGGTCACGATCTTGGCCAGGTGCGCCGGGTTGCGATACGTGACGCCGGTCACCATGGTGCCGAGACGGACCCGTTCGGTCCGCGCCGCCGAGCGCGCCGAGCAACGTGTAGGAGTCCAGCATGGGCTGACTCGGCCCGCCCATCGGGGGCAGTTGGTAGAAGTGGTCCATCACCCAGACGGACTCGTAGCCCGTCTCCTCCGCCGCGGTAGCCCTCGCCACCACCTCGTCGAAGAGGTCGCCCGGCGACTGGCCCGGGTTGAAGTTGGGGATCTGGAGTCCGAATCGCATGGGACCCGAACCTACCGGGTGCCGCTCAGCTCCAGCCCTGCCTCCGTCGCAGCCAGGCCAGGGCCACCTCCCCCTGGGCCGCCTGGAACGGGCGGATGGTGGGCAACCCGGGCGGAGCCGGACGGAGCGAATGCGACACGAAGAACCCGCTCACCGCGGCGAGGAGCGCGCTGACCGCATCGGGATCGCTGCGCCGCGACGGCCGGTGCCAGGAGAGCAGTTCCTCGGGAGGCGGGCCACCCTCGAGCACGACCGAGGGCGCCCAGGCCACCACGTCGAAGGCGGGGTTGCCGACGGCGCCGTGCGGCCAGTCGACGAAGACGACGCCGTCCCTCGTGAGCAGCACGTTGTCGGAGCGGACGTCGCCGTGCACCAGGGTCGGTCCCTGGCAGGCCGCGGGCCAGCCGGATTCCAGTTCGGCGAGCTCGCCCAGGTGGGCGCGCGCCCACGGGTCGAGGCCGGCGGGCGGCTCGTCGAGGGCGGCGAGCATGGCCCAGCCGCCGAAATTCCGGCGCTCGTAGACGTCGAGCGGATCGATGGACGGCGCCGGGCTCGGGGTCAGCTCGTCGTGCATGGTGGCGAGCGCTTCGACCACCAGCTCGAGCTCGCCTGCGTCCCACGGATGGCGCGGCGGGCGGCCGTCGACCGCGTCGAAGGCCAGGGCGACCCAGTCCCCGTCGTCGTACGTCTCGACGAGGCGCGGCAGCCGCGGCGAGCGTGGCAGCGCGGCCGACACCACCGCTTCGCGCCGGTGCAGGCCCGGCGAGTCGGCGTTGAGCTCGGGCCCGACCGCCTTGACGAAGACCGAGCGGTCGGGCCACTCGAGGATGGACGTCGCTCCCGGGGAGAAGCCACCCGGCAGGTCGCGCACGCCGTCGGGCGGGCCTCCGCCGAGCTCGGCCGCCCACGCCTGCACCGGGACCGGCACCCGGGTCCAAGGGAGGTGGACGCCGGCCGCCGGTCCGGTGGAGACCGTCACGATGCGGCGGCTCCCGCAGCGTCGAGCGCTTCGACGATGCTCGCCACGAGGCGGCGCGCCGAATCGGCGCTCAGCTCGACGGCGACGCGCGCCCGGGCCCCCGGGCCGGGTCGGCGAAGTCGATGTTGAGCGTGTGGTCGAAGGGGGCGTGGAAGGGGTGGTCGAAGTAGACGTTGGCCGAGGTGACGCGGATCCAGCCCTGCGCCCCCTTGGCGCTGCCGTCGACGTCGGTGCGGACGGTGAGGTAAGAGCACATGGTCAGGCCGCCAGGTGTGCGCCGAAGAAGTCGAACACGCGCTGCCACCCGTCGACGGCGGCCTCGGGACGGTACGCGGTGCGGTCGACGGTGAAGAACGCATGGCCCGCGCCGTCGTAGCGGTGGAACTCGTACTCCTTGCCCGCTTCCTTCAACGCCGCCTCGAGCTCGTCGACCTGCTCGGGGTTGGGGAACACGTCGTCGTTGCCGAAGAGGCCGAGCAACGGGCAGTTGAGCTCCGCCACGCGGCCGACGAGTGGCGTGACCTTGAGCGGGAAGCCCTCCGGCGGGGTGCCGACCACGAACGCGCCGTAACAGTCGACCGCGGCGTCGACGGGCAGGCTCACCGCGGTGAGGAACGCGTGCCGCCCGCCCGAGCAGTAGCCGATGACGCCGACCTTGCCGTTGCTCGTCGGGAGGGCGCGCAACGCGTCGAGGGCGCCCCTGGTGTCGCCCACGAACTGCTCGTCGGGGACGCCACCCGCCTCGCGGGCGGCCGCCGCGGCGTCGTCGGGATCCGTATCGAGCCCTTCGCGCGAGTAGAGGTTGGGACAGAGGGCGTTGTAGCCGTGGGCGGCGAAGCGGCGCGTGATCTCCTTGGTGCCCGAGTCCCAGCCGGGAAGATGGTGGATCACGATGACCCCGCCCCGGCGTGCCTCGCCGGCGGGGACCGCTTGGTAGGCGTTGACCTCGGCGCCGGCGTGGCCGGTGATCATGACGTTGCCGGTCGTCATGGCCTCTTCGGGTGCGGGCATGCGTGCAGCCTCCTGTTCATATCGGTTCACATCGGGTTCGTTCGATCCGCCCCGGTGCGCGGCGGCGCGGCGGGGCACCCCACTATGGCGCGCCCTGCCGGTCCCCGCCGCGTTCGGACCGCGACGATGGGCGCTGTGCGACGGATGCTCCTCGCGCTGGCAGCTGAGGCGACCGTTCTCCCTCGGCGGACGGCCGAGCTCGGCCTCCCGCCATGAGGTTGGACCGGAAGGGGCCGGCAGGTGGTGGGTGGCGAGGCCGGTGCGGCCGACGGAAGAAAGGTGAGCGGTGACGGCGCTCGGCTCGGACGGCCCGGCGCGTCGGCCCGGGCCGAGTACCTCAGGCGCCGGTCCGCCGACGAGACGCGCCGGCGCGCCCGCTTCGGTCCGCTCGCGCCCATCGTCGGCCTCCTGGCCGGACCGAGGGCCGCCACCGAAGCGTGGGAACGAGGAGCAGAGGGCGAGGAGAAGGTGGGGCGGGTGCTCGAGCGCGCGGTCGGAGCCTCCGGATGGGTCCTCCACGACCGCTCGGTGCCGGGGACGCGGGCCAACATCGACCACCTCGTGGTCGTCGGGTCAGGTGTCTGGGTGATCGACTCCAAGCGCTACCGCGGCAGGATCGAGCGGCGCCGAGCGGGCGTGCTCGCCCTGAGGTCGGGCCTCTTCGTGGCCGGGCGCGACGCCGGGCGCCTCGTGGATGCGGCGGAGCGCCAACGCGCCCGGGTGGAGCGCGCGCTCGCCCGCGAGGTGCCGGTGCGGGCCGCGCTGTGTTTCACCGGCGCTCGCTGGCCGCCGCTGGCCCGGCCCTTCTCGCTCGCCGGCGTCCTCGTCACCTGGCCCGAGGCGCTGGGCCGGAGGCTGAGCGCGCCCGGACCCCTCGGCGCGGCCGAACGGGCACGGCTCGCGGACCAGCTGTCGCGGTCCTTCCCGCCCTACGGAGGTTGAGCGCAACGCAACCAAGCGCAACCAACTGGCGGAGCGAGAGCGCAACCGCACCCAGCGCCGCTCGGCGGCGACGTTCAGCCCAACGCTTCTGGCCTGAGCAGCGGGAAGAGGATCACGTCGCGGATCGACGTCACCTCGGCCAGGAGCATGACCAGACGGTCGATGCCGATGCCGATGCCCGACGTCGGGGGCAGGCCGTACTCGAGCGCGCGTACGAAGATGCGGTCGGCCGGATGCGCCTCGAGGTCGCCCGACGCCGCCGCGGCCGAGGTCGCCCGGAAGCGCTCCTCCTGTTCCTCGGGCACGTTCAGCTCGCTGTAGCCGTTGGCCAGCTCCCTGCCGTCGACCACCAACTGGAAGCGGTCGGCCATGGCTGGGTCGTCCGGCCGGTGCCGCGCCAGCGGGCTGACCTCGACGGGGAAGCCACAGATGAATTCAGGATCGGAGACCTGGGGCTGGAGCACCGTGTCGTAGAGCTCGAAGATCAGCTTTCCCGAGCCCCATTCGGGGAGGTACGGCACGTGGTGGGCATCGCACACCGCCCGGATGCCGCTGACGTCGTCGGTCGGGTGGAGCCGCTGTCCGACGGCCTCTTCCAAGAGGTCGAGCAGCTCGTGGCGCGGCCACGGCGGGGTCAGGTCGACCTTGCGGTCACCGAAGGCGAACGAGAGCCGCCCGACCGCAGACTGCGCCGCTGCGATCATGACGCGCTCGGTCAGGTCCATGCCGTCGTGCACGTCGCCGAAGGCCTGGTACGCCTCGAGCGTCGTGAACTCTGGGCTGTGTCGCGTGTCGATGCCCTCGTTGCGGAAGTTGCGCGAGATCTCGAAGACGCGTTCGTAGCCGCCGACCACGAGGCGCTTCAAGAAGAGCTCCGGGGCGATGCGCAGGCTCAGGTCGATGTCGAGCGCGTTGGAGTGGGTCCGGAACGGCCTGGCGATGGCACCACCGGCCAGGCTCTGGAGAACGGGCGTCTCGACCTCGACGAATCCCGCCTCGGCCATCGACGACCTCAAGGAGGCGAGCGTCTTGAACCGGATGTCGAAGACACGCCGCGAGTCGGCGTTGGCCAGCAGGTCGACCTCGCGCTGGCGGTACCTGGTGTCCTCGTCGTTGAGCCCGTGCCACTTGTCCGGCAAGGGGCGGACGGCCTTGGACAGCATGGACAACGCGACGACGTCGACCGAGAGCTCCCCGCGGCGGCTCGTCACCACCTCACCCGTCGCGCCGACCCAGTCCCCCAGATCGAGGGCGTCGCGGACGGCCGTGGCGTCGTCGCCGAGTTGGGCCGCGCTCATCAGCAGCTGAATCCCGCCACTCACGTCTTGCAACGTGGCGAAGACCAGCTTGCCGTGGCCGCGGATGCTCGCCACCCGTCCGGCCACGCTCACCTCCGCACCCGTCCGCGTGTCCGGTCCGAGGTCGGCGTAGCGCTCGTGCAGCTGTGCCGCGGTGTCGGTGCGGTCGAAGCGCAACGGATAGGGGTCGAGGCCGCGACGGCGCAGCCCGTCGCGCTTGGCCCGACGCTCCTCTACGAGCGCGTCCCCGGAGGACCCGCGCTCGGACCCGGACGCGCGCTCGGTGCCTTCCTCCACCTCGACCCTCCTCGACCCTCCTCGACCGCTCGGACGGCGGTCCACGTGAGAACTCGGAACGGTCAGCTTACCGACGCCGGGGTCGCCCTCCTGGAGAGGATGGCCGTATGCCGGCGCCCGTGGCCCGCATGTTCACGCGCCGACGGCGCGGTCCGGTCACTGCCGGATGGCGAAATTCGGTGCCCGCTATGGTCACGGGGCGTGCTTGCACCCGCCGGAGACGAGGCCCGGGAGGGCGCGGGTCGTGAGCCGGCACGACGCGGCGACGCACGGCCTGGCGCCAGAGGGGCGCGACGACGATCGGAGGTTCGATGGACATGAGCGACGGCGATCCGGGCTCGCCCGGACAATGGAGCGGCCGATGAGCCGCGTCGAACTCCGGGACGCCGCGCCCGGCGTGCGGGTCGTGACCTTCGCCCGGCCCGAGGTGCGCAACGCGTTCGACACCGCCATGTACCTGCAGGTGACCTCGGCCTTGCGCGCCGCGGACGACGACGAAGGGGTGGGCGCCGTCGTGCTCACCGGAAGTGGCGGCGCGTTCACCTCGGGCCAGGACCTGGCCGAGATGGCCGCCATGGCCACCGGGACGGCCGTGGAGGGTGCGGGCGGCGGCTTCATCGGGTTGCTCCAAGTGCTCACCGACATTTCGGTGCCCCTGCTCGCCGCGGTGAACGGAGTCGCGGTGGGTCTGGGCTTCACCGTCCTCGGGCATTGCGACCTCGTCCTGGTCGACCCCGCCGCCCGGTTGCGCGTGCCCTTCGCCGAGCTCGGGGTACCACCCGAGGCCGCCAGCAGCCTCCTCTTCCCCGCCGCCATGGGCTGGCAGCGCGCCGCTCGCATCCTGCTCACCTCCGACTGGGTCGGGGCGGCCGAGCTGGTGGAGCTCGGTCTGGCGCTGAAGGTGAGCGAGCCCGGCGCGGTGCTCCAGGAGACCGTCGCCCTGGCGGCGCGGATCGCGTCGCACCCGCGCCCCGCCACCCGCGCCGCCGTGTCGCTCATGAGGGCGGCGCGGCGCGACGCCGTGCTGGACGCGAACCGCCGGGAGCAGAGCGCGTTCGGCGCCATCCTCGGAGGCGCGGCGCAGTCGGGCACCCTGGCCGAGTTCGCCGCGAAGCGGCCGCCCGCCTGACGGTGCGGCTCGGCATCACCGCCGCGCTCACCGACCTCGACGTCGCACCGGCCCAGCTGGCGCTGATGGTGGAGGAGCTCGGCTTCGACTCGCTCTGGCTGCCCGAGCACACCCACCTGCCCGTGCGCGAGGACGTGCCGCCCGCCCTGGTCGAGGGGATCCGCCTCGACGACTACAAGCGCTGCGTGGATCCGCTCGTCGCGCTGGCCATGGCCGCCGCGGTCACCGAGAGGATCGGGCTCGGCACCGGGATCCTGCTCGTGGCCCAGCACGACCCGATCCTGCTGGCCAAGCAGGTGGCGACGCTCGACACCCTGTCGAACGGGCGCGTCACGCTCGGCGTGGGCTTCGGGTGGAACCGGGCCGAGGCGGAGGACCACGGGGTCGACTTCGGCCGGCGGCGCGCCGTCGTGCGCGAGCACCTCGCCGCTGCGGAGGCCATCTGGTCGAACGAGCAGGCCGAGTTCCACGGCGAGTTCGTGGACTTCGGCCCCACCTGGTCGTGGCCCAAGCCGGTGCAGCAGCCACGGGTGCGCACGCTGGTCGGCGGGTCCGCGAGCGACACGGTGTTGGCCGCGGTGGCTGAGACCGCGGACGGATGGATCCCCATCGGCGGCGGCGGGCTGGCCGATGCCCTGCCCCGGCTCCGCCACCTCGCCGAAGCGGCCGGTCGGGATCCGGGCCTCCTCGACGTGGTCCCCTTCGGCACCATCGCCGGCGTGTCGAAGCTCGAGCACTTCGCCCGTCTCGGCGTCGAGGAGGTCGTGCTCCGCGTCCGCGCCGGCCCGGCCCGAGACGTGCGGGCCGAGGTCGAGTCGCTGGCGCCCTTGGTCGGACGTGCCGCGGCCATGGGGCCGAGCTGAGCCGGCGGGTCCCGAGCTGGAATTCAGTACCGCGGCAGCGCGATGAACGCCACCACGTAGGCGAACAGCGCCGCGCCCACCAGGGTGCAGGCGTGGAAGACCTCGTGGAAGCCGAAGACTGCGGGCCACGGGTCAGGCCGCTTGCGCGAGTAGACGACCGCGCCAGCCGTGTACGCCGCGCCGGCCGCCAGCATGAGCACGAACCCGGCTGCTCCGAGGCTCCGCCAGAGCTGGGGTGCCACGACGACCGGGCACCACCCGACGACCACGTAGGGGACCGCCACGACCCATTGCGGCGCGTCCAACCAGAGCTGACGCAGCGCGATGCCGGCCGCCGCGCCCGTCCACACCATGGCCAGCACGAGCGCCTCGGCCCAGCCGTCGAGCGCCAGCACCGCCACGGCCGTCGACGTCCCGGCGATGCCGACGAAGATCGCGCTGTGGTCGGCTCGGCGCATCCGACGCCACGCGGGCGCCGACCAGCGCACCCGGTGAAAGGCCGCGCTGGTGCCGAACATGATCAGCATGCCCGCCACGTACACGGCCAGGGCCGCCTTGGCGTCGGCGTCGGGGCCCGCCGCGATCAGGAACGGACCGGCGACCAGCCAGGCCACGAACGCGCCCAGGTGCAGCCATCCCCGCAGGAGGGGCCGGCGGCCCAGGTTGTCGGCCCCGCGGCCCTGCTCGCCCTGGCTGAGGGACGAGGTCTCGACGTCGGCGCTCTGCACGGATCGATCCTTTCAGACCTGGGGGTCCAGACGGTCGGCCTGCTCGACCTCGCTCCGGGAGATCCCGAGCAGGAACAAGATGGCGTCGAGGTAGGGCACGCTCAACGCGGTGTCGGCGGCGCGGCGCACGAGCGGTTTCGCGTTGAAGGCGATGCCGAGCCCGGCCACCGCGAGCATGTCGAGGTCGTTGGCGCCGTCGCCGACCGCGACGGTGCGGGCCAGCGGCACACCGGCGGCGCGGGCGAAGCGCTCCAGGGCCGCCGCCTTGCCGGCCCGGTCCAGCACCTCGCCCGCCAGCTCGCCGGTGAGCACCCCGTCCTTCAGGACGAGCTCGTTCGCCGCCAGGTGGTCGATACCGAGGTCGGTGACGACCGCACCCACCACCTGGGTGAAGCCCCCGCTGACCACCGCGAGCTCGTAGCCGAGCCGCTTGAGCGTGCGCACCAGCGTGCGGGCACCCGGAGCGAGGAGGACGGCCGAGCGGACCGCGTCGAGGTCGGACTGCGTCAGCCCGGCCAGCAGGCGGACCCTCTGCCGCAACGCCTCGGCGAAGTCGAGCTCGCCGGCCATGGCGGCCGCCGTCACGGCGGCCACCTCGGCACCGCAGCCCCGCCGGTCGGCCAGGAGGTCGACGACCTCCCCCTGAAGCAGGGTCGAGTCGGCGTCCATCACGATCAGGTGCTTGGCCCGGCGGTGCAAACCCGCCGCCTGGACCGCGATGTCCACCTCTCGCCGCACCGCCTCACCGGCGAGGTCACGTCGCAGCGCCTCCAGGTCGGCACCCGACACGGTGAGCTCGTAGGAGTGCACGGGATACGCCGACAGCCGGACGATGCGCTCGACGTTACCGCCGTGGCGCGCGATGCACCCCGTGACACCCGACAAGGTGGCGGCGTCGATCTCGGGTGCCAGCACGGTGACCAGGTGCCGTTCGGCCCCTCCGGTCGTGTCCGCCTCCGAGAGCGGCTCAATCGCCACGTCGACACCGGTGCCCTCGAGGTGATGCGCCAGGGCCTCGTCGAGCGCGCGAGCGCGTTCGGGTGCGATGGCGGCCTCGACGCACAGCAACAGGCGGCCGTGTACGCGCACCTGCTCCACGTCGTCGACGTCGACACCCCGCCCGGCCAGAGCGGCGAAGAGGCGCTCGGCGATTCCCGGCCCGTCCTGCCCACTCACCGTCACCAAATGTGGCGACGGCACACTTCGGGCACTCACTGCGTCGAGTGGTCCTTCACCTCGACCCAGCCCTTCCCCTCGACCCACCGCCGCACGACGCGCGCCGGGACACCGGCGACGACGCAGCGGTCGGGGACGTCGCCGCGCACCACCGCGCCGGCCGCCACCACGACGTGCTCGCCGATCCGCGCCCCGGGCAGGATGACGGCGTTGGCGCCGAGCCAGCTGCCCGAGCCGATGTGGACCGCCGCCTCGGTCGGCCACTGCCGCCCGATCGGTTCGACCGGATCGAGGTAGGTGTGGTTCTGGTCGGTGATGTAGACGTACGGGCCGGTTTGGATGTCGTCACCGATGACGATCTCCCAGTGGCCGACGATGTGCGAACCGCGCCCGATGATGCAGCGGCTGCCGATTGAGACCACGGGGTCGGTCGGCATCTCCTGGCCTGGCGCCATGCCGGCGGTGATGCTCGTCCCGGGCCCGACGATCGTCCCCGCTCCCACGTGGATCAGGTGCTCGTTGTAGATGGAGCCCTGAGGGAACATCAGGCACGCCTTCTCCCCCAGTCGCCCGAAGCGCCGGCCGCGGGGGTCGGCCGGACCGATGGCCCCGAGCTCGCACGCCGCGTCCCATCCGGCGTGGACCAGCCGCGTCGCGGTGCGGCGCACGGGGGCGGGGAGCAACCTGGTCCAGCTCACCACGGCATCGTAGGGGGCGGCTGCCCATGGGAACGAAGCCCTGGTGGCGTAAACTTTTCGCGTGTTGGACCAGTCCGCGGGCGGCGGCGACCCTGGACCGGCACGGGACCGCGCCCCCTCACCATCGGGAGGCCCCGAGCTCACTCGCCGTCGTTTTCTCCAGCTCTCGGCGCTGGGGGCGGTCGGCGCGGTCGCCGCGTCCCCGCACCTCCCCGCGCGCCGGGTCCCGGCGCGCGCCGGGCGACGGGTCGAACCTCCCGGCCCGCTGGTGGTCGATTCGGCGCTGCCCAGCGGCGTCATGGTCCCCACCGCGCCCTGGATCGTCGCCGAGAACAAGAAGCCCGGCACCCTCGACTGGATCTGCAACGTGAACCAGCCCGAGCACGCTCTGGAGGGTTTCTCCAGCCAGGTGAGCGCTGCCCGTGGTGACGACGTCGCCGTCTTCGTGAACACCTCCGGCCGCGCCGTGCAGGTACAGGCGTACCGCATGGGTTACTACCAAGGACTCGGCGGCCGTCTGGTGTGGCAGAGCGACATGGTGAAGGCGGGGACTCAGCCCGGTCCCGAGGTGAGCCCCCTGGGCACGGTCAGCTGCCCGTGGTCGCCCACCCTCACCGTCGCCGTCACCGAGCACTGGCCTCCGGGCTGTTACCTGCTGAAGCTCGTGAACGACGTCGGGCAGGAGCAGTTCGTCCCCCTCACCGTGCGCGACGACGCCTCCATGGCGTCGTTCGTGTTCCAGAACTCCGTCACGACCTGGCAGGCCTACAACCTCTGGGGGGACTACAGCCTGTACTACGGTCCGACGCTGGGCGGTGGACAGGCTTTCGCCAAGCGGGCGCGAGCCGTCTCCTACGATCGCCCCTACCCGCAGACGTGGGCCTCGGGCGCGGCCGACTTCGTGGGCAACGAGCTTCCGCTGCTCTTCCACATGGAGAGCCTGGGGCTCGACATGACCTACTGGACCGACGTCGACCTCCACGCCCACCCCGAACGCCTGGCCCAGCACCGCTGCCTCTTCAGCCTGGGACACGACGAGTACTGGTCCCGGCCCATGCGGGACGGCGCGTCGCTTGCGCTCGCCGCCGGCATGAACTTCGCCTTCCTCGGCGCCAACGCCTGCTACCGGCAGATCCGGTTGGACCAGACGTCCGTCGGTCCGAACCGCCTGCAGGTCTGCTACAAGTCCGCCGCCGAGGATCCCCTCGCGCTGGAGCAGCCGTCGCTCACCACCGTCGACTGGAACCAGGCGCCGCTGAACGAGCCCGAGTCCGAGCTCATCGGCGCGATGTACCAGTCGGTGGGGGCGGTGGCGGACATGGTGGTGACGGATTCGTCCTCGTGGTTCTTCGACGGCTGCGACCTGAAGGACGGCCACGCCTTCCCCAAGGTGATCCTGGGCGAGTACGACCGCTACGTGCCGTCGCTCCCGGGCCCCTCCAACCTCGACGTGCTGGCCCACTCGCCCGTCGCGGGCCAGCGCAACTGGTCCGACCTGACCTCCTACACCGCTCCGGGCAACGGCGGCGGCGTCCTGGCGAGCGGCTCGGCGTCCTTCGTGGCGCAGCTCTCGACGACAGGGATCATCCCGCCCAACGTGGTGCCCGGACCGTGGCCGGGCGTGTCCGACGTTTTCCGGCGGGCCATGGAGAACCTGTACGGCCGCTTCGGTCTCGGCCCCGCCACCACGTACGGCACGTCGAGTGGCAACTGGCGCGCCGTCTACTCCGGAGCCGCCGCCTCGGCTGCCTCGGCCGCCGGCACAGCATCCGCCTGACCCCTCACGGGCGGCTCGCTTGACGCCAATTTCGGCTCCCGCACCTCTACCATCGTGCCCCAGACATGACGAACCCCCACCATCACCGCACCCGGATGGGCCAGCCGCTCACCTGGGTGGTGATGGCGGTCGGCCTCGCCGGGATCCTGCTTGCCGCCTGCTCCTCGCCCGACCACAAGGACGCGGCACCGAAGCCCACGCCGAAGTCGACCACGACCAGCACCACGAGCCCTCCCCCGCAGCTGTGCCCGCTCACCGGCGAGCCGGCACCGGGCGGAACCGTCCCCCAACGCCCGGCCATGGCGGTCAAGATCGACAATTACCCGGCCGGCCGGCCCCAGGCCGGTATGGACAAGGCGGACATCGTCTTCGAGGAGCCGGTCGAGGGCGGCATCACCCGGTACGCCGCCGTGTTCCAGTGCCAGGACGCGGCGCTGATCGGGCCGGTGCGCTCCGCTCGCAACATCGACATCGGCATCCTCGGCCAGTTGGGCAACCCGCTCGAGGCCCATGTCGGCGGCATCAACCCGGTCATCGCCAACATCGACGCCTCGCCTATCGTCAACGTGGACATCGGTGACAACGGTGCCCTCATGATCCACCCGGCGGGCTCGGTACCGCCGGACTCCGACTTCACCTCGACCGCCCTCGTCTACGGCACCCATCCGACCATGACGACGCCGCCCCAGCCGCTGTTCCCGTACTCCGTGGCTCTTCCCGCCGGCGGGTCGCCGGTGTCGACCGTCAACATCGACTACTCGGGCACCTCGAACATCACTTGGAAGTACAACACGACGACCAAGACGTTCCTGCGCTACTACAACGCCACGACGCCGGACATGCTCCAGAACGGCGTGCAGAACGCCGCGGCGAACGTGGTCGTGCAGTACGTGCAGATCAGCTACGGCCCCTGGGCCGAGAACTCCGAGGGCGGGCTCGAGGTCCAGGCGGACCTCTACCCCGACGCCAGCGGCACGGCCGAGATCTACCGCAACGGCGAGGCCTTCGCCGCCACCTGGCATCGCTCGGCTCTCGCCTCGCCGACACAATTCGTGAACGCGGCGGGCCAGGTGATCCCGCTCCAGCCCGGCCAGACCTGGGTCGAGCTGGTGCCCTCGAGCATCATCGCCACCACGACGCCGTAGCCTCCCGCTCAGCCGCCACCCGGCTTGCGCGCCACCAGCGCCAGCAAGAGGCAGTCCTCGACGGACGAGTACACGCCGGGGTGCGCGCTCGCCTCGGTCTCGTCGAAGACGCCTGCTGCGACGCCCCGGCGCATCAGGTTGAGGCCCTTGCACTCGGTGACCTCGAAGCCCGCCGCGGTGAGCTTGGCCACCAGCTCACCGGCGGCGTACTCCACCTCGTGGTCGTCGTTCATCAGCTCGGCCGAACGGAGGCGCCACACCGGCCCGTTCGGCGTGTCGAGGCAGAACCACCCGCCGGGCGCCAGCACGCGGAAGGCTTCTCGCACGACGGCGTCGCCGTCGGCCTCGCTCACGTGCTCAATCGACTGCCCGCTGTAGACGAGCTCGAACGATCCGTCCTCGTAGCGGCCCAGGTCGACCATGGAGTGGAAGGTGAACTCCACCGGCCCGAGCTCGCTCTGCACGGTCGCTCCGGTCGACCCGCCCCGGTAGATCTCATGGCGCTCGTCGACGGGGAGGTCGACCACGACGAGGCGCTCGAAGGGATAGGGGTAGCCGAGGTGCACCAGGGCACCGTCGGCAAAACCCTGATGGGTGCCGCCCAGGTCGAGGATGCGTGAGGCGCGGGGCAATCCGGCGACGAACTCGCTCCGGCTCACGTGCATGGAGAGCAGGACGTCGCGGATCGGGACGCTCCGGCGCAGCTCCTCGGAATGCACCAGCGCTTCGGCCACTCCGTGACGCGACAACTCGCCGCTTGCCAACCGTGCGGTGTACTCCTCGCCGCCCGCGGCATCGGGCTCGCGGTCGAGGATCATGTTGTAGGCGAGCCGCACCGACTGCTTGGGTGGGAGATAGCGGTACGGCACGGTGGGCAGCCGGTCCAGCAGCCGATAGGCGCGCTGCTTCCAACCCCGGCTTGGCATCACCCCATTGTTGCTGGTGGCGCGACCCGCTCGTGGGTTCGCGCCTCGTACGGCCGCCCGGGTTACTCGAACGCTGAAATCGGGACAGCGCCGGCTGGCGCAGAAGTATCGGGCTGCACCCCGAAGTCGCGAAAGACGAGATCTCCGGAATCTTTCTGAGAGGCGCTGCCCGTGACCTTCAGGACGTATGGGGTCGAGCCATTCTGAATGTAGTACGTGTTGGACTCTTGGCTCGAGACTTGGTGGACTTCGCTCACCTTGACGCCGTTGACGGTTCCGTGACCGACATACGTGGCCGACCGGCCCGTTCCACAATCCGACAGGAGCGCCTTCTTCGATAAGCCGCTGGTCAGGCCCGCGAAGTCCTGCTGGTCCGCGGTAACGTCGATCCAGCGACCTGCGATGAGTGACGCAGCTCCGGAATCCCTTATCTCCGCCTGCCAGAAGGCTCGATTGGCTTTCATATAGGTCGAGGACCCGTTCAGGATCAATTGGACGGTCTCGTCCCCGCCTTCAGTCATGGTGATCAAGCCGCCGGCGGAACCCAAGTAGGCGGTCACGCCTATCTGTCTGCCACCAGCGCTGACGTGACCTTGTGCGCGGAACGCACGGGCGCCCCGGGTGGCGCTACACGCGTGCTTCAACAGTGTGGGTGCAGAAATATGCGTCGGGCCGGCAGCGAGCGCACTCGAGGTTCCCAGGGGAAGCGCAGCCACCACTGCGGCGCCGATTGCTGCGAGAACGGATCTCACGATCCAACCAGGACAGACCCTTCTGAGCACACACATTTGCCGCCCTCCTGCGCCACGCCGGTGAACCCGTCAGATGCTTCCTCGCTCGAACACGGATTCGCGGACGCCCACGTTTCCGGCTCGAAGTCCGCCAAGGGTACATGCCGACCAATGCGGGTCGATGGCGCCTCGAGGCTCAGGAATCGATCGTGATGGGAAGGTCGTCGGGATCGACGGCGCCCAGCTCCGCCGCCGGGTCCTCCTTGGGGGCCAGGCGGTCGCGCACTCGGTCGTCGATCTCGGCCATCAGCTGCGGGTTCTCCGAGAGGAAGGTCTTCACGTTCTCGCGGCCCTGGCCGAGCTGCTCACCCTCGTAGGTGAACCACGCGCCCGACTTCTTCACGAAGCCGAGGTCGAGGGCGACGTCGAGAAGCGATCCCTCGCGGCTGATCCCCTTGCCGTACATGATGTCGAACTCGGCCTGCTTGAACGGCGCCGAGCACTTGTTCTTGGCCACCTTGACCCGGGTGCGGTTCCCGATCACCTCAGTGCCGTCCTTGATCGCCTCAATGCGTCGGATGTCGAGACGAATGGAGGAATAGAACTTGAGGGCCCGGCCACCCGGGGTGACCTCGGGTGAACCCCACATGACACCTATCTTCTCCCGCAACTGGTTGATGAAGATGGCGATGGTGCTCGACTTGGACAGCGTCCCGGTCAGCTTGCGCAGGGCCTGGGACATCAGGCGGGCCTGCAGGCCGACGTGGGTGTCGCCCATCTCGCCCTCGATCTCGGCCCGCGGTGTGAGCGCAGCGACCGAGTCGATCACGAGCACGTCGAGCGCGCCCGATCGGATCAGCATGTCGGCGATCTCGAGCGCCTGCTCTCCGGTGTCGGGCTGCGAGATGAGGAGGTCGTCGACGTTGACCCCGATGGCGCGGGCGTAGACGGGATCCATGGCGTGCTCGGCGTCGATGTAGGCGCAGATGCCCCCGTTGCGCTGCGCCTCGGCCACCACGTGCATGGCGAGGGTCGACTTCCCGGAGGACTCGGGCCCGTAGACCTCGACGATGCGGCCGCGGGGAAGTCCGCCGATGCCGAGGGCGAGGTCCAGCGAGAGCGCACCGGTGGGGATCGACTCGATGTTCATGCTCACGTTGTCCCCCATGCGCATGATGGAGCCCTTGCCGAACTGCTTCTCGATCTGGCCCAGCGCCGCGTCGAGCGCCTTCTCCCGATCCATTCCGGCCATCCTGTCCTCTCCTCTTGTCTTCCGCTTGTCTTCCGCTGTCCTGTGACCGACCCGCCGGCGACTCGCCTGCCGGCGACCCTGCTCGTCTTCGTGACCCTGCTCGGCTCGTCACCCTGCTCGTCACCTGCTCGTGACCCTATGGCGGGGGTGTGACGACCTCGGCGGGGCGACAGGTCCGACTATAACGAACGTGTGTTCGCCGGCCGCGGACCCTGGCCGCGGTCGGCGCCGTTCGCAGGAGAACGGTCGGACGGCGCCGCCCGGAACCGCCGGAATTTCGCCGCCTGCCCGTGCGAGGATGTCAGGGCCGCCGGGCTGGGCCGCTCGGGCGTACACGCCACGGTCCAGGACCCGGAATCCCCGGCGGAGCGGCACGCACCGCCCCCGACCCCCGCCGGGACCCAGGAGAATGAAGGTCATGCCGCGCAGATCGATCCGCCGCCACGCAACCGCCGCCGCCGTCGTGTTCCCCGTGGCGGCGTTCGGGCTGGCCACGCTCGCGGCCGAGGCTCCCGCCGCGGCGAGCACGAGCGCCAAGCCCGCCCCCGGAGCCGAGTACGCCGCCACAATCAAGGCCACCCACGGCCACGGCGTCCACTTCGTCTCCACCGCGACCGAGAACGGCACCACCATCCACGTGGTCGGCGACGCCGGGGCAACCTCGGGCACGCAGACCATCATGGTGAAGCGCGGGATCGGTGAACGAACACGTCCAGGTCGTCCGTGTCGGGCCTACTGGATACGTCGACGCCAACGACGCCGCGCTCCGCAACGTGATCGGGCTCACGTCCGCCCAGTCGTCCAAGTACGCCGGCCGGTGGATGTCCTTCCCGACCTCGAACACGGCGTTGGACGCACTCATCGGCGGACTGCTGAATTCCGACGTGGCCAGCGAGCTCCAGATGCGGGGCCCGTACTCCTACGTGCCGAGCACGACGGTCGACGGGCAGGCGGTCATCGGGATCCGCGGCACCGTGTCCAGCGAGAGCGGCCAGGGAGTCCGCCAGATCCTCTACGTGACCTCGACCGGTGCGGCCCTGCCGGTGAAGGAGGTGACGAACCCCGGTCTGCCGAAGGGTTCGTCGGCCATCCACGGCACCGTGGCGTTCTCGGACTGGGGCGAGAAGAAGACGGTGACGGCACCCGCGCACGCGGTCTCGCTGCTCAAGGTGGCCGGTGGGTCGACGTCGGGCAATTCGACGACCGGCTCGAAGGGCTGACCAACTGGCGCCCCGGCTCGAAGCCGCCCGCGGCGACATCACCGCCGAGCGCGTCGACGCCGTCGTCAACGCGGCGAACAGCGGGCTGCGCGGCGGTGGCGGTGTCGACGGCGCCATTCACCGGGCCGCCGGCTACGAGCACCTCCAAGCGGCATGCCGTGCCATCGGCGGCTGCCCGCCGGGCGAGGCCGTGGCGACTCCCGGGTTCGCGCTGCACGCGCGCGCTACATCATCCACACCGTGGGGCCGGTGTGGCGCGGCGGTCGGGAGGGCGAGCCGGTGACGTTGGCCGCGTGCTATCTCCGCTCGCTCGCGGTGGCCGACGAGGTGGGTGCCTCGTCCGTCGCCTTTCCGGCCATCTCGACCGGGGTGTACGGCTATCCCCCGGAGCTGGCCGCCGCCGTCGCCGTGACGACCGTCGTCGCGGCGGCCACCGACGTCTCCCTCGTCCGCTTCATCGCGTTCGATTCGGCGACCTTCGACATCTATCGCGCGCTCCTCGCCTGAGGATCGCTGGTCAGCCTCCCGAGGAGGCCGAGGAGGCCGAGGAGGCCGAGGAGGCCGAGGAGGCCGAGGAGGCCGGGGAGGTCAGGTCGTACACCGTGACCCCGCCCACCGTCTTGGCGGTGAAGTGGGATTCGACCCACGACGTGATCTGCGAGGCGTCGTCGGCCGTCCCGCCGGCGCCTCCGAACCCCACACCGCCACCGGCGATGAAGTAGTGGATCTTGCCCTCGGCCACGTACCGCTCGAACTGGGCCAGCGTCGGCGCCGGGTCGGTCCCGTTGAAGCCGCCGATCGCCATCACCGGCTCGTCACTCGCCAACTGGTAGCCCGCGGCCGAGTTGGAGTTCACCGTCGCCGCGACCCAGGTGTACCGGGAGGCGTCAGCCTTGAGCATCCGTGTCAGTGCGGGGTTGGAGCTGCTCGCGTTCAAGAACCCTCCCGTCCCGCCGCCGGCGCCACCGAAGGCACGGCGGAAGCCCCCTCCGAAGGGGGAGGCGGTGCCCCCACCGAACGGTGAGGCGGTGCCCCCACCGGTGCCCGTCCTGCCACCGAGACCGGGGAACCCGCCGCCGGGGAAGCCACCGGGGAACCCGCCGGCCCCGGTCCTGCTGCTTCGACCGAAGGGAGCGGCGCCGGCGCCACCGAACGCTCGCGGGAAACCGCCACCGGCGAAACCTCCACCGGGACCGCCGAACCCGCCCGCCGGCGTCGGGGTGACCGAGGGGATGGCGCCCTGGTGCGGGGTGGCCGCGGTGGCCACGGTCGAGAACAGCGGTGCGGCCAGGGCGGCGCTGAGCCCCAGAACAGAGACGACTGCGATCGCCAGCTTCGGCACGGAGCGCAACAGCGGGAGGGCGAGGATCGCCACGACGCCGAGCGCTCCCGCGACGGCGACGAAGGTCCTCAACGAAGGGAACCAGTCCGGGGTGCGACCGAGGAGCTCGTAGCTCCACCACACCGTGGCGGCCAGGGCCCCGGCGAGGCCGAGACGAGCAGGCCAGCGAGCGCGTCGCTCCCACAGGCCGATCGTCGCGATGCCGACGAGCGCACCGAGCGGCGGCGCCATGGCGACGGCGTAGTAGGGGTGGATGATGCCTTGCGCCAGGCTGATGGTGAGCCCGGTGACGACGAGCGACCCGCCCCACAGCAACAGCGCGGCACGTTCGCGGTCGGTCCGTCGATTCCTGATGGTGATGAGCAAGAGGACCGCGCCCATCACGAGCGCACCGGGCAGCAGCCACGACATCATGTTGCCGAAGTCAGAGTTGAACAGCCGCGTCAGACCCGTCGGGCCCCACATCGATCCACCGCCGCGGCCTCCGAATCCGCCGCCCCCCACACTCCCGCTCTCGTTACCGCTCAGCCGGCCGAACCCGTTGTACCCGAAGATCAAGTTGAGGATGCTGTTGTTCTGCGACCCACCGACGTACGGTCGGTCCGCGGCCGGTGTCAGCGCGACCGCCGCCACCCACCAGCCGGCGGCGACCAGCACGGAGACGCCCATCAGGAACATCTGCCACACACGCCGCCACCACCCGGTCGGCGCGGCGAGCAGGTAGACCACGGCGAACACCGGCAGTACCAAGAAGGCCTGCATCATCTTGGTGATGAAGCCGAAACCGACGAGGGCGCCCGCGAGGACGAGCCACTTGGTCTGCGCCCGCTCCAACCCGCGCATCGTGGCGTAGGTTGCGGCGGTGAGCAGCAGGGCGAGCAGAGCGTCGGGGTTGTTGTAGCGGAACATCATCGCCGCCACCGGCGTGAGGGCGACGACCGCGCCACCGAGGAGCGCGGCCCGAGCGGTGAACCAGCGCCGTACCGAGAGGTAGACCAGGCCGACCGTGGCGACGCCCTCGAGCGCCTGCGGCACGAGGAGGCTCCACGAGTTCAGGCCGAAGATACGGGCGGAGATCTCCATCGGCCACAAGAAGACCGGCGGCTTGTCGACCGTGATGAAGTTCGACGAGTCCGACGAGCCGAAGAAGAAGGCCTTCCAGCTCTTCGTCCCCGCCTGCACGGCGGCGGAGTAGAACGAGTTGGCCCACCCGCTCGCGCCGAGGTCCCATATGTAGAGGACGGCGGTGGCGGCGAGCAGGACGAGCAGGGCGGGTCGGACCCAGGGCGCATCGCTCTCCTTGCCCCGGAAGAAGCGGGACACCGGGCCAGCGGCGCCGGTTGCCGCCGGGCCAACCGGGGACGGTCGACGATCTGTCGGGTGCCGGACCCGTCTGGCGGGCGTCGATCGGGTCGGGCGGGTCGAGGAGGGCGACGGGCGCGTCGTTGGCGTGGGGCATGTCGGACGCCAACGGGGAGGGCGGGGGCGTGACGTCGCTCACTGGGCACCCTTCGCCGAGCCGGACGAAGTGAAAGCGGGCCGGTAGATCCAGGCCCGCAGCACCGAGAAGCGGAAGATCGCGGCGACCAGCGTCGCCAGCGTCAGCGCGAGCAACTCGGGCACCAGCGCACCCGGATCGATCCACCGCGCCACGAGCAGGCCGAGCGTCGTGAAGGCGAGGCTCACCAGGTAGAGGCCCGCGGACATGGCGAGGAAGCGTCCCTTCTGGGGCTGCCCGTTCGTGCCACGTGCCAGCTCGCGGTGTACAGCCGTGTTGAACAGCGTGGTGAGCGCCAGTGCCAGTGTGTTGGCGCCGAACGCGCCGAGCAGCGGGCGCCAGGCCAGGAAGAGGAACAGGTAGCCCAGGGTGGAGATCACCCCGACACCGGCGAAGCGCAGGAGCTGGTCGGCCGCCACCTGCCCCGCGGCGGCGGGGGCGCTCACCTTGGGAGGCCGCCGCAGCATCCGCCATACCCCGCGCAGGTCGTCGGTCGCGGTCGAGACGATGTGCACGCTCGAGTCGGGATCGTCGACCCAGTCGACGGGCACCTCGCCGATGCGCAGGCCCAGGCGCTGCGCGGTGACGAGGAGCTCGGTGTCGAAGAACCAGTCGTTGTCCTGAATGAGCGGCAAGCAGCTGGTCGGCCGCGTCGCGACGCAGCGCCTTGAAGCCGCATTGGGCGTCGCTGAAGCGCCCGCGCAGCGCGACCCGGAGCAGGAGGTTGTAGGCGCGGGAGATGAGCTCGCGTTTGGGTCCTCGGACGACGTGCGCTCCCTTGGCCAGCCGCGAACCGATCGCGATGTCGCTGTGGCCCGAGAGCAGGGGAGCGACCAGCGGGAGCAGCGCGGGGAGCGATGTCGAGAGGTCGACGTCCATGTAGGCCACGACCGGCGCCTGACTGGTGGACCAGGCGGTGCGCAGGGCGTAGCCCCGGCCCTTGCGGGGCAGGTGCATGGCCGCCACACCAGGGGTGGAGTCCACGAGCGCGGTGGCCACGGCGAAGGTGTCGTCCGTGCTGGCGTTGTCGACGACGGTGACGATCGCCCGGAAGGGGAAGGACTCGTCGAGGAAGCGGCGCAGGGCGAGCACACGCTCCGCCAGCTGCGCCGCTTCGTTGTACACCGGCACGACGATCTCGACGTCCGCCGGCAGGCGGCGCGGGTTCAGCGGCGTCTCCAAAGGAGCCAAAGTGGTCATGCCGGTCATCGTGGCCTGCGGGTCTTGCGGCGAAGTTTGGGTCGGGCTGTGGACCACGTGTGAGTTTTCGGCGTCGCACGGCGACACCTCAGACCGAGGCCAAGCCGGAGGCGGCGACCCGTGGCGCGGCGGGCTCGTCGCTCACGCCGACGCCGGAGAGGCGGGCCCGCTGGAGCGGGCGGGCACGCTCGGCTCGCCTTCGGGGTTGGCCCCGTCGACCGGGATGGGCGGACCCCCCGAGCTCGGACCGGCGACCGGGCCGGACTGTTCCGGACGGCCGTCGCCGGTCGGCACGGCGGGGTCGGACGGATCGGACGGGTCGCTCAGGTCGGCTCACGGTCGGGCGGGTCGGGCGGGTCGACCGGATCGCTGGCGAGCGGCAGGCGCACCGAGACCCGCATCCCTTCGCCGGGTGCCGAGGTGGCGGCGACGGTACCCCCGTGAGCGACGACGATGGCGGCCACGATGGAGAGCCCCAGGCCGCTGCCGCCGCTGGTGCGGGTCCGGGCCGGGTCGGCACGGAAGAAACGCTCGAAGATTCGGCGGGCGTCCTCCGCGGGCATGCCGGGACCCTCGTCGGCCACCACGATCTCCGCCATGGCACCGTCCGCGTCGACGGTCACGGAGGCGGGCGTGCCCGACGGCGTGTGGGCGCGGACGTTCGCCAGCAGGTTGTCGATCACCTGGCGCAGCCGGTCGTGATCGCCGCTCACTTCGACCGGCCGGGTGGCGCTGAACGTCACCGGCCACTCCGGGCCGACGGCCGCCGCGGTGCGGACCGCCTCGGAAGCGAGCGAGACCAGCTCGACCGGCGCACGCTCAATCGGAAGCCCCTCATCGAGGCGGGCCAGGACGAGCAGGTCGTTGACCAGGCGGTCCATGCGAGCCGTTTCGGCGCGGATGCCCGAGATCACCCTCGGCAGGTCCTCGGCGTGTTGCGCCGCGCCGCGCTCGAAGAGCTCGGCGTACGCCGACACCGCGGCGATGGGCGTGCGCAGCTCGTGCGAGGCGTCCGCGACGAACTGGCGCAGGTGCTGCTCCGAATCCTTCAGCCGGGCCTCCGACGCCAGGCGGGCGGTGAACGCGGCCTGGATACGCTCGAGCATCACGTTGAGCGCCCGGGCCAAACGGCCGACCTCGGTGGGCTGGTCGGCTCCGGGCACGCGCTGGTCGAGGTTGCCGGCGGCGATGGACTCCGCCGTCGCCTCGACGTCCTCGAGCGGTCGCAGGCCGAGGCGGACCAACCACCAGCCGCCCGCCAGCGCCAGCACCAAAGCGGCGGCCGACACGGCCAGCTCAATGAGCAGGAGCGTGTGCAGCGTGTTGGTCTGCTCCACGATCGTCTGGGCCTGCACGAGCACGTCGCCGTGGGCGATGGGGCCGGAGATTTTGCTCGCCCGCACCCGGAAGGCGGGACCTCCCTGCGTGGTCGAGCCCGTCGTGAACTGGGCGACCTGGCTGCCGTCAGGCTCGGTGGTGAAGCCGGTGATCGGCGAGGGCAGCTGCGGGCGGTAGGGGTGGTTCCCGACGTAGGCGGGGCACTCCCAGCCGTTCACGACCTTGCCGTCGAGGTTCGCCACGCCGATGTAGCTGATCGCGAACAGGTTGCCGAAATTCTGGTCGTCCCCGTTGCCGCTCCCGGTGTTGCCCGTCCCGGTGCCTCCGGTGGGTTGTCCGGGTCCGTTGCCGACGGGACCCGAGCCCCTTTCGTTACCGGGGGCCGGCGGGCAGACCGCCTGGTTCGTGAGCTGGTTGATGCTCAGGTGCGCCACGTGCTGAGCCAGCTCCTGGTCGACCTGGGTGTAGAGCGACGACCGCAGCGCCGAGTAGGTGGCGATGTCCGCCACCACGAGGGCGACCATGGAGATCAGCCCGACGGCGACGAGGAGCCGGAGCCGGAGCGACACTCAGCTCTTCCCGTTTCCCGTCCCGCTCGTCGCCGGCTCGGGCTCCCGCAGGGTGTATCCGACCAGCCGGATGGTGTGGATCAGGGGGGGCCGAACTTCTCCAGCTTCTTGCGCAGGTAGCTGACGTACGTCTCGACGACGTTGCCGTCGCCGCCGAAGTCGTAGTGCCAGACGTGGTCGAGGATCTGCGCCTTGGAGAGCACGTGGCGGGGGTTCAGCATGAAGTAGCGCAGCAGGTTGAACTCGGTGGCGGTGAGGTTGATCGCGTTGCCGGCGCGGCGCACCTCGTGTGCGCTCTCGTCGAGCTCGACGTCGGCGAAGCGCAAGATGCCGTCGTCGTCGGGCTCGTACCCGGTGCGCCGGAGGATGGCGTGCACGCGGGCGATCACCTCGGCCAGAGCGAAGGGCTTGGTGACGTAGTCGTCGCCGCCGACGGTGAGGCCGGCCAGCTTGTCCTGAAGCGAGTCGCGAGCGGTGAGGAAGAGCACGGGCACCCGCAACCCGTCGGCCCGAAGGCGCCGCGTCACCTCGAGGCCGTCGAGGTCGGGCAACATCACGTCGAGGATGACGAGGTCGGGCGGGTCCTCCTGCGCCCGCGCCAATGCCTTGCGGCCGGTCATGGCTTCGTCGACGGTGAATCCCTCGTACCGGAGCGATGTCGCCACCGCATCGACGATCGAGGGTTCGTCGTCCACGACAAGGACCCTGGGTCCACTGTCGAACTTCACTGTTGGCACCTCCCTGGGTCACAGCGTCACACCTGCGGCTCCCCATCCAGTGTGAACCGGCTGTGGCGCTGCTGTGAAGCAGGCCCCGGAGTTGGTGCCCAGGCTGGGACGTCGGGGTGGCATCCGCGTGCCCGACGGGCGGTGCTCGGGCGCCTCCGGACCTCGTCGAGCCGGCCTCAGGCCGGCGGCGGGAGCTCGTCGAGAGCGCGTCGGAGCAGGTCGAGAGCGGAGATCGCCCCGTACTGGCGTACCCGTTCACGGTCGCCCGGGACTCGCAGCTCCCTGGTCAGGGAGTGTGAGCCCGCCCCGGGCAGGGCCAGGCCGACGAAGACACTTCCCGGCGCGACGCCCTCCTGGTCGTCGGGCCCGGCCACCCCTGTGATCCCGAGCCCGACGCCGGCTCCGGTGACCCGTCGCGCCCCCTCGGCCATGGCCGCGGCAGCCGCCTCGGTCACGACCGGGCCCGGAGGCACGCCGAGCACTTCGTACTTGACGTCGGACGCGTAAGCGACGACCCCGCCCCTGAACCAGGTCGACGCGCCCGGCACGTTGACGAGGCGCGAGGCGATGAGACCGCCGGTCAGCGACTCGGCCACCCCCAGGGTGAGTCCACGGGCGGCGAGCCGCGTCGCCACGGCCACCTCCATCGACTCGTCGTCCGTCCCGAAGACGATGTCGCCGAGGCTGACTTCGATCGCCCGGCGCACCTCGACCTCCTCCTTGTCGAGCAGCGCGGCGACGTCTGCCGCCGTCGGGGCGCGGGCGGTGATGCGCACCTTGATGCCCTCGATACCCGAGGCGAGGAAGGCCAGGGTGACGCCGCCCGCGTCCACCTCGTTCAGGGCGTCGATGCGGTCCTGCAATGACTCGGCCAAGCCCGACTCGGACGCCCCCCACGTACGCAAGACTCGGGACGCGATGACCGCCTCCTCGCCCGCCTCCGCCACGCGGGAGCGCAGGTCGGGCAGGATGGCGCGTTCGAACATCTCGGCCATCTCGTAGGGGACGCCGGGAACGGCGTAGACGACCTTGTTGCCCACGGGACAGATCAGCCCGGGAGCAGTCCCCGCCACCTGGGGGATGATCGTGGCCCCCTCGGGGACGTCGGCCTGGCGCAAGTTGTTCTCGCTCATGGCCCGGCCCCGGGACGCGAAGAAGCCGGCGATGACCTCCGCCACGGCCGGGTCGCGCTGGAGCTCGACGTTCATGACCGCGGCGATCGCCTCGCGCGTGATGTCGTCCTGGGTCGGACCGAGCCCGCCGCACACGATGACGCCGTCGCTCCGGGCCAACGCGGTGCGCAGCGCGAGCACGATGCGGTCGTGGTTGTCGCCGACCGCCTGGTGGAAATGGGAGACCACGCCGGCGGCGGCCAGGTGCTCGCCGAGCCAGGCGGAGTTGGTGTCGGCGATCTGGCCGAGCAGGAGCTCGGTGCCCACCGCCACGATCTCGATCCTCATCGACCCGTGAGACTACGGGGCCGGGCGGGGGCCTTCAGCCGGCGGGGCGGAGGGCGCGCCGCCCGTCGAGGAGGTACTCGGCGCCGGTGAAGAGGGTCAGGGCGCAGGCGAACCAGATGGCGGCGACCTGGAGGGTGTGGTGATGGGCCAGGGGCGGGATGATGCAGGTGCCGACGGCGATGTCCTGCACCAGGGTCTTGAGCTTGGCCGAGTTGCGAGCGGGGACCGAGACGCCGCGCCGGCCGACCCAGGAACGGTAGAGCTGCATGCCTATCTCGCGCACGGTGATCAGCCCCACCGGCAGCCAGGGCAGATGCCCCTGGGCGGCCAGCGTGATGAGGGCGCCGAGAACGACGGCCTTGTCGGCCAGCGGGTCGAGGAAGGCGCCCGAGCGGGTGGTGCCCATGCGGCGGGCCAGGTAGCCGTCCAGCCCGTCGCTGCCGGCGAGCACGAGGCCGACCACCACGTTCACCCACGACGCACCCCAGGCCACGAGCATCAGGACGTAGACGGGTGCGGCCAGCAGGCGCGCCACGGTGACCGCGTTGGCCGGAGTCGCCAACGCGCTCGGACCGAAGGCGAACTGCCGGGGATGCTCGTGGGTGGCGTCGCTCACCGTGCCACCCCGGCCAGCCCTCGTGGGCGCTGCGGTGCGCCAACCGCGTCGAGCTGGTCGACGGGCTCACCCACCAGATCGGGTCCCTCCGCCGCGGTGATCAGCACGTCGACGAGGTCGCCGGGCACGAGGTCGGAGGGCAGGCGCACCACCCCGTCGATCTCGGGGGCCTCGTGCACGGTCCGGCCCTGCCCGGACGAGTCCACGAGCACGCGCCGCACCTGGCCGACCACGTCGTCACGGCGGCCGGCGGTGACGGCGTCCTGGAGCTCGGCGCTCTCGCGCAGCCGTTCGAGGGCGAGCTCGGGCGGCACCTGGTCGGGCAGGCCGGCGGCATGGGTCCCCTCCTCGCGCGAGAAGGTGAAGAAACCGGCCCAGTCCAGGCGGGCCTCGGCCAGGAACTCGAGCAGCAGGTCGTGATCGCGCTCGGTCTCGCCCGGATAGCCCAGGATGAACGAGGACCGGAAGGTGGCGGTGGGCTCGGCGGCGCGGATGTCCGCGATGCGGCGCAGGAAGCGCTCGCCGTCGCCCCAGCGCCGCATGCGCGCCAGGAGAGGCCGGGAGACGTGCTGGAGGGAGAGGTCGAAGTAGGGCACGCCCGTATGGAGGACGGCGTCGATCAACTCGTCGGTCAGGCCCGAGGGATAGAGGTAGAGCAGCCGGGTGCGGTCGACGCGCTCGGCCACGGCGCGGGTCAGCGCGGCCACGGGCGAACGGCCGGCGGCGACCCTCCCCCCTGGAACCGAACGGTCGCGCCCGTAGGACGCGAGGTCCTGGGCCACCAGCACGACCTCGCGGAGGGGAGGCGCGCCCGGTGAGCCCGCGGCCAATTCCTCGACCTCGGCCAGGACGTCCTCCGGGCTGCGTGAGCGCTGGCGACCCCGGAAAGAGGGGATGGCGCAGAAGCCGCAGATGCGGTCGCACCCCTCGGCGACCTTGACGTAGGCCCACGGAGCCTTGGCGGCGGGGCGTGGCAGGCGGAGAAGGTCGAAGTCGGGGACCTCGGCTCCGGCGGGAACGGTCCGGGTGGGGGCGAGGGCGACCGGGACGCGGTTCGCCGAGAGCAGCGGAGCCTGATCTGCGGGCGCGATGTCCCGGCCGAACCCCGCCACGAGGTCGACCTCGGGCAGAGCATCCCGGAGCTCGTCGCCGTAGCGTTCCGCCATGCAACCCGTGACCACGAGTCGCGCCCCGTCGCGTCGGCGGTCGGCCAGGTCGAGAACGGTGTCGATCGACTCCTGTCGCGCCGCGTCGATGAAGGCGCAGGTGTTCACCACGACCAGGTCGGCGTGCTCCGGAGTGCCCACGGGCTGAAAACCTCTCGCGGCGAGGTACCCCTCGAGCTTGTCGGAGTCGACCTGGTTCTTCGGACATCCAAGGGTCTCGAGGAAGTACTGACCCACGACCTATGCACACACTCCTCGCACGAGCCGCACCGCCGGTGTTGGCGGGCGGCCGGCCCGCCGGAGCGAGCCGTCTCGACCGGTCGGCCGGGCCCGCGACGAGGTGCCACGTGCCCGAACCCCCGGAGCGGAGAGGGAGGGATTTGAACCCTCGGACCCAGTTACCCAGGTCAACTCATTAGCAGTGAGTCCGATTCGGCCGCTCTCGCACCTCTCCTAGCCTCTTTGGCCTGTATCTGGTCTATATCTCCCACTGTGGGTGGGGGTCCACAAACCAGGCCATCGAGACGACCCAAGGGTACAGGGTCGGTCCAGCAGCGAGGCCCGCGCACGTGGCGCCTCCGGGTCTTCGTCGGCACCGACCCGGTCACGGGCCACCCCAGGCAGCGCACCAAGACCGTCGAGGCCAAAAACCAGACTGAGGCCCGGGCCGCCCTACGGGCCTGGCAGAAGGAACTGGACGACAACCGGGTCGCCACGGACTCGTCGGCAACCGTCCGCTCCCTGGTCGAGGAGTGGCTCCGCCACAGCGAGGCCCGGGGACGTGCCCCCCGGACCCTCCACGACGCCCGTCGCTCGGCCGAGACGACGATCTTCCCGGAGTTCGGCGACGTCCCGATCGCCGAGCTGACGCCCCGGCACCTCGACGAGTGGTACGGCAAGCTGGCCACCGGCGAGGGACGGGACCGTCCGCTCAAGCCGACCAGCATCCGTCGCCACCATGCCGTGCTCTCCGCCGCACTGAGCCAAGCCGTCCGCTGGGGATGGCTGGATCGCAACCCGGCTGAACGGGCCGAGCCGCCCCCGCTGGGCCGGGCCGAGCTCCGGGTCCCCACTTCCGACGAGATGCGGGCACTGCTGGCCCGAGGGGCAGAACGCGACGAGCGTTGGGGCATGCTCTTGTCGCTAGCCGTCCTGACGGGTGCCCGTCGGGGAGAGCTCTGCGCCATGCGCTGGACCGACGTCGATGCCGACACGATCCGGATCCGCCGCTCCCTCTACCGGGCAGGAACCGATCGAGGGGAGAAGAGCACCAAGGGCGGCCGTGAGCGCTGGGTCGTCGTGGCGCCGACCGGGCGGGCCCTGCTCGAGGCCTGGCGCAGCCGCTGCAACGAGGTCGCCGCTGCCGTCGACGTGCGTCTGGTTCCGGACGCCTTCGTCGTCTCACCCGTGCCCGACGGCAGCCGGCCGGTGAATCCTGAGACTTTCTCCTCGGTCGTCCACAAGCTGTGCGCGCAGCTCGGCATGCCGCACGTGCACTTGCACTCGCTCCGGCACTTCGCCGCCACCGAGATGCTGGCGGCCGGCATCGATCCCCGCAATGCCGCCGAGATACTCGGCCACGACAGCCCCACCCTCACGCTCGGCCTGTACGGCCACGCCACGGCGGAACGCCAACGTACGGCGGCTGAGGTTCTGGCCCGGGCATTGGAACCTCCGGCTGTCGCTGCAGGTGAGTGACGCTCTCGCCGACTTCACGCCCTTCCGTTACCGTCCCCGAGAGCTTCCGACCGGTTCCGCGATCTCCGTGTCGGCCGCCTCGCGGTCGAGTTGGGCAGCGAGCTTGGCCACGTGGATGTACCAGCGACTGCCGATCTTCAGGCCGGGCAGCTTCCGCTTACGACACTGGCGCACGACGCCGAGTGGGCTCAGGCCGAGCAACGGTGCGACCTCTTCGGGTGTCGCCAATTGCGGGAGGACTTCCGAGAGATGCGGGTAGGTGCCCATCACGCACGTTCCTCTCGGTTGCCGGACGAGACGATGCTGATGACATCGCTGACGGTGTCCACGGAAAGTCAAGAGCCTGGCGCACCGCCTCCGGCGGCTTGCCCTGTAGATGAGGACTTACTCGCATCGGATGTACCGCGCGAAGTCAGCCTCCTTCTTCTCCTCTTCCCGCCGCCGGGCCTGGGCGGCGGCAAAGAGCTCTTCTCCTTCGTTGGCCCAACCACGTCCGACGGCTCGCAGGCGACGGGTCGTGGTGCTCTGCAGCTCCGAGTCGGCGTCACTCCGTTGCCACCAGGCGGCTCTGGCCTCGCGGAGAGGGCCGAATGTGGTCGAGTAGGCGCGGGACTTGGTGAGGAAGTGACCCGAATAGCCGAGATGGTGAGCGTGGCGCCGAAGGCCGAGGGAGCTGAGCCGGGGATCGGACCCGAACTTCCAGGCCGTCACCGCCATGGCGAAGAGGTGAAGCGGAAGGCCACGGCGCTTCAGGTCCGATTCGGAGAGGATGCGACCGACGAGCCCCGGATGCATGGCCGGCTCCTGGTCGTATATTTCGCCACGTACGAGGCCACGGGAGTCGAGGGCCCCTCACGGGAGAGGATCTGGACGTCGAGCTCGTTCCCCCACCGGGTGCTCACTCCGGCGTGGGTCACCTCGACGCTGCGTGCGGCAGCGAGGCAGGCCCGGGCGAGTGCCGCGGCGTCGAGCGGTGGTGGAGCGCCGTCTGCTCCGTCGGCCCGGATGACGGCGTGGAAGTGCACGAGGCCCCGGCGCTGGAACTCGGCCACCTTGCAGTGCTCGAGACGCAGGAACTTCGCACAGGCCGAACGGGAGAGCCCGAGCTCGCTCGCCAGCCGGCGTGCGACGTAGATCGTGGTGCGCCGCCACAGCTCGGCGCTGAGCGCATTGTGGACCACGGCGCCGACGTAGTCGTAGCACTCGGGGCACAGCGGCGTGCCGAGAGCCTCTTCATCACGAACGTGCCGCTCCTCACAGCCAAGCGGGCGACCGTGGGCGCAGCGTCTGCCACGTGCTCCGGGGTGACATGGGGCGGTCGAGCTCTCACGGTGCACCACACCGAAGCTCGGTGCGGTCAGGGTCAAGAACACGGCCGGATGGGCGGCGATCGACTCGTCGATGCCCTTCCCGCCTTCGAGGCCGGCGCGCACCAGATGGCGGGCGTCACCTCGATAGAGCGTGGCGCACGAGCAGCGCAGCTCGCTGCGCGACCCACACGCTTTGAGGATCACGTTGTCGGGGAAGTCGTGGCTCGAAAAGACGACTTTGCCTTGGTCACCGAGCACGTAGCCACGCAGACCAATGGGATGGGCGCACCAGCGACACCGTGCGCCTTGGGCCAAGAAGTCCTCAAGGCGGTGCCCGTTCGCATGCCGACCGAGCGCATGGAGCATGGCGACATCGTCTTCGTTCAACAAGGCCGCCACCATGACGAACGGTCGCGACACCTGTCAAGCGTCGCCCCAGCTCAGAGTACGTAAACAGGGCGCACCAGCGGGACACAGCGAGACGCAGTGAGACACAGTGAGACACAGCGGGACAGAAATGCGTCCCGAAAAAAAGTTCTCACCAAGTGGTCTGTCGGCGCCTCCGGCCCTCGGGGGCCGTCGGCGCCACTCCCTCGGTCCGACATCCTTCGGTCGAACCAGTACGGACTGACGATCCTTGTTCGACGAGCCGGCCGATGGTCGGGTGGTGAGTAGTTCCCTTACCCAATCAAGTTCGTCAGACTGCTCGCCAGGCGCAAGAAGACCCGACCGGGTCTTCGTACGACCTGTCGTCGGCAGCCTGTCAAGTCTTAATGGACCGGGCGGCCAAAGCAGAGCAGAGCAGAGCAGAGCAGAGCAGAAACGCTGCCGCAGCAATGTGAGCTGTAGCCTGATGATGTGGCGAAGAACATGTCCATGAGTGAAGGCTCGAGAAGCGGGAGCGGCGCGGTCTTCCACCTGGACGCAGATGAGGCGTCGGTCACCGAGGGGCAGTTCGAGGTCCGTCAGACATGGGGACCCTTAAGCGACTTGGTCGGCAGGGTGAAGGTGGTGGTGACGAATCGTCGCTTAATCTTTTTACCAATCAAGGAACCAGCCGACAGGCGAGGGTTGCCACAGCGGACGATCGCGCTGAGTGACCTGAGTGGCGTCGCGAGCGACCACCTCGGCGTGCGCCTGGAACTGGCCAATAGCGGGGTGATCTTGGGTCCCCCCTCGCGCAAATCGCGGAACCTGGCCGAAGTCGTCAAGGACGCCACGCGAGCCCAGGTCAACATGGTCGCCGACAAGCTCGACGCCGAGGAAAGCGCCCAACATCCTCTCGCGGGACCAGAGCCCTTTGCGAGGCTCGCTGGAACTCGTGCCTGGCGCGCGTCGAGGAAGCCACACAGTGACTGGTGGGCTGAGAACGGATCACCGCTGTGCACCTGGAGAAAAACATCTGGACATCGGCCAGTCCGCCAGCTGATGGTCAATGGCCGTGCCTACGAATTGCGTCGTGGTGATCGGCGACTTCGCCGCTTGCCTGGAACGAGCGTCAGCTTGCACAACATCAGCCGCAGTGTCTTCCACAAGGAAGCGTTCGAACTGGTCGACGCGCTCAGCGGACGGCGGATGCTCTCGGTCGAGGGAGTCCACTTCGAGTACTCGGCGGGCTCACGAGTCACCACTTCAACGGCGCGCTACAGCTTCCCGGTATGGCGCGAGCCGGGTCCGGAGCGGTTGTGGGTCATGGCGGCCGCCGATGAATCAGGAACGGTGGCGGCCCGGTTCGCTAAGAACACGGTCGCGGGATTCAAGCGCATCGAAGTGGCGGTCACCCCTGAGCAGGCACCTACCACCGAGCTCATCTGCCTCATCGCCGTGGCGGCCGACTTCGTGCAGACCTTTCCCCGCGTGAGGGCTAGTGGAGCGTAGAATCCCTGATCGAACGGGGGGCACAATGAATGTCTCCGAACGTGATCATCTGATTCCCTCCTGCAGTTGAATTCATCTGAAGCCAGACCAACTCGAAGTGTTTGAGTTCTAATACTCGGCGTGGTCCCGACCTCGACCAGCGGAGCCGGTTCCTCTCAACGTGGGCGGTAGATGTCAGCCCGATGATCGATTCGCAACACCGTGACTTCACGCTGCTCGTCGTCTATCTCGTAGACGATGCGATACGGACCACGCCGCGCCGACCACAGCCCAGCGAGCTCGCGCAATAAGGGGTGACCAACCCGCCGCGGCGACTCGACAAGGGGTCCGACTATGAACTCGACCACGGCCGCTGCGACAGCTTCCGGAAGGCGCGAGAGTGAGCGTTCAGACGTCGCTGCGACCACCAAGCGGTACGGCCCTGCGCCGCTCACCTACTCAGATATTTGGCGCGGAATTCGTCGGCCCCGATTGTCTTGCCTTGGGCCACGTCGTCACGTGCGGCCTCGATCTCGGCCATGGCCGACGGATCCGAGAGCAGCTCGAGCGTGTCCTCGAGAGTGGCGAGGTCCTCGGGGCTCATGATCACTGCGGCCGGGCGGCCGTGGCGGGTCAAGACGATTCGCTCGTGTTCATGCTCGATCTGATCGACGATCTCCGACAGCCGAGCCTTGATCTCGGCCAACGACAGCGTGTTGCTCATGACCATTATTCTAGTCATATTCGGCTGGATGTACCGCCAACTCTCAGTGTCCCGCTGGCCGTAGAAGGACTTAGAACACCGCTGGCGTGCGGGCGGCAGCACTTCTTGCTACCGAGGGGCTCGGCCTATATGTGGGCCTATATTTTCGGGTCCGCCCCCATCCGATGGCCACATGTCGTGCCTGTTCAGAGATTCAGATGTCTGAGATTTCGTGCCTGAGTACCCCAGTGGTCTCCCGTCGGCTGTGGATGAGGGGCAGAGCAGAGGGAAAACAGCGTGGCCCGCACCTATCCAGATCCCTGGGTGCCGAGGACGTTCTCGGCCTGGATCACCAAGCACACGACCAACCAACGGACCACGGACCGTGTGACCGGCGCGGTCGTGCGGAGGTCGGTCGATTGCTGGGACGTGGAAGGGCGGGCCGACGGCGTCCAGTGGCTGAAGCGTTTCCGTAAGGCCGGCCTGGCGCAGACCTGGAAGGCCCGGATGGAGGCCGACTTCGCCGCCGGTTTGCTCTTCGACGCCCGCACCAAGCAGTTCGTGGTTCCCGAAGCGCCCGCCGGGCCGGCGGTACCGACCGTGTTCGAGCTGACCGAGCTCTTCTTCCGCCAGCACCCCGAGTGGGAGCCGGCCACGAAGGAGGCGGCGGCACGGTCGTTCAACCGGGCTCGGCGCTGGCTCCTGAACCCGGGCGCCGAGCTGACCGGCTCCGAGGCCCTGGGGGTGGACGACTTCCTGCGGCATGCGAGCTTCCTGCCCCAGCGGCTGGCCGAGACGATCACGGAGCGCCAGCGCGCCGGGCAGGCGTGGTTGGAATCCCACTCGGCCCGAGCAGACTCTCTGTCTCCGGCGCAGATAGAGAAATTCGTCGCCCGCTTCGAGATCAGCGAGCGCGACCCCGAGAGACGAATATCTGCCGCAACGATCACACGCTTCCTCCAACCCATCCGGAAGTGCTGGACCTGGGCCGTCAGCCGGGACGACATCTTGATCGACCGCAGCCCCTGGGTCGTCGTCCGGACCCGGAAGAAGGTCAAGGGCAAGTCGAACATGGCGACTGGCCGGACCGCTCTGGCGGTGGATCGCGACATGGTGTTGTCGGTTCCCCAGTCGCTCGCGCTGGCCGAGGCTTGTGCCACCGAGGGGTCTTGGGGAGGCATCGTCGAGTGCTTCGTACTGGTCATGGCGCTGTGCGGCCTCCGCTAGGGCGAGGCCACGGGTCTCCTTTGGGAGGACGTCGAACTGCCCGAAGCGGACGGCTCGGGGTAGTTGGTGGTCCGGCGCAGCCACCGGCCCAAGGAGGAGCGCTGGCTCGACCCCGACGAGGATCCCGAATGGGGGCCGCTCAAAGACCGCGACGTCACCGAAACCCGTCGCGAGCCGGTGCCCCCGCTGCTGGTCACCAAGCTGCGACGTCACCTGGAGCTCTACGGCGAAGGGCCAGGCGGACTGGTCTTCCACCACAACGACCAGCCGTTCAACAACTCCATGTTCGCTTACGGCGTCTGGGAGCCGGCTCGGTCCAAGATGTTCCCTCGACGTGTCGACCTGAAGCCGAACGATCCCCGCCAGCCCAAGCTGTCGCAACTGCGCCGGTACGACCTCCGACACGCCGCCTGTTCATGGTGGCTCCGGGAAGGAGTCGACGCCGTCGTCTGCCAGCGCTGGTCCGGGCACCGGACACTCTCGGTGTTCCTCGACATCTACCAGGGCGTGGCGCCGGGCCGAGAGGACGAGGGTGTCCAGCGGCTGGTCCGCAGCCTGGCCAGGACGGCGTAGGAGCGCGCCGGGACGCTGCCGCTACGTATCCTCCGGGACCGTCGAGGAGTCGGGACCGTCGTGCCTACTGTTCCAGCTCGCCTAACCACTTCTCGTACCAGTCCCGCCGGACGCGGATATCGCCGTTGCGCAACCGGATCGAACGTGGGAACCACGGTGCTCCCCGGGCCGACCACTTGTAGGCCGTCGAGCTGGACACGCCGAGGTCGCCGGCAATCTCCCGAATACTGAGCCAGCGGGCGTCGGTCGCGACCCCGCGTCTGTCAATCGCCGTGGGCACGATCTCCCGGGCCAGGGTCATGGTTCTCTCCGTGTGACGCGGCCGCGGATCTCGGGAGTACCACCAACGAGGAACTGGACTTCTTCGCTTTGTCGCGACATGTCGATGTACTGGCTGCGTTCCGTGATGTCGACCACTTCTCCAACGCCAATGGCGTGTCGCTCGACCCGGCGGCCTATGGACCATACGCCTACAAGTCGATGTCGCTTCTGGCCATGGACCCTCCGAAACATACTCGTCTGCGTTCCATCGCTGGCAAGACGTTCACACCGCGCCGCGTCGCTGCGATGGAGGACAGCATCCGAGCGATCGCCCGTTCCCACCTGGGTCCGGCACTGGAGGCGGGACACTTCGACTTCATAGGTGACTTCGCTGGGCTCCTCCCCATGGATGTGATTTCGGAGCTTGTCGGCGTCCCTCAGTCGGATCGGGCCGAGTTGCGGCGCCTGGCTGATCTCCTGGTGCATCGGGAAGAGGGTGTCAATGACGTGCCACCAGAAGGGATGGAAGCGGCCCTTCTGCTCGCGGCGTACTACGCCGACATGGTGGCTGATCGCCGGGTACACGAGCGGGACGATCTGACATGGTCGTTGCTTCAGCAAGAGATTGACGGCGAGCGCATGAGCGACGACGAGATGATCTCGTTCCTCTTCCTGCTCGTCGTTGCGGGTAACGAAACGACCACGAAGTTGCTCGGCAACGCTTGGTATTGGGGCTGGCGCAATCAGGCGCAAGTGGCCAAACCGTTCGCGGACCCCGTCCGGGTGCCGGATTGGGTCGAGGAGACGTTGCGTTACGACACCTCGAGTCAGATGCTGCTCCGGGTTACCCGGGAACCAGTCCGAGTACAAAACGTCGATATCGCCGACGGTCAACGGGTCCTGCTCCTGGTGGGATCCGCCAACCGGGATGAAGACGTGTTCGAAGCACCCGACGCCTACGACCTGGATCGCTCCACCAAGGACCTCATAAGCTTCGGTGGTGGCCGCCACTTCTGCATGGGCGCCGCCCTGGCCCGCATGGAGGCGCACATTGCCCTGACCGAGCTGGTATCCGAGGTCGCATCCTACGATATCGATTCAGAAGGAATTCAACGGGTCCATTCCATAAATGTACGGGGTCTCGCTGCCTTGCCGACCACCGTTACGCGGCGCTAACGCCTCGTTTCGAACCTCACCCTGCTCGAAGTCCGCTACGCATGAGATACTCATGGAAGCTCCTGGTTAAAGATCGATCACCCGTGCCTGGCACAAGTCTTGTGGGAACACCCAATATTCGGATTTGCTTCCGTCATGGCTCATTGCGCCTCACGTGGCGCCAGCTTCGCTGCTTCGTGGCCTGCAGCCCGAACAACTTCAAGATCTCTCCTGAACGATGACGCCAGGATTGAGAATGCCGCGTGGATCAAAGGCGGCCTTGATCCTCTCCGTGAGCGCGAGAGCGTCCTCACCGATTTGGCCCCGTAACCACGGTCGCTTCAGCCGTCCCACCCCGTGCTCACCGGTAATCGTCCCACCCAGCTGAATTGCGAGATCCATAATTTCCCCGAATGCTTGCTGTGCAGCGCGGGTCTGTCCTGCATCAGCCGGGTCGTACGACAAGAGCGGGTGGGTGTTTCCATCGCCCGCATGAGCAATGAGGGCGATGTCGACACCATGCTTTGCTCCAATTTGATCGATACCGCTCACGAGGGTCGGCAACTTAGCCAGTGGAACCCCCACATCCTCCAGCAGCAGGGGGCCTCGACGTTCGAGCGCCGGGATAACTGCGCGTCGAGCCGCGACGAATTGCTCACTTTCCTCCGCGTCTGTCGTCGTGAACACTTCGGTTGCGCCGGACAGCTCGAGCGCATCCACCATTGTCGACAACTCCCTGTTCGTGTGCGACCCTTCCGCATCACTCTGCGCAACGAGCATCGCGGCAGCGTTGCGATCCAATCCCATCCGCAGCAGATCCTCAACGGCGTTGATAGACGCGTGGTCCATGTACTCGAGCATGGAGGGGCGCATCACACGCGTAATGGCAAGTACCGCCTCCGTTGCGCTCTGCGAAGTCGGGAACAGAGCTACAGCAGTTGACGGTGGTGGTTGGAGCGGAAGCAACCGTAACGTGGCTTCGGTGATCACTCCGAGTATCCCCTCGCTGCCCACGAGCAATTTCGTCAGCGAGAGGCCAGCGGAATCCTTCAACCGAGGGCCTCCAAGACGCAAAAGCGTTCCGTCGGCCAGAACGACCTGTAGCCCGAGTACATAATCGGAAGTGACACCATATTTGACGCAACACAGCCCACCAGCGTTGGTCGCAATGTTCCCGCCAATCGAACAGATCTGGAAGGAAGAGGGGTCAGGTGGGTACCAAAGCCCTTGAGCTGAGGCAGCCTCTTTGAGCTCCACATTCAAGAGTCCAGGCTGGACCTTTGCGGTACACGAGACCCTGTCAATTTCGACGGACCGCATCCGTTCGGTACTGAGCACGATCCCCTCGGATACTGCGGCGCTGCCGCCGGACAATCCTGTTCCAGCACCACGCGTCACCACCGGTATCTGGTGTCTGTTCGCCCAGCGAAGTGCGATCTGTGTGTGCTCTGCGCTTTCCGCTCGTACCACTCCCATCGGAAGGCCAGCTTCGCCGAAGGCGTTGCCAGAGCGGTCCGAACGATACTTCTCCATTCGATCGGGGTCGGTAATGACGATGCCCGTCGGGAGTTGCTCAACCAAGTGATCAAGCTCGAGAGTCACGACTCGAATAGCCCTTGAATCGATTCGGCGAGCCGCAGAGCACTAGCCAGCGGAACCGGTATCGAGACCGCGTTTTGTAGCAAATCTACCGTCTCGGACGAGCACCAGATCACGACTCTTCCGAGTCACTGGGCGGCGTGACAACCGCAAACCGAGCAAGGCTCGGACGTAGCGTCTCGACCCAGGCCTCGTAACCTGCACCAGTCAGGTGCGTATGGTCACGAGTACACTCAGCTTTCAACGCGCCGCGAGAGTCGGCGAGGGCCGGCCAGAGGTCGACGTAGGTCGCTCCCGTCTCCACAGCGATGCCAGCGTACCGATGGTTAAGCCCCTTGATGGTTTCCGCCATCGATTTTGTGCGCGGCATCACACTGTTTATAAGCAGCGTCGTCTCCGGTGCCCGTGCTCGGATGTCATCGACTAGTTCTCGAAACTGGCGGGCAATCTCCTCGACATCTCGGGATTTGCCGAGTCCACCCAAGTCGTTTGTACCAATCAGCAGAGAGATCGCCACAGGAGAAACGATCGCGCCATCAAGTCGGCCCCGTACACCAGCAATGGAATCGCCGCCTGTCCCCCGGTTGATGACTGCAAGCTCGGGGAACCATTCGTCCCAGACCCCTTGCTCGGTGATGCTGTCCCCTAGAAATAGCACTCTCCCGGGCTGCATTGGCAACCGATCGAGCTGCGAGGCCCGCATTTCCATAGTGCGCCGAATCACCGGTTGGGCGACCTTTGCTATGAGCACCTGAAGGTTTACCGAAGGGAGTCTCACAAGTCCGCCACTGTAGCTGGGGGCCAATACATCGCCTCGAGGATCAAGCTGCTCGATTCATCGAACTGGACGCAATCGCAACTCCTGCATCCCGCCGTCGACTGCGATGCTCGTTCCCGTCGTGGACCGGTTGCGCGGATCCGCCAAATAGGCAATGGCTTCGGCAATCTCGACCGGGCTGACGAGCCTGCCATGGGGTTGACGTGCGTTCAACGCGTCACGCTCAGCCGTGGGGTTATCTGCCGAATCCAAGAGTCGGCTCACCCAAGGCGTATCGGCAGTGCCTGGGTTGACACAGTTCACTCGGATGCCCTCTCGCAGGTGATCAGTGGCCATGGCGCGCGTGAGCGCGAGAACCGCACCTTTTGTAGCGCTGTACAGGGCTCGTTCAGGGAGACCGGCAGTGGCGGCGATTGAGCACGTGTTGACGATTGCGGCTGCACTTGAGGAGCGCAACAAAGGCAAGGCGGCACGAGTCACCCGGGCGATACCAATCACGTTGACGTCGAAGACTCGTGCCCACTCGTCATCTGGGTTGTCTTCGATCGTGCCCTGAGCGCCAATACCCGCGTTATTTACCACAATGTCCATTTGGCCAAATTCATCGACGACCGTCTTGACGGCGGTGCGCACGGAGGCATCGTCGGCAACATCTGCAGTAACCGCCAACGCTGCGGGGTTCGCTCCATCAACGTTCAAGTCGAGTAGCCCGACCTGGGCTCCCCCATCCAAGAATCGCTGTACCGCAGCCGCGCCTATACCAGAGGCGCCCCCCGTGACTAAGGCAACAAGCCCTTCGAATTCTGCGGCCATCGTTCTCCTCTGTCGGATTGACAACCTGCGGTTGTCAGCTCAGCCTTTCAAACTTCAGCACATTGCCCGAGCTTTGGAACGCCCCGAGAGGCGCGACGCCCACCGGGAGTCAATCATGTATCGCATCACCCGGACCGGGCATGAGACGCATTCGGGCAGATCACACGGTCGCGACGCGGACCTCCGCCGAGGTGGGTGACACTTCCGTAGTCGACCTGAGCCCCGAGAACCTTCCCGAGGAAGAGTTCCCCCGAGCGTTCGTCCTCTCGGATCGTTGGGCGTTCGACACCGCCTCGGACCTGACGCGCCGGTGCCTTCAGCGACAAGGGCCCGACACGATCGTGGCGTGTCGGGTCGCTACGCCAGCGGCGCTGGTGGCCATGAAGTTCCAGTCGGCACCTCGACGGCCACCGGCCAGGTTCCAAAAGGCGGCGAACGACTATCTCGACCTCTCGCTCCTCCTCTCGAATTTGGTGCTGCTCCCCCGAGATCATCGCGGGGTTCAGTTCACGTCACCAGCCTTCGTGGTAGTCAGAGAAAGACGACCCGGGTTACCTCTCAGGAGTCCGCTGGTGATCCGACGCCAGGTGGCGAGCCCCCGCATCCTCGGCTTCGGACCGGCTGTCGAAGTGCCCCAGCACGTCGTGGGTCGCCTCCGTGCACCGCGCGGTCCAGCACATCGTGGTGGGATCTTCCGCTCTCGGAATCTCACCGATGATGATCTCAGGTCCAGCTGACGAGACGTCTTTCGCCTCCCCGGTCTCGCCGGCCGAGAACGTCTTGTCTTGCCCCCGACTCATTGACACTCCCACCGATCTACCATCAAGGATTGAGGACTCTACCCTCGGTATGTCACCCGCGGAGAGCCCGAAGACCGACTGGGTTTCACCTCCTGAGGATCGGGTAGAACCTCTGACCAGAGGGCCAACCATCCAGCTGGGCGAAATTCGCCTAGACCGTACTGACGGTTGAGCTTCGGGTGCCCAACCCGTCAGGGAGGATGGCATCAGACCTGACGCTCTTGCAGGCGTCGGGTCGCGTCCCCAAACTGGGGTTCACGCGGGCTGGTCTCGGTCCAACTCCGGGTTGGCTTCCGACTCACGTCGCAGGAGAGGTCCTCGATGGTCGAGTTTCGACAGCGGTTGCGAGGGTAGCTGGCGAACGTGAGCATCATCATCGGGACATCGGGTTGGCAGTACGCCGACTGGCGCGGTCGCCTGTATCCCAAACGGCTCGCTCAGAGGGAATGGCTGACGTACTATTCGGACCGCTTTCAGTCGGTCGAGGTCAACAATGTCTTCTATCGCCTCCCGGAGACGGCAATCTTCGAACGGTGGGCCGCCGCCACGCCCGAGGACTTCGATTTCAGCCTCAAGGCGAGTCGCTACCTGACCCATGTGCTCCGACTGAGCAGGCCGACGGAGCCGGTGCGACGACTCCTCAGTTGCTCGAGCGGCTTGGGTTCGAAGAGAGGTCCGATCCTGTTGCAGCTTCCAGCAAACTTCCGGGTTGACCCCGCGCGCCTGGCGGCCACTCTCAAGGCCTTTCCGTCGAGTGCCAGAGTGGCATTCGAGCCGCGCCACGAATCGTGGCACACCGACGAAGTCGCGGACATCTTGAAGCAGTACGGAGTGGCGTTCTGCCTCACGGATACACCCCAGCGGAGATCCCCGCTCTGGCGCACAACGGGTTGGGGATATCTGCGACTCCACGAGGGCCGAGCGAGCCCGCATCCATGTTACGGCCGAGCCGCTCTCGCGAACTGGGCCGGGCGCCTCGCTGACTTGTGGGATTCGAGTGAGGATGTGTACGTGTACTTCAATAATGACCACGGCGGGTGTGCCGTACGCGACGCCCATCGCTTTGCACTCGCTGTCGAACATGCCGGGCTATCCGCGACGAGAGTGCCTTCGAGTCGAGAAGCATCCTTGACGATGCAACGTTCACGACCGTAATCGGCCCCAGTCGGTCCCCCTTGAGGTCCTGACGGTCAGGTGGCGATGTTGCTGTCGGCGAAGGTGGTCTTTTCAGCTCATGCGACCAGTCCGTCGCGGAGTGGTTGCATACGATCGCGGTGGAGATCTCAGCCGCGTCATCGGGGATCTGCCTCAGTTCCTACACCGAGGCCAGCACCAAACCCGACCGAACACCGCTGGCTGGACCGGGCCGGGGGATCACGAGGCGGCTTGGAGACTGATCAGGGTCCGCTCGAAGAGCCGACCTCTCCGTGCGCAAAGGAAGCTCAGGGGATAGACGCGCTCGAGGGGGATACCTCAGAGCAATGGCAAGAGCGACGTGGTCAGGTTCCGTCAGTTTCGGTCTCGTGAGCGTTCCGGTGAAGGTGCTTCCTGCAGTAAGGGACCACACCGTGCATTTCCACCAGGTGGACAGAAGAAGCGGCTCGCATATTCGCTAGGAGAAAATCGCCGAAAAGTCAGGAGAGGAAGTCGACTTCTCAGAGATCGAACTGGGCTACGAGAAGGACAACGGCGACATGGTGGTGTTGGAGAGCAGCGAGATCGACGAGTCGCGGCCGGCGACTACTCGGACGATCGATATTGCAGACGTCGTCGAGCTCTCCGACGTCGACAGTGTGTTCTCTGCCCATACCTATTGGCCTGCCTCAGACGGTGAGGCGGGCGCCCGCCAGTACCGGCTGCTCGTCGCCGCCATGGAGCGTCGAGAGCGGGTCGGAATCGGCATGGTCGTGATGCGCCACAAGCAGTAACTCGCCGCGATCCGGGCTGCGCGACCTTCGGGCCGATGGGCAGAAAAAATTTCGTCGCGACCTCTAGCACTCTCCGTGCGAGAGTGCTAATATTTCCGCGTCACCGCTGGTAGGCGGCGCAAGAGAGCAACTGTCGATCAGAAGGAGGTAGAGAGATGACTCTTGTGCGAAGTGACCCGTTTCGTGATGTCGACCGGCTCTTCCAGCAGCTCTGGAGTGCCCAGCAGAGCGGACAGCGTCCGATGGCCATGCCCATGGACGCATATCGCAAGGACGACTCGTTCCTGCTCCAGCTGGACCTCCCAGGCGTGGACCCCGAGTCCATCGAACTGACGGTGGAGGACAACGTCTTGAGCATCTCGGCCGAACGTCCGGCACCGCTCACGAGCGACGGCATCGAATCGGTGATTGCCGAGCGAACATTCGGTACCTTCACCAGGCAGGTCGTCCTGGGAAAGACCCTGGATTCCGAACGTATCGAAGCCAGTTACGAGGGCGGCGTGCTAACCGTGGCCATTCCGGTCGCGGAGCAAGCGAAGCCACGCCGCATCGAAGTCAGCGTCGGCTCAGACCACAAGCAACTCGCCACCTCGGCTGTCTGAGGGTCTCGCGCCCCGGGGAGTTGCTGGCTCCCCGGGGCGCGATCTCAGGATCCGTCTCTGTACCGATAAGACACGCGCGCTCGAGACGCGCCTCGACCTCTTAGACCAATGACACTCCTTGATCCTCTCTCCCGACTTCCTGAATACGAAATCCGCGAAAACGGCCGCGAAATGCAAGCACGTTGGCCCGGGTTGGTCGCGGCAGCTCGAAGCTCATCACCGACCTCAAAGCGCCGTACGTTCTACGAGTTCGCTCCACTGCCCGGTGGTCGCCTCCTTGCTGGGGTAGGCCATGAGCCGGGAGGTTCTGACGACTTCTCTTTCTTGCGCGAGCAGATCTTGGGTCAACTCGAGGCCGGCGATGAGCTTGGCGAATCGGTGCGCAACGTCTCGAGGACATGGAGTCGAAAAGAACAACAGCATGGGATCTGCTACGCACTGTTCGACCCTAACCAGCCGACATTGCTGATGTCTGGGTCTGGGGAGCAAATTTCAGCCATCCAGGTCACCGTCAACTCCACACGGCTGGTTCGATTTGAAGCGGAGACAGCTCAAGGGTCGCCGAGTCATTTCGTGTTGCGCCCTGGCGAGGCACTTCTTCTCGTGGCACATCCGACAGCTTGGTATAAGCACGTGCTCTCCGTCGTGGACCGATCGCTGGCCAAGGATCTCGATGACCTTGGCCAGCACGATGTCCTCGGGCTCTGTGGACGCATCGAGACACTCTTGCAAGCGGGCGGATCTGCGTGCCTGGTCATCTATCGAATTCCTTCAGACCCCGACGCGATTTATCTCCATGATGGCCCCAGCGGGAACTGCGGGTTTCACTACAACAACTCGCTCGGGCACACCACCACCACCATCAGCACGGTCGTCACCAACTACGCCCCCACCGGCTCTGCATCGTCATCCCCGAGGGGATCACCGCCGGCCCGTAGCTTCTGGCGCACAAAAGCCATGGGTCTCTGCCAGAGCAGCCTGAGGGGTCCAACAACGCGGCGAGGCAATTCTGGCGGAACTTCGAGGAGGCGGGGCTGTTCATGCGGAACCTCGAGGAGGGGCGGCTGCCGGCGAGGGTCGGGGCTGGCTTGCTCCGCGGCCAGGCGCAATCCCCTCCGAGCTCGACGTGGTGTTCGACGCCGCCCCCTCGACCGAAAAGGTGCCGACGCGCCAGCGAGTGAAGGTCGATTCCATCGATGTGGGTGACACTTCCGCAGTCGACCTGAAACCCGAGAACCTACCCGAGGAAGAGTTCCCCCGAGCGTTCGTCCTCTCGCATCGCTGGGCGTTCGACACGGCTTCCGAGCTGACGCTCCGGTGCCTTCAGCGTGAAGGGCCCGACACGATCGTGGCGTGTCGGGTCGCTACGCCGGCGGCGCTGGTGGCCATGAAGCTCCAGTCGGCACCTCGACGGCCACCGGCCAGCGTCCAAAAGGCAGCGAACGACTATCTCGACCTCTCGCTTCTCCTCTCGAATTTTGGTGCTCCTCCCCGAGATCATCGCGGGGTTGGCCGAATCCCCACACGGCCTCGGTGTGTGCTGCGCCGAGCGGATCGGCAACGACTTCGTCGACGACGCTGCTCGGGTCTCGTCCAGGATCCACCAGAGTCCATCCTCAAGGCGCGTGACACCCGACGCGTTGAGCCAGATCAGGCGCAGGTTCATGGAGATGTTCGCTCCGCTCGGGAAATGACGATCCACCGCGGCGACGTGGTCTCCCCAGGCGGCGAGGAGCTGAGCCACCGGGAAAGTTCGTCGCTCACTCGATCTTTGGAAGTCACCAAGAGCTACTCACTTCACCCTGCTCACGTGCGCATCCGGGGAAGTCGACTTGTCCCTTCGAGACCGAGTGGTACCCGGCATCATGGGCTACTGGGCATACCAGTGGAGGCAGGGTCAGAAGAACGAGGGCTCCAGCATCTCGACTGTCGTTTACGGGAAGTTCGAAGGAAGGGAGTTCCAGATGACATGGAGCCTGCCCTGTCGAAGCGGTCTACAGTCATCCCCCGATATACGGAGGTGGACATGGAGACCGACTACCTCGTGATCGGTGCCGGCGCTCTTGGGATGGGGTTCGTCGACACCTTGATTGAGCACTCCGACGCTGAGGTCGTGATCATCGATCGGCGGCACGGCCCAGGCGGCCACTGGCTTGATTCGTACCCCTTTGTCCAGCTGCACCAGCCATCCATGAACTATGGGGTGAACTCCACGTCACTGGGTCGGGATCGCGTCGAGGTCGATGGCCGAGATGCAGGGTTTTATGAGCGGGCGAGCGGGCCGGAAATATGCGGCTACTACGACGAGATCATGCGTCACCGATTCTTGGCATCGGGTCGCGTGCGGTTTTTCCCGATGTGCGATTACCTCGGAGATCGGCGATTTCGGTCCCGCCTGACGGGCGCCGAGACGGAAGTAACGGTGCGTAACAGTGTCGTGGATGCCACCTACATGGCTTCTCGCGTCCCGGCGACCGATTCCCCACCGTTCGAGGTGACCGACGGGGCGACGTGCGTCCCGATTGGTGCACTCACAAGGGTCGTGACCCCTCCCGATGGTTACGTGATCATCGGCGCCGGCAAGACGGCCATGGACGCTGTGTGCTGGTTGCTCGACAACGGTACGCCACCCGACGACATCCGTTGGATCCGACCTCGGGATCCATGGATGCTGAACCGTGCCTTCTTTCAACCCGGCGACGGTCTACTGACGACGTTCGCCGGGGTGATCACGGAGTTGGAAGCGGTGGCCGAGTGCGAATCGATCGAGCAGGTGTTCGATCGGCTCGAGGAGCAACACGTGATCTTGCGTCTGGATCCCTCGACCCTGCCCACCATGATCAAGGGAGCCACGGTGAGTCTCGGCGAGCTCGATCGGTTGCGGAGTATCGGCTCGGTGGTCCGTCTAGGACATGTCACTCGGATCGATACGGAGAGCATCACGCTCGAGGGGGGTTCGGCCCCCACCAGTCCCGACCACGTCCACGTGCATTGTGCCTCGGCCGGATTGAGCGACAACCCCCCGAGACCGATCTTCGCCGACGACATGATCCTCCTACAACCGATCACGCGTGTCAGCCTCAGCCTGTCGGCAGGACTCATAGGTCTTGTCGAAGCGTCGGGACGGTCGACGGACGAGAAAAACCGGCTTTGCCCGCCGAACGTGTGGTTCGACACGCCCTTCGATTGGATACGGCATCTGTTGACCGGGATGAGGACCGAGCTTGAGTGGCGCGAGGCTCCTGACGTGCTGGCCTGGGTGGAATCCTCCCGCCTCAATCTCATCAAGGGTCTCGATCAGAGCTCCGACAAGGCGGCGGTTGCTGACCTGCAGAGCAGATTCCTGACCGCACTGCTCCCTGCCTTGGCAGGTTTCGAGACGTTGACGGCGAACGCCACGCCGGCCGAACGGGCGCGGATGTTCGAAAGTGGCCCGGGGTGAGCGGGACCATAGATCGACCCTGGCTATTTGGGCGTGGCTTCGTCCTAGGCCCGGTCGGCATGGGTCGATCGATCTGTTTGCCCGGCGCAGGGGCCTCCCGGTAACGCCGGCGAAGAGCGATGCGGGGCTCCCAGGCGTGACCTGGGATTCGACCACATGAAGATCGCCGAAACGACCATCTTCTCGTGCCCGCCAACAGGTGCGAGACAGGCTCGGGTGAACGGCCATACGCCGGCCTTCACAGCGAATCGCCCCACTGAATTAGCCTTACGGGATGGCCTTGTTTCTTGACCGTCACAGGGCGCCTGGTGCGACCGCTGCCGACATCGCCGCCGCGCACGAACTCGACCTTGCCGTTCAAGACAAGTACAAAGTTCGTTACGTCACCTATTGGTTCGACGAGGACGAAGGGACCGTGTTTTGTCTCGCCGAGGGGCCTGACCGAGAGTCGTTGGAAACTGTGCACCGAGAGGCACACGGCCTCGTTGCTGACAACATCATCGAGGTGGGCAACGGACCCATAAATGCGTTCCTTGGTGAGATTCCCCGACACCCTCCAGGCAGCGCGTACGTCGAGTCCGCAGTTCGAGTGATCCTATTCACGGACCTTTGTGACTCGACGCTGCAGACCCAAGAATTGGGAGACGATGGCTTCATGTGCCTTCTTCGCGAGCACGACGAAATCGTGCGTGCCGCGTTGCAGAAGCAAGCTGGGCGTGAGGTGAAACATACGGGCGATGGGATCATGGCGTCATTTACATCAGTATCAGCTGCCGTTGAGTCCGCCATAGACATGCAATCTTCTTTGCAACGCCGGAATGAGAGTGCTGAACGCCCAATCCGTCTCCGTGTTGGCATCAGCGTCGGGGAACCCGTTACGGAGCGAGGCGACTTGTTCGGGGCGGCAGTTCAATTGTCGGCTCGCCTTTGCGGAGTTGCGTCTCCCGGAGGCATCGCTGTTTCGACGGCCGTGCGCGAACTCTGTGTCGGGAAGCGCTTTGCCTTCGATTCAAAGGGCTCACTCAATCTCAAAGGGTTTGTCGAGCCAGTGCCCGTCTTCGAGGTAGGTCTCCCTCCTGAATAGAGGCAGGCTGGACATCCGTTGGCAGAGCGTCGGTTGGAGGTAGCGGGTACCCATCACCTCCGCTGGGACATCGTCGCTCAGGCGCGAGCCAGCACCACATTGCCGAAGGGGCCGAGCAGGGGAGTCGTGCTCTGAGCAAGCCGCGGAGCGACGGCGTGCACCTCCTCGAACTGGGCCACCCACTTTCTTCGCTATTCGTGGCGCCACGAAGGACGAAGTATGGTCCCGGACCTGACGAGGTCCGGCGGGTTCTGACCGATCTCGATATTCCCTCACATCTACGGCCCGACCTCCTCTTGGAGGTGGGCGACCAGATCCTGCTCGTTGAGGTGAAGAACCGCGTCACCGAATCCGACGTCGGTGGGGTCGTGGCACAAATGCGCAAGCACGCCAGAGCGGCGAGAGCCGATGGTGTCTTGGTGGTGGCGGATCGCATCTCCATGCCGGCGCGCGACGTGCTCAGTTCGAGCGGCATCGGCTGGTTGGACCGGAGGGGTCACCTTCGCATGCGATGGCCGGGGCTCCTCGTCGATTCCGACGTCCCACCGCTTGTAGCCGAGCCCACCGAACGGGTCGTGGACCTATTCTCCGCGACAGGATGTGACGTGGCCATGGCTCTGGTGCTCTCCCCGGCCGACCGGCTTGGGACCATGGAGATCGCCCACCGCATCGAGCGCTCGGCCGGCCGAGCATCCGAGCTCCTTGCCGCTATGCGCAACGCCGGGCTTGTCGAAAGCACAGGGACAACCCCTGATCCCCGACCTGTTCAATGCGCTCGCCGACGAATGGTCGCCCCGGTGGTACCCCCTGGCCGCCACCCCGCCGCCGGCAGCCATGTACCGCCTGAGCGGCACTCTGGGAGCCATCTGGCACGAGACCCCCGTAGTCGCCACGTCCGATTGGCCCCCCGAGATCTACGTGGACGACAGGTGGAACTTGCGTCACCTGCTGTCATCCGTAGGGCTGGCCGACGAGGAGCCAGCGGCAGCCAGTGTCGCCCTCTGCCCGTCGCGCTATGGGTTCAGCATCGAGGCCGGGATCAACGAAGGGTTCCCCGTGGCCAACCACGTCGTCGTCGCTCTCGACCATGCTCGGGATCCTGGTCGAGGACGAGAGATCCTCGATGCTTGGACCCCAGAAGGACATATCCGTGTCTGGTGAGGTTCGGCTCCTGGACGAGAACGGCGAGACCGCAGGCTCGTTCTCGCCCTCGAAACGTTGGTCGCCTCGGTGTCGGCCGAGCACTTCGCCCTGATCGGCGGGCTCGCGGTCATGGGCCGCCTCGGCCAGGCGCACCGGGGCACCCAGGACATCGACACCGCCGTCGACCGAGAGCGGGGAATCCCGTCCGAGCTCGACGTGGTGTTCGACGCCGCCCCCTCCACCGAAAAGGAGCCGACGGCGCCAGCGAGTGAAGGTCGATTCCATCGAGGTGGGTGACACTTCCGCAGTCGACCTGTGTCCCGAGAACCTTCCCGAGGAAAAGTTCTCCCGAGCGTTCGTCCTCTCGAATCGCTGGGCGTTCGACACGGCTTCGGAGCTGACGCTCCGGTCGGCACCTCGACGGCCACCGGCCCGGGTCGAAAAGGCGGCGAACGACTATCTCGACCTCTCGCTTCTCCTCTCGAATTTTGGTGCTCCTCCCCGAGATCATCGCGGGGTTGGCCGAATCCCCACACGGCCTCGGTGTGTGGTGCGCCGAGCGGATCGGCAACGACTTCGTCGACGACGCTGCTCGGGTCTCGTCCAGGATCCACCAGAGTCCATCCTCAAAACGCGTGACGCCCGACGCGTTGAGCCAGATCGGGCGCAGGTTCATCGAGATGTTCGCTCCGCCCGGGAAATGACGATCCACCGCGGCGACGCGGTCTTCCCAGGCGGCGAGGAGCTGGGCCACCGGGAAAGTGTCCAAATCAACCAGAGAGCTCAACCTGGACGGCCAGCGGATCCTTGATTTCCTGAGTTGTAGAACTGCCCATCCCCGAGCTGTCCGTCGTCGCCCAAACCCCAGCAATCCACCTGACCTGATGTGAGCAGAGCACAGAAGGTGTTCGTCAACCCGCTGACGACTCCTGCGGAATCGGGAACAAGACCCGATACTCCGGAGAGATTCCCCGTCCCGAGCACATTTTCTACTTGGACGGGAGTTACGGAGTTCGAGAAGCTGCCGTTGCCGAGCTGGCCGAAAATGCCGTAGCCCCAACAGTCCACCCCGCCTGAATTGAGCCGGGCGCACGGACTATCGCTGCCGGTCGTCAGACCCGAGACCCCAGAGAGAGTGCCGCTGCCACCGACACCTTCTACTTGGACCGGGCTGGCCGAGTCCGAGCCGCTTCCGTCGCCGAGTACGCCGTACACGCCGTTGCCCCAGCAGTCCACCCCGCCAGAGGTGAGCACAGCACAGTAGCCCCAGAGATCGTCCGTCAGACTCGTCACACTCGAGAGAATGCCGATCCCGCCAACGCCTTCAACCTGGACGGGGCTGGCGGATCCGTAGGGGCTCGATGAATAGACCTGCCCGTTCCCGAGCTCGCCGTAGCCGCCGTCGCCCCAGCAATCGACACCACCGGTGTTCAACAGCGCGCAGTAGCTGGCGCTTGCTCCTTCGAGACCTTCGCCGCCACCACTTGGCGCCAGACTGATGACACCGGAGAGCGTGCCGGCACTACCCACGCCTTCTACCTGTACCGGAACGGCGGAGCCTAGGTTCCCCGACATGTAGAACTGCCCGTTCCCGAGCTGGCCAGCGAAGCCGTAGCCCCAGCAGACGACCCCGCCTAACGAGAGGACGGCGCAGTATCCGTTCTCGTCGGTGCTGAGACTCGTAACATCAGCAAGCACGCCGTTCCCGCCCACGCCTTCGACTTCGACGGGGGTGTTCGAGCCGTAGTAGCTCGTCGGGTAGAACTGGCCGTTCCCCAGCTGGCCGTACTGGCCATCACCCCAACAATCCACCCCGCCCGACGCCAACAGACCGCAGAAGCCAAGATCGTCGGTGGTCAGCCCCACCACACCCGAGAGAAGGCCGGTCCCACCCACGCCCTCAACCTGGACGACGGTGGCGGACTCGTAGAAATGTCCGCTGCCGAGCTGGCCGTAAGGACCCCAGCCCCAGCAATCGACCTCGCCCGAGGTGAGGAGGGCGCAATAGGCACCTCCGCCTCCGACAAGGCTCGAGACGCCCGAAAGAATGCCGACGCCCCCGACACCTTCGACTTGAACGGCACTGGGGGAGACCCGATGGCTGACTGGGAGTAGAGCTGCCCGTTCCCAAGCCCGCCATACTCGCCATTGCCCCAGCAATCGACTTCACCCGACATGAGCAGAGCACAGTAGGTGTTTCCGCTGGACACCATGGACTGCACGCCGTTGAGGAGAGGCGGTGTCACCGTGAGCGCGAACTGTTGAAAGGCGCCCGTTCCGTAGCCATTGGTAGCCGAGAAGCTGAACCTGAAGCTGCCCTGTTGGGTGGGTGTACCCGAGAGCGTTCCGGTTCCGTCCCCATCGTTGGAGAAGCTGAGTCCTGCCGGCAACGAGCCGTTCTCGGACACCACTGGGGTGGGCTCTCCGGTCGTCGTGACGGTGAACGATCCGGCGGAGCCATCCTTGAACGAGGTCGAGTCCGCAGACGTGAAGGTAGGTGCGGTCGCTCCGCCGTCGCCCGGATCAACTTTGACCTTCACGAACATCGACGCTGCACCGCCGGGTCCGCTCGCCTCGACAACGATTTTGTAGTGAGCAACCGTCGTCGACGTATTGGTCGGAAAGAAGATCTCATCGGTCAAGCTCCCCCGAACACGTGAACGACCCTGATCCTTGGAGCAGATAATATTTCGAGAAGACGGTGCAGGTCGTGGCGTGCTTCACCGAGACCGAGATGGTCGACGATCCCCCGACTGTCTTCACCTTCGACGGTGTTGCTGCCAGGCTCGTGATCACCGGCCGCGGCGTTCCGCCTGCCCCCGCCGGACTCCACGAGGCGAGCAGACCATTTGCTGCGAGCGCGAGGACGGGGACCATCACGCAACCCATCAACAGCCGCCGAGCCGCCACGTGAATCCTCCTCGATAAGTGGCGGAACCGTAGCAGCTGACCCGACCAGCGAGACCTCTTCAAGCAGAGTGAAACGTTCCGCCCGCCGAGCCGCCGGCTGAGGCGAGTGCGATTTTAGATTGCAGTAGTGAAGAACGCGGACATTTGGGGCCTTCGCGGCTGCTTCCGGTGCCAGTGACCACCTGATTCTCGACACTTCGGGCCCGCCTGATGCTTGCCAGTTCATTCCTTGACTGTCGCCCGCCACGCGTCCCGCCTGATCGAGTCAGCCCCCGGCGGAACGCTGGGAGTGCCACCGTAAGGCACCCGCCGGCGCGTGGATATCTCCGTCGACTGAAGTGCTCTGCGCGGGACTCAATCAATGAGGATGACCGGAGCCGTCTATGTCCGATTCAGCGGGAGGCAACCGGCAGTCACCCAACTACACGGTTTGTGCACGACGGAGATCACCCGAAGACCGTTTAGTCCAACGATCGCCGTCGCCGCATTTAGAGTAGGCGTGAGTCCTGTGTAAGCAGCTGCGATTCCGAACAATCCCGGCTGCCAACCGTCGGCCTCCAGCTGCCAGGCAACGCCTTCAGAGATGACACCGGTGTCGTACCCAGAAAGAGTCTTTCCTCCCTCCTCATGAAAAGCGACGACCACCGGCCCACGCGGGATCCGCCTCTCGATTGCCCGTGATGCCTCTCTGATCGTCGCGTATCGTGCTTCTTCTGCCGTGTTAGTCGTGCTGGCCCTGCCGGACCGATATGGCCAAACGGCTGCGAAACCCACCGTCAGCAAGGCGGCTACCAAGACCACACCAACGATGTTCATCCATCGATAGCCGCGCTCGGGCGTCAAAACAGCCGACGAACTGAAGCGGCGAACCACCACTGGTATCACGAGCGCAACTGCCCACCCCACCACCGTCCACAGCAGGACCCCGAGGACCCAGAGGGCATAAATGAGATAGTCCAGACTGAGCGAGTTCTTCCCGGGAAAGATCGCCAGACCGACAGTGAAGCCAATCGAACAAACCAGTGCCACCAGCGCCAGCGAGGTGAGGCTGCGGTGCCCACCGCGCCACGACGCGACAGAGATCACGGCCAAAAGTGCGAGGACGATGAATCCGGCCAGTGGCGGGTTGGCGTGCAGGAACGCCAAGGTGCCGAAGTAGCCGCTCGGCTCACGCTTCAACCAGATGGGCCAAGGAGAACTCGCCGTTGCCACCCCCCGCAGCCCGAAGGCGATGCCCAGAGCCTTGCCGTTACTCCCCCTGAGAATGGCGTTCAGGTTTCCCTGTGCGTACAGGTTCTGGAGCAACGGAGCCAGCCAGCATGCGACCCCAATGACGATGCCGATGAGGAGCCATCGGAGGCGGTGCGGCCGACCGGCGACCCACAGCGCGGCGACCGGGGCCACGATGACGAGTGGAACGCACGGCAGCACGAAGAAGAGATGGGATTGCGCCGCGATGGAGGCCGTCGCCACGAGAACCGGCCACCACCCGTAGCCGCCCATGCACACGACCCACGCCACCACGATGGTGGCCAACAGGAACGGGATCGGGAAGTAAGCGTTCCACATGAGCGTCTCGAAGACCTGGGGTACCATCCACACCAGATCAAGGGCACAGAATCCGATGATGGCGCACCCCACCCACCGTCCTGTCGACCAGGTCGCCTCGACGGCGACCGACATCGCCGCACCACCCAGCAGAGCGGCACCCCACAGGGCACCGTGAGCCGGATCGATGTGGACCGGTATGGCCAGCAACCGGAACAGCAGAGGTCCGGGATCGGAGATGTTGTGCCCGACGCTCCCTGCCGTGGACACCATGCCGACCAGCGGTGTCTGAAGCGCGGTGGCCTGGAATGCCCGGATGGAGATGGAGGCGAAGTCGCCACCGGCCGTCCATCCGTGAGTGAGGACCACGAACATGGGAACCAGAACTGCTATCCATACCGCCCCGTGGCTGACGATCCTCGTAACCGTCGGTAGCGCCCGCCCCGACTCCGCCTCGATACCGCCCTGCTCCATTTTGCGAGTCTCCCCCAGAATGAGATGTGAATGGGACCGGGTTCATGCGGACACGGTTGTCAGCCGCCGAGCGCGCCGACGCTGCCCCCGCCGGGCCGGGCGGAGCTCCGGTCCACTGCCGACGAGGTGCGGATACCGCTGACCCGGGGCAGAACGCAACGGGCGCTGGGCATGCTGCTTTCTCTGGCCGTCCTGACAGGCGCCCGTCGCAGAGAGCGCTGCGCCTGGTGCCGGCCGACCTCTCGGAATCCGCCGAGGTGTTGATCGTGCAGGCCGCTCGTCCCGCCTTGCTTTCTCAGGGCTTCGGCCGACTGTCCCGAGTCGCGAGGTCGCCTGGTTGTGGCCTGCGCTGGACTCACCTGCCCCGGTCGACACCCGGACAGCCGAGCCCTACAATCGAGTCCTCGCGGAAGTCATGTTGTCCCCCGACCGAAACGGAGGTGGGAACCATGTCGACAGCGATAGGAAGCGCGGCCATTTCATGCGCCATGGTGCAGGTAACCGCCGATCCTCACGCCAATGCCCAGAACTCGCCGTTCGAAAAGTTCCACAACAACGTAACGAGCTGCGCCAAGTCAACCGAGTCGATGACGCTGACCCAGCAGGTCATCGGCTCTCTTATAGATCGTGCTTCATCCCAAAGCGTGAGGTCCTGGACGTTCATGCTCGCCCCGGGTCAGAATCACCTCAAGAAGCAGTTCATCCCGTACTTGTGCTACGGCACGTACAACGTGCACGGTCAGGTCACGTCGTCGTCGGGGATCGTCTTGGCCAAAGCGAAGAACCCCTTTCACCTTCGCGTGACGACGGGTTCGCTGTAGGAGAGCTCGCGGCTGGACTCCCTGGTGACCGAACAGACCGCCGTGTGCAGCCGGTATCGCCCGGGCCCGAACATAGGAACACCTGGACGACCAACGACGCGCCGACTTAATGGGCGGCAATTCCTCTTAAATGAGGGCTCATCTTGGATGAAGGACCTCCGGATCGTCCGCTCTGCGCCGAGATGTCCAGAATGAGCGAAGATCGCAACCCAGGTGAAGTCCGGGAAGCTGTCTCGCCGGTAACCAGAGGACCGCTTCGGAGGGCGCTAGAGGAGTTGCGATGCGACGGATCTTGATTGTCCTTCTGTTCACGTTGTCCGCAACGGGCCTAATTGTGCTGACGCAACCTCATCTGGCGAGCGCCGCTACCCATACGATCGCCATCAACGGCGCACCCGACTGTGGGACCTCGATGTTCTGCTACAGCCCGTCATCGCTCACCGTAACCGCGGGAGACACCGTTATTTGGGTAAACAACTCCACGGCACCCCACACCGTCACCAGATGCGACCCATCCGCTTGCTCCGGGAACGGCCCGGGCAACGGCGGCGAGAGCGGGCCGTCATCACCGACAATCAATGCCAGCGGAGGTACCTTCTCGTTCACATTCACCAGCCCTGGCAAGTACAGGTACTACAGCGCCATACACGGCCACGCGATGTTGCACGGGAAAATTACGGTCGTCGCAGCCACGACCACGACTATCGCCAGCACGACATCGACAACCGTCCCTTCCACTTCTACAACGATCGGCGGGACGCACGCAGCAGCGGCTCGTCAGTTGATGGGTGCGTTTACGTACACGGTTGCCATCGACGGCACTCCCAACTGTGGGACTTCGGTGTTCTGCTTCAACCCGTCATCGCTCGCAGTGAACGCGGGTGACACCGTGACTTGGCTAAACAACTCCACGGCACCGCAAACCGTCACCAGATGCGACCCATCCGCATGCTCCGGGAACGGCCCGGGCAACGGTGGCCAGAGCGGGCCCTCATCACCGACAATCAATGCCAGCGGAGGTACCTTCTCGTTCACATTCACCAGCCCTGGCACCTACAACTATTTCTGCAACGCCATGCTCCAAGGATCGATCACGGTCGACTCAGCGACGACGGCGGCCGTCGCCGGCTCCAGCTCGACGACCGTGACGACTATGGGGGTGCTATCGGCAACTTCCGGCTCACGTTCGAATTCGCCAGTCGTTGCGTCCACCTCTACGCCGCAGAGCCAGCTGGCTCGCGCCCGTGTTCCCGAGAGCCGGGGGGTCGCGGTGGTTCTGGTTCTCTTACTGCTCGGCCTGGGGCTAGCGGCTGCTTCCTCTGCACGTCGTCGACGAAACACCCGGCGCCCTTCCGTTGCTGCGCCCGAATCCTCATTGACCTTCAGGTTGCTCGAAGACTTCAAGGCGGAAGGAACGATGCACGATCCGACGCAAAGGTGGCACGTGAAGCGTATTTCGCATGACCGGATGGGCTGACGCCGATGCTCCCGAAGTTCCGGCCGAACGTGGCATGAATGAGGCGAGTCCTGAAACGATTGTGATCGTCTCGCTAAAAGATGTTCGTTACATCTGGCCGGGCCCTGCGGGCGTTCCGGGTTCCACGAGATGCTGCTCCTCGCTGCGCAGCTCGTCGGCGAGACGTGGGGGGACTCCTCTCGGGTGGCCCCTCCCCTCTGCGACAACTCGATCGAGCCGACCGCTGAACCTCTTGACCATGATCCCTGGCCATAAATCCGGCGGCATTGACCCGAACGCTGACGGACATGTTGGACACAAGACCGCATCGGGATGCAGCCGAAAGACGCTGCGAAACTTGATACCCCTTTGATCGGAATCCCGATGGACAAGTCACACCCGGTTGGGCTTATAACCTGAGTCTGGCGCGTCCGTTGCAGCAGGAAGGAGGTTGGATGCCTGCTTGCTCCCGTTGTTTGGTTGAAGTGGTCCCGGGTACTGCACTTTGCCCGAAGTGCGGCGCCGCCATCAGGCCACTTGTCATGCCACGGCCGGTGCCGAAGCGGGTCGGGAAATCGCGGCAACGTCTGAATGCCGTCAGCGCAAAGAATCGAGTCATGGGTCCGGCCACCTTTGCGCTCCTGATCTCCTTCTGGCTCCCCTGGTACGGCATCGGCCCCTTGTCCGCTGATGGGCTCAGCGTCCACGGTTGGCTGTTCGTCGCGGTGTTGAACTCGATTGTGCTGGTGCTCTACGTCCTGATCACCGCGTTCGGAGTCGGCGACCTCGCAGAGCTGGGCCGTATCTCCAAGGATCAGCTCCTGGTCCTGCTGACAGGGATCAACCTCGCTCTCGTCGTCCTGGGCTTCTTGCTCAAGCCGGCCGGATTCAGCTGGTCGTGGGGCGCCTTTCTCGCGCTGGCGGCCGCCGCCGCGGCCTTTCTTCCGTTTGGGGTTCCCCTCATGCAGGCCCAGCGCCGGCGCTGAATCCGTGCCCCCAAACAGCCTGGGTGCGGTCGGCCAGTACAAGTGGGGCCGTCCCGCCAACGCAGGGGTGCCGAGCGATATTCGGCGGTGTCCGGACGGTCAGGAGCGTCGTACTCGCCTCCATTGAGTGCCCGAGCTTGGCCGAGTTGCGACACCGCTGACGGAGGGGTGGATTTACCTCCGCGTCCTTGAGTTCGGCGATCTCGTGCCGTGCCCGCATATCAAGACCGCGAGATCTCCGTGCGAACAGCGATAATCCCGTGGACGCTGGTCCGAGGACGGGATCTGCCGGAAGCCAAGGTGAACCTCTCTTCCGGACCTGCGAGCGAAAGCGAATGATCTGGGGATTTTTGTTCCGCCACGATCCATCGCCGAGTGCATCACTAAAACCTGCACGAGTCCGCGCGGCAGGCTCCCTCAGGCGGGCTATTTGCAGCCCGTACCGCCCGTAACCATCCGCGGCTTCAACGGCCGCCCGCACGACCTCCTGGCTGTTAGAACGGGAGAACACGGCCGACGAAGGAGAAGAGATGGAGCGCAGGGTTCTCGGTGGTACGGGTATTTCGGTCAGTGGGTTCGCGCTCGGGACGATGATGTTGGGGGCAATGGGGAACACCGACCATGACGAGTCGATCCGTATGATCCACACGGCGTTGGACGCCGGTATCAACTTCGTCGACACCGCCGACGTCTACTCCCGCGGTGAGTCCGAAGAAATCGTCGGGAAGGCTCTGGCCGGCGGGCGACGCAGACGAGCGTGGTGTTGGCCACCAAGTTCGGGCTCCCGGTGGCGGACGATCCTAACCGGCAGGGTGCTTCACCCCGATGGATCGCTCGGGCGGTCGAAGCCAGCCTCCGGCGTCTTGGCACCGACTACATCGATCTCTACCAACTACATCGACCCGACTACAGGACTGATCTCGACGAGACACTGAGTGCTCTGTCCGACCTGGTCCGAGCGGGAAAGGTCCGCACCATCGGTTCATCCATGTTCCCCGCTGACCTCGTCGTGGAGGCGCAATGGGTGGCCCAACGTCGCGGTCATCACCGATTCCGAACCGAGCAGCCCAGGTACTCCATCCTTACTCGGACCATCGAGGGCACTGTGCTTCCGGCCGCCCAGCGCCACGGCATGGGCGTCTTGTCCTATGGGCCGCTGAGCAGCGGATGGTTGTCGGGACGGGACGATCCCACTCGGGGCCATCGGCCGACAACGGCCCCCCAGGCATTCGACCTGAGTATCCCAGCCAACCAGGCCAAGCTGGAGGCTGTTGGCGCGCTGAGCAAGCTGGCCGCCGAGGCGGGACTCCCACTGACCCACCTGGCCACTGCCTTCGTCCGATCGCATCCGGCTGTCACTTCGGTGATTATCGGGCCTCGGACACCTGAACAGCTCGACAACCTTTTGGCGGGAGCCGACGTCGTGCTCAGCGACGACCTCCTGGACTGCATCGACGTGATCGTCCCCGCTGGGTCGGAGCTCAATCCCCAGGACAACTACCTCGCCGCCTCGCCTGCACTCACCGATTCTCAGCTGCGCCGACGCTGAGCGGGGCTGTCCAGATCGTCCCTGGGAACCGCGGGCGATCTGACTGGGACGCTGTTAGTCGCCAGGACCGTTTCAGCCGAGAGTCCTCGAACCAGGTGTCACTGAGATCTCCGGCGACTACGCCATGGCCGGCCTTTCGGCCACGATCCACGGCTACTAGGTCGTGCCGTCGGCTTCGTTCACTGACGGAGCGGCACACCTCGTCGGGCGGCCAGTGCGCCAGCCACCTGCTCGAGCGATCGCCCGCTCCGCTCGGCGGCGATCCGCATGTAGATCACAAGGGAGAAGAAGGCGTAGAACCACAGATCGTCGTTGTGCCACCACCCAACCTCGCTGAGGAGGTCCGGATACACGCCGCCTCGGATCATGGCCGCCACGCGAAGAGCGAAGTGGCTCCTGTGGTGTTCAACGTTGCCCCGAAAGACCCGCTCGGGCAGATGACGCTCGCGGATCCGTTCGTAATCGATCGGATCAGACGGGGTGGCACCTGACTCCTCTATGGCTTCAGCCGCCAATTCCAGGAGTTCTTCTGCCGGGAACGTGTTGTCCTTGGAGTGCGTGTCGGCGAGCCAGTCGATAATCGTGTTGAGCTCTCGACCAGAGTTCAGATCGGTCAGGACGTGACGGATGGCCTCCGCTCGATCATTCGGGTCCCGCTGGCCGGCCACGGTGCCTACCGTAGATCGGCGCGCGAGTGATTGCGTCGGTCGCAGACCTGACGCCGCCTTTGCTCCAGGTCCAGCTCATAGCCTTCACTGGGTCGGTCCCAACAGTTCGTCGATGAGCCCGTCAACCCGACTCGCGATCTCGTCTCGGATGCGACGTACTTCCTCCATGGTCTTTCCCGCCGGATCCCGGAGGTCCCAATCGAGGTAGCGCTTGCCGGGGTACACGGGACAGGCGTCCCCGCACCCCATGGTCACGATGACGTCCACACGCTGAACCACTCCTTCCATCAGCTTCTTCGGCTTCGCTGACGAGATGTCGATGCCGATTTCGGCCATCGCGGCCACCACGGCCGGGTTGAGTAGCTCTCCAGGCGCCGAGCCGGCAGAGTGCACGACCACACGGCCGTCGGCCCGTTGGGAGAGAAGTCCAGCTGCCATCTGCGACCGTCCGGCGTTGTGGACGCATAGGAACAGCACCTCCGGATGTCTGTCACCCATGTCTCGGCTCAGATTCGGTCGGGGACCAGGATCTCGCTGGCCTGCTGCGCTGTGAAGTGGGGGTACAGCACGAGAATCAGCGCTACGGCCACCAACCCACCCACGATCTGGGCGCCGACGAAGCTCGGGACCGACGAGGGGGCGATCCCGGCGAACGTGTCCGAGAACATCCGGCCGACGGTGATCGCCGGGTTGGCGAAACTCGTCGAACTCGTGAAGAAGTAGGCGGCCCCGATGTACGCGCCCACGGCTGCGGGCGCGCTCCTCGAACGTCCCGAACGGGCCAGGGCGAAGATAACCAACAGGAGTCCCAGCGTGGCGACGATCTCGGAGACGAAGTGTGCTGGCGACGCCCGGTGTTTCGTCGAGATCTCAAGAGCGGTATGCGAGAACATCACGTTGGCCACGATGGCCCCGAGGACGCATCCGCTGACCTGGGCCGGAACATAGGCCGCGGCGTCACGCCATGAAAGGCCGCCGAAGACTGAGTCGACCAAGGAGACAAGGGGGTTGAAGTGTCCACCGGAGACGGCTCCGAACATCAAGATGACGGCGAAAAGCCCGGCGCCGGTCGCTGCGGCGTTCTCGAGCAGCTGCAGTCCCGTGTTCCCCGGGGAGAGTTCCTGTGCGGCGATACCCGAGCCGATCACGATCGCAGCCAAGAACCCACTTCCTATGAGCTCCGCAGTGAGTCGGCGCCACAGCGCGGTGCCCTTCACCGTGCACGTCTCAGTTCCACGCGCGGGCGACGGATCGTCAACTTCAGCTGCCGGTACTCCGACCGCAACATGTACCTGCGCTCTCGCTGGCGGTGTCGGCCGGAGCGTCGGCGAGAACGGTGTAGATCTCCCAGGGCGCCCCGTCGGGGTCCTCGACCCAGACCTTGTCCTGAAGGGCGAAGCAACACGACGTTCCGATTTGGTCCACGGTGTCGAAGCCCTCGCCGGCGAGCCGACCACTCGCTTCGGCCACTTCGCTGGGACTCATCACCTCGACACCCAGATGGTTGAGCGCGTCCCGTACGCCGACTGCGTCGCGCTCGGGCTTTTCTACCAGCACCAGCTTCAGCGGGGGATCGGCGATGGTGAAGTTCGCATAGCCGGGTCGAACCTTGGCGGGCTTGGTCGAGAAGAGCTTGGAGTAGAAGTCGATCGAGGAGTCGAGGTCGCTCACGTTGAGCGCCAACTGAACCCTGGACATTGCGGGCCTCCCGTATGGATTGATGTTCGTCGATATGAAACGGTAGAATTCATATCGACATCTGTCAATAGGAGATCGACTATGCCGACCAAGACGATCACGGTGAGTGGCGTGGAGCGGGAAGCGCTGTGTTGCGCCCCGCTCACCCGTGCCCCGCTCTCCGAAGACGACGCTGCCAGCCTGGCCACGGTCATGGCGGCGCTCGGCGACCCGGTGCGGCTCCGCCTGCTCTCACTGGTCGCATCGGAGGGCGAAGTCTGTAGCTGCAACCTCGAGGCCCCGCTCGGGAAGAGCCAACCAACCGTCTCCCACCACACGAGGATCCTCGCGGAGGCAGGACTCATCGTAGGAGAGAAACGTGGGAAGTGGACCTGGTGGCGTGCTGCCCCCGAACAGCTTGGGGCCTTGCGGAAGGTCCTGGGCGGGCGCTGAGACGGAACGGAGGGTGGAATCCGAAGGATCCTGAAACGCACAAACGTTCGATTTGTCAACCGAAACGATCGGCAGGCGTAGTACGAAAAGAGAAATGGGCGCTTGCGCTCGAGGGCCCAAGCTGGAACCATTTCCGCAGGGTTCCGAACCATGGACGCGGCGCACCTCCAACCTCAGGATCTGCAGGATCGGACGCCTTCCGGACACCTGCCGGCGCGCCACCTGCTGGTCGTTCCGCCTCATCGCATTGTGCAGGTCAGCCGGGGAGGCGCAGCACCCGAGCACACGGATGTCTCCCCTCCCACGAGTGCCGTGTGGCTCGGACCGCTTCGCATGGTGAGCTTCGCCGGGCTCTCGGTCTTCGTGCTGGCGATCTTGGTCCTTCATGGACTCCAGGCGAACTTGAACCCCGCGGAGCACACCATCAGCGAATATTCACTCGGTAGTTATGGGTGGCTCATGCGGACGGCGTTCTTGGCCTTGGGGCTGGGGACACTGACCACAGCGGCCAGCCTTCGCCTCAGCTGCAGACCGTCCGAGTTGTCCAGAATCGGGGTGCTTCTGCTTGGCTCCATGGCATTCGGCTTGTTCCTCGACGCCGGGTTCAATACCGATCACCCTCGAGTTCCTGAAACCGTTGATGGAACCGTCCATAGTGTCGGAACGTGGATCCTCGCTCTGGCCCTGCCCGGGGCTGCCTTCGTCTTCGGTTCGGACTTCGTCCGTCACTCGATCTCGACGAAGAAGGCGACACTGCTTCTCGTCCTGGGTGCAGCACAACTCGGCGCAATCGTTCTCTTCGAGATGAGCCCGACGACGGTGCGGGGGTGGGCGGAGCGATTGGTCACCGTGTTGGCGGTAATTGCCTTGGGCTTGTTGCAGGTTCTCGCTCGCGCCAACGCGCAGGCGGCCGACCGCGGACGGTTGCGGACAACTACCGAGAGGGCCCGGTCTTCGGTCTTTCGCCCGTTTCGACAAGCGATTGAGCCACATCGCGTAGCTTGAGATTGAGATGCTGCGAGGCCCGTCGCAAGATGTCAAAGGCTTGATCCGGGGTGACGCGCTCGCGTTCGATGAGGATTCCCTGAGCTTGGCCGATTAGCTCCCGGGTGGCGAGGGCCGCGTGCAGGTTCGAGGACTGTCGCTTCTCCTCTTCGTGGGTCAGGGCTGCCGAAAAGGCCACGGCTGCCAACCCCGCGAGGAGCACGGCCTTCGCCCGGTCGATGACTCCGAAGGCCAGCGGGTAGCGGGCGTAGAGATTGAGCGCCCCGGGCGTGCCGTCGACGAACAACGGGCAGGCCAGCATGCTCCGGATCCCTCTGGCTGTGGCTTCGCGCCCGAAATCTGGCCACCGGCGATCGTCATCGAAGTCACCCGCGTAGATGGTCGTCCCCTCGGCGATGGCGTCGAGGCACGGCCCCTGACCGCTTTGGCGCTGGGCCGCATCGAGCTCGGACACGACAGGATCAGTGGAGATCGTTGCTGCCTCGACGGGCTGTTCGACGAGAAAGACACCGGCACTGTCACATCCGTCGATCGTGGCGACAGCGAGCGTGGCCACCTTCTCCAGGGTGTCGTGGACGTCAGCGACGGACAGCAGTGCCCGAGCCGTCTCGGAGAAATCGGCGGTCAAAGCGGCCGTGAGATCGGCGTCGGTGGTAGGGGGTTCGCTGCCCGTCATAGCAGGTCAGGGTGTGGTTTCAGAGGGTTTCCATGCTACTCCGGGCTGGCCGTGGCTTGTCGCTCGCCATCCCCACCTCGCTCTTTGGATGTAGCATTCGGGCGACCTTCGACAGCGAGGGATTGACGCGGCAGGCGACAACCGAGCCCGCTGCACATCACGCAGAAGGCGACCTGATGTCAAGCTCCTCGCTTCTGTCGGAGGGTCCCTTCGCGGGTGCCCGACATCGGCCCACGCCCTTGCCGCGTGGCACGGACGCATTGTGACCCCGGTCCACACCCAGCGTCGGGGATTTCGGGCCCGGATCGAGTGGCGAGCACAATGACCGTTCAACCGGCGGACGCGCTCGACCAATACCGTCAGCGGGCCGGCCTCTCTCAAGGCGACCTGTGGCTTCGTTATTGCGAAGTTGGCGGAATGAGCACTGCACTCGAGGTAGAAGCCTTCCTCTTCGGGAGCCTGGTGCCCAGTCCCCACGATCACGATCTGCTCGCCCAGGCTCTGAACGATCGCTTCGTCGAGATGGGCGGCAACCATCCGGTGCCTTACAGCGAGGCCTGACGATGGTCCTCGTTGAGGCCGCTCCGGCCGACAAATCCAATCACCGGCTCCGGCCAACTCAAAGAGAGCAGTTCCAATGACCATCCCTGTCAGCCCAGATCGCCTCGCGAGCCCCGACCGACTGGAATCCATCAGCGTCGGGACTCCCGCGTCGGCGGCCGTGCTCGACGCTCCTCTCGATGACTACCGGAAGTTGGCCGAGGAGATGCGCACGGCCGGGTTGCTGGCCCGGCGGCCCTGGACCTATACGGCCAAGATCGGACTGACCGTCCTGTGCTTCGCCGGCGCATGGGCGGCGTTCTTCCTCGTCGGCAACTCGTGGGCCACGTTGGCAGTCGCCGCGCTCTTGGCGCTGATGTTCACCCAGGTGGTCTTCCTCGGCCACGATGCCGGACATCAGCAGATCTTCACTTCCCACCGGGCCAATCGAATCGTGGGGCTGGGCGTTGCGAACCTCCTGACGGGACTGAGCTTTGGTTGGTGGGTTCCCAAGCACAATGCCCATCACGCGTATCCCAACCAGGTAAGCCGGGATCCTGATATCGGGGCCGGGATCGTCGCCTTCACGCACGATCCCGAAACAGCGGCGCGCCGCGGCCCGGTCTCTCAATTCTTGGCCCGGCGGCAGGCCTGGCTCTTCTTTCCCTTTCTCTTGATTCAGGGCTTGGGTCTGCACATCACCGGCGTGCAGAACATCCTTCAGAGGCGAGGACGATCCGCTTGGGTGGAAATGGTGCTCTTGGCCGTCCATTCCGTCTTGTACGTGACAGCCGTGTTTTGGGTGCTCGCGCCAGCGAAGGCGATCGCCTTCTTCTGTGTCCAGCAGGGGATCTTCGGTTTGTACCTGGGATGCATTTTTGCCCCGAACCACAAGGGTATGCCGATAATCGGCGCGGACGCCCACGTCGCGTTCGCCCGTCGTCAGATCATGACGGCTAGGAACATCAGTGGGGGCCGGCTCACCACCTTGGTGTTCGGGGGTCTCAACTACCAGATCGAACACCACCTTTTCCCCACCATGCCCCGGTTCAACCTGGCGAAGGCGCAGCGCATCGTGCAGCCTTTCTGCGTCAGGCATGACCTGCCCTACTGCCAGGACAGCGCTTTCGGTTCCTACCGCGAGATACTTCGCCACCTCGTCGCGGTGAGCGCCGGTCAGGACACCCGAACTCTCCGCCCGATTACGTAACCACGCTCGTCGATCGCATCCGTCCCTCTGATCCATCGGAGACCTGACGGATCAGCCCTCGCCCATCTCGGCGTTCGAACGCCTCTTGGAGGGACGGCGGCCGAGCGCCGCGCAACCCTCGGCGGCGGCCTCCATATCCATCGGATCGTGTGAGGTCGCCGGATCGAGACTGAACCCGGTAGGGGGTCCTGCACGCTCAGGAGTCCACCAGCTCGTCGGTCAGACCGTCGATACCCGCCAGCCTCTGGCTCAAATCGGCGGTCAACGCGTAGCGGGCGGCAAGCGTCGGTGGCGCGACGTAGGACACCTTGGTCTGCCCCTGGTCATCCCAAACGAGAATCTTCAGTGGGAGATCGAGCGCCGAGAGAGGGACGGCTTCCATGACCGGCGTGCCGGCGACCGGGCTTCCGAACAGAACCAGCACGGTATCCCGAAGGTCCAGACCGACTTGCCGAGCTTCGGCCTGCTGGTCGATCACTGCGAACAGCTTCAACCCCTTCGCGTGAAGCAGCTCAGTGAGTTTCGAAACCGTGTCGCCCACCGATCGCGAGCTCAATCTCGTTGCCGCGCCGAATCCGTCAGGTTTTGGGGAATCCACCACTTTCGTCAACCTCCTTCAACGTCTGCATTTGTAGCGAACCGGAGCAGGCATTTCCGAACGAGCACACCTTCCCTCGGAGGACTACCGGGAGATGCTCCTCCGCGACGCCCGGCCAAGTTCGCGGTTCGCGCCGGTGACCAGGACTGTCGCCACGAAGCGGGCCACAGCCGGGGGTTCGGGCACGGCCAGGGCTCCACTGCAGCACGGGGGGACATACTGGAGCGGCGTGGCCGGACGAACTGTGGTGCGTCTTTGGAGCCCGCCAGCGAGCAGATGAGCGGGATCTAGTCGATGAGGGGCTGAGGGATGGTGGAAGAATCGCCTGGTGGGAAGAGATTCCGTGCACAGCCGCCCCGATAAATGTGTTCACTCGGGTGAGTGGCGGATTCGATTCGGGCCCTCTCGCAACGCTCCGGCACGACCTTCGCGATTTGCCGGACCCGCCGGTCGAAACCTGTCTGGGGTTCGCCACGAAGAAGCCGGTGTCGGGACCCCTACCTGACGCTCACCCGGCGGTTTCCGGCGAGGCAGGCGGTCCCACGGCCTGCGGCCCGCTTCACTGACCCGTGGCGGTTGCGAGGGACCTGTTGGACACTCCCCGTCCCGCCCGCGGACACCGCCTACCCTGGGCGGCGTGAGCCGCCGGCTCAGACGCCGAGAAGATCGGGCATCTCGTCGGGCCTGCGCAGACCTAGGACCCGAGTTCGCGTCTCGCCAGGATCATTTCGGCAGACCGCTCGGCTGCGGATCGAGTGACGGATGACTTTTTGGACCGACAGAGAAGCGCATGGATTCAGAAACGCCTGACCGAGCTCGACGTTCGATGGACGACGATGATTCTTCCGATGAAGAGCCCGACGTTCGGTTCACGTACGCCAACGAGCGGACGTTTCTCGCATGGAACCGGACCTCGCTGGCCCTGATCGCTACGGGCGTCGCGGCCACCCAACTCCTCCCGAAATTCCAGGTTGCCTGGGGTAGACGACTTCTCGGGCTTCCTCTCATCGCGTTGGGGGCGGTTCTCGCGGTAGCAAGCTTTCTCAATTGGCGTTCGAACGAACGTGCGATGCGCCGCGGTGAACCGTTGCCGCGCTCGATCATGCCCCTGGTTCTCTGTGTTGGCATCGTCGTCGTCGGGCTGCTCGCGATCGTCATCGCCGCGGTGGGAAAGGCGTGACCGTAGTGCCAGGCGAGCGGCATCCATCCGAGAAAGGACTCGCCCGCGAACGAACAGCCCTGGCCTGGAATCGTTCGGGCCTCGCCGTCCTCGTGTGCATTGCGGTACTGCTGCGTCACCTCTGGCCGCTGAGGGGCGGATATCAGTTACTTGCACTGGGTCTTGTCGCCGTGGCTGCCATCGTCTGGGCGGTCGCGATCGTCGTCATCTGGATCTTCCAGAGTGGACACCAGCAGCCGCCATCGCTGGGGAGCAGAAGGCTCGCAATGTTGTCCGCGAGCACGGTCATCCTGGCCCTCGGTGCCATGATGCTCACCTTTTTCACCCCGGGGTGAGGATCCGCAACCCCGCGACGTCCTTGCTCCGGACACGACGCTGGTGACAGGGCCGCGGTGCACGTAGCTTCGACGGACGTGCGATCCCCGCCACCGGACCTTTTAGAGGAGAGGCTCCGAGAGGAGATGGTGGCAGGATGGGGTGTTCGTCCCGTTTCGATGGACTACGTCCCCGAGGGTGGCGGAAGCCACCACTGGCGCGTGGTCGACGACCAGCGTCAGAGCCATTTCGTAACCGTCGATGATCTGGACGACAAGGACTGGCTCGGCGGCATCAGGAACGAGGTGTTCGATGGTCTCGGCTCGGCCTTTCTGACAGCTCGAGCGCTTCGCCGAGCCGGCCTCGGGTTCGTCGTCGCACCCGTCGCCGCCCACGACGGCTCCGTCGTTCGCCGCCTTCAGGATCGCCACGCCGTTTCCGTCTGGCCCTTCCTGGCCGGACACTCCTACCCCTTCGGCACATACCCTGATGAACCACTCCGCGACGTTGTCCTCGACTTGGTGGCGGCGCTGCACCGCTCCACTGCCGTGGTTCGAGACCGTGCCCCCCGGCATCTCCTTCGTTACGGCGGCGAACCTGATCTGAAGCACCTTCTTGCTGAACCGGGACGGAGGTGGGAAGGCGGCCCGTTCTCGGAGTCGACCCGCCTGTACCTCCTCGGGCATCTCGCGGGCCTCACCGAGCTGATCAGCCGGTTCGACCAGCTAGCCGTTGAGACGGCATCGGCCCGCGCCGACATGGTGATCACTCATGGTGAACCTCACCCGGCGAACCTCATCTCGGTGAACGGCCACATCCAAGTCATCGATTGGGATACGACCGCTCTGGCACCTCGAGAGCGGGACCTTGCGCTCATCGTCACGGCGGACGGTGGCAGCTTCGAGCGGTACACGGATGCATCCGGATGCGAGGTGGACTTCAGGGTGATCACCCTCTACCAGCTGCGCTGGTATCTCGATGATCTCGGCAGTGCCGTGCGGATGTTCAGCCACCCCCACGACGACAACCCTGACACCCGACGCTGGTCGGTGGAGCTCGCGCCGCAGATCGAACAGCTCCCCAACTGGCTGGCTCGTCTCCGATAAGGGCTGGTCGGACCGCGGCTGTTTGCTACCAGACCTGGTGCACCTGCCCGAGGGCGGCGATCGTCACGACACGGTCGCCCCACGCGGTTCGAAGGCGAGGCTGATCGAGTCGGGCACCCGGTCGATGCCTCTTGAAACCTGGTCGACTTCCGGCCCGATCTCGGCCGCCAGCGGGTCCAGTTGGCCCAGGTCGAAGCCGTACACGCCCGCCGCGTTGACACCGACCATCTTCGCTACCTCTCCCGGATCCATGCCTGAATAGGTGTTGGCCAGAGCCTCGCGGGTGAATGGGAACGTACCTTCCTCGTGTGGGAAGTCGCTCCCCCACATGATGCGGTCCACGCCGATGAGGGCGCGGTCCAGCGCGTCGTCACGGGTCATGAAGCTGGTCCCGACCCAGCAGTTCGTGGACCAGTACTCGCTCGGCTTGCGACCCAGCCTGAACGGTTCGATGAAATTCAGTGCGCCGATGCGTCCCTCGTCCTGCTTGGCCTGGATGTTGTCCATCGCCTGGAGGGTGGGCGAGATCCACTTCGATCCGGCTTCGGCCACGACGAACTTCAGGCCCGGGAAGCGGTCGAAAACGCCGGACATGATGAGCGACCACAGCGGCCGATGAGAGTAGAAACTCGCCTCCAGCACGAACAAGGCCAGCGTCGCGGGGAAGTAGCCCTCGTTCGGCGAGCCGCCTCCGCCGTGGACGTTGACCACGACACCACGCTCCTCGCAGACCCGCCAGACCGGGTCGTAGGTAGGCGAAAGCAACGGGTCGATGCCGCTGCCGGGCGGCACGCCGGGCAACAGAGCACCACCCATGAGCCCGTGGTCGGCGATCCAGTTCACATCCCGCACGGCCTCGTCGACATCGTTCAAGAGGACCTGGCCGATGCCGGCTCGTCGACCCGGGAGCGCCGCGCACCACTCGGCCAGCCACCGGTTGTGGGCGCGCAGACCGGCGAGGCGCAACGGGTAGTCCGCAGCCGGAGGCGTCGGCGTCACCAGACCGCTCGTCGGGAAGAAGGGTGGGACGGTGTTCGGGTAGACGACTTCGCCCACGATGCCGTCGGCTTCGAGGGCGACCTGGCGCACGTCGCTGTCCCAATTGCGGTCGGCGTCGGGCGCCGTCAGATCCCTGAACGGGTTGGCGTAGCCAGCCAGCCAACGGTCGAACTCTTCGTGGTACCGGGCCTCGAGGTAGGGCCGGTAGTCAGCCACGTCGGCACCCGCGTGGCAGTCCGACGAGATAACGGTGTAACGGTCCATGGCTTGCTCCTCCGTCCCATGGGTCCAAGACCCGCTCCGGCACTGTACGACACGGCGCCGGCATCACGCGAAGAGCGGCGGAGGCATGTTGTCGAGTCGACAATGAGCGGCTCGCCCGTAGCCGATCATCGAATGGTGATCGGCATCCGTTCCCAACCTCGGACCGTCGAGGTCGGCGCCAGCTTCATCTCGCTGTAGTCGACGTCCCACTCTGGCCATCTGTTCAGGAGCTCGTCCAACGCCACCCGACCTTCGAGCCGCGCCAGGTGTGAACCGAGGCAGAAGTGAAGGCCGTACCCGAATGTGAGGTGTTGAACGTCCGCTCGATGGATGTCGTAGCGGTCCGGGTTCTCGAAGCGCCGCGGATCGCGGTTCGCCGAAGCGAGGAGCAACAGGATGGGACTTCCCGCCGGGACCGTGGTCCCGTAGTACTCCACGTCCTCGGTGACCCACCGGGCAGTGGCGTGACCGGTCGGTTCGAAGCGAAGTGTCTCGTCGATCACGCTCGGAATGAGGCCTCGGTCCTCAACTACTTCGCGGCGCTGATCGGGGTTCTCTGCGAGCACCTTCGCGAGCCATCCGATCAGTCGCCCCGTGGTCTCGTTGCCCGCCCCGGCGAGGACCGACGTATAGGTGAGGACCTCCTGGCGGGTCAGCGTTCGCGTCTCTCCCGTCACATCTTCGAACCCGGCGTTGAGGAGCATGGTCATGAGGTCGTCTGACGGATGCGTCGCCCGCCAGTCGATGTAGTCGGAGAACATCTCGCCGTTGGCGACCTCCTCCTCGAGAATGACCATCGGCTTACCCGGTTTCGTCCGCAGGTTGCTGTCCGTCTTGTTGCGAACGGCGACCTGGTCCTGCTCGGGAATGCCGAGGAGCATGCCGATCACTCGCATCGGCAGCATCGATCCGAGCTCCGCGATGATGTCGAATCCTTCGGAGCCGACGAGCGGGTCGAGGCAGCGGACGCAGAACTCGCGAACCTCGTCCTCGAGCTGCGCCATCCGTCTCGGTGTGAAGACGCGCGACATGAGACCTCGCACAGCAGTGTGGACAGGAGGGTCCTCGAACATGACCACGCCCTTGGGCAGCTCGATGCCCGCCCTCATGATGTCGAGGATGTCACTGCGGGTGCTCGAAAACACCTGCCAGTTCACCAATGCCTTCTGGACGTCCTCGTGTCGAGCCAGCGCCCAGAAGTCGTACCGATCGTTGTGATAGATCGGCGCTTCTTCCCGGAGTTGCGCGTACGCAGGGTACGGGTCGGCGTTGATGTCGACGTCGTACGGATCGAAATAGGCATCGGAGTCGGTCACGGCCGGACTTTCGCACTCGTCTTTAGTTAGTTAGAGCGATCGTTCTAACTAAGTCGGCGTGTGCTTGTCAAGGAGCCGGACCACGACCCTGGATTTAATACCAGATAAGACAGGAATTCGGATCCTCGAGCGAACAACTCGGTTGGATTTCAGAACATACGTACTAACTTCTTGCACGCGTTCTCAGAATCGGAAAGACACTCACATGGCTCAGATCCGGCGTCCACGAGCAGCGACCCCCGAAAAGCGACGGCGACTACTCGACGCGGCGGAGTTGCTCATGCTGCGTGATGGCTATGCGGCTGTCACCTCACGCCGTTTGGAGGCAGAGACCGGACTCAAGGTGCACTACCATTTCGGGTCGATCGACGACCTGTTCGTCGCCGTGGTTCGCCGGCGAGGTGAGGGAAACCTCGCTCGTCTCGCCGATGCACTCGCCTCACCGGAGCCACTGCGGGCCTGGTGGCGGCTCGCTTCGGACCGGCGCGGCAGCCGCCTCCTGGTGGAGATCACGACAGCAGCCAACCATCGGGCGGCTCTTCAGGTCGAGGTGGCTGCGTTCGCCCGCGAAGCACGACGCATGCAGATTGGCGCTCTCGACGAGATCCTCGACGACTACGGCCTCGACCGCGATGAATTCCCGCCTGCCCTCTTGGCCGCGGCGATGCAGGGCTTGGCCTTTGCGATGGCCTATGACCAGGTTGCCGGATTCGATACCGCCCACGAGGTTGCTTCCGCGGCCATGGACCGCCTGCTCCTCCGGCTGGAGGAGAGGCGATCAGTGCAACAAGCTCGTTGATCCGAGCAGCGAGGGCCTACGATCTCGGTCTGTGCCGGCCGAGCGAGTCCGTCTACGCATCGGGAACCTGGCGAAGGCCGTACTCGTCAGCGGCCAGGCCTACCAGGATCCCAAGGACGCGCTGAATGAATTCGTCTCGAACGCCGCTGACGAGTACGTCGAAGCCGGAAAGCGGGGCGAACGCATCAGGGTCGTCTTGCGGCGCAAGGGTCGGTACCCGGTCATCGCCGTGGACGATTCTGGTCGCGGCATGAGCGCGGAGCGGCTACGCGAAGTTGCCCGCAACCTTTTCGAGTCCTCAAAAGCGGGCGACGATCGGACCCTCGGCGAGAAGGCTATCGGCGTCCTGGCCTTCCAACAGCTCTGCGGCAGGTGCGACGTCGTGTCCCGCACGGCGTCGAGTCCCGACAGCTGGGTGCTCCACCTCGAGCGGGGCAAGGCTATTGCCACCTTGGAGCGGGAGAGACGACGGGCACGTCAGGAGCCCGGGACCACGGTGTATCTGAGCGACCTCGACCCCGAGGTCCTGCGGGTTCTCACCCAACGGCGGGTCGTCGACTACCTCCGTTCCCGGCGTGGCGCAGCCTTGGCGAACCGCGACTACGAGATCGAAGTGGTCGAAGGCCGCGCGTCTGAGCTCGTGCTGCCCGACAAGCCCGAAGGCGTCAGGTTGTCGATCCCTACCCGCCAGACCTTGTGGGGCCGGGTCGAGTTCGTGCTCTACGTCGCGCCCGGCCACGGTCGTCGCCGGCGGGTGTCGGTTGTCGGACGAGCCGGAACCAGCATCCTCGACGATCTCTCCGAGCTGGAGGAATTCTCAGGTCCGCCCTGGGACAGTGATCAGGTCTCGGGCCGGATCGTCTTCGAGTCCTTGCAACAGACCGCAGGACGGCGAGCGATTCTGCGAGACCGTGCAGCGTTCCCGCTGTTCGTGGAAGCAGTCAAGGCTGTTGAGCCGGCGGTGGCGCAGACGATCGAACGAGTGGCGCGAGAAGTGGATGCTGCGACGGCGGACCGGCTCTCGGACGTGATCCGTCGAATCTTCGGACGCGTCCTCAAAGAGCTCGAGGATCTCGACAACCCGATGCGGTCCGCGACCGGGGACGCTCCCGGGTCCGGCGGAGGTCCCGAGCCCGGCACTGCGGAGACCAACGGAGCGCGTTCGTCGAGGCCCGGGGAGGTAACACCTCCTGACCTGGGCCAGCTGCTCCCTCCTCCCAGCGACCCGGTGCCGCCAGGCGCAGGTTCGGACAAGGGGACGCAGGGCGGGTCAGGGAACAGCCGCCTTCCGACCGTCCTGCCGGACCCGGACCCGGGGGACGCCAGAAGCCGGTTCGACGCTGAGGTGGGTGTCGTCTTCTTCAACGACTCCCATCCCGACTACCTCTTGGTCAAGGACGCTGAACCGATGTTGCTCGACTATCTGGCCGCGCTCGTCGCCAAGGAGTACGTGGTGTACAACAACCCACGAGCAGAACCCACGGAGATCGGTGAGGAGCTGGTACGAATGCTCGTCCGGGTTCGGCGCCATATCCCGAAGCGTTCGACCTGACCCGGCATTGGGGTGCCGCCCGGGCAGCACGTAGAGTCGCCTGGCAGTGACCGTTCCCGTCCAGGTGACGTTCGACTGCGCGGACCCTCACGGGATGGCTCGGTTCTGGGCCGCCGCGCTGGCCTACGAGAAGGAGGACCACTCCGAGCTGGTCGAGAGCCTGCTCCGGGCGGAGGAGCTGCAGCCCGAGCGCACGGTCGTGGTGGACGGGTCGGGCAGTTCTCTGACGTCGCGGCCTGCCGTGACCCGGCCGGACACCGACCGAGGATCTTCTTCCAGCGGGTCCCGGAGCCGAAGACCTCGAAGAACCGCGTGCACCTCGACCTGCATGTCGGACCGGAGCGCTACGAAGCCGAGGCCGATCGCTTGGAAGGGTTGGGCGCGCGTCGGCTCTGGTACAGCGACGACCGGGGAGCCAGGTGCTGGACGATGGCGGACGTCGAGGGGAACGAGTTCTGCGTCGATTGAGCGACGCTCCAGTCGGGCCGAACCGGGACCGACCGCCCAGGAGGGATGCGAACAGATGAAGATCGACGTGATGCTGTCGGGGTCCGTGCTCGACGCGGCACAGCGCGCCCGGGAGCTCGAGCACATCGGCGTCGACGGCGTCTTCAGCTTCGAGAACGCCCATGACGTCTTCTTCCCGCTCGTGGCCGCGGCGCCGGTCTGCTCGCTCGACCTCTTGACCAACGTCGCCATGGCCTTCCCGCGGAGCCCGCTCCACCTCGCCCACGCCGCGTACGACCTCCATGCGCTCTCCGGGGGCCGGTTCCGGCTCGGCTTGGGGTCGCAGGTGCGCGCTCACATCGAGAAGCGGTACGGGTCGGAGTGGGGGAATCCCGTGCGGCACCTGCGGGAGTCGGTGCTGGCGACACAGGCCATCCTGCGCTGTTGGCAGGAAGGGACGCCGCTGCGTTTCGAGGGCGAGTACACCACGCACACCCTCATGACGCCGGTCTTCGACCCCGGGCCCAACCCTCACGGGGTGCCCAAGGTGCTCGTCGGTGCCCTCGGGCCGAAGATGGTGCACATGGCGGCCGAGGTCGCGGACGGCGTGCTGGTCATGCCGTTCAACTCCGACGGCCATATGAGGACGCGCACGATGCCGGCGATCGAGGCGGGCTTGGCGACCGCAGGACGAACCCGTTCGGATATCGAGCTGACAGCGGAGGTCATCGTCTCGGTCGGCCGGGACGAGGAGGAGCTGGCGGCGGCGAAGGGCGTTCGCAACCTCCTCGCCTTCTACGGATCCACGCCCTCGTACCGTCCCGTTCTCGACGTCGAGGGCTGGGGTGACCTCCAGCCCGTGCTCAACGCCATGTCGAAGCGGGGCGAATGGGCCCGAATGGTCGATCTGGTCGACGACGAGATGGTGAGCGTCCTCGCCGTGCGGGGCACCCCGTCGGAGTGCGCGGCGGAGATCTCCAAGAGGTTCGGGTACTGCGACCGCATCTGCGCCTACTTTCCCGGCTACCAGGCGTCGGACGAGCTGGTCGGCGAGTTCGTCGATGCGGTGAGGGCGCTGTCGTGAGCTCGGACGATCGTGTGCTCGTCCAAGTCACCGACGGCGTGGCCACCCTCACCCTCAACGACCCCGCCAAGCGGAATGCCTTCACTGGGCGGATGGGCCGCGAGCTCGCCGAGGCGTACCGGAGGTGTGACGCCGACGAGGCCGTCCGTGCCGTCGTCCTCACGGGGACTCCCCCCGCGTTCTGCGCCGGTGCCGATATGTCCGAGGGTGCGGCCACGTTCCGCTCGCGCGACGAGTCCACCTTCAGCGCGGCCGGCGTCTCCGTCCCGGCCTGGCGGCTACGCAAGCCCGTGGTCGCGGCCGTGAACGGGCATGCCATCGGGATCGGGCTCACTCTGACGCTGCAGTGCGACATCCGGATCTTCGCCGCCGACGCGAAATACGGGGTGGTCCAGGTCCGTCGGGGCGTGATGGGGGACGGGTTCTCCCACTGGACGCTCCCCCGGCTCGTGGGCATGTCCGCCGCGGCCGAGATCCTGCTTACCGGCCGGACCTTCGACGGATCGGACGCCAAGGAATTGGGCCTGTGCCGACTGGTGCTCCCCAACGACGAGGTGCTGCCGGCGGCCACGGAGGTCGCCCGTGACATCGCCGCCAACACGGCACCGTTGGCGGTCGCGCTCAGCAAGCAGCTCCTCTGGCACACCTGGGAGTGCACGGCCGACCAGGTCGAGGACCTCGAGACCGAGTACCACCACCGGCTCATGGCGCACCCCGACGCCGCTGAAGGTGTGCTCGCCTTCCTCCAGAACCGACCACCCCGATGGCGGGGGGGCGTGGAGAGCTGAGGGCGGGCCGATCGCCGATGGGCGGCTCCACGGCACCGTGTCTAACCTGAGGTCGTGAGCACGTCGCGTGTCGTCGTCGTGTCGGACAGCCACCTCTCGCCCCAGGCGGCGGAAGCAGGCAGCAACTGGTCGGCGGTCGTCCGGCACGTGGACGACGTCCGGCCCGACCTGGTCGTGCACGTCGGCGACCTTTCGCTCGACGGCCAGCACGATCCCGGCGACCTCCGGCACGCCCGCCGCGAGCTCGACCGGCTCGGCGCCCCCTGGGTGGCCGTCCCCGGCAACCACGACATAGGCGACAACCCAATCGTCGGCGCAGATCCCGACGACGACGTCACGGCGGATCGCCGCTCGCATTGGCTCCGGCACGTCGGCCCCGACCACTGGGTGGTCGATCTCGGCGGGTGGCGGCTGCTCGGCCTCGACGCGCAGCTCTTCGGCACCGGTCTCGAGGCCGAGGCGGAGCAGTGGGACTTCCTCTACGCCGAGCTCGCCCGTTCGACCCGTACGATCCTGATCTCGCATAAGCCCGTGACGGCGGCTGCCGCCGAGCTCGCGGCCGCGCCGCCCTTCCGCTTCGTCCCCTCCCCGGGCCGGGACCGCCTCGCCGACAACCTCGACTGCGGCGGCGTCGAGGTTGTCCTGAGCGGGCACGTGCACCAGCACCGGTCCTTTCGCCACGGGGCGCAGCGACACGTCTGGGCGCCGACATCGTGGGCCGTCCTGCCCGAAGCGATGCAGGCGAGCATCGGCGCCAAGCGGTGCGGCGTCCTCGCGCTCGACCTCCCCGACGACGGCGAGGGCGAGGCCGTCCTCGAGCTGGTGGAGCCCGACGGTCTGGCTCAGCTGACTCTGGCCGAGAACGCGTTCGACCCGTATGCGGCTGCGGGCACCCTCTGAGCTCCACCGGCCCCGGCACGCACCGCCGAGCCGTGGATGATCGGATGGGGACGACACCGCTGGGCACCTGGCCGACACCGCTCGAACCGGCGCCCAGGCTGGCCTCCCTGCTGGGGCTTCGGCCAGGCGACCTGTGGGTCAAGCGCGACGATCTCACCGGGCTCGGCGGAGGCGGCAACAAGGTGCGCAAGCTCGAGCACCTCTGCGCCGAGGCGCTCCGGTCCGGCGCGACGGCGCTCGTCACCAGCGGCGCCGCCCAGAGCAACCACGCCCGGCTCACGGCCGCGGCGGCGGCGCGACTCGGTCTCCGCTGCCGCCTCGTCCTCGCCGGCTCGCCTCCGGTACGGGCCACGGGCAACGTCGCCCTGGACCAGCTCCTCGGCGCGGACATCGTCTGGGTGCCCGACGCGGACGACGTCGAGTTGGTCGAGCGGTCCGAGGAGGTGGCCCGCCTGCTCGCAGCCGAAGGAGAGCGGGTCTCGTTGATCCCCTACGGGGGATCGAGCGTCACCGGTGCTCTCGGTTACGTGGACTGCGGCCGCGAGCTGCTGCACCAGATGCCCGCGCTCCGCCACGTCGTGGTCGCCGTGGGCTCGGGAGGGACCATGGCCGGGCTGGTGGCCGCGCTGGGACCGGACCGCGTCCTCGGCGTGGACGCCGGCGCGGTGCCCGATGCCGAAGGCCGCGTGAAGGAGCTGGTGGACGGGCTCGCCGACGCCGGTGTCGAGTCTCCGGCCCGCGGTCCGCTGCGGTTCCGCCGGGACCAGGTCGGCCCCGGCTACGGGATTCTCACTCCGGGCGCCGCGGACGCGCTCCGCGCCGCCGCCCGCTGCGAGGGCCTCGTCCTCGACCCCGTGTACACGGCCAAGGCGCTGAGCGGCCTCACCGCTGCCGTCACCGACGGCGAGGTGCTCGCCGGAGAGCCGGTGGTCTTCGTCCACACCGGCGGCATGCCCGGGCTGTTCGGCCACGACGCCTTCGGGCGCGCCGGTCTCGTGGGGTGAGTCGGGCCGTCGCCCCGCGTCAGCGCCAGCGGTAGTCGGGCTCCCGGCGCTCCAGAAAGGCCTGGCGCGCCTCCGCCGCGTCCTCGAAGCCCAGCAGCCGTGCCGTGTAGTCCTGCTCGGTGCGGTAGGCGTCGCGCAGCGGCAGGTTCTCAACCCGGTTCATCGACTCCTTGGCCAGGCGGAGTGCGATCGGGCTCTTCGCCGCCAGCTCCACCGCGAGCGCACGTGCCGTACCGGCGAGCTCCTCGGCCGGGACCACCGCCCTTACGGCCCCCAGCCGGTGGAGCTCCTCGGCGGGCACCTGCTCGCCCGTGAAGAACATCTCTCGCGCCTTGTACCGGCCCACGAGGAGCGAGAGATGAGCGCTCGCGCCGAGGAGGCCGACGTTGATCTCGGTGGTGCCGAAGCGCGCCCCCTCCGCCGCCACCAGGATGTCGCAGCAGGCGGCGATGGCCAGGCCCGCCCCGAGCGCCGGCCCGTTGATGGCCCCGATGACGGGCACGGGGCAGTCGACGATGGACCACATGGCATCGCGGGCGACGCGCCCACGGTCGAGCACCAACGCCGGCGGCAGCTCGTCGAGCGGGCCCCGGTCACCGACCGTCTTGAGGTCGACCCCGGCCATGAACGCCTTTGTGCCCGCGGCGGTGAGGATGGCGACCCGAACGTCACGGTCGTCGCCGAGCACGCTGAACACGTCACGAAGCTCGGCCAGCGTGTCCGTGGTGACGGCGTTGACGGGCGGCCGGTCCAAGGTGACGGTCACGATGTGGTCGCGGAGCTCGGCGGTCACGTCACCCATGGCCCTCGATCCTCCCGCCTTCTGGTCCTACGGTCGCGGGTCGATGGTCACGGTGAGGGACTGGGAAGCCCCGCTGCCGATGCCGTTCGACGCGTCGAGGGTGATGTCGTAGGTGCCCTGGCTACCCGGCGCGGGAGTCCCCGAGATCACGGCCGTGCCGTTCTTCTTCGCCTTGAAGATCAGGCCGCCGGGGAGACTGCCGGTCTCGCTCACCGTCGCGACGGGATAGGCCGACGTCTTGATCTTGAAGTGAAAGGAGGCATCGACGGTCCCCGTCTCCGAGGCGGAGGAGGTGAAGACCGGCGCCTGGTCCACCGTCAGCACGAAGCTCTGCTTGGCCGTGCCCCCCGTGCTGCTGGCCGTGAGCGTCAGTGGATACGTACCACCCGACTCTGCGGCGAGTGGGCCTGAGATGGTGGCGGTGCCGTTCCCGTTGTCGGCGAAGTGCAGCCCGCTGGGCAGCGCGCCGGTCTCGGTGATCGCCGGCGCAGGCGTGCCCGACGTGGTGACGTCGAAGTCGAACATGGTCCCCGCCGTGGCGGTGTCCGACGAGGGTGACGTGAAGGTGGGCGCGCCGGACGACGAGACGCTCTGGGTCACGAAGTCGGACGAGCTCGTGAAATACGGGTCCCCGGTGTAGACCGCCTTGATGGTGAAGGTTCCCTGCGTCCCGAAGGTGATGGTGCACGAGGCCTTCCCTGCCGAGACAGGAAGGTTGCTGCAGCCCTGCACGGTCCCGCCCTTGCCCGAGAAGCTGATCACGCCCGAGAGCGAACCCGAGCCGGACGTCTTGGTCACGGTCGCGGTGTAGGTCACGTGGGCGCCGACCATGATGGGCGGAGGTTGGGCCGGGCTTATGTTGAGGAGGGTGCTGCCCGGCGAGACCGTCACCGCCACCAGGGGGCTGGTCGCCGACCCCGCGGCGTTCGAGGCGACGACCTCGTAGGTGAAGTCCGGCACCTCGGGCACCGAGGTCGCGCTCACGACGCCGGTGTTGGCGTTGATGGAGAGCCAGCTCGGAGCGCCCGACGCGAACGAGTAGGTGGGGCTCGGGGCGGGGGTGTTCCCCACGGCCGAAGTGGCCGAGTAACCGGTCCCGACGGTCACCGAGGAGGGCCCGCTCACCGCGACCGAGCTCGGGGCGAGGTCGATGGTGACGGTGTTGGAAGGGGCCGAGGCGGGGCCGGTCCCGATGGTGTTGGTGGCGGTCATGGTGAAGCTGTACTGGGCTCCTGGTGTGAGCCCGCTCACCGTCGCCTGGGTGGCGGAGCCGCCGACGCTCGCGTTCGCCCCACCAGGCGACGCGGTCACGGTGTACGACGCGATCGTGGACTGCCCGTCGGACGCCGGTGGCATCCAGGTCACGGTGGCGGCTCCCACTCCCGGCGTGGCCGAGACGTCCAGGGGTGAGGTGGGGACGTCGAGCACGGTGAGCGTGAAGCTCTGCGTCGCGTCCGGTGACACCCCGTTGGACGCGGTGATGGTCACCTCGTAGACACCGGAGGTACCCGACGCCGGTGTGCCGGCGATGACGGCCGTGCCGTTCCCGTGGTCAGCGAAGGTCACGCCGTTCGGGAGCTCGTTCGCCGGGGCGGACAGGCTGACCTTGCCGTCGCCGGCCGGGTCGACGCCCGGAGTGGTCGTGACCGTGAAGTTCCCGCCCTGGCCCACGGTGAAGTCGGCTGCCGCGGCCGACGTGATCGTCGGCGGCGCGACCGTGTAGGTGAATTGGTCGGACGACTGGTCCTCGCTGGTGATCTCCTGCCCGCCATTGCCGGGATCGGGCACCCCGACCGTCACGTCGACCGGCACCGAGTCGGCACCCCCGCCGCAATTCTTGAAGTCCGCCACTGCGGGCGGAGCCGTGGCCGTGATGCTGGAGTCGCCCACGACGTCGACGTTCGTGGCGTCGGCGACGTCGCCACAGCCGTCGGTGAAGGCGACGACGTTGGCCGTCGACCTCCCGCCACCCTCGAAGCCGCTCCCACCGATCGTGACCGAGGTCCCGCCGACGCCGGATCCGTTGCCGGGCGAGACGCTCGTGACGTCAGGGATCTGTTCCACGAACACGTCCGACGCGACCACGGGCGTCGGACCTGCGGGCAGCACGACCTCGACGTCGGTCGGGAGGCCGGCGGGGCTGCACGACGACGCGGCGTTGGCCGAGTCGTCCGGCGCGACCACGACGATCTGGGCGTCCGACGAGGAGTCGAACTGCGAGGAAGGGACCGAGACGGAGTGCCCGTCGGCGGCGCAGGCTCCGTCGACGAACTCCACTGCGGTCGCGCCCGTGAAGCCGAAGCCGCTGACGGTGACCTGTTCGCCCCCGTCGATGAAGCCGGCGGACGGCGCGACGCCGGTCACGGCTGACGAAGCAAACGTGAATTGGTCGGCCGCGCTCGTGGAGCTGGAGCCGTCCCCGGTGGCGACGACGACGTCAGCGGTGACGCTCGACGAGCCACCCATGTTCTGGCTGTAGTCGGGTGTCTGGACCTGGGCGTTGGTGCCGTCGCTGCTCACCGAGAGGACGGTCCCGAGCAGGTTCGCATCTCCCGGGCCCTCGAACGAGGCGATCATGTTCTGCGTGAACCCGGAGCCGTCGACGGTCACCGTGGTGCCCCCGCCCACCGGTCCGGCGTCGGGGGTGACGCTCGTCACTGTGGGGGGACCGAAGACGTAGATGTCGCCCGTCGTGACCTGTGAAGTGCCGTCGGGGGTGGTCACCGTCACGTTGGCCAGCGCGTTCTGAGCTCCGGCGGACAGCAGCGCGGACACGTTCGGCGTCGTGATGTCGATGTCGGAGTCGTCGACGACCTGCCCCGCCGAAACGGGGACGCTCACGTCCGATGAACCCAGGTGGAAGTCGACCTGAGTCGCGCCGGTGAAGTTCGAGCCCTCGATGTCGATCGCCTGGCCCCCGTCGACCGGCCCGGCGCTCGGGGCGAGGCCGGTGACCACGGGCGCGTTGCCCTGGGCCCCCGCTGGCAGGGCATGGAGCGCCGGGAGGGCGGCTCCCGCCGCGGCCAGGAGGCTCAGCCCGGCCAGACCACGCCGCGTGAGGATCGTCGTTGCCGTCAGATTCCGCCGTCTCGCCACAGTGTCCTCCGAGGGTCGCTGTCAGGCGCGATCTTTCCACTTCCTGCGCCGGCGCGCCGGGCGGGGGGAGGCGTGTGAACGGCGGGTGAGGACCGGACCAAGCCGATGCTGTCGGCCGGCCGGATCAGGGCGACGGCCTCCTCTGGAGTGAGGACGTCGGGCACGGCCCAAACTGTTGCACCTGCTGTGACTGGCCTGGTGAATCGATGACTTTCGGCCCTAGCGGGCGGGCGGAGCGGACCGCCACAATTGTGCTGACACCCTCCTCTTCCCAGACAACGGTGCTTGGAGAATGGCGGCCATCCCCCTCGGTCGCCATTTTCCAATTTGCGGCCAGCGCCGGTCGATCGCGGCATGCTCGTCGGGCGACGAAAATGGTTGAGGTCGCGTCAACGCCGGGCCCGTGAAGGAGGCAGTCGATGGCACCCGAGCAGTCGGACCGAGGCAGGATCGTTGTCGGCTGTGACGGCTCGCCGTCCTCGTCCGGCGCACTCGAATGGGCGGCGCGACAGGCGCAGCTCACCGGGAGCAGCCTCGAGGCGGTCATGACGTGGCAGTGGCCCCCGAGCCTCGGCTGGTCCGTGCCGGTCCCCGACGACTTCGATCCTGAGAGCGACGTGCAGCGCGTCCTCGAGGAGGCCGTGGCGCGCGTGCGCGAGCGGCACCCCGACGTAAGGATCGAGACCACGGTGGCGAACGGCCATCCCGCACCCGTCCTGGTGGAGGCCTCGAAAGGGGCCGACGTGCTCGTCGTGGGCAGTCGTGGCCACGGGGAGTTCGCCGGGATGCTGCTCGGGTCCGTCTCGGAGTACTGCGCCACCAGGGCGCACTGCCCGGTCCTGGTCCACCGCCAGGACTGACGAGTCCCGCCCGCGGCAGGACCGACTGGTCCGCCCCGGTCTTTCGGATCAGACGCGATTCAAGGCGCGTTCGCGCTGGGCACGCGCCGCCCGCACCTCTGCCATGCCGGGGCCGCCCGCCGACGGGCCCGGGGAGTGCGCGCCCGGACGGCGTCCCACGAGCGCGCCCAGCGTGGCCTCGGTCGACGCCTCCAGGGACGCCGGGTTGTAGCCGCCCTCGAGGAACAGCGCCACGCGTCCGGGCCGCGGCGCGAAAGAGGCCGCCACCCGGGCGAGCTCGGCGAAGTCGCTGCCGGTGAGCTCCAGCTGGCCGAGTGGGTCGGCCTCGTGGGCGTCGAAACCACAGGAAACAAGGACCCAGTCCGGCGCGAACGCCTCTATAGCCGGGCCCGCCAACTCATCGAGGGCAGCACGCACGACGTCGCCCGTGGCGCCCGGCGGCAACGGGATGTTGACCGTCAGGCCGGGCGCCGCCGTCCCCCCGACCTCGTCCGCCCGCCCGGTGCCGGGGTAGAGCGGGTGCTGGTGCGTCGACACGTAGAGCACACCAGGTTCGTCCCAGAAGATGTCCTGGGTGCCGTTCCCGTGGTGGACGTCCCAGTCCACGATCACGACGCGCTCACCGACGGCGGCGCGTGAGGCGGCCGCGATTGCCACGTTGTTCAACAGGCAGAAGCCCATGGCGTGACCCGCGGTCGCATGGTGTCCCGGCGGCCGCACGGCCACGAACGCCACCCCTTCGCCCCGCCGTTCGAGCTCGTCGAGCGCGGCCAGCCCGGCCCCCGCCGCCAGGCGTGCCGTGTCCCACGAGTCGGCCCGGGCGTAGGTGTCCGCGTCGAGGTTCCCGCCGCCACGTCGGCAGTACTCCTCCAGCCCGGCGAGATACGCCGGCTCGTGCACCCGGGCGAGAGCCTCTGGTGGGGCCGGGCCGAAGGTCGGCTGTACGAGGTCGGCGTCTGCCGCGACGGCACGGACGCCCTCCATCACCGCAGCCAGGCGCGACCCGCGTTCGGGATGGTTCGGTCCGGCGTCGTGGGCCCTGTCCCCGCACGGGCCGGCCAGGACGAGCGTCGTCACCGGCCTCCCTTCGGTCCATCACCCGGCGCTATCGGGCGAGCCGGCGACCGGGCCGCCTCACGTTCCGCTCGCGCCGCGCGCGACCGCTCGGCCTCCGCGATCGGGAACCGCACTGACACGACGCGCCCCGCTTCCCGTTCGAAACGTCCGACGTCGATCAGCCGCTCGTCGACGTTCGCCACGAAGGCCAGCCGGTTCACGCCGTCGACCCGTGGTGAAGCGCGCCACCTCGGCGTCCGAGAGCTTCGGTGCATCGAGAAGGAGCGCAGGTACACCGAGTAAACCAGCCCGTCTGTCGCCGCGACGTCGCGCTCGAGGTCGTCGGGTGAAGTCGCGCACGGCTGACGCCGGGCGGCGGTCGATGCGGTTGCGGCCATGATGCGGCTCCAGCTCGGCTCCGCCACCACGCTACGGGCTCGAGCCACCGCACGCTCCTGGGCGCCGACCTACGCTGAATCGTGAGTGTGACCACCGCGACCATGACGGCGTGGGCCGTCGACCGCCCCGGACCCGTTGACGGAGCACCACTGGTCCGACTCGACCGGCCGGTGCCCGAGCCCGGACCCGGGCAGGTGCGCATCCGGGTCCTCGCCTGCGGGGTGTGCCGGACCGATCTGCATCTGGCCGAGGGTGACCTCGCACCCCACCGGCACCTGGTGACGCCCGGCCACGAGGTGGTCGGCATGGTCGACGCGGTCGGGCCGAGCTGCACCCGCTTGAGGGAGGGACAACGCATCGGTATCCCGTGGCTCGCCCACACCTGCGGACGCTGTCGCTTCTGCACCTCCGGGCGGGAGAACCTCTGTCTCGACCCTCGCTTCACCGGCTGGGACGTCGACGGCGGCTACGCCGAGTTCGCCCTGGTCGACGAGTCTTACGCCTACCTCCTGCCCGACCGCTTCGACGACGTGACGGCCGCACCGCTCCTGTGCGCGGGGATCATCGGCTATCGCGCGCTGCGCCTGGCCGACCTCCCCCACCACGGGCGGCTGGGGATCTACGGCTTCGGGGGTTCGGCCCACCTGACGGCCCAGGTGGCCATGGCGCAGGGGGCACGGGTCCACGTGATGACCCGTTCGGCCGACGCGCGCTCGCTCGCGCTTGCGCTGGGCGTGGCCAGTGCGGGGGCTGCCGACGACCCACCGCCCGAGCCGCTCGACTCGGCCATCCTGTTCGCGCCGGTGGGCACGCTCGTTCCGGTCGCGCTGGCGGCGCTCGATCGCGGCGGCACGCTGGCCATCGCCGGCATCCACCTCAGCGATGTCCCGTCCTTGCGCTACCCCGACCACCTCTTCGAGGAGCGGACGCTGCGCAGCGTCACCGCGAACACCCGCCGCGACGGCGAGGAATTCCTGGCGGAAGCGGACCGCATCGGCATCCGAGTGGCGGCGACGCCCTACCCGATGGCACGGGCGGACACTGCCCTGGCCGACCTGGCCCATGACCGCGTCAACGGTGCGGCGGTGCTCGTCCCCGGTTGAGTCGGCCGCGGCTGCAACCGCGGGCCCGACGGGGCATCCGGCCGCAGTTCGCGTCCCAAGGTGCCGGCGGTGCCCCAGCCGATTGACGTTAGAAACGCTGTCTCAGGGCCCTTGGCGATGGGATCCTGGAGCTATCGACTGGGGCACACACGCCGACTGTGCGATCAGGCGGTAGATCGCTACCCCCCATTATTCACCAAAGTCGATGTGAGTACACATGAAATCAAAAGAGATTTTTCGACCCGGGGTCAGATGAGGGGTTCTACCTGGTCAGCGGCCGAAACGACGGCGATCAGCTCCCGGTCACGGGGGTAGCTGAGGATGCTCGAGGCCTCTTCGAGGCTCAGCCAGCGCAGCTCGTCCACTTCCTGGTTCGGCCGGAAGGAGCCTCCCAGGACCTCCATGACCCAGTAGGCCACCGCCTTGGGCCGACCCTTGCGGTCGACATACTCGGTGTGTCCGACGAAGCGCCGGAGCCGGCACTCCATGCCGGTCTCCTCGAGCACCTCCCGGAGCGCCGCTTCCTCGAAGGTCTCCCCTTCCTCGAGCTTGCCCTTGGGGAAGGACCAGTCCTGGTGCACCGGCCGATGCACCACGACGATCTCGAGCAGCGAGTTGCCGCGCCGGACGAGCAACCCGCCCGCCGCCTGGACAACCTCTGTCGGTGAAGGAAGCTCTGCGGTCATGGCTCGTCGCGCCACCGGTTCGACACTACCGCCGGGGGCGCCGCGCACCGCGGCAATGGCGGACGTGACCACATCGGGTCGGAACGGGCCGAAGTAGCCTGGCCGGATGGCTGACGAGGCGGACCACGACGCCGCGGGAGAGCCCGTCGAGATCGAGTGGCAGTTCGACGCGCTCGACCTCCGGCCGGTCGAGCGTTGGCTGGCCGCGTTGCCCGCGCACTCCGTGGAAGCTCAGGAGGGAGCGACGGTCACGGCGCTGGCCCGGCCCCCCCGACGGCTCGTCGACACCTACCTCGACACCGACGACTGGCGCCTGGCGCGAGCGGGGTTCGTCCTCCGTACCCGCAAGCGAGGCCGTCAGGAGGAGGCGACGTTGAAGGACACGCGGCCAGCCGAGGAGAGTGGCCTGCGTCGACGACTCGAGGTGACCGAGCTCCTGCCTCCCGGCGGGGTGTCCGCGCTCGGCCCCGAAGGCCCCGTGGGCCGCCGGTTGCGCGCCGTCGCCGGCGCGCGCCGACTGGACGAGGTGCTCCAGGTGCGCACCCGCCGGCGGCCGTTCGCGTTGCGCGTCGGAGGCGTCGATGTGGCGGAGGTGGCGCTCGACGACACCAGCATCGTGGTGGGCAGCGGTGAGCGGCCCATGACACTGCGCCGCGTCGAGGTCGAGGTCCGACGCGAGTGGCAAGAGGCGCTCGAGCCCCTCGTTTCCGAGCTGCGCGCTTCGTGCGGATTACAGCCGGCGAGCCTCTCCAAGTTCGAGGCCGGCCTGCTCGCGGTGGGCCGCGTCCTCCCGCAACCTCCCGACCTCGGGCCGACCGAGGTGAGCCCGTCCTCGACGACGGGGGAGCTCGCGTTCGCGGTCATCCGCCGGCAGCTGGCGGTGCTGCGCCAGAAGGAGCCCGGGACGCGCCTCGGGGAGGATCCCGAGGAGCTGCACGACATGCGGGTGGCCACCAGACGGCTGCGCGCCGGGCTGGACCTGTTCGCGCCCGTCCTCCCCGCCCGGGCGCGGAGCTACCGGGAGGAGCTCGGGTGGTTGGGCGGGGTGCTGGGCGAGGTACGTGACCTCGACGTGCAGCTCCAGGGCCTGCGAGCCGACGAGGGGACAGGCGGGACCTGGGACGAGGTACTCGGCCGCGCTGGTCACGCTCCGCTCGAGGACCTGGTGGCGCTGCTCGAGCGCGATCGCCAGGCGGCGCGCGCCGACATGCTGAGCGCGCTCGATTCGGTGCGCTGGGAGCGCCTGGCCAAGGGCCTCGCCGCCATGGTCCGGCAGGGTCCGCTGCGGCGGTCGGCCGCCGGGAACGCCCCTGCCGCCATCGCGATGCCGGCGCTCGTGGTCCAGCGGCACGACGCGGTCACGAAGGCGGCACGGCGCGCCCGCAAGTCCGGCCGGGTGACGGACTTCCACCGCCTGCGCATCCGTTGCAAACGCCTGCGCTACTCGCTCGAGTTCAGCGCGGACCTCTACGAGGGTGCCACCTCGCGCTTCGTACGACAGCTGGCCGGGCTGCAGGACGGGCTCGGGAGCATGCAGGACCACGAGGTGGCGGCGACGCGGCTGGCCGAGCTCGCGGCGGGCGAATCGGACCTGCCGGGCCCGACCGTCTTCGTGATGGGCGCGCTGGCCGAGCGGCACCACCGCGATGTGATGCGGCTGCTGCGCCGGCTGCCCAAGGAGGTGGCGCGCACGGGTGGCCGGGAGTGGCAGGACCTGCTCCGCGTCATGGAGCGGGCCCAGGCCGAGGCGGAAGCGGCGCTGCCACCGGTCCGGCGGACGCTGCGCGCCGTGCCGGGTCCACCCGCGTCCGACCCCGTCCCGGCCGCGCCGCCCGGGGCTCGGGCAGTCGAGCGGCCGATCAGCCTCGCCGCGGTGGACCATCCGGCGTCAGGCGGCCGCGGCACCGACGGCTAGGCCCGGCCGCTACGCCAGCGGCAAGGCCTGAGTCGAACCCATCACGAGCCGAGGGTGTTCGGTCAGGATGAAGTGCATGCGCTCGGTGTCGAGGAACCGCTCGATATCACTCCAGATGTCTCCGAAGTCGGGCTCGCGCATGTGGGCCCGGTAGTCGTCCATGCTCTCGAACCACTGCACGGTCACGCCGTCGAACCCCGGGTCGTCGTCACCGGAGTAGTCGTCGAGCGGGCGCGGGTGCTGCTCGTAGCGCACGACATGGCTGCCGCTCTTGCTGGCCACGATCAGCGGCCCGTGCACGTCGCGCCAATGGGCATGGAACTCGGCTGGAGTGAGACCTTCCTTGCGGCGGAGCATGCAGGTGAGCCTGACCATGGGACCTCCTTTGATCACCCTGTCTTCTTGACGACCCTGTCTTCTTGACGACCCTGTCTTCTTGACGACCCTGTCTTCTTGACGACCCTGTGATCCGTCACGTGTGACCGGTGACGGCCGGTACGTCGTCACCGACTGACCGGCGACATGCGGATCCCGACGATATGCGGAACTGGACAGGTGCGACAGGCCGTGAGCCCGTGTGCGCGAGCGTCGTCGGAGTGGTCTCCTACGCTGGCGGGCCGTGTCCCCGACCCCGCACCGCGGCCCTTGAGCACATCCCACGCGATCCTGCTCGTGCTCGGGGGACTGGGCGCCGGCATCTTCAACGGGGTGGCGGGGGGCGGCAGCCTGATCTCGTTTCCCCTGCTGCTTGCGCTCGGCTACCCGGCCCTGACGGCCAACATCACCAACACGGTCGGGATCTGGCCCGGCTACCTGGCGTCGGCCGCCGGATACCGCCGCGAGATCGGCGACCAGCGCTCCCGGCTCATTCGCCTGTCCCCCGTGGCCCTGGCCGGAGGCATCGCGGGTGCCGCGCTGCTGCTCACGACGTCCGAGACGACATTCGAGGACGTCGTGCCCTGGTTGGTCCTCGGGGCGGCCGCCCTCTTCGCCGTGCAGCCCGCGCTGCGGCGTGCCCTCGATCGCGGCTCGGCCCATCCCCGCACGCGACCGGTGCTGCTGGTGGTAGGTGTCTTCGCCGCCTCGGTCTACGGCGGCTACTTCGGCGCGGCGATGGGGGTGATGTTCCTCGCCGTCCTCGGATTGGCGCTGCCATTGTCGATCGCTCACACCAGCGGGCTGCGCGCCGTGCTCTCCATGATCGTGAACGGCATCGCAGCCGTCGTGTTCGTGGTGCACGGGGGCTTGGCCTGGGAGGCAGCCGGCTGGCTCGCCTTGGGCAGCCTGTTCGGCGGGTTCGCCGGAGCTCGCCTTGCGCTCGCCCTGCCTGCGCCGGCGCTGCGCCTGGTCGTCATCCTCGTGGGCGTGGGCACGGCGGTCAAGCTCCTGGTGTGACCGGTCGGATCAGAGCGCCCTCAACTTCTTTGGTGACCGGCTTGCCGGGAATGGACGACCTCGGGCCGTGGTAGGTCGCGTCGACCTCGTCGTTCGAGTCGCGCCATGGGTCGCCGTCGATGGCGAACTCTCCGCGGAGCATTTCATCACGCCGTCGACAGCGGGTAGTGCCCCACCACGGCGCGGTCGAGCCGACGACGCAACGCGTCCCGGGCCGACTGCGCTTCGTCAGCGGAGACCGGGACGAACCGCACAGCCGTACCGGGGCCGCACTGCCCGAGCCGCCCGTGGTCGGCCGTCGCGACGACGCCCACGACGGGATAGCCGCCGAGCGTCGCGTGGTCCGGCATCAGGACGACCGGGTCCCCGTCCGGAGGCACCTGGACCGCGCCGGTCACCACGCCGTGCGAATCGAGCTCGGCCCGGTCGGAGCGCGCTCCGGCAAAGGATCTGCCACCCTCGGCGCGCAGACGGAGCCCGACCCGGTTCGAATCGTCGCCGACCACGAAGCGCTGCCGGGCCAGGCGCTCCAGAGCGTCTGGCCGGAACCACTCGGGATGTGGGCCCGGGACGACGCGCAGGGCGACGATCGGGCCGCCGGGGGCGGCGTCAGGTCGGTCCACGGGCACCAGATGGTCGCCGAGCGGAGGATTCCACGGTCCGGCGTGGAGGACCTGCCCGCGCGCCAGTGGTCCCGGTCCGATCCCCGACAACTCGTCCGTGGCGCAACTCCCGAACACCGCCGGGCCGACCAGCCCGCCGGCGACCGAGAGGTAGCAGCGCACGCCGCGGGTCATCGGGTCGATCTGGAGCACCTGTCCCGGGGTGAGCGGCAGGACCTGGTCCGAAGGTGCCGGAGTCCCGTCGACCCCGATGCCGACAGCACCGCCGACAACGGCGACGTGGCACGGTCCGAGCGTCCGCAGGCGCGCCCCGCCGGCGGTGATCTCCACGGCGCCAGCGGCGTCGGCGTTGCCCACGAGCCGGTTGGCCAGCGTGTACGAGTCCGGGTCCGCCGCCCCGGCCGACGGGACGCCGATGGCGGCAACCCCCCTCCGACCGCCGTCCTGGAGCACGCTTCGCCACCCCGGTACTTCCGTCTCCATGACCGGGCGCGAACCCGGGGCGGGAGCCCACGTCGGCAAGGCGAAGGGCGTGGGCTCGAGTGGATCGTCGCCGCCGGCCACACAAAAGTGCACGACGTCGCCTGGCGACAGCGAGGCGTAGGGCGGTCCGGCCAGCGAGAACAAGGGAAACCCGGTGCGGCCCACGAGCTGCCAGCCCCCCGGCGAAGAGACCGGATAGACCGCGGCGTGACCGTTGGCGAGCGCCACCGAGCCGGCCGGGACCACCGGTCGGGGGCTCTCGCGCCGGGGCACGGCGCGTAGCGCGTCGGGCAGCCCGTCGAGATAGGCGAAACCCGGCGAGAATCCCATGACGGCCACGCTCAGGGGCTGGTCGGTCAAGAGGTCGACGACGGCGCCCGGCGCGCAGCCGAGGTGTTCAGCCACGTGTACGAGGTCGGGCCCGTCGAAGGCGCATGGGATGGTGAATGCCCGACCGGGTTTCGATGGAGCGATACCGTCGTCGCCGCCCATTGGGACCGGGGCCGGAGTCGTCGCGCCGGAGCGGAGGGCGACGTCGACGGCCTCGCGCACGGCGTCGAGCTCGAGCCCGGGATCGGCCAGCGCGACCATCACCGTGGCGAACCCGCCCACCACCTCGACCGAACCTGCCGGCCAGACGCCGTCGAGACGCCGCGCCAGCTGCCATCCCGCCTCGGGCTCCCCCACGCCGACCAGCAGGGCACGGTCGCCGAGGTCGCGCACCTCGCCGACCGGTACCGACGGGTTCATGCCGGAGTGCCCGCGCCCGACTGCTCCGTCCGGCTCACTCGGTCTCAGGCGGGGCGGCGACCTCTATGTGGGCTCCCTCGAGCGCCGAGCGCACGGCCTGCGCCATCTCCACCGCGCCCGGGGAGTCCCCGTGGATGCACAGCGTGTCGACCCACAAGGTCAGCACCGAGCCGTCCGAGGCCACGACCGCGCCCCGCGCCAGGCTGAGCGCCTGGCTGGCGACGTCGCCGAGACCGGTCAGCACGGCACCGTCCTGGTTGCGGTCGACCAGGCCGCCGTCGGGTCGGTAGGCCCGGTCGCAGAACCCCTCTTCCCTCGCCCCCACGTCGTCGCGCAGCGCCATCGCCATGGCACGGCAGCCCGAGGGAAGCACCAGGACGGTGCCGGCCGGGCACGTGTCGCGTACGGCATCGCGCAGCGTCTCGTAGACCGAACCGCCCTTCGCGACCTCTTCGTAGAGCGCCCCGTGGGCTTTCACCGACTCGAGCGACGTCCCTGCGGCGCGGCAGACGCGATCCAGCGCGCGCAGCTGCCCGGCGAGCGAGGAGCCCAACTCAGCCCGCTCCATCCGAACGGGTACGCGGCCGAACCCTTCCCGGTCGGGATACGACGGGTGCGCGCCGACGCGCGCGCCGCCTTCGAGTGCGGCGGCCACCGTGACCGCCATGGAGACGTCGTCCCCAGCGTGGCCTCCGCAGGCCACGTTGGCCGAGGTGACGAGCGCGAGCAAGGCTCGCTCGCGAGCGACGCCGGCCTCGTCGGCGGCTTCGCCGACGTCTGCGTTGAGGTCGATCGACCGTATCCGCTTCTTGGGCGCCACCCGCTCACCCAGCCTCGAGGTGGTCCACCACCACTCCGTCGCGGTACACCACGCGCTGGTGGCGCCGCGTCGGAACGCGGGAGCCGCCGACGATCGGGCCCGTCATGTTCAACGGGTCGGCGCCGGCCACCACGACCTCTTCGCCATCGCGCGCCCGGCGGTGCGCGAGGCGAAGCTCTTCGACCGCCTCGGGCAGCGCGTACTGCTCCCCGGCCAGGCCGGCGACGAAACGGCCTCCGAGGGCAACGCCGCGAGCCTCCATGCGGCGGAGCGCCCACACCACCTCGCGCCAGGGCACCTTGAAGGATTCGCGGCTCCATAGCTCCCACGCCACCACGCCCCAGCGGGTCAGGAGCTGGTGGGCCACGGCCTCGGCCAGCTCCTCGTTGCCGGGGACGAGGGTGCTCGATCCCAGCGCGGCGGAGTCCGGTGCCGCAGGGCCGAGGACCTCGGGCCCGGGCAAGAGCGACCATCGGCCTTCCCCGATTCCCGTCCCGATCGGGGCGCGCCGGCGACCCAGCCGGTTGGAGGGACGGCGCACGGTCCGTGTACGCCAGCGGTCGCGCGCCGAGAGGAGCGAGCGGACGGCTGAGAACGCGTCGGCCGTCACCAGGCCGCGCGCGACCAGGTCCCAGAGGCCCTCGTCCACCTCGGCCGGGAGCCGCCCCGTCACCGGAGCCAGCTCGGGACGGAAGCAGGCACCGCGGGTCCGGAGAGCGGCCAGCACGTCCGCCGCCGCGCCGAGCTCGGGCTCGGGCGCCGCAATACCGGCGCGCACCGCACGCAACATCGTCTCGAGGTCCTCGCGCACCACGAAGGCGAGCGGCGTGGCCGGCGAGGGCGCGCCGCTGCGGCCCGGCCGGTCGGCCCGCGGCGTCAACCGGGCCCACACAACCTCACCCGACAGGCAGAGCTCGTCCAACCACCGCCCGTCGTAGCCCTCGACGCGCGCCGGGAGGATCTGGGCCTCCCACTCCGCCGCGGGCGCCTCGATCCCCTGCAGCTGTTCGAGCGCCTGGAGAAGGCCGGTCCGGCCCTGGAGCCGGCTGTCGGGCGTCACGTGCTGCCAGCGCACCAGGAACCGAACGAAGTCGGCGATGGGGACGGCCTCGACCAGACCACGGCGGCGCGCCCTGCTGGCGCGGTGGAGCCGAACCAGGAGGTTGCGGGCGCACCAGCGGCCGTCGGGAAGTTCGATGGCCGAACCCTGGTGCTCGAGCCGGGCCAGCCCCGTGCGCGCCCGGGCCACGGGGAGAGGAGCCCCCCGCAGTGCACCAGCAGGAAGGGGAGCGTCCGAAACGAGTTGATCGACCGTGACCGGGCCGGCCAGCTGAAGGTGGCCTCCGGCACAGGCGGCCGCGACCTCGTCGTCCTCGGCCAGGGCCTCGGCCGCCTGGCGTCGCTCGGTGGCCACCCAGCAACCCTCGACCACCCCGGCACGGCCCTCGGCCACCAGGGCGTCGAACCAGCTGTTCCACTCCGCCACCGGCCGCGCTGCGATCAGGGAGAGCAGCAGGTCGTGCAGCTCGTCGCGGTCCCGCGGCCGCGGGCGCACCTGGTCGAGCACGGCCGACACCGCGTCGGGGTCGAGGGCGGCGAGCTCGTCGGCGGGAACGGGCAGGCCGTCCGGACCGAGCTCGCCCAACCCGCGCCGGAGGGACAAGGCGCGAGTGCGCCGCTCTTCGAGGGGCGCGTCGTCGAGGTAGGTGTAGGGACGGCCGCTCAAGATGGCGTGCGAGAAGACCGATGGCTCTGCGGACTCGACCGTATGGACCTCGATCGCCCCGGACTCGACCTTCGACCACACGTCGACCAGGCCCTCGACCGAGAGGCCCTCATGGAGGCAGTCGTCGATCGTCTGGCGGGCGAGAACGTGGTCGGGCACGCCCACGGGACCTGGCGGCGCGTTCTCCTGGCACGCGGCGAGTCCGGGCCACACCGCCGCCAGGAGGTCGTCCGCCTCCATGCGCTGCAGGTGGATCGGCCGGCGCCGGCCTCCGTTCATCCGCGGCAACACGAGGGCGCGGGTGAGGTTCCAGCGCCAGCGTGCTCCGAGCATCGGGTGGGGGAGCACGGCCTGGGTCAGCACGGTGGCCGCCGCTGTGCTCGAGAGCATCGACTGGACCCGGGTGAGGGGGAAGCTGTGCTGCGGCCCGAGCGAGAGCACCACGGTGTCGTCGTCGGCCGCCGCCTGGAGTTCGAAGTCGAACGAGACGCAGAAGCGCTTGCGGAGCGCCAGGCCGATCGCCCGGTTGATCCTGCCGCCGAACGGCGCGTGCAGGATGAGCTGGGACCCTTCGGTGTCGTCGAAGCACCGCTCGACGACGATGCGCTCCTGGGTGGGCAGATGTCCGAGAGCAGCGAGCCCGGCCGCGCAGTACGCCACCACCTGCTCGGCCACCTCTTCGGACACGCCGGCCCGGGCGCGCACCATGCGCCGGGCGCCGTCCCCGCCGCCCTCGCGCAGCACCGGCTCGAGAGCGGCGCGCAGGTCGCTCACCGCCTCGGAGAGCTCGGCGGTCCGGGCCGGAGCCTCGCCGAGCCAGAACGGGATCGACGGCGGGAGGTCGCCGGCGTCGTGCACGCGCACCGTGCCGACCTCGACCTTGGCCACCCGCCACGAATGGGTACCGAGCAGGAAGATGTCGCCGGCGGTGGCCTCGACGGCGAAGTCCTCGTGCACCGAGCCCACGGTCACGCCGTCGGGGTCGAGCACGACGCGGTAGTCACCTGTCTCGGGGATGGCGCCGCCGCCGGTCAGAGCGGCCAGTCGAGCGCCGCGACGGGCGCGTAGGCGCCCGTTCACCGCGTCGTGGTGCAGGTGCGCGCCGCGGCGGCCCCGACCGGTCTCGATGCCCCACGTGGCCAGGGCGACCGTGTCGTCGAAATCCTTCCGCGCCAGGTCGGCGTACGGCGCGGCGCACCGGGCGAGGTGCCACATCGCTTCGACCTCGCGCTCGCCGGTGGCGGCGACCTCGGCCACCAGCTGCTGGACCAGAACGTCGAGCGGGGCGACCGGCGGCTGGAGCAGGTCGAGCCGGCCCTCACGCACGGCGGCCAGCAAGGCGGTGCACTCGACGAGCTCGTCCCGCGTGGTCGGGTACAGCCGGCCGGCCGGCGTGCCGTCGCGGTGGTGGTTGGCCCGGCCGACGCGCTGGAGGAAGGTACCGATGGCGCGGGGCGATCCGATCTGGCACACCAGCTCGACCGGCCCGACGTCGATGCCCAGCTCGAGCGAGGCGGTCGCGACGAGCGCCCGCAGGTCGCCGGCGCGCAGCCGCGTCTCGACGATGCGCCGGCGGGCCGCGGACAGACTCCCGTGGTGCGCGGCCACGAGCAGCGACGCGTCGACGTCGTCCCCCCGGCGCTCCCTGTCGGCAGCGAGCCGCTCGGTCAACTGATGGGCCACGCGCTCGGCCATCTTGCGCGTGTTGACGAAGACGAGGGTGGTGCGGTGGTGCCGGGTGTGATCGGCGATCCGGTCGAGGATGTCGGACATCTGGCCGCCGCTCATGACGGCTTCGAGCTCGGACGACGGCAGCTCGATCGACACCTCGAGGTCGCGCGCGTGGCCGCAGTCGACGATGACCGCGGGCGGCCGTTCCGGGTGGATGCCGGTGAGGAGGCGGGCCACGAGCTCGAGTGGCCGCTGGGTGGCGGACAGTCCGATGCGCTGGAGCCGCCCCCCGCTCTCGGTCACGAGCGCGTCGAGGCGCTCCAAGGAGAGGGACAGATGGCTGCCGCGCTTGTCACGGGCGAGCGTGTGGACCTCGTCGACGATCACCGTGCGCACGCCGCGCAGCAAGGTCCGCGAGGACGGAGCGGTGAGCAGGAGGTAGAGGGACTCGGGTGTCGTCACGAGGAGGTCGGGCGACCGGCGGCGCATGGCGGCGCGCTCGGCGGGCGGCGTGTCGCCCGTGCGCACGGCCACGCGCAGCCCTGGGTCTGGGCACCCCAGCAGGGCAGCCTCGGCACGGATCTCCGCCAGCGGGACGTGCAGGTTCTCGTGCACGTCGACGGCCAGCGCGCGCAGGGGCGAGATATAGAGCACCTCCGGGGCCGACTCGGTGCGCGTGCCAGCCTCGGCGGCTCGATACGCCGCGTCGATGGCGACGAGGAACCCCGTCAGCGTCTTGCCCGAGCCCGTGGGCGAGGCGACCAGGACGTCGCGCCCTGCCGCGATGTGCGGCCAGGCCGCGCTCTGCGGCGGCGTGGGTCCGGCCGGGAAGCGGCGGGCGAACCAGGCGGCGACGGCAGGGTGGAACAGCGACTGGAGCTCGGGCGGTTGCGGGCCGTCGTGATCCACCGGTTCGGTGACCGGGGGCGCGGAGAGGGGTGACAACTCGTTCACCACCCCATTTCACCAGCCGGCTGCGACGATTTCACCGGTTCTTCTTGACCTTCACCATTTCAACCTCACCCGTTCTTCACCCGCTCCCTCATCCACTGCGACGCCTTCGCCGGCCTCGGCCACTCTCTGGGGTCTACCGGCCTGGACTCCCGGGTCTACCGGGCACGCGGCCAGGTGTCCACCGGACGGGCGACCCAGACGTCCCGGGCCGGCGAGGGGCCGGCGGGCGCGGCCTCCGAAGCCGTGCTCAGGAGGCGGGCCGCCGCCCCCAGCAGGAGATCATCGGCGGCTGGGCCAGATCGAGGTGCCCGGCCCGCACGCTGGCCAGGTGGCGCTCGATCTGCTCTTCGGTGGCGATGCCGTGCTCGACCAGCTGGTCCCGCACGATCGTGATGGTGGCCACCTCGAGGTAGTTGCAGGCGGGGTCGGCGAGCGGGAAGGCGGCGTCGGCGCGGACGTCGGCCAGGCCGGCCGCTCGGAGGCGCCGGGGCAGGCTCCGCCCGAAGGCGAGGTCGACCCCCCGCTCGGCCAGCAGGGTGCGAAAGCCGCGGCGCAGCGTGTTGGCCAGGACCTGCTCGGGCCCGGTCTCCTCCAGGCAGCTCAGGGGCTGGAGGGCGGGGTCGGCGTCCTCGATCAGTAACACGCCGCCGGGACGGAGGGCCGCCACCATGTTGGCCAGTGCGGCGTCGCGCTCCGGCACGTGCACGAGGACGAGGCGGGCGTGGACCAGGTCGAACGGGGGTCCTGGGGGAGGATCGAGCGCCACATCGTGCACGCGCACGTCGACGGCGGGTCCCTCCGCCCCGACCGCCCAGGACACGTCGATGTCGGTGGCGAGGACGTGGCCGTCGGTGCCGACCCGCTCCGCCAGGTGGTTCACGACCGAGGTGCCCCCGGCGCCCACCTCCCAGCAGCGCCACCCGGGCGCAAGGCCGAGGCCGTCGAGGTGACGAAAGGTCGAGGGATCGAAGAGGGCCGCGAACGCCTCGAAACGATCCATGGCGGCCGGCCTGTCGTTGCGCAGCAGGTACCCCCCGTCTCCGCCGCCGCCCGCAGTGCAGCCGCCGGTCGTCACGGCCCGGGCGTGGACGGCCGGCCGGAGGAGCTCTGCGTCGGCGCTGACTCCGCGGTGAAGCGGGCATCGGGCACCCCGGCGCGAAGAGGGGCGGCGTCGACTCCGGTGGCGGGCAGTCCGGTGCCCCGGGGACCGGCGGAGCTCGATTCGAAGACCGCGGCCGCGGGTGGCGTCGCGGTGCCGGGCTCGGCCGGGCCGTGTCCGTCCTCCCCGAGGGTTCCGGTGAAACGGTCGAGCACGGCGGCCACCTCGGCCCGGCCCTCCTCCATCAGCGTCGCCGTGGCCGAGAAGTCGCGGTACTGGCCCTCGGGTTCACCACCCCCGCTGAAGACCACTACTTCTATGCCCGGTGGCAGGGAGGCGAGCTCGCGAACGAAGCGGGCTTGGACGGCCACGAAGAACGCGGTGAGCGCCGCCTCGGCCGGCCTCTTGGGCGAGCGCGGGCGGTAGTGCAGCGGGCCGCAGAGCAAGACGTAGATCCGGTTGCACCCGGCCTCTATGGCCCGGCTGATCGGCACGTTGTTGACGACGCCGCCGTCGACGAGGACGTCGCCGTCGATGGTGACCGCGGGAAAGATCGACGGGATCGCCGACGAAGCGAGGATGGCCTCGACGGCGGGGCCGCTCGATATCCATCGCTCCCGACCGTCGGTGAGCGAGGTCGTCACCACCTCGAGCGGGATCTCCGAGTCCTCGATGTTCGGGTAGTCGATGCCCGCCTCGACGATGGCGCGAAGCCCGGTGTTGGCGTGCACGGCGGGGCGCTTCTGGAAGAAGGCCCAAGGTCCGTCGAAGGTGCCGCGAGGGAAGATGTCGGTCCCCCGGATGCGGAGCCAGGCGTCGGCCAGGTGCTGCATACCCGCCGCGTCGGGCCGGCCGGCGTAGGCCGCCCCGTTGATGGCGCCGACCGACGCGCCGAAGACGCGGTCGGCCCGGATCCCCCGGTGAACGAGCTCGGCCAGCATGCCGACCTGCACCGCGCCGCGGCTGCCGCCACCCGCGAGGACGAAGGCGGTCCGCACCGGGGGGCGGCCGCGTGGCCCGGAATCGGGCTGCCGCGCACCGTCGCCACCCGCGCCCCACCGGCGCCAACGGGTGCGGAGCCGCTGTCCCAATGTGGACCCGGGCCGATTGGGTCCAGGCGGCGTGGGCTCGGGCGGAGTGGGCTCGAGAGGGGGCGTCCGGGCGGTCGCCATCTCTCCGTCCTCTCGACCGGTCGACGGCATCACGAAGGTGACGGCGGTGGTGGCGGGCCGCCGTCAGCCGCCTCGCGCCGTCGCTGCAACCACGCCTGGCGACCGGCCCGGTCGTGGCGGATGGCCCACGTCGCGGCGACGGCGACGAGGACGAGCATGGCAACCACGAAGACCGCGAAGACGACGACGAACGCGGCGTTGGTGGCGAGCGTCGGCGTGAAGTCGGTAACCATCTACCGGCCAGGGTAGAGGCCGAGGATGGCCGAGATGTCACACCACGCCGCCACACTGCCTCGATGGTTCTCACGGCACCCACACCGGTCGCGCACGCCGGAGCGACCCTCGCGCCGGTGGCGCCCGTGGCATCGGTGGCGCCGGAGAGGGCGGCAGTGCGAAGGGTGGCGGCCAGGGGCGCGCCCGATGCCGGCAGCAAGGGCGGAGCGGACGAAGTACTGGCCCTGCTGCGCGGCGTCGGTACAGCAAGGCCACGCTTCGACCCGGGCTTGGCGGGCGGATTGCGGGCGTGGCTCGAGGACGCAGCGTGGAGCGTCACGTCGAGCCGGGACGACGACCAATGGCCGCTGGTTCTCGGGCCGCGCCGCCTCCTCGGGACACCGTCGGGGTCGTGGCGGCTGCCCGGCCGCCCCGACGGGCCGGGCGACGAGGGTCAGGAGGCGACCCACGTCACGCGCCGGCTCGTGCATGCCCTCTTCCGGCACCTCGTGACCACAGGTTCCATCACGGCGCCGCTGACCGAGGCCGTCGACGCACTGGCGGCCTCGGGGATGGACGACGTGGTGGACCGCGTCCGCGCCCTCGGACCCGGGTCGCGCGCCGCGCTCGAGGACGTGCTGGCCGTCCACGCGCGCCACCTCCAAGCGCTCGTCCCCCGGTTCGCGCCGTCGTGGTTACCGCGCACCGACGACCGGATCGCCATCCCGCTGGCCGGCGGACGCGTCGTGCTCCGCGGGGTGTTCGACCTCCTCGTCGGGACGCCGTGTCGATCGAGAGCCTCGATGTGCGCGCTCGGGTTGTCGACGGACGGGCCGTGGGGACGGGCGCGACGCACGCTGCACTACCTCGCCCTGCTCGAAACGCTGCGCAGCGGATGCCCGCCGTTCCGCCTGGCCATGCTCGAGTCCGCCAGCGGGCGCTACGCGGTCGACGACGTGTGCGAGGAGCAATTGCTATCCATGGCCTCGCACATCGTGGAGTGGCTGGTCGCCGGCGTGGAGGGCGATGCCTGAGTCGCTCACGGACCTCCTCGCGGCGCCGTCGCCTCCGGTCGACCCCGTGGCGTGGCAGGCGGCGCTCAGTGAGGCGACCGCCGGCCTTGCCGCACTGGCAGCCGGGCGACGCGGTTCGGGGCCGTTCCGGATCACGGACCACGAGGTGCGGCTTTCATGGCCGGCCACCGCGGACCCGCAGGGCGCTGACACTTCGGCGTTCTCGTGGAGCGCGCGCACGGCCCGGCGCGTGCTGGGGCTGGCCGCGGTGCGGTCTCTCGCCGCGGGGAGGTCGCGCACTCCGTCCGACGCCGTGCGCGAGCGCGTGGCGCAGGCCACCAGGATGGTGCGCGACGGGATGGAGCCGATCTCGAGCATGGACCGCTGGCTGAGCGAGTTGGCCCCGGCCGGGCGGGCCTCCGCCGCGGCGGAGGCGATCACGTGGGCTACCCGGTTGTGGTGCGCGCTGGACTGGAACGCCCTCGGGTCGCGCCCGATAATCGGCCGTGACCGCTGGTGGGACAGCCCTCATTCGGCGCTCCTGGCGCTGCGGAGCCGGGCCGAAGTCCGGGCCGGACACTCCCATCTGGTGCTGCTCTCCGGCCCGCGGCGCGACTCCGTGCGCGCCGAGCTCGCGCTCGTCACCCTGGTCGAGTCGTTGCGGGCGCCCGCCGCGGGACCGCCGGGCCGGGTAGTCGGCTGGTGGCCCGACTCAGGGCACACGGTCCGGCTCGAGCCGGAGCCCCGGGCGCTGGTGCTCGGGGTCGACGCCGTGTCGGGAGCCCTCGGGCGGGCCACGCTGCGGCGCGCCGCCTGAACTGGGCCGCTGCCTGAAGACCGCCCCGCACCGCCTATCGTTGGCTCCCCCATGGCACGACGTGACGACATCCGGAATGTAGCCATCGTCGCCCACGTCGACCACGGCAAAACGACCCTCGTCGACGCGCTGCTCCGGCAGACCGGTGCGTTCGGGGCCCACCAGGAGCTCACCGACCGGGTCATGGACTCGGGCGACCTCGAGCGGGAGAAGGGCATCACCATCCTGGCCAAGAACACGGCGGTCCGCTGGAACGGGGTGAAGATCAACATCGTCGACACGCCCGGCCACGCGGACTTCGGCGGCGAAGTGGAGCGTGGCTTGACCATGGTCGACGGCGTGCTGCTCCTGGTGGACGCCTCGGAGGGACCACTGCCCCAGACGCGCTTCGTGCTGCGCAAGGCGCTCGAGGCCCGCCTCCCGGTCGTGCTGGTCGTGAACAAGGTCGACCGGGCGGACGCGCGCATCGCCGAAGTCGTGCACCAGGTGGAGGAGCTGTTCCTCGATCTGGACGCCGACGAGCACCAGATCGACTTCCCCATCCTGTATGCGAACGCCCGGGCGGGCTGGGTGAGCGCGGAGCCGGGTGTCGAGGGATCGAACGTCGAGCCCCTCTTCGAGGCCATCGTCTCGCACGTACCCGCGCCCTGGTTCGAAGAGGGCGCGCCCACGCAGGCCCTCGTGTGCAACCTGTCGGCGTCGCCGTACGTCGGCCGGCTGGCCATATGCCGCGTGCACAACGGCACGCTGGTCAAGGGCGGGATGATCGCCTGGTGCCGCCTCGACGGCACGGTCGAGAAAACGAAGATCACCGAGCTCTACGTCACCGAGGCGCTGGAGCAGGTGCCGGCCGAGTCGGCCGGGCCGGGCGAGATCGCCTCGGTCGCCGGCCTCGACGAGGTGACGATCGGCGAGACCCTGGCGGACCCTGACGCGCCGGCGGCCCTGCCGGCCATCACGGTCGACGAGCCGAGCCTGGCCATGACCATCGGCATCAACACGTCGCCGCTCTCAGGGGCCGACGGGTCGAAACTGACGGCACGGCTGCTGAAGGCCCGCCTCGACGCCGAGCTCGTGGGCAACGTGGCCATCAGGGTCGGCCCGACCGACCGACCCGACATGTGGGAGGTGCTGGGTCGCGGTGAGCTCCAGCTGGCCGTCCTGGTCGAGACGATGCGACGGGAGGGCTTCGAGCTCACGGTGGGCAAGCCCCAGGTGGTGACCCGCGAAATCGACGGTCGCGTCCACGAGCCGGCGGAACGAGTGTCGATCGACGTGCCGGACGATTACCTCGGCGTCGTGACCCAGCTGCTGGCGCTGCGCAAGGGGACCATGCTCGAGATGGTCAACCACGGGACCGGATGGGTCCGGCTGGACTACCGGGTGCCGGCACGTGGCCTGATCGGCTTCCGGACCGAATTCCTGACCGAGACGCGGGGGACGGGCATCCTCCACCACGTCTTCGACGGGTGGGAGCCATGGCACGGCGAATTGCGGACCCGACGCAACGGCTCCATGGTGGCTGACCGGCGGGGTATGACGACGACGTTCGCGCTGATGAACCTCCAAGAGCGGGGCACGCTGATCGTGAACCCGTCCGAGGAGGTCTACGAAGGCATGATCGTCGGCGAGAATGCCCGCGCCGAGGAGATGGACGTCAACCCGACCAAGGAGAAGAAGCTGACCAACATGCGCTCCGCGACCGCCGAGGAGTTCGAGCGCCTCACGCCGGCGCTGTCGTTCTCACTGGAGCACGCGTTGGAGTTCATCGCCGAGGACGAGTGCGTCGAGGTGACTCCGAAGGCGGTCCGGCTGCGCAAAGTGATCCTGGACCAGGCGATCCGCGGGCGCCAGCGCTCACGCGCCAGGGACGCCAGGGACGCGGTGGGGCGCCGGTAGGGCGCCGGCGAGCTCGGCGCTTGCGTCGGTAGGTTCGGCGCTTCGCCGCACCTACCATGAGTCACCCGGAGGGATGGCAGAGCGGACGAATGCACAGCTCTTGAAAAGCTGCGAGGTGCAAGCCTCCGTGGGTTCGAATCCCACTCCCTCCGCTTGCGTTGTGGATGCTACAAACGTTCCCCAGTTAGAAGCGGGGTTTGAATGAGCTCTGGTCGGTCACCTCGACCAGAAGCTGGGACCGTAGAACACGCTGACAGCGACGCCGCGTGAGGCGACCAGGTCGAACCGTCTTCGAAATGCGGGCGGAGGATTTGAAGACCGTCTCGGGCTTTCCGCGTTGCCATGTAGAGCAGCGCGCGAGACCGACCACGGTTGTACAGTTTCTCTCGCGGGTCGCACTCTCGAAGGGGGCCCATGCGCAACGCCACGATCTTGACCCGACATCTCTGGGGGATTCGCCTGGGGCGCCGGCTCTTCATGGTGACCGTCGCGGCAGCTCTCGCCCTCGGAATGTCCGTGGTGACGGGCGGTTCGGCGCCGGCCTCGGCTGGCATCCAGGCACTGCCCACAGCGCAAGCGGTGCCGGGCACCACGTCCCTCACGGGCGTCAGCTGCCCCAACCCCACCTTCTGTGTGGCGATCGGCTCCGACGACGACGTGCCAGTGGTTGTGCCGATCACCGACGGATCGGCGGGATCGCCCGAGGGGATACCCGGATACGGCCAGCCGGGGACGCCAACGGACATGTCCCTCAAGGCCGTGACGTGCACGAGCGCCGCCTCCTGCATGGCCGTCGGCGGAGGGTACGTCCCAGATCCTCCCTCACGCGTGATGGGGGTCGGCGTCGTCGTCCCGATTTCCGGCGGAGCGCCCACCGGCGTCGAGCAGGTGTCGGGCAACGGGCAGATAGGTGAACCTGATCAAATCGTCTTCTACGGTGTGGCCTGCTCAAGCGCCGCGTCCTGCATCGCAGTCGGTTGGGATTTGTATCTCGACGGTGTGGCTGTGCCTCTCGACAAGAGAGGACCAGGAAGCGAAGTGCCGGTTCCGGCATCTCAACTCAATGGAGTGTTCTGCCGCACGACGGGTGTGTGCTTGGCTGTCGGTTCTGGAATTTCTGGTGGCGGCGTCCTGGTTCCCCTGAAGAATGGAAAGATTGCCAACGGCGGAGGGGGCGTGATCGGGGTCGGCGGCCTCAGCGGTGTCGCTTGTCACGTGGCTTCTTCCTGTCTGGCGGTGGGCGACAGCTCGGTGGTCGTGCCGATGACCCGGGGGAATCCTGGCACCGCGGATCCGGTGTCAGGTGCCGGTGAACTCAGTGGCGTGGCATGCCATGGGCCGACGTTCTGCCTGGCGGTCGGAGCCGACACCTCCGATACGGGCGCAATGGTACGGATCACTTCTGCGAAGCTGGGCATTGCCAGGGCAGTTCCCGGCACCTCTGGCCTCAACGGTGTCGCGTGCCCCACCCTCGACTCTTGCCTGGTCGTGGGTCAAGACGCCTCAAACGAGGGCGTCATTGACACGCTCCCGTTGCATGCGGCGACCTAAATCCGTCGCCAAGCCGAAGTACCTCTGCACCTACGACCCGGACGTCATGTCGAGCGTCTCGCCGATCGCGTCCCAGCAAAGTGGTCTGTCAGTCACAACCGGGGCTTTGATCGAGGGGAGCCAGATGCTCATGAGATCGTCGCTTTACGCAAGGCCGTCTCGGTGCCTCGTCTCTTGGGGTCACGTTGTCCGAGGTAGTGAGAAGAGCCACCAGGCCGTCTGATCGCGACATCCGCATGAACCTTCTGCGACATCCCGAGGCGACGATGGACATACGGGATGCTGGGGTGTCAAAAGGAATCGGTCGGCGATGCAACGTATGTTGTTTGGGGCGATTCCACTGCACATGAACGGAAGGGGACACGAATGATCAATCGAACTGCGCTCAACCGAAGCCTTGGACAGGTCACACGGCTCTCAGTTGCGTTCGCCGGGATGGCTGCGCTTGCCGTGGCGACGCTTGGCCTCGCCTTGGCGTCGGGAACGGCGCCAGCCGCTGCCAGTTCAGGCGGCTCGGCGGGTCAGACTTCGGCACCTACTCCCATGGCGAACGTGCCCAATGACAACATCGTCAAGACTTCTGGTCATTACGTGTTCGATCCAACGACGGTGACTGGCTACAAGGTCTCGAAGAAGGCCTTCAACCACTGCAACCTTCCGAAGGTCTCGTTCACCATTACCAACACCACCTCCGTCGATCAACAGGTGAAATTCTCACCTCGGCATGGCGGAAGTGACTTCGGGCCCCCTATCCCCCCAGGGGGCAAGGGAGGAGCCTGCGTCGACGTGGTGAGCACGAGTCCCGACGAGTTCACGTTGGCCAGCAACCCGAACGCATCGCTGAGCGAAATCATCGTCAAGAGGTAAGTCCCATCGACTTCGGCGCTCATCTGACGCATCGCTCCAAACCCAAGTTTTTTCCAGAGGTCGGGGTGCGGCGGGTCGGGACGTTGCGGACGGAGGAGTAGGCGGCGTCCTCCCAGACTCTCGGCCGCGCTTCTGGTGCGGAGCGCTGCCCGTGTCTCCTAATGTCGGGTGTGTGACGTTGCCCTGGGGAACGGAGCTGGCTGGCCGGCTTGACCGCCACACGATTCATTCCGCGGCGCTCGAGGGCAACCATCTGGGCGACCCGGCCGATCGTCCGTTGTGGGTGTACGTCCCGCCGGGCTACGACGGCGATCCCGGAGCGCGGTACCCGGCGGTCTACGTGATTCAGGGTTACACCGGCTCCCTCACCATGTGGGCCAACCGCACCGCCTATCGCAGGACGTTCCCAGAGATGGCCGACGAGCTCTTCGCCCGTGGGCAGGCCCCACCCTGCATCGTTGTGTACGTGGACGCCTGGACGCTCTACGGGGGGTCGCAGTTCGTGGACTCGCCGGGGACCGGGAAGTATCACACCTACCTGTGCGAGGACGTCGTGGGTTGGGTGGACACGAACTACCGGACCTTGGCCGCGCCCGAACACCGGGGCATCCAGGGCAAGTCCAGCGGGGGCTTCGGCGCCATGATCACGCCCATGCTGCGTCCCGACCTGTTCGGCGGTCTCGCCACCCACGCCGGCGACGCGTTGTACGAGTACTGCTATATCCCCGAATTCGGCAACGCGGTCCGCCACCTGCGCGACTACGACGGCTCGATCGACCGGTGGTGGTCGGATTTCCGCAGCCGGGTCGCCTTCACGAAACCGGCCGACGAGATCCTTCTGATGATGCTGGGCGTCTCCGCCTGCTTCTCGGCCGACCCAGACGGCACCCCTCGCCTACCGTTCGACCCGCAGAACGGGGTACTCGACCAGGATGTCTGGGGACGTTGGCTCGGCTGGGACCCGGTGCGCATGGTGCCCCGCTATGCCGATGCCCTCCAGGGCCTGCGTGCCATTTGGATCGACGGCGGTACCAGTGACGAGTGGTTTCTCGAGATCGGGGGCCAGGCGTTCCGCGACGCCTTGGGGGCTATCGGCGTCACTGACGTGCACTTCGAGTTGTTCGAAGGGGCTCACGGCCGCATCGAGTATCGCTACCCGATGGCTCTCGCCTATCTCGCTGAAAGGCTCTCCGCGCCAAACACGGCGCCGGCCTAGCAGGGGTTGCTGCCGCTCTTTGCACTGCCGGGCGGACCCACTCGCCTGGCGGCCAACCAGACTCCAAGGCTCGTGGACTGCCGGATCATGACGCAGCTTGCTCCTCGAGGTGTGCCTTGTGAGCGAGCTTGATGATGTCCTCTGACACTGATCGTTTGTTGCCTTCATGTGCCGGATGGTGCGCCGGGCAAGCGAGATATGGGGTGCCTTCGACCGGCTTGCCCAGTCTTAGACAACCTTTCACGTGGCAATTGTGGTGGCGGTAGACAGTGATGATGCTGCCAAGAATGAGGAAGTCGGGGATAGCGCCACCGAATCCAGACCAGAACCCATACCACGTTCCGGACTCGGCATCCGCTCCGGTGTAGCGCAGGAACCAATGAGCAGAGTCAGCCCAGAAGACAACGACCAGTGTCAGGAAACCCACGAGGACAAGGGGTAACCCAACAGTGAGACCTCGTTTCATAGCCGTACTCCCGACCTCTCGCTCATTATTTGCTCCAGAAACCTCTTCGATACCAATGATTCAGAGGCCAGCCCCTTTACCCTCCGAGAAGTATCACACGGGACTTCTCGAGCGTCGTTGATATCCGATACCAGCTGTTCGCATCGTCCTTTTCGAGGAACTTTGCGGCGGCGCAACAACACAACGGCTGGTCCCGACGATGGCGCGTGGGCCGACGAAGACGCTCAGGAATCTGGCTGGACCGGCCCGTTTGTCGCAGCCTCGGCGTCAGCCACCGCATCCACTGCCGCCACCTCAGCGGTCGTGGCGCCGAGCCGGTGCTCGACGTCAGCGAGCCGGTCGCTGATCACCGATAGCTGCTGGCCCAGATCCGCGTGGCCCTTCTTGAACTCTTCCTTGTTGGCGTCGGTGTGTTCCTTGATGAATACGGACGCAACCGTCGCGGTGAGCACGCCGATGAGGCCGATTCCGACCAGCATCAGGATCACGGCCACGATCCGTCCACCTTCGGTGACGGGATACCGGTCCCCGTAACCAACGGTGGTGACAGTAACGATGGCCCACCACAGCGCGTCGGGGTAGTCGTGGATGTTGCTCCCCTTGGCGTTCTCGTCAAAGAGAAGCACTAGCCAGGCCCCAAGGAAGAGGGTTGCCACGACGGCGATGAGCACCCGAAAGAGGCTGTGGTGCTTCAGGATGGACTCCGCTCGCAGCTCCCCCTCATGCAAAAGGAGGCTCATCTTCTCGATTCCGACGACGTGCCAGCCCTGGAGGGGGGGCACCAACACGGTCGCCGGCTCTACCCACCGCCGCCTGACATAGTCGGGCGTGTCAGGGGTGATCACTAAGCGAACCAGATACTCCACCAGCATGACCGCCCACAGTACGAAGAGGCTGCCAACGAGGACTTTCGAGGCGGAACCGTTGACGTCAGTGTCGAGCACGACGACTGCGAGGACGAGCCAGGTGACACCGAGGAGGGTCATCGGGAACCTGGTGACTCGTTCGATTCTGTCGACGAGATCGTGGCGCCCGCCCGACGGCTTCGCCCCAGCGATCACCTGGCGCCGGCGTTCCTCTCGGCGCGCTTTCTCTTCGAGGCGCTCTTGCTCCAGTTTCTCCAGCCGCTGAATGCGTTCGAGGCTGGACGGCTTCTTCGGAGTGGTGGCGGCTTCTACGGTCGTCGCATCGGCCGAATCCTCCACAGTAAAAAAACGTTAGCGCCTGGGCTCTCCGCCAAGAGGTCACCACTGTCGGCCCAACCACCCGATAAACGAACTGCTTGGAAGGCGATGGGGTTGTCGTCCGCCCATCTCTCACGATGGCATTGCGGGTCGCACAAACCACGACCCGGGCCTCGTCAGCCCGTCGCAGGTGGGGACGCTCGCACCCGGTGCTAGCGTGCCGAAGCCCGAATCGCGCGGGACGAAACGGGCCACAGGAAAGGGCGTTCCACAATGCAGATCCGCCGGATAGTCGCTGTCATCGGTTCGGCCGTCGTGGCGTCCATGGCCCTCACCACGGTCTCGGCCGACGCGGCCACGCCAACGGCCCGCGCGGCCACGCCAGGGGTCAACCTGTCGCGTCCGCTGATCCCGGTCACTGGCGGGGGGAAGCCGATGGTTGGACCCCACGGGATCGACGTCATCTACAGCAGCAACTGGTCCGGGTACGCGGCCTTACCCAAGGTGGCCGGAGAATCCTTCACCTCGATCGTCGGTAACTACAACGTGCCCTCAGTGGTGTGCTCGACAACCCCCAATACGTTCTCCTACCACTGGATCGGTCTCGACGGCTGGGCCGACCAGACGGTCGAACAGGACGGCATTGCCGCCGATTGCAACGGGACGACGGCGCAGTACGCCGCCTGGTTCGAGATGTACCCGGCCAACTTCAAGTACAGCTTCGCCGTCGACCCGGGCGACGCCATCGAGTCCGCCGTTCACTATCTCGGCAACGCCAAATACGAACTCTCGCTCAAGGACGTCACCAGCGGTCAGGGCTTCGACGTGGTCCGGAGCTGTCCCGTCTCCGCCTGCGAGAACTCCTCGGCGGAGACCATCACCGAGGCCTACTACTTCAACCAGCGCTACGCCGGCACGAGCGACTTCGGCGACGAGCACTACGAGGACGTGACCGTGACCGACAACGCCGGCGACATCGGCGGCCTTGCTGACGCCAAGGCGTGGAAGACCGGTGAAGGCATCGCCCTCGGAGAGTACGGCGACGTCGACACGACGCCCGGCCCGCTGGCCACTGCTCACGGGTTGGGTGCTTCGTCTGCCTTCTCGGTGTTCTGGAGCCGCGAGAACTGACGCACCCGGAGAGGGGTGTCCGCCTGTGGAAGCTCAGGCTGTATCGGGCACGACGAACCCGCTCTCGTACGCCAGGACGACGGCTTGAACCCGGTCGCGCAGGTCGAGCTTCATGAGAATGCGGCCGACATGCGTCTTGACAGTGGATTCCTCGACGACGAGCTCCGTCGCGATCTCGGCGTTGGAAAGCCCCTGAGCGACCAGATGCAAGACGTCGCGCTCGCGCGGAGTCAACGCGGCGAGCCGAGGTGGATCGACCGGGTCGGGCCGGGCTGCCAGGACGAATTGGGCAATGAGCCGCCGGGTGATGGAGGGGTCGATGAGTGCGTCGCCAGCGGCCACGCTGCGTACGGCACCAACCAGCTGCTCGGCCGGGGCATCCTTGAGCAAGAAGCCGCTGGCTCCGGCGCGCAGTGCAGCGTAGACGTACTCGTCCGAATCGAAGGTCGTCAGCATGAGCACTCGGCTCGCCGTCTCCGTCAGGATGTGGCGAGCGGCGGTGAGGCCGTCCATGTTTGGCATGCGGATATCGAGCAGGACGACGCTCGGAGCCAGCCGTCGTGCCAGCGTCACGGCCTCCTCCCCGTCGGCGGCCTGACCCACCACGGTGATGCCCGGCTCGGTACCGAGTATCACGGCGAAACCGGAACGCACGAGCCGCTGATCGTCGACGATGAGCACCGAGATCTCACCCGGGGCAGTGGTGGCGTCGGACACAACGGGGTCGGTCACGGAGTCACACATCCTGGCGCCGTGTCGCGGGCACGACGGAGGTGCGATGAGGGAATTGGGCCACCAGTTGCCAACCGCCCTGCTGAGTCGGGCCGGCGACCAGGGTTCCGCCGCACTGGGTCACACGCTCGCGCATCCCGGCCAGGCCGTGCCCGCCTCCGTCGCGCTCCAAGCCCGAGACATAGGAGGCAGCGGGGCCGTTGACCACCCGGACCTCGACGCCGTCGTCGCTGCCACGCACCAAGACGTCGATGGACGCTCCGGGAGCATGTTTCATCGTATTGGTGATGCCCTCCTGCACGATGCGGTAGGCGGCGTCGGCACACCCCTCGGTGAGGTCGTCGATGTCGCCACGCAGCTGGCACGAAATGGCCACACCCGAGGTCTGGGCCCGCGCGACGAGCTCTTCGACGATGCGCAGCCCTGTGGCCGCAGTCGGGGCGGGCGAGCTGTCGCTGAGCAGCTCAACCAGTCGATCGATCTCGACCTCGGCCAGCTCGGCCGCCTCGCTGATTGAGGAGAGGGCCTCGGCGGCGCTTTCAGGGTCGAGGGTCGCCAGGCGTTCGCCGGCGATGGCCTGGACCACCATGAGGCTCACACTGTGCGCCACGATGTCATGGAGCTCGCGGGCGATGCGGGCGCGTTCGTAGCGCACCGATTGAATGGCGAAGATCTCTCGCTCCTCCTCGAGCTCGCGGGCCTGCTGCTCGAGCTCGGCCGACGCTCGACGGCGCGACGCCACGGCCAAGCCGGCCGCGTAGGGACCGAAGGCCAGCATCTCGGGTACGGGGTTCCACCCGCCGTCGCTGAGGTTGACGCCGACCAGGATGGCGGCGATGCCCACGAGGGAGAAGGGAAACGCCTCGTCCGCCCCCAAGGTGTAGGAGTAGAGAAAGACCGCCGCCCACCCGCTGAAGAACGTCGCGTTGGCGTAAACCGTCGGGGCGTCGTGGGCGAAGTGGGGAATGGCGATGAGCACCCCAGCCGTCACTGCCACGGCGACCGGACGCCACCGTCGCAAGGCGACTAGGGCACAGAAGCCGAGTACGCAGATTGAGCCGGGAAGGTCGCCCAGTTGTCCCTGGACGCCGAGCGCGACGGCCGCACCGGCGGTCAACAGCGCGGCCACGAAGGGGTCGGGCCGATGGCGGCAGTACCGCCACAGGCGGCGCACGCCCTTAGACCGCCCCGGCGGCCAGCGGTATCAGCACCAGGGTCTCCCTGAGTCCACCGCGCGTGGTGGAGCGAACCGTCCCCCCATGAAGGTGAGCCCGTTCGGTCGCGGCGGCAAGCGCGGGTCGGGCCGTGCTTTCGCGCACGCTTGTGCCCACCACCTTGAACTCGAGCGCGTCCAGCCCGAACACCACGTCGACGGTCGCTTCGGCCGCGGGGTCCTTCTCCAACGTGTTGAGGAGATGCTCGACGATGCGGTAACCGGAGAGCTCGAGGCCCGGCGGCAGCAGCCGAGGGTCGCCAATGACCCGAAGACGGACGTCGAGTTCGTCGGCCTCGCCCAGCAGCCGGTCGAGTTGGGCCAGTACCGGTTGGGGGCCCGTCGGTGCCTCCTCACGCAGGCTGCCGACCACCTGACGCATGTGGGTGAGGGTCTCCCGACCGGTGCCCTGGATGCTCAAGAACGCGTCGGTGGCCTCGTCAGGTCGGGCAGCGAGCGACGCTCGTCCGGCGGCGGCCGCGGCAGCGATGTCCTTCACCTGCGTGTGCAGGTACTGGTCGAGGTCCCCGGCGATTCGGGCGCGGTCGGCCTCGATGGCAAGGTGGGTGTTGCGCTCCCGCTGCTCGTGTAGCTGCACCGTCTGGGCCCTCAGAGCTGCGACCGTGACGTTGCGGCGGTGCAGGAGAGAACCGGCTCCCATGAAGGCGAGCGAGATGGGGAAGAAGAGGACGGCATGGAAGGCAGGACCGATCTGGGGGTCGGAGGCGCATTGGACGACAAGGTCTCCCGCCACGAGTGCGGCACCGATGATTCTCGCTCGACCCTCGCAACGACTGCCGATCACGAAGGCGACGTAGAAGGCTGCCGGCAGCGCCGCGCCGCAGCGGACGTAATGGCCGATGAACGCCCAGTTGACGAGGGCGCCGGCAAACAAAGCGCCGGCCGCGGCGAGCGGCCACTTGCGGGCGAATGCTACGGGCAGCGTCATCAGCAGCACGGCCAGCGCTCCGGTCCAGCCGGCGTCGAGGACGCGCCCACCGCTCGTCCCGTGGGTGACGATGGCGATGGCGAAGGCGCTCAGGAAGAGGGCCAGGGCGATGTCACCCCACCCCAGGTCGGTGATGCCGAAGATCGGACCGGTGATGACCCGGGCCAACTTCTGCGTAGTACTCATGACGCAACCCCTCTGGTGACGATGAAAGTTTTGTCCTCTTTTCCAATGAAGGCAATGCCAGTTTTGGATGAAGGCAATGCCCGCGTGACCTGGGGCGGTCGGCCGTCAATTCAGCGCCCGACCGGGTCACTTCGGGGGCCGGGGTCCATGCCGGCGGCGACGTAATCGACGGCAGCGAAGATGCCGAACATGGCGATGAGGGACGCCTGGATTCCGATCATTGTCCCAGGACTCCTTTCCGGCTCGGGTTTTTCCCAGCGCTCCGCTGCTCTCCAAGCAGTGTGAGCAACCAGCGCGGACCATTCGTCTCCCAGCGGGGGGATCTTCGGACCAGCCCCTCCCTCTCAGGGGGGACACGCCTCCGCAGCGCTATGGCTCCAGCCGCGGTGGGTGACGATCCCGGACGGGTTGGGGTCGGCTGCATGGACCCAGAACGTCGCCTGCGCGGAGTGGACGAAGGCGTTGGGGACCCTGGTCGACACGGTGGGGTCGGTGTCGACGGCGTTGGTGGGATTGGCCGCCGCGGTCTGCGCGTTGTAGGTCATGTTGGGAATCCCGAGAAACGGGGATGTTCCTCGATCCCTTGCCGCACGCCGTCGGCCGCGAGATTGATCTCGATGAACCCCGAGATGGTCTGGCCGCTGATGGCGTCGCGCAGCACCGAAAGGCCGTCCGCCTTCAATCCCTCCGTCAATGGGGGGCGGTCAGGGTGATGCGAATACCCTCGCCGCCTATCGGCCGGCGATCGCCCCGGACGAGCCGCCCGCCGAGATCAACGGACCCGACGACACGAACAAGGCGCTCCACGTGCCACTGTTACCGTCGGTGTTGCTCATCGTCCCGCTGAACCCCTTTGGCGTCTTTGTGCCCACGTAGGTGGCCGACGAGACGAAGATCGTGATCTTCTTGTGCTCGGTCGACCAGTTTCCGACGTCCCCATTGCCGAAGTCAACTGTATGGTCCGCGTTGATCGTCATCGAAAGCGTGTCCTTGATGACCGGGTTCGTCCAATGGACCTTCAACGTGTAGTTGCCCACCGTGCTGTGGGCCGGTGTGACGGCGCTCGCGGGTGCACAAGTCAGGACAAGGATACTCCCGACCGAAAATGCGACCACGTTTGCCAACGTCCGGATTCTGGGACCTCGGTACACACCGGCTCCCTTCGATTCTCTAAGGCGGCGCTCCCTGCGCCGGCCCGGGCACCCGCTCACCGGGCGCCACGTGGAGGCTATCTCGGGTCGCGCTGAGGCCTGCGTGCCGACATCGCTCCCACACGCCGTTCACTCGCCGAGGCGAACGGGAGAGGGCGCGGTGCTACGCTCCCGCCGCAGAATTCCAAGAGGGAAATCCTTCGAGCGGGAGGTCGCCATGTCTTTCGTCAAGTACGCCAGGATTCTTGCTGTTGCCGCCGTTCCGCTGGTGGGAAGCATCGTGGTCTCCGAGCCCGCGGTCGAGGCCGCCGGCACGTTCCACGGGGCTCCGATGCGACTCAATCCCCCGGGCTCGACGGCGCTGCCCGCGAACACGGTGTCGTCTCCGAACTGGTCCGGTTACGCCGCGACCGGGGGGAAGTTCACCAACGTCTCTTCCAGCTGGGTCCAGCCGTCGGTGAGCTGCACTTCGACCGACACCTACTCGGCAGACTGGGTCGGCCTCGACGGCTACGACAACTCCACGGTGGAGCAGACCGGCACCCTGGCTGAATGCTCCGGCGGCGCGCCTGAATACGCCGCCTGGTACGAGACCTACCCGAACCCCCCGGTGTACTTCTCCAGCGTGGTCACGCCCGGTCACCAGATGAGGGCTTCGGTGACGGCCAACAGCGCGACCTCGTTCACCATGACCATCTCCGACGTCACGGCGGGTTGGAGCCACACCGTGACCAAGAGCGTCAGCGGGGCAGCCAGGGCGTCGGCCGAGGTCATCGTCGAAGCGCCGTGCTGCACTGGCTCAGGCGGAATTTTGCCGCTCGCGGACTTCCACACGGTGAGCTTCACCAAAGCGAAGGTCGACGGGACCGGAATCGGCAAGCACAGCCCGACGGAGATCATCATGGCGTCCGGCTCTACTCAGAAGGACTCAGTCTCGGCATTGACCAAGAACAAGAACTTCACGGTCACCTGGCTCCACAGCTAGGAGCGACGTCCCCGGGCGCGAACACTCGGCCCCGAGGACCACCGGCGCGTAACCCACTCGACCAACCGCGCGCGAGAATGGACTCGTTCGGGAGGCTCGGATGTTCGACGTCGATTCCTTTCTCGGCGAGTGCGTGACCGCGGCCAGCGGTTCCGACGGGCCGATGGCCATTCGAGAAATCCTCGGTCGAGCGATCTCGGCCGGTTCGGGAGTGCAGACCGCGCTTCCGCCGTCGAAGGCAGAGCTCGAGCCGCTCTACGCCTCAGAGAGGGTCACGATCGTCAAGGTTGTCTGGGCTCCGGGCATGACGCTCCCGCCCCACGACCACCGCATGTGGGCGGCCATCGGCATTTACGAAGGGGTGGAGGACAACGTGTTCTGGCGGCGCCGGGACGAGACGATCGTCGAGGCTGGTGGGCGGTCCATCGCTCAACGCGACGTCCTGCTCCTCGGCGACGATGTGGTGCACTCGGTGACCAACCCTTTGACCCGCGCCTACACCGGCGCCATCCACATCTATGGCGGGGACTTCATGACACGGCCTCGGAGCATGTGGGATCCCGAGACGCTGCGGGAGGGACCGGCCGACGGCACCTCGGTCCGCCGGATGTTCGACGTCGCCAATCAAAGTGAGAGCGCCCGGCTCGAATCCGGTGACTGAGAGGCGGGGAGGGACCGGGATCCGGTCACGCCTCGCGGTGGCGGTGCTCGCCGGCGGGCTCGCCGTCCCCCTTGTCGTCGGCTCGAGTTCGGGCGCGCCGGCGTCGTCGGGACGGCACGCCGTCGGCGTGGTCACCGAGACGTTTGTCGACCACTCCCGGCCCACACCTGCGCACGGTGGACTTCCCGCAATCCACTCGCGCACCCTGATCACCACGGTGTGGTACCCCGCCCGCGGCACGCCGGGCTCGGCCCCGGTCCCGGGCGCGACACCCGAACACTCGGGCGCCCCGTACCCCCTGATCGTGTTCGGCCACGGGCTCGACGGCACGCCGCAGGACTACGAGGCCCTCCTCAGCTCGTGGGCGGCTGCCGGCTTCGTCGTGGCCGCGCCGCTCTTCCCGCTGACCCACACCGGGACGCCAGGCGGCGTCGACCAGGACGACCAGTTCAACCAACCCGCAGACATGCGGTTCGTCATCACCTCCATGCTCGCCGGCCTTCCGGCGCCGCTGGCGGGGATCGGTGTCGCCCACGGAGATCGGCGTAGCCGGGCACTCCGACGGAGCGGTGACGACGCTCGCATTCCTCAACACGTGCTGCTCCGACCCTCGGGTCAAGGCGGTCGAGGTGCTCTCGGGCGACCCCGAGTCCTATCCCGGAGGCCATTATCGCCAGAGCGGAAACCCTCCGACCTTGTTCGTCCACGGCACACTGGACCCGCTGCTCCCTTACGACCAGATGGTCACGTTCTTCAACGAGATGAAGGGACCAAAGGCTTTCCTTTCGCTTACCGGTGCGAACCACACCGACTGGTACCAGCCGTCTGCGAAGTGGTTCGGCAGCGTGGTTGCGACGACGACGGACTTCTGGTCCACCCACCTTCAGCACGTTTCGGCCGCGGCACAGCGCCTGCCACATGACACGAAGCCGGGGGTGAGCGAGCTCTATTCCGCACCCGCTGCCCGGCTCATCGCTGTCAGCGCCGCTGTTGCGCCAGCCCAAGACGGATCGCCGCGCCTCGCTCACTTCCACCAAGAACCTGACCGACGGCGACGAGGTCAAGGTGACCTGGAAGGGGTACCTGCCCGGGAAGGTGGTCAACGTGGTGGAGTGCTCGTCGGGCAGCGAGGCGGGTTGCGACATCGCCGCGGGTCAGATCCTCGTCCCGGATCCGACGGGCAGTGGGGAGGTCGACCTCCATATCGTTGTGGGTGCCGTCGGTGACGGGGTGTGCGACGCCGCCCATCCCCACTGCCAGGTGCTGGTCAACGACGCCGGGCTCGAGTCACCGTCTGCGACGGTGCGCATCCCGATCACGGTCGCCGGTGGCCCGCCAGGCTGAGTCGGGCGAGCGCAGCGCGCTCGATTTCTCGGGGGCCTGCCTCTGCTCGCGCGCGGGCAGCGAACTGAGATAGTGGTGCAGCTGACAGGCGGTGCGCCGGTCGTTTCCAAAGGGTGCTGCGGGACACAGGAGGGTTCGAAACGGCCCAGACTCTCCAGAACGAGCATGGTGGGCTCGAACCGGCACGCGGCGTCGGAAGCGCCGTCCTGGTGACGGACATCGTGCCCGGGCCGTCGGCGCCGCCGGCGCGGCTCCGCGGCATTCGCGCCGACCGGGCCGGCTCATCGTCCTCGCCCTGGGCGTCCTGTTCGCCGCCGCACTCGGCTACATAGTGAACGACACGGTCCATGAGAATTCCAGCTACGACCGCGCCCACTCGGCCCTCGAGGCGACCGGGCGGAAGACCACGTCGGTCTCCGCAACGCTGGCGCAGCTGCATGCTGCCCTGGCCCTCCTCTCCGCGCGCGTGGCGAGCGACAGCGCTGCCGACACTCAGGACACGAACCAGCTCAAGGCGGCTCAAGCCGCGCTGGCCTCCCTGCAGGCGCACGTGACCGAGCAGACGGCATTGATCGGCTCGCTCCAGACCTGTCTCGGGGGCGTCGAGCGCGCCCTGAATGCGCTGTCGGTCGGCCGGACGGACCACGCGGATCGCGGCGCTCCAGGCTGTGGCGTCAAGTTGCAAGAGCGCGGAGGCTGCCGATGGCTAGCCGGCGCTGGCTCGCCGCCGGGGTCGTGGTCCTCGCTGTCGTGGTCCTGACGGCAGCGACGTGGACCGACGTACGGGCCAACGACCAGGAACAGCCGCGAGCAGGATTCGCTCGCTGCCGCGCAGAGCCAGCTGGCCACACTGCGCCACGACGTTGCCGTGACCAGATACGCCGCGGCGGTCACCGCCTACCGACGGCACCAGCTCGAGACCAGCATCGCCGCCTCGCTGGGCCAGCTTGCCACCGCCAATTCCACGCTGGCGAGTACGAATGCGCAAGCCCTGGCCCAAGGAGCCGGCATCTCGACGTTGCAGGCGTGTTTGGCGGGTGTCCAGAGCGCGTTCGGCCAGATCTCCCGCAACAACAACAACCAGGCGGCCCAGGACATCTCCGCCGTGTCAGCGCCCTGCACCGCGCTCGTCGGCGGGGCGGGCAGTGGCCTCGTCTACCCGTTCGACTTCCCGGATCCGGACGTGATCCTGGTGGGCCAGACCTTCTTCGGGTACGCGACGAACTCGGTCGGCGGCAGCATCCAGATCATCGAATCCAGCGATCTGACCCACTGGGCCGCGGTCAGCAACGCGCTGCCCAACCTGCCCGCATGGGCGGCTCCACACGACACGTGGGCGCCCGCTGTCGCCCAGTTCGGTGGGAAGTTTCTCCTCTTCTACGCCGCGAAGGTCGCCGGGACCGGCGAGGAGTGCATCTCGGTTGCGACGGCGCAACAACCCGAGGGACCTTTCGTCGACAACTCCAAGGCACCCTTGGAATGCCAACTGGCGCTCGGGGGCTCCATCGACGCGTCCCCGTTCATCGACACCAACGGCACGCTCTACCTCGACTGGAAATCTGGCGGACCGGGCGACTCAATCCTCTGGTCGCAGCAACTCGACCCGGCGGGCACGGGGTTCGCCTTCGCCTCGAAACCCTCTGAGACGTTGGTGCCGGACCAATCCTGGCAAGGCGGAACGGTCGAGGCCCCCTCCATGGTGACCGCCGGGGGCCGCTACTTCCTCTTCTATTCGGGCAACAATTGGAACAGCGCTGCGTATGCCGTAGGAGTCGCGATCTGCACTGGGCCCGTGGGGCCGTGCACGGACGCCTCGCCGACCCCCATCCTCGCCAACGGCGACGGCGTCGCTGGTCCAGGCGGCGAATCGGTCTTCGCCGACGCTTCCGGTTCGTACTGGATCGCCTTCCACGCCTGGGTCCCCGGCGCGGTCGGGTTCCCGAACAGCCGGTGCCTCTACATCAGACACCTCTCGCTCTCGGGTCCCCTCCCGGTCGTCGGTGCACCGGTGTGAAGGGAATCGTTTCGATCTATTGACTGACTGACTCAGTCAGTCAATAATGGAGCCATGCCGCGCGCACGGCCCGAGGAGCGTCTCACCTCGATCGCCACCGCGGCCACGAAGATCTTCGGCCGGCAGGGCTACCGCAGGACCCGGGTCGCGGACGTGGCCACGGAAGCGGGGATCTCGTCCGGGTCGGTGTTCACCTACGTGGAGAGCAAGGAAGCCCTCTTCCACCTCGTCTTCGACCACGGCTTCGGCACGCTCGGCGAGGTGGTCCCGCCCCTGCCACTGCCGACGCCGGCTCCGGGAGAGACGGTCGAGCTGATCCGCCAAGGACTGCGCAAGATCCCGGCTGTCCGTCTGCGTTCAGCCCTCGACGACGATGCGCCAGGCGACGTCGCCTCGGAGCTGCGCGGCATCGTCGAAGAGCGTTATGACATCGTGGCGGGACGCTGGCCGATGCTTGCCGTCATCGAGCGATGTGCCGTCGATCTTCCAGACATCGAGCACATGTACTTCGGGAGCGTGCGCGGACGGTACTTCGACCAACTCGCTCGCTATCTCGAAACCCGGAGCAGCCAGGGATCGATCCGGGCTCTCGACGACGCCGCGCTCACGGCGCGGGTGATCACCGAGTCCATCGCCTGGTTCGCCTGGAAGCGCCACGAAAGCCGCGACGCATCGCTCTACGACGACGCGGCGTCCCGCGCCACTGTGGTGGAGTTCATCTGCACCTCGCTTCTGAGACCGTCGTGAACCTCGACACCGCAGAGCGGGAACAGGCAACCGCGACACCAGCGCCGACCAAGAGCCTGCCGGCGTTCCACACCCGCCCGGTCACGGCGATCGCCGTGGCGTTCACATCGGTCGAGCTGTTGGTCGCGGGCCGCTACGGCTTCCATCGCGACGAGCTCTACTTCCTCGCGTGCGCTCGTCACCTCGCGTGGGGTTATGTGGACCAGCCCCCATTGGTCCCGGCGCTCGCCTGGCTGTCGGTCCACCTGCTCGGCACCTCACCACAGGCGCTCCGGGTCCTGCCCGCGCTGGCGGGAGGCGCAACGGTCGTGCTGGCCGGACTCATAGCCCGGGAGCTCGCCGGCGGCTGGAGGGCCCAGGTGCTGGCGGCCCTGGCCGCGGCGACATCGCCCCTGTTCCTCGCGACCTTCCATCTCCTTTCGACCGCGGCGTTCGACGATCTCTTCTGGTGCACGGCCTCGTTCCTCGTCGTCCGCCTCCTCCGCACCGGTTCCCAACGGCTTTGGCTGCTCCTCGCCGCGGTCGTGGGACTCGGGCTCATGAACAAGTGGAACATCGGGATCTTCGCCATCGCCATCGGCGTCGGGCTCCTCGCCGGAGGACGCGCCGCGGTCCTGCGAGGACCGTGGCCGTGGGCCGGCGCCGCACTCGCGATCGTGCTCTGGCTGCCGGACCTGGCGTGGAACGCGCAGCACCAATGGGCCGAAGTGGCCATGACGCACAGCCTGCATACCGAGAACGGCGGCCTCGGACAATCGATCGGCTTCCTCCCGTCGCAACTCATCGTGGTCGGACCCGTCCTCGTGGTCTTCTGGGTGTGCGGATTGCGCCTCCTCCTGCGGTCGCCACCGTGGCGGCCGCTGGGCGTGGCCTACCTCTTCCTGATCATCGTCTTCACGCTCACCGCCGGCAAGCCGTACTACGTGGCGGGCATGTACTACGTGCTCTTCGCCGCCGGCGGTGTGTGGGCCGAGCGACGGCTGCTTGCTCACGCTCCTCCACGCGGCGTCCGGGGTTGGGTGGTCTTGATGGTGCTCGGCGCGCTCGTCTCGCTCCCGCTGGCGTTGCCGGTCCTGCCCGCCAGCTCGCTCCCGAAGGGTTCCTGGGAAGGCAACATCAACAAGGACCTGAGTGCGACGGTGGGCTGGCCTGACATGGTCGCCCAGGTGGCGCACGTCGCGGACACGCTGCCCGAGGCCCAACGCGCCCATCTGGTCGTCTTCACCGGTGACTACGGCGCAGCAGGTGCGATCGACCTGTGGGGATCACGCTACGGCCTGCCCCACGCGATCAGCGGGCACAACACCTACTGGTGGTGGGGGCCGGGCGGAGCGAGGACCGGCGCCACCACCATCGCCGTCGACCTTCCGCGTTCGTACCTGCGCACCATCTTCTCGCAGGTGACGGCCGCCGGATCGGTGGCCACGCCGGACGGAGTGTGGACGGAAGAGCGCGGGGATCCCATCTTCGTCTGTCGCGGACAGCTCGTGCCGTGGTCGAAAGCCTGGCCCTCGGCCAAGTACTACGGCTGAGCCGTCTCCCGCCCGGCTCAGAGGGAGTTACAGGTAACTGTCCTCCCGCCGGGCGACGTTGCCGTGTCCGTCGTCGACGACCGTGCGATGGCGGCGATATCCCCATCCGCGGTATCCGACCTGTGTGCGGAGCCCGAACGCCAGCGAGAGCACGATCCCGACGATGCCGACCACCATCAGGATCACTCCGACGGTGTTCAGGTTGAGCCCGTGTTGATACGGGCTCGCCGTCACCGCGAAGTCGAGGATCGCGCCCACCGCTGCGATCACGATGCCAATGACCACACCACTCACCATGTTCACCGAGAGCCTCCTCGCTTCTGTCACGTTGGCCATACCCGCCTCGTCAACCGGCAAACGGTCGCGCACGAACGTTGCGCGGGATCCGAGGCTGAGCAGTCCCCCTCTGCGACTCGATGAGTACTTCTACCGCCGGCCTGCGGCCACGGCCTCCGTCCGCCGCGCCAGCGTGTCCGCGTCGAGTTCGGAACACACCCGAGCGAAGTCGGGCGTCGGTCCTCCCCAACTCAGCTCGTCAACGGAGTCGACGAGCGAACGGTCAACGTGCAGGGTCGCCAGCTTCTTGAACAGGAGCGCGTCGTCGTACCCATCGCGGAGCGCGGCCGCGAGCTTCGCTGCTCCTCGGACCGTCACCTGCCAGTCGTCGGGACTCGCGGGAATGGACTCGATGTCCCTCCACCGGGCCAGCACCGCCGCGGCCGACTTGGCCCCCCACCCGGGCAGCCCCGGAAAGCCGTCGGCACTGTCGCCCACCAGGGCCAGGTAGTCGGGAATGGAGGCGGGCGGCACTCCGAACTTGGCGATCACCCCCGCCTCGTCCGTCACGACCTGCTTGCGCCGGTCCATCTGGACGACCCGGGTTCCACGGACACATTGACCGAGGTCCTTGTCCGGTGTGCAGATGACGACCTGTTCCACCCGCGCGTCGTCGTCGGCGACCGCCGCCGCGCTGGCCAGCGCATCGTCCGCCTCGTCGTCGACCATCGCCCACACCACGATGCCCATGGCAGCAAGAGCATCTTCGAGGGGCCAGAACTGGGACCGCAGGTCGGGGTCCACACCATCTCCGGTCTTGTAACCAGGCCACAGCTCGTTGCGGAAGGATTCGATCACGTGGTCGGTCGCCACGCCCACGTGGGTCGCACCCTCGGCGAGCAGTTGCAGCACGGAACCCAGCACGCCCCTCACCGCCGCCACCTCCTGGCCCGCCGCGTTGCGATGGGGTGGGGCCCCGAAGAAATGGCGGAACAGCTCGTAGGTGCCGTCGACCAGGTGGACGCGCATGGAGAATTGTCGCACGTCGCAGCCAGTTACGTCTGGAGGACTCGCTACCTCCGGACGGATCGATCCCGTCCGAGGCGACTCACAGTCTGGCGAACGCGTCCGACTCCTCGTCGAACGCAGCCGCCGCGACCGGGTCGACGCTGGGGCGTGTCCGCGCCACGGCTTCCAAACTGTCGGCGGATGTCACCTCCGGGGCACCCCCGGCGAGCGCACGGTCGAACGCCAATTGCGCCGCCCGCTGAGCGGCCAACGCGAAGTCTGCAGGCGTGAATCCCTCCGTACGTTCGGCGACATCCTCCGGATCACACGTCTGGAGGAACTCCCCCGCCAGCTCGATCCTGCCGGCACCGTCGGGCGCGCCGATCGGAATGATGAGGTCGAAGCGTCCCGGTCGGAGCATGGCTGCGTCGATGGAGGCGATGGAGTTCGTTGCCATCACCATCAGGCGTCCCGGCCGGGACTTGAAGACGGGGATCGACTTCAGGAGCTCGTTCACGATGGGCTGGCTCTCGGGCCGGGTGGCAGCGCGCCGAGGCGATTTCGTCCGCTTCGTCGATGAAGCACACCAGACGATCCACGTGCACGAGCTCGTCCAGCGCGGCGCGCAACGTCGCTGCTGCGGCAGTGCCGTGGCCGAGGAGTGACGGGTGGAGTTCGACGAACGCCCAGGTGAGTCGCGACGCCACGGCACGTGCGAACGAAGTCTTGCCGGTCCCGGGCGGTCCGAAGAGCATGACCGCCGCCGGTGCCCGCAGCCCGACGCTGTCCGCCAGCTCGGCGTGCGCCAGCGGAGCGACGATGCGGCGCTCCAGGAGGTCCTTGGTCTTCGAGAAGCCCTTCATCTCCTCCCAAAGACCAGTGGGCGGGAAGTGCCCGCCGAAGCGCTCGACGACCTCGAGCTCCTCGGGCACCATGGACGCAGCCCTGACGTAGAGGTGGAGTCCGTCCACCCGATCGAAGCCCTGGTGTGCGAACGCGATCTCCCCGACCTGACCCGGCTGGACCAGGGCCAGCATGCGAAGAGCACCGCGATGGATCGCTTCCTGGTCCAGTTCGCGAAGCAGCGCCGAGCCGATGCCCCGGTTCCGCCAACTCGGGTGGAGGGCCAGGGCCACCAGGTGAGCGTCGCGGCCGGCCATGCAGGCGACGGCGACGCCGACGAGCCGCCCTGACGCGAACGCGACCGCGGCCGGCTGCTGGTCGTTGAGCGCCTCGACCACGTCGCTCCGGCTGTAGGCGGCCGCCGTGGCGGTGCCGGCCAGATCGATGAGGCGCACGATGTCCTCCAAGGGAACCGAGGGGTCCCGATGGTCCACTCGCTGCACGCGCCAGCCTTGGGTCACCATCCCAGTCTTGCCCGGTCGGAGCCCAAGGTGCTGACCGGTCGACGGGCCCGTCAGCCCTCGGGGATCTCCTGGAAGGGACGGACCTCGACCGGCTGACCACAGGCCCGGGTCGCCTTGGTCGCCCAGGCGAGTGCCGCGTCGAGGTCGGGCGCCTCAATCACCCAGACGCCGCCGAGGTGCACCTTGGACTCGGTGAAGGGGCCGTCGGTGACGAGCACCTGGTCACCGTCGGCGCGCACCACGGTGGCGGACGACACCGGGAGGAGGCCCCCGGCGAACACCCAGGCGCCGGCCGACTACAACTCGGCGTTGAGCAGTGTCACCTGGTCGTATGCGTGCTGCATCTGCGCAGGGTCCGGAGCCGGTGCGCCCTCGGTCATGGGCACGCTGAGTAGGTATTGCGTCATCGATGACACCTCTTTCGTCGTCTCGAACCAGCCGGTCGCCGGTCGTCACCCTCTACACGAACGGGTGACGACCGTTTCGACGTCAACCCGAGACTTTCTGGTCGCGGCTCTCGACAGCCGCCACCGCTTCCACCTCGACCAGCTGGCCGGGCCAACCCAGAGCGCTGACGCCGAGGAGGGTACTTGGGGGCTCGTGGTCGGCAAAGCGGCGGTGGACCACATCCCAGGCCACGAGCAGATCCTCGCGGGCCGCGCTCGCGACGAAGACGGTCGTTTTGACCACGTCCTGCAAGGTGGCCTGCGCTCGCTGCAACGCGGCTTCGAGGTTGTCCATCACCTGCTCGGCCTGCCCGGCTACGTCGGCCGGCGCCACCGTCGCACCGGCGGGATCGAGCGGGCACGATCCCGCCGTGAAGATCAACAGCCGGCCTCCGGGTACGACCGAGGCGTAGGCATAGGGAACGTCGCGTGCGAGCCCGGACGGCGGATCCGGCGGGACCGGTGAATCCGTTGAATCCGGTGGATCCGTCACACCGCCGATCCTGACACGGCGTGGCCGGACGGGAACGGAGACGGCCGCCGGTCGATGCGCCGGGCCCGGCTCGTGATGGAGCGACCGACGGAATAGCCCTCCCCCCGTGCGCGTTGACCCTTCGGGGGAGCGGTGACGATCTGAAAAGCCGAGAGGGAGACGCGTGCGCGGCGAAGTGGACCCGGGCGGAGTAATAGAGGGTCGCGCCCGGTAGGACGGTCCCGCCGTGGCTCGTTCTGGGGCTGGTGCTCGTCGGCCAGTTCATGGTCGTCCTCGACGCGTCCATCGTCAATGTCGCGCTGCCGTCGATCCAACGCGACCTGCACTTCAGCACCTCGGGTCTGCAGTGGATCGTCAACGCCTACACGCTGACCTTCGCCGGGTTCCTCCTGCTCGGGGGCCGGGCGGCGGACGTCTTCGGCCGGCGCCGGGTCTTCCTCCTCGGCCTGGGTGTGTTCACGGCCTCGAGCCTGCTCGGCGGGATGGCGCAGAGCGAGGCGTGGCTCATCACCGCCAGGGCGATCCAGGGTCTGGGCGCGGCCATTTTGGCCCCGGCGACGCTTACCATCCTCACCGCCACCTTCGCCGAAGGGCCGGCGCGCGCCCGGGCACTCGGAGCGTGGAGCGCGGTCTCCTCGGCCGGCGCCTCGGCCGGCGCGCTCTTCGGAGGCATCCTCACGGAGTTCCTCAACTGGCGCTGGATCCTGTTCGTCAATGTGCCCATCGGCGCCGTCGCGCTCGTGGCGGCACGACGCTACGTCCCCGAGTCGAAGGCGGAGCTGGCCCATCGCCAGCTCGACCTCGCCGGCGCCGTCACGGTCACGGCCGGCCTCGTCAGTTTCGTCTACGCCATCGTGCGCACCGAGACCTATCCGTGGGGCTCCCCTCAGGTGCTGGTGCCGATGGCGATCGGACTGGCCCTCATCGCCGGATTCCTCCTGCTGCAAGCGCGCGTGTCGAAGGCACCCCTGGTCCCGCTGCGGATCTTCCGGTCCCGATCGGTCAGCGGGGCCAACGCGGTCATGTTCCTCATGTTCGGTGCGTTGTTCGGGTCCTGGTACTTCGAGACTCTCTACATGCAACACGTCCTCGGCTTCAGCCCGCTCCAGGCGGGCCTGGCCTTCCTGCCCCAGACCCTCCTCATCGCGGCCGGTGCGCAGATCGTCTCCCGCCTCGTCTCACGAATGGGTCCCCGGCCCCTGATCCTGATCGGAACGCTGGTGGCGGCCGCGGGCCTGGCGTGGATGACCAGGATCACACCGCACAGCACGTTCCTGGCCGATCTGTTCGGGCCCTTCATACTCATCGGCCTGGGTATGGGTCTCACCGTCACCCCCGTCGCCGTGGCCGGCACGGCCGGCGTGCCTCAGGCCGACGCCGGTCTCGCCTCGGGCCTCCTGAACACCTCGCGGACGGTCGGCGCATCCATCGGGCTGGCGGTGCTGGCCACGTTGGCCGCCAAACGGACGGCCGGGGTCCTGACGTCTCCGGCCAGTCCGGCCCACGCGGCCGCCGCGCTCAGCGACGGGTACACCCTCGCCTTCGCCGTGGCCGCCCTGGTCCTCGTCGCCACCGCGGTCGTCGCCATGCTCACGCTGCCCTCGCTCCGAGCCCCCCGGACCGCCGGTCGTCCGGCCTTGTTGGATCTCGACGAAGCGTTCGAAGCCGGCTGACCCGCGACGCGGCCGCGCGTCAGTTCGCCGGTACCGGCGTCCCGGCACCGGCGCCCGGCGTCCCACCCGCGTCCATGGCCTGAATGATCAACTGCACCGCGTCGTGCAGGCCGCCGGCGGTGTGGACGTCGAGGAGGTCGATGGCCCGCGCGATCTCGTTGCGCGCGTCCTCGACGTCCTCGAACGTCTTGGCGGTCCGAGCGTCCGCCGCGCGCGCCTGGATGTTCTGGCCGACGATGATGATCGGCAGCAGCACGAGCTGCAGGAAACTCGAGCTGATCCACAAGATGAGCAGCTGCGTGCTGTGGATGTTGTCCGGCAGGCTGATCAACGCGATGGCGGCGAACAGGTAGGCGGCCCACATGGTTCCGACGAGGACCGTGATCCTCAGCCCGACGGCCGCGTTGAACCGCTGCGCGGACGTGTCCATCTTGGCGAAACGATGCGTGTGGGCCCATACCGGGGTGCCGTCCTTGGTGTAGCCGAGCTTCGGTGCCGGCGGCCCCGCTGCCGTCTCCGCCGCCGTCGCGTCCGTCGTGGTCATGGCGCCCTCCTGAGGGAGTGTGGATCCTTTCGCCGGATTCTCACACGGGTCCGTCAGGGAGAGTGGGGACGAGCAGGACCTCAATCCGGCGGGTCCGCGACCTGCTCCATGAACTCGAGCCGGATGCCACCCGGTGCCTCCACGAAGGCGATGCGCCGCGTTCCGAAGGAGCCGCTCACGACGCGCGGACCCCATAGGACGCGGTGTCGTGCGAGCTCGGCATCGAGGTCGTCGACGAAGAGCGCCGGGTGCAAGAACCCCTCCTCGGGCAGCGTGCACGCGTCCTCGTAGATGGCACGGGTGAACAGCGTGAGCGAGAGCGCCCCGAGCTCGACATCGGCCCGCCGACCGTTCTCCCAATGAACGGGCTCGGTCACGCGTGCGCCCGCCGCCGCATACCAGGCGCAGGCGGATTCCAGGTCGGCGTCGGCCACCTTGACGGCCAGGTTGGCCAGGCCGGTCACCGCCATCAGTGCAGGGGCGTTCCGTACAGCGAGCCCAGGTCCTCGGCGATCAGCTCGAGCCTCGCCCCGTCGGGGTCGGAGAAGTAGAGCGAGACCTCGCTCTCGACCTGGGTGGCGATGCCGGCCTGCTCCAGGCGCGACCGGGCCGCGTCCCACTGAGCCCGGTCGACCGAGATGGCCAGGTGGTGGAACCCGCCCAGCACCTCGGCATAGGGACCGAGCCCGAGTCCGGGGAAGTCGAAGAACGCGAGGGTGTTGTCGTGGCCGAGGTCGAAGAAGAGGTGCGTCGACCCCTTGTAGTCACGGTTCTCGAACAACTCGACCAGGGGGAACCCGAGCAGCTCCTGGTAGAAGCGAATGGTCCGCTCGACGTCTGAGCACAAGAGCGCGAGGTGGTGGACGCCTCGGGCAGTGGAGGCGGGCCGATCCCCCGTCGGGCGCAGGTAGGCGACGCGCAGTCGCTCGCGCTGCTCGGCGGCGGCTTCGAGGTCGATCGTCACAGCCCGAGCAGCCACATCGCGTTGGCACCGAGCAGGTTCGCCCGGGCCTGCTCGGACAAGCCGGACGTGGCCCGCTTCGCCGCGCCCATGGGGTCGGCCACGCCTTCGGCGTGCGGCCAGTCGCTCCCGACCATGAACGTGTCCTCGCCGACCTTGGGCACGAGGCGGTTCGGCATCTCGTAGGGCAACGCTGCCACCCGGACCTGGCGCAGGAAGTATTCCGACGGCCTCGCCCCGAGTCGCCGGAAGGGCTCGCCGTGGCGCTGCGCGTAGAAGTCCGACGCACCGTCGAGGTGAAGCAGGAAGCTCGGGACCCAGCTCGCCGTCAGCTCCACCACCCCGATCCGCAGCGAGGGGAACCGCTCGAGCACGCCGTGCAGGATGAGGTTGGCCAGGGCCACCGCAGGCGCCAGGTACAAGAAGATGGAGTCGAAGAGCTGCTCCCCGTTGTCCTGCTCGCCCTCGCGCCAGGCCGGGTGGATCGGGCTCTCGAAAGCGGAGACGTGGAAGACCGGCGCCACCCCCTCGTCGCTGCATGCCGCCCAGACGGGGTCGAAGTCGGTGTGCGAGAGCGGCTTCCCGTCCACGGGCGCCGGGGCGATCATGGCCATCCGGACGCCTTCGGCGCGCACGCGCCGGATCTCCTCGACCGCCCACGCCGGGTCGTGCAACAGCACGTGCGCGACGCCGAAGAGCCGGCCACCACCGTCGGAGCAGCACTCCGCCACGAAGCGGTTGTAGGCGCGGGCGTTGGCCCGTTGCGCGTTCCGGTCCGACGCCAACCGCTGCTCCCAGAGGAGCCCGTAGTTGGGGAACAGCACGGCGGCGTCGATCCCGAACTCGTCGAGGGAGTCCAACCGGGACGACGCCCGACGGTACGAGTCGGGCACCAGCTCGTCGAAGGACGCCGGCGCCCGCTCACCCCGCAGCCGGCGTAGCCGGTCCGCGCCGATCAGCTCCGAACGCTCGGGCACCGGCACCTCCAGGCAGGTGAGCCTCTCGCCGCGCCAGGTCAGCCACGGCCACCCGGCGTCGTCGTCGGTGATGGACAGCGCGTCGTCGCGCTGCGACGGCTCCATGTAATCGGACCAGGTCGTCCTGGACTCGAAGAGATGCTGGTCGACGTCGATGGTCTGCAGCGTCACGTCGCCCTCCCGGGGAGGCACAGTACCAGCGGCTGCCATCGGACCCACCCGGGAGCCCGCCTCGCCGGACTCAGCCCATCGCGTCGCGCAGCCCCCGTAGCCACTCGTCCGCCGCCTGCCATGCGGCGTCGGCCTGGCGTCGCTGCTCCGGACCGTGCTCGCCGCCCGCCGGGTAGGAGCCGAGGAACTTCAGGCCGGCCAACGAGGCGTGCAGGTCGCGCAGGCAGTCGGCGACCACCTCGTCGCCGACGTGCCCGTTGAGGTCGATGACGAAGCAATAGTCGCCGAGACCCTGCTTGGTGGGACGCGACTCGAGCTTGGTCAGGTTGATGTTGCGCGCCGCGAACTGGCCCAGGATGCCGTGCAGGCTTCCGGGATGGTCCGCTCGCTGAAAGCACACGATGCTCGTCTTGTCGTGGCCGGTGGGCCGGGGCACCCGGTGCTGGGCCAGCAGGACGAACCGGGTCTGGTTCTCCGGGTGGTCCTCTACGTCCTCGGCCAGGATCTCGAGCCCGTAGCGCTCGGCTGCCAGGCGGGGCGAGATGGCTGCGCCGTCGTGCGCCCCGGACTCGCCGAGCAGCCGGGCCGCATCGGCGGTCGAGTTGGCCGCCCGCTGCTCCGCTCCCGGAAGCGCCCGGGCCAGGAACCGCTGGCACTGGCCCAGTGCGTGCGGGTAGGACGAGACGTGGCGGATCTCTTCGAGCGTGGTGCCGCGGGGAGCCATGAGGTGGAGGTGGATGTCCATCACGACCTCGCGCTGGACCCGCAGGTCGACGTCGTGGATGAGCCCGTCGACCGTGGCGCTGACCGTCCCCTCAATCCCGTTCTCAATAGGCACGAAGCCCAGGTCGACCTTGCCGGAGGCCACCGCGTCGAGCACCGCGGTGATGGTCACGAGTGGCACCAGACCGGCGTTGGCCAGGTCGGGCTGGGTGAGGAGCGCCTCCTCGGTGAAGGTGGCTGCGGGCCCGAGGTAGGCCACCGTGGTCGCAGGCGGGGTCACGGTTGGGCAGGATAGGGCAGGTCATGGACGCTTCCTCCCTTCGTACGTTGATTCAACAGGTCGCCAGAGGCGAATGCTCGCCCGACGAGGCGGTACGCCTCTTGCGGCGCGTGCCCTACGCCGACCTCGGCTTCGCCCGGGTCGACCACCACCGTGACCTGCGCCTGGGCATGCCCGAGGCCGTCTACGGGCCCGGCAAGACGCCGGAGCACTGCGCCGCCGTGGTCGAGGAGTTGCTCAAGGGGGGCGACGGACCGGTGCTGCTCACCCGGGCCGACGAAAACCAGGTCAAAGCAGCATCTGCGGTGGCCCAGGCGATCGGCGCCGGCCCGGGGGTCCTCGCGGGCACCGGGTCGCTCTCGACGGTCGTGTTCCGCCCTGCCCCCGAGCGCCGGGACGACGTCGTGGTCGTGACCGCCGGGACCGCGGACCTGCCCGTCGCCACCGAATGCGTCGCCGTCCTCGCCGCCCTCGGCCTCGGCGCCACCTTGCTGACCGATTGCGGCGTGGCCGGGCTGCACCGGCTCCTGGCCGAGGTCGATACCGTCGCGGCGGCGGCGGCCGTCGTCGTGGTCGCCGGGATGGAGGGCGCCCTCGCCAGCGTCATCGGGGGCCTGACGCCCGCACCGGTTGTGGCCGTACCGACCAGCACCGGCTACGGCGCGGCGCTCGAGGGGGTGACGGCGTTGCTGGCCATGCTCTCGTCGTGCTCGTCGGGCGTGACCGTCGTCGGGATCGACAACGGGTACGGGGCGGCCTGCGCCGTGGCTCGGCTGCTCCCGTGACGCCCATCGGGGCCGGCGGGAACGCCGGAACGACGGTGGCCTGGTTCCACTGCTTCGCCGGCATCGCCGGTGACATGGCCCTGGGCGCGCTGGTCGACGCCGGAGCCGACACGGACGAGATCGGGCGCCTGCTCGGTCGCCTGGATCTGCCCGGATGGGAGCTCCGATTCGAGGCGGGACTGCGCGGCGGCGTCGCCTGCACCAGAGCCCTCGTGCGCGGCGAAGGCGGGTTCCGCGACTACGCCGCCCTGGTGTCGCTCGTCACCGCCGCCGAGCTGCCCGAGCGGGTCACCGAGCGGTCCCTGGCCGTGTTCCGGGCGATCGCCGAGGTCGAATCCGCGCTGCACCGCCGGCCCCTGAATCAGGTGCACCTCCACGAGGTCGGCGGCCATGACGCCGTCGTCGACGTCGTCGGGACGTCGGCCGCCCTCGAGGTCCTCGGCGTCGACTCCGTCCACGCCTCCGCCGTCGCCACGGGTACCGGCATGGTGCATACCGCGCACGGGTGGCTGCCCAACCCTGCACCGGCGACCGTGCGACTGCTCGAAGGGGTGCCCACGTACGGTCGCGACGTCGGGGTGGAGCTGACCACGCCAACCGGGGCGGCGCTCGTGGCCTCGCTGTGCACGTCCTTCGGACCGCTACCGCCCATGACCGTGACCTCGTCGGGCTTCGGAGGCGGAGCAGCGGAGCTCGACGGCCTCCCCAACTGCACCCAGGTCGTAGTCGGCCGCGGTCGCGCCCCCGAGGAGGTCGGTCCGGGACAGCCGGCGCTCCTGTTGGAGACGAACCTCGATGACGCCACGGGGGAGCAGCTCGGTTACGCCATCGGGGCCCTGCTGAACGCCGGTGCGTTCGACGCGTGGGTGAGCCCCGTCACGATGAAGAAGGGGCGGCCGGGAAACGTCCTGCATGTGCTGGCCGATTCGGCGCGCGCCGACTCGCTCCGGCGTGAGATCCACCGGACCACCGGGACTCTGGGCGTGCGCGCGGCCACGGTGGAACGGTGGCCCCTCGCCCGCGAGCTCGACGAGGTGACCGTCGACGGCGTGACCGTGCGCATGAAGGTCGCCGGGGACCGGGCCAAGCCGGAGTTCGACGACGTCGCCCAGGTGGCCGCGAGCACGGGGGCACCGCTCCACGACGTGGCGAGCCGAGCCGAGGAGGCCTGGCGGGCCGCCCAGGACCCCACGCCCGAGGCACCCTGATGGCGAGCAGGATGTTCCACTACGACGAGGGCATGACCGACCTGATCTTCGAGGCGTGCCGCGAACGCCTGTCGATGGACCCGGTGTCGCTCGACTTCGGCGGTCTGGTCGAGTCGCTCGACGCCGAGCTGGCCGGCCTGATGCGGCCCGAGGGCAACGACGCGGCCGACGTGCTCGAGCTCTGGGTGGACAAGCTGGCCACCGCCGTCGTGTCCTGCGACAGCCCGAGGTTCCTCTCTTTCATCCCCGCCGCTCCCACCAAGGCCTCCCTTCTCTTCGACATGTTCGTGTCGTGCTCCTCGCTGCACGGCACCTCATGGTTGGAGGCGGCAGGCGTCGTCGTGGCCGAGAACCAGGCGCTCGCTGTGCTGTCGTCCGAGGCGGGTCTCCCCGCCGGTGCGGGAGGCTGCTTCGTCTCCGGCGGCTCCGCGGGAAACCTCTCCGCGCTGATGGTCGCCCGCGACACGGCAGGGCACCGGCGCGGCGGAGATGCCCCGCTGCGACCGCTCGTCGCGCACAGCGAGGACGCCCATTCCTCGGTGGGCAAGGCGCTCCGCGTGCTCGGGGTCGGGTCGCTGACCGTGCCGGTCGAGAACCATCGCCTTACCGGCGAGGCGCTGCGCGCCGCGCTGGACGCGCACGAGCGCGCCGACGATGTCGTCGCTGTCGTGGCCACGGCCGGAACCACCAACGCCGGGATCGTCGACGACCTCGCCGGCGTCGCCGACGTCGCGGCCGAGCGATCGCTGTGGTACCACATCGACGGTGCGTACGGCGGGGCCGCAGCACTCTTCGCGCCGTCTGCACGGTGGCGCTTCGAAGGGTTCGAGCGCGCCGACTCGTTCATCGTCGACCCGCACAAATGGCTGTTCGCCCCCTTCGACTGCGCCGCGCTCGTCTACCGCCGGCCCAACCTGGCCAAGGCGGTCCACACGCAGGACGCCCACTACCTCGAGGTCCTCCACAGCGAGAACCCCGAAGAGTGGAACCCGAGCGATTACGCCTTCCACCTGACCCGCCGCGCCCGCGGCTTGCCGTTGTGGTTCTCCATGGCGGTCAACGGCCTAAATGCGTACCGCGACGCCGTGGAGGCGGGGCTCGCCACCGCCGAGCGGGCCGTCGGGCGCATCATCCGCGCTTCACACGTGGAGCTCGTCCGCGAGCGCGGGCTCTCCATCGTTCTGTTCCGCCGGCCCGGCTGGGCCAAGCCGGACTACGACGCCTGGTCGGCGCGCCTGCTCGAGTCGCAGATCGGCTTCGTCACTCCGACGAGCTGGGAGGGCGAGACGGTGGCGCGGTTCGCCTTCTTGCACCCCGATACGACCATCGACATGGTCGACGAGATCCTCGACACCATGCGCTGACTCAGCGCGCCGAGCGGGCCCAGGCCCTCGTCAGGACCGTCACCATCGTGTCGACGTCCTGCGCTCCGGGGATGGGCCAGGCGCCGTCGACGAGGAAGAAGGGCACGCCGGTGACCCCGAGCTCGTAAGCCGCCGCCTCGTCGTCGCGCACTTCCTTCGCGTACAGGGACCCGCTGAGCACCCGGTCGACCAGCTCCGCGTCGAGGCCGGCTCCGGCCGCGACCTCCCGCAGGACACGATGGTCCGAGAGCAGCCGTCCCTCGGCGAAGTACGCCTCGAAGAGGGCCCCGAGAAGCGCCTCTTCGCACGCTTGCCCGCGTGCCGCCTGCGCCAGCCGGTGGGCGTCGAAGGTGTTGCCCAGCTGGACACGGTCGAAGTCGAGGACGATCCCGTCCTCGCGGCCGAGCTCGGCGAGCCGGGCCTGGCCGGCCCGGGCCTGCTCGGGGCCAATCCCGTACTTGCGAGAGACCGCCTGGGCCATGGAGAGCTCCCGGCGGGCGGGCGCCCGGGGGTCGAGCTCGTACGAGCGGTGGGCCACCCGCAGCTGGTCCCCGTGCTCAAGCCGGGACCGTGCCGTCCGGAGCCGGGCCAGGCCGAGCGCGCACCACGGGCACGCGAAGTCGGACCAGACCTCGATCTCCATGCCTGACGCCTCCATGCCTGACGCCTCCATGCCTGACGCCTCCATGCCACCACTGTCGCGCTCCGAGAGCGCCGGCGTGACGGGCGCACGGCCCGAGTTCGGGCTCCGCTCAGCCTCCCGGGCCCGGGAGAAAGGACGAACCGGGCGGTGTCACATCATCGTCATCCTGGTGCAACCGCCCCGGCTTAGCCTCCTCGCAACACCTCTGGCAGCGGCTACCGGGCTCGACCGGAGAGAAAGAAAGGCACAGAACCTTGCGCAGCCTTCTGACACGGCCTCAGGGCCGGACACGGGAGAACCCGGATGACGCATTTCTAGAAGGCGGTTTCCCGATGTCTGACGCATCGCAGGGTCCGGGCTGGTGGCTCGCCAATGACGGCAAGTGGTACCCACCCGAGGAAAATCCCATCTACCAGCTCCACCAGGCTTCCGTGGCTTCGGAAACGTCACCGTCGACTGCTCAGGGGTCGTCACGCATCCCGCCCTCGACGCCGGCCGACATGGACCAGCGGTCTCGGGGGACGGGTCCTACCGGGGTACTGGGCACACCCAGGCGTCCGTGGGTGATCGCGGTCCTGACGGTGATCACGCTCGGCATTTACGGGCTCTACTGGCAGTACGCCAGCTTCGACGAGACGAACGCCTATTCGGGCCAGGGCGTCGGTGGCGTCGTTGGGCTGGTCCTGGCAATCTTCGTCGGCATCGTCAATATCTTCTTGCTGCCAGCCGAGATCGGCCACCTCTACTCGCGCGAGAGGGAGCAGCGACCTGTGAGCGCGGCGACAGGATTCTGGATCCTCCTCCCGCTCGTGGGATGGTTCGTCTGGGTGGTCAAGAGCCAACGAGCGCTGAATCGCTTCTGGGTGGACCGCGGGGCGACCGCTCTCTGATCTCCCCGTCGTCCCCGAGCCGGGTCCACGACCGCCGGAGCTCAGGTCCTGTTCAGCCCGCGGCCACCGCCGCCTCGAGCACGGCGCCCGCGGCGAGCAAGCGCTCCTCGCTCCCGTCTGGTCCGATCAGCTGCAAGCTGGCCGGGAAGGTACCGTCGCTCGGCACCGGGAGCGAGAGCGCGGGAACGCCGGCGAGATTCACCGGCAAGGTGCAACGCGCCACGAGCAGATCGTCCCCGTCCTCGAGAGGCGGCGGGAAGATGGTCAGGGTCGGAGTCACCAAGAAGTCCACCTCGGCGAAAGCGCGCTGGAGCGCCGCCGTCAGTTCCCGCTGGACGGCCCAGGCATGGCGGATGGCGGCGTCGTCGAACGCAGCGCCGAGCTCCAGCCGCGCACGCACGCCCTCGCCGATGCCCTCCGGGTCCTCGGCCACCAGCGCGTGGTCGGTGTGCCAGGCCTCGACGACCAGCAACAGGCCGGCCTGCATCGCTGCCTCGTCCCAGCCCGGCACCGCCAGTTCGGCACACGTCCAGCCGGTGAGCCTCAACGCGTGCTCAATCCCCGATGTGATCGCCGGGTCCGCCTCGACAGGAAGCCTCCCGATCCTCACCTCGCCGAGCTCGGGGACGGCGAAGCCCGGCTCGAGCAACTCCATGCCGGCCACGAGGCCCGCCACGTCGCGCGCCATCGGTCCTACGGTGTCGAAACTCGGCGACAGCGGCCACACCCCCTCGAGGGGGATGCGGCCCGACGTCGTCTTCAAGCCGGCTGTGCCGCAACATGCCGACGGAATCCGCACCGAGCCACCGGTGTCGCTGCCGTAGGCCACGTCGGCCTCTTGGGTGGCGACCGCCACGGCCGAGCCGCTCGATGACCCGCCCGGCACCCGGGTCGGATCGAGCGGGTTCACCGGCGTGCCGTACCACGGATTGATGCCCGTCACTCCAAGGGCCAGCTCGTGCAGGTTGGTACGGCCCACGATGCGCGCGCCGGCGGCGCGGGCCCCCGCGAGACAGGCGGCGTCTCGCTCGGCCGGTCGTGCCCGCTTGGCCACGGCGCGGCAGCCGGCGGTCGTCGGCTCTCCTTCCATGTCGATGAGGTCCTTGACGGCGAGCCTCACGCCCGGGCCCGAGGTGTCGTACCGCGTGATGAAGGTGGTCATCGGACGCTCTTGTCCTCGAGCTCCCAGGCATGGTCGAGCACGTGCCATGCGACGCGGCGCACCAGGTAGCGCGGTGGCCAACGCGTCTCACCCGCCGAAACCTTCTCGTCGAGGAGGGCGCGGCTGATGGCCGCCCGCTGTTCCGGCCACGGTGTGCGCGGCGGCAACCGGACCTCCACCTTCCGGGCATAGCTCCGCTCGGCCTCGCGCGTGTGATCGACGATGCCGTCACGGTCGCGTCCCCCTCCACGGGGGCCCTTCGGGAGCACCACAGGCGCAGCCGAAACCGCAGCGTCGAAGGCGCGCCAACAACCTTGGAGCAGGCCGACCTGGCGCGCCGCCTCCGCGCCTGACCAGGGTTCGTCGTCCCAGGGACCCACCATGTTTGGAGCGCCGAAGTCCGTCGTGGCGTCGCCGGGGACGCGACCGACCAACTGCGGTGTGCCACCGCGGAACTCAGTGCCGGCCACCGCGGCGTAGCGGTCGGTGTAGTCCATCAGGGTGGCCAGCGCCGCGTCCTCGCCCTTTCCTCGCCGGCACCATCCGGGCCAGTCCACCGCCGAAGCGAACACCCACGTCTTCCCCACCTCGAGCCCCACCCGGATCCCTCGCCGGCTCACGTCGTGGTCGAAGTGACGGTCGCGCCCGGGGGAAGCTGGAAGAGCGCTTGGTTGGGCGACGACGAGTAGTTCGTGATCTCGAAGCTCGTCGAATTCTGCGCCACCTTGACGTAGCCCAGGATCCCCTGGGAGGTCGAACAGATGGTGCTGGTTCCGGGCACCCCCTTGGCCACGACGTCCACGCAATCCACGTCGAAGCCGTTGAGTGACATGGTCGAAGACGTGACCTTGTCACCGGTCAGACCGGCCACGAGGGAGAAGCCCTTGAGGAAGTTGATCCAGTGCGACGGCGTATAGATGTCGGCCAGCTTGCTCACCTCCGCCGAGCGGAGACTGCCCTTGGAGCAGCTCCAAGGCTCACCCGGGCCGCTCTGGTTACACACGTACCCCCCCGACGAGTTCGCGAACGCCCACACGTTCGCCCCGTCGGACGCCGACGTGGTCGAGCGGAACGCCACCTCGTTGCTCGACGGGTTCACCGCATACACGATCGTGGCCGGTGAGCTCCCGGTTGTGGTGTACGTCGCCTCGAACGAAACGGTCTGGTCACGGTTGAAGTTCTGGGCGAACGCGTCGACGGTCGCCTTGTTCCCCGCTGCGTTGTGCAGCGCGCCGCTCACCCTGGTTACGGCACTGCAACCCGTCGCGAGCACCGCCGCGGCGCTCAGCGCGATCACCGAGACCGCGAGCCGGCGCGTGCGCCGACCCGAACCGAGCCTGCAGAACCAGTCACGACAGGGACCCGATATGCCTGACACGGGCGCGAGGCTACGGCACCGCGGCGAGGCCGGATCGTCGCGCCGCATCTCACGCGCTCACTCGACCGGCCGGGTGCCGAAGGTCCGTCGAGTGTCGGCCGCCCGGTCGTGGAGATCAAACGGACTGAGCCGCTGTCGCCTCGGTCCCGCGCTCGACTCCGGGAACTGCTTCCTGGCGACCACGCTCCAGTCCGAGGAGCGCGATCAGGCCGGCCAATGCCATGATCCCGCACATCACGAAGAGCACCGCCTCGGTGGCATGAGCGAAATCGAGCGAGACGTAGTGCGGAATGGACGCCACCGAACCGCGTCCCTGCTGGGACTGGGTAATAGCGGCGGCCGTGCTGGCCGCGTGCGGGTCCCCGGCGGCCTGCAGGGACGAAGTCAGGTGCGAGCGGAAGTTGAACAGCAGGATGGTCCCGAGGGCAGCCAGCCCGAGGCTGGCACCGAAGTTCCGGATGGTCTGGGTGATGCCCGTGGCCTCGCCGTAGGAGAGGTTCCCGGCCCGGTTCACCGCGTCCGTGTTGGCGGGGCCCAACATCCACCCCATCCCGGCCCCGGCCACGATCACCCAGATCCTCTGTTGGTCGAAGGACAGGCTCGTGACCTTGGAGGCCCACATGCCGAACCCGACGGCAGCCAGGGCACACCCCAGCACGACGGCGCGCTTGGCGCCCTGCCTGTCGAGCATGCGACCACCGACCTGGGCCATGACCACGAACCCGACGAAGAAGAAGAGCAGGAAGATGCCGGCCTGCGACGCCTTCTTGTGCAGGGCTATCTGCGCGTACTCGCTGGCGAAGAAGAAGATCGGGATGAAGGCCATCATGGCGATCATCAGGACGAGGTTCTCGACCGAGAAGGCGCGGACGCGGAAGATCGAGACCTGAATGAGGGGAGAGGCCGTCCGGAGCTCCACCAAGACGAACACACCGATGATCGCCAGGCCCACGACGATGCAGATCCACGTCCAGGGGTTGCTCCAGCTCCACAGGGCCGATTGCTGCAGGCCGAAGATGGTCAACGCGATGCCGACGGCGATGAGCACGGCGCCCCGGTAGTCGATGGGAGCGCGCTTGTACTGCGTCTTGGGTTTCGACACCGCGATGAGGACCAACGCGATGAGCGCCACCGGGATGTTCACCCAGAATATGGCGCGCCATGTCCACTGGGTGAGGTACCCGCCCAGAATCGGCCCTATCGCGGTCAGACCGCCCGCGATGCCGAAGAACAGCGCGAGCGCCCTGCCCCGCTCGCGTAGCGGGAACGTGTTCACGACGATGGCGAGCGCGGCGGGGAACATCAGCGCGCCGCCGGCACCCTGGAGGACGCGGAAGCCGACGATCCACGCCTCTGCCGCCGATCCCGTCGGTGTCAGGCCGCACATCGTCGACGCGACGACGAAGATGATGACGCCGATCACACACATCTTGGTGTGCCCGAAGATGTCGGAGAGTCGGCCGCCGAGCGCGAACAGCGCTGCGAGCGCGATCAGGTAACCGTTGACCACCCACTGGACGCCGGTCGAGCTGAGGCCGAGCTCGCGCTGGATGCTCGGGACGGCGATGGAGACGATCGTCTGGTCGATGAACGTCATGGAGACCGCGAAGATCATCGCGGCGAGCACCCAGTTTCTTCCCTGCATGCCGTTCCCAGACATCGTCGACCCCCAGCTCGGCGCCACCGGACACCATAACGGCCGGGCACCCCGCCAACGGCCCTGTCGCCGAGCGGATACGTCCTCGGCGACCGCGAGCGGGATTACTCGTCAGGCAGCACGCGTCTGGTGCCGCTGACCGCCTTGTGTCGGGAGGACCTCCCTATGGACCCCCCAAGTCCTATGGACCCCCCAAGTCATAGCGGAAGACGTTGGTGAGGCGCGTCTCGAACCCCAGGCGTGCGTAGAGGCGGTTGGCCGCCTCGCGGTCGGGGCGCGAGGTCAGATCGACCGTACGGCATCCGAGATCGGCCGCGCGGTCGAGCGCGGCCCGGACGAGGGCGGCCGCCACGCCCTTGCCGCGCGCCGCCTCGTCGACGACCACGTCCTCGATCCAGGCGCGGTACGCCGTCGGGATCAAGAACGCGGCCAGGGTGAGGATCCCGACGATCCGGCCCGCGTCCCGAGCGACGAAGAGGGTCGTGCCCGGCTCGGCGACGATGCGCTCGAGCGCCTGGCGCGACGGCGGCGGCGAGGAGCGCGAGAGCTGCGGGATGAGGACGGTGACCGCCGTGACCAGGTCGTCGTCGACCGACGCCGCGGGCTCTACGGTGATCACGAACCGGCCGAGCCGGCAGAGTCTGACGAGCCGGCAGAGTCTGACGAGTCGGCCGATCCGCCCCGCCACATCGGTTGGCGCACGCTGTCGTAGAGAACGTCGCGGTGCTCGCCGTTGATGGCGGCAAAGACGTGCTCGCCCCAGCGCTCCGAGCCGACGAGTGGCTGCGGCAGGGTCTCGCGGGTGAACCAGCCCACGGCGCGGGTCTCGAGGGGATGGGGGGTGATCTCGCCGCCCAGGGCGCGGCAGTAGAACAGCAGCGAGTACAGCGGGACCCGGGTGAAGCCGAGCCGCAGGCCGTCGAGCACCGCGATCAGGCGCACCGGCTCGACGAGGATCCCGGTCTCCTCCTCGACCTCCTTTACCACCACCTCGGCGGCCGAGTAGCCCACGTCGCACCAGCCCGTCGGGTAGAGCCAGATGCCCGAGTCGGCCCGCTGAATCAGCAGCAGCTCGCCGTTCTCATTGCCGACCGCGGCACCCACAGCCACTTTGGGTGTGACGTAGCCCGGCACCCCCTTCCCCACCGAGTCCATCCACTCCTGCACCAGGCCCCCGGCGTGGTCGTCGTCCTCGTCGCCCTCGGCCTCCGCCTTGATGTCTGCCGCCACCTTGAGGATCTCCTCGAAACGCTCACGCTCGTAGAGGCTCTCGGTGAAGCCGAGGCCGGTGCGGGCGATACCGGCGAGCGCCTCGCTCCAGCGCAAGAGCGTCTTCAGCGGGACGTCGCGGTCGTCAGAGGGCTCCACGGCCGGTGACGCTACCGCGCCCCGCCCGGTGGGCCAGAATGGGGTGTGTCAGTCAACGAGGATTGCCGCCACTACGTGATGCGTTCGACACCACGCGGGGAGCGGCTCGAGCGGTGCAAGGTCGACGCGAACGATCCGCTGCCCTTCGGCTGCCCCGAGGGCTGCCTCTTCTACGAGCCCCGCAAGGTCTCCTCTGCGGGTTGGCATGTGCCCCGGGATGAGCAGGGGGACTAACCCTCGAGGACGTCTCCCAACAGATCGACCGTGATGCCCTCGTCGCGCAGCCAGCCCAGCGCCGCCTCGACTTGGGCTGCCTCGCCGTCGACCTCACAGACGATCCAGCCGCGGTGCTCCTCGACATCGGCCCGGCGGATGTTCGGCTCCACGTCGAACCGGCGGACGAGGGTGGCCAACACCGCCTTGCGTACTTCAGACTCGGGAAACGTCAGCTTCACCTTGACCCGAACCACGCTCATCGATCGACCCTCCCTTGCGCCGTCGTCTGAACTGATTCCTCCCCAGTCAGGGCCCGGTTGAGGCTGCCCGAGCGGAACCCCTCGAGGTCGAGTGCGACGAATGTGAATCCGGCCCCGCGCACTGCCGCCACGACCTCGATGCGGCGGGCCAGCACCTCAGCCAATGCGTCCGTCTCGACCTCGAGACGCGCCGCGTCGCCGTGGTGGCGCACCCGCAGCTGCGAGAAGCCCAGTGCGCGGAGGGCCGACTCGGCGGAGTCGACCGCCGACAGCCGCCCGAGGGTGACCGGCGTGCCGTAGGGCAGGCGCGAAGCCAGGCAGGCCGCGGCGGGCTTGTCCCACGTGCGCAGGCCGAGGCGCCGAGACCAGGCGCGGACGTCTGCCTTGGTGAAACCGGCCTCGACGAGGGGGAAGACGGCTCCGGCGGCCGCGGCCGCCGCCTGCCCGGGACGGTGGTCGCCGAGGTCGCTGACGTTCACTCCCAGCACGACCGTCGCCCCTTCGGCGGCGGCCAGCGGGCCGAGCGCCGTCATGAGCGCCGTCTTGCAGCGGGCGCAGCGGTCGGCCCCGTTGGCCACGTAGGCCGGGTCGTCCATCTCGCGGGTCGGCACGCCGGTCCAGCGCAAACCCCACTCCGCGGCGAGGGTTCGGCAGTCATGCTCCTCTGCTGCGGCCAGGGAGGGCGAGAGCGCCGTCGCGCACAGCACGGAGTCGCGGCCGAGGGTGTCGTGGGCCACCCGGGCCACCAGCGCCGAGTCGGTGCCGCCGCTGAAGGCGACGACCACACGCCCCAGACGTCGCAAGGATCGCCGGAGCAACGCGATCGACGCGGACGCGGGCGCGACCTCCGACGCGGGAGCGACGGGCCCCGCGGGAACGGTCCGGGCCGATGGCGTGCTCGTCATCCCCCGAGCACGTCCAGCACCTCGTCGAGCGTTCCCACCATCCCGGCGTAGAACGGCCCGAACTCGGCGTAGAGGGCGGAGGCCTCGTCAAAGCGCATTTCGTAGACGCAGTCCTTGAGATCGTCGGGGTGGACACCGAAGAGCGTGACTCCCCACTCCCAGTCGTCGAGACCGACCGAGCCGGTGATGACCTGGAGGATGCGGGCGCTGAAGGTACGCCCGACCTTGCCGTGCCCGAGCATGAGCTCCTTGCGGGCATCGAAGTCGAGTGCGTACCAGTTGTGGGCGGGGTTCCGACGCTTCGACATGGGATAGAAGCAGAAAGCCGACTTGCCTTCGGGCGGGAGCCGGGGGAACAGACGCGCCTCGCGCATGGCGTCTGGGATGCCCGCGGCGTACTCCGACACCTCCGTGAGCGACACGTAGGACTGCGCCGGGGCCGCGCCGGCGCGAGCGACCTCGGTCTGGAACCGGCGCAGCCGCCACACGTCGGGACCGAGCACCATGAGGCCGAGGTCCGCCTTGTGACCCAGCAGCGCGACCGGGACGACCTGATACCCGTCGCCCTCGGCGGCAGCGACCGCCTTGCGCAAGGTGTCGGCGTCGAAGCCCGGTCCCAACCGGCAGAACAGGTGCAGCACGCCCCAGCCGGTCGTCGGGGTCAGAGACACGCTGGTCATCCTAGAGAGAGCCCGGAGAGCCGGGGACCAGCGACGAGCGCCGGCGACCGGTCCCAGAAAAGGCCGGTGCGCCCGGCGGGGGGGGAGCCGGGCGCACCGTTTTGCCTCGGGGTTGGGGTGAGGCGATCCCCACTGTCACACGGGATTGTTGCAGCCGAGTGGCAAGCGAATGACACCCTAGTTCCCTCGGAGTGACAACCACCCCAGGGGCAACGACCTCGATATCTCGCCGAAAGGGGGAGCCTCGGAGGGGTCGACTCTAGAAGTCGTCCATGCCGCCGCCCGGCATCGCCGGGCCATCGTCCTCCGGCTTGTCCACGATCACGGCCTCCGTGGTCAGGAAAAGGGCGGCGATGGAGGCGGCGTTCTGGAGAGCCGACCGGGTCACCTTGGCCGCGTCGATCACGCCGTCCTTGAACAGGTCGGTGTACTCGCCGGTAGCCGCGTTGAGTCCGTGGGCACCCTTGAGGTTGCGCACCTTGTCGACGATCACGCCGCCCTCGAGGCCGGCGTTCACGGCGATCTGCTTCAACGGCTCCTCGACCGCGCGGGCCACAATGCGGGCACCGGTGGCCTCGTCGCTGTCGGGCAGCTTTTCGGCGGTCTCGAGAATGGCGGCCTGGGCACGGAGCAGGGCGACCCCACCTCCGGGGACGACCCCTTCCTCAATGGCAGCCTTCGTCGTCGACACTGCGTCCTCGATGCGGTGCTTCTTCTCCTTCAGTTCGACCTCGGTGGCCGCTCCGACCTTGATCACCGCGACGCCGCCGGAAAGCTTGGCCAACCGCTCCTGGAGCTTCTCCCGGTCGTAGTCCGAGTCGGTGTTCTCGATCTCGGTCTTGATCTGGTTGATCCGGCCCTTGATGTCGCTCTCGGAGCCGGCACCCTCGACGATGGTCGTCTCGTCCTTGGTGACGACGACCTTGCGGGCGGAGCCGAGGAGGTCGAGCGTCACGTTCTCGAGCTTGAGGCCGACCTCTTCGGTCACGACCTGGCCGCCGGTGAGGATGGCGATGTCCTGGAGCATGGCCTTGCGGCGCTCGCCGAAGCCCGGAGCCTTGACGGCCGTCGAGCGGAAGGTGCCGCGGATCTTGTTCACCACCAGGGTGGCCAGGGCCTCGCCCTCGACGTCCTCAGCCACGATGAGCAGGGGCTTCCCGCTCTGCATGACCTTCTCGAGCACGGGCAGCAGGTCCCGTACGGCCGTGATCTTCGAGCCCACGAGCAGGACGTAGGCATCCTCGAGCACGGCTTCCATCCGCTCGGGGTCGGTCACGAAGTAGGGAGCGATGTAGCCCTTGTCGAAGCGCATGCCCTCGACGAGGTCCATGTCCATCCCGAAGGTCTGCGACTCCTCGACGGTGATGACGCCGTCACGGCCGACCTTGTCGATGGCCTCGGAGATCATTTCGCCGATTTCGTCGTCCGCGGCCGAAATGGAGGCCACCTGGGCGATCTGGGCCTTGGACTCGGTCTCCTTGGCGATGCCGTGGATGGAGCCGACGGCGGTGTCCACCGCCGCCTCGATGCCACGCTTGAGCGACAGCGGGTTGGCGCCGGCGGCCACGTTGCGCAGGCCCTCGCGGACCATGGCCCACGCCAGCACGGTGGCCGTCGTGGTGCCGTCGCCGGCCACGTCGTCGGTCTTCTTCGCCACTTCCTTGACCAGCTCGGCGCCGATCCTCTCGAAGGGGTCCTCGAGCTCGATCTCCTTGGCGATGGAGACCCCGTCGTTGGTGATGGTGGGCGCGCCCCATTTCTTGTCGAGCACCACGTTGCGGCCCTTCGGGCCGAGGGTGACCCGGACTGCGTCCGCGAGCTTGTTCATCCCGGTCTCAAGGCCGCGCCGGGCATCCGAGTCAAAGGCGATGATCTTGGCCATCTGGTGTGTTCCTCCGTTAGCACTCTCGTCCTGTGAGTGCTAATAGGTAACCACCTTATGGGCTCGAGCGCAAGGCCGAACGCGGCCCCCACGCCTCGTCTGGCAGGTGGCCGAGGTCTCCGAGCGGGGCGCAGGGCGACCCCCGCTCTCCGCTCAAGTCCAGGAGCCCGTGCAACGCCGCCAACCCGTCACCCCTCTTGAGGCCGAGACGTGCCGCGTGGGGTGCGAGCAGCTTGGCGAACGCCCACCGGTACTCGAAGGCCCCCCGCAGGGCCCCGGCGATCACCTGACCCACCTCCTCCGGAGCGGCCCGAGCGACGAGAAGATCCGATGCGATTCGGGCCGGACGGGTGACGAGCAGGCCACCAAGACCCACCACCTCCGCGTCCTCCGCACCCCCCACTCGACGCAGGACATCGCGGCGGCGGGGCTGCCGGCGCCCGGGCATGAGGAACTCATGCCGATCGGGACGGAGACCGCCGATTCCGTAGATGGCGGCCGCAGACCGGTGCGAGACCACTCCCTGGTCAGCGGTTCGCTCCCAGGCCGGCGTCGATCCCCATACAGCGCGGAGAAACGTCGCGAAGAAGTGGGCGCCTTTACACCTCGTCGATAAAGCTCTTGTCGGATCCGACCGTCAGCGGATGGCCGGGCACCCGAGGCGGACCCGTCAGCCTCCGGCGACCGCCGGCACGATGGAGAGGGTCTGCCGTTCCGCCACTGGGGTGTCGAGCCCTTCGAGGAAGCGAACGTCCTCGTCAGCCAGGAACACGTTGACGAAGCGGCGCAATCCGCCCGAATCGTCGAAGAGCCGCTCGGCCATACCTGGATGGGCCGCGTCGAGGGCCTTGAGCGCCTCGCCCACCGTGGCCCCCTCCACCTCGACCTCTCCGGCACCCCCGGTGAGGGTGCGCAGCTGAGTGGGGATGCGGACGGTGAGGCTCATCGGGTTTTCGTCTCCTCCAGCTCGTCCACCGCGATGGCGGCGTCGAATGCGGCGAGCGTCGGCGCGATGGTGGCCGTCGGCCCGCACGGGCCGGCCCCCGCCCCGGTCAGCGCCTCCACGGTCTTCAGCCCATGTCCGGTCACCAGAGCCACGACGCGCTCGTCCGGCCGCACCGCGCCCGAAGCGGCGAGCTTGCAGAGCGTGGCGATGGTCACGCCTCCGGCTGTCTCGGCGAAGATCCCCTCGGTCCGCGCCAGCAGGCCGATCGCCTCGAGCACCTCGTCGTCGGTGACTGCGGCGCACGAGCCACCCGACCGGCGCATCGTCTCGAGCGCGTACCAGCCGTCGGCCGGGTTCCCGATGGCAAGCGACTTGGCGATGGTCTTGGGTTTGACCGGCCGAATAGCGTCGGTCCCCTGCAGGAAGGCCGTTGCGACCGGCGAGCAGCCCTCGGCCTGCGCACCCGAGATCCGCACCGCCGGTTCCTCGGGCAGGAGTCCCACCCGGCCCAGCTCGGCGAAGCCCTTGGCCACCTTCGTCAGCTGGCTGCCCGACCCGATGGGCACGACGACGTGGTCGGGGGCCTGCCAGCCCAACTGTTCAGCGACCTCGAAGGCGAGGGTCTTGGAGCCCTCGGCGTAGTAGGTCCGCACGTTGACGTTGACGAAGGCCCAGCTCGGGCGCTCGCTGGTCAGCTCGGCGCAGAGCCGGTTCACGTCGTCGTAGGTGCCCTCCACCGCCACGACCGTCCCGCCGTAGACGGTGGTCATCGTGACCTTGGCCGCCTCGAGGTCATGGGGGATGAGGACGACCGAATCCATGCCGGCCCGAGCTGCGTGGGCGGCCACCGAGTTGGCCAGGTTCCCGGTCGAGGCGCAGGCGGCCACCTTGAAGCCCAGCTGGCGCGCCTTGGTCAGTGCGACCGAGACGACCCGGTCCTTGAACGAGCCGGTCGGGTTGGCCGTGTCGTCCTTGATCCACAGCTCACCGAGGCCGAGCTCGGCCGCCAGCCGGTCGGCCCGCACCAGGGGGGTGAAACCAGCGCCCAGGTCCACGGGGGTGGCGTCGTCGACCGGGAGCAGGTCGCGGTAGCGCCAGATGGTGCGGGGCCCGGCCTCGATGCGTTCCCGGCTGATACTCGCCGCGATGCGCTCGTAGTCGTAGGCCACCTCGAGCGGGCCGAAGCAGTAATCGCACACGTGCAGCGCCTCGGCCGGGAATTCTCGCTGACATTCACGGCAGCGCAGGCCAGTGACGAAATCGACCATGGGTCCTCCTCATCGATCGGGCATTGGCACCAGGTGCTGGGCGCCCTACGTAGGACACCGGGAGCACTGGTTGCCGCGACGTCAACGGGCCCGTCCCTCAGTCGCTCTGGATGATGGCCACCATGGTAGCGCCCCGGACGAGCGCTGTGGGCCGAGGTCACCGGCGCCGTAGGCCAGACGATCCTGGTTGAATCGGGGGCGTGCCCGACACCTTTTCCCACGGGGACTTCCCCATCGACCTGGTGACCGCGGCCAAGGAGCGCACCGGGCGGACCGTCTCGGTCTGCATCCCGGCGCGCGACGAGGGCTCGACCGTGGGGTCCGTCGTGCGCGCCGTCGTCCAGCCCTTCCTCGCCCAGCACGGTGGCAACGGACTCGTGGACGAGGTCATCGTGATCGACGACGGATCGAGCGACGACACCGCCGAGCAGGCCGGGGGCGCCGGGGCCACGGTGGTGGCGGGGCCAGGCGGGAGCGATGGCAAGGGCGGCGCGATGGCGGCCGCGCTCGATGCCGCCGCAGGCGACGTCGTGGTGTTCCTCGACGCCGACGTAGCCAACACCACCCCGGCCTTCGTGACGGGGCTGCTCGGGCCGCTGCTCACCGGCGAGCGCGCTGCGCTGGTCAAGGGCTTCTACACCCGTCCGCTCCACGGCGAACCGACCGGGGGCGGTCGTGTGACCGAGCTGGTGGCGCGCCCCGCGCTCGAATTGCTCTTCCCCGAGCTCTCGGGCATCCGCCAGCCGCTGGCCGGCGAGACGGCCGCCCACCGCTGGGTCTTCGAGAAGCTCGGCTTCGACCGCGGCTACGCCGTCGAGCTCGGTCTGCTCATCGACGTGGCCCGGACCCTCGGAGTGGACCGGGTGGCCCAGGTCGACCTGGGCGAGCGCATCCACCGGAACCGGCCCCTGCACGAGCTGCGGCCCCAGGCGGTCGACGTGCTGCGCGCCGCGCTCGAACGCGCTGCCCCGGGCGCCCTGGCGCGCCGGCCGTGAGCCGCACCGTCGTCGTCTCCAACCGGGGCCCGCTCTCGTTCCGCCGGAGCAGCGACGGCGCGCTCGTCCCGGTGCCCGTCGGCGGCGGGCTGGCCTCCTCTCTGTACCGGTTGCTCGAGGGCAGCGGCACGACGTGGGCCTCCGTGACGATGGGGTCGGCCGACCGGGAGGCCGTCGAACAAGGCCTGATGACGATCGACGGCCTCGACCTCGTCCCCGTCGTCGTCGACGACGACACCTATCGTCAGGCCTACGACGTCGTGGCGAACACGACCCTGTGGTACTGCCACCACCATCTCTTCGACCTGCCGCGCCGGCCTCGGTTCGACCGCTACTGGCGCACGGCGTGGGATGGCTACCGGGACTACAACCTCGCGGTAGCCGACGCGGTGGCGGGACGGGCGGACGAGGGCGCCACGGTGCTGGTGCAGGACTACCACTTCTCGCTGCTCGGCCGCATGCTGGCCGAGCGCCGACCCGACCTGCGCACGGTGCACTTCCTGCACACTCCCTTCGCCGACCCGAACATGCTCCGCGTCCTGCCCGACGACGCCGCGGCGGAGCTGCTCGACGGCATGGCCGGCTACGGCGCCTGCGGCTTCCACTGCCACCGGTGGGAGGCGGGCTTCCGCGCCTGCTTCGCCGACGCCGGCCTCCCCGCGCCGAACACGTTCGTGGCGCCGCTCGGGCCCGACGCCGCTGCGCTCGAGTCCGAGGCTTCGTCACCGGGCAGCGCGGCGGCGGCCGAAGCGCTGCGCGCCGCGGTGGGCGGGCGCCGCACGGTGGTGCGGGTGGACCGCATGGAACCGTCGAAGAACATCGTGCGGGGGATGCTCGCCTTCGAGGAGCTGTTGCACGCGCACCCCGAATGGCGCGGCCAGGTCGTGCACGTGGCGATGGCGTACCCGAGCCGGCAAGGGCTGGCCGAGTATCTCGCCTACGCCTCCGAGGTGGAGCACACGGCGTCGCAGATCAACCACGCCTTCGGCTCTTCGTCGCCGTCCGACTCGGCAGCGGAGGGGCCACGCGCTTCGGGCTCGAGGGAGTCGTCGGGTCCCGACGGGTGGACGCCCATCATGCTCCTCGTCGAGGACGACCGGGATCGCTCCCTCGCCGCGCTCGCCACTTCGGACGTGCTGCTCGTCAACCCCGTGCGCGACGGGCTGAACCTCGTGGCCAAGGAAGGTCCCCTCCTGAACCGCAACAACGGGGTGCTGGTGCTCTCACGCGAGGCGGGCGCGTGGGAGGAGCTCTCCCTCGCCGGCCGCGGCGCCATCGGCGTGAACCCCTTCGACGTGGCGGCGACGGCGGACGCGCTGCACCAGGCGCTGTCGATGGGTGCCGCCGAGCGCGCCGAGCGCGCCGGCGCCCTGCGCGCCAGCGTCAGCGGCCGCACCGCGGCGGACTGGTGGGCCGACCAGATCGCGGCGGCCGACGCTCTGGCCTGAGCCTTCTCACCGCCGGTTCGGCCGGTGGCGTCAGCTGCGCCCGCCCGCGGCGGCGGCCAGCGCGTGCAGCACGTCGACTGCGCCGAGGGCGCCCGCCACGATGAGGTCGGCCGCGTCGGCCACCGCGGCCGGGCTCTCGTCGTCGACGGCAGCGACCCGCACCGCGCCGACCGGATGACCGTCCTCGCCCAGCTCGCCCACGGCAGCGAAGGCGGGCAGGTCCCCGATGTCGTCGCCGAAGACCGCCACCTGGCGTATGGAGCCGCTGTGCTCGGCCGCCAGAGCCCGCACCACGGTCCCCTTGTCGACGTGCACCGGCGGACGCAGCTCGAGCTCCATGCGCCCGGGATGCACCACGAAGCCGCGCGAGACGCGCTGGCGCTCGGCGAATTGGGCCACCCACGGCCGCGCCGCCGGCGCATGACGCCAATGCAACGTGACGGTCAGGCCCTTCGGCTCCACGTAGACCCCGGCGGGCGCTTCGGACGTGGCCTCGGCCACCACGGCGTCCACAGTCGTGGCCCAGCGACCGGCCTCCTCGGAGCCCGACAACGCGCGTTCGAGGCCGTAGAGGCCTACGAGCTCCACCCCGGCGGGCGAAGCGAGCACGTCGCGGAGGAACGCGGTGGGTCGGCCCGAGATCACGGCCACGAGTGCGAATTGCGTCGCCAACGCGGCGAGGAGCGCCGGCACGCCGGCGAGGGGCCGTGCTCCGACGGGGTCGGGCACGATGGCCGCCAGCGTGCCGTCGAAGTCGAGGAAGAGCGCGCCGTGCGCGGGGTCGGCGGCCAGCGGTTCGAGCGCGGCGGGGAGCGAGCGTGGGGGCTCGGACACCGTCGCGCCCGGCGTCAGGCGCCGGGTGCCGTCGCCAGGTCCTGGCCGACGATCACGATCACATCGAGGCCGGTCGTCGGGCTGAGCGGTGTGGCGGAGCTGATCGGCAGCACCTGTGCCGGCTTCACGCCGATGGCGGTGGCGATGGATGCCGCGGCCTCCTGCTGACCCGGCGCGTAGTACACGGCGGAGGTCGCCTCGTTCGTATCGGCGTCCGTGGGCGCCTTCATGTTCCACCCCCCGGCACCGATCACCGTCGAGTAGTGCGCGGCCACCCCGTTGACGGTGGTGGCGTTGGCCACGACAACGCTGACGGCGGAGTGGGGCACGGTAGTCGTGGTCGTCGTGGCGCCGGTCCGGTGCCCGTGGTGCGCCGAAGTCGTCCCCGTGTGCGCCGTCGTGGAGGTGGTCGTCTGCCCCGGCGCCGTCGTCGTGGTGCTTCGCGGCACCGTGGTCGTGCTGGTGGTGGCCGCACTGCTCGGTGTACCGCTGGGTGCCGTCACGGCGCGCGTGCCGTAGGCCACCAGCACGATCGTCGCCACGACGAAAACGACCAGGATGGCGGCAGCCTTCAGCGGCGAGAGCGACGAATCGCCCGGGGGCGGCTCGCCCGGCGGCGGCTCGCTCGGGGGCGGCTGGGCATCCATGGCGGCCAGCCTGCCCTGTGCCCTAGCCGGGCGCAAGCATTCTCGCTGGTGGAGCAGCGGCCGGGGGAGGGGCGAACTTCGTGCGGGCGCTCTCGCCCGAGTACCTCAGTCGGTGGAGCACTTCACTCGTAAGGCCCGCCGTGGCTTCGTCGCGCAAAACGTGTTCTGTGCAGCCAGCAGGGGTTCCGATGCTCGGACGCCTGACCAAAGGCGTCGAGCTCCGGTGGGTTCGATCCAACGACTTTCTCCGGTGCATAAGCCATGCGCCGAATCGCCTCGAGATCGTCCTCCACTCGGTGACCGCAACAACGCGCCGCCGTTCTTAGCGGCATACTTGAATGAGGGCGGATTCGCCTGGCGGTGCTGCCTGGGCAGCGCGGCATGCCAGAGTTTACGGCCATGGTCGGGGGAATAAGGGTGGCGGTGGTGGTGGCCCTCGTGGTCACGGTGGGCTCGCTCGCCGGATTGGTATCGGATCTGCGCGCGTCGGCAGCGCCCGCGGCGGACACGTCACTGCCCACGCCCGGAAGCGGACCGGCGAGCAAGTACGACTGCGCCCTGAGCGTGCGACCCGCCGACGCCGCCTTCACCGGCGCCGACGGCACCGCGTCGGAAATCGGATGGGAGGGCAACCAGCAGGGCGTCGTCACGTGCCTCGGCGGGGTGTTCTACATCCAGGACGTCCTCTACAAGAACTTCGGCATCGGCTTCGGCAAGAACTACGGCTTCGGCATCTACGACGGTGGCCCGACCACCTGGACTGATGCCGACGGCTACCTCCCGGCGCAGATCACGTCGTTCAGCCAGGACGGTGCCCGGGTCTCGATCACCGAGTTCTGCGACAAGGTGGTACTCGGTGGCGACGCCTTTGTCGCCGTCTATAGCCGGGTCGCCGTGACGAACCCGACAGACCACGTGGTCGAGGCGAACCCCGAGCCTTCCCCCGGATTGGTGCAGCTTGACGCAGCGCCTGATGAGGTGGCCCCCCACACCTCGGTCGATCACGACTACGTGATCGCCTCCGACCGCTTCGGTGGAACCTACCCGTGGCCGAGCGCAGCCGCGCTGATCGGCGCCGGTACATTCGACCAGCACTTTCTGCACATGGCGAGCTTCTGGAACGACCAGCTGGCCGCGATCACCGGGATCAACGTCCCCGATCGGTCCCTCGCGGACGCCTACCGCAGTGGGTTCATCTATACCCAGATCGCCCGAAGCGGCGACGAGCTGCACGACGGGGTCAACGGCTACGAGGCCGAGTACAACCACGACGTCATCGGCATCCTGTCCAACCTCTTCAACCAGGGCTACTTCACCGACGCCCACACGCTCCTCCTCGAAGCGCGCAACGCCATGGAAGCACCGGGCCAGGGCTTCTACGACGACGGGGTCTGGACGTATTCGGTGCCCTGGGCCATCTACCTGATGAAGAGCGGAGACTTGGCGTTCGTGAAGGAGAACTTCGATTCGGAGGGACCACTCGGTGCTGCGCAGCCGAGCATCGAGGAGACCGCACACGCGATCGCCGCGGGGAGGACCAGCCCCACGGGGATCATGGCGGCCACCGACGACATCGACACCCAGGGCTATTGGACGACCGACGACTACTCGGCGCTCATCGGCCTGGCCGCCTATCGCTACCTTGCCCAGCGGGTGGGGAACGCCAGCGAGGCGTCTTGGGCGACCGAGCAGTACGCCAGCCTGCTATCGGCAACCAACGAGACGCTGGACGCGACCATCGCCCGCTACCACCTCGACTACGTACCCTGCTCGATCCTCCGACCCAACACGGCCAACCGGTGCAAGGATCCCGAAGACGCCAACTGGATGTCCCCGCTCGGCGCCTGGGCCTGGGACGCGTCGCTTTTCGGGGCGACGATCAACGGCCCGGGCGCGACCATGATCGACGCCACCTACGACTACGGCTTCGCTCGCCTCAAGGGCAAGCTCCCACCCAACACCTTTGGTGGTTTTCCCGGTGACTATTACTCGACGGGTTACAACGCCGGCTACGGGACGGCCGGCCTCGCCAGCCAGCATCACCGGGACCAGGGGATTTTGAGCTACGAGTTCATGATCGCCAACAGCCAGAGCGGCCCATACTCATGGTGGGAGAGCTCATCTGCTCCCTCGACCCGTACCCCGTGGCTGGGACGGCACCCGTCGACCGGACAGGGCGCCTCCCCTCACGCCTGGGGAATGTCGCAGGCCAACGGCGTGCTTCTGGCCTCGCTGGTGGCCGTGCGCACCGACGGCGCGCTCGTCGTGGGACGAGGGGTCCCCGCCCAGTGGCTCAGCGACGACCGGCCAATCTCGGTGACAAACTTCCCGACAACCGATGGTCGGAGGTTGAGCCTCAGGATTTCGTCGAGAGGCCGGTCGGTCTCGCTCACGCTGCGCGGCCATCCACCCTCAGGGCCGGTGCTCTTCGAGCTGCCGCAGTTCATCGACAACATCGAGACCACCTCGGCCGGCCGCATCGACCAAGGGACCGGGACTGTGACACTGTCACCGGCTACGAGGAGCGTCACCGTCCAACTCGGCGCAGCGAACGGGGGCTGAGCGTCGAGGAGACGTCTTCTCACAACGGTGCACGGCGATCGCGTTGCTTGCGACCACGAAGGTTGCGACTACTCCGTGGCGTTTCAGATTCCCAGACCACGTGCGGCGGACCCGTTCACTTCTGTGCCGCTGGCACGGCATTTGGCCGAGCGAGAAGGGTGGATGATCGACGATGAGGAATCTCAAGGTCGATGGTGACTCGGAATGCCACGATCAGGTCTCGTTCAATCGGCAAACCCTGAGCCGTATCAAGGACGGCCGGGTGTACCGTCGACGTCATGCCAAGCGGCCCGATGCAGACCCGATGGGAACGATTCAAGCTGTGGCTGGCCAGGCGTATCTCCAACAGAAAATAAGTATCTTCAGAGCGGCCACCTCGACTGTTCAAAGGGCAGTGGGGTTGGGTTGGTCCTCCAGCGAAATGCTTCGGTTCGCCAAGCTACGGCTGCGGGACGCGTGAGCGAGAACCACCACTGCTCCGCAGAATCTCGGATCGTCGCAATACCTGCCAAGCGAACCTTGGTGAGACACGATGTCGAGCGATGTACAGGCACTCGGTCCGACACCGGTACTCGATCCGTTTGTCTCTTTATCAGTCAATGGAGACTATAAGCAGCGACCGGTCAATCGGGTCCTTCAGTCGCAGAGTTGATCTCAGTACGTGTTTCATAACTCATAGGTCGGTCGAGTTCGTTCGATGGGTTCTGTTCTGCCGTAGTGCGGGAAGAAGTTTCGAAACTCGCGCGTGAACCAGCGTGTATGCACTGGCGCGGTTCTGGCGATCTGCGCGGTGACGTGGTGCACTTGTCGTTGTGGCGGCGAAGCGCCGGTACCCGGGTGATCTGACCGATCGAGTGGGCGATGGTGGAGCCCCTGCTGCCCCAGGTGAAGGGGAAGGGACCGGGAGGCTGTCGCTCGAGCACTCCGAGCGCGAGATCGTCAACGCCATCTTGTACGTGACGCGCAGCGGTCGCTCGTGGCGCATGCTGCCCACGGACTTCCCGCCGTGGCAGACGGTCTACCGCTATTTCGCCGCCTGGCGTGACGACGGGACCGTCGACGTGGTGCACGACGCATTGCGCGCTGAGGTGCGCACGAGGTCGAAGAAGAAAGCTGGCGGGACTCGCAAGGTCACCCCGAGCGCTGGCATCGTCGACTCGCAATCGCTGCGTGGGGCCGACACCGTTGGGGCCGAGACCCGCGGCTATGACGCAGGAAAGAAAGTGCAAGGGAGAAAGCGCCACATCGTCACCGACACGCTCGGGCTCCGACACGTGGTGATGGTGACCGCAGCGTCGGTCCAAGACTGCGACGGAGGCTCCGAGATCTTCAAGCTCGCCACAGCTCGTTCCGTCGCTGGGCCAAGTCTTCGCCGACGGCGGCTACGCGGAAAGCGGCCAAGGCCAGGGTAGGAACGCAGCGACGAGGGGTCTCCAAGCCAGATGTCGAACGGTCACGGTGTCTCCCAGGCGCGGGTGTGGATCGACTTGCTGGCTCGGCGAGGCGGCGTGGTACGCGATAGAGCGGTTCCCAGCGAAACCATGAGGCCTTCGAGAAGAGGGCGATGATCGGACTGATGCTCAACCGCTTCGCACGGTCACCGGTTCTCGGTCAAGGGCCATCGAGAGGCTGCTGAGGCGGTATGAACACGTATCAGTGCCAGAACTGGACATGGGGTGCTGCCATGTCGAAGCCTTGGTTCGTGAACGAGACGGAAGGGACTGCTCGGAAGCAAGGTCCGGTCGACCGGGCACTGACGAGGTAGGCATCGATGTCAAGAGGGTTGCGGATCCGATCCTCCGAGAGCTGTCTGGATCGTGGTTTTGGCGACGAGTCGCCGTTCACGGCCTCGCGGTCGCTTCCGGGGGAATAGCGCAGGCGGGCCCACTGGATTGGAAGTCGTGAGCCCTGATGATCCAGCGCGCGATGGCGAAGTCGCGGGGACTCTGAGCAACGGCGAAATCATCGTCGCCGGCGGGGTCACGTGGTCATCGGGCTTCGCCAGTGGTTGCGCGAGCGAAGTGCTCCACTACCTGCGGACCACTCCGGTTGAACGCAGGCCGATGGCGACCCACGGGTTCAGCCGGGTCAGGGTGTCAACTGAATGGGCTGTTCTATGTATCGGTGGAGGCGATGGCTCAGTCCTCTGGTCGCTGCAGACCCACTCTTTCATCAGTTCGTCCAGCCATTCGATGCCGGTGTCGGTCGAGTACGTCGCAGGCGCAGAACTTTCCGACGGAGACATCATGGCTATCGGGGGATCACATCGGAGGGGACCGAGTCGACAGCAGTAGAGGCCTACGATCGAACATCTTCTACCTGGTCAGCCTTGGCTCCGCTCCGGGTTGCGTGCCAGTCGTCGGAACCGCAACGGGAGCAAACGGTGACGTGTACGTGGTTGGCGGGGCCTGCAGCAAAACTCGGACTCAATGGTCGAAACAGCTGCTCATCTAGAATCCGGAGACATACATGGACGGTCGGGAATTCCGAGGGTAGTGGGGGCTCCCGGTGTCGTGACAACACGAAGCCCAGGTCGCCGGTTGACCAAGATGGCTCACCAATCGTGCGAGGACCTTCACACCGGACAGGGGAAGTGTCCCTAGGCGAGTAACAGGCGGCGGTCTCTGACACCGCTGGGATCGTTGTCCTCGGGGGCTGTGGCGGTGCTGCCGGAACTTCGACATGTCCGTCGAACCAAGCCATCTTCACCGCTGACCTCGAGCAGGGAGACGAATGCCTCAACGCTCGAGGTGAGACCAGTCGGTGGGCTCAAGTGATTTCAAGTCCAGTAACCGCCCTCGTTCAAGTCCGAACAGCGCAGAGATGTCTCCAGGAGGACCGCCGCATGACTGCCATCAGTCAATCCTGGCAGGAGAAGAGGAAAAAGAAGCAGGGAGGGTTGTAGAGTGGGGTTGGTGGGTTATAAGGAGTTGTTGGAAAAAGAACTCCGTCGGAGCGCACCGAAGGGGCCAGAGGCCAGTTTGTGCATGTGGTTCGACGGTTCTCCGATCAGAGCAATGGGCTGGGGGATGTAGCGGCACTATCGACGGCCATCATGCTGTTAAATACGGTGGGGGTAGGGTTCTGGAACGTGTTGTGAGGGGGGGGGGGAGGGGGGGCGGGCTGCGATAGGAACAAAGGACTGCATCCCATCGTGCGATTGGCACCCCCATCCCGACGTACGGGGATGTGGCAGTCGAAAATCAGGCGCATCGGCGTCGGCTAGACCTGGTGAGGCGATTGAGGCGGGTGGACTCCAACTGGCTAGCCGGAGCGGCTGTGCTTATCTTCGGCATTGTTGGCGGCGTTTGGGCTGCTTTCAACGTGGGTGGAGCGCCATCGCATCTTCATCTTCTGCGTCGTTGGGTTCGTTTTCAGCGCCCTTTTGGGAGTGTTTGTGATCGTCATTCTCGTCCTGCTATTGGGTGCGGTCCGCCAGCTATTCCGACGTGCTTACTTTGCACGTGCTAACGTCAGCGACACGTGTGCCAGAGACGCTTCCCACCGTTCCGCCTCGATCGTGAAGGGCTTAGGACCCTGGGCCGATCTATCAATGCACGCCTTGAGAGCGAAACGAGCGCAACGCGAGAACGACGTGGCCCGACCAGCTAACCAAGGTTCGCACCAAAAGTCTCTCCTCCAAAACTCCGGGTTGGTCTAGCGACCTACCATTTCGGCAGTGACCAGACTCGCGGCCGAAGGGAAAGATCTGTTTTGCCTCACGGGACTACCAACCCTCCACCGGCGACGACCTCTCAGCACCACGCGGCGAGAACGTTGCCGAGTTCACTGGACCTTTTGTGATGAAGCGGACACGAAGTCCTTTGTGATGATCACGCCGCGTGGGCGAACCGTTTGGGGAGTGCTGACGCGTGTCATGCCCGAGAATCCTGCCGTTGTGACGAGTGGATGGTCATCGAGTGGGGTTCGCCGGAGGACTCTGACCAAGCATGGGAGAGCTCTGAAAAGTAGATGGCGGCCAATCACCTCGCCCAGTGGTTGAGATTGTGGGGAGCTGGGTATGAGCCAGCGTGTGACCTCTTTGGCGAGGACGGTGCGCGCACTCGGCGGAACTCTTGGTAGGGCGCTCGCAGTCTCGTCGTTGGTGCTTGCGTCGCTCGCGGTCATAGCCCTCATCGAAGGGCCCGCTGCAAGTGCGACGCAGCCGGCCAGGTCCGGGAGCTCAGACCTCGCCTCGACGACGACCGTCCTCACGTCCACGGCCAAGAGCGCGACATACGACACACCCATTACGTTCACCGCCGCCGTTTCCGCTTCGCACACCAATCCGGTGAACGAGGGACGGTCACGTTCGTCGACACCGTGAACGGCAGCATCTTGGACGTGCTTCCGGTGAGTGGACGGCACGGCCGTGTTCACGGGTTCTGCTCTGGCACCAGGCCTTCGGAGAATCCAGGCGGACTATCTCGGAGCAGCACTACCATCGAGCCGATCTGCGCACCTCTCGATAGCGGTGGCACGCGACGGACGATGCGACGGCCAGCCAGATTGATCCCGCAGCACGACGGTGCCCAGCCCGGGCTCGCCTTGAAGGCCAAGTCGCTGGCCAAGGTGTGGAGCGTGGATCCGAGCGGACGGTGTCGGAGCCGGCTTTCAGAATTCACTCGTTGCCGACGGCATGATCTTCGTGACCGATGCCATCACGATCTCGGGTGGAACCGTCGACGCCTACGTCTATGCCTTGAATGCACAGAACGGACAGACGGAGTGGTCTGCGAGCATGCCGAGCATGAACGGATACGCCGGCACTCGCCTACGATGGCCACGCCCTCTTCATGGCCAATAGCGACGGACGCCTGACCGCGTTCAACGCCGATACGGGCGCCGTGAACTGGTCTTTGCAGACGAAAAGCGCCCAGTCCTATGAGTCGGTCCCGACGGCATTCGACGGGCGTGGTCTACTTCGGGGGGGATAGCGAAGGTGCTGTCGTCTATGCCATCACGGAGGCCAGCGGCGTCGTCGATTGGAACACCACACCGCTCAATGGCGAAAGCGGGCAGCTGGCCGTTGACGACGACGGCGTCTTCCTCTCCTTTGCGTGCCAACAGGATTTCCGCTTTTCGATCACCGGAACGCTGATCTGGCACAACGATACCGGCTGCGGAGGCGGAGGTATCAGTACTCCCGTTTTGGCCAACGGCTACGTCTATGACGAGGGCCAGGAGGGCGCCCCGCAACGTTGGGACCCACCCGAGATCTTGTCCGTACCAGACGGTCGTCAAGTCGGCAGTTTCAGAGATCAGACGCCTCCGGCTTTTGGCTCGTCGAACATGTACGTCTTCCACAAAGACACGTTGATCGCGGAGGGTCCTCTCGGTAGGCCGAATCACTGGGAGTTCGGAAACCAGAACTTTGCGCCTGTGAACGCACCGGTGACCGACAAGTCCATGGTCTTCATCGGAGCGGCCGACGGCAAGATATATGGACTCTCCTCGAACGGGACCAAGAAGTGGACCGGTTTCGCCGGTGCCAGCGTCGACGACGTCCACGGACAGCCACTTACCATAGGGGACGGGCTGCTCGTGGCACTCGCAAGCAACACAGTCACCGCGTTCGGCGACTGAGACTCGGGGCAGACCGGGCAGCGACCGGACGGCGACTCTGAGCTGTGCAAGCGGAGACCCGAACGTACGGCACGGTCGACGTTGGCGAGTTGCGCTCGAGGGGCGGTTGGGTCGTCTTCGTTCCGACGATTTCGCTACCAGAGCACGACAGGGATGGTCCGACGCACGCAAGGTAAAGCCAGCCTAATCACCGTGCCGCCTGTGGCGTCAGGTTGGATTCACCTCACGCCGCCAACGTCAGGACCGTGAAGCTCGACGAGCAAAACCCGCAGTAATTGACTTCGACACCACCACACGGCCTCTTCGTGCGGCAAGCCGGAGGATTATGGGCCTGACGAGACAGTGATGACGACCGTCGATTGTGGCGCAACATCGTCACTCAGTGACCGGTGCTTGAGAGACCACGTGGCCAATCCCAACCGACGACGAGGAGACCGTCTGTGCCCTACATGAGAGGTCAGCCTGTTGGAGGATCGCACACGCTTCGGCCTGGGTCAGCCCAGTCGTGTTGGGAACGGTAATCCGAGCCGGCTGCGCCATGGTTGGTGGTGGAACGGGAACCCCTTTTGTCGCCGGTCCGAGCGAGCTCACGACGGTCAGCACCGATCGTGCCGGGACCTTGGATCCTGATACGGGCGTGACGCTCATGACATAACCTTCGCCGTCCGATGACGAATGCACGTAGCTGATGTTCGCCTGGAGGCTTTCGCTGCTCAACTGTCCCATGGCCGTTGGCAGGTATGTGCCAACGATGTTCGGGACGGTCTCGATCGTGGACGGGCAGGCGATGGTCGAGACCACTGTCTGACCATTGGCCGCGTCGGCTAAGCGTGGTTTGCTCCGGGATGCAGGGTTGTGACGCCGGCGAGGTTCCGAGCGCCACGAACCCGACCCCGGGGTAGAAGTGCCCGACGAGTGTCTTGAGATTGCTCGCATAGACCGGGGCGACGCCCCCGACCTTGGAACTCAGCGGGTTGATTTGCTTGTGCCGGGAGCAGGTACGCCCTCGGGATGTATCCCACGATCTCGCCGTTTCGTCCCAAGGCGCTGATGAAGTCGGGGACCTGCTTGGAGTCGATGGTGCCGTTGGTCGATGAAGGGACCGTTCCCTTGGTCAGATCAACTGTTGTGCCGCTCGGGTGGTTCGGCTCAGGGGAGCTGAAGACGATGACGAGCGTCGCGACGAAGGCGAGCGCAGTCCCCGAGACCGCAAGAGTTCTCCAGGACCATCGCCACGATCGGACTCGCTGGACCAAGGCGGCGACGACCAGGCCCGAGGCCACGCTGAGCGTTGAGAACTCGCCCTTCGCGGAGAGTTCGTCGACCAGATCCCGTACCTCGTCGCCATAACGCTCCCGCCAGGCACGGGGGTAGAGGCGAAGGATCCGATCGGCCAGAGAACGACGGGTCATCTCGCACCGGCGAGCGTTTCAAACCAAGCTTGGCGATCCGAGCCGACTCGGACAGCCGTATCTCCCAGCATCGCCGAGCCTTGCGAAGTGATGCGATAGGGATGGCGACGGTCCTGAGCGGGGAGGGCTTCGATGAGGCCCGCCTCCTCAAGCTTCGACAAGACAGCCGTAGAGAGTTCCTGGTCCCATCTTGACGCCCGAGAACTCTTCGATGTCCTTGATCAGCGCATACCCATGCTTGGGGCCACTCGCCAAACTCGTCAGCACGAGCACGCTGCGATCCGATGAACCTCGAATACCTTCGGTGCTCATGCCTGACCTCCCTGCGGAACCCTGATAGCTCCAACAAGGATACATCGAAAAGTGTAAGAGTCAACGGGCCCGTACGAGAGCCAGACCCAGAGCCAGACACAGGAGAGGTGGCGATCTCTCGACTGGGTTTCGCAATCCATCACAGTCGGGGCAAACTGGCACGCATGAGTGATGACAATCCGCGCCCGAGACGCGCGGCTGGTCCGCGTCTTGGCCAACACCGGAGGTGAAGGGCGCTGTCATCGAGTCACTTCGATCCTTGTGTGAATTGGGTGGCCAGGAATTCGAAGGGCTATCGGATCTGGCCAAGTTGCGGAGACTCAACGCTGCGATGGATCCTGTGAAGGCCGTTTCTTGAGTAGCGCCACAAACCGCACTGGAGGGGCCTCGTCCTTCGGAACCGGCGGTCCTCTTTGCACGCCTTTAGGACCACAGTGCTTACCCGGCATGCTCGCCCAGTCAAATGCTGCGCTTGCTAAGGCCAAGGTTGCGCTCGGCTCGGGATTCGCTCCAGACATATCTTCCCCGGCGGCTCGTCGTTGGTTTGCAGGTCACGGTGCCGTGATCGATGGGCTGATGAGCAACGCCGACGCGTTCGCCACAAAACCGGCAGCCGGTCACCTCGGCACTGCGAGTCTCGCGAAGTGCAGCGCACTGAAGTCCGCCGTGAGCAAAGCCAAAAGTCTGCCCGCGATCCCGGATACTGCGGCTCAAGCGCGGTGGGCCATCGCACTCTCTGACCTCGGAGGGGCTGCTACGAACTGCGTCCTCGGGATTGAACGAAAGAATTCGGCGTTGCTGGCAAAAGTAGCCGCAGAGGTGAACAACGCGAACAACTCCCTATCACTCATGATTTTCCGGGTGACCATGCAATCACTCCCAGTCCGTGAGACGGCGCCTGTCGATGGAGGCTCTTCTGGACCAGACCATTGACAAATCGGGCCGGTTGATCGTTCGCAATCCCTGAGTCGTCACCTCAATCCCAAGGCGCACGGAGCGGACGCAGTATCCTCCATACCCTCATAGCGGGAGCACCAGAGCCTGACCGCATCAATGAATGCCGGAAGGTCGCGTGGGTCAATGCGCCCATCTTCCCAGGGACCGGTGAACTGGACCGAGTCAGTACGACCGCAGCAGCCGACATTCCGCCGCCGGATCTCACCGCCGGCCCGGTCTGTCACCCGCTGGACCCTCGTCTGCTTGACGACCCATGCCTGAAACGTCCTCAGAACCCACGGGCCCGGCAACGCCGGACGGCCTAGAATGGGTGCGTCGCCCGAGTAGCTCAGTCGGTAGAGCACTTCACTTGTAACGCCCTCGTTGACCTATCGGGTAGAGCGGTGTAACCAGCACCTTTTGCATAGGCGCTGCTCAGATGCGATGTTGCACATCCAGGACGGTGGCGGTTCGTTACCGCTAATGGCCGCCGGTTGCGTTGCGAGGTTGAATCTGGGTTGAATTGAAAAGGACTTGTCGCCACATCACGTGTTGAACGACACGATCGCCTCCCCGGTCCCCAAATGAGTGGTCAATAGTTGGGGGTGCGCGGACCTTCCTTCGTGCTCCCTGTCACTACTCCGTAGCTCTGGATCTAGGGAAAGCAGTAATCTTCAGAGATGGCCATATCCACCGGGGATCTGCAGGCAGCAGCAGAGCGAGCCCGAGCTGCAGCGTCGGCGGCGGGCGAACTTCGGCCTGCCCGCATCGGCAAAGTGACCACCGACATCCCCGAGGCCATCCGAGCCGCCATCCGTGAAGACCTGGCATCGGGCGCCTACCAGAAAGCAGCACGAGAGGCCGTCGCAGGCGACCCCGACCTGGCTCAGGGCTGATCGCCCAGATTCTCTGGCGTGATCGTTGTCGATGACGCGCTTTTGCTAGCCATATTGGCAGAGCAGCGAGGTGCGGCAGACGCTCTCCTGATTACGGCCGCTGAGGCCGGCGAGGTATTCACGACCGGTTCGTGGTTCTGGCGACTGGCCCGGGTCGTGGCTCGACCAGGTCAGGGCGCGCTGTCCCGTGCTCTGGCAACAAGTTCTGAGGACGAGCAGCGCCGGGTGCATAACGCCCTGGACCAGCTGCCCGCCGAAATCGGCCTCTTGAGCATGCGACGACTGGTCCCGGTCATGGCGGCGTTGCCGGGCCAGCTCAACCTTCTTACCGCCGAGGCCGTCGCTTCCGCCGTGGTCCTTGGTGCGAGGATCGCCGTTTCCACCGCATCACCGCTCCTTGCCGCTGCAGCCGTCTCAGTGGACGTGACCGTCGACGTTGTCGAACTCGGCTCATAGCCGTCGCTGCCACTCTCGCCGTCACTGCTCCAATGAGTCCAGCCACTGTTCGTACCAGTCCCGCCGCACGCGGATATCCCCATTGCGCAGACGGATGGACCGTGGGAACCACGGTGCTCCCCGGGCCGACCACTTGTAGGCCGTCGAACTGGACACACCGAGGTCAGCGGCGATCTCTCGAATGCTGAGCCAGCGCGCGTCCGTGGTGAACCCGCGTCGGTCGATCGCCGTCGGCACGATCTCGCGGGCCAGGGTCACGGTTCTCCCCACGTGACGCGGTCGCGGTTCTGGTGAGCATCGGCACCGACTCTGCGGTCGGGCGACTTGGGCGGGACCGCCATGACTCTGATGGCCGCCAAATGTGATTCGGTCGCCAACGGTGACCTCCCTGGTTCGTTGTCGAACGTCTACCGGATGGCAGACACGCGATCACAGGCCGCCCCTTGCGCCCTCATCTGCTGTGGTTCCGTGCCGGGAGCCGCGTCACCCAGCGCGAGCCGCTGACCGGTCCGGTTATTGCCAAGGACCCGACCTCCGCGGACAGTCGTGACTATGTGTGTGAGGCGAACGTTAGTGAGCCCCGGTTCCTACTCCTCAAATGCCCATTCTCAGTGAGTCTCGAAGGATTACTGAGGTCCGTCGGGACGATAGGTCGAGTGAGCGATGCAAGAAGAGGTCGGGGCCCTCGATGCCGACGATTCAGAACTCGCCCCGCAGCTCCTCGAATCGCGGGTCAGCTCCATCGTCGCTGGAGGTCGCGTAGATCGAATCTCATCAGTAGGCGGCTACTACGACCTCTAAACGGTCCAAGTCTCCGCGCCCACCTTCGAGACTCGGTACAGGACACCGGCTGTTACTGGGTCCGTCATTCGCGGGCTGCATTACTACGACATCAATCGACAACTAACAACGACCTTAAGATGTCATGAAGACCCGTCCCGAGCCGGCCTTTAAGCAACCGATTGAATACATGAGGCGATTACCTTTGCTAAGGATCCCGATTTAGTAGTCACGCTAAATGCAGTAGTGAGACACTCAAAAGTGCTGTCGTGAAAGGTGGCAATAACGTGCATAAGGTCACCAGCGGAGCCTCTCTCGGCGTCATTTGACTGGACCAGCTCCGAAATCCAGGGGGAGTTTTTTATTACAAAGATTCCGTAATACCCCAAACCATATTGATAGAGCGGGTGATTCGGCAAATCCTCGTCGTTTGGCTCACCAAATCTGATGCGAACTGTCGCGCAATTGAGTACCCCCCAAGAGTCATTACTCCCTGCGATACGAAAGACCACGAAGGTACCGCTTTCCCCAGAGATAACGATAGGCATCGTCGCGCCGGGCTCTATATTGAATGCAGTATCCACCTGAGTGACGATAGGCGTTGAGCTCATTTAGCCACTCGTTCATTTCGACCAACATAGGTGGATCGCATAGTTAGACCTTCCCTCTAGCCATCTGTATCTCCACCCTCACCGAAGGAATCTTCAAGCAACTCCCAGATGCTGAGATCAGGGGGCGCCTCCTCGGAAGGCACACCCTCGAATCCGGCCGAGGTCAAGCCGTTTCTGCTAAGTTGAGCCTCCAATCGTGCCATCGCTTCATTGTTACCGCTCACATCGATCACATTCCATTCAGATCGTGGAATGCCCGCCTGTGTCAGCGCAAGAGCCGAGCGCGTGTTTAGAATCAGTGTGGTTTCGTTGATGACGCCCAACTCCACGGGCAAGTCGTTGGAGGAAAGCTCGCCTTTCTCTAACTCTGTGGCAACCTCTGCAACGGGTCTGCCCCTTACTACAGAGGGTGTCTTGCGGTTGTTGCTAAAACTCGGACTGTAGCTCGATTGTGCGTATTTCCAGCTCGCCGAGGGTCCAATGGCGGCTGCTACGGTCGAAAATGGGGTTTCGCAGAAGCAGGTCCTTCGTGACGATGGAGCCACCCGTACTACGGGCGGTCGATCCGACTGTTCGACAGATGTATTGAGGTGAAGCTCTCCAGTGGTCCGGTTGGTGCAGATGCCATCGGGGCCGTTGCACAACCCAAGCGGGTCCGTACCATTCATTGGGTCATCCCTCGTAAACGCATAGGGCTGGCCCGTCTTGGCCACGTCTGGATCGACGCTCAAGAACTGGTCACTGGTCGGGTCGTAGTAGCGGTTGAACTACGACCCGACGCGAGCAGCGTCGTCGAGACAGAGCTCGCCGGCGGTTCCTCGAGTCGCAGGTCAGCGCAATCGTCGGCTGGCAGGTCGTGTCTAGGTGGAATCTCATCGGTAGGCGGCTACTACGACCGTGCGACAGGCGGCTATCGGGATTTCCGACTCGCGGCATTGAACGCGGACCGGTTGTGTCCACCAAGTTCACTTCCTGAACTTGAAGCACCCAGAGCCATCCAAGATGCTCTCCGGTTGAGTCTTGAAATGCCAGCCGTAATAGGCGGTCGCGAGCGTTGCTTGGCTAATCCTTTCCTGCAGGGTTGCGATCTGGGTTACGCACAGCGCCCTCTCAACAGCCTCAGCCGTTGCACCTCGCCCAAGCCCGAGGATTGGGGAACTCCCAGTTTGCGCGTAGTACTTCCATGCCAGAGCGTTCACTTGATGTTTCGAGCACAATAGAGGGCCCACATTCCCGTCCGCCTCATGATCTAAGGGACGCTGACAGGTGGCAAAGATCGGTGGAACGGCGGCCGGTAGCAGCGGTTCTAGATGCGGCGATGTCGTCGCCGCAATCGTCGAGGGAGCTGAAGTCGAACATGCCGCGAGAACTGTGGCTGCCGTGACCACCGCACAAAGCGAGAGGAATCGTCTTCTGCAGAGTCCGAATTTCAGGGCTGGTTCCATGAAGGTTGTGTGTAGTTGTATCCCTGGTCGTACCAGTCGTAGAAATGAGAATGGGTGCCCCATCCGCTCTGATTCACAGCTTCCTCAACTGCTAGTGGATCATTTCCCGCCCGCAGAGCAGAAACAATCGCTGGGTATCCGTCGTCTCCCGCATTCAGCGTCGAGGACGTTGCATCGATTCCTTCGGCCCAACTCGTGTAACTCTGAGGGCTGCCCGCACCGGCCGTAGCGCTTGAGCCTGGTTCACGCTGGGTAGCGTTCAGGGGATTGAATTTCGTAGGAACTGCTTGGGGAACGTAGGTGTTCCAATCGTTACCGCTCTCGGCGCGCTCCCACGCCACTACGATTTTGATGTTTTTCGATGTATAGGGTGCCTTCTCTTTGTACAACAGGACCTTCGCAAAATCCTTGGGCTTAGCGCCTGACTGAAGGGTCTTTTCGCACCGGCCTGTGCCCGATCTACCGTACTTGTTTCCCTTGTAGTAGACGGACCTGCCACCCATGCAGTACCAACCCCTGAGACCCGTCGGATCCGTCGCATTGAGTGGGTCGTCTCCGGTGAACGTGTACGGCTGCCCTGTCTCCGCGACATCCGGATCGATGCTCAAGAACTGCCCGGTCGAGGGGTCGTAGTAGCGGTTGACTGAGGAACCAAATGTAGGCAGTGAGACGCCTTTTGGACAGCACGAGATCCCGTGACAGCCTCGCTGCCACGGAGCTCGTTTGCGACGACGGCACGCCGGCGGTCCTGCCCTTGGGCCAAAGCTCCGGATCGGATGCCGTGAGGGAGGACCACCATGGCGTCGATGTCGATTGAGATCAACGAATACCTGGACTGGATGGCGGTGCACAACTACGCCGCAACGACAGTGGAGAATCGGCGGCGTTACCTCGGCTACTTCGAGAGCTTCGCTGGCTCGATGGGAGTCGAGCGTCCTGGCGAGGTGAGCTACGAGCTGGCCCTTGGTTACCAAGAGTCCCTCCATGCGCATCGCAAGACGAATGGAGCGCCCCTCTCGGTGGCCACCCAGGTCCAGCGCCTGGTGCCGCTGACCCAGTTCTTTCGGTGGCTGCGCCGAGAGGGACGGATCCCGGCGAACCCTGTCGCCGACCTGTTGATGCCACGACCAAACCGCACCCTTCCCGAGTCGACGCTGAGCGCCGAGGAGTTCGCTCGCCTGATGACAGTTCCCAACGTCGCCACGCCCTTGGGATTGCGTGACCGGGCCATTTTGGAGGTCTTCTACTCGAGCGCACTGCGGCGCAACGAACTGATCTCCCTCCGCCTCCACGACGTCGACTTCGAGCGAGGTACTGTCTTCGTCCACCAGGGAAAAGGGTCGAAGGACCGCTACGTTCCCGCCGGTGAGCGAGCGCTCTTTTGGGTTCGGTTGTATCTCGGCATGGTGCGGCCACGCTGGGTCACTGAACGCTCGGGTGATCGCATGTTCCTCTCCTCGGCGGGGACTCCGATCTGCCCGGACTGGCTCTGTCGAAAGGTGCGGACCCAGCTTGCCGCAGCGGCGGTCCCCAAGCGGGGCAGTTGTCACCTCCTGCGTCACAGCGTGGCCACCCTGATGCTCGAGGGCGGCGCCGACATTCGCTACGTCGCCGAGATGCTGGGTCATGCCCGACTCGAGACCACCCAGCGCTACACCAGGGTGAGCATCGATCGCCTTCGAGCCGTTCATAGTTCAGCCCACCCCGCCGCGGGTCTCGACGTCGCCATGGCCTCTGAATTGTGCACCCTCATGCCCCGGAGTGATTCGATCTTCGATGTTGCTTCATGGCCTCAGTAGTAGGCGGCTACTACGACCTCATCCATTGGCGAGAAAACAGTCGCGAGCCTCCGCGGGTGAAGTTCGTAGTCGAAATTGTTAGAAATCTTGGCAACTTGCACCTTCGCAGAAGGCTGCACCCAAACGGCCGAACATGACGTCCAACTTAGTCGAGTTCTCATCGGGAGCCTGTGCCACGCTGCCGTTTCTTATGCATAAGAAGTCCGAAGGACAGTGCCCACACAAATACCAACCACGAACCCATGATTGCCCACGCAAAGCGGTCGAATAGAAGCGCTAAACCAATGGCAAGAACCGTTGAGAACCACAGCAAGATGGGCAACTCGAGAGCCTTCTTGTAGTCCACCTTCATGCCTCTTCGCTCCCATTTTCTGAGCGACCTCATCTGAAATAGCAAGGTTAAAGAGAGTGATCCAATCACCACGACGATGTAAAGAGCCAGATGCATCTAGCAGTGTGACGCCAGCACGTATGAGAACAACCCGCCGACGCCCATCATCGTCGAGCCAAGGGCTACCAGGAGCGCGCTACCACCATCGGTAGGCCCCGCATCATCTTCTCCGGTGGTGTCTAGTCCATCACCTTCTTGTTGAAGCTGCTGCGTCCAACCAGGGGGTCCGGGGTTCGAGAAGGCTGGCTTTGCCTCATCGCTCTCGACCCCCGGTCTACCGAGACCCGCCGATAGCCGCTCAATACCCGCCGCTCCACCTGCGGCGCCTGCGGTGACTCCGACGTAACATAAGCTACCCTGAAGAGTGCTATTGACCTCTCGTTGATATGTTTGATTTGCCATCACTTGGGATGGTACGGGAGTGGCAGATCCGGTATTAGCGGAGGCAGGTCTTGGGATTCTCGCGGCCGACTGGCGCCTTTCGAAGTAGGTCGTTACCGAATGGGGCTCGGCTGTAAGCCAAGTGAGAAACTCGTCTAAAGCGCTGTACTGGTACTTGGGAGGTGTAGGGGGCGTGTAGTGGGCAGTATTGACCCTTGAAGAAGCACGAGGAGCCCAATCCGAAGCATCATTCGATGAGTTCATGTTCATTTGTCCGGTCGCCTGGTTTCTGCAGATGCCATCGGGACCGTTACACAAACCAAGAGGGTCCGTACCATCCAGCGGATCGTCGCCAATATATGTGTATGGCTGTCCGGTCTCGGCCACATCCGGATCGATGCTCAAGAACTGCCCGGTCGAGGGGTCGTAGTAGCGGTTGAACACGACCGGACGCGAGCAGCGTCGTCGAGACAGAGCTCGCCGGCGGCTCCTCGAGTCGCAGGTCAGCGCAATCGTAGGCTGGCAGGTCGTGTCCTAGATCGAATCTCATCAGTAGGCGGCTACTACGACCTCTCACCCTTCCGCCGCCCCGCGGGATTGCATATATCGCAGAGGTTCGTCGATTAGTGAAAGACGCAGAACAACGCGCCGAAGATGACACCACTATCGCGACGCTCCACTGTCCGGTGGCGTCACCCGTCATTTTAAGCGTGTGCGAGGATCGGTTGTCCATGCCGAATCTCGGATTGATTTCATCAACATTAATGACGACCATGTGATCGTGACAGCAGCCACAAACACAATGCAGACAACTACGGCCACGTTTGCAGCAGTTCCACTGTGAGGAAGCGAGTCGATCGTACTCGCCACTATAAATACCATCACAATGACCGCGACGATAGATACTCCGAAAGCTGCGATGGAGTCCTTGACGCCGCGAAAGTTCCATCGGTTGCCGAAGATGAAGGACGAAAGTGCAAAGAGCAAGGCGCTCAACACGAGACCCATAGAAAGACCGATGACGGCGGTCGCGAAGAACGCACCCACCGGAACTGCGAGCAACGCAATGAGAATCCCGACCGCAGCAGCTCCAAATCCGACAAAAGAGAGCGTCCTAAAGCATTGATACGAAGTCATTTGCGTCTAATCATCCGCACGCCACGCCTGACGCCGCCCAACTCATCACGAAAAGTATGGTGAACGCAACGCCGCCAGCAAACGCGCCGATTCCCATCGTTTCAATGCTGTCTCCAGCCGCTATTACGCTGTCCAACTTCATTGCTTGTCCGACCCAAGATATGCCGGTTCCGATGCTTCCAGCACCGAGACCCCCTCCGCCGGCTGTGGCCGACAGAACCGTGCCATCCATCGAGATTCCCGCAGCCCGGTTGCAGGCGGCTGCTTCACTCGGAGTGGGCGCACCAGGTCCGTTGTTGCCAAAGTAACCGTCGCTGGAGGGCGGCCCTGGATTCTGAGCTTCATACTGTACGGGACTCTCGCCACCGACCGCAGTAAAATTAGTAGTTGTGCTGGGACGAACATTCGACGACCCCCACAACTGCCCGCAGCTGCTCATTTTGTGAGCGCACATCCCCAAAAAGCTCAATTCTGCAAGAACAGCTTTCGATGCCCAGGGAACTGTCGACGGGCCGTGCCCACTCCCAGATCTACGACCGCCGCTGTATGCCCCGCTGACATATCCCCCGCCGCGGGATCCCTGGGGTTGTGGTGACCAATCGAGCATGTCGTCTGAAGAGCGGATATTCCACGAACTCCCCGGAACGTTTTCGTTACGGCACATCCCATCGGGACCGCTGCACAACCCAAGCGGGTCCGTACCATTCAGCGGATTGTCACCTGTGAAGGCGTACGGTTGACCCGTATCGCCCACGTCGGGATCGATACTCAGGAACTGCCCGGTCGAGGGGTCGTAGTAGCGGTTGATCAGATAGATAAGACCGGATGAATCTGTGTAGGAGCCTTGGAATCCGAACGGGGAGGCCTTCGATCCGGCGACGATCGATTGGATTCCGTAGAGCGAATAGGAGGCTCGTTCCTGCTCGGTGCCCGATGAGTTGAACACGTCCTGGACCCCCGTTTGGGTACTCGCCAAGAACGACGCCGAGGAGCCACTGATCTGTTCAACTGGTGCCGTTCCGCCGAAGAGCAACGGGCCATAGACATAGTCGTTGGTGCCGTCGGAGATATCGAGCGGGATGGTTCCTCCACGAACAGTGTCCCAGGTGTAATCCGTAGTGACCGAGTTCGAGGTTGAGGTCATCCTGAGCCCGTTCCCACCGTAGGTATACGACGTGGCACCAGCTGGCGCCGAACTGCACGACTCGGTCGACGAGCTCGTGGGTGCGACCCAGCACATCTGGCCGAATGAGTTCCAGCCATACGAGGTCGTTGTGGTGCCATTGGTCGAAGAGGTGCGCTGGCCGTTCTGGTCGTAGCTAACAGTCGTGGCTCCGGACGGCGGGTTGGTGCAGGCATTGGACGGAGGAGGTCCTGTTGTTTGTGGGACCGAGTAGCAGACCCCACCATCTGTGTTGTAGTAGTAGCCGGTCGTACCCTCTCCTGAGGTTCCGGCGTCTTGGAGGATCTCCCCGTTTGGGTTGGTCGCGTAGGCGTCCGCGCTGGTTTGGCCTGGGTTCTCGGCGCTCGTGATCTGCTTGTACGAGTTGTAGCCAACAGCAGGCGTGGTGGTGCCTCCGAGAAGCGACGTCGTCGAGAGTCGCTCGTCGGCATCGTAGGTGAAGGTGTCCGCCTTTCCGTTGAGCACCGGACCGCTGTAGGTGGCGCTGCTCAGATTCCCGGCCTTGTCGTAGGTATAGGCCAGGCTCTCTGCGCTCGTCGTTGGGTAGGCGATATTGGTCACGTCGTCAGGGTTGTACGCGTCGCCGTAGGTGTAGGTGATGGGATTCGTCGAGGCCCACGAGGTAATGGTGTGGACGCGTAGGGCGGTGTCGTAGGCGTAGTTCGCGATCATGTTGCTACTGCTCGGGGTACCCCGGCTCGAGATCGTCCCGCACGACGACGTCCCGCTTGACATCGGGTAGGCGACGCAGAGAACCTCGCCCCCGTAGCCGTAGAGGTACGAGACGGTCTTGGCGTTGTCGTCGGTCACCTGGGTCAAGTTTCCGTTGGAGTACGTGTACTGGGTCTCGGGTGTGGCCGGGGTCATGCCGTAGTTGTCCTGCATGGCGGTGAGCTCAGACGCGCCGTCGTAGGTATAGCTGGTGACGCCGTTACCGGTCGGTGTAGAGCTGCCACAACCGAGGGTTTGGGTTTGGTTCGTCGATTGGGCGCAGACTCTGCTGTCGGCGTCGTAGTTCTCCAAGGTGTACGTGCCGTTCGGATTCGACGTGAGAACCAACCGTCCGTCGTTGTCATAGGTGTAGTTGGTGGTCTGATTCATCGGTGTCGTGACCGACGTGACGAGGTCGTCGTAACCAGCAGCCGCGCTGCCCCCGTAACCGTAGGTCGTCTGGTTGCCGTCGGCGTCCCAGCTGGCCAAGCGAGTCCCGTCCGCGTTGTACTGATCCGCGGTGTCGCCGTAGATCTGGTTGCACTGCGTCGTCGTGTCGAAGGCGGGCTGGACCGGTCCGGTGACACACGCATTTCCGTAAGCATTGTACGCCGTGTAGGTGATCTCTTGGGACAGCGGGTCTTTGACCTCGGTGGGGCTGGTGGGATAGGCCGGGTCCCCATAGGTGTAGGTGGTGGTGTTCCCGTTCGGGTCCGCGACGCTGAGCGGGGCATCGGTCCCGGGCTCATAGGTGGTCACCGTGCTGTACTTCGGCACTGTGGTCGTGCAGTTTCCAGTGGTACCCGACGTGCCGACCAGGCTCCAACAGCGGCGCCCATCGACGTCATAGCCATAGCTCGCGGCCTCGTTCATAGGCCCGCCAACGCTGATCAAGTTGCCGTCTGCGTCGTAGCTGTCGGTGACCGCCCCAGCGTCAGGCACCGTCGTGGTCTTGACCTGACCCCATGCGTCATAGGTGTAACTGGTCGCATATGGATTCGTCGACGCCTGGGTTCCGGACTGTCCCGCCGGTGGGATTGTCCAGGCGAGCTGGCCGATGTTGGCGGTGGTGTAGCCCGACGTCGTCGTCAACGACGGGCTGGCGTTCCAGTTCACTGTCTTCGACGTCAGGTCGGTGTACTCGTCGTAGGAATACGCCGTCGATCCGGTCGGGGCGTTGACACCCGGGGTGCTGGCGGTACAGGGGGCACCGGTTCCGGTGACGCTGGGCGGCGCCACCCAGCACAAGAGTCCCTGGTAATAGTCGCCGCCCGTGCCCCACACGTAGTAGCCGTAGCGGGTGGTGTTCCCGAGCGGGTCGGTCTCAGAGGTCAGGTTGCCGTTCGAGTCATAGGTGTAGTGCGTGCTCCCAGCCGGCGGAGTGCTGCACGTGGCGTTGGCCGGAACCGAGACGAGGGGTCTTGCGCTCCAACAGAGCTCGTCGAAATCGTTGCCGCCCACGTCGTTGTACATCGTGTCGGTGACTTGCCCCTCGGCGTCTTGGGAGGAGAGAACGTTCCCCACCGAGTCGGTCGTGACCACGGTGGTCGAGACGCTCTGCGCCGCACCCGGGTGGACGATCTCTTCGTAGGTGTCACCGTCTTGGTTGTACACCGTTGGAAACTGGTAGTTGTAGGTCCACGACTCGAAGTTCGCGTCTTGTGCACTGGCGTTGCCAAACGCGGACCCTGTGAGCAGACCCTCGAAGTAGTGGTCGGTGTCGAACTCGCTGTCAGGATATTTGACATCGGTGACTTGGCTCTGGTCGTTGTTGAGGCACCAATCCGTACAGCCTGTGTTGGTGTACGTGTAGTTGGTTGTGGCGCCCGCCGCATCGGTCAGCGCGTTGGCGTAGCCGAGCGGTGCGCTCGAGGTATAGCCGATCTTGGTGACATTGGTGAGCGGATCTTCGATGCTCGTCAGGTCCTCGTTGTAGAGACTTTTGCTCGAACCCGCGTAACCGTAGGTCCAGGTGGCGTTGGCGTGTGCGACGTTGACGACCGAGGTCAGCTGAGCACCCCCGTCGAAGCCCATGGTGTAGTCATTGCCCGCGGGGTCGACGACCTCGAAGACCAGGCCATAGGCGCTGACCGCTTGGGTGATGACCCGACCGGCCAAGTCCGTCGTAGTGATACAGCTCGACGCGTTGCTCGGACACTTGCCGGTCCCCGGAGACACCGAGCTCGCCATCTCTTGGTCCCAGGCGAAGTTGTTGTCGCCGATGTACGCGAGGCTCCCGGTCGTGCCGTTGAAGATGTAGGTATTCTTGCCGCCGTCCTCAGTCAGCTCGTAGCTCCCACTGCTCAAGAGCCCGAGCTGGGCGTCGACGCGTTGGGGCGCACAGTAGAGCTCTGTGCTCGAGGCGAGGGTGTACTTTTGTGGGTCCTCGTAGTCGCCAACTGGGCACGAGTCCTGGGAACCGGGAAGTGAGAACTGGTTCTGGGCCCCGTTGGGTTGTGAGATGGTGACCGTGCCGCTCGAGTTGGACTCGAAGAGGTTGAAGTTCGATCCCCAGCCCCAGCCGAACGCCCCGGCGTAGCTCTGGTTGGTCTGTTGTTGGTTCTGTGCCAGATCCGACGAATAGTCCAAGGAGAACTCGAGCGGTTGACCAAGGTCGGGAACCGAGAAGAGCGTGTTGGAGGTGGAGAAGTCTCCGGTCGCCGGATTGATGGATTGGTCGGGTTGGACCGACTGGGCGGCCGTGCCGACGCCGTCGGTCGTTTCCGAGTTGCAGACGAAGCAAGTGTCCGCCGGGCTGCCACCGCCCCAGAGCTCGGCCGGGTTGTAGGTGGCGAAGGTGCCCGGGAACTGATCGCCCGTCAGCTCCGCGGATCGGAGCGTCACTGTCGGCGTTTTCGGTGCGGAGACGCCGCTCAAGCTGGCCGCTACGACCATGAGGGCACCCACGACCACAACGAGCGATGGGAATCGTACTCGTCTTTTGCTCCGATCCTGGCGTGGCATCGTCAATCCCTTCTATCGATCAGGCGGTCACGGACCGGTGCTGGGTTGCTCGGTGGTCGAGCTCACCGCGCCGAGCGTCCGGCCGATTGCGGGCTGGCGACCCGAATAACCGACGCTCACGCACTCGGACGTACTCGGACACGAGATGTCGGCGATATCGGTCATGGCGCCCGGAGGCGTGGCTTGGGTCCATGTCGTCCCCCCATTGCTCGAGGTGAACAGGGGCTCGACGGTCGTCGGTGTTGGGCTTGGCCCGACGGCAAAGCACGATCCACCGCTCGCACAGGTGACGTGGGCGAGATTGGCCGTTCCCGCAGGCAGATCGAGTGGAGCCCAGGTGTTTCCCGCATCGGTCGTGATGATGGCGATGGCGGGAACTTGGGAGTTCTCCAGCACCATTGGGTTTGGCCCGATGGCCACACAGGTGGTGGCGGACGAACAGGCGATGGATTGGAGCACCCCGACGCCACCGGCGAGCGTTCGCTGCGTCCAGGTCTGACCCGCATCGTCGGTCGTCAAGATGGAGCCGCCGACGGCGATGCACCGCGTCGACGTGGGACAGGCCACGGCAGCGAGGCCCTCGGTCCCTAGCGGCAGCGAGGCAGCCGACCAAGTTGTCCCGCTATCGGTGCTGCGCATGATCTGACCGACGTAGGGACCGGTCGGATTGGTCGATGCGCCCGCTGCCAGGCAGGTCGATGAGGGGCAGGCGACGTCGACGAGCGTCGTCTCTGGAACCGGCGGAGGCTGCATAGCCCAACTCGTCCCGCCGTCAGAGGTGGTCAAGATGGCGCCTTGGCCCACTGCGACGCAGTGCTGCGCGTCGGCGCAGTCGACTCCTCCGAGGACCGGGGATCCCCCGGGCAGGTTCTGGTCGGCCCACGATGACCCCCCATCAGTGGACGTGCCCACGACAGCGTGTCCGTTCGCGTCGGCGCCGACCGCCACGCAATGGTTGCTATCGGCGCAGGCCAAAGCGTTGTAGGCGCCGTAGCCGGGGCGAAATCCCGCTCCAGAGAGAATCAAGGGCGCTCCGCTCTCTTCGCTGTTGGCACCATTGGGCGAGGCACCTGGGCCGGCGGTGCCGCTGTTTCCGCTGTTGCCTGAGGTACCGGCGGTCGGCGCGGTCGTGGTCGTAGGTCCACTCGGAGCGGTGCCGCCCCCACTCGACGCCAGAGCGCGAGCCGCGCCCAACCCAAGTCCGGCCGCCAGCACCAGCACTACCAGGACCACCATGACCGTGGCGGCGGTCGAACGACGCATCCATCCCCACACTCGCCGTGGTGGTGATGTTGCGCCCGGTCCATCCGACGGCGAGAGGAGCTCCTCGACGCGTGCTGGTCTGCGTTTCGAACTCATATCAATCCGTCGATGGGTCCGGCCAGCGTCTGGTACTCCATCGAACCCAAGAAGGCGGCATCGCCGAAGGTCAAGACCGCGCCGGTCGATCGGACGAGCCAGTAGCCGCCCGAATCGGGCGTGCCCATGATGCCGGTCACCCCATTCGTCGCGAAGGCGCCGCCGTAGGAGCCGTAGAAGCCGGCGTTGCCGAAGGTGAAGACGCCGCCGTCAGAACCGGCGAGCCAATAACCCGCGCCATTCGAGGTCGGTGCCATGGCGACGATGTTGGAAATGTGAAGGCCCGAGCCGGGCACCGATCCGTAGAAGCCCGCCGCCCCTTCGGTGAAGACACCCCCGTCGGCACCGACCAACCAGTAGCCGTTCCCCGTCGGATCGCTCACGATGCCGACGATGTCGCTTTCGCTGCCCGTCGCCAGAGCCGGAGCGCACCAGTTGTTCGCCGGTCCGCCGTCGTAGGACCAGACGGTGGCCGTTCCGAACCCGCAAACCTCTCCATTGCTCGCCGCGATCCAGTACCCGCCACCGCCCGCCGCGGCCGACACGGCCGCGATGCCAACGATGGGGGCGCCAAGCCACGATTGGGCCGTCTGCCCGGGGTTGATCGTTCCGATTGACCCGTAGAACGTTCCGCTCGAGGGTTCCGTGTATACGCCGCCCCCGCTTCCTGCCTCCCAGTACCCGTTATTCGTCGACATCTCGGTGCCGCCCACGATCGTCTGACCGGTGTTCTGGGCCGCGCCCCAATAGCCCAGGTTCCCGAAGGCGAACGCACCGCCGTCGGAGCCGAAGAGCACATAGCCTTGGCCCGGGCTCGCCGCCGCGGGGGAGCTCTCTACCGCAAGCGAGGCGCCGAAGATTGACATCACGGAGAACAGCGTGACGATCGCCCAGGTAAACCTCGGCCAAGAAGACTTGGGCCGTCGCTCGTGGTGAAGCTGGGTCCGAGGTTGCATTGTTTGCAATGTCATGTGATGGCTACTCCTGCGATCTGGCCAAACGTTGTGTCGCCGTAGACGTCGTTTTGGAATTGGGCATCGCCGTAGGTGAAAAGGCCACCGTCGTAAGCCATCAGATAGAAGCCTTGTTCGTCGGCACTCGAGGCGATGCCGACGATGCCGTAGTAGAGGCTCTTGCCCGCGAGAGATCCGTATTGGGGGATCCCCCCGAAATTAAATGTGCCACCATCTCCGCCGACCAGCCAATAGGCGTCATCGTTCGGTCCAGAAGCGATCCCAACGATCGGCTTGTTGAGTTGTTGGCCGTTCATCCCACCCTCGTAGCCCGCGTTCCCTTGGGTGTAGACAGCACCGACGGTCGTCGTGATCCAGTAGCCGTCGCCCGTTGGCGTCGAAGCAATGCCCACCGCGCTGCCGGTGATGCTCCCCGCGTTGCCGTAGTAGGGGACGGCGCCACTGGTCGTGCTCGTGTAAACGTCGCCTGCTGAGTTCACGAGCCAGTAGCCCTGACCGTTGGGGTCCGCGGCAATCCCGACGATGGTTCCGACCGTGGAGGGGTTCTGGTCGGGTGCACACCAGTTGTTGGCCGGCCCGCCGTCGTAGGACCACACGGTGGCCGAGCCGAACCCACACACCTCACCGTTGTCGCCCGCCAGCCAGTAGCCGCCGCCACCGGGGACTTCGGCGACGCCGATGATCGGCGTGCCCAACCAGGACTGCGCGGTCTGGCCCGAATTCACTGATTGGATGGAGCCCCAAAATCCAGCGTTTCCGAACGCATAGACCCCGCCGTTCGCGCCCGCCTCCACATATCCCTGACCGTAGGTGTAGTCGGCCTCGCTGACATCCCTGAGATGGATTGCACGATGAAACGCTGGTGATAACAGAACCGCGATTGGTGCTGAGACAATCGCTACGCCAAGACCAATCGACGTGAGTACAACCCACAAACTCCGCCGTCGGCTATGGCCTTTGATGCGCCTCGCGCATTGCTTCCGAACCTTCATCGTGCCCCTTCGCTGCCGTTCCACACCATGCGACGACTGAATGCCGCGCCATGAGTTCTGCTGTCTTTGTCCTTCAAGGGGGCGGCACGCTAACAGCGGTTCCGAGCGTTTCATGCGCGGCATTTGATGACTTTTTTCTCTATCGACGTTGCAGCAAACAGATACCTTCGAACTTCTCGGGTTAAAGTGCGGGCATCATTTTTACATTTGCAGTGTCGGGAACCTCATGAACTCTCGGACCCGATTGCGTAGAGCAGGGCAGCCACACGATAAGGACTTTGGTCCGAATAGTGACGGTTAGAGACCAAATCGCTTTAGTGATCCGCATGAAAGACCGCGAGTAACGCGAAGGATCTACATTGCTCCGAGCTTGAGGTCCTGTCCGTTTGTTCGAAGCCGATCTTGCTCCCGCGACGCCTTTCGTCGCACCGTCGATGCAGATTGGTAGCACCTCAGACGACTAGTCCGACGGGTGACCCCTAAAATTAGACAACGTGGTGACTGCTACCCGAACCGAGACCACCAACCGAGGGGCCGCGGTGCACTTCAGCCTCGGCGAGCGGGTCGTTCCCCAGTCCAAACGCGGCAACTCCCGAGGAGACGCCTCAAAGTGCACTCGGTCCCTCGGTCGCGGCAGGGGGCCATCTCAGACCTCGGATCTCGAGGAGAGATTTCCTCAGCCTGATCGCCGGCCTGAAGCCCGTGCGGTAACCGGACCAGCGCGGGCGCTCTTCTCTGGTGATGACACTGGTCGAGGGTCGGGACCGTTGGGCGGCGCTGGTCGGTGCCGCCCAACGGGGCGATGCCAGCGCCTGGCCCGAGCTCATCGACCGATTCGAGAACATCGCGGTTGCCTCCGCCGTGGGGCTGTGCGGTGATCTGGACGAGGCCCCAGACATCGCTCAAGAAGCGTTCGTTCTGGCCTTTTGCCACATCGCCGGACTGCGAGACCCGGCCGCCTTCCCGGCTTGGCTCTTGCGGCTGGTCCGCACCGCGACCAACCGCAGGACCCGCCGCCGCCGGCCCGACACCGTGTCGCTCGACGCCGTAGCCCGCGGCGACGGACCTGGTGCGCTGGTGGACCCGGCCGCCGGGCCAGAGGAGATCGTGCTCGGCGCCGTCGAGGTGGCCGAGGTCCGGGCCGCCGTCGAGCGCCTGCCCGAGGGCGAGCGATGCGTAGTTGCGCTGCATCACCTGGCCGAAATGCCCTACGCCGACGTCGCCGCCTTCCTCGGTATCACCGTCGCGGCCGCCAAGAAGCGGGCGTGGTCCGCCCGCGCCCGATTGAAGGAGCTGCTCCCCATGGTCGCCGACGCCCTCGCCGCCGCCCGCCCCTCACGTACCGAATCGTTTCGGGACACGATCCTGGTGTTCCAGGCCCTCCGCGCCCAAGACGCCGATGCGCTGGGCCGCCTCTTGGCCCGCAACCCTTCGCTCGCCACCGCCACCGAGGACTGGTCGCCCCTCGAGGGCTTCGACGCCCGCCTCGGGTTCTCCGAACGGGCGAGCGCGCTGATCCGAGCGGCCGGCATCGGCGACCTCGCGCTGGTGCGCCTGTTGGTCGAGGCCGGAGCCCCCGTCGCTGACCCCTGCCCATGCGCGGGCCACGAGAGCGCGCTGTGGGCGGCCGAGACCCCGCTGCCCGAGGTCCTCGACACCGTCGAGGGCCTGCTCGGCCTCTGAGGTTCAGTCCTTCTCGAGGTGGGAGGGGCGCGCCGTTCTGGTAACGGCGTCGATGTACTCAAGACCGTTTCACCCGGTGTTCCACGCGAGTTGCGGTGACACTGCCACTGCCACACCTCCGCGACCCAGGGGCGGACGAAACCGAGTGGCCCCGAAGTGCCTGCTCAAGGCGCTGTGGTGTCCGCATCTCTTGAGACCATCAGCCTATTCGGCAAGTCGAATTGCGTTCGAAATGCAGGGTCGAAGACGTGCCAGGACCACCGGCGCTCCACGGCGTCAAGTCCCGGATCGGCTCGCAACAACTTCTGGCGGCTTCGCGATCGTTGAGGTTCGCCCTACGGGCGAACCCGCCAGAAGTTCTCGCTCGGCCCTTGGGCTTCCCTCTCCGGAACTTGACTCCGCTGCGCTGCCGGTGGGAGACGCCGTTCATCGAACGACGCAGCGGCGTCGTTCGCCAGGAACGAGGCCAAGAGCATGAGGAGACAAGAACCATGACCAACACGATCACGATTACTGGGAACCTGACCCGGGAACCCGAGATCCGCTACACCAAAGAGGGTCAGGCCACCACCCAACTCGGCGTGGCCGTCAACCGGCGCTGGCAGGACCGCACCACCGACGAATGGCAGGAGGCCACGTCGTTCTTCGACGTCGTTTGCTGGCGTGACCTGGCCGAGAACGTGGCACTCAGCCTGTCCAAAGGGATGCGCGTCGTGGTCAGCGGCCGCATCGAGCAGCGCAGCTGGGAGAGCGACGACGGTGAGTACCGCTCCAAGGTCGAGATCGTGGCCGACGAGATCGGCCCGAGTCTGCGCTTCACCACCGCCGATGTGCGCCGTCCGCTGCGCCAAGAGGAAGCCGAATCAACTTCCTAATCAGTAGCGGGCTTCCTGCTCACGCAGTATCCGCCGCAGCAATAGCCCCGGCCCTACCGGGGCTGTTGCGCGTTTCGGCCCAGGCGCCGTGCCCGCCGAGCCCGCGTGGTCGGGCGACTGTTGGCATCTCCAGACCGGCGAACCTCACGAACGCCCAAAGACGTCGCGCCCGTCCCACACCATCAGACTCCGTCTACAGCGCCAACGCTGACAATCCGCCGAACGTCATTTCGCCGCACTTACCGCGCGCTGCCTATCCACCTTCCGCACGTGCCTCCAGAACCAGACCGCGACCTTCTCGGCCGCCCATCAGCCACATCAGTTTGCTTGACACGTATGGCATTCGAGGCGAAAAGGGGCATTATTGCGCCAGATGCACCAGGGAGGACGTGAACAGGTCCTTTATTCGCCCGCGATCTTCGAGAAATCAAAGCAGCCACGATGGCCAGGCGAAGGGTGTTGTGTTTAACGCAACACTGTGATCTCAAGCGCAACAGCCAGAAGGAGCTTGTGACGGACACACCGGGGGGTCCGCTCGGCTCGTACTGTCGAGGGCGTCCTGAATCTGAACGACGAGCTCGCCGTCTTCGGGGCGATGCTGACCGGTGGTCCAGACAGCAATCTCGGATGCTCGCAGAGAACACCATCGCCGGTCAGGAGCGGCTGGTACGCGGGGACAGTGCGCCACCGCTCGACGTCAGAACGGATTCCGAACAGCCGAATAAATCCTGTGATGAATAGCGCGTGTCCGCCAACAGGGCGGGCTTGCCCGAGGGGCCGATGGTGGTCGTGCGCCCCTCTAATAGGTGCGGGACGAGGGCCGTCCCGGCGAGGGGAGTTGGCCGTGATCTCGCTACGCCGGATGACCCTGGGGTCGGGCTATCGCTACCTGATGGAGTCGGTCGCGGTCGGTGACGGCGCCCCGGGTCACACCTCCAACCTGACCCGCTACTACGCAACGTCGGGGACACTGCCGGGCGTCTTCTTGGGCGCCGGCCTGGGCGGCCTCGACGACAGCCGCGGCGTCGAGTCCGGTTCGGCGGTGACCGAGCAGCACCTGTTCAACCTGCTCGGGATGTGCGCCGACCCGATCACCGGCAAAGCGCTCGGCCGCCAGCCCAACCGCGCCCATCTCTCCTTTGCCACGCGGGTGGCTCAACGGGTTGCGGGCATTCCGGCGACCGACACCAGTGCCGAGCGCGCCGAGCAAACGGCCCGGATCGAGGCCGAGGAACGGGCGAAGGGAGGGACCTTCCGCACGCCAGTCGCCGGATTCGACCTGACTTTTTCGCCGTCGAAGTCGGTGTCGACAGCCTGGGCATTGGCCGACCAGGAGACCAAAGCACAGATATACGCCTGCCACCGCCGCGCCGTCGAGGTCGTGCTCACCTATGCCGAGCGCGAGGTGTTCCACTCGCGTTCGGGCACCAACGGCGTGGTCCAAGAAGACGTCGAAGGAGTCGTGGCCGCGGCCTTCACGCACTGGGATTCGAGGGCCGGGGATCCTCAGCTCCACGAACATGTGGTGGTGGCCAACCGGGCCCGCTCGGTCTCCGACGGCAGGTGGCGGACGCTCGATTCGAGGGGCTTGTTCAAGTCGGTCGTGGCGCTCTCCGAGCTGCATCAAGGCGTGCTCAGCGACCTCTTGACCAACTCATTGGGGTGGGGCTGGGACGGTCGGGCACGCCGGCACTCCGAGCAGCCCCGTTTCGAAGTGACCGGGGTGAGCGAGGCTCTCATGGCCGAGTTCTCTCAGCGCTCGGCCGCCATCGATGAGCGCAAGACAATCATGATCGGCGAGTTCGTCGCCGCTCATGGCCGCCAGCCGACGAGTGTGGAAGTGCTCGAGCTGCGACGCCGGGCGACCTTGGAAACCCGGCCGGCCAAGGAACACCACAGCCTGGCCGAGCTGACCGCGGGCTGGCGTCGACGGGCCGAGGGCTACATCGGCAACGACCAGATCTCGTGGGTGGCGGGACTGGCGGAGCGCAACGACCTTCCACTTCTCCACGTCGGCGACCTGGCCGACGAGATCCTGACCGACGCCGCCGGCGTGGCGGTGCAGACGGTGGCCGAACGTCGGGCTACCTTCTCCCGGGCCAACGTCGTGGCCGAGGTGCACCGCCAACTGCACGGGATCCGTTTCGCCTCGCCCGACGAGCGCATCGCCGTCGCCGAGCACACGGCTGACCTCGCTCTGGCCCAGTCGCTCTTGGTCTCCGCGCCCGAGCTGCACCACACGCCCGAGCGGCTCCGCCGAGCCGACGGGACCAGCCGGTTCCGGGCCAAGGGCCATGAGGTCTACACCACGTTCACCCTGTTGGAGGCCGAGGCCCGCCTGCTCGATGCAGGGCGCCAAATGGGCGGCCCATCGGTCACGACCGGCACGGTGGCCGCGGTCGCCGCGGTCGCCGCGGTCGCCGCGGTCAATCTGCCCGGCCGGGACGTCCCGGTCAGCATCGACCAGGCGCTGGCAGTGGAGCAGATCGCCACTTCTGGGCGGCGCCTCGACGTGCTGGTCGGCCCGGCCGGGACCGGCAAGTCCACCACGATGGCCGAGCTGCGGGCCGTGTGGGAAGCCGAGCACGGAGCGGGCTCGGTACTCGGCCTGGCTCCGTCGGCCGCCGCCGCCGAAGTGCTGGCGGCCGAGCTCGGCATCGACACGGAGAACACGGCCAAGTGGCTCTACGAGCACCGCCAAGAAGCCGAGCGCCTGCACAGATTGGAAGCGAGCCGGGCCGAACTGGCCTCCCCTCACCTCTCCCCCGGGCAACGATCGGCCGCCCGGGCCACGGTCGCCCGGACCGAGGCACAGCTGGCCCGCTGGCGGCTCCGGTCGAACCAGTTGGTGATCCTCGACGAGGCCAGCCTGGCCGGCACGTTCGCCCTCGACGAGCTGGTGAAGGCAGCAGGAGCCACCGGGGCCAAGGTGGTCCTCGTCGGCGATGACCTTCAAATCAGCGCGGTCGAAGCGGGCGGCATGTTCGCCGCCCTTGTGCGCGACCGCGAGGGCCTGGCCCCGGCCCTGAGCGAGGTACGCCGATTCACCCACCCCTGGGAGAAGAAGGCCAGTGTCGAGCTGCGACAGGGTTCTCCCGACGCCATCGACACCTACGCAGTACACGAACGGATCAGCGAAGGGAGCCGGGACGAGATGCTCGACGCCCTCTATCTCGGGTGGAAGGAGGACACCGCGGCCGGCCGGACGAGCCTGATGATCGCCGGAGACCTGGGCAGCGTCAGTGCGCTCAACCGCCGGGCCCGAGCCGATCGGATCGCCGCCGGAGAAGTGGAAGAGCTCGGGTTGGATATAGCCGGCGGGGGGACGGCCGGGGTGGGCGACCGGGTGGTCACCCGTCAAAACGACCGGCGTCTCGGCACCGGCCGAGGCTGGGTCCGCAACGGCGATCAGTGGACCGTCGCTGCCACCCATGACGATGGTTCCATGACTCTCCGGCGGGTGCACGGCACCGGGAGAGTGGTGCTCCCGGCCGCCTACGTGGCCGAGCACGTCGACCTGGCCTACGCCGCGACAGCGCATCGGGCCCAGGGCCGCAGCGTCGACACCGCGCACGCCATGGTTTCTCCGACCACCACCCGCGAGGTCCTCTACGTCTCGGCCACCAGGGGCCGAGAAGCCAACAGGCTTTATGTCGACACCCATTACGACCCCGACCCGCAGACCTCGCATGAGGGCACGGCCGAGCCGGTGACGGCTCGCCAGGTGCTGGCCGGGGTCCTGCGAAACGAGGGCGCCGACGTGGCGGCCCACGAAGTGATCCGCCGCCACCACCACGAGGCAGAAGGCATGGAGCGCCTCTCGGCGGAGTACCTCACGCTGGCCACACTGGCCCAGGCAGACCGCTGGGAGGCCCTGCTCGCCCGCTCCGGGCTCACCGAAGCCCAACTCGAAGCCGTCCGGACCAGCGAGGCACACGGACCGCTGCTCGCTTCGTTCCGTGACGCCGAAGCCCGCGACCTCGACGTTGAGTCGACCTTCCCTCGCCTGGTGGCCGGCCGGTCTCTGGCCGACGCCGTTGATGTGGCGGCAGTGCTGCACAGCAGGGTGGACCGCTGGACCCAGGCGGCTAGTGGCCTCCGGCGGCGGACCGCCGGCAATCTCATCGCCGGGCTGATCCCGAGAGTCCAAGGGGTCACAGACCCCGAGATGGCCCAGGCATTGGCCGAGCGGGACCATGCGATGGAAGAGCGAGCGCGCGTAGTGGCAGTCCAAGGAATCGAGAGCGGACAAGCCTGGGCGACGGCTCTTGGGGCTGTCCCAGATGATCCCGCCCGAAGGGCCCGCTGGCTCCGTGAAGTCTCGACGGTCGCGGCCTATCGGGACCGCTGGCACATCACAGGCGAGCGAACCATCGGCAGCCCGAGCGGCGTAGTCAGCAGCGAACGGAACAGCGAGCGTCGCCTGGCTCACGGTGCCGCGACGCGTGCGCTGGCCATCAGCCACGAGGCTCATGTCGAACAAGCACGCGCCGACTGGGAGCAACGCATCGACGTCGCGCACGGAGTCGAGCTATGAGGCGGGTCTCTTACGCCGCGCCACGGAGGCTCTGCTCGAGCCGTCGGACACCCCGGTCTTCTCGCCCGGGAGCCACGCCCTGGTAGATGTCGAGAAACACGGACAATGTCCGGTGGCCTGACCACCGCTGGCAGACGACCGCATCGACTCCCTCTCGTAGCCACCAGGAGCAGGCGGCATGGCGCAGGTCGTGGCGCCGGAGTCGCGAGAGTTTGGATTGGCGGGGGTCATCGGGCGCGAGGTCCGGCCGGCGGGGGAACAACTTGGCGCACGCCGGCTCCCACACGCTGACGGCGAACCTGGAGTTAACGAAGGCTTTGCCGTTGCGGTGAAACACGAGCCCGCCGGGTCCTTCGCCGTAGAGCTCTTGGTGTTGACGGAGCTTGGCAACCAAGAGCGACGGCACAGGGACCCGGCGACTCTCGGTGAGATCTCGGTCCTTCAGCGGACCCCATTCGGGGTCCTCGTCGGGGTCGAGCCACCGATCCCGGGTCGGACGATGGGTACGCCGGACGACGAGCCATCCGGGTTCATCGGCCGGAGGTAGTTCCAAGTCCTCGCTCACGAGCCCGGCCGCCTCCCCGGGCCGGAGGCCGCACAGAGCCATGACCAGCACGAAGCACTCGACCACCCCGCCCCACGCCCCCTCGGTGACGCACGCTTCGGCCAGCGCCAGTGACTGGGACACGCTGAGCACCATGTCGGCGTCTACGGCAAGACCGGCCCTTCCGGCAGCCAGGGTGGCCTTACCCTTCACCTTTCGCCGGGCCCGGACCACCACCCACGGGCTTCGCTCGATCGGGACGTCATCCCGGGCGATCGCCCAGTTCCAGGCCGCCCTGAGCGGTTGGAGGTACCGGGTCAGGGTCGCCGCCGACAGCCGCGTTCCCGGTTTGCGTTCGCTGACCTCGATCCGGGAGACGAATGCCTCGATCTGCTTCGAGGTGAGCGAGTCGGCGGGGGCCGAATGGGCTTCCAGCCACAACTGCCCGGTTCGCTGCCGATCGGTGATCCGCCCTTCCAGGTGGGCCGGCAGGAAGCTGGCGTGGCTCAGGTAGTCCTCGACCGCGACGAGATCGTCGCCGGCCAGCTCAGCGCCGGGCACCAGGAGCCAGCGTCGGGCCCGGTTGTACGACCGTGCCGCGGCCTCCTTGGTCGCCGGCTCCCATTCAGGGTGTTGGCGGAAATAGAGCTCCGTCAGAGCGAACACCGAGGGGGCCAGAGGCCCAGTTGGAGCCTGTGGTTCGAGAAATTGCTTCGTCTTGAGATCAAACGGCAGCCCTCGGGCGAAATCCCGCTCGGCCCGCTCGCGCCAGGTCTCGGCCAATCCCGCCTTGTGGAAGCGCTTGAACCACTGGACGCCGTCAGACTTGCCCTTGACGTCCCAGCAGTCGACATTCCGCCGCCGGATCTCACCGCTGGCCCGGTCAGTGACTCGCTGGACCCTGGTCTGCTTGACGACCCATGCCTGGAACGTCCTCGGAACCCACGGGTCCGGATAATTGCGGGCCATTGCGATCACCTCCAACCGGCTCACCGTGGGGGTGCGCCGTGCCTGGCCGTCCGGCTCCGGACCACCAGCGTACCGGCGTCAGGTTGAATCTGGGTTGAATTGAGATCCAAAAGAGCGCCATTCGACCCTCTTTCGGTCCTTGTCCTCGGTCGGTCGGCCGCTCCCATCGGAACCCGTGAGGCCGATGATCGGACCCCGGATTACGGCGTTGAACTGGGATTTCGAGAGAAACACGCTGGGCTCGTGGGTCATCGCCGGACGACCTAGAATGGGTGCGTCGCCCGAGTAGCTCAGTCGGTAGAGCACTTCACTTGTAATGAAGATGTCGCGGGTTCGATTCCTGCCTCGGGCTCAGGGTGCGCCGTGCGGGCGGTGCGTCGGGTCCGAGGTCAAGAGCTCGCGGTCGAGGATCCCGGGCCCTGGTTGGCACGGACCTCACATCCCAGGGAACGGTGACAGGCCCGAGCGGCGAGCGACGAGGCGAGCCCGAAGAGAAAGGTGGCGAGAACGGATGCTGAGCGACTTCAAGAAGTTCGTGCTGCGAGGCAACGTGGTCGATCTGGCGGTGGCCGTCGTCGTGGGTGCGGCGTTCACGGCGGTGATCACCGCGCTGGTGGTGGACCTGATCACCCCGCTCATCGCCGCCATCTTCGGCAAGACTTCGTTCTCCAATTTGTCCTTCACCGTCAACCACTCGGTGTTCAAGTACGGCTCGTTCCTCAACGCGTTGATCTCGTTCCTGATCATCGCCACCGTGGTCTTCTTCGCGGTGGTGATCCCGCTCACCTCGCTGCTACGCCGGCTGAACGCGCTGCCGTCTGAGAAACCCGAGCCCGAGACCCGCCAGTGCCCCGAGTGTCTGAGCGACATCCCCGTGGCGGCGCGCCGATGCGCCTTCTGCACTTCGGAGGTCTCCGCCGCCTAGAGCGGACCCCGATCGGGTCGGCGCCCAATGGGTGCGGCGAGGCGGACGGCAGGGATGGCTCCGTCAGGCGCGTCCGGCGCGCGCCGCCCGCTGGCGCGCCACTTCGAAGCACGCCACGGCGCCCGCCACCCCGACGTTGAGCGACGGGACCGTGCCGTGCTGGGGGATGCGGACCAGCGCGTCGCACCGCCGGCGGACGAGGGGGGCGAGACCCTTCTCCTCGCTGCCGACCACCAGGGCCACGGGCCCCTCACCCAGCGGCAGGTCGTAGAGGGAATCGTCGGCCTCCCCGGCCAGACCGATGGACCAGACGCCGAGATCGCGCAGGACGCCGAGGGCCGCCGGGACTCCCCCCACGGCGGCGAAGGGCAGGTGCTCGATGGCGCCCGCGGCCGTCTTGGCCACGGTCGGCGACAACCGGGCCGAACGGTGTCGGGGGAGCACCACCCCGGTCACCCCAGCGCACTCGGCGCTGCGCAGGAGCGCGCCCAGGTTGCGCGGGTCGGTGATGCCCGCCGCCACCAGCAGGAATGGTTCGGCGCCGCCGCGGCCCTGCCGCGCCAGCTCTTCGAGGGGCACCGGCTCGACGGGCCGGGCCAGCGCCAGCACACCCTGGGGCGCCTCGGTGCGGGCCAGGGTGTCGAGGCGGGAGCGCGGGACGGTCTCCACCGGCACCCGCATGCGGGCGGCGAGCTCCTCTATCCGATCGAGCTGTGGCGAGGGGTCCTGGTCCTCGGCCAGGACGACCCGGCGTACGGTGCGTCGGCCGGCCGAGAGCAGCTCGAGCACGGCGCGGCGGCCCTCCACCTGGTCGCCACCGAGCTCGCTCAGCGCGGCCGGAGGCGGGCGCCGCCCGGGGTTGGCCCGATCACCGGTCCGCGCAGCCGAGCCGCGCCCCGGCGCGCCCCCGGGTTGACGTCCGCGCCCAGGCGCGGCGCGACGGCGCGGCGGCTTCGCCGGGCTCATCGCTCCTCCAGCAGCACGACGGCCAGGCAGGCGATCCCCTCGGCCCTCCCGAGCGCGCCCAGGCCCTCGGCCCTCGTCGCCTTGACCGAGACGGGCGCGCCCATCACCTCGCTCAACCGCGTCGCCATCGCCGCCGTGTGCGGCGCCAGGCGAGGCGTGTCGGCGACGACGGTGCAGTCGGCGTTGGTGCAGGCGTAGCCCTGCTCGGCGGCCAGGCCCATGACGGCGACGAGCAGATCGACGCTGTCCGCGCCCTCCCACGCCGGGTCGGTGTCGGGGAAGTGGCGGCCGAGGTCGCCCAGACCGACGGCGCCGAGCACGGCGTCGGCCAACGTGTGGCACACCGCATCGGCGTCGCTGTGACCGCCCAACCCTCGCCCGCCCTCAATCGGAACACCCCCGAGCACGAGGCGACGGTGGGGGTCCTCCGAGAACGGGTGGACGTCGATCCCCTGGCCGATGCGCACGCTACCCGCCTTCGGTTGCGGCCAGGCGCTGCTCGGCCGCCTGCAAGTCGTCGGGGGTCGTGATCTTGAAGTTGCCCGGATCCCCCTGGACCACCCTGACGCGGCCGCCGACGGCCTCGACCAACATGGCGTCGTCGGTCGCCTCGAGCATGCTTGCCGCTTCGTCGCGATGCGCCCGCCGCAGGGTGCCGGCCCGAAAGGCCTGCGGGGTCTGGACGGCGACGAGCGTGCGCCGGTCCAGGGTCGCGGCGACCAGGCAGACCCCGTCGACCTCGGTGACCGTCTTGACCGTGTCCGAGACCGCGAGGCCCGGCACGGCGCCGTCGGCACCGCCGTGGGTCACGGCATCGACCACGGCCTCGAACACCCAAGCGGAGGCGAGCGGGCGCGCCGCGTCGTGCACGAGAACGACAGCCGCGTCCTCGGGGACAGCGGCCAGGCCTCGGCGCACCGATTCGGCTCGAGTGGCGCCGCCCGTCACCACGACGTCGGCACCGTGCGTTTGGGAACCGGTGGGGAATCCTTCAGCCGGGACCACGAGGACGACGCCGGTCGACACAAGTCGGCACGCGTCGACGGCCCATTCGAGCACGGGACGGCCTCCGAGAAACGAGAACTGCTTGGGCCGGCCGAAACGGCGGCCCGACCCGCCCGCCACGACGATGGACCACACCTCGGCCACGGCGCGCCGCCCAGACGGGAGATCAGGTCAGGGCGTCGTTCAGACGCTCTTCGGCCGTCTCCTCGTCCACGTTGAGGGCGAAGGTCAGCTCGGACACGAGGATCTGGCGGGCCCGCTGGAGCATCCGCTTCTCGCCGGCCGACAGGCCCTTGTCCTTGTCGCGGATGGAGAGGTTCCGCACCACCTCGGCCACCTGGTAGATGTCGCCTGAACGCAGCTTCTCGGAGTGGTTCTTGTAGCGGCGCGACCAGTTCGTCGGCATGCGCGCTTCCTTCTTGCGCAGCACGGCGAAGACTTCCTCGACCTCCTCGTCGTTGATCACCTCGCGCAGCCCGACACCCTCGGTGTTGTCGGCCGGCACGTTGAGGATCAGGTCGCCGTAGGCCAAGCGGAGCACGAGGTATTCCCGCTTCTCCCCAAAGGCGACCTTCGTCTCCCGCTTCTCTATGACGGCGGCCCCGTGGTGGGGATAGACGACCTTGTCTCCGACCTTGAATGACACAGGTTCAGGACTCCTTGACTGCACTCGGGCCGGGCGCGAACCCGGACCGACGACGCTGGTGAGAGGGGATGAGAGGGTTCCGGCGCGGTCTCCAAACCGCCCCGTGGTGGCTAACCATTCTACCAGACAGGCGCCCTCCACCTGCTCGCGGCGTCATTCGTAGCGTTCGAAGATGCTCGCCTCGACCAGCCGGGCCAGGCCGTCGCGCACATGACGGGCCGTGGCCGCGCCGATGCCGTCGACGGACTCGAGCTCCGCCGCGCTCGCCGTGAGCACCTCCGGCAGCGTGCCGAAGCGCATCACGAGCCTCTCGATGAGCGCATCGGAGAGGTGGGGCAGGCGATGCAGCTGGCGGTAGCCCCGCGGCGCCACCTCCGAGAGCAGCTGGTCGTGCGAGGCCGGCATGCTGAGGGAGGCCACCACCTTGGGCAGGTCCATGAGCGCGTCAGGCGCCAGTGAGCGCAGGTGCGCGCTTCCCTTCGCGTCGCTGTAGTCAGCGAGGACCAGGGTCACCGCGTCGTCGACCCCGGCGCGCAGCTCCTCGGTCTGGAGGTGGATCAGACGTCCGTCGGAGCCCAACTCGACCAGGTGATCCTCGATCTCGTCCGCGATGCGACGGACCATCTCCCCGGGCTGGAGCACCGAGACGACGTCGCGCACCGAGACGGCGTTCTCCATCTCGAGCCGGGTGAGCGAGGAGACCGCTTCGTCGAAGCGGACGCGGAAGCGCTGCAACGTCGCCAGCGCCTGGCTCGACCGGTCGATCAGCCAGCCGGTCGATTGCGTGGTGTGCTTCATGCCGTGGCGGTACACGGCGATGGTCGCCATCGCCTCTGACACCGCGATCACCGGCACATCGATGGAGCGGGCGACCCGCTCGGCTGTGCGATGCCGCGTGCCCGTCTCGGACGTGGGTATGGTCGATTTCGGCATGAGATGGACGTTGGCCCGGGCGATGCGAGACGCGTCGTGCGCCAGGATGATGGCGCCGTCCATCTTGGCCAGTTCGGACAGGCGCTGCGGGGTGTACTCCGCGTCGAGCAGGAAACCACCGGTGCAGACCGAGAGGACCGCCGGGTTGTCTCCGACCACGATCAGCGCGCCGTGCTTGGCCTGGAGGATGCGGTCGAGCCCCTCCCGTAACGCCGTGCCCGGAGCGACCAGGGACAGTGCGTCGTTCAGCGGCTGACTGCCACTGCCGCGGTCGACCACGCAGGGCATCGTACCCGGCGGAGTCCTCGCGGCCGGGCGGCCGCAGCCGGATTCTGTGCGTGCCGTGACGGGTCGCGAGCATGATCGAGGCGTGCGCACCCCGACGGCCGACGAGCGCACGAGGTGGGCGGGCGCGCTGGGCGACGCGGACCTCCACGGCCGCCTGCTGGGCGTGCTCGAGTGCCTGCACGACACCGAGGGCGATCTTGACCGTGGAGACGGCGCCGCGCTCGACGGCTGGGTGCGCGTCGCGGCCTGGAACGTCCAGCGAGGACGCCGACCGGCTGCCCTGACTGCACGGTTGCGATCCTGCGCTGCCGACATCGCCTTGCTCTGCGAACTCGACTCGGGCATGGCCCGCACGCGCAACACCGATGTCGCGGCGGAGCTGGCCGGCGCGCTGCGCTGCCCCTACGCCTACGGCGTCGAATTCGTAGAACTCGGCCTGGGCGACGAGGTCGAGCGCGTCGAGGCTGCGGGCGCAGCCAACGACCGCGGGCTTCATGGCAACGCGGTGCTGGCTCGCACCCACCTCCACGAACCGGAGGTCGTGCGACTGTCGGACGGAGGCCCGGTGTGGTTCGCCTCCGACTCCCCCCAGCCCCGGGTCGGCGGACGCATGGCCGTGGTGGCGACGGTCGCCTTCGGTGGGACCCCCGTGCAGGTGGCGTCGGCACACCTGGAGAACCGCACCGACCCGGCGGGCCGGGCTGAGGAGATGGAGGCGCTGCTCGGGGCGATCGACGCCCGCGGAGGTGAAGGACCGGCCGTGGTGGGCGGCGACCTCAACACACTGAGCGCCCCGGTGGCCGAGCTGGCCGACCGCGACTGGGTGCGCGCGCAGCGGGCGACGGAACCGGCCCGGTTCACCTGGCCGGTCGCGCACGAACCACTCTTCGAAGTCGCTGCTTCCTACGGGTACCACTGGACGGAGGCCAACGTGGCCGCCCCGACCACGGCCCACGACGAGACGGGGCGACCGGGTCACGTTCCACTGCGCCTCGACTGGATCCTGGTGCGCGGCCTCGAGGCCCGACGGCCCGCGGTCGTCCCCGCGGCCGCCCTGTCCGACCATCACGTCGTGACCGTCAGCGTGCGGCTCCCCCGGACGTGACCGGACCCGGCCTCCACGTCAGGCCGTCGGAGCCGTCCGACGAGGCGGCGATCCTGGCCGTGGTGCGTGACGCCTTCGGCGCGGGCGGGCGCGATCCTTCCGAAGAGGTCGACATCGTGCGCGAGACCTGGAGCCGGCGGTCCCGGCCCCAGCGACTGGAGCTGGTCGCCGACGAGGGTGGCATCGTCGTCGGGCACGTCCTCGCGGCCATGGGCGACTTGGACGGACACGAGGTGCCGGGCATCGCCCCGCTCGGCGTCGTCACCGGCCGCCAGAGCGACGGTGTCGGATCCACGCTGATGGCCCACCTGCTCGACGAGGCGTCCGCGCGGGTGGTCGCTGCTGCTCCTACTGGGCGATCCCGGCTATTACGTGCGCTTCGGCTTCACGCCCGCGTCGGCTCTCGGCATCTCCTACGGACCCGCCGGCGTGGACAATCCCCACTTCATGGCGCACTGCAGCAGCGCCGCGACAACGGTAATCCCCCGCGGAGAGTTCCGGTACTGCTGGGAGCTGTGAGAGGCCCGCGCTACTCCGCGTCGGCGCCGGCGCCGGCGAGCTCGAGCGGCGGGGGCTGGAGACCCTCGATGGCCGTGAAGCTGAGCTGCGGCCCCTCGGCGTCGATGGGCGCCTCCTCGACGTCGATGACGACGGTCTCGCCCACCCGGAACTCCTTCCACAGGATGCGCTCCGAGAGCGGGTCCTCGACCAGCTGCTGGATAGCCCGGCGCAGCGGCCTCGCCCCGAGCTGGGGGTCGTAGCCCTTCTCGGCCAGGAAGGAGCGGGCCGCGGGAGTCAACTCCAGGCCGATCCCCTGGTCCGCGAGCTGCTTGACCGTGCGCGACATGAGCAGGTCGACGATTTCGGTCACCTCGGCGCGCGAGAGCTCGTGGAAGACGATGACCTCGTCGATGCGGTTGAGGAACTCGGGGCGGAAGTGCTGCTTCAGCGCCTCGTCGACCTTCGCCTTCATCCGCTCGTACGTCACGGCCTCCGACGTCTTGGCGAAGCCCATGGAGGACTTGCGCAGATCGGCCGTACCGAGGTTCGACGTCATGATCAGCACCGTGTTCTTGAAGTCCACCGAGCGACCCTGGGCGTCGGTCAACCGACCGTCTTCGAGGATCTGCAGCAGCGTGTTGAACACGTCGGGGTGCGCCTTCTCGACTTCGTCGAAGAGCACGACCGAGAACGGCTTGCGCCGAACGGCCTCGGTCAGCTGGCCGCCCTCCTCGTAGCCCACATAGCCGGGGGGAGAACCGACGAGGCGGCTCACGGTGTGCTTCTCCATGTACTCGGACATGTCGAGCTGGATGAGCGCGTCCTCGTCGTCGAAGAGGAACTCGGCCAGCGTCTTGGCGAGCTCCGTCTTTCCGACGCCGGTCGGGCCCAAGAAGATGAACGAGCCGCTCGGGCGTTTGGGGTCCTTGAGACCGGCGCGCGTGCGCCGGATGGCCCGTGAAAGCGCCTTGAGCGCCTCCTCCTGGCCGATGACCCGCTTGTGCAGCTCCTCCTCCATGCGCAGGAGCTTGGCGGTCTCCTCCTCGGTGAGCCGGTAGACGGGGATGCCCGTCCACGCGGCCAGGACCTCGGCGATGACCTCCTCGTCCACGACGTCGAAGAGGTCGACGCCCTCGGCGCGGAGCTCGGCGTCCTGGCTCTCCTTGAGGTCGAGTCGCTCCTTCTCCTGCTCGGCCAGCTTCTTGGCCTGCTCGAAGGCGCCCTTCTCGATTGCGGCTTCCTTGTCGGCGCGCAGCCGGGTGATCTCGTCGTCCAGCTTCTTGGCTCCGGGCGGCGTGCTCATGCGGCGGATGCGCAGCCTGCTCCCCGCCTCGTCGATGAGGTCGATTGCCTTGTCCGGGAGGTAGCGGTCGGCCAGGTAGCGGTCGGCCAGGTTGGCGGCCGCGACCAGAGCCTGGTCGGTGATGCTCACCGCGTGGTGCGACTCGTAGCGATCCCTCAGACCCTTGAGGATGTCGATGGTGAGGGCAACGGTCGGCTGCTCCACCTTCACCGGCTGGAATCGCCGCTCGAGCGCGGCGTCCTTCTCGAGGTGCTTGCGGTACTCGTCGATGGTGGTCGCACCAACCGTCTGCAGCTCGCCCCGCGCCAGCATCGGCTTGAGGATGGACGCAGCGTCGATCGCGCCCTCGGCCGCGCCCGCGCCGACGAGCGTGTGGATCTCGTCGATGAACAGGACGATGTCGCCGCGGGTGCGGATCTCCTTGAGCACCTTCTTCAGGCGTTCCTCGAAGTCGCCCCGGTAGCGGCTGCCGGCGACCAGCGCGCCCAGGTCGAGGGTGTAGAGCTGCTTGCCGGTCAGCGTCTCGGGCACCTCGTTGGCCACGATGCGCTGGGCCAGGCCCTCGACGATGGCGGTCTTGCCGACGCCCGGCTCGCCGATGAGCACGGGATTGTTCTTGGTCCGCCGCGACAGGACCTGCATCACGCGTTCGATCTCTTTGGCACGGCCGATGACCGGGTCGAGCTTGCCGTCGCGAGCCAACTGGGTCAGGTTCCGCCCGAACTGGTCGAGGACAGGCGATCCCGACGGGTTGTCGCCCGAGCTCGCGCCCTGGCTGGCGCCGACCGACTCCTTGCCCTGGTTGCCGGACATGAGCTGGATCACCTGCTGGCGCACGCGGCCCAGGTCGGCGCCGAGACTCACGAGGACGGTGGCGGCGACGCCCTCGCCCTCTCGCACCAGGCCGAGGAGCATGTGCTCCGTGCCGATGTAGCTGTGGCCGAGCTGGAGCGCTTCACGCAGCGAGAGCTCGAGGACCTTCTTGGCCCGTGGGGTGAACGGGGGGGAGCCGCTCGGCGCGGTGCCCGCCATGCCGATCGTCTCCTCGACCTTCTCGCGCACCGCCTCGAGGGAGATGCCGAGGGACTCCAGGGCCTTCGCCGCGACGCCCTCACCCTCGTGGATGAGACCCAGGAGGATGTGCTCGGTCCCGATGAAGGAGTGGTTGAGCAGGCGCGCTTCTTCTTGCGCCAGCACCAACACCCTTCGTGCCCGGTCGGTGAAACGTTCGAACACCCTGACCGCCTCTCTCTGCTCCTGTTGCCCTGCTTCTGTTGCCTCTGCTGCAAGTGTACCCGTGGCCTCCCTTCGCATAGGCCGCAGGCACGCTCGGGCAACCTCGCCAGGATGGTGCGCTGCGCCCGGCGCCACCAGGCCCGTTTGTCCCCTTTCGGCGGCTGTGCCCTAACGTTTTGCACCGTGAACCCCACGGAGGCCCTCGGCCTTCCCCGAATGCAAGAGGGACTGCAGCGGCTCGAGCCCCTGCTCACCGCCTCAGTCGTGACCGGCGACAGCTTCCTCGACGAGGTCACCACGCACTTGATCGCAGCCGGCGGCAAGCGCCTCAGGCCGCTGTTGGCCTTGGCCACGGCCACGGCGGGCAGGCAGGACGCCACCGAGGACGATCTCATGGGCGGCGTGGCGGTGGAGCTGGTGCACCTGGCCTCGCTCTACCACGACGACGTGATCGACGAGGCGACGATCCGGCGCAACGTCGAGACCGTGAACAGCCGGTTTGGCAACCTGGTGGCCATCGTCGCCGGCGACTACCTGCTCGCCCGCTCCGCGGCGATCGCCGCCGACCTCGGCACCCCGATCGCCGCGCTCCTGGCGGACACGCTCGGCCGCCTCTGCCAAGGGCAGGTGACCGAGGTCCGGTCCTCGTACCAGGTCGACCGCAGCCACGAGGACTACGTCGCGACCATCAGCGGCAAGACGGCCGCCCTGACTGCGACCTCGTGCCGCATCGGGGCGTTGACCGGCGGGTTGTCGGCTCCCGAGGTCGAGGCCTGTACCGACTACGGGCGCAACTTCGGCATGGTGTTCCAGATTCGGGACGACATCCTCGACATCACCGCGACCGACGGCCAGCTCCAGAAGCCGGCAGGGCAGGACCTGGCCGAAGGCGTCTACACGCTCCCGGCACTGCTGGCGCTCGCCGACCCCGACGCCGGTCCGGACCTGCGCACGCTCCTCGGGGTCCCGTTGGCCCAACCCGAGCGTGACAAGGCTCGTTCCATCGTCATGGGCTGCGACGCCGTCGCCGAATCCGTGGCGGTGGCGCGGACGTACGTCGAGAAGGCCGAGGCGGCCGCGGCGGGGATCGACCCCCCGGAACTTCGGGCCGGGCTCTGCCGGCTGGCGACCGAACTCCTCAGCGACCTCCCGTCGGACTGACCCCGCCCGCCCGGCGCCCGCTTCACGCCGAGACGGGGCCCGATGCGCTACGTGCCCGAAGTCGATGCGTTCCCGGTACTCGTGGAGTGACCCTCGGCTGCGCACTGGGCGACGGCCTTGTGGAGGCGGGCCTCGATTCGCTTCTCACGATTCTCCGCCCAGCGGACTTTCTTGCCGATGATGCCGGCCAACTTGGCGTGCCCGAGCTTCCTCATCCTGGCCTCGAGCGCGGCGGTCTTGTGGGCGCGCTTGCCCACCCTCTGCTCGCTCGACTGGTACCGCTTGACGATCTCGGCCATCTTCGAGCACGGGGTGGTCGTCGGCGTGGTCGTGCTGCTCGCCGGAGCCGTGCTCGGAGCTGTGCTCGGGGTCGTGCCCGCCGCGCCCGCAGCGCCCGCGGTCCCGAGCGTGAGCGCCCCGACGACTGCAGCACCGGCGATGATCCTGCGAACCATTGCGTCCTCCTGGGACCTTGATCTTCTCGTGCGTTCTTGCCCCGAGCGCCGTTCTCGACTGGGAGCGCTCTCCCGGGACCTCGTAGCGCTCCCCCTGCTGCAGTCCACCCACCGGGTCGAGGCGGGTGGGCCTGCCTGTCGCCACCCGTGACCACCATTGTGGCGCGTGCGGTGGCACGGCCGCGTTGGCAGGTCGGCGGACGGTGGTGGTGGACCGGCCGGAGCGACCACCGCCGGAGTTGCCGACGGTGGTCGCCTTTCTGGGGTCGGGCCTCGCTCAGCCGCTGGTCGAGCTGCAGCGAGCGTCGATCTTCTGGAGCCGCTTCCCCACCTGCTTCTCCTGGGTCTGCACCGTCTTGACCCGCCGCCCGATGTCCTTGGCCAGCTTGGTGTACCCGGCCGTCTTGGCCTGGTTCTCGATGTTCTGGGCCTGGGCGACCGCGCTGTTGAGGTCGGTGGCGAAGGCCTGGAGATCAGGCTTGACCTGCGAGAAGAAGCTGCAGGGCACCGTGGCCGTCTTCGGAGTCGACGGCGTAGACGGTGTCGATGGGGCCGACGTGGACGACGGCGTCGAGGGGGTGGTGGCGCCGACGATCCCGACGGTACCGAAGGCGAGCGCGCCTGCGATCGACGCCCCAGCGATGACCTTGCCAAACATACGAATCTCCTTGCGACTCTTCTGTGCTTCTCGCACTGACGCCCTCCGGCGACCCGACACACTATGGAAGGCGCGTGTGAAGGACCTGTGAGGGGCGTGTCAGGAGGATCCACAGATCGTAAGAACCCGAGAAGAAATTTTCCGGGATCCTCCGAACGACAGCTTTTCGAACGACAGCACCGTCCGGCGCGCTGTACTGGGGGTGTTCAGCGCACTGGGGGTGTTCAGCGCACTGGGGGTGTTCAGCCGCCGACGTTGCGCTCGTAGACGATGCGCAATCCGTGCAATGTCAGCCACGGCTCCAGGTGATCGATCGTGTCGGAGTACGGCGCGATCAGCGGGCTGAACCCGCCCGTGGCCACGACGGTGGCGGGGCCGAGCTCCTCCATGAAGCGACGCGCCAGCGCGTCGACGAGCCCGGCGAAGCCGTAGAGCGTCCCCGATTCGATCGACTCGACGGTGGAACGGCCGATCACGCTCCGCGGCTCGACCAGCTCGACCCGGCGCAGCGCCGCCGCCTGCTGGTACAGAGCCTCGAGGCTGATGGCGACGCCGGGCGTGATGGCACCACCGAGGTACTCGCCCTTGGCGCTCACCGCCTCGACCGTGGTCGCGGTACCCATGTCGACGACGACACACGGACCGCCGTAGAGGTCGTACGCCCCGACGGCGTCCGCGATGCGGTCGGCCCCGACCTCCTTGGGGTTGTCGTAGAGGATGGGCATCCCGCTCTTCGTGCCCGGGCCGAGCACGACGCAGGGGATGCTGGCGAACCAGCGCGAGGCCATCTGACGCAGCTCGGCCGTCACGTGGGGGACCGACGAGCTCACGGCGATGCCGGTGACGCTGGCCGCGATGTCGAGGCCCTCGAGGTCGAGCAGCTGTGTGAGCAGCACGGCGTGTTCGTCCGGGGTGCGGACCTGAACGGTCGAGAGCCTCCAGTGGTGGGTCAGCCCGCGTGGCGCCGTGGGGTCGTGCTCGGTGCCGATCCCGACGCCGACGCCCTCGTCGGACACCGGCTCGGAGCCGTCGAGCGCGTAGAGACCGATCACCGTCTCGGTGTTGCCGACGTCGATGGCCAGGAGCACGGTCAGGCGCCTCCGGCGTCGTCGGGGACGAGATCGAGCCCGAGGTCCAGCACCCCGGCCGAATGGGTGAGGGCACCGACGGAGATCCGGTCGGGACCGGCGGCCGCGTAGGCCCCGATGGTGGCGAGGGTCACCCCGCCGGAGACCTCCGTGAGGATGGGTCCCGGAGCGTCGAGGCGGGCCACCCCGATCGCCTCGACCACCTGACCCGGTTCCATGTTGTCGAACAGGACCGCATCGGCGCCGGCGCGGGCGGCCTCGGCCACCTGGTCCAGGGCGTCACACTCGATCTCGACCATCCGGCCGGGCCACAGCCGGCGCGCCCGGCGCACCGCCTCGGCGATGCCGATCCCGGCCAGGTGGTTGTCCTTGACCAGGACGGCGTCGTAGAGGCCGGCGCGATGGCTCGTCCCGCCGCCGGCGCGCACGGCCGCCTTCTCGAGCGCTCGCAGGCCCGGAGTGGTCTTGCGTGTATCGAGCACCTGCACCGACGGGTTGCCCTCGCGGGCCGCGGCGACGAACTGCGCGGTGAGCGTGGCGATGCCCGAGAGGTGGCCGAGGAAGTTCAAGGCGGTGCGCTCCGCGGTGAGGACGGGACGGAGCGCGCCCCACACCTCCACCACCGTGTCGCCCGATTTGAGCTCGGTGCCGTCCTCGGCCTGCCAGACCAGCCGGAGGTCCGGCCCGACGCGGCGGAAGACCTCGTCGGCGCAGTCGCGACCGGCCAGCACCCCGGGCTGGCGGGCGCGCAGGACGAAGTGCGCCGTGGCCGTCTCGGGCACGAGCGCGGCCGTGATGTCGCCCGCGTCGCCGAGGCCCGCGTCGCCCAGGTCCTCGGCCAGCGCGCGCTCGACCGCCTCGGCCACCGCCCGGCGGTACGACCCCGGTTCGTCGCCGCCCGGCGGCGAGCTCTGGGGCGCGACGCTCACGGGTGCGCGACGGTCACGGCGTCGCCTCGGGCTGTGATCCGCCGGAGCTGTCGGGCGCGTCGGGAGCGCCGTGCACGAGGCGGCGGCGCCACGACGGGTCGGTCTCGGGGTACTCGCGCCGCGCGTGGGCGCCACGGGTCTCGGTGCGCCGATCGGCCGAGACCAGCAGCGCGTCGGCCAGCTGGAGCAAATTCGCAAGCTCGCCCTCGGCTGCGGCGGACGGGGCGGGACCGGCCAGCGCGGCGGCGATCTCCTCGGCCGCAGCGCGGGAACGGGCGAGGGAGTCCGCGCTGCGCACCACACCGGCACCGCGGGTCATGGCGCGCTCGGAGCGCGTCGCGCAACTTGGTCACGTCGGGCGCGCCGAAACGGTCACCGCCCTCGGCGACGAAGCGGCCTCGCGCCCGCAGTGGCGTGCAACCGATCCCGTCGGCCGGCGCGACACCGAGGACGGCGCGCAGCGCGCCGCTCGGCTCGGGCGCGGACGAGCCGGCCTCAATCCGCTCGGCCAGGCGGGCCCCGAAGACCATGCCCTCGAGGAGCGAGTTCGACGCCAGCCGGTTGGCACCGTGCACACCTGTGCACGCCACCTCGCCCACGGCAAAGAGCCCGGGCAGCGCGGTGGCGCTCCACAGGTCGGTGACGACCCCGCCCGAGAGGTGGTGCGCCGCCGGTGCGATCGGCAGCCAGTCGCGTTCGGGGTCGAGGCCGATGGACGCGACGGAGGCGGCGATGGTCGGGAAGCGGGCGCCGAAGCGCTCGAGAGCCGTCGCATCGAGCCAGAGGTGGTCCACACCCTGCTCGGCCATGCGCGCCGCCATGGCCCGGCTCACCACGTCACGGGGGGCGAGCTCGTCGACGAAGCGCTCGCCTTCGGCGTCGCGCAGGAGGGCGCCGTGGCCGCGCAGCGCCTCGGAGAGCAGCGGGCGCGGCATGGCCGGGTGGTGCAGGGCGGTCGGGTGGAACTGCACGAACTCGACGTCGGCGACGGGCACCCCGGCGCGCAGCGCCATGGCCACGCCGTCGCCGGTCGACTCGGGCGGGTTGGTGGTGACGCTGAAGAGCTGGCCGGCGCCGCCGGTGGCCAGCACGACGTGGTCGGCCCGTACCTCGACGGGCTCCCCGCCCCCCGGAGGGAGCGCGGTCACCCCGACGCAGCGCCCGCGCTCGACGACCAGGTCGAGGGCGAACCACGCCTCGAGCACCGCGCTGGCCGAGCGCCAGGTGGCGTCCACGAGGGCCCGCTCGACCTCGGCGCCGGTGGCGGCGCCCCCGGCGTGTACCACCCGGGCGCGCGAGTGGCCCCCTTCGCGCGCCAGAGCGAGCAGCCCCGAGGACTCCCGGTCGAACTCGACACCGAGCGCGATCAGCTCGTGCACCCTCCCCGGACCCTCGTCGACGAGGATGCGCACGGCCTCCTCGTCGCAGAGCCCGGCGCCGGCCCTCAACGTGTCGGCCAGGTGGAGATCGGTCGAGTCCTCGTCCTCGCCGAGCACGGCCGCGACGCCACCTTGCGCCCAGCGGGTGGCCGACTGTGACAGCGCGCCCTTGGTCAGCACGCCCAGCGACAGCGGAGGCGACGCGGCCGGGCCGGCCAGGCGTACCGCCGCCGTGAGGCCCGCCACCCCGCTACCCAGGACCAGGACGTCGAACGGTCCCGGCCCCCGGGGACCCACGGTCACGCCGGTTCGGTCAGCGTGAGCTCGGCGTCGAGGCGCGCCGACGCCTCGTCGATCACGCGGTTGGCCCGGTCGACGTGCACCACGCGCGGCGAGTAGGTCGCGAGCTCAGCCTGCTCGTAGTCGGCGTAGCTGATGACGATCACCTTGTCGCCCGGTGCCACCAGGCGTGCGGCCGCGCCGTTCAGGCACACCTGGCCGCGCTCGCCCTCTATGGCGTAGGTCTCGAAGCGGGCGCCGTTGTCGATGTCGAGGACGGCCACCTGCTCGTACGGGAGGATGTCGGCCAGCGCCATCAGTTCGGTGTCGAGGCTGATGGAGCCGACGTAGTTGAGGTCGGCACCGGTCACCGTGGCCCGGTGGATCTTGGACTTCATCATGCGACGGCGCATCGACTCAGGCGGTCCTTTCGAGTTGGCGGGTCTGTGGCAGCGTGCCGAAAGCGCGGTCGGCGACGGCGGAGCAGTTGTCGATCAGGCGGACGGGACCCACCCGGGCCGCCACGAGCAGGCGGACGCCGGAGGGGTCCGTGATGGTGTCGACCACACGGAGCCCGTCGGTGTCGACCGCGACGGCGTAGTCGAGCTCGACCAGCGGCTCGAGGGCCACCACGGCGGCCATGGCGCATGCGACGTCGGGGCCCGAGCGCGACCCGGCGGCCACGGCGGCCTGCCCGGCGTCGAGGGCACGCCGGAGCGCGGGCGCGGCCGCCCGCTCGGCGCTCGAGAGGCGGACGTTTCGGCTCGAGAGGGCCAGCCCGTCGGGCTCGCGCACGATGGCGCAGCCCACCACCTCGACGGGGAGGCACAGGTCGGCCGCCAGGCGGCGCACCACCGCCAGCTGCTGGAAGTCCTTGTCCCCGAAGTAGGCCCGGCACGGTCCGGCGACGGCGAAGAGCTTGGCCACGACGGTCGCCACGCCGTCGAAGTGGCCCGGACGCGACGCGCCCTCCCAGCACTCGCTCACGCCCCTCACGGACACGGTGGTGGCGGGCGGCGCCGGCCACGAGGGGTACATCTCGCCCACGCTCGGGACGAAGACGACGTCGGACCCGGCCTCGGCGCACACCAACAGGTCGCGCTCGAGGGTGCGCGGGTAGGCGGCGAGGTCGCCGGCGTCGCCGAACTGCAGCGGGTTCACGAAGATGCTCACGACCACGGTGTCGCACTCGGCGCGGGCCCGCGCCACCAGCGACACGTGGCCGTCGTGCAACGCGCCCATCGTCGGGACCAGGCCGACCTGCCGGCCGGCGGCCCGCGCCCGGTCGAGCAGCTCGCGACACCCGGCCGCGGTCTCGGCGACGTGCACCGCCCTAGACCGCCACCGGCACGTCGCCGGCCAACTTGGTGGCCAGCGCCGCTCCCGCCTGGTACCCCGGCCGCTCGTCGGCCGCCAGCGCGTCGAGATGCCGGCTGAGCGTCGCCCAGTCGCCCCGCCGCGCCGGCCCGGTGAGGGCGGCGATCGGCCCCAGCCGGTCCACGTCGTCGAGGGCGGCGCGGGTGAGCGGGAGGAAGGACTCGAGGTCCAGTCCGACCGAGGTGGCGATGCGCTCGACCTGGCCGAGCAGAGCCACCACGTGGTTGGCGGCGACACAGGCCGCGGCGTGGTAGGCGGCGCGGTCGGCGTCGGCCACCTCGACCACACGGCCCCCGAGGCTGCGGGCCATGTCGCCCGCCTCGGGCGCGCCCGCCACGGCGAAGGTGACGCCCGAGACCAGGCGGGCCGCGCCGACCTCGGCGTTGGGCAGCGGGACCAGCGGGTGCAGGGCGCCCCGGCGCGGATGCGGCGCCAGGGCGTCGAGCCCGAGGGAGCCCGAGAGGTGCACGACCGTGGTCGTGGGCACCGGCTCGACCAGCGCCGCCACCGCGGCGATGGCGTCGTCGGGGGTGGCCACGACCAGGACGTCGACACCGTGCGCGGCGCTCGAGACGTCGTCGCCGCGACCCACGAAGCCGGCGAACGACCAGCCCCGCGCCGAGAGGGCGGTGCCGAGAGACGTGCCGGCCCGGCCGGGCCCGACGATGCGGATGGAGTGCATCTGACCTCCTTCGGCGTTCCGGCCCCTGGCGGGTGCCGTTCGCCTACAGACGATCCGAGAATGACGTCCCAAGACTACCCACGCGCGTGACCTCGCCACCAGCGCGCGCCAGGCGCGACCGGGAGACCAGGTCGGGGGCGAGGTCGGCCAGGGGTGCCAGGACGAACCGCCGCTCCCACAGGCGCGGGTGGGGAACGGTGAGGTCGGGCTCGTCGACCTCGCACCCCTCGACATAGAGGACGTCGGCGTCGAGCGACCGCGGCCCCCAGCGCTCGGCGCGCACCCGCCCGGCGGCGACCTCGAGCGCGTGGCATCGCTCGAGGAGGCGGCGCGGCGTGTCCGCGGTCGAGAGCTCGACGACGGCGTTCAGGTAGGAGCCCTGGTCCGCGGGGCCCCCGACCGGCTCGGTCTCGTAGACGGGTGAGACGGCGACGACGTCCCCGCCGGCCCGCAGCCCCTCGACGGCGGCCCGCAGCAGGGCGCGGCGGTCGCCGAGATTCGAGCCGAGGCCGATGAAGGCACGACGGTGCGGTCCCACGACCACGACGCCGACGACCGGCCTCAGCGGGCGCGGCGCACGCGCACCCCGGTCGAGCCGACGTCGAGGGCCAGCGGGGGCCGGACCTTGCGCACGGTGACCTCGACCGCGTCCAGTCGCGGATCGAGCACGAGCAACGCGTCGGCGAGACGCCCCGCCAGCGCCTCGAGCAGCTGGTAGGAGCGGCCCGAGACGATGTCGGCGGCGGCCTGGGCCAGCGCGCCGTAGTCGACGGTGTCGGCCAGGTCGTCGCTGTGCTGGGCCGCGTCCGTGTCGACCCAGGCCACGATGTCGAGCGAGAAGGTCTGGGCCCGCTCGCGCTCCTCGGGCAGGACCCCGTGGACGCCGGCGACCCGCAGGTCGAGGATCTCGATACGGTCGTTCACCCGGCCTGGCCCCGGGCGGGCATGCCTCCCAGATCGGCCAGGAGCTCCCGCCCCGGCTCGCCCATGGCGTGCCCGACGACGTGCTCGACGAGGGCTACCGCCCGGGGTGGGCTGGCGATCCGTCCGGACCACACCAGGTACCCGGCGACCACTCCCATCACACGGTCGCCCAGCTCGTCCTGGTGCACGAGGATGCGCAGGCCGGCGGCCAGCGAGTCGTCGAGGTCCTGGAAGCACGCAGCCAGAACCGGACGCGGGTCGCCGGAGCGCTCCAGCGGGTAGTGCGCCCAGGCCAGGCCCTCCTCGTCGTACGCGGCCAGGTTGTGCGGCGACGGGAGGAGCGAGACGACCCGGCCGAAGCCCTGGACCCGGAGCCAGATGATCTCCTCCTGGCGACGCACGCGGCGGTGGTTGGGGGCGAAGCCCCCCGGCCGCTCGCTGACGGCCAGATGGTCCCGGATGACCCAGGTGAAGTTGCGCGGCGGGATGCCGGCCGCCCACTTTCCCTTCATGCGGCTGGACCATACAGCCGGACCACCTGGGCCGTGACCGCCACGTCGTGCACCCGCACCATCCCGGCACCCGAGACCATGGCCGCGGCGGCCGTGGCCAGCGAGCCCTCGGCCCGTTCGGCGATCGGGGCCGGCGCCGCCTCCCCGGGTGCGGCCAGAACCCCGAGGAAACGCTTCCGGCTGGTACCGACGACCACCCCGGCGCACCCCACGGCGGCGGCGGCCTCCACCAGCTCGGGCAGGTGGGCCAGCAGGGCGAGATTGTGCGCCGGCGTCTTGCCGAAGCCGATTCCGGGGTCCACCCAGACCTCGGCCACCCCGGAGCGCAGCGCACGCTCGGCCCGCTCCAGCAGGAAGTCGCGTACCTCGGCGACGACGTCGAGGTAGCTCGGGTCGTCCTGCATGGTGCGCGGCTCCCCCCGCATGTGCATGGCGACCCAGCCGGCGCCGCGGGCGAGCGCGACCTCCGAGAGCGAGGCCGAGATGTCGTTGACCAGCGTGGCGCCGGCGGCGAGCGCTTCGGCGGCCACCTCGGGTTTGACGGTGTCGACCGAGATCCGAACGCCGCGCGCCCCTCCGGCGGCGGCCAGCGCCTCTATCACCGGCACCACGCGCTGGAGCTCGACGTCGGCCGGGACGGGCTCGGCACCGGGGCGCGAGGACTCGCCGCCCACGTCGACCACGCCGGCGCCCTCGTCCATCATCTCGAGCCCCCGGGCCACGGCGCGCTCGAACGTGTCGTGGCACCCGCCGTCGGAGAAGGAGTCGGGCGTGACGTTCAGGACGCCCATGACCAGTGGGCGGCGCGGGGCAGGGCGCGGGCCGGCGGAGGGCACGGGCGGCGGCGCCCTCAGTGACCCCGGATGAACTGCATGGCCTCGGCCCGGGTGGCCACGTCGGAGCGGAAGAGCCCGCGCACCGACGAGGTCACAGTCGTCGTGCCCGGCTTCTTCACGCCGCGCATGGACATGCACAGGTGCTCGGCCTCAATCACGACGAGCACGCCGCGCGGGGCGAGCACGCTGTCGAGCGCGTCCGCGATCTGCGTCGTCATGCGCTCCTGGACTTGCAGCCGCCGGGCGTAGCCGTCGACCAGGCGGGCCAGCTTGGACAGGCCGGTGATGCGGCCGTCCTCGGCCGGGATGTAGGCCACGTGGGCGCGGCCCAGGAAGGGAACGAGGTGGTGCTCGCACAGCGAGGCGAACGGGATGTCGCGCACCATGACCATCTCGTCGTGCTCCGCCGCGAACGTCACCTCCAGGTGGCGCGCCGGGTCGTCGTGCAGGCCGGAGAACAGCTCCTCGTACATGGCGGCCACCCGCGCCGGGGTGGCGACGAGGCCGTCGCGCTCGGTGTCCTCGCCGATGGCCGAGAGCAGCTCGGCCACGGCGACGCGCACGCGCTGGACGTCGACGCTCACGACCCGCTCCCCGACCCGCTCGACGACTCGGCCACGGACCCGCCGACCGCGGGGATGTAGCGGTGGACTCCCGCGAGGTTGCGGTAGCGCTCGTCGACGTCGAGGCCGTAGCCGACGACGAACTCGGCCGGGATGGTGAAGCCCACGTAGCGCAGGTCGAGCTCGACGCGCTGCTCCCCCTCCTTGACCAGCAGGGCGCAGATCTCGACGCTCTTGGGCTGGCGGGCGTGCAGGTAACGGCGCAGGTAGTTGAGCGTGAGACCGCTGTCGATGATGTCCTCGACCACGAGCACGTGCCGACCCACGAGTTCCGCGTCGAGGTCCTTGACGATCCGCACCACGCCCGACGTCTTGGTCGCGCTGCCGTAGGAGGACACGGCCATGAAGTCGACGTCGACCGGTAGCGCGATCGCCCGGCAGAGGTCGCTCATGAAGAGCATCGCTCCCTTCAACACCGCCACCAGCAGGGGGGCCTCGTCGGCGTAGTCGGCGGTGATCCGGGCGCCGAGCTCGGCCACGCCGCGCCGCCAGGCGGCCGGCGCCGACCAGTACGGGACCGACGTCGGGCGCCGCCCAGGGCGGCACGCCGTCCTCGTCGCCGGTCACCGCGCTGACACTACAAGAGCGGTCCGGTTCGACCCGGAGCCGCCCACTGCGGCGGCGGACCCGACGGCCCCCGGACAGCTCCGTCCCGACGGCGGCGCCCCGGGCTACGCCGAGCACACGCTCCACCTCGGCCAGGGAGGGCGGATGGCCCTCCGGACCCGTTCCCGCCTCGCGCACGAGTCGGCGGACGGCGCGCCGCGCCAACGGCGGGCTCGCCGCCGCCACGGCCCGCCCGTCCGCCGGGTCGGGCAACGTCTGGCGCGCCAGCGTCTCGACGAGCGCGGCCTCGTCGCGCACCACGTCCGCCTGACGCGCCAGCAACGGGACAGGATCGCGGCCCGCCACCGCGGCGCAGAGCGGGAGCAGCTCGTGGCGGACGCGGTTGCGGGTGAAGGCGGGGTCGGCGTTGGACAGCGTCGCAGACCGGGGTGAGACCGAGCCCGGCGCACAAGGCGTGCGTCTCCAGACGCCTCACGCCGAGCATCGGGTGCCGAGGACCCGGCTCCATCCCGGCCATCCCGTCGGGACCGGCGCCTCGCAGCAGGTTGAGCAGCACGGTCTCGGCCTGGTCGTCCATGGTGTGGCCCGTGGCGTGGCCCGGAGGAAGGGCCGCGACCCGTGCCGCCCGCGCCCGGGCCTCGAGGTTGGGACCCGGTGTCACCGGCGCCCGCCGGGCCTCGAAGCGCGCCCCGAAGCGCGCCGCGGCCGCAGCGACCACGTCCGCCTCCTCGGCGGACCCGGGTCGGAGCGCATGATCGACGTGGACCGCGGTGACGTCGCACCCCGCCTCAATCGCGAGCACCATCAGCGCGAGCGAGTCGGCGCCGCCCGAGACGGCGCAGATCAGCGGGGTGCCGCGTGGTGGGAAGGTGCAGCGGCGGAGCAGGTCGTCGACAGCCGCAGCGCCTTCGCCCTCACCCACCGGCACCGGCCCGGGCCACCCAGCGGCCGGGGTCCCGGATCTCGTCGACGGTGGGCAACCACTCGGGCGCCTGCCACACCTGGGCCAGCAGCGCCGGACCGCCGGCCTCCTCCACCGACTCCACGAAGCGCTCACCTTCGGCGTACTGGCGCATCTTGGCCTCGAGCCCGAGCAGGCGCGACATCAGCCGGGCCAGCCCGCGGGCGTTGGTGCGGCGCTCGTGCAGCACCCGCGAGAAGTGCTCGGCCCCGGGCACCTCGCCCGCACCGGCCCGGTTCATCACGACGTCGCCGTGCCCCTCGAGCAGGCTCATCATGCCCGAGATCCTCGAGAGGGCCAGGCGCTGCTCGGGCGTCGCCAGCAGGCCCACCAACCCGGCGTCCCCGCCCAGCGCGCGCCCCGACCGCACCTCGGAGGCCACCCGCCGCATGGTGTCGGCGAAGCCGGCGGGGTCGGCCGCCAGCGGGCCGAGCAGCTCGGAGACGAGACCGACGAAGTGGTCGCGCAGCCAGGGCACCGCGGTGAACTGGAGCCGGTGCGTCACCTCGTGGAGGGCGAGCCACAACCGGAACTGGCTCGGCGCGAAGTCGTAACGGTCCTCGACGGCGACGATGTTCGGCCCGACGTAGGAGACCAGGTCCTGGTCCTCGGGCGACTCGTCGTTGATGAGGAGGTCGTACTGGCCGAGGACGCGGGTCGCCATGTAGGCGAGGAGGAGCCCCAACTGGGTCCCGGCCACGACACGGCCCACCACGAGCGACGGCCCGGCCAGCTTGGAGCCCCGGGCCCGCTGCAGATCCCCCAGGGCCGGGCCGACGAGACGCTCCATGGAGCGCACGTTGGCCGAGGCCCACGAGGCCCGGTCGGTCACCTTGGCCCGGGCGGACCCGTGAGCCGAGTGCCAGCCCGTGGCCTCGCTCACGAGCGTCTCGGCCCGGGCGGTGAGCTCGGCGAACTGTCCCTGGAGGTGCGATGAGCGGTAGGACGCCGGCGCGGGCTTCAGGATCAGCGCGCCGGCCGCGACGCGCTGGGCCAGCCCCCAGTCGACCAGGCCCGGGAACGATCCCACGGCGGGATCGGGCGGTCCGGTCGGCGGCGACGCGCCGGCGCTCGCGGAGAGGTCAGTTCCTGGTGCCGTGCTGGCGGCCTTCCTCGTCGATGGCGTCGGCCACCCTCTTGATCAGGCTGTCGGGCACCCGGTCCCGGCACCGGCTGGCGATGACCCGCCGGAGCTCGGCCTCGAACTCGGCTGCACCGCCGCACGGCCCGCAGTAGTCGAGATGGATCCGGATCTCCTCGCGGCGCTCCTCGGTCAGCTCGCCGTCGAGATAGTGGTACAGCTGATGCACCGCCTCGTCGCAATTGACGGACGCGCCGAACAGCCCCAGCTCCACGTCCTCGCCGTGTGTCACGTCATCGCCCATCGCTACGACCCTCCGGGCACGCTGCCGACGAGGCCTCGCGCCTCTGCCACGTCGTGCAACGCCTTTTGGAGGGCCCTTCTTCCCCGATGGATGCGGCTCATCACCGTGCCGATCGGCACATCGGTGATCTCGGCGATCTCCTTGTAGCTGAAGCCCTCGACGTCCGCCAGCAGGACGGCCATGCGGAACGCGTCCGGTAGGGCCTCGAGCGCCGCCTTCACGTCGTCGTCGGTGAACCGGTCGAGCGCTTCGTCCTCGGCCGAGCGCCCCTGCTCGCTCCCGCCCGAGCCGGCCAGGCGTTTGTAGAGGTAGAGCTCCTCGACATCCTCGACATCGGTCGTGTCGGGGCGGCGCTGCGCCGCCCGGTAGGAGTTGATGTAGGTGTTGGTGAGGATGCGGTAGAGCCACGCCCGCAGGTTCGTCCCCTCCGTGAACGAGTCGAAGGCGCGGTAGGCCTTGAGGTAGGTCTCCTGCACCAGGTCCTCCGCGTCGGCGCGGTTGCGCGTCATCCGCAGCGCCGCCGAGTAGAGCCCGGGCATGAACTCCATGGCTTGCTCGGTGAAGGTGGACCGGTCGGCCATGACCCCACCCTACCCACCCGGGGATATGGTCTCCGCCGTGACCATCGCCCCGGAGGACCTGGGCATCGATCTGCTCGACGGCACGTTCTACGGGCGCGAACCGCACGACGCCTACGCCTGGATGCGGGCCAACGCCCCGGTGTACTACGACGAGCGCAACGACCTGTGGGCGGCCGCCAGCTACGCCACGGTGAAGCAGGCGTCCGTCGACACCGAGTCGTTCTCGAACGCGCAGGGCATCAGACCCAAGTCCGCGCCGCTGCCGATGATGATTGAGTTCGACGCGCCCGAGCACGTGCTGCGCCGGCGCCTGGTGTCGGAGGGCTTCACCCCGAAGCGGGTCCGCGCCATGGAGGACCGGCTCCGTGTGGCCTGCGACGCCATCATCGACACGGTGTGCGAGCAGGGCCACTGCGACTTCGTGGCCGACATCGCGGCGCCGCTGCCGATCGCCGTGATCGGCGACATGCTCGGGTTCGCCCCCGAGAACCGGGGCGAGCTGCTGCGGTGGTCCGACGACATGCTCAAGTCGCAGGGCTCGCCCGACCCCGGGGACATGGAGCGCGCCATGGAGGCCTTCGTCGGCTACACCGGCTACATCAACCCGGTGCTGGCAGAGCGGCGGGCCGACAAGAGCACCGACGACCTGGTCGGCGTGCTCTGCCAGGCGGAGATGGAGGGACACTCCCTCGACGACGACTCGCTGGTCCACGAGACCCTTCTGATCCTCATCGGCGGCGACGAGACGACGCGCCACGTCATCAGCGGGGGCATGGACGAGTTGCTGGCCCACCCCGACCAGGTGGCGCGGCTCGCCGCCGACCCGGCCGGGCTCATGCCCGGCGCCGTCGAGGAGATGCTGCGCTGGGTGTCGCCGATCAAGAACATGGCGCGCACCGCCACGCGCGACGTCGAGCTGGGCGGCGAGACCATCGGCGCCGGGCAACAGATCATCCTGCTGTACCCGTCGGCCAACCGCGACGCAGAAGTGTTCGACCGGCCCGACGTGTTCGACATCGCCCGGACGCCCAACCCGCACATCGCGTTCGGCTTCGGCGCCCACTTCTGCCTGGGCAACCAGTTGGCCCGCTTGGAGCTCAAGGTCATGTTCGAACAGCTGCTGGCCCGCCTGCCCGACATCAGGCTGGCCGTCGACCGCTCGGCTCTGCCGAGGCGGGAGGCCAACTTCATCTCGGGGATTGAGCGGATGCCGGTCGAATTCACCCCGTGCGCGCCGCTCGGCGCCGGAGCCGCCTGATGCCCGGCGGCGACACGAACGGCATCGCCGGCCGCTCCGTCCTGGTCACCGGCGGCGGCAGCGGCATCGGCCTGGCCACGGCCGCGCACCTCGCCGCCGACGGCGCGCACGTCACCATCTGCGGGCGGACCGAGCAGAAGCTGGCGGACGCGGTGACGCAGATCGCCGCGGCGGCGACCGGCGGCGCCACGGCGCGCTTCGTGGTGGCCGACGTCACCGTCGAGGAGCAGGTCGCAGCAGCGGTCGAGGAGTCGGCCCGGGAGACCGGCCGCATCGACGGGCTCTTCGCCTGTGCGGGCGGCTCGACGCACATCGGCTCGGTGCTCACCGCGGACGTCGCCGCGGTGCGCGCCACCGTCGACCTCAACCTGATGGGTTCGGTCATCTCCGTCAAGCAGGGCGCGCTCGCCATGGAGGCGCAGGGCGGCGGCGGTTCCATCGTGCTCATGTCGTCGGGGGCGGGGCGCTTCCCGCACCCGCACCTCTGGGCCTACGGCGTCTCCAAGGCGGCGATCTGCTTCCTGGCCGAGACCGCGGCCGAGGAGCTCGGTCCGCTCGGCATCCGGGTCAACGCGGTCGCCCCGGGGATCATCGACGACGAGCTCATGTCGTTCATCACGGCCGGGGGCCCGCTGCTCGACGACTACCTGACCCAGATGCCGCTGGGACGGGTCGGGACGGTGGAAGACGTGGCCGCGGCCGTGCGCTACCTGATCGGCCCGGAGTCCTCCTTCGTCACGGGGGAGACCCTCGGCATCGACGGCGGGCACCACCTGCGCCGGGGCGCCGACTACTCGCTCCTGTCCGGCTCCTGACCCGACGGCCGGGCGCCGGTCCTCCGCTTCATCCCTCGGGAGAGGCTCTTGAAGTTCTTTTCCGAAATGATTACCGTTACCGTTATGAGACCGAGACGGCGTGCCGCGGTGACGACGAAGGCGGCGGGGCTGGCGGCGGGGGCTGGTCGCCGCCGCGGCGCTCGCCGCCCTCGGGCTGGCGGTGGCCGCGCCGGCGTCAGCCGCCTCCACCGGTGCGGTGGGCGTGGTGGCGGCGGAGAACTTCTGGGGGAACATCGCCGCGCAGATCGGGGGGCGCGATGCGACGGTGACCTCGCTCATCACGAGCCCCACAGCCGACCCCCACCTCTTCCAGACCGACGCGGTCGATGCCGCCCTTTTGGCCCGGGCGCAGGTCGTCATTCAGAACGGCGTCAACTACGACCCCTGGATGCGATCCCTCCTCGGCGCCGACGGCGGACACCCGCGCCTCGTGGACGCCGCGTCCGTGCTCCACGTCAGCGGATCCGACCCCAACCCCCACCTCTGGTACGACCTGCCGCGGGTGCCCACGGTCGCCGCCGCCATCGAGGGCGCGCTGGCCAAGGCCGCGCCGCACGACGCGCCCGTCTTCGCCCGAAACCTGGCCGCGTTCGACGCCTCGCTCGCCCCTCTCGACGCCACGCTGGCCACCATCAAGCACGACTTCCACAACGTGCCGGTCGCGTACACCGAGCGGGTCCCCGGGTACCTGCTCGCTGCAGCCGCGCTCGACGTGAAGACGCCACCGGGCTTCGCCCGGGCGGTCGAGGACGGGTTCGATCCCGACGCGGCCGACACGCTGGCCATGCGCCACCTCATCACGAGCCACGACATCGACGTGCTCCTCTACAACGTGCAGACGGTCACGCCGGTCACCACGCAGGTGCGCACGCTGGCGCGCCAGTACGGCATCCCCATCGTGGGCGTGTCCGAGACCATGCCGGCGGGGGACCGCACGTTCCAGCAGTGGCAGGAGTCGCAGCTCCGCGACCTGCTCCATGCGCTGCGTCAGGGCAGGAGCCCGTGAGCGAGGGCGGCAACCCGTGAGCGAGAGCAGGAGCCCGTGAGCGCCCCAATCCCGCCGACCGCCCCCGGCCTCCCGCCGCGCCCGCCCACGGTCGAGCTGCGCGGCGCGACGGTCAGGCTCGGCGCGCGCACGCTGTGGTCCGGGCTCGACCTGGCGGTCGAGTCGGGCGAGTTCGTGGCCGTGCTCGGGCCCAACGGGGCCGGGAAGACGACCCTGCTCAAGGTGCTGCTCGGCCTCACGCGGCTCTCGGCCGGCACCGTGCTGGTCGATGGCGAGCCGCCCCGGCGCGGCAACCACCGGCTCGGGTACGTGCCCCAGCAGCGGGCCTTCGACCGCAACCTGCCCGTTCGCGGCCGGGACCTGGTTCGCTTCGGCGCCGACGGTCACGCCTGGGGTTGGCCCGGTCGCCGGCACTCCCGCGAGACGCGGCGACGGGTGGACGAGATGCTGGCCGCGGTCGACGCCACCGCGTACGCCCGCTCGCCGGTGGGCGCGACCTCGGGCGGTGAGCAGCAACGCCTCCGCATTGCGCAGGCGCTCGTCGGCGACCCCCGCGTCCTGCTCTGCGACGAACCCCTGCTCGCGCTCGACCTGGCCAGCCAGCGCGCGGTGACCCGTCTCATCGACCAGCGACGCCGCGAGGCCGGGACCCCGGTGATCTTCGTCACCCACGACATCAACCCGGTCCTCTCCTACGTGGACCGCATCCTCTACCTCGTGCAGGGCCGATGGGCGGTCGGCACTCCCGACGAGATCCTGACCAGCGCGCGCCTGAGCGACCTCTACGGGACGGAGGTGGACGTGGTCAAGGTGCGGGACCGCTATCTCGTCGTCAGCGCGGAGGACACCTTGGCGACCGAGCCGGGCGCGCACGCGCACCACCACCACGAGCACGAGCACGCGCCCTGAGGCCGGGGCAGCATGGGCATCGGCTACTTCCTGCAGTTCGGGTTCGCGCAACACGCGCTGGAGGCGGCGTTCCTCGTCGCCGTCAGCTGCGGCCTGATCGGCCCGTTCGTGCTGGCTCGATCCATGGCCTTCGCCGTGCACGGCACGAGCGAGCTCGCGTTCACCGGCGCGGTGGCCGGCCTCCTCGTGGCGGACAACCCGGTCATCGGGGCGCTGGTGGGCGCAGTGGTCGTCGCCACGCTCATCGGGGCCCTGGGCCAGGAGGTCTCCGAGCGCGACTCGACGATCGGCGTGATCCTCGCGGCCGGGCTGGGACTCGGGGTCTTCCTGCTCGGCGACTACCACGGCTACGCCAGCGAGGCCCTCAACATCCTCTTCGGGAACATCTTCGGCATCAGCTCGGGGCAGATCCTCCTGTTGGCCGTCATCGCGGCGTTGGTGACCATCGGCCTCGTCGCCGTCTGGCGCCCGCTCCTGTTCTCCTCCGTCGACCCCGACGTGGCCCGCGCCCGCGGCGTGCCGACGGGGCTGCTCGGTATCGCCTTCCTCTACGTGCTCGCCGTCACGGTGACCGAGGCGGCACAGATCGTGGGCACGTTGCTCGTCCTCAGCCTGGTCATCACACCGGCGGCCGCGGCGCAGCGGCTCAGCAAGAGCCCGGTGCCCGTCACACTGCTCTCCATTGCGCTGGCCGTCGTCGCCGCCGACGGCGGTCTTCTGATCAGCTTCCAGTTCCCCAGCGTCGAGCCGAGCGTGCCGATCGTCGCGTTGAGCTTCGCCTTCTACGTGGGGGCCCGCCTCGCCGGTCCCGCCTTGGCATCGGCGCGGAGGAACCGGTCCGCCGCGCCTCACCTGGCAGAGTTGCCCCATGGCTGAGCCGTCCGTCCGCCCGGTGCGCCCGAGTCGCCGCACGCGGCAGGGCGACGCCGTCCTCAACGTCGTGCTCGGCTCGGACAACTTCCGCAGCGCCCAGGACATCCACGCCGAGCTGCGGGCCAACGGTGAGGCCGTCGGTCTCACGACGGTGTACCGGCATCTCGCGCTCTTGACGGACGAGGGCCGGCTCGACGCGCTCCAGACGGCCGACGGTGAGCTCGTCTACCGCCGCTGCCACAGCGAGCAGCACCACCATCACGTCGTGTGCCGCCGGTGCGGGCGCGGGTCCGAGGTGGAGCTCCCGGACCTGGAGCGCTGGGCCGAGTCGACGGCGGCCGATCTCGGGTACAGCGACGTCACGCACACGGTCGAGATCTTCGGCGTGTGCGCGGCGTGCCGCGGCTGACCGGCGGCCCCGTCCTGACCGGCGACCGTCAGGCCGCGAACCGTCAGGCCGCGAACCGTCAGGCCGCGAACCGTCAGGCCGCGAGTTTGAACAACCCGGCGTCGATGACCGTCTCGCCCCGCTGGGTCGCGGTCCGGAAGCGGTAGGCCCCCGCCGCCCGGTCGCCGACGTCCCACACCGAGACGGTGAGGGTGTCGCCGGGCATCGTCGGCTTGGAGAAGCGGGAGCGCATCATCCCGAAGCGCGCCGGGTCGGAGCCGCAGACCGAGTGGAGCAGGGCGCGACCGGTGAAGCCGTAGGTGCAGAGCCCGTGGAGGATGGGGCGGTCGAACCCCGCCCGCTTGGCGAAGGTGGGGTCGGAGTGCAGCGGGTTCCGGTCGCCGCTGAGGCGGTAGAGGAGCGCCTGATCGGGGCGCGTGGAATAGGTCACGGTCTCGTCGGGCTCTCGTGTCGGCAGCGGCTCGGCGGCCAAGTCGCTCTCCTCGTCGCCCTCGGGGTTGCGCGGACCGCCGAAGCCGCCCTCGCCGCGGATGAACAGCGCGGTGCGCAGTGTGAAGGCGAGAGCACCCGTGGCCGCGTGGCGCGCCTCGCTCTCGAGCACGACCAGCCCGGCCGCTCCCTTGTCGTACATGCCGGCGACCGTGGTGGTGGCCGAGACGGTGCCTTCGGCCGGGATCGGGCCGTGCAGGTGGATCGACTGCTCGGCGTGCACGAGCATGGCGGGGTCGTAGTCGCCGAGGGAGATGCCGGAGCGCCCGCCCTGGCCGACCACGGTGGCAAAGGTCGGGAGCACCCGCTGGGTCACCCCCTGGGAGTTCTCCGTCGTCAGGTCAAGCTCGAACCCGACCGGGTCGAGTGAGCCGGCGCCGACGCCGAGGGCATAGAGGAGCGCGTCCTTGTGGTGCCAAGACCGCTCGACGGCTTCCGCGCTGCTACCGACCGCACCGGTATTCAGACCCATGATGACTGCCTCCTTCGCCGTGTCCACCTGTTCCAGATGCGCCGTACCTGCATTCATCCGACGGCGTTGCATGTTACATCAAAATATGTAAGATTTGTCAAGTGAGCAAGGCCATGACGATCGACGAGCTGGCCGCGGCCGCGGGAACGACCACCAGACACGTCCGGTCGTTGCAGACGATCGGCCTCCTGCCCCGCCCCGAGCTGCAGGCGCGCACAGGGCGGTACGGCGCGTGCCACCTCGCCCGGCTTGTCGGCGTCCTGCGGCTCCAGGACGAGGGATTCTCTCTGCGCTCCTTGTCGGCGCTCTTCGCCGCCCACGACCGGGGCGAATCGCTGGCTTCGGTCCTCGGAATGGAGCGGGCGGAGAGCCACAGCAGGCGCACGGACGGCGCGGCATCCGCCGACGGCGACTCCGCCGAGCTCTACGGCTTCGCCGCACTCGAGCCGCGGGGCCGGGCGGTGAAACCACTGCTGTGGGTGGTCCCGACCACCATGTGGGACGACGGCATGTGGGACGACGCCATGTGGGACGACGGCCCGACGTCTGGTGTGGCCTAACGTCCTGGTTCGTGCCCGCGGGCCACGACGACGCCCGCATCGAGTCCCTGGTCTGGTGGCCCGGGGCAGAGGAGCTCGGGGCGTCAGTGGCCGTCACCACCCGCCACGGCGGCGTCTCGACGGGCCCGTACCGCTCGCTCAACCTCGGCCTGCACGTGGGCGACGACCAGACGTCGGTCGTCGAGAACCGGCGTCGGGCGGCCGGCTGCTTTGGCGTCGATCTCGACACGGTGGTCTTCGCCGAGCAGGTCCACGGTGCCGCCACGGCCGTCGTCGGGCCTCGAGACATGGGGCGTGGGACGACCTCGTTGGAGGGGGCCGTCCCGGGCACCGACGTGCTCGTGACCGCGATGCCGGGCGTGACGCTGTGCATCCTCGTCGCCGACTGCGTCCCGATCGCGTCCTCGACCCGGCCGCACACGTTCTCGCTGCGGTCCACGCCGGCTGGCGTGGAACGGCGGCCGGCGCAGTGGACGGGGCGCTGCGGGCGATGGTCACGCTCGGCGCGTGCGCCCGAGGGCACCGTGGCCTTCCTCGGCCCGGCCGTCCACCCCGCTCGGTACCAAGTGGGCGACGAGGTCGCCGAAGCCCTCTGCCCCGACGGGCCCGACCCTGACGTCGCCCGGCCCGACGGGCCCGGCCACTGGCTGGTCGACCTGGACTCGGCGAACCGCCACCGGCTCGTCGCCGCCGGCCTGGACCCGGCGCGGATCCTGTCCGCCGGCGGGTCGACGGCCGACGCCGACTACTTCAGCGACCGCGCCGCCCGGCCGTGCGGACGGTTCGCCCTGCTGGCCCGGCTCGGGCCTCGACCGTCGTAGCATGTGGGGTGCCGCGACGGCGGCGCGACCACTCGCCGATGCCACCCCCCGACCACGGAGCCGACCGTTTCCGCTACGACGGCTTCACCGTGGACGGGCGTTCCGGCACGGTCTCGTGCACCTATTCGACCGCGTCCCATTCGTTCACCGAACGCTTCACCTTCGGGCCCGACCGGGACTGGGACCACCCCGCAGCCGCTGGCGCGCTGCGCATCCTGTTCCTCCTCGCCGGCGTCTCGTACTACAAGACCACGGCCGCGTCCGTGATCGACCTCGGGGACACGCCGACGACGGCGGCGGAGCGCGCCTTCCTCGCCGCCTATCACGCCGACGGACTGGCCGAATTCGCGTACCGCAACGGCGTCGACCTGTCCGGCGTACGCGTGGTGGGGCCCGACCGGAGCCCGAGCACGGCGCCGGCGCCGGCAGGGGCACCAGGCTCGAGTGCGTGGTCGGGGGACCCCTCTGCGGGCGCGCCACCGAGGCCGCTGGTGCCGTTCGGGGGTGGCATCGACTCCATCGTGACGGTCGACGCCATTGCCGCCGCGCACGGCGACACCGCGCTCTTCGTGGTCCATCCGCCGCACGACCGCTTCGCCGCCATTGAGGGCGCGGCTGCCGTCACCGGCTTGCCCGTCACGCGTGTCGCTCGTGAGATCGACCCCCAGGTCCGGCGCTCGACCGAGCTCGGCTTCCTCAACGGGCACGTACCGGTGACCGCCATCGTGACCGCGGCCGCGCTCGTGACAGCCGTGCTCGACGGACGAGACGCCGTGGTCCTCTCCAACGAATGGTCTGCATCGGTGCCGACCGTGGTCACCGACGGTCGCGCGGTGAACCACCAGTGGTCCAAGTCGGAGGAATTCGAGATCGCGTTCGCCACCTTGGTGCGCGACGCCCTCGGGCCGCTCCCGTCGGTGTTCTCGTACCTGCGGCCTCGCACCGAGCTGTGGGTGGCGCAGCGATTCGCCGCGCTGACGACCTTCCATTCGACCTTCCGCAGCTGCAACCGGGCCTTCCACCAGGATCCGGCGCTACGCCTCGACCACTGGTGCGGCGCCTGCGACAAGTGCTGCTTCATCGACCTGGTCCTCGCGCCATTCATGGACGCGACGGACCTCGGCGCCGTCTTCGCCGGGCGACAAGAGCCGCTCGAGAACCCGGAGAACGAGGAGCGCTTCGCCGTGCTCCTCGACGTGGGGACGGGCGATCGGCCCTTCGAGTGCGTCGGCGACGCAGACGAGTGCCGGACCGCCCTGGTGCTGGCGTCCGAGCGTCCAGACCGCAGATCGTCGGCCCTGCTGCAGTCGCTGCGGGCCCGTGTCGGCGATGCCGCGCCCGACATCGCGGCTCTGCTCGCGCCGCGCGGGGGCCATCACATCCCGGAGCGCTATGCGCCCGCCGATCTCCTGGTCCGCGCTCGCTGACGCGTCCGTCGGCCTCTGGGGCCTGGGCGTCGAGGGGCGCGCCAACCTCCACCGGCTGCGCCGGATCGGGGGAGAACCCGTGCTGGTCGACGACGCGCCGCAGACACCCGAGCTCGACGGGCTCGAGGTGCTCGCGACCGACCAGGGCGGGCTCGAGCGCCTGCTGCGCTGCGAGGTGGTGGTCAAGAGCCCGGGTGTCAGCCGCTACCGCCCCGAAGTGACGCAGCTCGATGAGGCCGGCGTGCCCGTGTGCGGCGGACTCGGCCTCTGGATGGTCGAGGCCGACCCGTCGCGCGTCGTCTGCATCACCGGCACCAAGGGGAAGAGCACGACGACGGCCCTGGTCGTCCACCTCCTGCGCGCCCTGGGCTACGAGGCCCGGGCCGGGGGCAACATCGGCCACCCGCCCTGGGATCCCTCGACCGACGGCGAGCCCGACTACTGGGTGGTCGAGACCTCGAGCTTCCAGGTCCCCGACCTCGACCTCGGCCCGCGCCTGGTGGCCGTCACGTCGCTCTTCCCGGACCACCTCGACTGGCACGGGTCGGTCGAGCGGTACTACGCCGACAAGCTCTCCCTGGCCACGAAGCCCGGTGTCGAGGTCGTGCTGGCGAACGGCGCCGATGGGGAGCTGCGCCGGAACGCGGCCGCGTTAGGCCCGCGGGTGCGCTGGGTGGGCGACGCCGAGGGCGAGCGCGACCCGGGCTGGGCGCACGTACCGGGGCTCCGCGGCCATCACAACGCCGCCAACGCGGCAGTGGCGAGGGCCGTGCTCGAGGGACTCGCGGTGGAGGGCGCGTCCGACGACGCTCGTCTGGCGGCCGCGGCCGCGGCATTCCCCGGCCTTCCGAGCCGCTGTCACACCATCGGCCACGTCGGCGGCGTCGAGTTCGTCGACGACAGCCTGTCGACGAACGTGCTCCCGACTCGGGCCGCCCTCGAGGCCTTCGCCGGCCGCCCGGTCGCGCTCCTCGTGGGGGGACACGACCGCGGCATCGACTACGCGCCGCTGGGGCGAGCGTTGGCGGAGCGGTCCGACCCGACGCTGGTCGTGACCATGCCCGACAACGGACCCCGCATCGGCGCGGCCATCCGGGTGGCGTCGGGCGCCAGTGGGGTCCTGGACGTGGTCGACGCGAACGACCTGGCCGAAGCCGTCACCACCGCATTCGCGTGGGCGCCGGCGGGCGGCGTCGTGCTCCTCTCGCCGGCGGCCCCGAGCTTCGGCCGCTTCGCCGATTACCGAGAGCGGGCCACCGCGTTCGCGGAGGCGACCGCCCGCTGTGGCGCGCCGGCCTGACGGCCTCAGGCGTAGGCCGGGGCCATCTCCTCGCGCTCGCTGAGGAACAGCCACCACGAGTCGGCGGACACGGTGGCGGCGGCCTGGAACGACACGGGGTCGGCCACGAGCTCGCGCAGCGCCTCCACGGACCACCCGGCGTGCTCGACCTCCTGGGTGGCGTGCACGTCCCAGAACCGGGTCCCGTCGGGGTCGACGCCGTAGTGCCGGCGCAGGCCGTCGGCCTTGGTCGCGGCGATGTCGGCTGCCTGCACCTCGTAGGCGGCGACCATGGCCAGGGCCGCCACGGGGTCCATGGCGACGGCGGTACGGACGAGGGCCAGCAACGCGGCGGTCGAGGGATCCGGTTCCGCATCGGGTTCCGCCCCTACGGCCTGAGCGAACGATTCGAAGAGCTCCGTGTCCGCGGCCGGATTCCCCTCTCGTCGGCGAGGTTCGCTTCGACGAGACGCCGCGCTTCGCCTTCGGGCAGCTGGCAGGCGATCGCCTGGAGGGTCACGGGTAGTTCCCGCTCGATGTGGCGGTACTGCTCGGCGTACGCAGCCAGCTCGCCGGGGGTGAGCTCCCCGGCCTCCCAGCGGCGGTAGAAGGGATGGGTCAGCAGATGACGCCCGACAATCGCCTCCGCCAGAACCTCGTGGATCCGGTCAGTGGGCATGGCGCGCACCTTATCGGGTGCCTGCCGCGCCGGGCCCAGTGGGCGCCGCGACCAGCAGCCACAATCTGGGCCGTGCTCAGCCTCCTGTGCTTCGTCGCGGGAGGGCTGGTCGGTTGGGGGACTTCGGTGTCGGGTCCGCGGGTCCAGCGGGCGTGGCCCTTGGTGCTTCGCACACAGATCCTGCTCACCTCGGCGACGCTCTCCCTCGCCGCCGCATGGCGCCTGACGTCGGCCCGCGAGCTGCTCGGCCCGATCGCGCTCGCGGCCGGTCTGTGGGTGCTCCTCGGTGCGACGATTGCGACCCGGCGGACACGCAGCGGCGGCGAGGCCGCGCTGGAGAGCTGGGCGGTGAGTCCCAACAGCGGGTTCTGGGTGGTCCCGGCGGCGGCCGCCTTCGCCGGGTCCGCCGGCACCATGATCGCCGTCCTGGCCGTCGTGATCACTTCGCTGTGGGGAGCGGTCTGTGTGCACCTCATGCGGCGTGACGCGCCGGTGCGCCAGCGCCGCGCCACGTCGTGGATCGACCAGTCACCCGTGCTCGCGTCCGGGGTGGGGCTGCTGCTCCACGTGTGGGGTCCGGCGCCGTCATGGACAGCCGATGTGCTGACCCTGGCCGGGCCGCTCCTTGCCTTCTCGGGTGCGGCGCTCTTCGCGGGCTCGGTCGTCCATCCGCACAACCTGTCGGTCCGTCACGGCGAGCACGCCCTGCGGCGTTGGGGCTGGTTGACGGTGCTTCGGGTCGGCTACTACCTGGTCCTGGCCGCTCTGGCGACGTCGAGCCCGCTGGCCGTGGTGGCCGTCCTCAACGCGTTGAGCGCACCGAGCTTCCAACCGGTCCAGCTGGCCGTGCTCTACGGGTATCGCTCGGAGCTCGTGGTGGTGGCGGTCCGCTGGGGATGGGTGCTCACACCCTTCGGCCTGGTGCTCGCGGCGCTGATCCGCTGAGGGGATGGTCACGACCTCCATCTGTCAGCTGAGCGACGCCATAGGGCGCCAGGCGCGAGTCGAAGTGATCGACTGCCGCCGCCGCGAAGTCGTTCAGCTGCCGCCCGTGGACCGGCGCGATCCGCAGGTTGCGGTTCTTGATCCTGTTCCCGCACCCCGCCATGTCGCACCACGCACCGCGTCGAGCGTGCGAGCGGTCGAAGAAAGCCCAGCCGCACTCGGTGTTGCGACACGCCTTGAGCCGGACCCAGCTTCCGTCGCGCTGCGCGTCGCGGATGACGAGGAGCAACGTCGCCATGGGACGCAAGCCTGCGCCGCCTACCGGGTCGAGGCTGACCAGACCGCCCTCGGCCAGGCTCGGACGGAAGCTCGAGGCGCGGGCGAGTCCGTCGAGCGGCCGCAACTCCGCCTCTGAGGGCGGCGCGCCCCCGCGTTGTGCACGAGCAGCGATCGGATGCTCTCCCTGATGTCGCGAACGAGCGCCAGTCCGGGTTCGTCGAGCGGAAGGTCCGGCAGGATCCCGGCGTCGCTCAACCAGGCGTGTGCCGCCGCAGCGTCCGCCAACAGGTCCGTTCCGACTTCCGCTTCGTAGGTGTTGACGAAGGACTGCACCAGGAGGAGGGGCATCGGCGCCGGCTTGGTCTCGACGGCGGGGACCCACGCGGGCACGGACATCTCGGGCGACGACACGTTGGCATTCTACCTTCAAATGACCGGACAAAGGACTTGACTGGTCATGGTCATGACCGGCATAATAAGTTTGGTGGTCATGAAATGCGCCGGGGCGAAGGGGGTCGGAGAAAGATGATGGTCCTGGTCGAACACGAGGACGACCTCGGTCTCCAGCAGGTGCGCTTCAGGGACCGGATCGTGGAACGCCTGCGCACCGACGCGCTCGACCGCGAGCTCGCTGCCGGCGAATCACCTGAGGCGAGTATCAGCCTCGCCCTGCACGCCGCCCGGCTCTACCGGCCGGGGCACCGGTCCCGCCTGGCGCGCGCCGTGCGCGAGCTGGCCGGGGCCGCCGCCCGCCCCACACGCCTCAGGGCTCTCGTCTCACGCGCCGCGGTCGGAAGGGCCGCGGGCGAGCTCGAGGCCGTGGCGTCACGTCTCGCCTCACCCGGGCCCGTCGACGTCCGAGGAGTGGCGAAGGTCAGGAGCCTGCTCGCCGACGGCACCGGGCCGCTGTACCGCCCGTCGGGATCGCAGGCGCTTCGAGACGAGCTCCTCTCGGTCCTGCGTGCACTCGACCCACCCGGCTGAACGTCGTGACAGGGTGACGCCCGGGGCGGACGCCCGACGTCAGTCGCCGACCACCTCGTCGCGCGCCGCGAGGATGGCGCCGAGGCGGTCCTCCACCTCTTGCGTGTGGTGGTCGTCGGTGAAGACGTAAGGACGTCCGCGGCGCATTGCGTCCACCACGTTGGCCGCCACCACGGAGGCCGCCACGGTTCCGATGGGGTTCATGCCGGTGCGAACCATCCCGGGCATCACGACGCTGACACCCACGGGCACCCCCAGGGCCTCGAGCTCGGCCCGCAGGACGTCGGAGAGTCCGAGCACGCCGTGCTTGGCAACGGTGTAGGGGCCGAGGCCTTCACGCGGCAACACAGCGGCCATGGACGCGATGTTGACGACATGTCCCTCCTCCCGCGTGGCCAGGATCAACGGCACGAACGACCGGACGCCGTGAATCACGCCCCACAGGTTGGTGTCGAGGACGCGGTGCCACTCGTCGAGGCCGAGCTCCCACGAGATCCCTCCGTTGACGATTCCGGCGTTGTTCACGGCGACGTGGAGCGAGCCGAAGCACTCCATCGCAAGACGACCGACCTCGTCGAGGCTGGACGGGTCGCGAACGTCGCACCGAACCGCCACCACGCCGTCGCCGATCCGATCCGCGTGTTGCGTCACCGCGGCCTCGTCGACATCCGCCATGACGACCCTCACGCCCTCGGCGACGAACGCCTCGACGATGGCGAGACCGATGCCGCTGCCGGCGCCCGTGACCACGGCCACCCGACCCTCGAGCTGATCCATGGACGGAGTCTGGCACCGAAAACATTTGCAAAATCGTCGACATCCGCCGGTCGTCCCGGCGCCGAACACCCGACGACCCGTAACCACGGGAGGGGCTGCGGCCCACTGAGGGCCCACGGACCAGGGGGTTCAAGACATGGGAGTGCTCAACCGGCGGCAGTTCATCAACCGGGGCACGATTGCGGTCGCCGCGGCCGGGGTCGCGGCGGCAGCCCCCGGGCTGTCCGGCCTCTTCGAAGCGGACGCGCCCGACCTCGCTCCTGCCGCAGAGGTGGGAACCGAGGACGCGGTGCCGTCGATGAGCGATCCGGTCGTCGCCCGCGTCACCGATGCCGGGTCCGGCGAGGTCCAGCTGTTCTTCGGCAAGAGCTCGCTGACCGTGAACGATCCGCAGCTTGCCGCGCGCCTGGTGCGCGCCGCCCGCTGACCCGTAGCACGTCTGTCCGAAACCAACGTCCCGTCCACACCGATTAAGCGAGGTAAGCCATGTCGTCCCACCGAGAAGCACCCGAGATCTCGAAGGATCCGGTCGCCGACAGCACCGATGTCTACGCCTTCGTCAGCCCTGACGACCCGAGCACGGTGACCCTGATCGCGAACTACATCCCACTGGAGCCTCCCGACTCGGGACCGAACTTCTACGAGTTCGGCGACGGCGTGCTCTACACGATCAACATCGACAACGACGGGGACGGGGTGGCGAACATCGTCTACCAGTTCACCTTCACCACCCACCTGCGTGATCCGGGCTACTTCCTCTACAACATCGGTCCGATCACGTCGTTGTCCAGCCCGAATTGGAACCGCGTCCAGCGCTACAACCTCCAAGTGGTCGACGTCGACCGCGGCCGGACCACCGAGTTGGGCACGCACCTTCCCTGCCCGCCGTGCAACATCGGTCCGCTTTCGACTCCGAACTACTCGGACCTGGCGTCGGCCGCGATCCGTTCAGTCGGGAACGGCATCAAGGTGTTCGCGGGCCAGCGTGCCGAGGGTTTCTACGTCGACCTGGGCTCGGTGTTCGACCTGGGCAACTTGCGACCTTTCCAGGGTGACCACGCCGGGTGGTCCGGGACCGGTCTTCCGGCCATGGCGGCGGGGGTCAACGCGACCGAAGGGGTCAACGTCCACACGCTGGCGTTGCAGGTCCCGATGAACCAGCTCACCAAAGACGGCAATGCGCCCTCGGCGTCGACCGGGACGATCGGAGTGTGGACGACGGCCAGCCGCCAGCAAGTGCGCATCTACGAGGGCGGCCAGAACGCCGGCACGATTCAGAACTCGGGACCCTACATGCAGGTGTCGCGCCTCGGGAACCCCCTTTTCAACGAAGTGCTCATCCCCATGGCGACCAAGGACTTCTGGAACTCGCAGTACCCGTCGAAAGACTCCCAGTTCGCCGGCTACGTCTCGGCCCCCCAGCTGTCCACTCTCCTTCCGTCGCTCTTTCCCGGGGTGTTCCCCAACCTGGCTGCGTTCAACCAGACCAACACTCCCCGCTCGGACCTTCTGGCCATTCTTTTGACCGGGATCCCGAGTGGCGTCGTGCCGAACTTCCCGGGCAATTACACCGGGAGCACGCAGGCGGACATGCTGCGGCTGAACATGACCATCCCGCCGTCGCCGTCTTCGAGCATCAGCAACCTCGGCGTCGTCGGCGGCGACAACGCTGGCTTCCCCAACGGCCGACGGGTCTTCGACGACGTGGTCACGGTCGAGCTGCGCGCTCTGGCGGGTCTCACCATCCCCCTCGTCGACCCGTCGTACACCCCGGACGGCGCTGCGGGGGAGATCAGCATGGGCCTGACCTCTGGGCCGACGGACCTGACCGCCATGGGGACGGAGTTCTACCTGGACACCTTCCCGTACCTCGGCCTGCCCCACTCGGGGTACTTCGCGGGCACCGGCCAGTCGGCGTCGTGAGCACGCACCATCACGGCACCGAACAGCTCGGTCGCGGCGAAGCGGCGCCGCGACCGAGCGAAGCCGGAGCGGTCGTGCTCGACGTCGGACCCGGCGCCGGCGTGGCGATCGTCCGCACCCGCGCCGCCATGTGCGGGCTCGAGATGGAGATCAGGCGGGTGGGCGACGACTGGAACGGTCAGCACGTCTACGTCCGCCGCCGTGACGGCGACGGCTCACCTCAATTCGCTGCCATCTTCGGCTCACTCGAGGACGGGTCGTACGAGTTCCGCGTCCGGGACAGCCGTTCTCCCGCGGCGCACGCCGCAGTGACCGTCCGCAACGGATCGGTTGCGCTCGCCGACTGGGCCTGACGATCCGCGGGAGCCGAAGCGCGCGGCAGGGCTGCAGTGTCCAACCCTGCCGCTTACACAGCCGTTACTCTTTCCCGATACCCGCCTGATGGTGAACCGGCGGCGGGCCGCGGGAGGGAGATCAGATGGCCGGCGAGGGCGCGAGCGACACCGTGCTGTCGCGGGCGGGCAGCGTTCCATCGACAACACGACCCGCCCGCCAGTCCGAGTTCGATGAGGTCGCCCAGCCTCCTCAGGCGGTCCAGGACCCGAACGGTGGTGCCGGCGTAGCCGACGACGACGACGCGACCTCGGCTGGTCGGATGAACTACGGCATCAGCCTTTCCGGGGGAGGCATCCGCGCCGCCGCGTTCGCCATGGGCGTGTTGCAACGGATGGAGAAGAGCGAGATGCTCCGCGGCGGCAAGGGAGCAAGGTACCTCTCGTGTGTCTCCGGCGGTTCGTACATGGGAACGGCGCTGACGACGATCTCTCGCGGCTGCTTTCCCGAGGAACCTGAGGAGGGCGCTGAGGCTGTGCCACCCAGCGTCACGCTGCCGGCGTACGCAGAGCTGAGCCCCGAGGTCACGTTCCTCCGTGACAACACCAAGTATCTGACCCATGGCTGGGGCGGGCTCCCGGTCGCCCTCTGGCGACTGCTGCTCGGCATCGCGTGGAACTTCCTGCTGCTCATCATGGGAGTCCTGTTCGTCGCCATCCCGATCGGCTGGGTGTACGGCGCGCTGCTGCCGTCTCTTCGTGCCCTGCCGCCTTCAGGCTCGGTCGCGCACACCAACCTCGACTTCCCCCCGTTCGTCTTCATCATCGCCGGCGGCCTGGCGGTCATCGGCGTGATCCTGGGGCTGGTGTGGGTGGGAGGACTCTGGACGAAGGCCCGTGAGCGCGAGATCCTGGCGGCGCTCTCGCTCGGTGCGCTCGGCCTGGCCGTCGGATGGCTCATCGTCGTGGTGGTGGCGCCCATCACGCTCGAGTGGATCCGGCAGAGCTTCGAAGCCACGGCCCAGCACTCGGTGAACGGACGTGGCTCGGCGACGACAGCGACGGCAGCAGCGAGCGGCACCACGCTCGCGTTGTCCTTCCTGACTGCGCTGTTCGGGGCGCGCGCGCTCCGGACCGCCGATTCGTGGTGGAACCAGATCCCCGAGGCCCAACGGGCCAAACTCTCGAGCCGAGTCCGGCACCAGCTCTCCCGCTCCCGCGGACCGATCCTGAACCTCCTCGCGCTCGTGTCCGGGCCGGCGGCCATCTTGGCCGTCCTGGTCTTCGGCATGCAGATCGGAGCGCTCTACCCCCCGGGCCTCGGTGGTGGGTCCGACGCCTGGATACCGCCCTTGTGCTACGGCGTCGGAGTCGTCGTCCTGGCCGCACTCTGGCTCTTCGCCGACATCACCGCCTGGTCCCTTCACCCCTTCTACCGCGAGCGACTCAGCAACGCGTTCATCCTGAAGAGGTTCAAGGCGCCGAGGGACAAATGGTCGCCGACGGCGGTCGACGACGGTCCCGAGCGTGTCGACGCGAGACCGCGCTCGTACGACTGGCCGCTGAAGATCTCCGAGGCGCAACCGGCCGACATGCCCGAACTCGTCGTGTGCGCCGCGGCGAACGTGTCCCGCTACGGAGCGGCTCCCACCGGCGCGAGCGTGACCAGTTTCGTCTTCTCGGAGTCCGAGATCGGTGGGCCGATCGTCGGTCACTGCTCGGCCCAGGACTACGAGGAGATCCTCGGCTCGGACAAGATGTGGGAGCGGACGATCACTGCACCGGGGGCGATGGCCATGTCGGGCGCCGCCGTGTCGCCCGAGATGGGCCGGATGACCCGCCGGCCCCTGCGATTCCTGCTGACCATGGCGAACATCCGGCTCGGAGTCTGGGTCCCCAACCCGAACCGGCTCCGCGAATTCGCAAGCCGAGCGCACACCTGGCGCCACTTCCGTTTGCGCCCGCGGGTCGGCTACCTGCTGCGCGAGATGTTCGGCTTCGACCGCCCGGAGAGCAACTTCTTGTACGTGACCGACGGCGGCCACTACGAGAACCTCGGGCTGGTCGAGCTGGTGCGCCGGAAGTGCGAATGGGTCTGGTGCATCGACGCATCCGGCGACAAGCAGGACACCTTCTCGACGCTCGCCGGTGCCGTGCGCCTGGCCCGTGACGAGCTCGGCGCCGAGATTGAGATCGACCCGACCACGATGGCCCCGGACCCCACCGTCACAGAAGAACGGAAGGGGCAGGGCCTCAAACCTGTGGTCCGGAGCCCGTTCTGCCGGGGCTCAATCGTCTATGCGGACGGAAGCACGGGAACTCTCGTCGTGATCAAGGCCGGCGTACCGGCCGACGCGCCGCTCGGAATCGCCGAGTTCTACAAGGACAATCCGGCCTTTCCGTGTGACTCGACGATCCATCAGCTCTACACGGCGGATCGCTTCGATGCCTATCGCGAACTCGGGTACCTCTGCGCGGACGAGGCGCTGGTGGAGCTGATCGACGAATTCGACGAGTTCCGGGCGAAGCAAGGATCCTGAGGCGGCGGCGCTAGCTCCGGCGCGACCCCGCGAGCTCGGTCTCCTCGACGAGAGTCCAGCGTCCGTCGTGGCCAGACGACTCCATGATCGCTTCGAGGACCGCCATCTGAGCCACGCCGTCGCGGAACGTCGCCGGGCGCGGCCCGCTGAGGTCCCTCCCCGCGATCATGTCGCCGAACGCCTCGGCGAGCCGGACGTAGGGGCCGTACTCGACCCCGAACGTGATCATCTGCTCGTAGGTGGTGCGAACCGCACCCTCGGGGAGGGCGGGCGTCTTCGATTGGCTCACGCCTTCCGGGACGGGCGCCCGCGTGACCCCGTCCGGCCCGGCCACCTTGACCGTCGAGCCCACGCCTTCGATCCACGCGGCGCCCGTCGAGCCGGTGACGCGGGTCTCGACCAGCACGCCCCAGTCGGCCGCGGTCGACTGCATGACTCCGACCGTACCGTTGCGCATGCGGAAGTGGACCACGAAGCCGTCGTCGGACGTCATGGACGAACGCTCGGCCACCTGGACGAGATGTGCGCTCACGCCCTCGAACTCGCCCAACGTGACCCGGATCTGGTCGATCAGCTGCGACCCGTGTGCCCACATCCAGCCGCCGCGTGAGGCGGCCTCGGCCCACCACTCCGGCACGACCGCGGCCGGATCGGCGAGCACAGGGACGTTCATGATCCACGTCGCCATGCGAGGTCGACCGATTTCACCGCTCCCGACGACCCGAGCCAGTCCCGCTTGGCCCGGGTCCCACCGGAACTCGGTGCCGAGCACGTGGACCACCCCGGCCGCCTCCGCTGCGGCGAGGACCCGGCGTGCCTCCTCCAGAGTGGCGGTGAACGGCTTCTCGCAGAGGACGTGGCGACCCGCGGCGACCGCCTCGAGCGTCAGCTCGGCATGGGTACGCGGCGGCGTCGCGATGGACACGGCAGTGACTCCGGGGACTGACAACGCTTCGCGCAACGACAGCAACGCGCGCGGAACGTCGAAGAGACGCGCTCGCTCGGCTGTCTTCTCGGGATCGCGGCCGACGAGTGCCAAGACGTCGAAGCCCGCGGCGCGCAGCGCACGGACGTGGGTGTAGCAGCCGAATCCCGTTCCGACGACCGCGACCCCCGTCACCCCGCAACACCTCCGGTTTGGCCCTGCTGACCGACAACAGCCAGCAGGCGACGGGTGGCCTCGGCCGCCTTCCCGGCTGCTTCCCTCGCTCCGAGTGCATGGAGGTCGTCGGAGAACACCTCCACGCCGATCGGTGCGTCGGCCCCGATCCGCCGGAGTGCATCGAGGTAGCCGATGAGGTCGAACGCACCGTCGCCGGGGAGCACGCGATCGTGCAACGTCGCCTCAATGAGGTCCTCCTCGGGCTCCGCCGGGCCGTCGTCGATCTGGACGGCCAGCACGCGCTCGCCGGGAATGGCGAGCAGGTCGGCCGGGTCCGTTCCCGTGCGTGCGCAGTGCCACGTATCGATGTTGAGGCCGCCATTGGCGCGATCGGCCAGCAACACCACCTGGAGCGCCGTGTCCAGATCGGAGATCCGCGACCACGCCAGCCACTCCAAGTGGACGAGCAGGCCGAACTCCCCGGCCCGGTCGCACAACGTGGCGAAGGACGCGGCGGCGTCGTCGACGCCCCATGGACCGCCCACGACGTCCGCCGCGTTGACCGACCTCGCCCCCAGGAGCTCACCGATGCGGAACAGCTCGGATTCTCCGAAACGGAAGACGTCGACCGGATCGAGCTCGGGCGGGATGGAGAACGTCTCCGCCCCGGGGGTCCACCACCACGCGGGGTCGAGCTCCGCCACCACCAGGCCATGGTCGTCGAGGAGCGCCACGAGGTCCGCGTCGTTGTAGCCCTCCCGGCGAGCGTCGTCGTAGTCGCGCCCCCACAGCGACACGGCGGTATACCCGGCGGCCTCGGCCGCCTCGACACGCTCACGGAACGGAGTGTGGCGAGCGATTGTCCCCGAGCAGAGCACGAGGTCGCCAGAGCCGAGGGTCGCCAACTCAGTACCGGGCCACCGGGTCGACCAAACCGGCCAACGGTTGACCGGCCCGGAACCGTCGCAGGTTCTCGACGAAGATCCCGATGGTCTTCGGCATGGTGTCGGGCGAGCTCCAGCTGATGTGGGGGCTCAACCGCACGCCTGGGTGGGAATAGAGCCAGTGGCTTTCGGGGAGAGGCTCCGGGTCGACGGTATCGAGGCTCGCCCGCGCCACTCGGCCGTCGTCGAGCGCGACGCGCAGCGCCTCCTGGTCCACCAGAGTTCCCCGGGCGACGTTGACCAGGTGCACCCCAGGCTTCATGGCGGCGAAGGCGGCGGCGTCCATGAGCCGGTGTGTGCGGGCGGTGGCCGGCGCGGCAATGACGACGTGGTCGGCGCGCGCCAACATGTCGTGGAGACCTCTGATGACCTCGATGCCGGGCAGCGGCGGTCCGGAGTCGGTGCGACGGAAGGCCACCACGTGCGCGTCGAAGGCCTGGGCGCGGCGCGCCACCTCCGTCCCGATGGCGCCGATCCCGACCAGACCGATCGTCTTCCCGGCCAGGGTGCCGAGCGAGGCGATGTTCCAGTGTTCCGGCGGCGCGTCGACCCAGGACTCCGGAAGCGACTTCTCGAAGGCGAGCATGACGGCGAGGACCCACTCGGCGATGGCGGCGGAGGCCGCTCCCCGCGAGCAGGTGAGCGGCCTGCCACCCAGCGCGTCGAAGGGGAAGCTGTCCACGCCGGCTCCGAGCACGTGGGCCCACGCGATGGAGGGGACGAGCAGGTCCCGGACGGTGTCGGGGTCGCCGAGCAGCATGACGAACACCTCTGCATCCGGCGGGACGACCGTCCCCCGGTCGCACACCACCACTCGCTCTCCGGCGGGGACCAGTGATCGGAGCCCACCCGCCAATGCCTCGCTGAACGGCCCCGCGTTCACCACGATGGCGCCCTGCCCGGAATCGGTCATCGTTCGCGGTGCTCCGCTTCACCCAGCACGTCCTTGAGGACACCGGGCCGATGCACCGTTCCGAGGTTGTCGGCCAGGTAGGCCGGCGCCTCCGTCGTCTCGACGAACCATCCGGTCGGGCACATGGTGAGGATCTCCACGAAGGAGAAGCCCGCACCGGACAACTGAGTCTCGAGAGCCCGGCGCAGCGCCCGATGGGTGCGGGCCACCTCCCCGGCCGAGTTCACCGCGCACCGTGCCACGTAGGCGGCGCCGTCCAGCCGCGCCACCAGGTCGGCGAGGAGGATGGGGCGGCCGTGAGCGGCCGGATCCCGGCCCTCGAGGCTGGTCTTGGTGCGCTGCCCGATGACCGTCGTCGCGGTCATGTGCCCTCCGGTCTCGCCGAAGACGCCGTTGTTGAGCATCACGCACGTGATGTTCTCGCCGCGCGCTGCGGCGTGGAGCACCTCTTGGAGACCCTCGCTCACCATGTCGCCGTCGCCTTGGACGGTGACCACCACCGTGTCGGGCCGGGACCGCTTGGCTCCGGTGGCCAAGGACGGGGCACGGCCGTGGAGGGCCTGGAGCACCTCGACGTCGAGATTGTTGGAGAAGGCGGTGTAGCAGCCGATGCCGAAGACCGCGATCGTCCGTTGCGCCAATCCCATCTCATCGATGGCTTCCACCAGGCTGCGCACCGCGATCGGCTCGCCGCAGCCCGGACACAGGTGGTGCGCGCCGACATCGACGAGGGCCGGTGTGAAGTCGTCGACCACCCGGGCGGGAGCGCTCGGAGGAGCATCGGTCGGTACGACGCCGATCCGGGTGGACTCGGTCACCGGAATCGCTCCACCACGTCGAGGATACGCCGGCGGACCACCGCGACGTCGAGGTCCGGCGCGATGCCGAAGCCGGCGGCGTCGAGGCTCAACCCTCCGATGAACTCCACCGGCGCGTCGCCGAGAACGGACAGGCGCACGTCGTCGATCATCTGTCCCGAGTTGTTCTCGAAGACGGCGACTGCCTTGGCCCGCCGCGCCACTGACGAGATCGTGTCCGAGGGAAACGGGACCAGGGTCACCGGCCGGATCCATCCGACCCGCACACCTTCGTCGCGAAGACTGCGGACTGCCGCCCGCACGTAGGCCCCGGGCGTGCCGAACGCCACCACGACGACGTCGGCATCTTCGGTGAATCCCGTTTCGGCCTCGGCGGGAACCGAACGCAGCATCGTTGCCGTGTGCTCGACACACGCCGCATAGTGCACCGAGAGGTCGTAGCCGACGCCGTCGCGCTGCTTGACCGACCCGAGGAACGAGACGAGCCTGGCCCGTCCGGAGCCTCCGGTCTCTCCGGTGAGCGCCCACTCGTTCGGTGGCAGCGATCCGAGACTCAGCGGTGTGACCTGGACCGCGCGTGCCGTGTGCGCCAGGTAGTAGTCACCCATGATCACCACGGGATTCCGCCAGGTGGCGGCGAGGTGGAAGGCACGTTGGACCAGCTCGACCGCTTCGGCCACGTCGACCGGCGCCAAGACGAGATGACGGTAGTCACCGTGGCCGCCGCCCCGTGTGGTCTGCCAGTAGTCGCCCTGGGCGCGGGCCATGTTCAGAACCACGAGGGGGAGGCGGGCGAGGGTGATCTCCGCCAGCGACTCCTGCATCAGCGACAGGCCCTGCCCGGTCGACCCCGTCGCGGCCGGGGTTCCGGTCGCGGCCGCGCCCCACGCCATGCCGACGGCCTCGAGCTCGCTCTCGGCGTTCATGCACACCCCTCCCACGGCAGGGAGCTTTTTGGCCATCTCCTCGAGAACCTCGGTGAACGGGGTCATCGGGTACCCGGAGAAGAAGCGGCACCCTGCGACGACCATCGCCTCGGCGATGGCCTCGCTTCCCCGCAGCAGACGGCGCTGTGGCGGTGTGCGTGCCTCTTCGGCTGCGGACGAGATCGTCACTGCAGGACGCCTCCGCTCGGCGGTGAGGACGGAACCTCGAGCGGCGTCTCGTACTTGTAGACCTGGAACACGAAGTCGGGGCAGATCTGGGAGCACGCCTTGCACCCCGTGCACCCCGGGAGCAGGAGCGGATACCGATACCCGCGGGAGTTGACCTCGGCGCCCATCTGCAGCACACCGGGAGGGCAGGCGTCGATGCACAGCTCGCATCCCTTGCACGCCTCGACGTCGATGACAAGTGTTCCGCGGGTGAGCACGGTCGTGGGCATACCGTCGGCCGCATCGTCCGACCCACCGCCGACCTTCGGCGCCGCGCCGTCCCTCACCCTCGGGCTCCCGCAACCGAAATCCCAGGCCACGCGTCGTGTGTCTCGGAGCGTGACACCGACCGCGCACCCGCCTTCAGGGCGCGGTCGTTCACTTGGAGGTGATGCTGCCGGTAGGGAGGGACGCATGCCGGCACTCCGGCCGTCAGCGCGTCGAGCGTGACGAGGTTCGTCAGCGAGCTCAAGGCGCCGAGCATGACCATCGCCGCCGCCATGACGTGGCCCGCCTCGACCGCGATATCGGTGGCGGCCACATCGACCACGTCGACGTCGACGCGCTCGAGCGGTCCATCGAAGACAACGACGTTACGAAGCACCAGGCCCCCGCTGCGCACCTTGGCCAGGACCGGGTCCGCATAGTCCGGGTGCAACACAACCGCGGCCCACGCTTCCCCGACGGTGGGGGGTGCCTCGATGCGGTCGTCGGCCACGACGAGCACCGCGTCGGTGTTGCCGCCTCGCATCATGCCGCCGTAGGAGCTGAACAGCTGGACGTCTCGCCCTTCGGCCAGCGCCGCATGAGCCATCACGTTGGCCGCCAGCTGCACTCCCTGGCCCCCGATCCCGGTGAGAAGGATCTCTCGTTGCATGCGGTCCCCGTCGTCCCCAGGCCCGGCCGACTGCGAGCCCGTCCCAGATCATCGATCCTATTTCTGCAGAACGCTGTTTTGCAACCGCGACGATCACGAAAGACGCTCGATGAGCAGCCGGCGTTGGACCTGCCTGGTGGCGGCGGTCCGAGGGATCTCCTCCACCAGGACGAGCCGGCGAGGGTGCTTGTACGAAGCGAGCCGTCCGGCACAGGCCGCGCGCAGATCGTCCAGTCCGGGAGGGGGCCCGTCGGGCGCAGGCACCACGACGGCGCAGACCAGCTCACCCCATCGGGCGTCCGGAAGGCCGACGACGGCGACGTCTCCGACGAGGGGGTGACCGGACAGGACCGTCTCGAGCTCGGCGGGCGCGAGCGCCTCACCGCCGGTGCGGATGACGTCGCCGAGGCGACCCACGATCGTGACGTAGCCCTCGTCGTCGACGTCTCCCAGATCTCCCGTGGCGTACCAGCCGTCGACCAGCGCAGCGCGGGTGGCGGTGAGGTCGTCGAGGTAGCCGTCGAAGAGCAACGGACCCTTCACCAGGAGTTGACCGTCGTCGTCGGTGCGGAGCGCGGTGAACGGACCCGGGACGCCGCAGCTCCCCGGCTTCCTCTGAATGTCGGCATGCTCGAGTTGCGCGACGCTGCCTGCTTCCGTGGACCCGTAGAACACCCGCACCTGGGCGGCCGGCAAGGCAGTCGCGATCGCCCGCAGGAGCTCCGGCGGGGTGGTCGAGGTGCCGGTGTCCGCAAAGCGAATGGACGAGAGGTCCGGAGGATCAGGACCGGCGACCGCGTCGAGTAATCGCCGCCACACGGCGGGCACCGCGTTCAGACGGGTCGCCCGATGGCCCTTGACGGCGCGTCCGATCTCCTCGGCCGTTGCTCCGGGAACGAACACGACGGTGTCGCGACCCTGCCACTGCTGCAAGGCGATCGTCCACGCCCCCATGTGGAAGAGGGGGTACGGGCAGACCATCGGACCTCGCGGCTCCAGTAGGGCGGGGGACACGGTCCGCAACACGTTGGCCCGGTGGGAGAGGACAGCGCCTTTGGGAGGGCCCGACGATCCACTGGTGAAGAACACGACGTGCGGATCGCCTTCACCGACGACGATCCGGGGGTCTTCCTCCTCGAACGTCGATGCGGCCGCAGTCAGCGACTCGAAGGACAGCACGTCGAGCCCATATGCCCCGGACCCGGACAGCGAAGCCGCGGACGCGGCGTGGTCTGTGTCGACGAGCAGGAGACCCGGACGTAAGCGGTCGAGCACCGCTGTAATCTCCGCCTCTCCCCACAGTCCGTTCAGTGGTGCGAACACGGCACCGAGCTTGGCCAGCGCAGCGAACAGCGGAACGGCTTCCAGGGTGGTTCCCGCCCAGGTGGCGACCCGATCGCCGTGACCCACACCCCGCGCCTTCAGCGCGTGCGTAATCCGATTGGCGAGCGCGTCGACCTCGGCGAAGGTCAGCGAGCGTTCGCCCATCGCGGCCGCAGGTCGATGCGGGACAGCGCGTGCGGCATTCCGGAAGATGTCTCCGACCACCAGCGGTTCGGTCACCCGTGCTCACCACCTTGCGACGCGATTGACTTCCCGTCCGAGATCACCGATCTTAGATTGGGAGAACATCGTGCTGACCGGATCGGGAGCGCCGGCCGGGGGCATCGGGGAGGCCTACGTGGAGTCTTCGGCAATCGATCACCTCGCCGACCGGGCGGTCGAGCGGAGGGTGGCCGGGCGCAGAGCGCAATATGGCGCGGAGATGCGCCGGATCGTCGACGTGACCTTCGCCCTCGTGGAGCGGAACGGCTCCCTCGACCCATCCATGCGTGAGATCCTGGCCGAAGCCGGTCTCTCCACCCAGGCCTTCTACCGATACTTCTCTTCGAAGGACGAGCTCATGCTGGCGCTGCTCGACGAGGGCAGAGGCAGACTGGTCGACACACTGCAGCGCCGCATGGCGCGGGCGACCGCTCCCGCCGAGCAGGTGCGCGCGTGGATCGAGGGTGTGCTCGCCCAGGCGACGAACGTCGACGCTGCCGCCCGGACCCGGCCCTGGGTGCTGAGCGAGCAGCGACTCGCGGAGCTCTTCCCCCGGGAGCAGGCGGTCTCGGTAGAACGGCTCGTCAGCCTTCTCAGGGAACCGATCAGCCAACTCCAGGGCGGCTCCGCCAAGCCGGACCGCGTCGCCCTCGCGGCCACGACGGTGTACCGGCTCGTGTTCGCCACGCTGCGCGCCCACCTGGCGGTCGGATCGAAGCCGGATGCGAAGGAGAGCGGCGCACTGGTCGCGTTCTGTCTCCTGGGAGTGACGGCGTGAACTCTTCGACGACGCAGAAGGAGGCAATGTGAACGACGACCGTGTGTTCGGTGGCGTGGGTACCAACGTGACCTACGAGGACGATCTGGTGCGGGTGTGGCGCCTCAAGCTGGCTCCCGGCGAGGAGAGCCCGATCCACCGTCACGAGCTCGACCACCTTCTCATCCAAGTGCGCGGTGACCGCATCGCCGTAATACCCGAGCCCGATACCAAAGGTCCGTATACGGAGTCCCTGGAAGCCGACGTGATACCCGGCGCGGTGATCCGCGTGGCGTGCGGCGGCGTCGAGCGGGCACGCAACGTGGGGTCGGAGCCCTATCTCGAGGTGATCGTCGAACTCAAGGAGTCCGGACCGTAGGTTCGACGCCCACGAAAGCTACCCACTCGAAATCGCCCAAACGTTGAAGCCGTAGGTTGCGCTCGGCGTCTGTAGCCCGCTGAAGACAAGCTTGTTGTCCGACGTCACCCCGGCAAATCTCGGTATCGGTGCATATGTGTTGATTTGCGCGGGGTCGATATCAACAGGAACGACGGACACAATGTCCTCGGCTGCCACACCGTCGGGGATGGGACACCAACCGTTGCCGTTGGCATCGATGAGGACGGTGAGAGTGACGAACTTCAGGCTTGGCGTCGGATAGTTCGTCCAGCTCGGCGGGGGAGGGGGTGGTGCCGGGGCAGTCTGCGACGGCCACGATCCGTTGGTCAGACTGATGTCGTACTGGGCGGTGGACTGGTACTGCTTCGCCACCGCACCCGCTGGGATCTCGGCGACGTCGTCGTACTGGGCGACCCAGAAATCGACCGAACCGAGGGAGACTCCAAGACCGGTGAGAGCGGCGTTCACCGACGGCCACGTGGACGTGTTGCAGTAGATGGTCGGCCTGCGCCCGGCTGCGATCTCGGCCTGTGCCCATGAGGAAGCCTGAGCTGGAGTCAAGTCGCCGGTCTCGCAGTCGACCACATTGGCACCAGCCTGCCCGAGCACGGTGATCGTCACATGCTGGGCAGCTGGGAAGAGCGACCAGTCGGTTGCCGCCCACGCATAGCGCCCGTCGACGTAACCAGCAACGATATCTGGGGAAGGAAACGAGGCATGAATTGCGCTGGCGTTCACTGAGTCGTACATCGTCGACATTTCATGAGCCTCCTCGAATGGACCGTTGGAGAGTCTGCACCGCGTAGCTGGGGTCGCCTCCTACCCGCCACGACCGGCACCTCGTCGTGGTTTGACCTGACGAATTCCCTGAAGATCGAAAGTTTCGAGCGACTTCCTGCGGTCCGCCGCGGGCAGCTGGCCGTCGGCACCCGTGACCTATTCGGTCGCTTCTCTCGAGCGTCGTCCAGCCTTCTGATATCGCGTCGCGACAGAGTACACGGCGGAGGAAGATCAACCTGGGGCCTGAGGCAGGACTCGGACCGACCGCCCGCGCGTGACGAGTGTAAGCCCAACGAGGAGATGTGGGATGTGAAGTCCGTCCTTCGAGTATCGCTCGGTCCCGACTCTCAACACGGGGTGTCGAGTCGGCCACCGGCTGCAGTGCCGTATGGGGAGTCTCACAGTCCGGTTTGGCGTGAGCCCAGTTTCCACGTTGCACGCGAAATGTGATCCGACCTTTGGCTGGCTTCGTCGAGATGGTGTCGTTGGAAGAAAGGGTGGGCAGGGATGGAAGGGGTTCGTCCCTTGGCCAATGACCCATGGTTGGGACCTACCCTCCGCCCCTAACCTGGCATCACGGGGAATCTCCGTGATGCCGCGGGCAAGGAAGTCGTAGACACCACGAGTGAAACCTTTTAATCACGGATCGCTGAGTTTCTAATCCACGGGACTCCGTTGCACGATTCTTGAAGTCGACGGCTGAGGCGTTCCTCACGGCACTTGCAGCGAAAAGAACACACCGATAACTTGGCACGTGGCGAGGTCTCTTGGCGACGCGCTCGGCGTGCGCCATCTACGCGGTGGGAGTCGGCAATAGTCCAGGAGGGACATTAATGAAGTTCACACCAAAGCGTCTGTTGGTCGCCGGAGCCGTCGCGGTCGCAGCAATCGCGACTCCGGTTTCTTTGTCCGTCGTGCTGCCGGGAGTCGGCAACTCGCCTGCTTCCCCGGCCACTCCGGCGATGCCCGACACCGTCGTCTACAACCAGGAGAAGGGCAGCAGCTCCCTCGAGTACGTTCCTGGCGACGGGTCGACTCCGACGACTGAATCCGTAACCTCGGGTGGACGGTGCGACAAGCCCACCGTCCACGGCGTGCCGCTCCTGGACCTGACCGGGCTCTTGTACTCCAGCGACACGTACGCGGGAGGGACGATCACTGCCGCCATCGTCGGCGCCGATCACGGGCGCACCGGTGTCTGCTCCATCACGCCCGACTGGGCCATCGACAACGGTGGCACCTCGGGTGCCGAGGCACTCGACTTCGGGGTGGGTGCCAACTCTCTCGTCTACGGCCGGGACTTCTCGCGCGCCCAGCTCGAACTGCAGGCGGAGAGCGGCGGAAGCGACTCTCCGATCACCGTCGAGCTGGTTGAATCGCTTGGCGGCACACAGGTGGCGACGCAGACGTGCACGATTACGACCTCGGGATCCTGCAGCACGAACCCGGGAACCGACGGCCCCCAGTTCGACACCATCGAGGTCCGGGTCCTGACGGTCAACGCCTCGATCTCAGTCGTGGGCCCGACGTCGACCTTCACGATGACGAATCAGATCTGCGGCCAGCAGCAGATCCAGTCCCAGGGTCCGGTCACCGCGACGCTGACCGACACCGCGCCTACTGGTACCGAGTGCAAGAACTACACCACGTTCACTTCCACCACCGGCGCCAGCGGCCAGAACCAGACGTTGTCGTTCAACTCCTTCTCCGAGGGCAACATTCCTTTGTCGTTCACGATCCCCTGGGCTCCCCAAACCGAGTGCCAGCCGGGGTCGCCGACGGAGGAAGACCCGCTGCCGCAGTGCCCTGTTACCCAGGTCTCCCTCGACGGTGTGAACTTCACCGATGAGACCTTCTGTGCGTCGCCTTCCCCAGGCACTCTGTGCGCCACGAGCAAGACGTATAACTACGTCGTGGTGGAAGGGGTTACCGAGACCCAGATCACCGAGACGTGGGTTGGCGACGTTGACTGCTGCTTCTGGAAACTCTAGAGATCAGGCCGGGGCGTCGGCGAGCATCGGCAGGTTGACAATCCCCAGCTCATCCATGAGCCGGAGGATCTCTGCGTGCCGGGCAGTGTCGCCGAGGCGTTCGGCGAGGACCAGGACGACGAGCGACTCGTAGGTCGCGTCAAGGCGCTCGGCGCGGTCGAAGAACGCACCGATGCCCGCGAAGAACGTCGTCGAATCGGCTGAGTAGGCGGCGAGGGTCAGCTCTACCCGCTCGACGAGCGGCGCCAGCGGGTTGTCCCCCACGTGGCGCTCGAGATCATGAGCAAGGGCGAGAGCGTCCTCGGCCTCGGTCAACCGACGCCCGAAAACCAGAACCTCGGCCAAGCGGGCGCAGGCCTCGAGCGATTCCATGTGCGACCCGATCTCGTCGAAACTTGCGAGCGCGGAACGCTCCAGGGCGATTCCTCCCTCAAGGTCACCGTGGAACGCGGTGGCGCGACCCAGACACATCTCAGTCCAGGCAGTGGCGACGCGATACCCATAAGACTCCAAAGTGCGGCGGGCGGGACCCAGCAACGCGAGAGCCTCCTCGAGGCGGCCCTGGTTCACCCTGAGGTCCCCACCGTTGACATGGGCGAGCGCGGTCGTGGCCAGGTCGCCGACCGCCGTCGATGCCTCTGCTGACTGGGCCCAGAAGTCGGCCGCATCGTTCCACCGCAGGCCGAAGAACGCCGTGTTGCCGAGGTTGTTCAGAGCGTTTGCGACTTGCACACCGTCACCGAGCTCCTCGTAGAGTTCGAGTGCACGGCCCATGTGGATCGCCTCATCTTGTCTGCCTGTCTGCACCAGCAGCATGTTCTGCGAAGCGAGCGCGCGCGCGAGAGCGCGCTTGTCACCAGCTTGATCCGCCTCCCGCACGGCGCGGTTGGCGCGATCGAGTCCCTCGGCCAAGCGGCCCTGTCGCCGGCGAGCATCGGCTTCCTCCACATTCAAGAGCGCACGCAAACCCGCGGTATCCGGCTCATCCGAGGCGAGTCCGCTCCGTGCCGCTCTCAGCTGTCGGATGGCGGAGGAGGGTCGTCCGAGGAACTCGCTCCGCAGATGGGCCCTGCGGCAGGCCATCTGCACTCGGCGCAGCGGGTCGGAGCGCCACGCCAGCACCGCACGGCGGTACGCGTCGTCCGCCCGGTCGTACTCACCGAGCAGTTCGAGCGATCGTCCGAGGTCGCTGTAGACAGTGGCCAGCTCGTCTATGTCCACGTCGCTCAGCCAACGGGCCGCGGTAATGGCGCGCTCGAGATGAACGGCCTCCTCACCCGGGGCGTGCGCCGCCTCGGCGACCCGCGCCGCCATTCTGGCGTACCGCCAGGTGCGCTCCCAGTCTTGGGCGGCGAGGAAATGGAGCGACAGCATAGGAGCGGTCTCGTCATCAGCCGCATCGCGTTCGATGATTTCGCCCACCGTTCGGTGCAGTGCCAGGCGCTGACGGAAGGGCAGGCTCTGGTAGCAGGCTTCCTGCAGCAAGGCGTGGCGGAAGCGGATCCGCTGCCCATCAGCGTCGGGCATCAGTTGAGCCCGAAGACCTTCCAGTGGGTCGGCGCTGGCATCGACCGATTCGGCGGCGAGGAGTTGCACGAGCAGCGAGCGCTCGAACGATCGACCGAGCACCGAAGCCAGACGCAGGACCCGGCGGGGGATCGCCGGCAAGGCGTCGATCTCACGCATGGCAACAGCATCGAGGGAGTCAGGCAGGGTATCGACCTCAGCGGCCCGGACGATCCGCAGTAGTTCCTCCAGAAACAGAGGGCTGCCTCCGGCTCGGGAGACGACGCCATCGGACTCGTGCGGGCGCAGAGGCGCAGCCTCGGTAGCGATCTCGACGAGCTCCCGCGCCACGTCGTCGGACAAGGGTGCCATCGACATTCGGACCTGCGCGCTGGACGGGATGAATCCGTCATCGGTGTGTGGGCGACGGGTCACACAAAGGAGCCAATGGCTGCTGGTCGCCGTGCCCGCCAGGCGTGAACAGATTTCCGATGTGGAGTCGTCGAACCACTGCGCGTCCTCGGCGACAATGAGAAGCGACCCCGGGCATGCCGCCTCGAGCACTCCGACCACCATGTCGGCGATCCGCTGGCGGGCGAACTCGGCGGCGATGGACTTAGTCTGCGGGGTGGGGCGCACATCAGCGTCAACGATCAGGGCGAGCAGCGGCGCGAATGGCAGAAGCTGGTCGTCTAGCTGTGCGATCGATGCCAGCAATTGCTGGCCAGCCTGCTCACGGTCCTTGGCATCGACGCCGAGGAGCGACCGCAACGGGTCACGAAGCGGCTCGTAGGGGACGCCTGTCCGGTGCGACTCCCCCTGTAACCAGAGGACATGGTTCGGCTTCGCCGAGGCAGCGAACTCGGAGACGAGGCGTGTCTTGCCGGCGCCACGCTCGGCCTCGACAAGAACGGTGCTCCCCCGACCCAAGCAGGCGGACCTGAGAGCATCATTCAGAGCCGAGAGCTCCTTATCCCGGCCGCGGAACGGGAGGGTCCCATAGGAATAGGACTTTGAGCCTGTCGGTGCGCCCACCCGGTAGGCCTGGATCAGCTCGGACTTCCCCTTGGCCGAGAAGGGCTCCAGTGTCTCGGTGACGAATTGCGTCCGCGCCTGGTCGAGCACCGTCGCCGTGGCATAGATCTGACCGGGGGGGGCGGCAGCCATGAGTCGGGCGGCGAGATTGACGGCGTCTCCCATGATGGCGAATGTGCGCCGATGCGTCGTTCCGATGTCTCCGGCGAATACGTGACCCCGGTTGACGCCCACCCTGATGGGAAGGGGTTGGGGATCGTCCATCAGCATGCGCACCGCCCGCAGCAGGCGCCCCTCGTCGTCTTCCTGGGCCGTGGGGACGCCTGTGGTCAGCGTGATCTTCCCCCCGTTGGCGTACAGGTCGCTGGACAAGAAGGTCACGGACTCGAGATCCACGGCGCGTTGGACGGATCGTACGACGGTATCCAACGCAACTGCGGCCGCACCCGGCCCTTCAGCGACAATCAGGTCGTCCACCCCTTGGAACGTCACGAATCCGATAGAGGCCAACCGATGCTCCGACTCACTGCGGGCCTGGGCCAGTCTGAGGCGGAGCGCTCGAGGGATAAACGCTTCGACGGCGGCCAGCGGGACCGGGCGACCGGGCGTCGGCTCCGACGTGCTCTCGACGACCTTTCGCCAACGCAGCAGGCGGCCGTCGCCCTTGGCATAACCGACTGCGCTCCCTGGGAGGTGGGAGGCGGTGTCGAGGCTGATCACGATCTCGCCCGCATCGGCCGTCTGCTCCATCCGCGTCGTAGTCGTTGCCGCGGGGCCTGTGATCAGCAACTCCTGGTGTGAATCGCCGACGCGAAAGAGATGAAAAGTTCCGCTGTGGATACCGACGGACATGCGCAGGTTGACACTCCCGACGGACGTGGGCAGCGTTCTCGCCTCTCGGAGCGCCGCACGCATGGCGACCGCGGCCTCCGCCGCCATCCGGGCGTGGTCGTCACCGGCGAACGCCAAAAGAAGCGCATCACCGCCGAACTTGAGCAGAGCACCCCCCCTCCCGTAGGCGATCTCGAGCATCCGGGAGAAGACGTGGTTCAGAACTACTGTCAGCTCCTCTGCACCTATACGACCGCGCCGTTCCAGTCGCTCCGACAGCGCCGTGAACCCCGAGATGTCGACGAAACAGCACGTCGCGGGCACCTCGCGCCACATCTCTCCCGGTGCGTCGAGGTCCCACTCGGCTCCCATGCGCGGCACGTAGGGCCCCATTGACAGACGCGGCGGAGCGTTCGCCATTGCAATCAGCCTCGCACAATCCGCGGGACGCCAGACCTTGCCGGACCGTGCGCCCCGATGTATCGAAATAGGTGGAGGTAGTCGGGTCAGTTCACCCGGGTCATCGTGACCGACCTCGTCGCCCGCACCCGGTCGATCAAGGACCGATCGGGCGTCGAGCGCTGCGGGGTGTCGTTCTCGGTCTCCCAGGTGTCGAACAGATGAACGCCAAGACGGAGTAGGTGCAGGTGAAAGGCCACGCCGGTCCCTTGGCTGGGGTTGCGCGGTGATCAACGCCCGTAGTAGACAAGTTCGGCGGGCGCGGTTCGAGTTTGTCGCATTATGCAGGCAATCAATGGCGGGAGGGCAGCGTGCGTCACGATCCGAGAACGGTACGACTTTCCAAGTCCGATTCAGGACGTCTGAGCCTGCTCAAGCCGGTCCCTCTCGGAGTTGCGATCACACTGGTCTTAGGTCTGCTGGCACTGCCGATCGCATCAATCGCCGTGCCGGCGCTCACTACCTCTGCGTCGGCCAACGGCGTTCCCCTTCAAACGGGAGACGTCTTGGCTTCGGTGGGAGATGGCGAGGTCGACAATTACTCCCAAACGGGGACTCTCAATGACACTCTGAACAACGGTACCGGCGCGAATTTCACGACAGGTGGATGTTTCGATACCTCCGGAGACTTCTTCGTTACCAACTTCGACTCAAACTCACTGAGTGAGTTCAGCCCTGCCGGAAACCTGTTGAACTCGACGTGGGCGACAGAACCTTCCATTCCAGAGAGCTGCACCGTCAATGCTCAGAACGACGTCTTCGTTGGTGGTCCCGGGGCACACACAATTTTCGAGTACAACCCGAGCGGAGCGCTGATCAAGTCGTTCAACGTGAAAGGGGGAACCGGAACCGGCGGGACTGACTGGGTCAATCTTGAGGCGGATCAGTGCACGCTTCTTTACACTGGAGACGGGTCCGAAATCCTGAGTTACAACGTCTGCACACAGACCCAAAACCCCGACTTTGCGACGGGACTGCCCGAACCATGCTTCGAACTCCGAGTGCGGCCCGACGGCGATGTGATGGTTGCGTGCGCCTCAGAGGTGATTCGCTTCAACAGTGCCGGTATACAGCAACAGACGTACACCGTTCCCAATGCTGGTGAGTTGTTCTCCATGAACCTCGACCCGGACAACAGCACCTTCTGGACCGGAGACGACACGACCGGGGAGGTCTACCAAGTAAGCATTGCATCCGGGAGCGTTGTAAACGCCTTTAGCACAGCTCCGGCAGTGGGCCTTTTTGGTCTCGCATTGGTGGGTGCAATCAACGTGTCCCTTCCAACCGTGACGTTGTCGCCATCGACCCAAACGCTCATCACCGGACAGACCGCCACCGTGACGGCACAGATCACGAATCCGAGCGGCCCGATCAACGGGCAGACGGTGGACTTCTCGGTCTCCGGTGCGAATACCGCAGGTGGCTCGGGGGTCACGAACGAATCAGGCCAGGCAACGTTCTCATACGTAGGAACAAATGCGGGAATGGACACTGTCACCGCTACGTTCGGCAGCGCTACTGGAACAGCGACCGTGACGTGGAACCCGCCGGTTTGTGACGACGGCGATTGGCCCAGGCAAGTAACAGGGGTGCCGATCGTGCACCCAAGCATGCCTCAGGGCTTCTACATCGGTGCAAGCGCCGACGGTGTATTCTCGTTGCTCGCGGCGCACCGTCAAATGAACCCGCGTGACTTCTACCGGCTCTCGGGCACGGTCAGTACGGATGGTTTGTTCGAAAGTGTCACACCAATCATGCTCGAGAAACGTGACACGTACTCCGTCTCGCCGGACCAACACACCCTTACGTTCAGCTTCGACAACGCCGGAGCGCTCGACGGCCTGAGTTTCATACCGATGTGCGGTAGCACGATTACTTTCAACCTCAGCATCAAGGGTGTTCCCGCTGCCACTTCAAGAATAAATCTCGGGACGCCGAGCACGAATCCGAGTGGCAATCCATTCACGTTCACCCGAAGTAGCTGAGGCCGAGCGAATAGGTCCCCGGCGTCGAGTCCGCGATCTCCATCGACGCCAAATTCCTCACGCAATCGCCCCCAGTCCGGGCTCCCGTCCGGACACCCGAGTTGAGGCGCCCAAGTTTGGTGGGGGCAAATGTTTGGACCAAGACCATCAGCGAAGCATCGAGAGAAGAAGAGCCTCCGTGCTGGAGCCCGAAATCGGACTCGACCGACGAAAAGCGCACGACGAGGAGAATCGACGGAAACCACTTCGTGTCGAGGGTCCCGGTGTGACCGGCTTTTGTCCTGGTGAAAGTTTCCGTTCGATCTGCTCGGGGAGACCGAGTGGGAGTGGGCGGGACGGGCCAGGACCCAATTGCTGAGGAGTTTTTGGGCAGGTCGATCGACACGGCCCGCCCTGCAATGGGTTATGTGCCGTGCCGAGGAACGTGAATGGCGCTGGAATAGTCGAGCTCGGCCGAACTTCCTCCACCAGACCTGCTCAAGCATTGCTCGCAATTGCGTACGACCGAGGGACCCCTTTGGCGTTCCCGTTGCAAGACGAGCAGCAACGTTCGCTCAATGGCGTGGGCGATTCAATCTTTGAGCCGCCGAACGCGTTTCGGGCGAGAATGTAGTTGGGCCTCGGTGTAGCTGGACGTCCCCGCGGCTCCGTCTCCGGTCTTTCAGGTCAGTTCGTTAGTTCCTCTTCTTGTAGGTGAAGGCGTCTTGTGCGGAGGTGGCGCTGGTACCGCTCGGGGTCGTGACCGTCACGTCGACTGTCCCAACCGCGTGAGGAGGCACGACCGCGCTGATCTCGGTGTCGCTCACGAACGTGAAGCCCGCTGCCTCTCCTCCGAAGCTCACCGATGTCACACCTGCGAAGCCGGTGCCGGTGATCGTCACATCGATGCCGCCCCTAGGCGATCCCTTGTTCGGTGAGACCGCGGTCACTGTCGGCGCCGGCGGCAGAATCGTCAAGGCCACCGAAGACGTGACGTTCCCGGGTATCGGCGTCAGGTTGGGCTGCGTGACCGTCAGGAAGCAGCTCGTGCAATCTGCGAGATCGCTGCCGACCGTTATCGACCCCGTCAACGTGGCCCCGCCCAACGTGCCTCCCACCCCGGAGTAGGTGGTGGGCGCCACGACGCCGGAACCGGTGGTCGCGTCACAGTTGCTCGGATTCCCGGCGATACCACAGATCTTCGCCGTGGCTCCGCCTCCGGGGTAAGAGCCCCACCATCCGGTCCCGGTGAAATTGATCGTGTCGCCCGCGTGAATCGTAGTCGAGAGAACGCTCAACGTCGGAGGGTCGGGCTGCGTGCTGTTGAAGATGATCGGCGAGCTCACGTCCGCGATACCCACGCCACCCAGGGAGACGCCGGCAGACGATTCGTAAAGCGCGGCGACTGCGCATCCGACCAGGCCCACGTCCACCTGGTTCTGTAGCGGGGCGCAAGCGGCGTTCGGATCGCCGAGTGCCATGAAGGGGCTCGGAACCGTGAACTGGGTCGTGAAGTTCCCGTTGTTGTCCACGGGCTGGAATTGGAATTGGTTCACGTCGATCTCTTCTATAGCTGAGAAGCCCGAGACCAGTGCTCCGAGTGGGGACGCTTCGACGAGAACGACTCCTCCGCTGCCGATCAAAGATCCCGTGCCGGTCGGAAAGCCGGAACCGGTCACCGTCACCGAGCTACCGGGGCTGGCCCCCGTGTTGGGGGTGACGGTGACCATCGCTTTTTCGAGCAGGTAGGTGAACTGGTCCGCGGCGTTTATCGCGCTCGTGCCACCCGATGTCGTCACCGTTATGTCCACCGTTCCAGGTGATCCCCCGGGACTACCGGCTTGAATCTCGGTGGGCGATATCACGCTGACTCCAATGCCTCCGCCCGCAGGTGTGGAGCCGAAATTGACCGATGCGTCGGATGTGAAGCCCGTACCCGTGATGGTCACGAGGCTTCCACCGGTCGACGTGTTGGAGTTGGGCGAGACGCCGGTGACTGTCGGTACTACCGCCGTGTAAGTGAATGTGTCAGCGGCAGACCCGTTTCCGGCCGTACCGCCCGACGTCGTGACTTGAACAGTGGCGCCAAAAGGTGCGGGGTTCGTCTGGGCGGGGGCGATCGCGATTATGTCGGTGTCGGACTCGACTGTGAAGCTGGTCGCCGAAACTCCGGCGAACGTCACACTCGTGGCCGTCGTGAAACCTGACCCGGCGATCGTCACCGACGTTCCCCCTGACACAGGTCCCTGGTTCGGGCTCAGCGAGGTTACGACCGGGATCGCCAGGTAGGTGAATTGATCGAGCGGAAGACGTGGCGCTCCTGCCGGACGGGGTCGTCACGGTCACGTCCACCGTCGCTGGGTCTGCTGCGGAGGGGGCGATGGCGACGATCGTCGTGGGCGACGTGATCGCGATTGAGGCCGACGCGACCGATCCGAATTTCACCTGCGTAGCGGCGGTGAAGTTCGTCCCCGTCACAGTGACCGACACGTTGCCCGAAAGGGGCCCGTCGGTCGGGGAGATGGAGTTGACCGTCGGAGCACGTTCGTAGGTGAACTGGTCCGCAGAAGACATGAGGCTGGTGCCTTTCGCCGTGGTGACCGTCAGGTCAACCGTTCCGGTCCCCGTCGGGGAAGTGACGAGGATCGTTGTCGGTGAGACGACATTAACCTTCGTAGCCTTCACTGCCCCGAATGCGACGGTGGATGACGCGGTGAAGCCGGTTCCGGTTATGTCGACCTGTGTGCCTCCCGAAGGTGGCCCTGCCGCCGGGGACACCGACGTGACGCTCGGGAGCACCAGGTAGGTGAATATGTCCGCGCTCGACGTCGCGCTCGATCCCACCCGGGTTCACGACCATCACGTGCACCGGTCCTGCACCCGCGGAAGACCCGGGTGAGACGGCCGTAATCGAGGTGTCCGAGTTCACCGTGAAACTCGTCGGGTTTCCGGGTCCGAAGTCCACCTCGGTCGCACTCGTGAACCCGCTGCCCTTGATCTTCACCGTCGTTCCCCCGGAAGCCGGTCCGGTGTTCGGGTTCACCTTGGTGACCTCCGGTGCAGTGACGTAGGTGTACTGATCGGAGGGATTTGTCGGGCTCGTTCCGCCGGGAACGGTGACCGTCACATCGACGGTGCCCGCACCCGCCGGTACGGTCACGTCGAGAGACGTGTCAGAGGTGACCACCAGGTTTGTCCCGGGAGTCGTCCCGAAGTCCACTTTTGTTGCACCCGTGAGTGAGGTTCCCGTTACGACCACGGAATTCCCTCCACCTGTCGGGCCTTCATTCGGAGACACCGAGGTCACGCTCGGAACCGGCGCATACGTGAACTGGTCCGACGGTGACACCAGCGCTCGTCCCCACCGAGGTCGTAACCGTCACGTCCACCGTTCCGGTCCCCGCCGGGACGGTTACCGATAGAGAGGTGTCGGAAGAGACGAGCAGATTCGTCGCCGGCACGATGCCGAAATCCACCGTCGTCGCGCCCGTGAACCCAGTCCCGCCGACGTTGACGGCGTACCCACCAAGCGGCGAGCCCGAAGATGGGCTGACCGAGGTTACGGTCGGAGCGCCGTAGGTGAACTGGTCGGCAGGGACGACCGCGCTCGTTCCGCCCGTGGTGGTGACTGTCACATCGACGGTGCCAGTCCCGGCAGGAACCGTGGCCGTGATGTCCGAGTCGTCGTTCACCGTGAAGTTCGGTGACGGCGAGGACCCGAATTTCACGCTGCTCGCGCCGGTGAAGCCGGAGCCGCTGATGTCAACCTGATACCCGCCCGCGGGTGAGCCTGTGTTCGGCGTCACGGCACTCACGGCTGGTGCTGCCACGTAGAGAAACTGGTCCGAAGAAGAGGTGGCGCTCGTACCTGCAGGCGTCGTGACAGTCACGTCCACGGGGCTGCCTGTCACAGGGCCAGGCGGGGCGATCGCGCTGATGGACGAATCGGAGATCACCGTCACACTCGGAGCGACAGACGGACCGAAGGAGACAGATGTGGCGCCCGAGAAGCCGGTCCCCGTGATCTGCACGACGGTGCCACCGCCACCGAAGTTCGGGACCAATGCCGTTACGGCCGGCGCTGCTGCGGATCCCGGAAGATACGAATAGCGGTCAGCCGCTGTCGTTTTCGAGGTCCCCAGTGCCGTCGTGACGGTCACGTCGACTGTGCCCGATCCCGAAGGCGACGCGGCAACCACTTCGCTGTCAGAGATCACGTTTATGCTCGTCGCGGCGTTCGAGCCGAAATGGACCGCACTCGCACCGGAGAATCCACTTCCCGTCACCGCGACGAGGGTGCCGCCGACCTGCGTGCCCGAGCTCGGGCTCAGGCCGGTGACAACAGGCGCGGTGGGGCTCGTGTAGGTGAAGCGATCGGCATTGGAGAGAAGGCTCGTTCCCAAAGGCGTGGTGACCGTAACGTCCACACTTCCGCTGCCTTTGGGGGATACGGCGGTGATCGAGCTGGCCGAATTGACCACGAAGCTGGCGGCGGGGGTAGCGCCGAAGTCAACCGCTGTCGCGCCAGTGAAATTGGAGCCCGAGATGCTCACGCTCGTCCCCCCCGCAGATGATCCGCTGGGAGGGCTAAGCGAGGTGACGGTCGGCCCGGTGGAGGGCCCGACCACCAAGGTCGTGCTGGCCACGACAGACGATCCCGGCGCAGGATTCGCGCCGTTCCCGTCGAAGGACGTCACGTTCGTCTCGGACACCGTGAGCGTGTGGCTGCCGTCCGACAGCGGGCTCGGCAGCGTCAGGGAGCCCGACAACGCCTGCGGCGCGAGGATCGTCCCGTTGTACGTCGGGGTGCCCCCGGCACCGGGGCCTTGAATCGTCGCCGACGCGCCGGGAACGGGCGACCCGTCTAGCGAAATCGTGATCGTCGGCGGATTTGCCGAGGTGGAAGAGCCCGCCAGGCCGTTGCCCCACCAGCACTGACTGGACGATGTGGGGTTGTCTGGACAGGCTCCTGTCGCGTCGGAAAAGGTGATGTGCTCACCTTCCGTCACCGTGCTCGAACTCGTCGCCAGCGTCGGAGCATTGGGCGGGGTGGTCTGGGTCGTGTACTCCAAGACCGCCTCTTGACCCGGGACCGGTGAGAGGTCCGAGGTGTTTATGACCGCGATGGCGCAGCCCACGAGGCCCGCGTTGAACTGACCGGGAGAGGGAGGGCATACCGCGTTCGGATCGCTGGCGGAGAAGTTGGCCGGCACGGCGGACGCTGCCGTGTAGGTGCCGGGAGGGGATTCCTTGAGCGGGGTGAGAGTCGCGATGTCGGCTTCTTCGGTGGGTGTCGCCGGTGGGATGACGAATCCGCCGAGCGGACTCGCCTGGGCGGTTGCCAGGCTGAGCCCGGACGAGCCGGTGCAGGAGATCGAAACTGTGCTGGTTCCAGGCACTACTCCCGTGATGGAAGTGGGCCCCGGCTTACCGTCGAAAGTGCAGGTGACACTGGGCTGGGCCGATGCCGGCACTAGGGCGGTACCGACAGCTAGAAATCCCGCGGCCAGCGATATCGAGAGTGCTGCTGTTACGACGCGCCGTCCGGCACGTCCCCTGTTGCGCACGTTGTCCCCCCTTGCGAGAAGTCCGGAGCCCTCTTCGCAAAGGACGCCGTCGCCCCTGATCGCTGTCACGGTTTGTAGTGAGACGGACCCACTTCACCACCGGGAACCAATTCGAGCGGACTTGGTCGTGATACCCGCGCTGCTTGGTAACATTCGAGTGGTACAGACATCACTGTCACACTCTGACTGGCCCACTTCAACTGGCCCAGTGGTGAGGGTGACAGAATCTGCGGCGGACGTCAAGCTGCTCCAGGCAACGGCCGGGACAACGGATCAAAAAACGAGGATCGATCGCGGCAACCAGAGGTGCGATATGTCGAGTAGACGGACCGGCACCGACGTGAAATCTGGATGGTTGACGACAAGATGAACCACCCCAAACTGAAACGTGTGCCAGAAACTTGAACGTGTACCAACTGAGCTGAAACGCCTGCCGAGCAACACAGGCGGACCGAACCGAACAAACTCACCAAGGATCTGAAGGCCTATGGACGAGTCCAGCGTGGGCGCGCCGGAATCCAAAGCACAGGCGACTGCCGCGACGGAATTCACCATCGACGAGCTCGCGGCGCGGAGCGGGGTACCGAGCCGCACGATTCGCTACTACCAGTCCGAAGGCGCACTTCCGCCGCCTGAACGGCGTGGTCGCGTCGCCCACTACGACGGAGACCACCTCGAGCGGCTCCGGCTCATCTCGGAGCTCCAGGCCCGCGGGCTGAGCTTGGGCCTGATCCGCGACCTGCTTCAGCGAACGGCCCCGGGGAGCCTTTCAGTGGTGGAGTGGCTCGGGCTCACGGAGCGCCTCGCCGCCCCCTGGCTCGACGACCGCCCGACCGAGATGACTCAAGACGAGCTCATCTCGAGGCTCGGCACCGACTCGCTCGGGATGCTCGACCGCCTCGTCGACGCGGGGCTCCTGAGAAGGCGCGCTGAAGGGGGCTTCCACGTGCCGAGCCCCGCTCTCCTCGACATGTTGGGCGAGCTCGACCGGGCAGGTATCGATCCGGACACATCCCTCAAGGCGGCCGGCGTCATCCGCCGACATCTGGCAGGCGGTGTGGACGAGGTGGTGCAACTAATAATGGCTAGGGCGGGCCAGGGTTTCGGACGCCGCCACGGGCCGTTAGAGCTGTCGCAAGCCGTCGATGCACTCCGCCCGGTGGCGACCCGGGCGGTGCTCCTCATCTTCGAACAAGAGGTCGAGCGCTCTCTGCGCGCGGCGGGCTGGCCCCCCAATGAAGGAGACCGCGTCCAGGTGTCGTAGGAAAATCGCGTACTGTCCGTTCACCGTAAAAGGGGCGGCCGTTCTTCCCGCGAAAGACGGCGAGATGAAGCCATTAGCCGCTTCGGGAACGACAGACAGGGCTAAACTGAACGGGACCCGACACGGGGAGGGAGGCGGTCATGCGCCTGTACAGATGGAGACGAGTTCGTCGATCCATCCTCGCAATCACGCCACTTGCAGCCGGTCTGTTGGTCGTCGTACCGCACGTCCCCGAGGCAGGTGCCGTTGTGGCCCCCGAGTTCGATGCGCCCTCTGCGATCGCCTACGGCGGCGGCCACCTCTGGGTCGCTAACCAGGCGAACAACTCGCTCACTGAGGTCAATCCCTCCACCGGAGCATGGATCAAGACGATCACGAACCCGGCCGACGACCTTGACCAGCCAGCAGCGCTCGTCGATGTCGGCGCCGACCTGTTCGTGGTCAATGGTGGCGGCAGCGTCACCGAACTCCTGGCCCGAAACGGGTCCCTCGTGGGGCAATTGTCCGGTCCGACCTACGGATTCGACAATCCCGTGGCGGTCGCCGCCGTCGGCACCCAGCTCTATGTGCTCAACGCCGGCCAGCCGACAGCCTCACCTGCCGTGCCGGGTTCGATCACCATCATCGATGGCGGTACCCGGGGCCTCCTGGGCACCATTTCGGGGCCGACATTCTCCTTCGATGACCCGACGGCGCTGACCACGTGGCACCATTACGTTCTTGTCGCCGACGAGGGCGCCAACGCAGTAACTGATATCGATACGACGACGAACTCGCTGGTCAAGGTCATCACCGATCCCGGTCTGAGCGTGCCCGACGGCATAGCGGCTGCTCAGGGCCACGCATGGGTTGCCGACAGCGGGAGCAGCGCGACAACGGAGATCGACGTGGCGACCACTACGGTCCTCGGCACCTTCGACAACGCCGACGGAGCCTACGGATTCAGCGCCCCCTCGGTCACCATCGCCAACAAGTCGAACGTGTTTATCGCCAGCCCCTTCGGCACAAGCCCGATGGTGACGAAGCTGTCGGCGACGTCCGGAGCGCCGAGTTGGTACATGTGCAATACCAACGGGCCCTACTACTTCAGCGACTTGTCGGCCTTTGCCTTCGTAGGGGACCACCTCTGGGTGGCCAGCCGCAGCGGTGCGAACAACCCCTTCCCGGACGCGGCCACCGGCTCGCTGACCGAGCTGTACACGACGTCCGGCGCGCTGATCACAACCCTCCCGACCAGTTGATAGCCATGGCCGTAAATGCGCAGTACCGCCGGAGCCGGACGCAGAAGGCCGTGACTCGTGTCAGGGCAAATCGGCGCTGACGCTGACTGGGCGCGGAAACAGAAAGTCAAGAAGAGACCTAGAACTGCTTGCGCAGTGCTCACGGTTGTCGCAGGGGTAGCTGGAGCGATGGTGCAGGTGGTCGGACTCCCTGTTGCAGGCGCGGGTTAGCGTCGCGGGAGCTCTAGGACCCGGTTACGACCCGATCACTTAAAGCTCCACAGTCCGCGTTTGGAAGCATTCGATCCAGATACCTCACCCGGGGCGCGCACTTTTGGCAGTGGATCGAAAACCTCGGCTGAGTCGAGAATCTTGGCGTCTGACAATCGTTAGACACGCTCCTGCCTTGTCTAGGCAAAGAGGGGGGCACGTTAGCTTTTCTGGTGGGGCTAGCTGAAATCGAACCGGCGACCTCGGGATGATCAGGGAGGGTCCCCGCGCTGTTGTAGGCAGGTTTCCCTCTGACGTCGTTAGGGTTTGGCCTGGGTTCGGCACAGCGCCGCATCCGCCAAGTGGATCGGAAGGTTGCCATGCGCGTGTTGCTGGTGGGAGCGGGTGGAGTTGGAACGGCGTTTGCTCGGACCGCTGCTCGACGTGACGCCTTTGAACATCTGATCGTCGCCGACCATGCGTTGGGTCGGGCGCAACGAGCAGCGCAGTCCGCTAGTGATCGGTTCACCGCGGTTGCCCTCGATGCCGGCGATGAAAAGGCCGTAGGCGATCTGCTGCGAGCTCAACGTTGCGATGTGCTCGTGAACGCACTCGATCCGAGGTTCGTAATGCCGCTGTTCCGTAGCGCTCTGGCTGCGGATGTGAACTATCTCGACATGGCGATGTCGCTCTCTCACCCTCACCCTCAAGATCCATACTCACAGCCGGGCGTAAAGCTCGGCGATGAACAGTTTGCCTTGGCGGAGCAGTGGGAGAATAAGGGTCTATTGGCGCTCGTCGGCATGGGGGTTGAACCAGGTTTGTCGGACGTCTTCGCGCGGTACGCATCCGACTACATGTTCTCGTCAATCAGCGAGATCGGGATACGTGACGGCGCCAACTTGGTGGTCGAAGGCTATGACTTCGCGCCCACCTTCTCTATTTGGACCACGATCGAGGAATGCTTGAACCCCCCGATCATCTGGGAGAAGGACCGGGGCTGGTACACGACTGAGCCGTTTAGCGAGCTTGAGGTGTTCGATTTTCCCGCCGGGATCGGCCCCGTCGAGTGCGTCAACGTTGAGCACGAGGAAGTCCTTCTGGTGCCACGATGGATCGACGCCAAACGGGTGACGTTCAAGTACGGCCTGGGCGAAGAATTCATCAGAATCCTCGAGACTCTCCATAAGCTCGGCCTCGACTCCACGCTCCCCGTGGATGTGGAGGGATCGAGAGTCTCACCCCGTGACGTTGTTGCCGCCTGTCTTCCGGATCCAGCCGAGCTCGGCAACAATATGCATGGGGTCACGTGCGCGGGGACCTGGGTGTCTGGAACCGGCAAAGACGGGGCTCGCCGCGAGGTGTATCTGTATCAGGTTGTGGACAACGGTTGGTCCATGAACGAATATGGATCGCAGGCCGTCGTGTGGCAAACGGCGATCAACCCCCTCGTGGCGCTTGAACTTGTCGACTCCGGAACTTGGTCGGGTGTTGGAATCCTCGGCCCCGAGGCTTTTCCGGCCGATCCCTTTTTGGACCTTCTGAACCAGAGCGGGGCACCGTGGGCGGTGGACGAGCGAACCCCACGCTAAATACGGCGGACTTTGGTCCACGAGCGGTCATTGGTTCGGATCGAGCTGTGCACAGTGTGGCGCGACCGGTTCAGAGGTTCTCAGCCACGCAAGAAGAAACTTCAGTCGGAGGGCGGCGATGGTGGAGACGCCATGTACGCGACCACCTGCGTCGCCGTAGGGACGAGGAGCAGGCCAGCGCCGACCGACGGCGTCGGGAAGTGGTTCTGGTTGGCCCGGACCGTGAGTTGCTGCACCGTTTGACCTGTCGACGGGTCGACCGCGAAGAGCATGTCGTCCGCCGGTCCTCCCATGGCCCAGAGCAGACCCCCTGCGAGGATCGGCGGGGCGGTTGCGTTGCTGTTGCTCCAGAGCACGTTGAGGCCGGGTGGGCTCGAGCTCACGTTCACCGCTTCCATGCCGCTCTGGCAAGGGATGTAGACCACAGTGCCCTTGATGACTTCTCCGCCGTCCACGTCCGAGCCAGGACAGACGGAGGCCGATGCGACCTGGCCTCCAACACCGCCCAAGTCCGCTCTCTTCAAATTCGTAGGCGGTCTGGGCCTTGCCGGCTTCGAGAGCAAAGCCGTCCGAGAGCAGCGCAGGCGGGCTCGATCCGAGATCTTGGTCCCGGCTGTTCTGCGTCGCCCAGTTGCTCGGCGCGAACAACTGTGTTCGACTGAGGTGAGGCGAGAGCTCGATCACGGAATCGCTCCCGTCGTACGAGTCGCCGGGTACAGCGTCACCGTTCCCGGTCGAGACCCATACGTTTCCGGAATGATCGACGACAGGCGCGGCGCCTCCCATCCAGACCGCCCCCTTGCCTTGATCGGCTCCGCTCGTGACATCGAAGAATGTGGCGGTACCGCCTGTCTCAGGCACACTGACGACCCAGCCGTGGTAGGTCGAGCAGTCGCCGTCGTTGCCCCCGTAGCCGAAGACGACGCTCCCGTCGCTGAGGTTTAGCCCGGTTCGTTGCAGGATAGCGGTGGTGTTCGCGCCGGGTGGGTCGACGTTTTGATTGAGCTCGACCGTACCGGTTCCCGTGTTGAGACCGACGAGGTGGTGTGACGGAACTCCGTCCACCGTCTCATCCGCCACGGCAAAGATCTCGTGCCGCGCCGCATCGATGACAGGAGTGCCGGTGATGCCAACTTTCGGAGAGATGTCGCCGCACGGCAGGGAGTTCGAAGACACGGGTTGGCCGATGTGGGTCGACCACACCACCTGACCCGAGGCGGCGGACAATGCGTAGACGGTGTCGTGTTCCGTGGCCACATACACGGTGCCGTCGAGCTCGAGAGGTTCTCCGTAAAGCTGTCCGTGGAGCTCTGGTGACGTCCAGGCCCGCTCGACCGAGGAGAAGGACGACCCGGACTTGTCGACCCCCCTCCCCAACGAGTCACCGTGGTACACGGTCCAGGAGCCGTTACTGGTAGGAGCGGCGTTGACGGCGGTGGCGGCGCTGACAGGCACAGCGTCGCGGTCGAACAGAAGAACGGGGAGCGCGACGCCGGCGCCGGCCAACGAGAAGAGAGCGAAGACCAGGGCGAGCTTCGCTGCCCTGCCTGGGTTCGCCCCGATGAATGCATAGGAGCGTACTGCCTTACCCAGAGGGGACATGTGCATCTGTGGGCGAACCTATCGGGTGCCGGGCACTGTGTCGACCTATGGCAGGTTCGGACCGAGTCAGAGCGGAACGGGCTGGGACCCAACTGTTGCGACAGCGTTGGGACAGGTCGAGAGAATCGGCTCCAACCTGCAATCGGGTCACGAGCCGGGTCGGAGAAGATCAAGGGCGCCGACGGGCCAAACTCGGTCGCCCGGCATACCTCAAACCGGACCGTCCGGCTCCGCTTCCACCACGCTTCGTCGAAACTCAATCGCCATTCGAATCGGTGCTCAGCTCTTCGCGATCTTGTCTCCATACACTCGATTGGGTGACGAGCCAGATTCCAGACAAGCGGCCGGCTTCACTTGCATCTGCGGAGACCGAGGGTGCTCCGGACAAGGCAAAAATGATCGTTGGCATCAGAACCAAATTCGCGGGCCTGGCTCCCGTCTTCGAGCACTGTGACTGTCAGGAAGATCCATCCCCAATACGCCGGCTCCACGTTGAAGCTCAAGACACCGAGGGCGAAGCGTGGGAGCAGCTGTTGGCCTTGATCGACGAAGCAGCCGACGATGGTCGTGAGGACTTCACACCAGGCGCCGAGTTGCCGCGAGCGCTCTGGAGCCAGATCGTCACGCTGCCGCGTTCCATCGCCAAGCTCACGAAGGTCAAGAGATTGAATCTCTACGGAAGCAACCTGATCGCGATTCCTCCTGAGATTGGCGAAATGAGGTGCTTGGAGGGCTTCCGGCCGTATACCTCGCGTCGGCTCCATTGGTTTCCATTCGAGATCACACGGTGCACCGCGCTGCGGGACTCGATCGTGAGTACGAGAAATATCTATGGCAACTACAAGTACCGCACTCCGTTCCCGCAGTTGCCCGCCGTCCTACCCAGCGGCTCGACGCCAGCCTCCTGCAGTGTCTGCGACGGTCCCTTGCCGTCGTCGAACGTCGTTCAGGTGTGGATCTCACTCTGGGTAGCGACTGACGTGCTGCCGCTCTTGGTTCACTCGTGTTCACAGGAATGCTTTCGGGCACTGCCAAAACCCCCCGATCGTTATGTGACGGTGCCTCATGTGGGTGGACAATGGCTCGTACAACCCCTCGGTTCGCTCGGGCGGGTGGTGTCGCCCAAACAAGATCGACACGCGAGATCGGCCTCCGGGAAATCGACGGATCCGGCGAGCGCAGTTCACCGCTCAGCCGAGCGTCGGCCCTGAATGCACTTTTGGTTGGTTGGAGTTGGTTGGAGCCCGAGGTCGGACTCGAATCGACGACCTGCGCATTACGAGGCGTGTCGATCGAATCCTTCGGTGTCTCGGCCAAACCCAGTCGGTCTCGGTGCGCCCTGGTCAAGCTTCCGTCCGATCGACCCGTCGGGACCAGTGGGACTGAGCGGGACCGTCCGGGACCCAATTCTTGGGGCAGAGTTGGGACAGAATCAGCCCGTCTTTAGGTAGCGGCGAAGGGCTTCCCTCACAACTTCCGACGAAGTGGTGTGATCCGCGGCAGCACGCTCGTCGACTGCTCGTCTCATCTCCGGGTCGAGCCGCACCGGCAAAGCATCGGCCGCAGCGGAACCCATTGGGGGCCGCCCCGGTCGCCGACGGAGCTTCGAGACATCAAGACCCTCCTCAGCCTCTTGACTCATCCGATCCAAGACTTCCGGCGTCAGATCCACTCCTGACTTCGAACGACCGTAGGACTTTTTCTCAGCCATTTTCGTCACCTCCGTCTGGGAGCATCGCTTGATAGGAGCGGCGCATTTTCATGGCGTGGATCACCAGTTCGCCAGTTCCTTCACGTTCTACTGTTACGACCTCGAGGAGATTCCCTGCCTGGTCAGGCCCAAGGTAGAGCACCTTGCTATCGTCATCCTCTGCGACGGCGAGAGCGTGGGCGACCGCGTGTTCGATGTCGTCGTCGCTCACTCCATGCTTACGGGCAGAGCTGTAGATCTCCATGAGTTACTATATCGTAATACGAAATTTCAGGTGGACATGAGAGTAGATCTTGGGCCGTTTTGAACGAGAGGCTCCTCACCCAAGGTGGGTCCGTCAAATCGATGGAGCTGTAGCGCGGAGCGGGTTCAGAATGGGCGCGCGCGAAACCCCGAGTCGTCTCCCATGTGGAAATAGATGTGCAGCTGCAGTTCGTCGCCATCGAGTACCGCCCATCCCCGCCCACCGACGCGGTCACATTCGTCGGTTCCCTCCCAGCTGAACTCCACACCGGCACGGCCAGCGAGTGTCGCCGGACGACAGTCGAGCCAACCTTCAACGACGATGAATCGGAAGGATCCCGTCCCATCGGGGCGGAACTCGATGTAGGCAGGATCAACCAGATCAAGGGCGTTTCGATCCCAAAGATCCGAGTCCACGATGCGCCATTTCGTCAAGAGCTTACGCACCGGAAGGACGAATTGGTCTCGTTGACTCAGATCCTGCGCCGGGTCGGAACCAACAGATGCGACGAGACGAGGTTGCTGCCGTTTTGGCATCGCCTCCAAGTCTTCGAGCGCGTTGCTCAGCATCGAGAATGCTGCATCAAGACGCTTTTGTCGGTGGCGATTGTCTTCGTGATTGGCCTCGGCAGCGACCGAATCAACCAACGCTTCGACTTCGTCCAACGACGCCGTCAGTGTCGTCTCCCCTTTGTCGATCCGCGCCCCAAAAACGATCCGCTCGCAGTCCAGATCCCATAGCTGGCCGTTTATGAGTGTGGTTGCGATTTCGGAGGAGACAGGAATTTTGTACCGAAGTTCCTCCTTGACGCGATTTGACGGTCGTCGGCTGAGATCGAACGGTGATTCCTCCCAGCCGCCAATCACACCGGAGTCACCGCAGTCGGAGCACCGCCACTCAATGGTGGGCGGGAGATCGAGCGCGGTAGACGGCAATCGTCCCCGGGCAGGGCCTGCGATTGGGGCGCCGGCGACACGCAAGCGCACTCACCCATGCTTCGCCGGACTCTCTGGCCGTTGCGGCCCGCACGATGCCGGCGAGGTGATGGGCCAGTCTCTCGGCCGGCCCGGGAGCGTCGACGGGCAGATCGAGAAAGTGCCTCAGATCGGTGACGAGCATCGAGGTGACCGTACCAATGCCGGTGCTTCGTGACTGAGGGGCGATGCCGGTCGATCGCCTGGTCGATCGCCTGGTGTCGATCGCCTGGTCGGAACCGCAATTGTTGGGACACAATGCGCTGCTCGACGAAGAGCCGACGAACATTACGGGTCCGACCAGCGCTTTTGGAGCCTGAGGTCGGATTCGAACCGACGACCTGCGCATTACGAGGCGGGTTGGCGGTATCCCTGCTCGTCCCGCTGGGTCCCATTCAGTCCCTCTTCGTCCTGGTCACATGATTCCCGAGCCGGCTCTCTGGGACGGATCTGGACTGAGCGGGACGAGCTGGACCGAATTGTTGGGACAGTGTTGCGACAGAACCTCGGTTAAACAAGCACCTGCCTTGACGGCCGTGGTCGTGCCCTCGACAGCTGGCGTCAACCGAAGAGGAACTCGTCGATGGCGCGGTGGTAGTTCCAGATCGTCATCTCCTGGGCTCGGTTGAGGTGATAGCCGTCGAAACCGTTGGAATGGAGGCCGATCTGGACCTCGGACATGTTGGCGAAGTCCTGCTCAAGGATCTGACCGAGGTCGGCGCTGCGCCAGTCTTCGTAGAATTCTGGCCGGGCCGTCTCGATCCCCTCGGCTGCGGGCAGCCAGAGTCCTTGGATGTCGAAGACGCAAGTGTCGGGGTCCTCAACGGAGGGGCGGGTGCGGTACGCGATGGCCGTACCGAAGTCGACGAGTAATACGGTGTTAGGGAAGACGTGCCAGTCGTACATGCCGCCCTTCAACTGTTCCTCGGTCAGCTCGGGGTAGTTCACTCCGGCGGACCGAGCGTGCTTCTTGCGCAGCTGTTGGTAGATGACGTTGCCGTCGGGACCATAAGCCTCTGGCAAAGTACGAAGCTCGGCGGCCGCCCCGAGGTCGGACTGCAAGTAGAGCGTGCGCAGCTCGCGCAGGTTGTAAACGACGTTGTCATAGACGACGTTGGGGTCCATCCCGTACTCCGGGCGGAGCCGGGTGGTGTCACCCTCGCCGCCGTAGCGGAAGACGTCGGCGTGGCGGGAGTGGTAACGGAAGAGCTCGTTGAAGGTTTTGCCGTATTTCTCACATTCGGCGATCGTCGGCGGTCCGGTGCGCTTGTCTGGCCGAAGGAGCTGGGGATGGGAACCCGGGGTATGCCAGCTCTCGACGAACGCGTCGAGGGCCGTTTTCCAGTTGGCTCGGACGACCACCGACTTGTACCACGCGACGCGCATCTCCTCGAGGCGGTAGCCCTCGAGGCGTGCGGGTATGGGGTCGAGGTAGTCCAGCAGGGGCTCGGAGAGCGGATCGAGGTTGACGAAGACCCAGCCGCCCCAGGTGTCAACCTTCACCTCGGGGAGGCAGAGTTCGTTGGCCGGACGCGGGTCGAAATTGCCCTCGTCAGCGATGTACTTGATCGAACCGTCGAGGTTCCAGCGCCATGAGTGAAACGGGCAGCGGAACTCTCCGACCCTCCCGCGCCCTTGCACCAACCTCGTCCCTCGGTGCCTGCACGCGTTGTAGTACGCCCGCAGCCCCTTCTCGGTGCGGACCACGATGATCGACTGGTCGCCGATCTCGAAGGAAACGTAGTCGCCGACGCGCTCCACCTCGTCGAATCGACAGGCATTGAGCCAGGTCTTGGGGAACAGTCTCTCGAGTTCCAGGTGGGCGAACTCGGGGTCCGTGAAGCGGCCTTTCGGCACAAACGCGTCTCCAAGACGCCACCGCTCTGGGACCTCGGCTCGTGCGGCCGACCGGCCAGGCTCGGTCACGGTCATCCTGACGCAGCCCTCCTCGAGACATCCGGCAGCCAGCCCCGGGGCGGCCGTCCGGGAGTTTGTACCGATCGGTCAAGATATCTCAGGACGCGGCACCCGTCTGCTGCCCGAGCCGTAAGGTGACCTGGCCCGGGCTCCCAAAGAGACGTCGGCTCCAACGGCGGGTTGATATTTTGGACCGATCGGACCAGCTTGTGGGGTACGCGAG
>CAWGHA010000042.1:0-406649 GCA_963822265.1 uncultured Acidimicrobiaceae bacterium
GTTCGTCTACACCGCGGACATTGCCATGCAGATCCGTGGGGCCTCTCGCTTCGGCATCGAGGCGTCGATTGAATCGATCGATTGGCCGGCCATCAGGAATCGGATCATGGACCGGATCAAGGAGACCTCGGAGAATGGTCGCCTGGGGCGTGAGGAGTCGATGACGTCACCCTGTTCGAGGGAAAAGCAGAATTGCCCGCACCTCACGAGCTCGCCATTGATAATGACGTGCACATCGAAGCTGATCAGATCGTCATCGCCACCGGGGGCCGTCCTTCGGTTCCAGAGGTCGTGGCGAGTTCGGGGATCGACTTCTATACGTCGGACACCATCATGTGGCTCGACGAGCTGCCCACGAGCATGATGATTCTTGGTGGTGGAGATGTCGCCGCCGAGTTCGCTCACATATTCTCGAGCCTCGGAGTCGAGATCCATATCGTTACTGAGGGGTCTGCTTTGTTGGAGACCCTTGACGCCGAAATCTCAAGACGGTCCACGTCGGCAGCGGCCGACCGGTGGCATGTCCACCTCGATGCTTCCGTCGTGCATGTGGAATCACTCGACGGGGGCGTTGCTGTGTCCTTGGTGACGGCACTCGGGTATCGGGCGAGCTGATGCTGGTAGCGGCGGACGGCGCCCCAACACGGAGGATTTAGGTCTCGAGGTCGCTGGCATAGTCCGTCGCGAGGATGGGCACATTGTCGTGGATCAATACGGGCTCGCCGCTCCTGGAGTGTGGGCTCTCGGAGATGTGAGCTCGCCCTACGAACTCAAGCATGTGGCCAATGCCGAAGCTCGGACCGTCGCTCACAACCTCTCGCACCCCGAGGACTTACGCTCGCTTCCGCACAAGTGGGTTCCGTCCGCGGTGTTCAGCGACCCGCAGATCGCATCGGTCGGGGCGCGTTCTCAAGACCTGGAAGGGCATCGATTCGTTGAAGCAACCCAAGAGTTGAGCGACACGGCCTACGGATGGGCGCTTCAGGACCATGGGGGTATGCGCAAGCTCTACGCCGATCCCGTGACGGGGACCCTTCTCGGTGCGCACATTCTTGGCCACGAAGCGTCACTGCTCATCGTGCCGCTGATCCAGGCGGTCGCGGATGGGCAACGAGTTGCGGATCTTGCCCGGGGTCAATATTGGATTCACCCGGCGCTGAGTGAGGTCGTGGAGAACGCCCTTCTGAAGTTACCCATTGACCCCCTGGTGCGATCAGGTCAGGTGCACTGATTCGGTAGGAGCACCGGGTCAGCTGATGGTCTTCGTTTGTCGTCGATGATCTCCAAGGATGCCTTGCCCGGCGAGGGACACTGCCTGAGAGCGGTTGCGAACGTCAAGCTTGGCGTAGAGGTGTCGTAGTTGAGTCTTGATCGTGTTCTCACTGACATAAAGGTGGTTGCCCAGTTCGTGGTTGGTCATGCCCGTCGGGAGCAACGATAAGAGTTCGCTTTCGCGTTCTGTGAGTCCGATCTCGCGGCCGGGCCAGCGCAGCGCCTCATCTATCTGTGCGTGGTGGGACCGTTGAGTGATGACGATTCGTTCGCCGGTTGCAGCAGCTTTGATCCCGTCCACAATCTGTAGTCGGGTAACGGCCTTGGAGATGAATCCTTGTGCGCCGGCACGCATGGCATGCCGCACCGCCTCAGGTCGATCAGAAAAGCTGAACACCACGATCGCTCCGTTATCCGGATCGGATCCAAGGGAGCCGACTCTGTCGCTGAGGCTTTCGAGCCCCCCGTAGGTGTCGAGGAGCGTGACGTCGACCGCTCGCCTCGGTCCCTTCCGGACGTCGAGTTCGACGACTTGGATCTCAGGCTCACTGGACTTGAGTAGGGAGCGCAGGCCTTCCAGGACGATCATGAAGTCGTTGACGAGCGCGACCCGGATCGGTTTGGTCACGGCCCCACTCTATGAGCCGGGATGGACCCCAAAATCACCCGATCGGGTGATTGACGGCGCCCGGCCGGTCAAGGATCCTGATGAGGACCGAAGCATACCGTTGGGAAACCCGTAGTCGACAGCAACGGCGCCGCAGCAGGACGTTCCTGGGAATGACGATTTAGAGAGGACGGATGGTATGGGCCTGATACTGCTGGTGTTGTTGTTGGTGTTGATCTTTGCGGGCGCCGGTTTCGCGTTGCACGTGTTGTGGATCATTGCCGCGGTGTTGCTCGTGGTGTGGCTGCTCGGTTTTCTTGTCTCTGGTGCCGAGCACAGTTGGTATCGAATCAAGTGAGCAAGTAGCGCATCGCATGCCAGAACAACGCAGCAGAGATGAGCTCAACGGAAGAACTTCCGGATCGCGGCGCCGCGCCACAGAGCCGTCGACACTCCAGCAGTGCGAGTAAAAGATCAATCAGTACGGAGCGTGTTCCGTGTTCGAGTCATCGGTGATGATCAAGGCCGTGTCGTGGTCGAGCTCTCGGGCGCGCTCGACCTCGTCTCGATAGCCGAATTTGAACGGGTGGTTGCCGAGGTACTCTTGCACAGCCCGACGGAGCTGGTCTTCGACTTGACCCAAACTGACTTCATTTCGGCACAGGGTTACGCCGCTATGGGTCGTTGCAGTCTTGGTGCCGTGCACGTCTCGGTCCGTTCCAGAACAGAGTTCACGTCGAAGATTTTTGCCATTTGCGGTTATGACCGGATAAAGATCGTGACGGCTCAAGGACCTGCGTGACCGACCTTCGCTGCGTCATGGGATGTGTCATGGGATGCACCGTGTGGGGAGCCCATGTCGTCGCTGTCCATTGGCGCGGCGAGACAGGCCACCCCCTCTCCGGCGATCGCAGTCACCAGATCATCGCCGAGACCCCAGGTCTTGTCCCCGTCGTGCACCACAGTGAAGAGAAGTGTGTGCCCGACATCCGGGAGCGGCGGTAACTCGAGATCTCTTCCGCCTGAGAAGCCCTCAATGCATTCTCGCCGGGAAACATCACTAGTAGGCGGTGATCTCCAGGTCCTGGCGGAAGTGATGGAACGGCGCGCCCGGCCGGTAATCCTCCGGGACGTCGTCGATGCTGTCGTAGATGGCAACGTCGAATATGTTGGACGAACGGATGTCCTCTTCGACGACAACGCCGCAGAGACGCATCTCGGTGGCCGTGTCGAAGCAGTTGACCAGAAGCACGACTTCGTCGCGCAGTTCCTCGTAGCGCTGACGGGAAACGCGGCCGAGCAGCGTGTACTCGCAACCTTCGGGCGACGTGCCGACGCGGCGGCCGATCATGGCGTGGTGCCGCCCATCATCGATGCAGTAGAGGGTGTAGTTGTCGGCCTCGAGGCACTCGCGGATCCGGTCGTGCCGCTCATTGGCTGGCAGCAGGTGCCATTGGGTGTGCCGTCGCTCCTTCATGGCCCACAGCGGGCCGGGCGGGATGGTGTGCTCGGGCTCGTCCTCTTCGAGCGGGGTCGACACGTCGTGGCCGACCAGTGGATTCGGGGCGATGGCCAGGCCGGAGTCGGTGATGATGTCACCCGGTTTGGGTCGGCCGGACGAGGCCGGCACAGCCTCGCCCCACTCGTGAGGTTGCTCGCCCTGTTGCCCGTCACCCTGGCCCGTCATCGGTGCCCTCCCTGGTCCGCCGCGCGGCGCTCGGCTCTGACCTGGACCCTACTGGTGGTCGGGCCGGCCGGTGAGCGGCTCCCCGGCCCGGCGTCCGCTCGGCCGGGGGTGCGAGGAAAGCCCGAACCCAGGGCCCGGGTGGAACTGCTTGGGCATCGGGCTTCCTCTCGCGGGCCGGTCCGTCTCATCGTGAGCTGTCTGCGGCAGGAATGTTCTGGGCGTGGACGGCTTGACGCCGGGAGATGGAGGCCAGCGCCACCTCGCTCTGGAGCGCTCCGCCCCCGAAGGCGGCGAGCCCGTAGCCGACCTGGTAGGCGGCGATGAGCCATCCGGCCGCCAATTCCACGAAGGTGGGGAAGGTGGACTCCCCGTGGTCGCAGTGTTCGCAGTGGGCATCAAGAGGAGGGCCGCTGCTCTCGCCCAGGGCAACACGAGAGAGAGAGAGAAGCTGGGCGGACCCACCGTGAGATGATGGCGATCAGGAGCCGGCCGATGGTCACCGATGCGCAGAACGCGGCCAGTCCGTCGTTCGCCGCAGCCGGCGTGACTCCCTTGCCGACGAGCAACGTGGTTCCCCAGTTGCCGAACATGGTTTCACCGACGCCGTACAGCACCAAGGCTGCCGCAAAGAGCCAGAACAGCGTCGGGAGATGAGGAACCACCAGGCTCCGACTTGGAGAAAAACGGCAATCAGGACGGCGAGAGGCTGCTCGACGAACCGAACCGACATTCGTGGCCGATTCGAGGGTTCTGCAAAGCGGCCGCCATCGGCTCCTAATGTTTCCGGAATGCGACTCGGTCGAACTCTCTGGGAGGAACTTCGAGTTGCTCCGGGGAAGCACCCGAACTTGGCTACCCGACCGACATCGGGCAAGCGCTTTCTAGGCCATAAGACAGCGGACCGTGATCTGCACGGCTTCACCACTGAGCTGGCGAGCGCCCAGGAGCTGCTCTATTCGACGGGTATCCGTGGCCTCCTGGTCATCTTGCAGGGCCTCGATGCCGCTGGAAAGGATGGCACCATCAAGCACGTGATGTCGGGAGTGAACCCGCAGGGGTGCATGGTGACGTCGTTCAAGGAACCGTCAACCGAGGAGCTGGCCCACGACTTCCTTTGGCGATCCGCAATCCACCTACCGCCCAGCGGCTACATCGGGCTCTTCAATCGCTCCTACTACGAGGATGTGGTGGTGGTACGCGTCCATCCTGACCGCCTCTTCTCCCAACGCAATGGCGGCGGCGAGCACCCGCCGGCGTCGTTCTGGCGCCACCGACATGACGACATCAACGCTTTCGAACGTCACCTCGATCGCAATGGGACGCAGGTGGTCAAAGTGTTTCTGCACCTCTCGAAAGAGGAGCAGCGCCGACGGCTCTTAGATCGGTTGGACGACCCGGAGAAGCACTGGAAGTTCTCTGCGGCCGACCTTGCGGAGCGCGGCTACTGGTCCGACTACCAGGCAGTGTATGAGGACGTCCTGACAGCGACATCGACCAAGCGGGCACCCTGGTTCGTCATTCCCGCCGACGACAAGCGAGTTGCTCGCGCTTTGGTCGCATGGATAATCGTGCGCTGCATCGAGGCCATGGCGCTGTCACCGCAGATCATCACTCCTGAGAAGAAGTCGGCCATCGAAGTTGCAAAAAGACAACTACTGGCCGAATAGCCATTTCCGTCGTGAGGTCGGGGGCCGCTGGACCTACAAACTGCATCAGAGGGTCGTCAGTAGACCTTGAGCAGCCGAGCGAGGTCAAGGGCGTCGATGGCGCCCTTGGCCTCGAGATCGAGTTCTTCCCAGCGGGCCCGTTGAGTGATCCAGCGCACGAGCGTTGGGCCGTCGGACTCAACTGTCGCGACCAGGCCGCCCTCTCCAGCCGAGATCGTCCGGGAGCCGGATCCGTTCACGATCAACTCGATCCGGCCGGGCAGGCAGGTGACCAGTGCGGGGTTCTGCTCGGGAAGGGCCACCTCGATCCAATCGAGGGTGGGGGTCAGGCGCATCTCGTCGGAGGGTGGGGGCTGGCCCGTGATGCTGCCCCGGGGCGCGAAGAGATCGGCGCGGATGTGCGTGTAGTGGTCGAAGCAGAACGCTGCTGGAAGAAGCGACGCCGGGTAGCTCTCGGTGTCACTGAAGGGGATGTCGAGGTCCAGGGCTGCCACCGTGGGGAGGACCTCCAGCGCCTGAAGGCTGATCGCCCCGTAGTCGTCGAGGACGTCAGCCGGCCCCATCGAACGCCTGGCCTCGACCTTCACGGCCGCAGCTTCCTCGACCCCGAGCCCGGAGGTGTCGGGCCCGGCGGTCGCATCGATCATGGTCCAGAACAGGGTCGCCAGATGCGAGACGAGATCCTTGGTCGTCCATCCCTGACACCCGCTCGGGGAATCCCACTGGTCTGGGCTCAACTCGCCCGCGATCGCGACCAGGGCGTCTCGGTCGGCGCGCAATGCTTGGACCGCCAGTGGCATCTCGTTGTTCTGTGACATAATGATACTATGCCAAAGAACGACGGCCTGCGCAAGGGCCTGTTGTCGGCTACACAAGAGAGATGCCTGAACGCGAGCGAGGCGAAGACGTCCGTCCGTCGCTGCGCGCCGAGCAAGTGGCGCAGACCCGGTCGGCACTCATCTCTGCCGGGCTGCGGTTGTTCGGTGAGCGAGGTTTTGCCGCCACTTCGGTGGAGGATCTCGCCCTGGAAGCGCGGGTGACCACTGGAGCCCTCTACCATCACTTTCGGACCAAGACGGCGTTGTTCGAAAGCGTCTTCGAGCGTGTGCACGAACAGCTCCTGAATGAGTCGGCGTCTGCTGCACTGAGCGAAGACGTCGGAGTGGAGCAGCTCGTTCGAGGCTCGGAGGCGTTTCTCGACGCCGTGCTCCGTCCCGACGTGGCTCGCATATTGCTCATCGACGCACCCGCTGTCCTCGGGCTGGCCCGGTTTACGGAACTCGACGAGCGCTACGCGGTAGCTGCGACGGTCGTGGTGATAGAGGCAGCCGTAGCGGCTGGCACGCTCGCCGTCGAAGATCCCGACACCCTGGCCCGCCTATGGATGGGTGTGCTCACCAGGGGTGGGCTGCTCATCGCCAGTTCCTCTGATCCGGCGACGACCAGAGACGCGGTCGCCAGGGCGATGAAAGACCTGCTGTCGGGCCTGGCGCGTCACGCCTCCCGGTGAGGTTCATCTCGTGCGGCATCGGAGGGTTCTTGCGCTCGTGATAGCCCACGAAGTGTGCCTGCCGACCTTCGGTGTTGGGTGGCGCGACGGTTAGGACGCCGGCAGGAAACCCACGCGTTCGATGTGCGGGCGCAAGACATCGAGATCGAACGAGTAGAGCTCGGCGGCATTCTCATAGAGGATCTTGCGCGCCAGCGCGTCATCGACGGCGGGGTGGTCGAGCAGGCTCCTCACCTGCTGATCGGTGTTGAAGATGATGGATTCGAAGTGCGGAAAATCCACCCCGAACATAACGGTCTCTGGCGTCACCGTTGCCGAGTCATCGTCCTCGAATTCCACGCCTCCATTGAACTGCTCGATCGTGAACGGAGAGAGGCCCATGTGGAGGTTCGTTCCCCAGTACTCGCTCGCCGTTCGCTTAACCGTCCGCTCGCGATTCATGAGCCTGGCGAATTCCATCCAGTCGTCGTTGCGGCTGAGCCGCACGTCCAAGTCGTGGATTGCCGGGGCGATCCATTCGGCTCCGGTCTCGACGAAAATGAGGTGGAGATCCGGGAACCGATCGAAGACGCCTCCGTAGATCATCTGCCAGAGCGACCGACCGCAGTAGAACTGCTGTTCGAGCGCCAAGGTCATGATCGCTGCAAAACCGGGCGGATCGTAGATGGGCGCGCCCGCACCTCCATGCTGGCTGATCGGTAGCCCGACTTCCTGAATGGCCGCCCAGACCGGATCGAGCACCGGGTTGAAGTACGCCGTCCCGCCGGGCATCAGCGCCGGCATGGAGATGCCACCCAACCCATGGTCCTTGGCCCAGTAGACATCCTTCACCGCCAGGTCGATGTCATCAAAGGAGATCTGGGCCTGCCCGGAGCGACGCCCGGGTGCCTCGGCGCAGAAGTCTGCCAACCAGCGGTTGTAGACCATCCGCTCCTGCCGATCGATATCCGGATCGGCGGGTCGCTCATCGTGAGCGGAACGCCTGGTGGCAAAGGGCAGGCCGTTGGGAAAGAGCACCTCGGCGACGATGCCCTCCTTCTCCAGGTCCCTCAGCCGGATCTGAGAGTCCCACTGGCAATCGGCCTCGAGGCCGGACTTCACGAGTCCCGGAGCCCGCTGATCTCGCTCTGCGGCACCCGCCAGCCACTCGTCATAGGTAGGCAGAAACTTCTGCTCGAAGTACTGCCGATAGCCGATCGGACTCGCCTTGGCGTGTCCATCGATCGAGATGATGGCCATTTTCTGCATTGAGCCCCCTTCAGCCTTTCCGCCGAAGACCTCAACGGTAGCTGAGTGGCTTTGATTCGGTTCGACGGACGGGCCTCCCGTCTTGATCATGCCGCCTGACGCTCGGGCGTGGATTGTGGATGAACGCTTGGTAAATCTGGGCTCCGGTAGCCGAGTGAGCTCTGCAGCCTGCTCCCAGCCCATTTGCACGAGACACCGGAGTGGCCTGATCGAGCTGGAGCGGTGGCGAACTCCAGGTGGAAGGTAGAAGTGTCTTATACCTGCAACCGGCGCTACCACCGATCGATCCCATTCGTAGCACTCGCCTCGGGACTCGATACATAATGTCGAAGATGTCGGAGCGAATCGGAGTGATCGGTGGTGGGATCATCGGTCTCGCGGTTGCGCGCGAGCTCCTGGCCAGAAATCCGGGCCTGAACCTGGTCGTTGTCGAGAAGGAAACCGCATTAGCACAGCATCAGACGGGGAGGAACAGCGGAGTCGTTCATGCCGGCTTGTACTACACGCCCGGATCGCTGCGGGCGACGCTGTGCCAGGCGGGTGGGCGAATGCTGAGGTCCTATTGCGCCGATCGGGGAGTGCCCTTCGACCAGTGCGGGAAGCTGGTTGTGGCACTCGACCACGCCGAGGCCGAGAGTCTGCGATCGCTCCATGTGCGAGCACTTGAAAACGGACTCACGGATGTGCGGATTGTGGGTCCACCGGAAATGGCCGAGATCGAGCCACACGTGCAAGGTGTCCTCGGATTGCATTCGCCGACCACTGCCGTGGTGGATTTCGGGAAGGTCGCCGAGGCCCTGGCCGATGACATCATTCGAGCTGGCGGCGCCATCCGTTTGGGAACAGAGATTCGCTCGCTGCGCACCGACGGGGTAACGAAGACGGTGCGGGCCGAGCTCCATGACGGAGAGATCACCTTCGACTGGCTCGTGATTTGCGCCGGCCTTCACGGCGATCGATTGGCGATCTCGGCGGGAGACGAGGAGGACCCGCGTATCGTGCCTTTTCGGGGTGAATATTTCGAGCTGGTGGGCGGTCGCACCGATCTGGTGCGTGCTCTTGTCTACCCCGTCCCCAAGCCCCGATTGCCATTTCTCGGCGTGCATTTCACGCGGCACGTCGACCGATCCGTGTCGATCGGACCAAATGCAGTCTTGGCTTTGGCGCGGGAGGGGTATCGCGGGCGCCAGATCGAAGCCTCTACGATCCGTGAGTTACTGGCGTACGAAGGCTTTCGGAAGATGGCCCGTAGGTATTGGGCTTCCGGTCTTTCCGAGATGGCCGGATCGGCCAGCAGACAAATTTACCTTCGCCGGGCTCGCCGGTACATACCGGAGTTGGAACCATCGGATTTGGGAGCGCGGTCGGCTGGCATCCGAGCGCAGGCGGTCGACCGCAACGGGCAACTGGTCGACGACTTCGTCGTACACCGCAGAGGGCCGGTCATCGCTGTTCGCAACGCGCCATCGCCGGCAGCAACGGCGTCGCTGGCCATAGCGTCGTATATCTGCGACGAATTCCTGTATGACCTTCCGTTGAACAGGGTGTAGCCGCGCCGCGAGCAGCCCGGCACGAAAGAGGACGCCACCCGACCGCGACACGAGATGAACATGGCGGTCTATGGACCGGGTCAAACCGGAATCAGTGTGCGCTTCAGATGATCGGATCGTTCTCGATCGCTCGATTGTTGCGCGCAACCCAGCTGTCAGTGCTCGCGACTGGCTCGTGGTCGAGTGGATCAAAGATGGCATCCCACCGCTCGAGCAATAGTTCCGGACTCACGTCCAGGCCATCATGTACGTAACCACGGGTCTCAGCGAGGAACAGGCGGCTGTACCGTCGCATCCCCGCCATGAGGACCTCCCCTTGGACCGGGCAGGTCTCGTGCGCCAAAACGGCTGCCATGGGTGCAACCAGAGCCGGGTGACGTTCGGGTTCGGGTTCGGGGTCGGCCCCGCCCAGATCCCGTGCTGCCATCATTCGTGTGTAGGCCATGGGTGCGAGCGCATTCACCTTGATGTCGCTGCCGTGGCCCGCCGAGACTGCCGAGAGAGCGCGAGTCAGCCCGATGACTGCTGCCTTGGCAGTCCCGTAGGCCGTGAGACCGCGCATGCCCAGAGCGCCCGTGGAAGTTGTCAACACAATCCGCCCGTAACCGTTCTCTGACATATGCGGCCAGCAGGCTTTGGCCGTCAAGAAACTGCCGGTCACGTGCACATCGAGATGCCGCCGAAGGTCGGAAAGATCGATGTCGGGGAATGCGTCCGTGTTGTAGATGCCCGCGTTGTTGATGAGCACGTCCAGCCGCCCGAACTCGTTAAGGGCCGTCTCGACCAACCGCGCGGATCCCTCCGCGGTCGAGATGTCCGAGAAGTCGGCTACGGCCGACCCACCGCCCGCGCGTATCGCCTCGGCGGCGCGTCGGGCTGGGCCGGCATCTCCGCCGCTTCCGTCGATACCGACACCTGGGTCATTGACGACCACCCTCGCGCCGCGCGAGGCCAGCAACCGAGCATGCTCAAAGCCGATTCCCCGCCCAGCCCCGGTGACGATCGCCACTCGACCGTCGAACCTCAAGTCGTCCACAACGATCCCTCCCTCCGAGCCGACGGCATACCGGGTACGAACCTCGCCGCCGGGGCCAGCCTCTTCTATCACTCCGGGTTCCAGCTCGATTACGCCATGGAGGCGATTGACGACACTCTCATCCTCGGGGTGCGGACGTGCGAGGTATACGGCTGACGCCCACGCTCGCTGCACGGAGCGCTACCAGGCGGAGATCGGCCGGGTGGTGCGGTCACATCCGTCGTCTCGTCACCCAATGGGGTGTCGTCAGTCCCAGCCGCGGCCGGCCACCGGCATTGGCACGGTCGAATCGTCAAACCCACCTCCGTCCGCATCGCTTCCTGCCGGTTCGTCACCGTCGGGCCGACGAGTGGCGACGAACGCAGTCGTGCGCAGCGGGATCTCCTTGATGAGCCAGCTCAGGATGAAGCCGGCGACGACAAAAGGCACGGCGACCAAGAAGGCCGTCTCGACCGAATGACTGAAGGCACTGACAACGAAGGCGCGCTGCGCCGAGGGAAGATGATCGATCTGGGCCGGGTTGATCGTCACGTTCGAGCCGCTGACCAACTTCAGTTCGGCCGGGGTGGCGTGCAGTTTGAGCTGCGAGATCAGGCGGTTGGCAAAGACGGCGCCGAGGATGGCCACTCCGAAGGCTCCCCCGATGGTCCGGAAGAAGGTCGAGGTTGCCGTGGCCACTCCCAGCGCGGAGTACGGCACCGCGTTTTGCACGGCGACAACCAGCACCTGCATGACCAGGCCTATGCCCAGACCGGTGATGAACATCAAGACCGCCACTTCCCCGTAGGCGGTATGCGGTCCGAGCTGGGTCAGCAAGAGGAGGCCGATGGAGAGGACGCCCGTGCCCACGATCGGGAACACCTTGTAGCGCCCGGTGCGGGTCACGAGGCGCCCGCTCGTGATGAAGGTGATCAGCATCCCGCCGATCATCGGGAGGAGCTCCAGGCCCGAGAGGGTCGGTGAGACTCCGTGGACCACCTGGAGATACAGGGGCAGGTAGATGACCGCCCCGAACATGGCGAAACCGATGATGAACCCGACGGCCGAGGTGGCGGTAAACGTGCGGTTTTTGAAGAGCCAGAGCGGGATGATGGGTTCGGACGCCCTTGTCTCGATGAAGCAGAAGATGCCCAGCGACGCCAGGGCGACCAGACCGACACCGATGATGACGGGTGAACCCCAGGCATATTCGGAGCCGGCCCAGGTGGTGAGCAAGATGATGCACGTAACGCCTACGGACAGGAAGGCGGTTCCGGCCCAGTCGATCTTGTGCGGTACCCGCATGACCGGGAGGTGGAGCACAGCGGCCACGACGAAAAGGGCGACGATGCCGAGTGGCACGTTGATGTAGAAGATCCAGCGCCAGGACAGGTGCTCGGTGAAGAAGCCTCCGAGCAGCGGGCCTGCCACGTTGGTGACGCCGAAGACGACGCCGAAGTAGCCCATGTACTTGCCCCGCTGTCGGGCCGATACGACGTCGCCCATGATGGCCTGGGCCCCGACCATCAGCCCGCCGGCGCCGATCCCCTGGATCGCCCGGAAAGCGATGAGTTCAGCCATGGATTGGGACAGCCCCGACAGCACGGAGCCGACGAGGAAGATCACGATGGCCAGCTGGAACAGCGCTTTGCGGCCGTAGAGGTCGCCCAGCTTTCCCCACAGCGGCGTGGAGATGCAGGTGGTCAGGAGGTAGGCCGTCACCACCCACGACAGGTGGTTGAGCCCGTGCAGATCGCCGGCGATGGTGGGGAGTGCCGTCGCCACAATGGTCTGGTCGAGTGCGGCCAGGGCCATTCCCATCATGAGAGCGCCGAGGATCACCAGGATCCGGCGGTGCTCGGCGCCGGCGGCCTCTTCATCGACGGGGGCCATCGTCGTCAGCTCAGTCACGAGCGTCGTCCAGGTCCTGCTCGAGATCCACCGCGAAACGACTGAGCAGGTCGGCTAAGGCGGAGAGGTCGTCGCTGTGCCAATTTTGCAAGAGCTGCTCGAGCCAGGCCCGGCGTGCCCGCCGCACCCGTTCGATTGTCCGGCGACCGGCTGGGGTGAGGCCGATCCTCGAGGCTCGGCGGTCGTCGGGGTCGGTCTGGCGAACGACCATCCCGTCGCGCTCGAGCTGCTGGACCTTTCGGGTCACCGTCGGGGTGTCGACTCCCAGTATCTCCGCGAGGTCTGTGACTCGGAGCGAGTCGCCCTTCGCAGAGAGCTTGAAAAGCAAGGTCGCACCAGCCCGGTCGAGCCGGACTCCCGCCAGTCGCAGGAGCCGCTCGTGCAGGCGGACCTGGGTAATCGACCGGGCGACCGTCTGCAAGGCCTCGTCGAACTGGTCGACATGAAGGGCGGCCGGGCCCGACTCGGCGCCCGTCTCGATAGTTGCTTTCAGCACATAACCATTATACCAGCCGCTCCCGGCTCCTCTACCCCGGCCGTCGCGGCCACTTCCGCTGCCCCGATGACGTTGCTTTCGCCTTCGTTCTGGAGATTCGGTTCGTGAGGGCACCCTGGACGGGGTCGGCCAGGCGAACCCGTCGTGACACCAACTTGGCTGCAAACACCGGCACGTTGCGAGGCACGATCGATGGAACGGTCAACGTCGTCATCACGACGGGTGCCTCGTCTTCGCCTCGGCCGCCCCCCGGCGGGCTGAGACCGCACAGGGTCGAGGTCGGGCGCGAAACTGAGATGACGCGAACCGCTCAGCGAACACACGCGAGCCCGACCGGCGAGCATTGCCCGCACACCAAGTTGAACCCGTAACCCGGTGGCGACGAGCCGCAAGATGGTCCGGAAGGAGATGCCGATGACCGTTGACGATGCTTCAGGTGCCACCTCCAGGTGGTCGATAGCCTCTGAGGGTTCGATCCTTTCGATTGCATCGAAAGGCTCCGTTCTCTCCATCGGTTCAATCGGTTCTGCATGTTCGATTTGTTCGATTGGCTCGTTCTTCGGAGTGGTCTGTATCGGGTCGGCAGGCTCGCTCTTTTCCGTCCTCTCCGCCCTCTCGTGGCGGTCAATCATGTCCTTCAACTCGAGGAGGGCAACCCTCGCTTTCGGGAACCGCCGGCATGGCTCCGCCGGCTGAACCGCAACGACTGGCCGGCGAGCCCAGACCCGATCACCATCGTTGTCGTCGCGGCGAATGGAGGATCTCTGTGGAGAACTCAACGATTGAGACGCTCGGCGTCATTACGGCCGTCGTCATAGCGCTTCGGGCCTACGCCCTCGTTGCTTCCCACACTGGTGGCACGGTCTACGGGAGGATCCGCGACGCTCGAAGCGAGCCCAGGGCTCTCGTCGGGAGACCTGCAGCATTCGTGCTTCTCGGCGGCGTTCTCATGGCGGGTGTGGCGACCTGTGTGCCGGCCGAGGCGGCGCCGAGCACGGCGGTGGTCGTGACGACGCTCGACGGTGCCGTCCAGGGGACGACCGTAGGGACGATGGACGAGTTTCTCGGCCTTCCGTACGCGGCTCCCCCGGTGGGCTCGCTGCGCTGGAGCCCCCCGCACCCGCCCGCCCCTTGGTCCGGTACCCGGCTGGCCGCGACGTTCGGTCCGAACTGCCCTCAACCTGCCTCGGATTTCGGCCTGGCCAGCATGTCCGAGAACTGCCTCTACCTCAACGTCTACAAACCCGAGCACACCAAGTCGAATACGAGGAGCCTTCCGGTGATGGTGTGGATCCACGGTGGCGTGTTCGTGTGGGGCGAGAGCAACGACTACAACCCCGCCCGGCTGGTCGAGCACGGGGTGATCGTGGTCACGATCAACTACCGGCTCGGGGCCCTTGGGTTCTTGGCCCATCCGGCGCTGGCCGAGCCATCAGGTGGACCCTCTGGCAACTACGGGCTCATGGACCAACAGGCGGCACTGAGGTGGGTGCAGACCAACATCTCGAGATTTGGTGGAGACCCGCGCAACGTCACCCTCTTCGGTGAATCCGCCGGCGGGCTCAGCGTGCTCTCGCAACTCGCATCACCCGGGGCCCGAGGGCTCTTCGCCAAAGCCATCGTAGAGAGCGGGACCTATACCCTCACCCCGGTGTCGTTGGCCACCGCCGAGGCGGCGGGGGAGTCCTTCGCAGCGAGCGCCGGTTGTTCTGACCAGAGCGCCGCATGTCTCCGTGCTCTTCCCGTCGCCACCATCCTCAAGGACCAAAATGCCGGAGGCTACCGTCCGAACATCGATGGCCAGGTTCTCACCGAGTCGCTCGAGTCCGCCTTTTCCAGCGGGGACTTCAACCACGTGCCCGTCATCATCGGGACCAACCATGACGAACGGCGTCTCTTCGTCGCCCTCGCTCAACTCGCCGGAGATCCCGTGACGACAGGAAACTACGAGAGCATGATTCAGTCCAGCCTCGACGTCTCGGCCGCCACGGCCGCACAAGTCGTCGCACGCTACCCCCTCAGCCGGTACGCCAGCCCGGCTCTCGCCTTCGCCGCCGTCGGCACCGACGACAGCTTCGCCTGCGATGCCATGACTGCCGATCAATCCTTGTCCAAATACGTTCGGACGTACTCTTACGAGTTCAACGACGAGAACGCGCCCGAGCGTTACGAGCCACCGGTCGGGTTCCCCTACGGCGCCGCCCATGAATCAGAAGTCCAATATCTCTTCCAGCTCGCCAATACACCATTTCCAGGTGTTCTCACGACGCCGCAGCGCTCCCTGGCGGCCACGATGAGGACCTATTGGACGAACTTCGCCAAGGACGCCAAACCGTCCTCCGCGGGCGTACCCGAGTGGAAGCCATTCACCGGTGCGAGCCATCAGACGATGTCGTTGGACACGCCGAGTCCCCACGTCGAGACGACATTTGCGAACCAGCACCACTGTGCGTTCTGGGAGTCGATCCATTAGCTCGCTGCCGCTGGGCCGGATCGAAACGGCCGAGGTCGATCAAGGGCGAATGCCTGGAGGATCTGCTCACGACCCCTGAATGAAGGGAAGCTCAAAGATGTGATCGGCACGTGACGGAATGGGACGAGCCCGAGGCCCAGGATTTAGGGTAAGAGTGAAGACAGGACCACAAGGAGCCATCATGACGACCGAAACCGTGACCGAGACGACCGGCCTCGACACCATCGCAGCGCTGGCGGCGCAACTCCGGGTCGACTCCATCCGGTCCTCGACCAGCGCCGGTTCGGGTCATCCCACCTCGAGCATGTCGGCGGCCGACCTTATCGCCGTGCTGGCGGCGCGTCACCTGCGTTACGACTGGGACAACCCGCACGCCGCGGCCAACGATCATCTCGTCTTCTCCAAGGGTCACGCCTCGCCGCTCCTCTACTCGTTGTTCAAGGCGACCGGGGTGGTGAGCGACGAGGAGCTGATGACCGGGTACCGCCGCTTCGGGCAGCGCCTCGAAGGGCATCCGACCCCCGTGCTGCCATGGGTGGATCTGGCGACCGGTTCTCTCGGTCAGGGCCTGCCCGATGGCGTGGGCATTGCGCTCTCGGGCAAATATCTCGAGCACGTTCCTTTCCGCGTCTGGGTCCTCTGCGGCGACAGCGAGCTGGCCGAGGGTTCAATTTGGGAAGCCATCGACAAGGCGCACTACTACGAATTGTCCAACCTCGTCGTCATGGCGGACATCAATCGACTCGGGCAGCGGGGGCCGACCGATCTCGGTTGGGAGGTTGAGGTCTACAAACGCCGCTTCGAAGCCTTCGGTGCTCGCGCGCTCGTCATCGACGGTCACGACCTCTCCGCGATTGACGGCGCGCTGGCGGAAGCCGAGAACACGGGTGGGGACCGGCCGACGGTGATAGTGGCAAAGACGATCAAGGGCCGCGGGTTCTCGGAGCTCGAGAACAAAGAGGGCTGGCACGGTAAGCCTCTTCCGCCCGACATGGCGAAGCGCGCCATCGCAGAGCTCGGGGGAGAGCGACATCTTGTCGTCCGTGGCCCGATCCCCGAAAAGGTCACGAACGGTGTCAGCGCGTCGGACACGGTTGCCGTGTCCGCGGTCGAGCTCCCGCGGTACGACGTCGGCGACTCGGTGGCTACCCGCAAGGCCTACGGCGACGCGTTGGTCGCGGTCGGCGCCGCCGACCCACGCGTCGCCGTGTTGGACGCTGAGGTGAGCAACTCCACGCATGCCGACGAGTTCAAGCACAAGTTCCCTGATCGCTACTTCGAAATGTTCATCTCTGAGCAGCAACTGGTCGCGGCCGCGACGGGTTTGAACGTGCGCGGTTACAAGACGTTCGCTTCCACGTTCGCTGCCTTCTTCACCAGGGCGTTCGACTTCATACGAATGGGTGCCATCTCGGGTGTCGAGCTGCGCCTGTCGGGATCGCATTGCGGGGTCGAGATCGGCGCGGATGGACCCTCGCAGATGGGTCTCGAGGACCTCGCCATGATGCGCTCGGTTCACGGGTCCACCGTCCTGTACCCGAGCGATGCGACGAGCACGGCGGCACTCGTGGCGGCGATGGCGGAGAACCCGGGGATCAGCTACATCCGCACCACCCGCGGCGCGTATCCCGTGATCTACGTAGCCGGAGAGGAGTTCGCCATAGGCGGTTCGAAGGTCCTGGGCTCCTCCGAGCACGACGATGTCACGCTCGTCGGCGCTGGCGTCACGCTCCATGCGTGCCTGAAGGCAGCTGAGCTACTCGCAGCCGAAGGAATCCAGGCTCGCGTCGTCGACTGCTATTCGGTCAAGCCGATTGACGCTGCCGTCGTCTCCGAAGCTGCAGCCGCCACGTCGGGACGAATCGTCGTGGCAGAGGACCACCATCCCGAAGGCGGGCTGGGGTCGGCCGTGACCGAATGCCTGTTGTCGAACGGACGGACGAGCCTCCATATCGCGCACCTGGCGGTCAGAGGCATGCCGGGCTCAGGTACCGGGGAGGAGCTCATGGCGTGGGCCGGCATCGACGCCGACCACATCGCCGCCGCGGGGCGCGAGCTCGTGCGCGGCGGTTGAGCGCAGGCTGCGCGAAAGACTGTGTGATTCAACCCGGCGGCTCGATGTGCTGCGTAGAGCAGGGTGTGCGAATCCCGTAAAAGTCCGTCCAATTCGCAGTCGTCGTTCGGCTCGCGTCGTGACGAGCTGAGTCGATGCGTCGGACAACGAGCCGGTGGCGGCACGTAAACCGATCAGTGGATTGGGAGAGTGCCGGCGAAGTCCGGTCGTCGAATCCCGAGGGTCCGAAGTGGTGAATCCTCGACTCGCGGTGCAGAATTCCGCAGGTCAGGCACGCGTCCGGGGGGTCCCGGCCCTTCCGGTGTCCGCGAGAATTATCCATCCGGCACGGCCGATCGGCCTCTCGGTGTAACGGGTCGGCCCTATGATGCCGACTGGACGGCCCAGATGGACGAGCCCCAGGGATCCCGTGGATATTTTCAAGGAGTTCACCTTCGAGGCGGCCCATCGGTTGCCGAACGTCGAGCCCGGGCACAAGTGCGCCCGGCTGCACGGGCACTCGTTCCGGGTAAGGGTGCACATCGAAGGCCCGGTCGACGAACGCTTGGGATGGGTCAGCGACTTTGCCGACCTCAGCGAGTCGATGCAGCCGTTGCTTGAACAGCTCGACCATTACTACCTGAACGAAGTAGAGGGACTGGAGAACCCGACCAGCGAGCGGCTCGCCTGCTGGATCTGGGAGCATCTGCAGCCCGGCCTTCCCGAGCTCTCGCAAATTGTCGTCCAGGAGACCTGCAATACCGGCTGCGTCTACCGCGGCGAATGAGTCTTCCCGGAGGAGGCACTCGTCGGGTCGTCGTGCTGGCCAGCGGCGGGGTGGACAGTGCGGTGCTTGTGGCCGACCGAGGCTGTCGGGGTGAGGTGGTGCAGCCCATCTACATCCGGTTCGGTCTCGCCTGGGAAGCCGCCGAGGAGGAGCATCTCCGCCGGTTCCTCGACTCGCTGCCTGCCGACTGTCAGGTACGGCCGTTGGTCGCACTCGAGTTCCCGGTGGCCGATGTGTACGGCTCACACTGGAGCGTCTCGGGTGCAGAGGTGCCCGACGAGGACACGCCCGACAGTGCGGTGTACCTCCCGGGGCGCAACCTGCTGCTGCTGGCCAAGACGAGTGTCTGGTGCGCGCTCAACGACTTCGGCGTCGTGGCGCTCGGCACGCTGAGCGGGAACCCCTTCGCCGACAGCGGGACGGAGTTCTTCGATGGCCTCGCCTCATTGGCCAGCCTGGCGCTCGACCGGCCACTTGCCGTGGAGACGCCGTTCGCCAAATTCAGCAAAGTCGAGGTGCTCGAACGAGGTCGGCACCTTGCTCTGGAGCTCACCTTCTCGTGCATCCAGCCCCATCGAGGTGAACACTGCGGGCGCTGCAACAAGTGCGCCGAGCGGCGCCGGGCCTTCGCCGCCTCGGGGATCGTCGACCGAACGGCCTACGCAGACTACTGAGCTCGTGGCCCGGGTCTATGTGGCACCGATCTCGTTCGGACTCGGGGACTTGGTCGTCTCTATCCCGGTCGTCCAGGCTCTGATCGACGACAGCAGGCAGAACGGTGACGAGACGTGGCTGGTGGCGCGGTCAGCTTCCCAGGCGCGCCTGTCCGAACGGATCCCCGGACTGGCCGGCTGCATAGACGAGGAAACACTCCCGGATTTGTCCGGCGAAGACCGGGTAGTCGATCTGCGCGACCACCCCCTCCAGCGGGACCACTGGTGGGGCTCTCCGGAGTTCGAAGCGACGGTCGGGCCGCTCGACATCAACCAGATCCTCGACCGGATTGCCACTGACTTCGGCATCGATGCCGTTTTCTCAGCCCCGACGCCGCTCCGCTCCTCTTTGGTGCCGGGGCTCGAACGCACTGTGCTCCTCGTGACCGAGACCGACGGCCCGAGCAAGGCTTGGCCCGTCCCCAAGTGGGAGTCGCTCGCGGCACAGCTGCGCCGGCGTTTCGACGTCCGGCAGGTGACTCGTACGGCCACGGGCGGAGACCTCGACCCGCTCGTCGCCCCAGCGATGCCGATCCCAAGCCCTGGGGCGGCCGTCGACGTCCTTTCGTCCTGCCGTGGCGTCATCGGGATCGACACGGGGCTCACCCACATCGCGGTGCAGCAGCGAACGCCGACCGTCACCATCTGCCGTCACGGTTCCGTCTACTTCCGCCCCTGGCCTCACGCCCGCGCTCTCCGAGGCACCCCCTGCGATGCGGCCTGCCTGACCGTGGAGCGGACGTCGGCTTACAACGAACGAGTCAGCCTCCGCGGTTTCCAGTGGCACCCACGGACCTGCCCCTCGGGGCAGCGGTGCCTGGCGGAGTTGCAACCCGAACAAGCGGTAGGCCTCCTGGACGAGCTGGTGTGACGGTGGCCGCGGGCACCGACCAGCCGGTTGAAGTCGACGCTCACCCCGAGGTCGGCGTGCGGAACTCCCAACCGGAGGGCATCGGTCGGGTCGCCGCCCTGGGCGACCTCGTTGCTTGGAACAACCTCGGGCGCAACGTCGTCTTCGCCAATCGGCACTGGCAACCGGTCGCCGTCTTCGGCACCACCACTTTCCCGGACGACGACGAGCTTTCCCAGTACGACCTCGACGTGCACGCCATCCTGCACGTCACCGGGGACGGGGAGGGCTTGTTGGTGACCCTGAACCACCTCGGGTCCGTGCTCGGCTTCGCCCCGGCCGAGGTGGCGTCGTCCGGGTATTCCCGGTCGGACGTCTCTGCGTCCAGGCCGATCAATCCTGTCCAGCCGGTGCTCTCCACTTCCTTCGCCGACGATCTCGAGCGCACGGTGGCGGTCGGTACGCGGCTCGTCAGTTCCCGGGCGCCGTCTTCGCCCGAGGGGGGTCTCCTCGTATCCGAGCCGGTGCACGTAGGCATCGGGAAGCCCTCCCTCGACGCGGACGTGGCTCTCCGAGGCTGGGGGCGGGTCACCGCGCTCTTCACCTACGGCGCCGACCACGAACAGCTGGTCGCCGTGGGCGGCGAGGGGTGTGCCACGCTGATGGCGCTGGACGACGGGCGGTTCGGGCCGAGGCTCTTCGCGGTCGACCTGCCCCTCCGGGCGGCCGCCTTCGCCTGGGACGGTCGGCTGCTGTGGGTTGTCGGCAGCGAGCTCGCGACTTCACCGGTCGACGATTACCGGTGGGAGGACCAGCAGGGTGGCCGCTACGCGGCGCTCGACCCCTCGAACGGCCGGGTGGTCGTCACCGGTGCCTTGCCCGACGAGGTGGCGTGGGGCAACGGCGGGGTAGCAGTAGTGATGGCCGGAGGCCGGCTGTGTGCAGTGGGGAGGACCGGGCGCCTGTACTGGCTGGCTGATGCCAAGACCGGCCGATTCGTCTCCACCCCCTCCCTCGCCGAGTCGTCTCTTGGTATTGCCCACGCGGCTGATGTCGGCGGCCGCGTCCTCTACGGATTCAACCGTGGTGGGTACCGTCTGCACGCCTCGGGCCCGAGGTCTCCTGGGCATAGAGCTTGAGATGCTCGTAGGGGGCGAAGCGTCGTCGGCCGGCGCGCACGTCGTCGAGCAGGGCATCGATCGCCTCTGCCAGCTCCTCGATCTGACCGCTCAACCGCATCAGTCTCCGGCCGAAGTCGCCGCCGTTCCCGGCCGTCCCGGCCGCCCGGTGGGTTCGGTCCAGGCGGATGGCCAACACCGAAAGCCGGTCGAAGGCCATGGCCGGACTCTCCGTCGCCGGGGTGGCGCCGTCGGACTGGACGAGCGCGGCGTCGATGGCCGCGTCGACGCGCTCGGCCAGGCGGTGACGCTCCAGGTTGAGCCTGTCGATCGAGCGCTTGGCCTGGGCGATGGTCGCGTCGTCCGCTCCCGGAGTCCTCGTGACGTCCTCGAGCTCCCATTGCTTCTGGTTCGAGAGGAGGAGCTCGACGAGCAGCTCCATGAGCCCGCCTGTCTCGGGGCCCTCGGAGCCCGGTCCGTCGTGCGATGGGTGCCGCTCATCGAGCGGTGGCTCCGATTCGAGCGAGCGGCGGAAGCAGGTCACCACTTCGGTCGCCGGTGGCACGGGCCAGAGGATCGCGGGTCACCGGAGCGATGGCGCCAGGTGGCGAAGGACGGATCTCGCCGCCAATGACCCCTGCCCCATGGCGGTGGCGATCCGCCAGTAGGCGCCGGCGACGACGTCGCCAGCGGCGAACACACCCGGGCGTGAGGTGGCCAGCGTGTCGTCGACCACCACCGCGCCGGAACGGTCGATTTCGATCTGATCCCCGAAGAGTTCGGTCCGGGGCGCTTTTCCGACCTGCACCACCAATCCGCCGGCTTTGATCGACCGACGCTCGCCGGTGGCATGACGCATCAGTACCACCTCTTCCAATCGGTCGGTGCCATGCACGTCGTCGAGCTCCCAGCCGCTGTATTCGGTGATCCGCGGATCGTCGCGGAGCTGGCCCGCGATGTCCGGCCGCGAAGCGAGGCGCTCGGCGCGGTAGACCAGCGCGACCGGGGACCCGGTCTGGGCCAGAGCCAGGGCGTCGAGGGTCGCGTTGTCCCCGCCGCCGATCACGACCACAGGGCGGCCGGCAAATCGGTCCAGGTCCGGCCCGAGGTCGTAGGTCACGTCTCCACCGAAGTCCCCATCGACGGCGGCGGGGAGCCGCCGCACTCCCACCCCCGTGGCGATCACGATGGCGTCCGCCGCCAGCCGTCGGCCCGCCGACTCCACCCACCGCTCGCCGAGATCGATCTGCTCGACCGGCGATGCTCGTCGAGCCCGGTCTCCGAGGATGGCCGCCGACCGCACGAGAGCCTGCGTCAACGGATGCTGGTCGTCGTAGGCTCCACCGGCCACATTTCGCACGTGGAAGGGGATCTCGGTGATCTGGCCGCCGAGCTGGGCCTGCATCTCGAGCACGACGGTGTCGAGTTGGATGTCGTAACACTCGAGAGCACAGCTCACGCCGGCCATCCCTCCACCGATGATGACGACCTGGTGGTGCTCTTCGGCTCCGACCGGCCCGGCGCTCACGACGTCGAAGCTATTGGACTTCCTGGCAGGTCACAACCGGGCGCCTCACATTGACGCCGATCTTCCTGCACCCGGTAGGGCCTGCTCAGCCGAGTGGAAGTGGCGTCGCCGGTTCCACTCGGAACCACGTGAAGGCGCCGAGGTACGCGTCCGGTTGATTCGAGCCCCTCGACTCCAACCGCAAAAATCCCCGAGAGCGATACACTGGTAGTGCTCAAAACGCGCCCATGGCGGCGGCACCTTCGCCGGGAGTGTGTTTCCCATCCCTGCCAAAGGGTGCACCAAGGACACGGGTCCGGTGCGAACGAGAGCGACCGAGAAAATGGGAACCAGATGAACCAGGAGGGCTGAAATGACAGACGTCTACCGCAAGGACCCTGAGGCGATCGCGCAGCTCGATGATCGCCAGTACGCCGTCACTCAAGAAGCTGCCACCGAACCTGCTTTCGACAACGAGTTCTGGGACAAGAAGGACGCGGGCATCTACGTGGACATCGTCTCGGGCGAGCCCCTTTTCGCCTCCACCAAGAAGTTCGACAGCGGGTGCGGCTGGCCCAGCTTCACTGTGCCGCTGGTGCCCTCCAACGTGGTGGAGAACACCGATCAGAGCCACGGCATGATCCGCACCGAAGTCCGCTCGAGCCATGGGGACAGCCACCTCGGACATGTCTTCAACGACGGGCCCCCCGAAGAGGGAGGCCTGCGCTACTGCATCAACTCGGCCGCACTGCGCTTCGTGCCCTACGAAGACCTCGAGGCCGAAGGATATGGAAAGTACAAAGAGCTGTTCGACGGCACCAAGACCGCAGGGGAGGGAGTCCGATGAGTGAGCACACCGAGAAGGCGATCCTGGCTGGAGGCTGCTTTTGGGGGATGCAGGATCTGATCCGCAAGCGCCCCGGCGTCATCTCGACCCGGGTCGGCTACGCCGGCGGGGACGTGGCGAACGCGACGTATCGCAACCACGGGACCCACGCCGAAGCAATCGAGATCACTTTTGACCCCGCGAAGACCTCCTATCGCGACATCCTGGAATTCTTTTTCCAGATCCACGACCCGACGACGCTGAACCGGCAGGGCAACGATGTGGGAGCGAGCTATCGCTCAGCCATCTTCTACGTCGACGACGAACAGCGTCGCGTGGCCGAGGACACCATCGCCGACGTGGAGGCGTCTGGACTCTGGCCCGGCAAGGTCGTGACCGAAGTCGTCCCTGCCGGTCCGTTCTGGGAGGCCGAGCCCGAGCACCAGGACTACCTGGAGCGCTACCCCAACGGTTACACCTGCCACTTCCCGCGCCCAGGCTGGGTGTTGCCCCGCCGAAGCGACGCTGTGGCCTGATGGCGCGCGACGGAAGCTCGAGCACTCGGTCCGGCTGATCCGGTCAGACGATATTGCTCGACATGGCCAGCGTGTTTCTCAGCGCTGGCCCAGGGAATCACCCAGACTCTGGGATCTGCTCGTCGGGACGCACCACCAATCGGGCGATCACCGGTATGCCCACCGCGCGATGGTGGTCGAGCCTGGCGGAACTTTCCGCACGGTGACAGACGTGCGGCATGGGTCATCTGAGTTCATTGCACCCATTTCCGGTTTCGATCCGTTCCACGGACGGATCCGCCCGGAATGATGGCCGTTTACCGCCATACCTGACCAGAAGAGGAGTAAACCATGCGCGCCGACATCGTCCCTGGAGGGGTCTTTCCCGATTACGAACTGACTGACCACACGAAGATACGGCACAAACTCAGCGAGCTTCAGGGGATCGACCCAATGATCCTCGTGTTGTCACGCGGTCACTTCTGTCCAAAGGATCACCCAACAACACCTTGAGCTCGCCGCTTTCTACCCCAAGATTGTCGCAGGATACTCACGGATAGTCACGATCTCGACCGACAACATCCTTGTCAGCAACGATTTCCGTGAATCAGTTGGCGCCCAATGGACGTTTCTTTCTGATGCCGGCCGCAAGGTGCAGAAGGATCTCGACATTCAGGAGTACACCGACCCGCACAACGATCCGATGATCCCGCACACTTTGGTGCTCAAACCGGGTCTTGTCATCCACAGTGTCTACAACGGCTACTGGTTCTGGGGCAGACCCTCGATCGAGGAGTTGCGTCGCGATCTGCGCGAGGTGACGCGCGAAATCCGCGTGGACTGGGACCCGAGCACACCGGGGCTCAGAGAGAACTATGAGTCGGGCGACCGCTCCATGCATTACAACTACATCGAGGCCGACCTCCGTCCGAAGCCGGGTTGAGGGAGGGCTGACTTCACGACGCGAGGGTCGCCTCGTATTGCTCAGCGTCCATCAGCGAACGGACTTCGGTTGGATCGGACAGTCTCACCTTCACCAGCCAACCCTGCCCGTAAGGGTCCGTGTTGATCGTTGTCGGTGCTTCTGCCAGCAGGTCGTTGACCTGGACGATCTCGCCCGAGAGGGGTGAGTACAGCTCTGACACCGCCTTGACGGACTCAATTTCTGCGTAGACCTGATCCTTCGCCACCGCGACGCCCAGAGTGGGTGGGTCGAAGAACACGACCTCTTGAAGAGAGTCCTGTGCGAACCAAGTGATCCCGAACGTGGCGTTGTCACCTTGGACGTGCGCCCAGCCGTGTTCTGTGTGGTACAGCAGGGAGTGTGGATAGCTGGCTTCTGGCATTTCAGGAGTCCTTCAGTTCGAAGGCTACGGCGCAGTGTTCACCCTGGGAGCCCACCGCCGAGCACGATCACGTCGTAGTCGCTCATGACGGCAGCTCTGCGCCGGCCTGTTCGGCAACCATGAATCCGGCGTACCAATCGGGCCAGTCGGCGTCTGCCTTGCCGGTGCGCTTCTCATGCTCGCCGTGCGCTGCCGCCGCACGTCGTAACGCGCTCGCCAGTTCGCTCGCGGAGCTGAACGACGTGACGGACGGGTCGACTCGACCGGGTAACCGATCGGTGATCTCTTGAAGAAGCCAGCCGTTGCCGTCGGGGTCCTCGAATGTGGCAAAGGAGCTGTAGCTCTTCTGATCCGGATCGGGGCCACTGACGCGACCGCTGGTGTCGTCGGGCTGGAGTTGCGCGCCCGGCGTACCCGCGTGGAACACCTCGCTGACCTTGGCGCCCCTATGGAGGAGCTCCGCGCGCCCGGCCTGAATGTCGGGAACTATCAGGTACAGACCATGAGCAGAACCGGGCGCCGCGGCGGTGATCTTGGTGCCGAACTGTATTGAGCACAACGAGCCTGGCGGCGTGAACTGGACGACTCGGAACCCGTTGTCGTAGGAGAAGTCCGCGTCGAGTCTCCACCCGAGGCCGGTGTAGAACGCCTTGGACCGGTCGGCATCAGAGACGGGAATGACCACCACCTCGAGTTTCAAATCGACGCTTGCCCTGCCCCTGGTCCCATCTTGGTCATTGCTCGGGTCGTCGGTCGTGCTCATCGGGGCCTCCCGTGTCGTCGTGTGAATCGATTGTCGCACCATGGATCGGGCGTGCGCACTCGGGATGTTGTCGGCCCGTCGCTCGGCTCTCGGGGTACTCTGCTGCCCAGCCGGCGGGAAGGGTGGAGATGCCGAGCGCAGCGGAGCTCTACGACTTGACGGGCAAGGTAGCCCTTGTGACCGGCGGCGGTACGGGGATCGGGGCAGCGACTGCGATGTTGCTGGCCGAACACGGCGCCGATGTGGTTATCGCCGCGAGGACAGTCTCGGACCTCGAGGCCACGTCGGCCAAGGTCGAGGCGTCCACCTCGAGGCGCTGCTTGACCGTTCCGACGGACGTCAAGGTTGAGGAGGCAGTCATAAACCTGGTCGGGGTGACCATCGCCGAATTCGGTCGTATCGACGTCTTGGTCAACAATGCCGGTGGCACCCGCATGGCGCCACTTGCCGAAATCCCGACGCGTGCGTGGGACTCGAACTTCGAGCTCAACGTCCGCTCCGCCTACCTGGCGACGCGAGAGGCGGGTCGCCACATGGTCGCCCAGAGCGGTGGGGCTATCGTCAACATCTCGTCGGGTGCTGGCGTCCACGGCGTGATGGGGGGTGCGCACTATTCCTCGTCCAAAGCGGCGCTGCAGATGTTCACGCGTGTCACCGCAGCCGAGTGGGGTCGCCACGGCATCCGCGCCAACTGCGTCGCCGTCGGCGCGATCGCCTCCGAACGAGTCTCGGCCGCCTGGGAGAGAGCGGGAATCGATCCGGAGCTCCTTCGCACGAGCACGCCGCTCGGGCGTGTGGGCCTGCCTGTCGAGGTCGCTCAGGTCATCCACTTCCTCGCCTGCGACGCCTCGTCCTACGTCTCGGGCGAGACGATCTCGGTCGACGGAGGGCCGAGCCTCGGTGGTATGTGACTCAGAGAGCCGACGACATGGTGCGAGCGGGAGCTGAGGAAGGCCTGCTGGGTTCCGCATACGTGACTGGTCACTCATGACGTTTTCGGGAGACGGTGCAGTAATCTGAGCAAATGGGTCCCGATCCGGAGCCTCCTGTGGTGACGCGGAAGGATGGGAAGACGCTTGACGACCTGCGGCGTGAACGCGGTGAAGGATGGCAATGGGCCCGTGCCCAGAGGGACCGCTGTCCCCAGTGTGGACAGCATCCAGGGGAGATGGCCCGGGGCACTCTCGGCGGCGAACTCCTCGTATCGGCCGCAGCCTGGCGCACCTTCCTGCTCAACGCCGATGACGTCTTTCTACGCGCGGTTCCCGGACCGGGAATCTTCTCGCCGATGCAATACGGGGCCCACGTGCGGGATATTCAGCGGGTTTACGGCGATCGGATCCTCCTCATGCTGCAAGAGGACAGCCCGGTATTCCCCCAGCTCAACCCCGACGAGGAGGAATGGGACCGTTACAACGGCCTCGCAGCGGTTGAGCTCGCCGACGACATCGAGGCGCAGGCGCGAAGACTGGCGGACATTCTGGACACGCTGCGACCGGAAGACTGGTCGCGCACGATGATCAGAGACGGGGGAAGTGACGGCGTCTTCGAGTTCACCGTCGTTGGATTGGCGAACTATGCCGTACACGAATCGCATCATCATCTCCTCGATGCCAACGGGACGCTGAAGCCGATGACCGTCTGATGGTGGTGAGCGCGCACCGGAGATGAGTGTCGTGGGCGACGAAGGACTCGAAGCTCGGGTCGCCGCGCTGGAGGCACGGGTGCGACTACTCCAGGACGAGCTGGCCGTCATGCGCCTGATCAACAGCTGGGGTCCGGCTGTCGATACGGGAAGCAGCCAGCACGCCGCCGACCTGTGGTCCCAAGACGGTGTCCTCGATTCTGACCTCAGCCGTTTGGAGGGACCTGATGCGGTCCGGGCCATGGTCGAGAGCGAGGGTCAGCGGGCGTTGATCGATCAGGGGTGTGCGCACGTGCAGAGCGCTCCCGTGATCGCGGTCGATGGCGATCGGGCAACCGCGACGGCGTACTCACAGGTCTTCTTGCACACCGAGGATGGACACGAGGTGTGGAGGGTCTCCGCGAATCACTGGGAGTGCCGTCGCACCCCCGACGGTTGGCGGCTGACGCAGCGGCTCAACAGGGTCATCGACGGGACAGCGGGATCCTCCTCCGTCCTTGTACGTGCCTTCGACCGGTCGTCCTGAGGCTCACCGAGTTGTTTCGAAAAATGCTTTAACCTTCTCGGTATGACGGACGTCGAGGTGTTCATTGATCCGAGCTGTCCATGGGCTTGGGTGACTTCACGTTGGGTACGAGAGGTCGCGCCTGCTCGGGACCTTACGGTCTTCTGGCGTTCGTACTGCTTGGAGATACGGGACGACTATGGAGTGGCACCGACCGTGCCCGAGGAGTACCGGCAACAAGCGCTCGAGGGTCATGCCATCTCCCATCGGATGCTGCGGATCTTCGAGGCGGCACGCGCTCGAGGCCGGCGAGGATGCGGTGGACCGCCTGTACACGGAATGGGGCCAGTCGTATTTCGTCCAGAAGAGCCAGAGGACGACGGAACTCCTCGCCAAGTGCGTCGCCGCCGCCGGTCTGAACGGAGCGTTGGCCGAGGCCGCCGACGACGAGAGCTGGGACGTGCCCATCCGTGACGCGATGGAGGTGGCATATGCCTTTGGCGGGCCGAAGACGCAGACGCCTGCGATAGTCATTCGGGCCGATCCACCCCATGGATTCAAGGGACCGGTGATGGCGCCGGCACCGACCGGGTCGTCGGCTCTCGTCTTGTGGGACGCGATCCAAGTGCTCTCCGAGAACAGTGGCTTCTTCGAGTTCACGCGACCTCGCACGAACGTGCCCCGCGATCATCTGCCGGACTGACGGGGTCAATTCAGAAGCTACTCGGGCACCGCGATCGAGTGTCCATGTCAGACGAGGCGACGGGGTCGAGCAGTACTCGCCACACGTAGCTCCACACAAAGCGCTTCCGGAGGGAACATGACGGACTCGGCCACCACACCCGCCCAGGCGTCGACGCCGCCCGATCCGGCGGCGATCCTGAAATCCCGTGGCTTCTTGGCACTCCTGGCTCTCGGAGCCCTGATCGGCGTCCCCGTGGCCGCCGTCGCCTACTTCTTCTTGCAAGCGGTGGCCAAGGTCCAGACTGAGATCTACACCGATCTGCCAAAGACCGTAGGGTTTTCCGTGGAGCCGTTGTGGTGGCCCCTCCCCTGGCTGGCTCTGAGCGGAGTATTGGTCGCGTTGGCTCTTCGCTATCTGCCCGGAACAGGAGGCCATGAACCGTCAGAGGGCTTCAAGTCGGCCGGTCCGGTCCAACCCATCGACCTCTTCGGCATCATCGCCGCCGCCTTCGCCACGCTGGCTCTCGGCGTCGTGCTGGGACCAGAAGCACCGCTGATCGCCATCGGGAGCGGGCTGGGCGTCCTGGCCGTGCACTTGGTCAAGAGTGATGCACCACCGATGACCGCGGTCGTCATCGGGGCCGCCGGGAGCTTCGCCGCGATCGCCACGTTGCTGGGCTCTCCGATCGTCGGTGCCTTCCTGCTCATGGAGATGGCGGGACTCGGTGGTCCCATGATGGAGATCGTGCTTGTCCCCGGCCTCCTCGCCGCCGGTGTAGGCGCGTTGATCTTCGTGGGTCTCGACCATCTCACCGGATACGGGACGTTCTCGCTCAACGTAGGCCCCATTCCCCATGTCGGGTCACCCACGGGGACGGAATTCTTCTGGGCCATAGCCATCGGTCTGGCTGCCGCCGTGGTCGCTTCGGGCATCTTCAGACTGGCCAGGATGCTCCGCCCCATCACCGAGCGACGCCGGGTCCTGGTGACCCCGGTGATGGGCCTAGCGGTGGGCGGATTGGCCATCGCCTTCGCCGAAGGCACTGGTCGGAGCTCGTCGGAGGTGCTGTTCTCCGGGCAGAGTGCCCTCCCCGGGCTCGTCCAGCACGCCGCCACGTGGACCGTCGGTGCACTGGTGCTGCTGGTCGCATGCAAGGGCCTGGCGTACGCGGTCTCGCTGAGCAGCTTTCGTGGTGGCCCCATCTTCCCGAGCATGTTCATCGGGGCCGCCGGCGGGATCGCCCTTTCCCACGTGGGCGGGCTCCCCATGATCGCCGGTGCGGCGATGGGGGTCGGTGCCATGACCGCGGGCGCCCTGAAGATGCCTTTGACAGCCGTACTGCTTCCGAGCCTTCTCTTCGTGTCGGACGCCGTGGTGCTCATGCCGGTCGTGATCGTGGCCGTGGTGGTGTCGTTTGTCGTCGCGGAAAGGCTGGAACCGAACCCGAAACCCGTGGATGCGCCCGCCGCACCTGCCCCGGCTCGTGCTGGCCACGTGTGACCCGGCCCCGATTGAACAAGCGACAACCGAAGGAACGGCCGTAGCGATAAGGTGACCGGCCATCTGCTAGAAAGCGAGTGCTCGCTCAGTTGTGAAGACGGGGGGCGACAGCCGAAAGCCGTCGCAACGAGGGATCCCACACGATCCGGGGAGGTAATCAGATCCGGTGCGAACAGCCCTGACACCCGACGGCGGCGGCGAAACGAGGGGAGGCCCGCTCTCCCTCCGGATGCGACGAGGGAGGCTTCTCGGCGCAGCGCTCGGCGCAGCGCTCGTGAGTCTGCCGCTGACCCTCATCGCGACGACGCCGACGCCGGCCGCCGCGTCGGCGGCACCGATCACCATCGCCTACGTCACGTCCGTCACCGGCCCGGGCGCCCCGGAGGACGGGTCGTCCCCCGCCGCCTTCGAGGCTCGCCTCGACTTGCAGAACGCCGAGGGCGGCGTGCATGGGCACAAGTTGGTGCCACTGGTCATCGACGACCAAACCAGTCCGTCGGAGATCGCGACGGCCGTGCAGGAAGCCGACTCGAAGGCGTTCGCAATCGTGTCGCAGAGCCCGCTCTTCTTCCTCGCCGCAAAATACCCGCAGGAACAGGGCATCCCTGTGACCGGTTCCTACAGCGACGGTCCGGAATGGGGCGAACAGCCGTACACCAACATGTTCGCCGCCGACAACGGAAGCGTCAATCCGAAGTATCCGGTGAACACCCAGCTCGGGACCATCCTCAAGCACTTTGGCGGGACTGTGCTCGGGGCCTACGGGTATGGGATCTCCCCGTCCTCGAGCAGAGCGGCGATCGCCACCGGTGATTCCTTCAAGCACGCCGGGGGCAAGGTCGGCGTCGTCGACACCTCTATTCCGTTCGGCAGCGTCGCCTTCACCAGCATCGCGCTCACCGCCAAGCAGGACGGCGTCAACGCGCTCGCCCCCGAGATGGACTCCAACTCGAACTACGCGCTGGCCGAGGCGCTCGAGCAGGCTGGCGTCAAGCTCAAGTCGATGCTCTTCGCCACGGGCTTCGAGCCCGACGTCATCAACTCTCCCGCCTGGCCATCGCTGCAGGGCGGGTACTTCCTCTCGCTGTTCCGCCCGTGGCTGCTGCCCGACGCGGGTACCGAGCAGATGCAGGCCGCGATGGAGAAGTACGGACACTTCTCCAAGAGCGACTTCCCGACCTTCAGCCAATACGAGGCGTGGGCCGGGGCCGATCTGATGATCAAGGGTTTGGAGCTGGCCGGGACGAACCCGACCCACGCCGCCGTGATCAAAGACCTGCGGGGGCTCAAGTCGTACAACGCCAACGGCCTGTTGCCGCAGAGCATCGACTACTCCACCATCTTCGGGCACGACCCGGCGCAGGAGTGCGCGTGGGTCGTCAAGGCTGAGAAGTCCGGGTTCAAGGCGGTGTCCTCCAAGCCGTTCTGCGGGACGGACCTCCCGGGCACCTCGACCGCGAGCGCCACCTCGTAGCGACCGCGATCTTCGGGACCTGCCCCCTTCGGTCTTCGCGCCGAGCTGCCGCGGACCCAACGAGGTGGCCCGGTGAAGGCTCGGGCGGGCGGGCTCGTGTGGGATCATCCGGGACATGTTCGACCTGCACGGACGGGTCGCCCTCGTCACGGGCGCCGGCCAGAACGTGGGCGAGGCGATTGCGCGGGCTCTCGCCGAGCGCGGTGCGCTCGTCGCGGTGAACGATGTCATCGCCGACCGAGCTGGTGCGGTAGCCGAGGGGATACGGGCGAACGGGGGTCAGGCGATCGCCCTTCCCTTCGACGTCACCGATCTGACCGGGGTCCGTGCCGCCGTCGAGGGACTCGGAGCGGTGGACATCCTCGTCAACAACGCCGGGAACGGGGGAGCCGAACGGATGTCCGTCGGCCAATTCGTGGATCTGGAACCGGCCGCATGGGAAGGGCCGATCCGGGTGAATCTCTACGGCGTGCTCCATTGCTGCCATGCGGTGGTGAAGGGCATGTGCGAGCGTGGATGGGGCCGGGTGATCACCATCTCCTCGGGGGCGGGAACGGCGGGCGTCAACATCGGTGTGACCCCCTACAGCGCCGGCAAAGGGGGAGGGCTGGCCTTCACCCGGAGCCTCGCTCTCGAAGTGGCGCCGCGCGGGGTGACGGCGAACTCGGTCGCCATCGGTTTGATGGGCTTCGTCGGCGACGCCGACACGACGGCGCGATTGGCGCGCGCCATTCCGGTCGGGCGGACGGGGTCACCCGAAGACGTGGCAGCAACATGCGTCTGGCTCGCCTCCGGAGAAGCGGCATGGGTGACTGGGCAGACGATCCAGGTGAACGGCGGGTCGGTGACGACGTAGTTCTGGTTCCGGCCACGTGCGCACCGACGCAGCGGGAAACCCTGGGGATGCGACCGCGGTGATCCCTGCTCGGCTGACCGTTGTCACGCTCGGCGCCCAAGACCCTCCGCGCTGCGTCGCTTCTACCGAGGTCCTGGCGCTTGGGCCCGGCTCAGCGGCTGGCGGCCGCGACGCTGAACGCGACGATCCGCGCCACCTCGCCCCTCGTCGGTGTCCTCTCGGCCCACAGGTCTTCCGCGACCTTCCCCAACGCGGCGTGCGAGACGAGCGAGGCGAAGAGCTCGGGGTCGGTGCACCCGAGGGCGGCGAACGGCTCGTGGAGCAGCAACGCCAGTGAGGCGCTGGCGTCGTGCGGACGGCTCGTCCCGACGCTCCGCCCGTTCCACAGCACGGCCAGCGTCGGCGCGGCGATCTCCTTCTTGGTCTGCGAGAGCACGCCCTCCACCCACCGCCGCACCTGCTCCTCGGGCGACGTCTCCTTGTCCATCTGGTGTCGCAGGTAGCCGGCCAGGCGCTCCGTCCCGTCCTCGAGCAACGCGGCGACGAGGGCGTCCCTCGAGGGGAAGTGGCGGTAGAAGGCGTCGTTGGACAGTCCGGCGGCGGCCACGATGTCGGCCACCCGGGGCCGCGACATGGTGCCGTGCCGGCGGATGACCTCGAGCGCGGCGTCGAGCAGGCGACGTACCTCTTCGGCGTAGTCGGCGCCGCGTCGGGCCAGCGTCTGCTGGGCGATCCTGTTCGCCAGGTCCTCGGATGCTGCTGGAATAGCATTCTCCGGCATCAGAATGTTATTCTGGCACCGGACGAGAGGAGCCGCAATGGCATGGGACTTCCAGACCGACCCGGAGTACCAGGGGAAGCTCGACTGGGCGGACGAGTTCGTCCGCAACGAGGTCGAGCCGCTCGACTACATGTTCCCGCATCAGCAGTTCGTCCCCTTGGACGGTGTCCGGCGCACCATCGTCGACCCGCTCAAGGACGAGGTGCGCCGGCAGGACCTGTGGGCCACGCATCTCGATTCCGAACTCGGCGGGCAGGGGTACGGCCAGTTGAAGCTGGCCTTGCTCAATGAGATCCTCGGCCGCTCCCAGTGGGCGCCGATCGTCTTCGGATGCCAGGCTCCGGACACCGGGAACGCCGAGATCATCGCCCACTACGGCACCCCCGAGCAGAAGGAGCAGTACCTGCGCCCTCTGCTGAACGGGGAGCTGTTCTCGTGTTACTCCATGACCGAGCCCCACGCCGGCGCCGACCCGACGATGTTCAAGACGCGGGCGGTCAAGGACGGCGACGAGTGGGTTATCAACGGCTGGAAGTACTTCTCGTCCAACGCCAAGACCGCCTCGTTCCTCATCGTCATGGCCGTGACCAATCCCGACATCAGCCCGTACAAGGGGATGTCGATGTTCCTGGTCCCACGGGACACGCCGGGCGTCAACATCGTGCGGAACGTCGGCCTTTCCGGCGAGCCCATCAACGAGGGGTCGCACGCGCTCATCCATTACGAGGACGTGCGGGTCCCCGAGTCGGCGCTGCTGGGCGGTGAGGGTCAGGCGTTCGTGATCGCCCAGACCCGCCTCGGCGGCGGACGGATCCATCACGCCATGCGCACCATCGGCCTGGCTCAGAAGGCGATCGACATGATGTGCGAGCGGGCGCTCAGCCGCGAGACCGCCGGCAGCCTGCTGGCCGACAAGCAGTTCGTGCAGGGCTACATCGCCGACTCCTACGCCCAGCTCGTGCAGTTCCGCCTCTTCGTGCTCTACACGGCCTGGGAGATCGACAAGTACAACGACTACAAACGGGTGCGCAAGGACATCGCGACGGCCAAGGTCGTGATGCCGACCGTCCTGCACGACATCGCCTGGCGAGCGATGCAGGTCCACGGCGCGCTCGGCACCACGAACGAGATGCCGTTCTTCGGCATGATCCACGGTGCCGGCGTGATGGGTCTGGCCGACGGCCCGACCGAGGTCCACAAGGTCACCGTTGCCCGCCAGCTCCTCCGGGACTACAAGCCCGCCGACGGGGTGTGGCCGACGGAGTGGATCCCACAGCGGATCGACGAAGCGAAGGCCAAGTTCGCCGAGCATCTCGAGCTCGAGGTGGGGAACCTGTGATCGACCTCGACCGGCTCGAATCGTGGATGGACGAGGCCGGCCTGCCCGGAAAGGGCGAGGAGATCGAGCAGCGGTACCTGTCCGGAGGATCGCAGAACGAGATCTACGAAGTCCGGCGCGGCGAGCTTCACGGCGCGGTGCGCATCCCCCCGGCGACCGCGCCCGAGAGCAGGGACGACGGGATCCTGCGGGAGTGGCGGATCATCGAGGCCCTCGACGGCACCGATGTTCCGCACACGCCGGCGATCGCGCTGTGCGCGGACAAGGACGTGCTTGGACGGACCTTCTACATCATGGGCTTCGTCGACGGGTGGTCGCCGATGGAGACCGGCCGGAAGTGGCCCGAGCCCTTCCACTCCGACCTCGGTGCCCGCCAGGGACTCGCGTACCAATTGGTGGAGGGCATCGCGCTTCTTGGGTCGGTCGACTGGAGGGCGAAGGGGCTGCAGGACCTGGGGCGGCCCGACGGCTTCCACGATCGGCAGGTCGACCGGTGGACCGCATTCCTCGAGCGCATCAAGGGCAGGGAGCTCCCGGGCTTCGACGTCGCCGCCGGATGGCTGCGTGAGCACCGGCCCATCGATTTCATCCCGGGCCTGATGCACGGCGACTACCAATTCGCCAACGTCATGTTCAAGGACGGCCCCCCGGCGCGCCTCGCCGCCATCGTCGACTGGGAGATGGGCACGGTGGGTGATCCCAAGCTCGACCTGGGCTGGGTCGTCCAGTCGTGGCCCGAGGATGTCAACGACCCGACCCTGTCAGGTGCGGGATACGCCGATCTGTACGGCATGCCGACGCGGGACGAGCTCGTGCGGCACTACGCCACCGTCTCGGGTCGCCAGGTGGACGACCTCGACTACTACATCATCTTGGCCAAGTGGAAGCTGGCGGTCGTGCTCGAGCAGGGGTACCAGCGGGCAGCGCCCGACGACGAGAAGCTTCAGGCCTTCGGACCGATCGTCCTCGACCTGATGAACGGTGCCGCCGAACTGGCCGAGACGACCGACTATCGGGGCTGAGGCGTGGGGGATCGTCGCCGAGGCCAAGAATTGCGCCGGGCGGGCGACGCGCCCATGATGATCGGCCGACGCACGCAGACGGGGCCCTGATCAGAACGAGGTCGTCGTGGAGCACTTTCTCGAGACATGGGGCTACCTGGCCGTTTTCGTACTCAGCTTCATCTCGGCCATGGGGATCCCGGTGGGGGCCGAGATCGCCCTGATCTACGGAGGGGTCCTCGCCAGCGGCCAGGTTCCCGGTGAGATGCATCCGCTCAACCTGGCTGGCGTGATCCTCGTCGCCATCGCGGGCGAACTTCTCGGCGCGCTGGCCGGCTACGCCATCGGGATGTACGGAGGTCGGCCGCTGGTCGACAAGGCGGGCAAGTACGTGCTCTTGACCCACAAGGACCTCGACCGGGCCGAAGCATGGTTCGCAAAACGGGGGGAGCCGTTCGCGTTGTTAGGGCGGTTCGTCCCCCTGCTGCGGTCTTGGGTCTCGCTGGCCTGTGGCCTGGGGGAAATGGCACTCGGCAGGTTCGTCGCGTTCTCGCTGATCGGGATCGCGATCTGGTGCACCGCTCTGGTCTCGCTGGGCTACAGCCTCGGCAGCAGCTACAACCACGTGCTCCATGCCTTCAGCAGCGCCGGGTACGTGCTGGGGGCTCTGTTCGTGGTGGCGGTGGTCGTCGCCATCGTCTACCGCTGGCGTACCTACCGGCGCCACCGCGACTCGGAGCGGCTCGAGACCGACGCCTGAGGCAACGGCGCAAGGAGCAGGGACCGGGGAACCGGGACGGACCGGCGAGCCCTGGGGCCAAGAGCCGGAAGTTCTGCCCAGACGTCGGTCTTGGTGCTCCGGCCTACTATGGCCGCCGATGGGAATGCCGGCGGAGGAGCCGCAGGGAGCGCCGCCGCGGCGCGAAGCCGACCACTCGTTGCGCGTCCTCGTCGCCAAAGTGGGCCTCGACGGGCACGATCGCGGCCTGCGTGTCGTGGCGCGCATCCTGCGTGACGCCGGCTGCGAAGTGGTCTACGCCGGGCTCCGCCAATCCCCCGAGTCCATCGCCGCCATGGCGACGCAGGAGGACGTCGACGTGGTGGGCGTCTCCATGCACAACGGTGCCCATCTGACCCTGGCGCCTGCCGTGGTCGGCGCGCTGCGAGCCGCCGGACTGGACACGCCTGTGGTCGTGGGTGGGATAGTGCCACCGGAGGACGTCCCGCTCCTGCGGCGCGACGGCGTCGCCGCCGTGATCGGTCCGGGAGCCTCGAACGACGAGGTCGTTGCGGTGGTGCGCGCTGCGGCCGAGGGTGCGCCCACCGGGTAGCGCTCAGACGGTCGCCGTACGGGTCTCCGACCCGACGCGAGACCGGACGGATGCGGTCAGCAGCGGCACGACCTCGTGCCAGTCGCCGACCACGCCGACGTCGCATCGTGCGAAGACCGGCGCGTCGCGGTCGGAGTTCACGGCCAGGATGGTCCTCGCCGACCGCACGCCGACCATGTGGTTGAACTTGCCACTGAGGCCGAGGGCGACGTAGAGCCGGGGCGCAATGGAGCGGCCCGTCACCCCGACCTGGCGCGCTCGGGGCGCCCACCCCTTGTCGGTGACCTTGCGGGTGGCGGCGAGCTCGGCGCCCAGGAGGGAGGCCAGCGGGCTCAGGAGCTCGTACTCCTCGGGGTGGACGCCCGTCCCGACGCCGATGACCGCCTCAGCCCGCGCCAGCGTCTCGAGCTCGTCGTCGCGACGCTCGCCCAGCAGCCGAACTCGCCCCCGCGGGGCGACCTCGCGGACGCGGACGCGGACGCGGACCGGTGCGGGCGCATCCCCAGCCACCCGCGCGGACGTCGCCAGGACCCCCGGGCGGACGGTGGCCATCTGCGTGCCCTCGTGGCAGGTGATGTCCGCCACCAGCGATCCTGAGAAGGCAGGCTTGGCCGCCACGAGCCGCCCGTCGCGCACCGACAGTGCCATGGCGTCGCCGACGAGGCCCGAGCCAGTGGCGGCCGCGACGCGACCCGCCACCTCGCGGCCGAACGCGGTGCTGGGGGCGAGTACGGCCCACGGCTCCTCCTCGGCCACGTAGCGCGCGACGCCCGCCGCCACGTCCTCGGCCCGGGCGGAGCCGCGCAAGTGCACGACTTGGTCGGCGCCCGCTGGCGGGTCGGCCCCGTCGGGGCACAGGACCTCCAACGTCGCCCCCATGGGCCGACCGATGCGCGCCGACTCGGCCAGGAGCTCGGCGGCCACCGCGGGGCGTCCCGGTTCGGCGAGGACCGCGATGACCGCGTCGGCGTCGGGTCCGGGCGCGGCGCCACGGCCCCCACCGTTCGGGGGCGCGATCGTGAGGTCCGTGCCGGCCGCCGGGTCGATCCTGTCCCACCCACCGAGCGCGCCGCGCTCGCACAGGATCGCGACGGCTGCGTCGACCTGCTCTCGGAGCGGGCCGTCGAGCACAACCGGGTGCCGCTCGGGCGCCAGCAGCCTCGTGGCGCCGACCCGGGTCGGGCTGCCCGCAGCGCCCCAGGGCCCCGGCCCGAGGTCCGGGGCCGTCATTCGCCGGAGGAACCCCGAAGCGACCCCCTCCCGGCCTCGTGCGTCGACCTTGCATGGGTCGCACAGGCGCTCGGCCACCGAGAGCACGGCCGGGAGGTCGACCTCCACGTCGGCCGAGCCGTCGTCGAGCTCGAGCTCCAGGACGAGGGTGGACCCGGACTCTGCGCCGTCCAGTCGCCGCACCGCTCCGGCGAAGGGGAGGTCGAGGAGCTGGGCCACCTCGGGTCCCACCTGGCCCGTCTCCCCGTCGAGCGAGTTGCGGCCCGTCAGTACCAGGTCGAACGGTCCCGCCAGGCGCAGCGCGGCCGCCAGCGCGCGCGCCGTCGCCAGGGTGTCGGAGCCTGCGAACGCCGGGTCGCACAGATGGATCCCCTCGTCGGCGCCCCAGGCCACGGCTTCGCGCAGCACGTCTTCCGCACTCGGAGGCCCGAGGGTGAGGACGGTGCACGTGCCCCCGGTGTCCCGCGCCAGCTCGACCCCCTTCGACACTGCTCGGCGGCAGTAGGCGTTGAGCTCGAGACCGACTCCGTCGCGCACCAGCCGTCCGTCGGGTCCGAGGCTGAGCTCTTCGGCCACCGGGATCTGCTTGACCAGGGCGGCGACGCGCAGTGGCCGTCCGAGCCGAGGTGCCTTGTTCACCTGGTCAAGTCGTCTCGCTCAGTGCAAGGGCCGGCACGTCCCGTTGGTCTGACACCCTGATGGTGCGGACGGTGCGCCCGCCCCGGCTCCACGACGCTACGGCTGCGGCGATGCTCGCCAGGATGGCGAAGTCGAGGGCCGCGTCGAGGCCCTTGCGGAACGGGTCGGCGATGAGGCTCGGGAAGAAGCTGCGTTGAGCCAAGGCAGCCTGCTGGCTCGCGCTGAGGTGGGACAGCGTGCTCGCGCCGATCAGGTGGGCGACCGGGTCGTAGCCGAGGAAGGCGGCGAAGAGGGTCGAGATCGGCGGCAGGTGCGACGCCCGGTCCGCCACCGGCGCCGGCACGCCATGGTGAAGCAGCCCGGTCGAGACGTTGTGGGGGAGCGCGCTGGCCAGGCCCAGGATCATGAGCGTGAAGAAGATGCCGATGGAGACGACCTGCGCCGAGTTCTGGAACGTCGTGTTCATGCCCGAGCCGGCGCCACGGTGCTCGGGCGGCAGGCTGTTCATCACCCCGGTTCGGTTCGGTGAGCCGAACGACGCCATGGAGAGGCCGGTGAAGAAGAGAATGAGGCCGAAGACCCAGTAGTCGAAGTCGATGGGCAGGGCCTCGAGGAGGGCGAACCCGATGGCGGCGCCGACCATCCCGCCGGTGGCGAACGGACGGGCACCGAAACGGTCCGAAAGGACGCCCGAAACGGGCCCGGCGATCAGCATCCCGACGGTCAAGGGGACCAGCGCGATGCCGGCCCACAGCGGCGTGGCGGCGAACGAGTAGCCGTGCAGCGGCAGCCAAATTCCCTGTAGCCAAATGATCAGCAGGAACATGAGCCCGCCCCGGCTGATGGCGGCCAGGAAGCTGGCAAAGACACCGGCGGTGAAGGCGCGGATCTTGAAGAGCTGGAGGCGGAACATCGGTTCGGCCACGTGCAGCTCAATGAGGCAGAAGGCGGCGAGCAGGATGACGCCCCCGACGAGCGCGCCGATCACCCGCGGGCTGGTCCACCCCATGGCGTGGCCCCCGTAGGGCTCAATGCCGTAGGTGATGCCGACCATCACCAGCACCAGCCCGAGCGCGAAGGTCACGTTGCCGGGCCAGTCGATGTGGGCGGCCCGCCGCCGTCCGAGCTCGCGCAGCCGCATGTAGCCCCACACCGTGCCGAGGACGCCGACGGGCACCGACACCAAGAACACGAGTCGCCACTCGATCGGGCCCAGAATGCCGCCCACGATCAGCCCGATGAACGAGCCACTGAAGGCGGCAGCCTGGTTGATGCCCAGCGCCATGCCGCGCTGGTACTCGGGGAAGGCGTCGGTGAGGATGGCCGCCGAGTTGGCCATGAGCATCGCCGCTCCCACGCCCTGGAAGATCCGCATCACGATGAGGTACATGGCCGCCGCCGGACCGGTCAACCAGGTCACGCTGAGCGCCAGGGAGAAGACGGTGAACACGGCGAAGCCGAGGTTGTAGATGCGGACCCGGCCGTACATGTCGCCGAGCCGCCCCAGCGTGACCACGAGGACGCTCGTCGTCACCAGGAAGCCGAGGATCATCCAGAGGAGGTAGAAGCTGTTGGACGGGAGCAGCGGGTCGATGCCGATGCCCCGAAAGATGTCGGGCAGGGAGATCAGCACAATGGAGCCGTCGATCGTCGCCATGAGCATTCCGAGCGTCGAGACGAACAGCGCTGTCCACTTGTAACCCTCGGGGACGGGCTCACTCGCATCGGGCGGGGACCACCAGTGTCGCCGGCCGAGGGCCGGCGCCGGGGCGTGCAGCGAGGGCGGGGAAAGCGTGCTGATCGTTCCACGCTACCCGTGGGCACCGGCTCCACGGGCCCCGCCCGCGTCGACCATCGCGACCCCAGGCTCGACCTCAGCGGCCGAGCGCGCACCCCTCGGGGCTACGAGGGTCCGACGCACCCGCGACGTGGCCACCGGCCGGCCCGTCGCGGACGACCGCGATGATCTGGGCGCAGCCGACCGCCACCGGGTCGAAGGCGCGGATGGGCCGGACGACGTGGCCCCGGCCGGCGAGGCCCTCGGCCCAACCGCTCGGTGCGTCGGCCTCCATCACGACGCCGAGGTCCTCGCCCCACCAGAGGCGGAACGGCCCCGCCGACGGCGCGTCGAGCGCCAGGCGCGGCGCGGCGATGGCGGTCGCCGGGTCCTGGCCCGCTCGGAGCATGCGGGCCAGCAGCTGGAGGATGATCTGCGGCTGGGCGTCGCCTCCCATGGCGCCGACGAGGTGGGTCAGCTCCCCGCCCGGCCCGGTCGCCAGCATCGGCGACAGCGTGTGCGGAGGCCTGCGACGCGGGCCCCACTCGGCCGGGTGGCCTTCGACGAGGGAGAAGCCGAGGCCCCGGTTGTGCAGGAAGATCCCGGTCGCGGGCTCAATGACATGCGTCCCGAAGTCCAGCGCGTTGGACTGCGTCAACGACACGCCGAGGCCGTTCGCGTCGAGCGCGCACAGGTGGGTGGTGTCGCCGTCGCCGACCCGGGCCACCGCTGGGCCTGTTGTGCCCCGCCCGGGTGTGACGTCGGACGGTGCCGCGCGTTCGCCCGACACCCGGGCCGCTGCCGCGGCCAGCCTCTCGCCTCCGAGCAGGAAGTCACCGTCGGCGCCGTCGTGGAGCACGCCGGGCCGGTCGTGCCCGGCCGCGCGTACCGACTCGACGACCAGGTGGGCCCAGAGTGGATCGTCGGGGTCGCCCCCGAGCCCGACCGCCTCGGCGACGGACGCACCGGCCAGGGTCAGGTAGCCCTGTGACGGGGGAGGGACCGTCCAAAGGTCGTGCCCCCAGGCACGCAGGCGCAGCGGCTCGCACCACTGCGCCGAGCTCGTGGCCAGATCGGCCTCGTCGAAATGGCCGGCCCCGAGCTCCAGCAGGCCTCGGCCGAACTCGCCCCGGTAGAACGCGTCGCGCCCATGCTCGGCGACGGCGCGCAAGGTCCGTGCCAGGCCGGGCAGTGTCACGCGCTGGCCTACCTCGAGCGGTCCGCCGGGGCAGAGCTCGCGCGCCCCGGGCAGGCCATGGACCAGATGGCTGGCCAGCGCCAGCATCACCGATGCCGGGAATCCGTCCTCGGCCAACTCCATCGCCGGCGCCAACACCGCCTCGAGCGGGAGCCGGCCGAACCGCTCGTGGAGCGCCAGCCAACCGTCGACCGCGCCCGGGACCTGCGCGCTGCGGATGTCGTGGCGGATCGGCATCACGGTCATCCCTTCGGCCCGCAATCTGGCCGCGTCGGCCCCCGACCCGGCACGGCCGACACCGAGCAGCGCCCGCGGGGACGAGCCCGGCGCGGAGACCACGGCCAGCATGTCGCCTCCGAGGCCGGACATGTGTGGTCCGACGACGGCCATCGCCGCGCCGGTGGCAACGGCGGCGTCGGCGGCCGAACCTCCTTCGGCCAGGACCGCCACCCCGGCCACCGCCGCGGACTGGTCGGCCGCGGCCACCATGCCCCGCAGCGCGCGTCTCGGCCCGAACGGGGCGAGCGGCAATGTCATAGCGCCAGCGGCAATGTCATGGCGCCAGCCGCAATGTCATGGCGCCAGCCGCAGCGTCAAGGCCAGCCAAAGCGTCATAGGGGCGTCGTCATTCGCGGCCGGCGCGTGCTCAGACGACGACCACCGAGCGCAGCACCTCGCCGCGGCGCATGCGCTCGAACGCGGCTTCCACGTCGTCGAGCCCGATGGTCTCGCTGACGAAGGCGTCGAGGTCGAGCCGCCCCGCGAGGTAGTGCTCGACCAGCACAGGAAAGTCCCGGGAAGGCAGACAGTCGCCGTACCAGCTCGGCTTGAGCGCGCCGCCGCGGCCGAAGAACTCGATCATCGGCAGGTCGATGCGCATCTCGGGGGTCGGCACACCGACCTGTACCAGGGTCCCGGCCAGGTCGCGCGCCATGAAGGCCTGCTCCAGCACGGCCGGGTGTCCGACCGCCTCGATGCACACGTCCGCCCCGTTTCCGCCCGTCGCCTCCTTGACCGCCTCCACCGGGTCGGTCTTCCCGGCGTCGACCGTGTGGGTGGCCCCGAAAGAGGTGGCGAGCTCGAGCTTGCGCGGGTCGAGGTCGACCGCGACGATCGTGGCCGCCCCGGCGAGCTTCGCTCCGGCGACGGCGGCACACCCCACGCCGCCGCAACCGAAGACGGCCACGGAGTCGCCCAGGCCGACGTCTCCGGTGAACATGGCCGCGCCGAGGCCGGCCATGACGCCGCAGCCCAGGAGGCCGGCCGCTTCGGGCCGCGCCGCGGGGTTGACCTTCGTGCATTGGCCCGCGGCGACCAGCGTCTTGTCCGCGAACGCTCCGATGCCGAGCGCAGGGGAGAGCTCGGTGCCGTCGGCCAGCGTCATCTTCTGCGTGGCGTTGTGGGTGGAGAAGCAGTACCACGGTCGCCCGCGCCGACAGGAACGGCACTCCCCGCACACGGCGCGCCAATTGAGGACGACGAAGTCGCCCGGGGCGACGGCCGTGACGTCCGGCCCGATCGTCTCCACGATCCCGGCTGCTTCGTGGCCGAGCAGGAACGGGAAGTCGTCGTTGATGCCGCCCTCCCGGTAGTGGAGGTCGGTATGGCATACGCCACAGGCCTGGACGCGGACGACGGCCTCTCCCGGCCCGGGGTCCGGCACCACGATCGTCTCGAGCGAGACTGGCTCGCCCTTGGCCTTGGCCACCACTCCGCGTACATGCTCTGCCATGCAGGTTCCTCCCGGCGATCGTGGTCCGTCCCGTGCCGAGAAGCGACCACGTTCGAGCTGATCCGCCGTGCCTCGACGGTTTCCACGTCAGGATCCGAATGGTACCGGCTTTCGCTCGGGCGGCCGCTTGTTCTACGCCACGAAGATGCAGAAGGGATGGCCCTCGGGGTCCGCGTAGACGTAGAGCGGCTCGACGGGGTCGTCGAAGCGGTCGAGGAGCAGCCGCGCCCCGAGCTGCAGCGCTCGTTCGTGCTGCGCGGTGAGCGCGGCGTCGTCGGGTACCGAGAGATCGAGGTGGAGCTGCTGGGGAACGGTGGCCTCGGGCCATGTCGACCGGACGAGATGGTCCACGTGCTGAAAGGCGAGGTGGGGCGAGCCGGACGGGTGTCGCAGAACCAGCCAGTCGCGGCCGTTCGGATCGTCCTGCTCCTTCGGGTGGGGGCTCGTCCCCGGCCCGGTATTCGTAGCCCAGCAGTTGGCGGTAGAACTCCGCCAGGCCACGAGCGTCAGTGGCGTCGAGCACCACCGAGCGCACCACGGGAAACGAGGCCTCCGTCATCAGCCCGACATCTTCGCGTGTCCTCGTCCGTGCACGCTCCGCCTGATCCCCGGCGGATCGCAGGCCGCCGGCACGGACCATCTCGAGGCTGGACCAGGGCGAAGACCGTGAGGAGGCACGGCCCTATGGTGAGCCCCCGTGCGCCAGGGCTACGTCTCCATCCCCGACGGCTGGCGACGTCAGGATGGCCGCGGCCTCGGCCCTTTCGTCACCCGTGAGGTGTTCCGCCGACCGGACGGCGGCCGCATCGTCTGGGAGTCACGTTGGCACCGCAAGCACCCGGACGGGGTGCCGGCGTCCGCCACCTGGTGGGCCCCCCGGGCAATTGCCTGGTGGATCGGCGTCCTTTTCGCCGTGGGGTCGGCGTGCTTCGCCTTCGGGTCCTTTCCTCCCTTCGCCACGGCCGTCGGCACCAATGCCGACAATCTCACCTACTTCATCGGCTCGATCTTCTTCACGACGGCCGCCTATCCTGCAATTTCACGAGGCCGCGACCGCGCAGACGACGATCCTCGGGCCGCAGCATCGCCGCCTGCGGTCCTTGTTCTCGCATCCAGCACCGACGGATCGACTGGTTGGCCTCGCTGATCCAATTCGTCGGCACCCTGTGGTTCAACCGGACCACGTTCAGCGCGCTCGTGGTCGGCCTTGGCGCAGCGACGAACAGTCACCACCCGATCTGGCGTCCCGACGCCCTCGGCTCGGTCTGCTTCCTCGTGGCGAGTTGGCTGGCCTGGGCGGAGGAGTGCAACGGTGCGTTCGCCTGGCGGCCCGACCGGCTGTCGTGGTGGATCACGCTGCTGAACCTGGTCGGGTCGATCGCCTTCGGCGTCTCGGCCGTCGCCTCGTACGTGAAGCCGAACGGTGACCTGGTCAGCCTGGCTCTGACCAACCTGGGCACCTTCGTCGGCGCCGTCTGCTTCCTCGTCGGCGCGATCCTGTTGCTGCCCGAGCGCATGATCAGCGCGCCGTGGACGTGCCTGCCGACGCGGCTCGCCTTCCGGCCGGCGGCGCAGCGTGACGGCATCCGAGCCGAAGGGCGGGATCAGCTCAGGGATGCGCCGATGTCGATGCGGTCGGGCGGACGTGGGTCGCCGTCGAAGTCGACGGAAGGAGCACGGGAGGAGCATTGTCGGAGGATTCTGCGCCGGTCGCCGGAGACGTCGCCGTTCGACCCGTCCTGATCGGGATCCCCGAGGAGCCACTCGTGTTGTCGAAGACCAGATTGGGGTCCTACGCGGATCCGTGGCCGAAGTCGACCTCGAGCCCCATGTCGTTGACGTTGCCGTCGTCGTTGTCGTTTGTCGACGATGATGTTGGTTGCGCCCGGCTGGCGGTGGCGGGACCTGGTGGCTTGCCGAATGGACTGGTGCAAGAGGTTCGTTTTCGGAGCGACCTCTCCGTGGGAAAAAGGAGGATGTCCGATGCTCGAGAAGATCGACAGTCCCGAGAGGGTCGTGGCGTTGAAGGCGGTCGGCAAGCTCGAGAAGAAGGACTACGACTCGGTGCTGCTCCCGGCGCTGCGGGCGATGATCGACGGTCCCGGTGAGATCCGCCTGGTCCTCGTGCTCGCCGGCGAGTTCGATGGGCTCACGGCTGGTGGCACGGCCGCGGACGCCGGGCTCTACGTCAACGAGCTCTTCCACCGTGAGCTGTCCAAGTGGAAGCGCTGCGCCGTCGTGACCGATCGGGACTGGCTGCGGCATTCCATCGCCATTTTCCGCTGGATGATGCCGGGTGAGGTCGAGGTCTACGACCCTTCGCAGCTCGAAGAGGCCGTCGCCTGGGCCGCCGGTTGATTGTCATGCAGGGATCGCGGCAGCCAGAGGCGTCCCCGCGCAGGGACGCCTCTCACCGAATCGGCCGTCCAGCCTGCAAGCCGGAGCGGCGGATCTTCTAGGGCTGGACCATCTGGAGGTGCCCGCCGAAGGCGGTGACGCCCTTGCCGTTGCCGGCGGTCCCCTTGGTGGAAGGCCCATGCTTGCCCGCAAGCGGTTGCTCTTGGCTGTAGAGGTACAGCGGATGGCCGTTGTACGTGACTTGCTCGGTGCCGTCGAGGCGCTTGATGACACCGATCGCGCTCGCCATCGACTCCCGTACCGGCTACCGGGGTGCCGGCGGTGTACACGGGGATGAAGTCGATCGCGCATGGGCCGTAGCAAGTGCTGAAGTTCGGATCGTCGGCGCTGAAGGTGTACACCGACACGGCGACCCCGTGCTTGGCGACACCGGGCAGCATCTCGACCGCCAGCTTCGTGCTGTGGTAGTTGGCCCCGGTCTGCGGCGACTCGGTCTCGAGCATGGAGGCGCCGGAGGCCGGCGTGCCGTCCGGCGAAACCAAGTACCACGAGGTGTGCCACGGCGGCAACGGCTCGACCGTCTCATAGAAGTTCGCGCCGAAGAACGAGTTCGGCCCCGGGTCGAAGAGGTAGAGCGGGTGGCCGTTGTAGGTCACCTGGTCCGCCCCGAGGTCGGACCGGTGCACCTCGCCGAGCAGCGACTGCTTCGACGCCGGGGCCGGCGATCGGCGGACCGCTCGTCGTGAGCGCCGGCCAATCGATCTTCTTTTCGTCGTGAGACCGGTGCACGAGAGCGGTCCTTGCGACTGGGTGTCGACCCTCGTGATGGTGCACCCCGGCAGGTAGTGGCTCTGGTCTGTATGTGCCGGAGGGTCGACGCTGGCGAAGTACAGCGACGAGCCGGCGACGAACGGGCCGCCGGCGCCGTCGCCGCCCACCACGAGGACCGTCCCGTAAGGCCCGTTCTCCAGGTCCACCACGGCCGCCGCCCGAGACGGACCGGTCCCGAAGCAGATGCCGCCGTCATCGGCACGGCCCCGATCAGGGCCACGATCGCGGCGCCTGCACCGATGGTCAACGTACGTCTGAACATGTTCGCCTCCTGCTCGCTTCTCGCCCAAAGCGTCGAGCCCGCCTGGCTTCTCCGCGTGGCCGAGGTTCGTGCCGACGAAGGAGATGGAGCATGCCGCGGGTCACCGCCGCGAGACAGTTTGCTACCAACGTGGCCACCGAGGCAAGGGTCGGCCGCCGTGGCGCCGATCACCGATCGGTCTCGTGCCGGTGACGGCCAGACGCCTCCGAGCGCTACGGCCGGTTCTGCGGGGCCCGGCGCCTGCCGCGGTAGGTGCTGGCGAAGAGGAAACCAGCCGCGACGAGGGGCAGCAGGACCGCGGCCGACCCAGTGGTCGCCCGCCAGCAGGAAGGCCAGCCCGACGATGGCGCCCGTGGCCAGCGCGAGCTCGGGCGTGTCGCCGACGAAGAAGTCCCACCAGAAGTGTGCGAAGGCCCGCACGCTGCGCCCGATCGTGTCTCATGGCGCGGCTTTCTCCTCGACGGGTGCCGGCAGCTGGGCGCGCATGAACGCGGTGAAGGCGAAGTAGACCACGACGAAGAACACGACCAGGACGGGAATGAGCCAGGTCGTCGCCCGGCCAATGCACGCCGGCACCCTCCCCGACCCAGAAGACACCGAAGCTGGTGAGCATGACGCCGACGGCCGTCTTGATGGTGTTCTCGGGGATCTCGCTCAGCTGGCGCGCCACGACGAGGCCGACGACGGCGACGACGACGACCGCCGCCCCTGCGGCGACGGCGGCCAGCCCCAGGCGGTGCTGGGCGGCACCGAGGCTGATCACGATGATCACGACTTCGCTGCCTTCGAGGAACACACCCTTGAACGCGACGGAGAACCCGACCCAGTCGCGCCGGTGCCGGCCCCGAGTGACGCCGGTGCCGTTCCCGCCTTCGGGATCCCCGCTCGAGCCGAGCTCGGCGACGGTCTCCGCGTAGATCTCGTCCTCGTCGTGCATGGCCTTGTGACCGCTCGACCGCAGGATGGCCTTGCGGAGCCAGGACAGGCCGAGCACCAACAGCAGCGCGCCGACCACGACCCGGAGCGCGTCGATCGGGAAGTAGCGGACGAGCGGGATGCCCACGACGACCACGAGCACCCCGAGGAGCAAGGCTGCCGCGGCCGCACCTTCGAGGGCCGAGCGCCAGCCCCGGCTGACCCCGGCCGCCACGACGAGGGTCAGCGCCTCGACCATCTCGACCAGGCTCGCCCCGAAGACGGCGAGGACGAGGACGAGGGTGGAGGAGGTGTGCATGGCGGCTCGGGACCCGAAATTACCGGGTGGCGGCGCCTCCCGCTCGCCCGCCGGGCCCCCGGGGTAGTGTGCGCGGCATTGACCTGCGGTTCCGAGCCCAAGGAGGCGGTGGCCATGGCTGAGGCACCACCCGCGGCGGCGACCGGGCGCAACTACGTCGTCGTCTCGGCGGACACCCACGCGTCTCCGGACAGCCTCGAGCACTTCCTCTCCTACGTCGACGCCAAGGACCGCGAGGCGGTCGCCGCCTTTGGGGACATGTCCTCCCTCGCCATCTCCATGTTCGGCGGCTTCGACCCGGGTGAGGTCGACGAGTCGGACCCGGTGCGGGCCACCGCCGCCCGTCGCCTCGCCGGTATGGGCGTCGACATCGACGCTGCCGCGGGATGGCTCCAGCACTACGGCACCGACTGGGTCATACCGGGCGACGGGGGCGGGCGGCGCCTCGAGGTCCTCGAGGAGCAGGGGATCCACGCCGAGGTCACGCTCCCCGGCCCCGTCCTCGCCGGCGGGCTCTCGCCCGCCATGTACCTGGGCGGCCACACCAAGAAGGGCCTCGAGGTGGTGTGGCCCGCCCTGCACGGCTACCTGCGCTGGCTGGTCGAGTTCTGCGCCGCCGCACCCGGGCGCCGGGCGGGATGCATGCCCATCGACTTCCACGACATGGACCGCGCGGTGGAGGAGGTGGCCTGGGCCCGGGCGAACGGGATCTTCGGCGGGGTCATGCTGCCCGCCATGTCGGTCACCTCGGGGCTGCCGGGTTATGCGGACGAGTACTACGAGCCCTTCTGGAGCGCCTGCGAGGAGCACGCCATGGTGGTCAACCTGCACACCGGGGCGTCCGGCTCGGCCACCGACACCAAGTTCCTCTACGACCCGCTCCATGGCGGGATGCTGGGGCTCTACGAGGTCTTCGTGTTCACCCGGCGCCCGCTGTGGTTCATGGTCTTCGGCGGCGTCTTCGACCGCCATCCCGAGCTCAAGGTCGTCGTCACGGAGAACGGCGTGCAGTGGCTCCCGTCCCTCGTCCGGGACATGGAGTCCTTCTTCGACACTCACGGCGGTGCGCCCGTCCGCAGCTACCTGAAGATGCGCCCGCGGGACTATTTCGAGAAGCACGTGTGGCTCGGTGGCTCGCTGATGAAGCGCTACGAGGCCGAGATGCGCCACGACGTCGGCCTGGAGCACCTCATGTGGGGTGCGGACTACCCGCACCTGGAGGGAGCGGCTCCCGGTGCACCGCGACGTGCTGCGCTACGTCTTCGGCGGCCTGCCCGAGGGAGACGTCCGCCGCATGCTGGGGACCAACGCCGCCTCGCTGTGGGGTTTCGACCTCGGCCTGCTCCAGTCGGTGGCCGACCGCGTCGGCCCGACCGTGGCCGATCTGGCTCAGCCGGTGGCGCTCGACGAGATCGACGACACGTTCAGTTGGAGCCTGGCGCGCCCCGTGCCGTTGGCCTCCCGATCGTGATCAGGCGGTCGCCCTCTCGTCGCTGACCAGCAGCCGGTACCCGAGGTCGATCGAGTCGAGCCCGGCCAGCTCGCCGTGACGGCGGTGCCAGGACCCCCGGCGCAGGTCGGTGTCCAGCGCGGCCACCCCGCGGGCGACGACGGCCGGATCGGCCAGAGCCAGCCCCGAGCAGTTGGCCCGGACCTCCGGGTCCAGGTATGCCTCGGGCCGGCGCCAGTAGGCCCCGAGCACGCCGTCCCGCATGTCCGCCGGCACGGGGAGAACGGCGCTGAACGTGGCCCCGATCGCATCGGCGACCGTCGCGGCGTCGGGTCCGAGGAGTCTCGTGTCGGCTCCGACCTCGGGGAGGTACTCCTCGTAGAGCCAGAAGCGCGAGTGAGGCTCGAAGTCGATCGCCACCACGACGCGGCGCGGCGCCACGCGGCAGAGTTCGGCCAGCCCCGTTTCCCAGTCGTCCCAGTGGTGGACGGTCAGCACGGCCAGGGCCACGTCGGCGACACCCGAAGGAAGCGGCAACGCCGAAGCGCTGCCCCGGACCGCCGGCCCCGCGCCGGGGGCGCGCTGGCCCACCATGACGAGCGACGGCTCGACGGCAACGACCCTGCGGTCCGCCGGCTCGTACGACCCGGTTCCGGCGCCGACGTTGACGACGAGGCCGCCGGGTCCGAGTTGTGCCGCGATCGCAGACTCCCACCGGTGATCGGGCCGGCGGTGCGCGACGTACCCGCGCCCGATGGTGTCGTAGACAGCCGGGGTCACGGCCGCCGGCCCCTCACGCTCAGGCCGCGCTCTTCTCCAGGATGTGCACGCCGCAGGCCGAACCGAGACCGATGACGTGGGTCAGGCCGACCTTGGCCCCCTCGATCTGGCGGTCGCCGCCCTCGCCTCGCAGGTGGGTGGCCACCTCCCAGACGTTGGCGATGCCGGTGGCCGCGATCGGGTGTCCCTTGGACTCGAGGCCTCCGGAGACGTTGACCGGGGTCTTGCCGTCACGCCAGGTCGCACCCGACTTGAAGAAGTCGGCCGCCCCGCCCTGCTCGCACAGGCCCAGGTTGTCGTAGTGGACCAGCTCGGCCGTGGCGAAGCAGTCGTGCAGCTCGACCAGATTGAGGTCCGCCGGTCCGACGCCCGCCTGCTCGTAGGCCTGCGCGGCGGCGCTCCGGGTGAGGTCGTTCACGTTGGGCAGGATCTGGCAGGCCTCCTCCCACGGGTCGGTGGTCAGGATGGAGGCCGAAATCTTCACCGCCCGCCTCTGCTGCTCGAGCGACAACGTCTTGAGCTTCGAACCGGAGACCACGACGGCCGCTGCGGCCCCGTCGCAGTTGGCCGAACACATCGGGCGCGTGTTGGGGTAGGCGATCATGACGTCGTTCATGATCTCGTCGAGCGACATCTTCTTCTGGTAGGACGCGAGCGGGTTCAGCGTCGAGTGCGCGTGGTTCTTCTCGCTGATCTGGGCGAAGAGCTCGAAGCTCGTGCCGCCGTAGCGGTGCCCGTACTCCATGCCGATCTGGGCGAAGACACCCGGCATGGTCTCGGTTCCGATGCGGCCGTCGACCGGGGCCACTGCGCCGTACCGACCGTGCGGCGTCCAGGAGTTGGTGTCGGAGGCGCGGCTCCCTCCGGCCAGGAGGCCGGCGCCGGCGAGCTTCTCCACTCCGACGGCCAGACCCATGTCGGTCTCTCCCGCCTTGATCGCCATGATGGCGACGCGCAGGGCCGTGGCGCCGGTGGCGCACGCGTTCGACACGTTGTAGACGGGGATCCCGGTCTGGCCCAGCTGCTTCTGGAGCATCTGGCCCGTGGGGGCGGACGCACCCATCAAGTTGCCCGCCCCGATGATGCCGATGTCCTTCATGGTCACGCCGCCGTCGGTCAGCGCGCCACGCGCCGCCTCGAAGGCCAGGTCGACCACGTCCTTATCGGGGTGCTTGCCGAACTTCGTCATGTGGATCCCGAGGACCCACAGCTCTTCTGATGCCGATGCCATCGCGCTCAACCTCCCAGTGGTTCGAAGCCGAAGCCGACGGCTTCGGTTCCGTTGTCGTCCGTCCCGATCACCTCGGTGGCCAGGCGCACCTTCATGCCCAGGCTGACGTGATCGGGATCCGGCGTCACGTTGATCAGATTCGCCCGCACGCTCGTTCCCTCACAGTCGACCACCGAGGCCACGAAGGGCACCGGCACGCCGGGTGCGGCGAAGCTCACGATGGTGAAGGCCCGCACCTCTCCCGTCGTCGGGACGTCGATCTTCTTGAATTCGGTGCTCTCGCACGCAGCGCAGGCGTTGCGTCGATCGAAGAACCGCGCACCGCACGACGTGCACTCGTTGGCCACCAGGTGCGGGTCGTCGCCCAGCTCCAGGTAGTCCACCAGGGGGATCTGCTGCGCCATCATGCTCCCAAGTTCGCGCCGAAAAGTTCGTTCTCAAACTACCGGCTGCCCCGCCCGACCGGCGAATCGCATGCCTCGGAGGGCTGGAGCCGAACCGCCCGTCACCCCCGTTGCCGCGGATCACGTGATCCGCGCCTTCCGATGTGGGAGAACCGACGCAGCCGACGGCAGAGCACCGCGGCGGACGCACGCCGGGGAGGGTCCGGCGGCAGCGGGCGGCAGTCGCCACCGAATCGGCGCCCACGCCGGTGCACATCGCCCTTCAGGCCGGTAGGTTGCCCCTCTATGCGATACACACACCTGGGCCGGACCGGCCTCCGCGTCAGCCGCATCTGCCTCGGGACGATGAACTTCGGGCCCGAGACCGACGAGGAGACGTCGTTCTCCATCATGGACTCGGCCCTCGAGTCGGGCATCAACTTCTTCGATTCGGCCAATGTGTACGGCCGCTCCAAGGGCCGCGGCGCCACGGAGGAGATCGTGGGACGCTGGTTCGCCCAGGGCGGAGGGCGCCGTGACAAGACGGTCATCGCCACCAAGCTCTACGGGGACATGGGGGAGTGGCCGAACGAGGGCAGGCTCTCGGCGCTCAACATCCGCCGGGCCTGCGAGGCCAGCCTGCGGCGCCTCCAGACCGACTACATCGACCTCTACCAGATGCACCACATCGACCGCGGCACGCCGTGGGACGAGATCTGGGAGGCGATGGAGGTGCTGCGGCACCAGGGAAAGATCATCTATGTCGGGTCGTCCAACTTCGCCGGCTGGCACATCGCGCAGGCGCAGGAGGCAGCGGCCCGCCGCAACTTCCTCGGTCTGGTGAGCGAGCAGTCGATCTACAACCTGGCCTCGCGCCGGGTCGAGGTCGAGGTGCTACCCGCGGCGGAGGCCTACGGGATCGGGGTGATCCCCTGGTCGCCCCTCTCGGGCGGGCTTCTCGGCGGGGTCGTGCGCAAGGAGCGCGACGGCAGCCGCCGCTTCGCCGGGCGGGCGGCCGACACCATCGAGGCACGCCGACCGCAGCTCGAGTCCTACGAGGACCTGTGCGCGGAGATCGGGGAGGATCCGGGCACGGTCGGACTGGCCTGGCTGCTCACCCGGCCGGCGGTGACCGCCCCCATCGTGGGCCCGCGGCTGCCCGAGCACTTCACCTCGGCCCTGCGGGCGGTGGAGGTGACGCTCGACGACAAGGTCTTGGAGCGGCTCGACGAGATCTTCCCCGGGCACAAGACGGCGCCCGAGGACTACGCCTGGTAGATCCGGGACTCGGACCGAGGGCGACGACTACGGCTTGACGGACCCGGATCCGGCGAGCTCGGGCTCGGCTGCGGTGCTCGTCCCGGCGGCCGGGACCGCCGTCAGGTCGTCGGCGTCGACGGAGAGATGCGGCAGCGAGCGGTCGAGCCAGCGCGGGAACCACCAGTTGGCCTTGCCGAAGAGCATCATGAGCGAGGGGACGACGGCCATCCGGATGAACAGCGCGTCGACCAGGATGCCAGCGGCGAGGCCGATGCCGAATTCCTTGATGACGCGGTTGCCGCCGAGGATGAACGACCCGAACACGAGGATCATGATCAGCGCGGCCGCCGTGATCGTCTTGCCCGTCGCGGCCAGCCCGTTGCGGACGGCCACGCGGTTGACGCCGCCGGACTTGATGTACTCCTCGTGGATACGCGACACGAGGAACACCTGGTAGTCCATCGACAAGCCGAAGAGGATGGCGAAGAGCATCACCGGCAGGAAGGCCTCAATCGGGCTCGTGCCCTGCAGGCCGAGGAGCGAGCCGAGGTCACCCCACTCGAAGACGGCCACCAGGATGCCGAACGCCGCCCCGATGGAGAGCAGGTTCATGACCGCGGCCGTGAGGGGGATCACCAGGCTGCGGAAAACCGTCATCAGCAGCAGGAAGGACAGGCCGACGACCAGGGCGATGAACAGCGGCAGCTTCGAGGCCAGCACGTTGGCGAAGTCGATGTAGATGGCGGTCGACCCCCCGACCAGCACGGAGAGCCCCGAGTGCCCGACCGCCTGGGGGATCGTCTGGTCCCGCAGGTGGTTCACCAGGTCTGTCGTGGCCGCGTCCTGCGGGGCCGAGTCCGGGTAGACGTTGACCAGCATCACGTCCCCGCTCCCGGTCCTGCTCGGGATGAAGAGCGGCTCGGCGACGTGCGCCACGTCGGGCTGCTGAGCGACCTCGTGCACGACGTTGTCCACGGCGGCCCGTTGATCGGGCTGGACCACGCCGACCAGCATCAGCGGGCCGGTGAAGCCGGGCCCAAAACCCTTCGACAGCATGTCGAAGGCGACTCGGGTCGGGGTGCCCGCCGGGTCGGTCCCCTGGTCGGCCGAGCCGAGTCGGAGGGAGAAGAACGGCAGGGCGAGCACCACGACGATGGCCAGGGCGAGGCCGGCGGAGAGCCAGGGGAAACGCTGCACCCGGTCGGCCCAGTTCGGCCAGAAGCCCTTGCTGTCCGCGCCGACGATGCGCGGCCCGTTCCGGGCCAGGTTCTTCTTCTGCGACCGGCTCATGACCTTGGGGCCGATGAACCCGAGCATGGCCGGTAGCAGCGTGAGGGCGGCGATCATGGTCAACGCGACGCCGATCGCGGCGGCGAGCGCCAGCCCGTACAGGAAGCTCACGCCGATGGCGAACATGCCCAACAGAGCGATGCAGACGATGATGCCGGCGAACAGGACGGCGCGGCCCGACGTGTTCACCGCGTTGACGATGGAGGAGTCGATATCGCGTCCGGCGACGAGGCCCTGCCGGTGCCGGGTGACGATGAACAGGGCGTAGTCCACCCCGACGCCCAGCCCGATAAGGAGCATCACCTCGTCCGAGATGCTCGGCATGGAGAGAACGTGGCTGGCCAAACCGATGATGCCGACGGCGGTGCCGAGCGCGAACAGGGCCGAGACGATCGGCAGGATGGCGGCGAACACGGATCCGAAGATGAGGAGGAGCACGACGAGGGCGAGGAGCACGCCGAGCCCGGTGCTGCTGAAGGACGGGTTGTTCGCATTCTCCGCCAGGGCGCCGGTGACCGAGACCCTGAGTCCGTCGCCCGACGTGCCTGTCACGATGTCGACGAACTTCTTGGATTCGGCGTCCGAGATGTCGTTGGGCTGCTTCGACAACTGGACCTGCAGGAACCCGACCGTCTTGTCCGCGTTGATATTGGTGGTGTCGACGAGGTTCCCCGAAGCGTCGTAGGGGCTGGGAGCGGACGTCACGGACGGCAGCGCCGCTATCTCGTGCGTCATGGTGTTGATGCGCTGTCCCACGGCCGGGTCGGCGAGGCTGGTGCCGCCGGAGGTGCCGAAGACCACCTGCTCGGTGTCACCCGATCGGCCTGGCGCCGCCGACTTGAGGAGGTTGATGGCGTCGAAGGACTGGGTGTGGGGGAACTGGAAGTTGTTCGAGAAGTCCGTGCCGGCCGACTTCACCGTGACGATCGAAACCACCAGGACGACCAGCCACAGCAGGACCACGAGACGGCGATGACGGACACACCACCCGGCCAGGGTGCGCATGAGTGGGGGCTCCTCGGAAGGTTCGGGGTTCGCCGGACGGCGGCGACTCGGCGGCGGCTCGATACAGCTCGGTCTCAGGATCTCCAAGTCCTGGGATCCCGCGACATCCGGGATCCCTCGAGCCTCAGGACCCCCCGAATTGTACCGTCGGCCCCGTCCACTCCCGATCGGACCTTTCGCGGTACTGCCTCAGTGCGGCGAGGACGGGCTGAGCCAGGCGGTCGGGCGAGGTCGCGGAGCGCGCCACCAGGCGTCCGGCCAGGACGGGGTGCGACTCGGGCACGGCGAAGAAGGCACGGGCGTCGAGGGTGAGCAGGGTCAGCGGCGACAGCGCCACCACCGCTATCGGGGAGCATTGCCGGTTGAGCAGCGAATGCTCGGACCACGAGTCGCCGCGGGAGAGGAGCCCGATGGGCGTCCCGTCGCGCTGGACGACGGCGTGACCCTGCACCACGACGTGCCAGAAGCGGACGGGCACGTCCTGGGCCTGCACCACCTGTCCCGGATGGGCGGTCGTGACATCGCCGCTCGCCGCGAACCGGTCGAGCTCGTCCCCGGGCAGTCCGGCGAAGAGCTCCAAGGAGCGCAAGGTTCGGGCGTCGACGGTCGGAGGCGGGAGATGAGCGCGCATGCCGCTGACCTGCCTCTCAGCGGTCCCGCATGGAGCTTCGTGGATCGCCGCCGCGGTGCCCGACCTGATGGTGGTGCCAGTGGTCGGACCTTCGCCACAGCAGGAAGCCCGCGACCACGAACACGATGAAGGGGAAGTGGTACATCGGCCACCCCCACGGCGCGACCGCCCCCGCAACCACCACGAGCACCGCGGCCAGGGCGAGGAAGCGGAGCGCGCGGTGGCGGCGAGGCGGTGGGGGCGGTGGCGCCGTGGCCAGGCGGGGGAGGTCGTGGAAGAGACCGTTGAGCTCGCCTCGGGTCGTCGCCGCCATGCATGCGTCGAGGCGGGCCTTGAACTCGGCGTCATCGAGCCGACCCTCCGCGAAGTGCCGCGACAGCTTGTCGGCCACGTCGTTGCGCTCTTCGTCCGAGGCACGCAGGCCCGCGTCCGGAGCTTGCCAATCGCGTCGGCCCGTCGGGTAGGCGGGGTCCCATCGGTAGCGCATCCGATCTCCTCTCGATTCGATCGTGTTCGTGTGTGTCGGGGGTGGGTTCGGGTCGGTTGGTTCGCCTACCAGGCGCGCGAGCGCTCACGGGCCAGGAGATCCTCGGCGAGAGAGAGGTCGGTGTCCTCGTCAGGGATGAGCAACCATCCGGCCAGATAGAGGGGCACAGCCAAGCCGCCGAGGAAGGCCAGGGCGACGAAGGCGATGCGCACGAGGGTCGGATCGATGTCGAAGTAATCGGCGAGGCCGAGTGCCACGCCCCCGAGCATCCGGCCCCGGCCGGCCCGGTGCAGGCGCTGTTCGGGGTGGACCGGCTCTGGCCCCATCCACCTGGTGTCGTGTGGTGTCGCGTCGGTGGCGTCGGTGGCGCCGGTGGCGCCGCTGGCGTCTGCGGGGTCGGTGTCCATGGCTTGAGTCTCCGTGGCGTCGGTGTCCATGGCTTTCAGGGTGCACCCCCCGTGCTGGCGCGTGAATCCGGCACGACCCTGGTCGGACCCTGAGCACATCCCCGATCGATCAGGGATGTCCCCCATAGTCAGCGGAGACCCGGCGCGCGATCATCTGGGTATCGCCGAGGCACCTGGTCCTGACTCGCGGCCCCCGCCCGAGGGTGGCCGCCCCACAGCGCCGCGGCCTCCCGCGCTCGGGCGTTGCCCGGATCCGGTCGCGCCCTGGCATTCGGGCTGGGATTCAGGCCCGCCCTGGCGGTCCCACCGCCACCACAGGCTGCACGACCATCACCGGCGGTGGCGCTCGCTGCGCCGAAGCCCCGACAACCGGGTCATCGGCGGCGTCTGCGGCGCACTCTCGGCCTCCACCGGCATCGACGTCACGTGGTTGCGCATCGGGTTCGTCCTGCTCACGGTGCTGAGCGGCGTCGGGGTGCTGCCCTACTTCGTGCTGTGGCTGGTCATTCCCCTCGAGGGTGAGAGCACGAACATCCTGTCGCGGGCCGTCACCGACCGACGCGGCATCCGGCTCCTCATCGCCCTGGTCCCGCTGCTCATCGTCGTCCAGATCGTCGTCAGCGCGTTCCATGTGGGCTACATCGGCTTCGTCGGATGGCCCACCTTCTTGGCCGTGGGCATCTTCGTCGTCATCTGGCGGAACGCGGCCGAGTCGGAACGTACGTTCCTCGAAGGGGATGTCGCCCCTCTCTTCGGGGGCGACTCGCACGCCCGAGGGCGCCGGGTGCTCGTTGTCCGGGTGGCACTCGGCCTCGCCCTCGGGATCGCCGGCATCGTCCTCCTCGTCGAGACCCGGCACCCGACGGCCGCCTCGCTGCGGCCCATCGGAGGCGCCGTCCTGCTCCTGGCCGCCGTCGTCGTCATCCTCGGGCCGTGGTGGCTGGGGCTGGTGCGCGACCTCCTCGCCGAGCGCCAGGCCCGAGCCCGGGCCGAAGAGCGGGCGGAGATGGCCGCGCACGTCCACGACTCCGTGCTCCAGACCCTGGCGCTCATCCAGCGTTCGGCTGACAACCCCCACGACGTCGTTCGGCTGGCTCGCTCGCAGGAGCGCGAACTGCGGGCCTGGCTCTTCGAAGGCAGGGCGCCCGGCGCGGTGGGCGAGGACGCGAAGACCTTGGCTGAGGGGGTCGGGCTCCTGCAGCGCCAGGTCGAGGCCGACCACGGCATCACCGTGCAGGTCGTCATGGTCGGGGACTGCGAGCTCGACGATCCGCTGCGCGCCCTGCTCGAGGCGGCCAAGGAGGCCACCGTCAACGCGGCCAAGTGGTCGGGAGCCGACCAGGTCTCGCTCTACGCCGAGGTGGAGCAGGATTCCGTCATGCTCTACGTGCGCGACCGCGGGCGGGGTTTCGACCCCGACGCCGTTCCTGAGGACCGCCAGGGCATCGCCCGGTCGATCCGGGCCCGGGTGGAGCGATTCGGAGGCCGGGCCGTGATCCGCTCCGCCCCCGGCGAGGGAGCCGAGGTCCAGCTCTCCATGTCGCGCCGGGAGCGCGTCAGGTGAGCCCTGAGTCGGCGCCTCCCGCCCCGCTCGCGGGGCGGCCGCGCATCTTCTTGGTGGAGGACCATGCGGTGTTCCGGGCGGGCGTGAAAGCCGAGCTCGGCGACGCAGTGGAGGTGGTCGGGGAGGCGGACGAGACGGGGGCCGCCGTGGAGCTCATCAACGAGCGCCTGCCCGACGTGGTGCTCCTCGACGTGCACCTGCCCGGTGGGGGCGGTCACGCCGTCATCCGCGGGGTGCTGCCGGTCAACCCGGGTGTCCAGTTCCTGGCTCTCTCCGTCTCGGACGCCCCCGAGGACGTGATCGAGGTGATCCGGGCGGGGGCCCGCGGCTACATCACCAAGACGATCTCGGGCTCCGAGCTGCTCCAGGCCGTCTACCGGGTGGCCGCCGGCGACGCCGTGTTCTCCCCGCGGCTGGCGGGGTTCGTGCTCCATGCCTTCTCCCACGGAGACGTGCCCACCACCGGCCTCGATCCCGAGCTCGACCAGCTCTCGCCGCGCGAGCGTGAGGTGCTCCGCCTGATCGCCCGCGGCTACACCTACAAGGAGGTGGCGCGGGACCTCGGGATCTCTGCCCGGACGGTCGAGTCGCACGTCTCCTCGGTGCTGCGCAAGCTCCAGCTCTCGACCCGTCACGAGCTCACGAGGTGGGCCACGGACAGGCGTTTGGTCTAGAAAGAGGGGCCATGCCCGAGGACCTGGTCGACGAGCACCGCGACGCGGCCCTTCTGGCCTCACTGGCCGGGAAGGCCCTCGTCGAGCTCAGGAGCGACCCGGGCGACACCCGCGACATCGGCGCGGCGGGGGACCGGTTGGCCCATCGCCTGCTGGTGAGCGAGCTGAACCGGCTGTACCCGGGGGACGATGTGCGCTCCGAGGAGGGCCTCGAGCACGTGGCGGGCGCCGGCCGGTTGTGGATCGTCGACCCGCTCGACGGCACGAGGGAATTCCGTGAGGTGCCGCGCACGGACTGGGCCGTCCATGTTGCGATGGCTGTCGGTGGCGTGGCCGTGGTGGGCGCCGTGGCGCTCCCCGCCCTCGAGATGGTGCTCTCCACCGCGGAGACGCCGGTGCTGCCGCCGTACCGCCGCGACGAGCCGCCCCGGGTCGTGGTCTCGCGGAGCCGCCCGCCCGACGTGGCCTACGACGTCGCCGAGGCGATCGGCGCCGTCATGGTCCCCATGGGCTCGGCCGGCGCCAAGATCGCGTCGGTGGTCCTGGGGGAGGCGGAGGTCTACGTCCACGCCGGGGGGCAGTACGAGTGGGACTCGTGCGCGCCGGTCGCGGTGGCGACGGCGAGCGGCCTGCATGCCAGCCGCCTCGACGGGGCACCCCTGCGCTACGGCGACCCCGACGCCTGGCTGCCCGACCTCGTGGTGTGCCGGCGCGAGCTGGCCGACGACGTGCTCGCCGTCACGGCGTCGCGTCGCGGGCCGTACCGGTAGTCGCGGCAGACGCCCTGGCGCGACAAGACCCCGCGCCTTCGAGACGCGGGGTCTTGTCCTTTCAGGTCCTTTGCTCAGGTGCTCGCGGCAGCCGGTCGTCCCGGTACAGCGTGAACGTGAGCCGCTGCGCTAAATGGCGCGGACGTTCGCGGCCTGCAGCCCCTTGGGGCCCTGGTTGGTCTCGAACTCGACCTTTTGGCCCTCTTCGAGATTGCGGTAGCCCGATCCGGAAATCGCGCTGAAATGCACGAATACGTCGGGGCCGCCACCGTCCTGGGTGATGAAGCCAAAGCCCTTCTCACCGTTAAACCACTTCACGGAACCAGTTGCCATTGAAAATCCACTCCTCTCCTGGCCAGATTAAGCCCTTGTTTCGGGGGCCGCGGCCGGTGGCTCGTACGAGCCAGAGGGATTTCCAATTCTTTACTGGTGGTGCCCTCGGAGAGAACGATAGCGCGGCCGCGGCTGCCGTGGGTGGTCGACGCGGCTCGTCCACGACGATCACGCATTGTTCACGCAAGCGATCGTGCCTAACGTGGGACGCGACAGGGGGTCTCGACCGAGGAGGCGACGTGACCACGACTGCGAATCCCTACCTCGAAGGTAACTTCGCGCCGGTCAGGGAGGAGACGACGGCGACCGACCTGCGGGTGACCGGCCGGCTCCCCGAGGCCCTGTGCGGTCGGTATCTCCGCAACGGGCCCAACCCGGTGACTGCGCCCGAGCCGGACTCGTACCACTGGTTCACCGGCGACGGCATGGTGCACGGTGTCCGGCTGCGCGACGGGCGCGCCGAGTGGTACCGCAACCGCTGGGTTCGCTCCGCCACCGTGGCTCGCGCGCTCGGCGAGGAGCCGCGCCCGGGCGGGGTGCACGCCGGCATGGACTTCGCACCGAACACCAACGTGATCGGCCACGGCACCCGCACCTTCGCCATCGTCGAGGCAGGCGCGCGGCCCTACGAGCTGACCGACGAGCTGGAGACGATCGGTCCGTGCGACTTCGGCGGCACCCTCGGCGGCGGTTACACCGCGCACCCCAAGCGCGATCCGCTCACCGGCGAGCTCTACGCGGTCTCGTATTTCTTCGGGTGGGGCGACGAGGTCGAGGTCACGGTGCTCGACACCAACGCGCGCGTGCGGTCGTCGCGGCGCGTCGCGATGGGTGGCCCGGTGAGCGTGCACGACACCGCGATCACCCAGCGCTACGTGGTCCTGTTGGACCTGCCGGTCACGTTCTCCATGGATGCCGCCGCCTCCGGTGCTTCGTTCCCCTACCGCTGGGAGGACGGCTACCACTCGCGGGTCGGATTGCTCCCGCGTGACGGCGACTCGACCGAGGTCGTATGGCACGACACGGAGCCCTGTTACGTGTTCCACCCGGTGAACGCCTTCGACGAGCCCGGCGGCGACGGCATCGTGCTCGACGTCGTGCGCCACCCCTCCATGTTCCGCACCCAGTTCCTCGGACCGTCCGAAGGGACGCCCACGCTCGAGCGCTGGCACGTCGACGGGCGCGGCGGCGTGGTCAAAGAGGAGCGCCTCGACGAACGCGGCCAGGAGTTCCCGCGTGTCGACGAGCGCCGCGTCGGTCTGCCGCACCGTTACGCCTACGCGGTGTCGGTGGGGGCCGTGGGAGAGATCGTGGGAACGGAGTCGACCCTGTTGCGTCACGACCTCGAGCGCGCGACGACCACGGCCCGGCGGTTCGGCCGGGGCGCCTCGGTCGGCGAGGCGGTCTTCGTGCCGAGCCACGACGGCGCCGCCGAGGACGACGGCTGGGTTCTCACCCTGGTGCACGAACCCGAGCTCGGGACCTCCGCGCTCTACGTCCTCCATGCGGCCGATCTGGACGGCGAGGTGCAGGCCGTCGTGCACCTGCCGGTGCAGGTCCCGGCCGGGTTCCACGGCAACTGGGTGCCCGATCGGGCCTGAAGGGGTCATGGTGACCGGTCAGTGCCGCGGTTCCGCTGACACACGCTCGTCCCACCAAGCCCAACGGTCGCTCGGCTAGGATCGAGATGTGATCGTCTGGCACTGGGTCCAGCAGCACCGGTGGCTTTCCGTTCTGGTGCTCGCCATCGTCATCGTTGCCTCGGCGGGTGGTACAGCCTGGGCGCTGGTGTTCCGCACCGTCTCGTCACCGGTGGGCCTGCGCGAGGCACTGCGCGTGTACCGCAAGGAGCAGACGGCCAAGGTCCTGGACTCGCTGCGCGGCCACTTGCCCGCCCCCGGTGTCTACACCTACCGGACCAGCGGCGGCGAGAGCCTGAGCCTGCTGGGCGTGAGCCGGGGCTTCCCGTCGCGGACCTCCATGATCGTCGCGGACGACCGCTGCGCCACGGTGAGCTGGCTGCCGCTGACCGAGCACACCGAGACGACGACGATGTGCTCGACGCCGGGCGGTGGGCTGCGCTTACCCCGGCTGGTGACCTTCGAGTCGATCGCCGGATCGCAGACGACGTCGACCGTCAGATGCCCCGACACGGCGTGGTTGCTGCCGCCCGATCCGTCCAAGGGGATGCACTGGCGCGCCAGTTGCTCGCTCGACAGCCCGCGGGAACGGGTCTCCATGACCGGCGCGGCACTCGGGCCCGTGACCATGACCGTTGGCGGGCGGGCGGTCGAGGTAGACCACGTGCGCGTCGACTTCCGCTACGAGGGCGCCCAGAGCGTCACCAATCCGACCGATTTCTGGGTCGTCCCCTCGACGGGACTGATCGTGCGCGAGCACGAGCTGGTCTCGGCCGACCAGGGCAGCGTCCACTACAGCGAGACGATGGACGCCGTGCTCACCGGGCTCACGCCGCTGCGCTGACCCGAATCCGGCAACTGCCCGGGGCCGCCCCGGCATCGGCGGTCGTGGTGCGCCCGGGGGCCTCGCCGTCAGTTCTCCGCGAGCAGTATCGAGGGGTCGGACCAGGCGTATCTCAGTCCGAACGCAGTTCCCCCGCCTGGGAAAGGTCCGCGGAGTGTGCGCTCGACGGCGGTACCGCCTCGCGCGTCGTAGAAGGCTTGGGCGGGCGTGTTCTGCTCGAGAACCCACAGGTACAGGCCGGACCGGGGAGACAGGCCGGACGGGGGTCGGCGCTCGAGCAGTTCGCGGGCGGTCTCTGACATGAGGTGGCTGCCCGTCCCTCGCCGCTTCAGGTCATGCGCGACATGGAGGTTCTCCAGCAGTGCACCCCACTCGGGGTCGTCATCGAGAATGGTGTGTGCGAAGCCGACCATCTCTCCATCGCGCTCAGCGACCACGGTGAAGTGGTTCGTCGAGGGCTGAGTGAGCCGGTCCGTCCATACCGCACGGCGATCCGCGAGGACGTCACCGTCGAGGAAGGAATTCAGGTACGCACCGCGGTAGTTGCGGCGCCAGCTGTCGGCATGCAGCGCGGCGATCGCCTCGACGTCCCGGTCGGAGGCCATTCGGAACCTCACGTCACCTCGGAGACGCATCCCCTCGATGCTCGACCACGGACGCCAGGCGCTTCGGCGCGATGAGGCAGTAGCTCTCGGTGATCATCTCCTTGACCTCGTCCCAGTCCGTGGGCGCGGCCAGGTCCAGCCGCACACCGACCCAGCCCTTGGGTCCCACGTAGGCGGGAACGAAGAAGCGCTCGGGGTCGGACGCCACCAGCACCTCTTGCGCCCCTTTCGGTGCTTTCACCGTCACGAAACTGCCGTCCTCGCTCGTGAAGACGAACAGCTTGTCGCGTACCCGGAACGCGGGTGCGGTGTGGTCGCCGAAGGGTTTCTCCACCGCCTCGGGCAGGTCGAGGCAGACGGCCCGGATACGCGCGATCGGCCCTGCGGCCGGACTCATCCCTGCCCGACGGCGCCGCCAGGGGTGCCGGCCGCCGCCGCTCTGTCGCGTGCCACGGCATCGTAGGACTCGTAGTCCGAACCCGTGTCATCGGCGAACTCGAACTCGAGCAGGCCCGCTTCGCCCCAGCGCCGGCGGAGGTAGCCGTCGTTGGCGTCGAGCAGGCCGAGCTTGCGCACGTTGGGGACGAGCTTGGAGAAGAAGCCGCGGGCGAAGCCGCCGGCCGGGTTGGCCTTCGTCTTCTGCGCCGCCTGCACCATGAAGGGGGCCACCTGCTCGGCGGTGGTGCCCAGGCGCTCCCAGACCTCGGGCGTGGTCGCGCGGGCCCGAGAGTTCAAGGTGGCGTCGACGAGGAACTCCTGGCGCTCGAGCAGCTCGGCCTCGCTCAGCGAGGCGTAGTACTCCGAGAGTGTGAGCACCCCGAACGCCACGTGGCGCGCCTCGTCGGACATCACGTAGCGCAGGAGCTTCGAGAGCAGGGGTTCGTTGGTTCGCCGCAGCATGTCTCCGAACGCGGCCAGCGCCAGCGATTCGATCACGATCTGCATCCCGAGGTAGGCGATGTCCCAACGCGAGTCCTCGAGCAGAGACCAGATCTGTGCCTTGAGGAACGGGCTCATGGGGTAGGCGTCGCCCAGCTTGGTGCGCAGATACTTGGCGAAGACCTCGGTGTGGCGAGCCTCGTCCATCGTCTGGGTGGACGCGTAGTACCTGGCGTCGATCCACGGCACCGTCTCGACGATCTTGGCCGCGGTCATCATCGCGCCCTGCTCTCCGTGCATGAACTGCGAGAGCGAGGCCTTGAAGAACTCCAGACCAAGCTGGATGTACTCCCGCTCGCCCCACGACGCCAGCGGCGAGCCGGGGAGCGTGCCCGCCACGCGGGCCACGGCCAGCACGGGGCTCTCCTGCTCGGCCACCAGCCGCTCGGGGTCGACGTCGACGGACCAGTCGAGGTCCTTGACGCTGTTCCACTGGGACCCCATCGCCTTCTCGTAGAGGGTGACCAGTTGCCCCCGGTCGCGCTCGTAGTCCCAGAGGAAGAGCCGATCTGCGTGGTCGTGGACCACTTGGACGGCCTCGTCGACCTCGCGCCGGCTCGGCAGCGGAGGGGTCGCCCCGGCGTCCACGGTCAGCCCCGTCGTCCGCCCATGTTGGCGTTGGGTGCGGCCTTGGCCACCAGGTCGGGCACGACCTTGCCCAACTCATCGGGGTCCCAGCGATCACCCTTGTCCGCGCCCGGTCCGGCCACCCAGCCCTCGGCCACCGAGATGTGGTCGCCCTGGACGTTGAACACGCGCCCGGTCACGTCCTTGGACTCGGCGCTGCCCAACCACACCACGATCGGCGCGATGTTCCCCGGGTCCATCGGGTCGAATTCCTCGGGCTTGCGCTCGGGTGCGTCGGTCGCCATGCCGAGACCCTCGGTCATGCGGGTGAGGGCCGCCGGCGCGATCGCGTTGACGGTGACGCCGTAGCGTCCCAGCTCCTTGGCGGCAATGACGGTGAAGGCGGCGATGCCCGCCTTGGCGGCCCCGTAGTTGGTCTGGCCCACGTTGCCGTAGATGCCCGAGGGCGACGTCGTGTTGATGATGCGGGCATCGTTCGTCTCGCCGGCCTTCGTACGGTTGCGCCAGTACTCGGCGGCGTGGCGCGTCGGGGCGAACGTGCCCCGCAGGTGCACACGGATCACCGCGTCCCACTCGTCGATGGTCATGTTGACGAGCATGCGGTCCCGCAAGATCCCGGCGTTGTTCACCAGCACGTCGATGGTGCCGAAGGTGTCGATGGCGGTCTGGATCATCCGACCGGCGCCGTCGTAGTCCGAGACGTCGTCGCCGTTGGCGACGGCCTCGCCACCCATGGCCCGCACCTCGTCGACCACCTCGCCGGCAGGCCCGGTGGAGGAGCCGGAGCCGTCGATCTCGGCGCCGAGGTCGTTGACGACAAGCTTGGCGCCCTCGCGGGCGAACGCCAGCGCGTGCTCGCGCCCGATGCCGCGGCCGGCGCCGCTGACGACGACGACCCGTCCGTCACAGATTCCCACGATTCACTCCTTTGGTCCTGGACCCCGGCCCTGTGCCGCGGCATCACGCCGGCTCCCGGTCTCTCGGTAGCGGTCCCTCAGTTTTCGCTTGAAGATCTTCCCAGTATCCTCGCGGGGGAGCTCGGGTACGAAATCGACGGCGCGCGGGCACTTGTAGTGAGCCAGGCGCTGCCGGCAGAAGGCCAGCAGCTCGTCGGCCAGGTCGTCGCCGCCTTCCACCCCCTCGGCCGGCTGTACCACGGCCAGCACGGACTCTCCCCACTCCTCGTCGGGTACGCCGATCGTTGCCACGTCGCCGACGGCCGGATGCTCGAGCAGCACGGCGTCGACCTCGGCCGGGTAGATGTTGACCCCGCCCGAGATGATCAGGTTGGCGGTTCGGTCGGTCAGGAACAGATAGCCGTCGTCGTCCATGTAGCCCATGTCACCGAGCGTGAAATAGTCACCCCGGAACGCGTCGGCCGTCTTGTCGGGGTCGCCGTAGTAGTCGAACCGGGAGGCGGCGGGGGAGCGGAGGAAGACGAGGCCGACCTCGCCCGGCGGCTTCTCGCCGCCGCGCTCGTCGGCGATCTTGACCAGTCCCGGCGCCATCGGGCGCCCGACCGTCCCCGGGTGCTGGAGCCAGGTCGCGGAGTCGACGAGGGTCCCGAGCCCCTCGGTGGCCGCGTAGTACTCGACCACGATCGGACCGAGCCACTGAATGAGGCGCTGCTTGACCGGCACCGGGCACGGTGCCGCCCCGTGGATCACGAAACGCAGGGAGGAGTGGTCGTAGCGCGACCGCACGTCCTCGGGGAGCGCGACCAGCCGGTGGAACATCGTCGGCACCATGTGGGTGTGGGTGATGCCGTGTGCCTCGACGAGGCGGAGCGTCTCGACCGGGTCCCAGTGCTCCATGACCACGATGGGCACGCCATAGAGGAAGGGGACGGCGACCGAGAAGGCGAGCGGCGCGGCGTGGTAGAGGGGCCCGGTCACGAGGTGGGCGTCGACGCTCGTCTCGTACGCCTCGTCGTAGCCGCAGAAGTTGACCGTGGCCAGGGCGCTCGGCGGTGCACCCTGGCGGTGCACGCCCTTCGGTCGCCCGGTCGTTCCCGACGTGTAGAGCATCTGTGTGCCGGCGACGGGGTCGTCGACGTCGGACCCGTCCTCGCCCGCGAGGAGATCCCCGTAGGCCTCGAACCCGGGCAGGCCCGACCCGACCGCCACCCGAACGAGCCCTGACCCGCCGGCTTGTGCCGCCGCCATGGCGTGCTCACCCAGCCCGGCCGCGGCGACGAACACCTTGGCCTCGCAGTTCTCCACGATGTAGCCGGCCTCGGGGCCGGTCAGGTGCCAGTTGATCGGGGTGAGCCGCAGGCCGGCCCGGTTCGCGGCATAGAGCACCTCGACGAACTCGGGCTGGTTCGTGCACATGAGGGCCACGGCGTCTCCGGGGCGCAACCCGCGGGCGCGGAACGCCCGGGTCAACCGGTTCACGTTGGCGTTGAGCTCGCCGTAGGTCCGGTCGCCGAGCGGGCTGATCAGCGCCGGACGATCCGGGATGCGTTGGGCCCACCAGGCATGGAGCATGCCAGCGCCCACCGCGGCCCCCTTGTCGTCGGGCACACTCACGGACCCTCGTCTCGAACGCTCGCGGCCCGCTCCCCGGCGGAGACGGGCTCGAACAGCGGCAGTTGCCTCCCGTCCGACAGCGGCTCCCATGTCAGCGTGACCGCCATCCCCGCGGACACATCGTCCGGCGCGCAGCCGACGACGTTGGTCATCATGCGCACCCCCTCCTCCAGATCCACCAGCGCGACACAGTAGGGCTGTCCGCCGGAGAACGCCGCGCCGGCCGCGTCCGGCCGGTGCTCGACCACCGCTGCGTGCACCGTGGCCCTACCGCAGGCTTCGCGCCAGGTCAGTCCGGCCGCCGGCGGGCCGCAGCGAGGGCAGGTCGCGCGCGGGTAAAAGACGGGCTCGTCACACTGCGTGCACCACTGGAGCAGGAATACCCCGCGGCGCGTCGCCTCCCAGAACGGCGCACTCTCAGGGCTGACCGGTGGCTCGCGTCTCAGAGGTGCGACGCCAGGCTCGGGGTTGGGGCTCACAGTGCCGCCTCGGTGCCGAGCACCACCGTCGACATCACCGAGAGGAACATGCCCGATCCGTGCGCCACGGCGACGGAGGCATCGGGGACCTGGCGCGGCCCGCACTCCCCGCGCAGCTGGCGCGTCGCCTCGACGAGCAGGAACATGCCGTACATCCCCGGGTGGGTGTAGGAGAGACCTCCCCCGTTGGTGTTCATGGCCGGGCGGCTCCCGCCTGGCCCGAGCGTGCCCTCCGCCGCGAAGGGGCCGCCCTCGCCCTTCTGGCAGAAGCCCAGGTCCTCGAGGTGCAGGAGCTGGGTGATGGTGAAGCTGTCGTAACCCATCAGCACGTCGACATCTCCCGGCCGCACCCCGGCCATGTCGAAGGCCTTGGCGCCCGAGACCGCACCCGGCGTCGTGGTGAGGTCGGGCATCTGGCTGATCACCATGTGGTCGGTGCACGACGCGGCACCGAGCACGTAGACGGGAGGCTTGCGCAGCGAGCGCGCCCGCTCGGCGCTGGTCATCACGAAGGCCCCCGCCCCGTCGGTCACCAGGCAGCAGTCGAGCAGGTGCAGCGGGCTCACCTGCAGGGGTGACGCGAGCACCTGCTCGACGGTGAGCGGGTCGCGGTAACGCGCCCGCGGGTTGAGTTGCGCCCACTGTCGCGTCGTCACCGCAATCTGCGCCAGCTGCTCGGAGGTCGTTCCGTACCGGTGCATGTGACGCGCCGCGGCGAGAGCGTACGGCCCCATGGGTGTGCGCAGGCCGTAGGGCATCTCCCACTCGGCCAGCGGGTTGAAGGCGCCGCCGGGTCGCCGGACCGCGCCCCGGCCCGGCCGACGCCGGTCGCTGCGTGGGGTGGCCGCATAGACGCTCACCACGACGTCGCACAGCCCGGCCGCGATGGCGGCCGCGGCGTGCTCGACGTGCACCTCGTAGCTCGATCCGCCCGTCATCGTCGACTCACAAAAGCGCGGGTGGACGCCGAGGTACTCGGCCAGGGCGACCGCCGACTCGGCGTGGCAGACGCCGTCCACTTCGGACAGGGCCAGGCCGGCATCCTCGAGCGCTTCGAGCACCATCGCCACTTCGAGGGCGCGCCCGGTGCGCTCGAGCTCGCCGGTCGGCGAGACGTCGTCGGCCACGCCCACGATGGCGGCGGCGCCGCGCAGGGTCCTCTCCGCTGCGCCCACAATTCGACCTCTGCCCGGCTGTTCCGCGCCGAGGCCGCTCAGGCGTTCTTCGGCAGTTCGGAGAACGGCGTCACCCGGTCGTTGTTGGGCTCTTTGGGCAGGCCCAGCACCCGCTCGCCGATGATGTTGCGCTGGATCTGGTCGGTGCCGCCGTAGATGGGGGGCGCCTGCGCGAACAGGGCCATCTCGCTGACGCCCCCTGCGAAGGGATCGCCGGTGGCGTGTTTGAGCGCGGCTTTGTCGTCGCTTTCGTAGGCGTGCAGCATGCCCGCCGGACCGGCGATGCGCAGACCGAGATCGCGGGTCAGCCGGACGATCTGGCTCATGGAGAGTTTGGCGACGTTGGGCATGCCGGGGATGTCGCCGCCCTGCTCCTTCACGGCCTTGACACGCAGACCGTTGAAGCGTCCGAGCTCGCCGAGCGTGTAGAGCCGCGCCAGCTCCTGGCGGATGCCGGAGTCCGTATTGACGCCGCGGGATCGGGCGAGACCTATGAGGAGGCTCGCACCGCCGCGCAGAGCACCCACGGCGCCGGCCGACGAGCCCGTCCCGCTCCGCGCCGCCCGCTCGCCGGCCTGTGCCACCAGGTCGCCGACGCGCTTGGGGAGCATGCCCATGACCGTGCCGGGCTGTGCCATGCCGCCGCCCGCCGCGTTGCCACCGCCCGAGCCCAGGCCGGCGCGCTCGTTCATCAGCGTGGTGTTGGCTGCCGCCCACCCGTTGTTCACGCCCCCGATGAGCGCGGAATCGGCCACTCGGGCGTCGGTGATGAAGACCTCGTTGAAGAGGGCGTGGCCGGTCATTTCGCGCAGCGGACGCACGTCGACGCCGTCTTGGAGCATCTCGAAGGCGAAGTACGAGATCCCCTGGTGCTTGGGGACGTCGGGATCGGTCCGGGCGAGGAGCATGCCGAGGTCGGCGTACTGGCCGCCCGAGGTCCAGACCTTCTGGCCGTTGACGATCCACTCGTCGCCGTCACGCACCGCCCTCGTCTGCAGGCCGGCCAGGTCGGAGCCGGCCTGGGGCTCGCTGAAGAGCTGGCACCAGGCCTTGCGTCCCGTCACGATTTCGCGCACGTAGAGGTCGATCTGTTCCCGGGTGCCGTGCGTCGCAATGGTGGGAGCGGCGAGCAGCAGCCCGAGCCCCGCGGGCGCGCCGAGCGCCCCGAAGTTCGCGATCTCCTGCTGGACCAGCACGGCGTCGGCGCGGGCCATCCCCTTGCCGTAGGCGTGCGCCGGGAGTCCGGGGGCAGACCATCCGGCCAGCCCGAGACGCTCCCACCAGTCGGCCACGGTCAGGTCGGGGTCCCAGTTGCCCGCGAGCCAGGCCCGCAGGTCACTGAGCTGCTCCTGGGTCTCGGTGGTCTCGGTCATCTCCGTCGCGGTGTCGGTCACGTGACGAAACCTACACAGGCAGCCTGCGGCAGGCGACTCGCCCGCCGTGGCCACTAGCGTCACCGGCGATGCAGGACACCCGTCTCGACGAGGCCTTCGAGGCCTGGGTGGCCGCCCAGAAGGCGGCGCTCGACGTCGTGCACCAGGCGACTGGGGTCCCCGAGTCGGCCGTCGACCTGGCTGAGGGCTACCGATGGGTGACCCGCCTGGCGCGCCTCGCGCTGGAGTGGTTCGTGGAGAAGTCCGACCCCATCCACCCGCAGCTGTTCACCCTGCAAGACGAGTACCGCAAGCTGCTCGTCGACAACCCCGACGTGCACTACCTCTTCTGCGTGCTCGACGACACCCGGTCGTACCGCCTGGTTGGCCAGCGGGGCCAGTGCGCCTACCTCGGCATGACGTTCGGCACCCCGTTCGGCCAGGGCCCCGTCGGCGGGCGCACCGGCACGCAGACCCAGACCCACATCGACGAGTTCGAGCTCGGTCCCGACGGCGAGGTGGACATCCTCATCGCTCCCGAGTCGTCAATGCCCACGCCGAGGCCGCGCAACTCGGTGGTGCTCGAGCCCGGGACGGCGCAGCTCGCCATACGGGAGACGCACTTCGTGAAGTCGCCCGAACGTCTGTCTCGACTGCGCGTCGAGCTGGTCCCCGAACCCGGCGAGACGGTGCCGCCACCGCTGCTCTCGAGCGAGGAACTGGCGCCCAAGCTCGAGCGAGCCGCCATGTTCCTCACCTTCGTCGGCTCGACCGCGATGCAGATGTGGCAGCGACGCGGCGACGAACATGAACACCTTCGGCGGCCAGGCCGGCGCCGCCCACGTGGAGTCGCAAGAGGACGAGGTGCGCTCGCACTCCAACGCGGAGATGACCTATCACGGCGGCCGCTTCCGGCTCGAGCCTGGCCAGGCGCTCGTCGTCACCGTGCACGAGCCAGAGAGGCCGTTCCTCTACTGGGGCCTCACGTTGACGTCGCCGTGGATGGAGAGCTTCGACTACCGCTACACCACCACGGCGCTCAACAACGAGACCGCGACGCGCTCGGAGGACGGTTCTTGGCGCCTGGTGATCGCTCCCGAGGAACCGGGACCGGGGGTCGCCAACTGGCTGGACACGGGCGGCCGGCTCGAGGGCTACATGATCGTGCGCTGGGTGCTAGCCGACAGACCCCCGCACCCGAGTGCCGAAGTCGTGCCGGTCGGGTCCCTCGAGGGCTGACTCCCGGGATATTTTCCTGCGTCGTCGTGGGTCCTGCGGATGGTCGCAGGATCGGCCAAGCGAAGCCTCACGGTTCCTCCCGACGCAGGGAGATGGCATCGGCCATGATGCACGCCGGGCCAGGATCGCTCCGGGTCGAGGGAGGAGACGGCGATGAACATCGAGGTGCGGCCGGTCGCTGGTGCTCTGGGTGCGGAACTCGGTTCGATCGAGCTCGGCACACTCACGAGCGAGCAGGTCGAGGACGTTCGTTGCGTTCTCCACGAGTACGAGGTCATCTTCGTTCGTGGGGCCAACCTCTGCGAGGAAGAGCATCTGGCGCTTGCCGGCAAGCTCGGGACACCGAACGTCTTTCCAATCTCCCGGCTGCTCGGCGAGACGACTCCTTCGTTCCAGCGCATTTCGGACGGTCCCGAGAGCCCGTCGGAAGCAGATTCGTGGCACACCGACGTGACGTGGGTCGCCGACCCGCCGAAATACGCGCTCCTCTGCGCCGAGGTGATGCCCGAGCGTGGTGGGGACACGATGTGGGCGTCCATGACAGCCGCGTACTCCGAGCTCTCGCCGTCGATGCGCGCTTTCTTGCAGGGACTCACGGTCGAGCACGACAACACATGCTTCATCGATGCGATGTTGCGTAAGGCAGGGTCCGGAGAAGCCGTCCAAAAGTTGACCGACGCGCTCCGACAGGCCTACCCGCCGGTGGCCCACCCGTTGGTGAGGACTCATCCCGACACCGGGCGAAACGCACTCTTCCTCGGCGGAGGGTTCATGCGAGGCATCGTGGGGATGTCGAAGGAGGAGAGTGACGCCATCCTCGGGTTCTTGGGCTGCCACATCGACCAGCCCCGGTTCCACTGCCGCTGGCACTGGACCCCGGGAGACATCGCCATCTGGGACGAGCGTTCGACGAACCACCGCGCTGTCGGCGAGCGGCTGACCGGCCCGCGGACCATACGGCGGGTTGAGGTCGAGGGTGATCGCCCGGTCTTCGTGTCCACCGCCGCCTAATGGTGCGCACCCTCGGCCGCCGGGACGACGGTGAGATCGACCGAGGTCTCTACCCGCCCCGCCAGCTCAGGGAGTAGGACGCTCCGGTACGACTGGGATCGCCGCTCCCCTTTTACTTTGTCGGCGAACGGCGTACCGGCTGTCACGGCGAGCAAAGCTGCGATGCCAGAATGGCCTCGTGCGCCACAACGCGTATCACGCGACCGAGGATCCCGAGGTGGTGCGTCGGCTGATCAGTGAGAACCCGTGGGCGATCTTGGTCAGTAAGAACGACGACGAGCTGGTGGCATCGCATTGTCCGGTCCTGCTCGACGAGGACACCGATCGATTGGCCGTCGTCACGCATGTCGGTCGGCCCGACGAGGTGATCCATGGGTTCGGTGACAGAGAGGTCCTGCTCATCGTTCAGGGCCGCCACGGTTACATCTCCCCGAGCTGGTACGCACCCGGAGCGATACGGGCGCCCACGTGGAACTTCAGTACCGTTCACTGCTACGGCGTTCCTCAGCTCCTCGACGAGGAAGAGACGCTCACGGTGCTGGCCAGACTTGTCGCCCACTTCGAGCGCCACGTCGACCGGCCGATGCTGCTCGACCCGGAGTGGGCTCGACCAGTGGCCCGGGGAACGGTGGGTCTCCGGTTGCCGATTACGCGGTTTGTCTGCAAAATCAAGATGAGCCAGGACAAGGATCCGCTCACGCAGCGCCAGGTGATGAAGGCTCTGCGCGCTGCGGGGCCGTATCAGAATCCTGACCTTGCCGACGACATGGCGGATGCCCTGTCCGAGGAGTGAGTACACGCGAGCACCGTGTCAACCAACGTGTGCGACTCCGCTCGCGACGTCGCGCCAGAATCGACAAACGGGGCACCGTTACCAGATTGATCACCCGACCAGCAGAGGTCGTCGAGTGATTGGTGCCGAGCGAGGTCACGGGACGCCGCCGATAGCTTCTCGAAGCGGAAAAATAGAGTCGTGAGCGAAGACCACGAGCGGTTCATGCACCAGGCCTTGGCCGTTGCGAGGACTGGTATGGAACGCGGCGAAATGCCGATCGGAGCGGTCGTTGTGGTGGACGACGAGATCGTCGCGGCTGAACACACCCGAGAGCGGGCGAGCCGACGACTCCTCGTTCACGCCGACCTCCTTGCCCTCGAAGCTGCAGACCGGCTGATCTCCGGTCGCCGCCATCGGGCCTGTCTGTACGTGAACTTGGAACCCTGCCTGATGTGCCTCGGGGCAGCGTTCGTCGCCAAGGTCGGAATGGTCGTCTATGGACTCGAGTCGCCGAGCGATGGCGGCGTTGCCACATTTGAGCGTTGGGACGAGGGCCGCGACGCCGATGGGATGCCGGGATATGTTCTGCCTCGGCTTCGCGGGGGAGTCCTGCGAGAAGAAGCGGCACTGATGTTCCGGGAGTACGCAAGTAACGCCGGGCAAGGGGGCTGGGCTGCGAATTGGGCTCGCGATTTGGCGGACCTCGCGGGTCATTGACGACGCCGTTCCGCTCGAACTGCCGTCCCCTCCGAGCGAAGTGGGATTCACCCCAAGTGAGGAGAGTGTCGCGAACTGGTGAGCGTCATTCTCGAGTCCTCAAAGAGTGCGACGAAGTCCCGTTCAATGTGCGCACCGGATGCAGCAGGGCGGCCAGCTCACGATCGTCGGCTCAGGGAGATTCGCGCAACTGCCCGGGCTCTTGGCCGAAACCAGCTCGCCGACGTGCCCCCAGGTGGTTGGGGCGCAAGGGCGCCGCCCACGTTTCAGTTCAGGACCGTGAAGTTCGTGGCGCTGACCCCGGTGCCGCTTGGTGTCGTGACCTCGATCTTGCCGCTGTTGGCTCCAGAAGGGACGGTGAACCTGATCTTGGTGGCAGTGTCCTTGCTGATCGCCGCCCCGATCCCGTCAATCGTCACCAAGCGGGCATCCTCCAACGCAGTCCCGACAATGGTGACGTTTGTGCCCACCGCACCCGAAGTGGGGCTGAAACTCGCCAGCGCAGGGGCTGGCACGGTCACCCTCCCGATGGCATTGTCGTAATTGGTGAACCACAGTGCCCCATCTGGGCCCGTGGTGATGTCATTCGGGTCGACACCGAGGCCGGAGTAGGTGGTCACGATCCCGGCTGTGGTGATCCTCCCGACGTCGCCATCGTTGCTGAACCACAGCGCTCCGTCAGGCCCTGCGGTGATCCATCCCGGATCGATACGGATGCCGGCACTGGTGAAGTTGGAGATTATGCCGGTCGTGGAGATTCGCCCGATGGAGCTCCTGTTGCCGTCATTGGTGAACCAGAGCGCTCCGTCGGGCCCGGAAGTGATCGTGTTTGGGTGTCTGATGTCTGGCGCTGTGAACGTGGACACCTTTCCGGAGGTGGTGATCCGCCCGATCGAGCCGTGACCGCCCGCCCCCGGGGGCCCATAGAAGTTGGTGAACCACAATGCCCCATCAGGTCCTGAGGTGATGTCTCCGGGCGAGCCGATACGTGGGGACGTGTAATTTGTGACGACCCCCTCGGTGGTGATCCGCCCGATCGTGTTGTTCCCCCCATTGGTGAACCAGAGCGCCCCGTCGGGCCCGGCGGTGATCGACTGGGGAGCGTCGATGCCGGTGCCGGTGAAGTTGGTCACCACTCCGGCCGTCGTGATCCGCCCGATCGAATCGGTCTTCGCATTTGCGAACCAGAGCGCCCCGTCGGGGCCGGTGGTGATTGAGGTGGGCGTAGCAATGCTCGGATCGGTGAAGTTGGAGACCACCCCGGCGGTGGCGATGCTCCCGATGGAATTGTTGTTGAGGTTCGTGAACCACAAGGCTCCATCAGGCCCGGAGGTGATCGCGGCTGGATTGTCGATGCCGTTGCCGGTGAAGTTGGAGACTGCCCCGGCGGTGGTGATCCTGCCGATCGAATTGCCCAGGAAATTGCCGAACCACAAGGCACCGTCGGGCCCGGAGGTGATCGACCGCGGAAAGTCGATGCTGGTGCCGGTGAAGTTGGTCAGTGCCCCGGAGGTAGTGATCCGTCCAATCGGACCGTTCCCCTCGTTGGTGAACCAGAGTGCCCCGTCGGGCCCGGTGGTGATCCCATCTGGCTCGTCGATGCCGGTGCCGGTGAAGTTGGTGACTACCCCGGAGGTGGTGATCCGTCCGATCGAGTTGTTCGCCTCGTTGGTGAACCAGAGCGCCGCGTCAGGGCCGGTGGTGATCCCATCTGGCTCGTCGATGCCGGTGCCGGTGAAGTTGGTCACTACCCCGGAGGTGGTGATCCGTCCGATTGAGTTGTTCGCCCAGTTGGTGAACCACAGTGCCCCGTCGGAGCCGGCGATGATGGACTGCGGCTCGTCGATGCCGGTGCCGGTGAAGTTGGTCACTACCCCGGAGGTGGTGACCCGTCCGATTGAGTTGTTCGCCCAGTTGGTGAACCAGAGCGCACCGTGGGGTCCAGGGGTGATCGATTGCGGATAGTCGATGCCGGTGCCGGTGTAGTTGGTCACCACCCCGGCGGTGGTGATCCGCCCGATCGAGTTGCCATACCAATTCGTGAACCAGAGCGCACCGTCGGGGCCTGCGCTGATCGACTGCGGAGCGTCGATGCCGGTGCCGGTGTAGTTGGTCACCACCCCGACAGTGGTGACCCTTCCGATGGTGTCGTTGTAGAGGTTGGTGAACCACAACGCCCCGTCCGGACCGGTGGTCACATCCCCCGGTCCGTCGATGCCGTAGGCAAGAGTCGACTCCACTCCGCCGCTCCCGATCGCCGTCGCGACGAGGGGCGCGAGCAGCGCTTGGCTCGTCATTGTGACGAGGACGCTCAGCACCACCAGCGGCACCAGCCAGCAACGGTTTCGCATCGCCGCTCCAATCAGAAAACTCAGGAAACTCAGCGCAATCGCTACCACAGCCAGGTGTCCCGTGCCGTGGCGGTGGCCCGGTCGTTGTGGAGATTGATGTGGCTGCCGTCGAGGAGGTCCCGAGGGATTACGGCATGCACACGATCCGCCTTAGCGAGTTTGGATCGTGGCGCTAGTGGATTGGAGGCGTGACGCGAGCAGGCGGAGCGGGATCGAACCGGCACATTTTGACAGGCGATGGCGATTACGTACTCTGGTGACTCCGAAACATGAGAGGTTTCTGCTCGACAGAAAGCCGTCTCCGGCCGATGTACATGGCGGCAGAACAGATTCAGTCGGCTGCGCGGGAGCCGAAGCCGAAGATGAAGGCCCACTCGGTCGCCGACACCTGCATGTCCCAGCCAAGGTCCGCGAGCCGGTCGTGGAGCTCGTCGGGATCCCACCAGATCTTGACCAATTCGTAAGACCGCCCGTCGGCTGCGGTCCGCCGGGCGATCCCGGTGTCCAAGTCGGTCACGCTGTCGATGCCTCGGACCGTGGTGCCCTCGGTCGACCAGGAAGAACCGAAGAACTGTGGTGCGGCTCGGCTCGTCCGCTCGGGGTGAGCATTGTCCATGAAAATCACTCGACCGCCGGGCCCGACACATTGTTCCACCAACCCCCAAAAGGAGGCGAAGCGTTCGATGGGGACGTGGGAAAGCCAAAAGCTGAAGAACACGACGTCATAGGTACGCTCAGGACGGAACTCGAAGACATCGGTCACTTGCCAGCCGACGTTCCCCGAGACCTTGCTCCGTGCGATATCGACCGCTTCAGGTGACGCGTCCACAACGGTGACCGATTTGCCCAGCGCGGCCAGCTCCTGCGTCCAGTTGCCGGTCCCTCCAGCGAGCTCGAGCACATCGCCCAGAGGAGCAAGGGCCGCCAGCGCGGCACGAAGGGTCGCGATCTCAGCCCTCCAGCTGTCTCGCTGTTCCGGACCGAGATCGTGGCGTCCCTGGCCAAACCACCAGTCGTCGTACTTGGGAGCGTGAGCCCGGTAATAGGCGATCTGACTGCCCAGGACATCGTCAGTCATCTCGCACCAGTAGCCTGTCAGTCATCCGCATTCGGGCAAATTCTACGTCACGACGCCCTGTCCAAGTGCAGCCACATGGAGCACTCAAGGTGGAAGGGCCTCGACGAGAAGGGGACGCGAAGGCTGTCATCATGTCGGAGTGTGGCTGTCGACAGCACTCCCGGCGCGGATCGAACTCGACGACTTGGTCCTCCGCCAACGGTCCGTTGAAGATTCGCGTGCCCTCGTCGAGTCCATCAACCGCAGTCGGGAGCAGCTACAGCCCTGGCTGCCCTTCGTAAACGATCACGAGGCTGTCAGGCGAGACGGCTCTGCGGCAGCAGCTCGAACCGGCGCCGGACCAGTGGAGCAGGCGAACATTCTTCGCGTACACGATCGTGACCCACCGCGGCACCTTCGCCGGATTCCTCGAACTTCGTCCCCGTACTGAGCGAGGGCGAGTGTCAATCGGCTACTGGCTCGATGAACACTGCTGGGGGAGGGACTGGTCACGCGGTGGAGCTGAGCGCTGATCGACGCCGCCCTGGCCATCCCGACATCGACGGTGTGGAGATCACTGCGACCAAGAACCGTCGGAGCGTTGCCGCTGCCCGCCGTCTCGATTTCACCCTCATCGAAGTGCGGGAACACAGCGTCGATGCGCCCGGCCAGTCAGGACGATCCACGGTGTGGCTCAAGACTCGTCCCGACTCTGAGACAACCCGCGGAGGAGCAGCGTTCTCTGTGTCCGAGTAGGGTCGGATTGGTCCCATCTGATCCGGGCGTGCGGTGGTAGGCGACGGGGAAGAGGAGGGTGGTCATCCATGTCGACGCTGCGCGGTCCCAGACCAGTGCGGGTGCCGGTGGTGGTTGTCGTGCTCGCCGTCATGACGGGTCTGCTCGGTCTGGTCAGTGGTGCGGCAGCCGCGGGTCACACCTACGAGGTGCGGCACCTGCCCGAGCCGGCCGGTGCCGAGAGCTCGGCCCTCTTTGGCATCTCGTGTCCGATGGTCGCCAACTGTGTAGCCGTCGGGTACGCAACGACGTCACCCGATAGTGCCCTGGTCGAGACCTACGCCGGTGGCACCTGGACACCGACGGCTCTCAATCAGGGACTGACCCTTCCGGGTCTCAGCGCCGTGTGGTGCGCCAGCATGACCTCGTGCGTCGCCGTCGGAGATGCCGGGCCGCTCGAGTCGAACGGCGCACAACCACTCGTCGAGACCCTCTCGAACGGGACTTGGACAGCGACGAGCCCTTCGCTGCCCGACTCGGGCATCACCGGTTCGTTGGACGCCATCAGCTGTGTCACGGCGGAATGGTGCGTAGCTGCCGGAGATTTCGGGGACAGCCAGGACAATACGTACAGCCTCTTCGAAGTGCTCTCGCACGGCACGTGGACGCCTGAAGTCGGTCCCACCCCTTCCCAGTCGACCGAATCGGGCATCAGGTCCGTGCAGTGCTTCACGATCACCTCGTGTGACGCGGTGGGTTTCTACGGCGGTCTCTCGTCGTCGAACGGCCTCCTCGAGATGCTCTCGGGGCATAGGTGGACGGCGTCGGCCGTCGGCGGTAAGGGCATATTGGATTCCCTGTCGTGTGTCTCGTCGAGCTCGTGCCTGGCCGTCGGCTCCACCGTGCACGGCGGCGGCTACACCGAGACGATGAGCGGCGGAGCGACATGGACTCGCGGCACCTTGCCGCGCCCAGAAGGAGGCGGGAACGGCAACGGCATCGCCGGCGTCTCGTGTCCGAAGACAGTCTCGTCGTGCGTCGCCATCGGTGGGTGGCGCCTGCCTCCGCCGGACCACTACTTCCCTCGGCTCTTGATTGAGACAGAGTCGCACGGGACGTGGACACCCACCGAGATACCCGCACCTTCGGGGTTGATGACCGCCGAAGGCATCGCGTGCCCCAAGGTCTCCGCGTGCGTCGGCGTCGGAAACTCGGATAGCAACGGAGGCCCCGCCGAAGCAGCGATTGAGCAACCCAGTTCCTGATTCCCGGCAGCTCCAGATCGTCGTGTTGACGCTTCCGTCAGGATTCACGTGGTCGTCGGAGAGGCCGCTCCGCGTGCCGAGCTGACGACATTGCTCGTGCGCTGGCCGAGGTGTGAGTACGGGCGAGGAGCCGATCCCGGCGATCGCCTCGCCGCTCCGAACGGACTCGGAGTAGCGTCGGTGAGGATCCATCTGATGCGGCGCGCACAGGGCGACAGGAACAGGAAGGTGGTCGTCAATGTCCAGGTTCCGCGGTGTTCGACCAGTGTGGGTGCCGATGGTTGCGGCGCTCGCCCTCATGACGGGTTTTCTCGGCCTAGCCAGCGGAGCGGCCGCCGCGGGTCACACGTATCACGTGGAGGCGGTGCCCAACCCGGCCGGTGCCTCGAACTCGGCCCTCTTCGGTATCTCGTGTCCCATGGTGGCCGGCTGCATAGCCGTCGGGTATGCGACGACGTCACCCAAGAGCGCCGCCCTGGTCGAGACCTATGCCGGTGGCACCTGGACACCGACCGCTCTTCACCAGGGATTCGCCTTCCCGGGTCTGGAAGCCGTCTGGTGTGCCAGCATGACCTCGTGCGTCGCCGTAGGAGACGTCGGGTCGCTTGGGGCGAACGGCGCACAACCACTCGTCGAGACCCTCACGGACGGGACCTGGACGCCGACGAGCCCTCCGCTGCCGGAGACGGGCATCACGGGTTCGTTGGACGCCATCAGCTGTGTCACGACGGAATGGTGCGTAGCCGGCGGATTTTTCATGGACAGCGAAGACAACACGTACAGCCTCCTCGAAGTGCTCTCGAACGGCACGTGGACGCCCGAAGTCGGTCCCACCCCGTCCCAGTCGACCCAATCGGGCATCAGATCCGTGCGGTGCTTCACGACCACCTCGTGTGACGCGGTGGGCTTCTACGGCATCTCGTCGACGTACGGCCTGCTCGAGACGCTCTCGGGGAATGAGTGGACGGCGTCGGCTCTCGGAGGCAAGGGCATCTTGAATTCCCTGTCGTGCGTCTCGCCGGGCTCGTGCCTGGCCGTCGGTTCCACCGTGCACGGCGGCGGTTACACCGAGACGTTGAGTGGAACGACATGGACTCGCGGTACCTTGCCGCATCCGGGGGGAGGCAACGGAAACGGCATGGCCGGCGTCTCGTGTCCGAAGGTTGTCTCGTCGTGCGTCGCTATCGGTGGGTGGCGGGATCCCCGGCCGAAGCACTACTACCCTCGCCTCTTGATTGAGACCGAGTCGGACGGGACGTGGGCGCCCACCGAGGTACCCGCACCTTCGGGATTGATGAACGCCAAGGACATCGCGTGCCCCAAGGTCTCCGCGTGCGTCGGTATAGGGCTCTCGGATCCGGACGGAGGTCCGGCAGAAGCAGCGATTGAGCAACCCGGCTCGTGATCCCCGGCTCTCGGTCTGCGTCAGCGCTCCCGGTGACGTGGCAGCATGGCGACTTGGAACAGGTTCCGACTTCTCAGTCGCCGATATCTGGCGGCCCCTAGAGACAAGGAGTCATCGTGTCACTCGTCCCTCTCCTCGTCGCCACGAGCGCCATCGGGTACGCCTTCGGGTCGGTGATCTACTTCATCTTGTGGATCGCGGTCATGGTGTGGATCTACAACATCGCCAAGCGCAAAGGCCGACACGCCGTCGGTTGGGTGATTCTGGCCTTCTTTTTCTTCATCTTGGCCTTGATACTGATCTTGATCTTGCCGTCGAAGCGCACAACGCAGCGGGTCTCTTGAGTCCAAGTCCGAAGCCTCGGCGAAGGGGTGGGACCGAGATGGGAGGAGAAGGACTGAGGGGTCAGACCTCGGACGGCACGCCGAAACGCTCCAGGTAGGGGGTGACCAGCGCCCGGTGGGTGGCCAGGTCGAGCCCGGTGTCGGCAAAGGAGTAGTCGTGCCCGCCGACGCGGCCGGTGTGGCGGGCCGAGAGGTAGGCATCGAGCCGAGCGCGGAACTCGCCCGTCACTTCGAGGTCCCATGCGGTGTAGAGCCGCTCCATCACACCGACCGGATCGGCCACGAGGTCACGGTAGACGACGTCGGCGATGCGGTCGTCGGGAATCGTCCCCGCGTCGCGCTCCTTGGCCACCTCGTCCATCTGGAGCTCGAGTCCCATGGCCATGAATTGGATCAGGACGTCGTAGTCGACGTGGTCGGAGTGCATGAAGTGCAACGTCGCCATGAGGTCGGCGAGGGAGCCGATGACCCGCAACGGGTCGCGATGTGCCATGACGACCCGTGCGTCGGGGTAGGTAGAGAACAGCAGCGGCAGCGCGGAGAGGTGTGAGGGCGCCTTGACGACCCAGCGGGGAGTCGGCCGCTGGGCCACCCATTGCAGCGTCTGGAGGTGGCGCTTGTGCCAGTCGTAAATCGGGGTCTGGTCGACGCCGCTCCTCCAGACGGTGTACGCCGCGACGTTGTACATGCCGGTGAACATGTCGCTCGAGAACTGGTGGGCGAAGGCGAAGATGCACTCGGTCGGTAGCCGGCCGCCGTTCTCGTGCATCGAGGTGAAGGCGGGGACCATCTCGTCCATGAGCCCGATCTCGTCGTCGCACAGGTCGCCCGACGCGTCGTCGTAGGGGACGCTGTGCAAGAGTTCCCACAGGAGCGGGGGGCGGTTGTCGGGATCGCACGCCAGCAGCTCGTGGAGGAAGGTCGTGCCCGATCGAGCGAGGCCGGTGACGACGATCGGGCCGGGCACCGGTTGCTCCAGTGCGGCGGGTTCCCGCTTCCACAGGTCCACCATGCGCAGGCGGTTCTGGAGGATCAGCTGGAGCTCGCCGCGCACGCGGAGGCGTCCCGGCAGGTGCAGCCGGGCCTCGGTGCTCAGCGACGTGCAGAGGCGCTCGAACGGCTCCTCCCACCAGGTGTCGCCGAAGTCACCCAGGCCCGTCGTCGTGCTGGCCGCGGCGCGCAGGTCGTCCGGATGGAGCGAGACCAGCGACGCCCCGTCGTCGCCGAGGCCCCGCCCGAGGGAGACCATCTTCTCGGCCCATGGGCTCCGAGGTGGTGGGGCCCAGGGCATGAGGCGGCCACCGTATCCGCCCGGCAGGGAAGAATGGCAGGGTGGAGCGCGCGACCCGGTGACCGGCATGGCGAATCTGAGTGCCGACGAGCTGACTGAAGTGCTGGAGACCGGCGCCGGGTACCCGCTCGATCCCGGCTCCGGCGTATCCCAGCTGAGTCACGCGCTCCAGACGGCTCGGCTGCTGGCCCGGCGGCACCCGGGCGACTCCGAGCTGGCCGTCGCCGGGCTGGTGCACGACGTCGGACACCTCCTGCCCGGCGGCCGTGACGAGACCCATGCCGAGCACGCCGCGGCCGCCGTGCGCGAGGCGCTGGGGGATCGGGTGGCCGGAATCGTGGCCCTGCACGTGGAGGCGAAGCGGTATCTCGTCGCGGTCGAGAGCGGGTACGGCGGTGCGTTGTCCGCGGACAGTGTGAGCTCGCTGGCGCACCAGGGTGGCGCCATGGGGCCCGAAGAGGTTGCGGCGTTCCTGGCCTTGCCCTTCGCCGCCGACGCGGTGGCGTTGCGGCGGGCGGACGACCTCGGGAAGGACGAGAGCGCCGCGGCGGGCGTGGGTTCGGGCTCAGGTTCTCCAGAGTTGGCGCGGTGGGCGGCGTTAATGCAGCGCTGCGGACGTCGGGCCGGCTGAGGGCCCGCGGTGCACGCAGCGTAGGACGGGACCGCAGTCGTGCTCGACGTCCCGCGCGTGGTGCGCGCCAAAGTGGAGGCGGCGGGGGCTGCCGGATGGCTGCGTGAGCTGCCCGGTCTCGTGGCGTCCCTGGCGTCGGAGTGGGGGATGGAGATCGGCGGCGTCTTCGAGGACGCGACGGAGGCGTTCGTGGCCGCGGCGACGCTCGACGACGGGACTCCGGCCGTTCTCAAGGTGGTCGTGCCGCGTGGGTCGAGGGACGCCGACCACGAGATCGCCGTGCTCCGCCACTGCGCCGGCCGCGGTTGCGCGGCGCTCCTACATCATGATGCCGGCCGCGGTGCGATGCTGCTCGAGCGGCTCGGTCCGTCGTTGCGCGAAATGGCCCTTCCGGTCGACGAACGCCACGAGATCCTCTGCGCGACGGCGCGTGCGGTCTGGCGCCCTGCCGGTGGCCTCGGCCTGCCAACGGGAGCGGAGAAGGCTCGCTGGCTGGCGGCGTGGATTCAGCGGGCATGGGAGCACCTCGGGCGGCCCTGCGGCGAGGAGGCGGTCGACTACGCATTGGCCTGCGCCCGGCGCCGGGAGAAGGCCCACGACGTCGAGAAGGCCGTGCTCGTCCACGGCGATGTACACCAGTGGAACGCGTTGCGATCGGGTCAGGGCTTCAAGCTGGTCGACCCGGACGGCCTCGAGGCTGAGCCCGAGTACGACCTGGGCATCGTCATGCGCGAAGACCCGCTGGAGCTCGTGGCCGGGGACCCCTGGGCGCGGGCGGTGCGCCTCGCCGCTCTCACCGGCACCGACGAGACCGCGGTCTGGGAGTGGGGGGTGGTCGAGCGGGTCTCGACGGGGCTCCTCGGTGTGCAGGTGGGACTGCAGCCGGTGGGCGGGCACATGCTGCGGGCGGCGGAGCGGGTCGCGGCCCTCGCCTGACCGCGGTCCTGAGCGGCCGGCTGGCGGACGCACGCCCTCGCGGTCGGCGCGTTCGCGGCGCGCCGGAGCCTGACGCCAGAGTCGGGCGCATGGACGTGCCGATCTCGGGGGTCTGCGACGACAGGTTCGCCGGCGTGTGGGACGAGTTCGCGCGCAACTTCACCGAGCGGGGAGAGGTCGGCGCGGCGGCATGTGTCGTCGTCGACAGCTCGGTGGTGGTGGACATCGTCGGGGGCTGGTCCGACGCCGCGCGTCGGCGCCCGTGGCGCCAGGACACCTTGGTGAACATGTACTCGGCCGGCAAGCCGTTCGTTGCGCTGCTTGCGCTACGCCAGATCGACGCGGGCCGCCTCGACCTCGACGCGCCCGTCGCCTCGGTCTGGCCCGAGTTCGCGCAGGCGGGCAAGGAGGCCGCGACCGTGCGCCAGGCCTTGTGCCATCGGGCCGGTGTTCCGGCCATCCGGCGCACGCTCACCAATGACGACCTGTGGGACTGGGACACGATGGTGAGCACGCTGGCCGCGACCGAGCCCTGGTGGGTACCCGGGACACGGCACGCGTACCACACCAACACCTACGGGCACCTGGTCGGCGAATTGGCCCGGCGTAGCGGCGACGGCTCCTGTGGAGAGCAGCTGGCTGCTCTGGCCGGACCACTGGGAGCCGACGTGCATTTCGGGGTGCCGACGGCGGAGCTGCACCGCTGCGCGGAGGTGCTCTTCGCCTCGCCCGGCGACCACATGAGGACGGATCTCTCCATGCTGGAAGGGGACCTCCTCATGGAGATGACGAGCTACGTCAACCCTCCCGGCTACTCGTCCGTCGGGGTGGTCAACACCGAGCTCTGGCGTCAGGCCGAGGTGCCCTCGACCAACGGGCACGCCACGGCGGCGGGGCTGGCGCGGCTCTACGCCGCCCTGCTGGAGCCGGGCCTCCTCCTCTCGACGGACCTGCTGACCGAGGCGACCTCGCCGCAGTCGGAGGGGTACTGCCCGATCCTGCACGACGAGGTCACCTTCGGCCTCGGCTTCAAGCCGACCACGCCGCGTCGGCCCTTCGGACCCAATCCCGGCAGCTTCGGTCACTTCGGCACGGGCGGCTCCGTCGGCTTCGCCGACCCGGCGGCGGGAGTTGCGGTGGGTTACGTCATGAACGACGTGATCCCACGCTGGCAGAGCTCGCGCAACCGGGCACTGATCGACGCCGTGTACGCGGCCATGTGAACGGCATCGCCGATCCCCAGATGGTCCGGCATCGTGGGCGACATCAGGGGATCGGACGGTGACCCGGAGCTGAGTCTCCCCTCGGCGCGAGTCGCCGTAGACCTCGGAGCCGCACGGAGCGCTCTCACGGCGCCGTTCGCCTCGCCGTCCACCGCCTTGCAGACGATCCTTTAGCCTGCGAAGGCAAAGGAGGTCCGGGGCACGGCGCGGTGGTCGCCACGGCGCTCAACGCGTCGACGAGAGGGGCACGACGATGAACACCCTGATGGCCGATCCTCCATGTGGCTGCCGAGTCATGTGGCCCTCGAGTGCGGTGGCTTACGAGTTCTCTACCCTCGAGTGACGTGACCTTCGAGTCGCTCGTCGAGGAGGGCGCCGCCGTCCCGGTGGAGGGATGGGACTTCGGTTGGTTCGACGGCCGGGCGACCGAGGAGCGGCCGCCGTGGGGCTACGCCCGGCTGATGGGGGAGCGCATGGCGTCGTCGCGCCGAGCCCTCGATGTCGCGACCGGCGGCGGCGAGGTCCTCGCCGGCCTCCCCGCAGCGCCCCCGCTCCTCGTGGCCACCGAGTCGTGGCCACCCAACGCCGCCCTGGCGCGCCACCGGCTGCGGCCCCTCGGGGGGCACGTCGTGGCCGTGGCCGATGAGCCCACGCTCCCGTTCGCCGGGGCGTCGTTCGACCTGGTCGTGAGCCGGCATCCCGTCGTCACCCTGTGGGAGGAGGTGGCCCGGATCCTCGAGCAGGAGGTACCTACCTCTCCCAGCAGGTGGGACCGGGCTCGAATCGCGAGCTGACGGAATTCATGATGGGCCCACAGCCGGCGAGCGAGCGTCGCCACCCCGACCGTGCCCGCTCGGCGGCCGAAGCGGCTGGACTCGAGGTGCGCGACGTGCGGACCTGCACCTTGCGCGTCGAGTTCTTCGACGTCGCAGCCGTCGTGTACTTCTTGCGCAAGGTGCTCTGGACCGTGCCCGGATTCACGCCGGAGGCCTACGGGTCCGCCCTGCGCCGCATGCATGAGCAGATCGAGCGGGAGGGCCCGTTCGTCTCGCACGCGACGCGGTTCTTGATTGAAGCGCGCCGCCCGGGCTGAAGTGCCGGCGCGCCGGCGACGTCAGCTGGCTTGGCTGACCGAGCTCATGTTGTAGTCGGGAATGCGCAGCGGCGGCATGATCGTCCGGTTGAGGTACTCGCCGAACTCACGGCCGAGCGCCCGCACCGGCGTGCCCACCTCGGTCGCCCGCACCAGGAGGTCGATCGGGCTCTCGTTGAAACGGAAGTTGTTCGCCGCGCCTACCACCGCGCCGTTCTCCACCAGGTAGACGCCGTCTCGGGTCAGGCCCGTCTGGAGGAGCGTCGCGGGGTCGACCTCACGGATGTACCACAGGCAGGTCAGGAGCAGCCCGCGCTCGGTGCGCGCCACCATGTCGTCGACCGTGCCGCCGCCGGCCGCGCCTCCGGCGCCGGATGAGCCACAACGCAGTGCCAAATTGTCGATGTAGGGCCCCATGGGGACACCCGAGCGCGCCGCGCCCGCCCGGTGGTATCGCAGTTGCGTCAGGACACCGTCGCGGATCCAGTCGGTGCGCGTCGTGGGCAGGCCGTTGTCGTAGACCGATATGTCCGAGCTCGACGCCTGCGTGGCCACGAAGGGCGTGCACTCGATGCCAGCCTCAGCGGCGTCGCTGTACAAGGTGAAGGGAAGCGTCGAGAGCCGGTCGCCGACGCGCGTGCCGCCACCCTCCCGTGAGAAGGCGGTCCGCCCGTCCTCGGCGGCACGCCCCGAAAGGCCGTCGTAGGCGAGCGTGGCCATCATGTCCGCCACCCCCGACGGCGGCAGGATCACCTCGTAACGACCGGCCTCGAGAGCCACGGTCTTGGCCGCCCAGTCGAGGCGACGCCAGATCTCCTCCTCCATGGAGCCCAGCGACGGGTCGATCGAAGGCTCGGCGACCCAGGCCGAGCCGGACCCGTCGGCGGTCCGCCCGACCAGCGAGACGGCGCTCGTCGGCTGCGCGTCGGAGAGCCGGAGCCCGGTGGAGCTGCCGAGATACGTGGTCGCGACGTCGTGCTCGGCGAACCCCGCCAGGATCGCGTCGCGATCCTCGGCCCGCGAGAAGGTGCCCGACAGTGACGACAGCACGTCGTCGAGCACCGATGGGTCGGTCTGTTCGGGCCCGAGTCCGAAGTCGCGCCTGCCGCCCGGGGTCCCCGGCTCTACCAGCGCGAACGCGTCCTCGGCCGGCGGTGCGGCCTCGGCATCGGCCAGCGCGGCCAGCACCATCTCCCCTACACCCTGGAGCCCCACGACGCCACTGCGCCGTGCCGTTCCCGCCGAGCCACCGGCGAAGATCACGACGCTGACGCTGCGGCTGCGGTGCACGCCGTTGGTCGTCGTGGTGTTGAGCGCGAACCGCACGTCGGCGTGGCTGCCCTCCTCGACGATGATCACGCATCCGTCGGCCTCGGCCGCCGCCGCGGCCGAGACGCCGCGCTCGACCAGCTCCTGAGCCTCGATCATGGGCTCATCGCCCCTCATCGGCCGGCCTCCTCGCGTGTGTTGAGCACGCGGACACCCCGCACGAGCACGGACGGGCAGCCGTGCGAGACCGGGAGCGACCTGGCCCGGCTGGCCCTTGCCGCAGTTGAACGCCCCGCCCAACACCCAGCTCGACTCGCCGCCGACCGCTTCCATGGCGCCCCAGAAGTCGGTCGTGGTCGCCTGGTAGGCGACGTCGCGCAGCTGGCCGGCCAGCCGGCCGTGCTCAATCCGATAGAAGCGCTGTCCCGTGAATTGGAAGTTGTAGCGCTGCATGTCGATGGACCAGCTCTTGTCGCCCACGATGTAGATGCCGCGTTCGACTCCCGCAATGAGGTCCTCGGTGCTCGGACCGCCTGCGCCGGCGTGCGCCAGCGAGACGTTGGCCATGCGCTGAATGGGGACGTGCATCGGCGAGTCTGCGAAGGCGCAGCCATTGGACCGTTCGAAGCCCATGGAGGCGGCGATGCCCCGGTCGAGTTGGTATCCGACCAGCACCCCGTCGCGCACCAGGTCGAAGGACTGCCCGGCGACCCCCTCGTCGTCTATGGCCACGGTGGCCAGCCCGTGCTCGACCGTGCGGTCCCCTGTGACGTGCATGACGGGCGACCCGTACTGAAGCGAGCCCAGCTTGTCGAAGGTGGCGAAGCTCGTCCCGGCGTACGCCGCCTCGTAGCCGACGGCGCGGTCGAGTTCGGTGGCGTGCCCGATCGACTCGTGGATGGTGAGCCACAGGTTCGACGGGTCGATCACGAGGTCGTAGGTCCCCGCCTCGACCGAGGGCGCGGCCAGCTTCTCGGCCAGCAGCTCGGGCAGCTCGGCCAGCTCGGCGTCCCAGTCCCTGCTCCCGCCGCCGGCCGGCCCGCTCAGGTACTCCCATCCGCGCCCCACCGGAGGCGCGATGGTTCGCATGGTCTCGAACCCGCCGTCCCGGAGCCCGAGTGCGTCGAGCTGCGCCTGCAGCCGGACTCGATGCTGCGTCGCCCGCGTCCCGTTGAGGTCGGCCAGGTAGGTCTCCTCCGACACCGCCAGCACCGACGCCGTGGTGTGGGCCACGGCCCGATGCGCGCCGAGCCGCCCGCTCCATTCGGCCAGGAGTGCGATCTTGTCCGCCGCCGGCACCGTGGTCGGGTCGATGTCGAAGGCGCTGGACCACGTCACGTCGCCGTGCGAGGGCTCGGGCGCCAGCTCGACCCGACCGCCCCCGGCGCGGCCGGTCACCCGTCGCCATCTCCATGGCCCGGCGCGTCAGCTCGGCTGCCTCGGCGGTCCGAACGTCGACCGTGGCGGCGAACCCGACCGCGCCGTCGACCACGACGCGCACACCCATGCCGAAGTCGGTGTCGTCGGCCGTGGTTTCGGGCTGGGCGTCGCGCAGGCGGACGATCTGGCTGCGGATGCGCTCGACGCGCAGTTCCGCGGCCTGGCAGCCGGCGGCGGCGCCGAGCGCGGCGTCGGCCAGATCGGCGAGGGCGTCAGCGTCGAGGGGCATCGGTCACGGGCGTGGGTTGGCGCAAGCGGGAGACCCGCGGCGGTGTAGACGGAGTCGATGAGCTCCATAGTACGGATGGCGTCGCCTGACGTCGTCGGGAACGAGGCCCCGTCCTCGACCGCGGCCGAGAACGCCTCGAGCTGGTAGTCGTAGGTGGCCTTTCGGCTGAAACGCTCCTTGCGGGTGCCCGACGCCGACGTGACCTTGAGGCGATGGCCGTGCTGGGGGGCGAACGGGTTGAAGACCGAGAGCTTGCCGTCGTCGCCCGTCACATCGGCATGGAGGCGGAGGATGGAGGTCGAGAACATGGAGCACCCGACGTGGGCGCTGCCCCCGTCGGGCAGCGAGAACCGGGCATCCATGGCCCGGTCGACGCCGGGGGAGGACAGCTTGGCGTCGGCACTGGTCACCCGGGGGCCGGGAGCCAGCAGGCGGAGGAGGGAGACCGGGTAACAGCCCATGTCCATGGTCGCTCCGCCCGCCAGGGCCAGCTGGTAGCGGATGTCACCCTTTTTCCACAGGGGGGCCGAGAATGCGATGTCGATCGACTCGACGTTGCCGAGCTCGCCGGAGCGGACGATCTCGACGACACGCTTCGAGAGGGGGTGATACTGGTAGTGGAAGGCTTCCATGACGACCAGGCCAGGATGGGCGTTGTCGGCCTCCGCCACCACCCTGGCCTCGTCGGCGTTGGCGGTGAAGGGCTTCTCGCACATGACGTGCTTTCCGGCATTCAGGGCGGCTACCGTCCAGTGCCCGTGGAGGCCGTTGGGGAGGGGGTTGTAGATGGCGTCCAGGTCCGGGTCGTTCACCAGGTCCTCATACGTGGGGAGCACGCGGGGGATGCTGTGCTTGCGCGCGAACTTCTCCGCCCGTTCCGGGTCGCGCGCCGCCACCGCCGCCACCGTGACCCGGCCCGTGCGCCGCGCCGGTCGTATGAGGGCGACGGGTGCGATGCTGGCAGCACCCAGGATGCCGATCCTCAGCACGCGCCGGTCACCGTGTGGGGACCTGCGAGCTCCGGCGCCGTGTGGCCACGCCGCGTACCCGTGAGCCAACGTCGGGACCGCGGGCGCGGCGCCTGTCCCGATCCCGGGCGCGATGTCGGAGCGTCGCCGCTGCGTGAAGCATGAGCACGGACGCTAACGCACCCGAGCGGCGCCCATCACTCGGACACATCAGGGGGCTCGACGGCATCCGCGCCATGTCGGTGCTGGCCATCATCGCGTTCCACTCCGGGCTCAACTCGGTGCCCGGCGGGTATTACGGGGTGGACTCGTTCTTCGTGCTCTCCGGCTTTCTCATCACGTCTCTGTTGGTGAAGGAGTGGGGAGTCAGCGGGACGGTCCGTCTCAGACGCTTCTGGGCCGGGCGGGCCCGTCGCTTGCTGCCCGCGCTCTTCGTCATGGTGGCCGCCGTGGGCCTCGTTCTCCTGGCGTGGCCCCAGGTCCTCGGCACCCCCCACGTGGTCGGCGACGCCGTGGCAGCCGTGTTCTACGCGTCGAACTGGTACTCCATCGCCAGCAGCGCGACGTACTTCTCCCTCTCCGCTCAACCCTCCCCCCTGCTGCACACGTGGTCGCTGGCGATCGAGGAGCAGTTCTACCTGGTCTGGCCGCTCGTGGTGCTGGCGGTGCTCAAGCTGGGCGCGGGGAGCCGGAGCGGTGCCCGGTCCCGCTCGGTCGCCGTCCGCGGGGGCGAGCTCAAGCTCGCAGCCCACGACCCGGCGTGGACGCGGCGCCGACGACTCCACGTGCTCTTCGTCGTCGCCTGCCTCGGCTCCCTCGCCTCTGCTCTGACCATGGTGGCATTGGCGCCGAACGGCTACACCACCCGCGCCTATTACGGCACGGACACCAGGGCCCAGGCGTTGCTCGTCGGTGCCGCCATCGCCATCGGGTTGACGATCTGGCGTGAGGGCAGCGGGCGCCCTTGGTTCGTCCGGACCGCCGCGGTGGTCGCGCTCGGCGGCATCGTCGGTACGGGCGCGCTCTGGGCGACCACGACCGAGACGTCGACCTTCGCCTTCAGCGGTGGATTCCTCGTCGCGAGTCTTGCCGCCGGCGCCGTCGTCCTCGGCGTGGCGGTCGCGCCGCGCTCACTCGCCGTGCGCCTGCTCGAGGTGCCGCCACTCCCCCAATGGGGACGGATCTCGTACGGCATCTACCTGTGGTACTGGCCGGTGCTTCTCGTCATGTCGGGCTCGCGTTTGCATTGGGGGGTTTACGAGCTTTTCCTCGCCCGAGTGGCGGTCACGGTCGGCATCGCCGCGCTGAGCTACCGGTTCGTGGAGATGCCGATCCGTCGCGGCGCGCTGCGACGCTGGCGCTCCGTCGTCGCCGCACCCATCGGCGCGGCGGCCGCCATCGGCGTCGTGCTCGCCAGCACGCTCGTCCCGGTCGGGGCATCGGTCCTGCAGGGTGCGGCCGCCGGCCCGGGAGGTGGCTCCGCCGACGCGGCGGCGAAGGGGGCGACGCTCGCGACGACGACCGCGGCCGTGTCCGACCTGGAGCCGGCGCTCCCGACCACCGACCCGACACGTCCGGTCAAGGTCCTCCTGGTGGGCGACTCCATCGCGGGCTCGCTCGGCGTGGGGCTCGGGCGCGATGCGGCGGAGCACGGGATAGAGCTGGTGAACGAGGGGATTCCCGCGTGCTCGATGTCGTTGACGGGCGAGATCAAGGTCCTCTTCTACACGGTTCCCTCCGGAGGCCCGTGCGGCCAGAGCGGCCCCGGCTCGCTCTTCGCTACCTGGCAACGCTGGATCGACCATTTCAACCCCGACGTCGTGGTCTACGTCGGACGGGGCGAGACGTTCGACCAGCAGCTCGGCGGGCAGTGGCAGAACCTGGGCGAGCCCGCCTTCGACCGCTACGTGGAGAATCGATTTCGCCAGGGGGTGAGAATCCTGGGCTCGCGGGGCGCCACGGTCGTCCTCCTCACGACCCCCTATTACGACAGTGGGCTGTCGCCGTCGGGAGCGCCGTGGCCCGAGAACGTGCCCGTCCGGGTCCAGATCGACAACGACACGATCCGCGCCGTCGCCGGATCGACCACGACCGATGAGCCCGTCGCCGACGCCGGGACGGCCGGCGCCGGGAAGGCCGCCCTGGGGACGGAGCCGGTCGGGGAGGCCAACGTGGGGACGGCGCCCGTCGGGCAAGCCGCGGCAGGGACCGCCGGCGCGGGGATTGTCGGCGCCGGCGGGAACAAGGTCTATGTCTACGACCTCAACCAGGTCGTAGACCCGGGGGGCCAGTACACGGCCAGCGAGGACGGCGTCAACCTGCGCTGTAACGACGGAGTGCACTTCTCCCTGTCGGGCGGGATGTTCGTCGGAGCCCAGCTCCTGCCCGATCTGGCCGCCCTGGGTCAGGCTCACGCCGCGGCCTCGCCGGGTGGCAGCTGGCCTGGCCCTCTGCCACCATCGACCCCGTCATGGTACGAGAAGCTGCCCTGCCCCTAGTGCGGCGGGCCACGGAGGCCGACGTCGAGCCGATGGCCGCGCAGCTGGCCAAGACCTTCTGGGACGACCCCGTCATGAATCACATCTTCCGCAACGGGAAGCGGCGCGACGCCGGGCTGAAGGCGTACTTCGGCACCCAGATGCGGGCCGACTACATGCCCTTCGGCGGTTGCTGGACCACGGACGGGCTATGCCGGATCGGCCATCTGGGCTCCGGCAGGGAAGCCCCTCCTCACCGGCCTCAGGGCGATGCTGACCATGTTGCCCGTACTCCCGTACGTGTACACCCGCATGCCGACGACGTTCCGCGTCCTCAACCTGGTGGAGTCCATGCACCCGAAGGAGCCGCACTGGTACCTCGCCACGCTCGGGACTGCGGTCGAGCTCCAAGGCCGCGGCGTGGGCAGCGCACTGATGCGCCCCGTGCTCGAGCACTGCGACGCCGAAGGCCTGCCCGCCTACCTGGAGTCGTCGAAGGAGCGCAACGTTCCGTTCTACCGGCGCCACGGCTTCGAGGTGGTGCGTGAGGTGTCGCTGCCCGACTCGGGTCCGAAGATCTGGACCATGTGGCGCGAACCGCGCTCCGCCGCCGCCTGAGCCGTCGGCCGCGCCCCGGGTCAGGTCGGGTGGATCCCGTCGGGCATCGACAACGTGTCGTGGACCACCACACCCAGGACTTCGATCACCGCTCGGGCCGGTGCCGACGGCAGGCTCCGACGCCGTTGCGCCACGCCGACACGGCGCCGGGGCAGTCCTACCACCGGAAGCACCGAGAAGCGCTCCCTCAGGTGTCCCGGTACGGCCGTCGCGGGCAGGATGGCCGGTCCATATCCGTCGAAGGCCAGCGCGGCGATGAGGCGGACGCCGTCGAGCTCCATCGCCGGTTGGAGCACGACACGGGCGGGGATGGTCGCGCTGTCGATCTCGGCTCGCAGCGCGGTCCCGGGCGCGGGAAGGAGCAGGTCGAGCTCCGACAGCCGCTCCAGCGGGACAGAGCTCGCACGGGCCATCGGATGACCGGTGGGAAGCACGGCTACCAGGTCCTCGTCGAAGAGCTGGGCCGCCATGATCTCGTCCCCGCTGAGGGGGAACGTGACCACGGCCAGATCGAGCTCGCCCGACGCCAACTGCTGCTCCAACTGGACGCTCGACCCCTCTGCGACGTTGAGGTGGATGTGGGGATGGCGAACCCGGAGCAGGTCGAAGAGCTGCGGGACCAGCCAGCGGCCGGTGGTACCGATCATGCCGAGCCGGACCGTGCCCACGACCTCCGCACGCATGGCGGTGACGTCGGCCACCATGGCGTCGAGTTCGTTCATGATCCGCCGGGCCCGCTCAATCACGACCGCCCCCTCCTCGGTCAGCCGTCCGGAGGCCCGGTCCACGAGCTGGACATCGAGCTCGCGCTCGAGGCGCGCCACGTGGGCTGAAACGTTCGACTGGACTGTCCCGATGGAGGCGGCCGCGGCGGAGAAGCTTCCGGTGTCGGCGATGCCCAGGAGCGCTTGCAGATGTTTCAGTTCCACTGGGATCTCCTGTGCCCGGTCTGCTTGCAAGAGTTCACTTGACTATCAGCTTAACTGATATGAAGTATCTCCTGAAGCTGATTGACAGATTGTCCGAACGACGGCAGAATGTCTGTCAGACCACAGGGAATCGGAAGCCCCCCCTCCAGCCCTGGTGAGTCTCGAGAAGGGATCGCCCTCCCCCCCGGCGATCCCTTCTCCTAATTCCGGGCCGTGTTCCGCCCGCTTTTCGATTCCGGGCCTTTTTCGCGCCGTTCCAGCCGTTCTCGCCGCCGCCTCAGAGCCGGCCCCGAGCCGCGGCACGGACCCGGGGAAAGTGCCGGTGAGGTGCCTTAGGCTTGGCTTCCATGGCCCAGAGCGCGGTCTTCGTCGATCTCGACCGCACCCTGCTCTCGCGGGCCTCGGGCCAGGTGCTCAACCGCGCCCTGGTCGAGGAGGGGGTGCTGCCCGCCGGACGCTCCCTGCCCGGGGATCGCCTGCTCTACGCGGTCAACGACCGGCTGGGCGAGAACCTCCTCTCCATGGCGCTGGTCCGGGCCGCGGCCCGAGTCGCCCGTGGCTGGCGCCAGGAGCAGGTGCAGGCTGCGGGGAGGCGGGCCGTTTCCGCCCTGACCGACCTGGTGGCACCCTTCGCCCCGCAACGCCTGGCGTCCTTCCGGGCCGATGGACACATGCTGGTTCTCTCGACCACGACGCCGGTGGACATGATCGCCCCCTTCGCCGAGGCCATGGGCTTCGACGATCTCATCGCCACGTCGTACGAGACGAGAGACGGGCGCTATACCGGCCGTCTCTACGAGGGCTTCGTGTGGGGGACGGGCAAGCTGCGCGCCGTCCGCGAGTGGACGCACGAGCACAGGGTCGACTTGTCCGACTGCCATGCGTGCAGCGACAGCATCTTCGACGTCCCGCTCCTCTCGAGCGTCGGGCGGACCCCATGCCGTGAACCCGGACCCGTCGCTCACGGTCGTGGCCACGGCTCGCCGCTGGCCGGTCGAGTACTGGGACAGGCCTCCGGGCGTTCCGAGCGTCCTCGGACTGGAGCCGTACCACATGCTGCGGCCGTTCATCCGCGAACTGACCTTCCCGTACGCGCGCTTCGACATCGCGGGGCTCGAGAACGTGCCCGCACGCGGACCGGTGCTCCTCGCCGCGAACCATCGGAGCTATTTCGACGTCGCGGCACTCGCCCTCGTCGCGCGCGGCGTCGGGCGACCGGTTCGCTTCCTCGGCAAGAAGGAGATCTTCGACGCCCCGGTGGTCGGACCGATCGCCCGCGCCATCGGAGGGATCTCGGTCGACCGCGGCAGCGGGTCGGACCAGCCGCTGCGCGACGCCGAGTCAGCCCTGAAGGCGGGCGACATCGTCATCGTGCTGCCGCAGGGGACGATCCCGCGCGGGTACGACTTCTTCGATCCGGTTCTCCGCGGCAAGACCGGCACGGCTCGTCTCGCCGCTTCGACCGGAGCCACTGTCGTGCCCGTGGGCCTGTGGGGTACGGAAAAGGTATGGCCGCGCTCGTCGCGCACGCCCGACGTCAGGCTGGTGTGCAGACCGCCCACGGTGTCCGTCCGGCTGGGCAAGCCCGTCGCGCTGTCGCTGAGCAACGCCCGGAAGGACACCGAGACGATCATGGAGGCCATCGAGCGCGCTGTTGCCGCCGGAGTTGCGGGTTCGCCACGAGCCCACCCCCGAGGAGCTGGCGCGCACGAAGCCCCCTCGGTGAGGACCGGGCTGGCCAGCGCCACCACCCGCGCCGTCAACGCCGCGTCGCGCCGGCTCGGCCGCGGCCAGGGAACGGTTGCCGGGGGGCGGGCCGGACTCCGGGTCGACCCGCGCCTGCTCGAGCACCTGAGCGCCGGTCGGGAGGTGGCGCTCGTCACCGGCACCAACGGGAAGACGACGACGACGCGATTGCTGGTGGTGGCGCTCGGCGCGAGCGGGGACGCCGTGGTGAGCAACGAGTCCGGGTCGAACATGCCTCCCGGTCATGTCGCGGCGATGGCCGGAACTCATGGCGGGCGTGCCGTGCTCGAGGTGGACGAGATCTACCTCCACGCGCGTGCTCACCGCGACCTCGGCTGCCGCCGTCGTGCTGTTGAACCTCTCACGGGACCAGCTCGACCGGACGAACGAGGTCCGCCTCGTTGCGGGTCGATGGCGTGCGGCGCTGGCCGCGTCGCCGCACACGCAGGTCGTGGCGAACGCCGACGATCCGCTCGTCGTCTGGGGAGCCGGGGCGGCACGGCACGTCCACTGGGTGGCCGCCGGGATGCGCTGGCAGCTCGACGCAGTCGGTTGCCCCTCGTGCGGCGGCCGGATCGAGTTCCAGCCGGCCGGATGGTCCTGCACGGCCGAGTGCGGCTTCACCCGTCCGTCCCCCGAGGCCCGCCTGGAGTGCGCCGAGGACGGGTCGGCTCGTGGCACGTGGGCCGACGGGCGAATGCACCCGATCGCGTTGGCCTTGCCGGGCCGTTTCAACCAGGCCAATGCGCTGATGGCGGCGGTCGCCGCCGAGGCATGCGGCGTGGACGCGGGCGCGGCACTCGAATCCATGAGCGGCGTCGAGGAGGTGGCCGGTCGGTTCACCATCAGGTCGCTCGGCGGCGTGCGGGCCCGTCTCATGCTGGCCAAGAACCCCGCCGGATGGGACGAGCTGCTCCACCTGGTGGCGCACGACGAGAGCCCGGTCGTCGTGAGCATCAACGCACGGGTCGCCGACGGCACCGATCCGAGCTGGCTCTGGGACGTGCCCTTCGAGCGCCTCGCCGGCCGACCGGTGGTGGCGACGGGTGAGCGCTCTCGCGACCTGTCGGTCCGGCTGCAGTACGCCGGGGTCGCACACCGGACCGAGGCCGATCCGGTGCGAGCGGTGGGATTGGCGTTCGAGGATGGCGCGGTCGTGGTCGACGTCATCGGCAACTACACCGCGTTCCACGATCTCCTCGGGGCCAAGGAGTGAACTCGACACTGCGCGTCGTGGTGGTCCACCCCGACCTTCTCGGAACGTACGGCGACGGCGGCAACGGGTTGATCCTGGCGCGACGGGCCGAGTGGCGGGGGCTCGGGGTGGAGCTCGTGCAGGCGACGTCGGACCGCCCGCTCCCGGCCGCTGACATCTACTGCCTGGGCGGGGGAGAGGACAGTCCACAAGTGCGGGCGGCGGAGACACTGGTGGCCGACGGGACGCTCGTGCGGCGCGTCGGCGAGGGCGCTGTGCTCCTGGCGGTGTGCGCGGGCTTCCAGATCGCGGGCCGGAGCTTCCCCGGTGGCGAGGGTGAGCCGCACGAGGGCCTCGGTCTGCTCGACGTCACGACGGTCAAGGGAGACGGTCCGCGGGCCGTGGGCGAGGTGACGGCGGAGGCGGCGACCGCCGAGGGTGCGCCCGACCTGCCGACGCTGACCGGGTTCGAGAACCACGGGGGGCGCACGAGCGTGGGGGATGGCGCGACCCCGCTGGCCCACGTCCTCTCGGGGGTGGGCAACGGCGACGGCACCGAGGGAGCGGTGAGCGGACGAGTGGTCGGTACCTACCTGCACGGGCCCGTGTTGGCCCGCAACCCCGTGCTCGCCGACAAGCTTCTCAGCTGGGCCCTGGGCGACGACCACCTCGAGCCGGTCGACGACGGCGCAGCCGAGGGCCTGCGCGAAGAGCGCCTCGCCGCCGCCGCCGCCGGCCGACGTCGACTGAGGCGGGCGCGCCGGTAGGCCTCACGGCACTACCAGAGCGCGGGGATCAGCCTCCTCGTCCTGTCGCGGTAGGCGGCGTAGCCGTGGAGCTTGCGCTCGAGCAGGGCCTCCTCGGTGTCGATGCGTCGCACGTAGGCCGGAACGATCAGGCCCGCGACCGCACCCACGACCGGGATGCTGCACGACGACAGGGCGAAGCCGGTCCAGATCAGGAGCGAGCCCAGATATCCCGGATGGCGGATGTGGCGGTACGGGCCGCGGTCGACCACTTCTTGCTCGTTGGAGACCCGCAGCGTCCGGGTGTACGACTCGGACAGCGTCCGCATCGACCAGGTCCGGAGACCGAATCCGGCGGCCTGGACGGCCAGCCCCAGTGCGGCGACCGGCCACGGCAGCAGGCGCACGGGCAGTCGGCGCAACAAGGGAGCGGACAGGGCCGCCGTCGCGAAGGTGGCCACGACGGCGCGTGTGCTCCCGGCGTCTTCCGGTGAGTGGTCCAGCGCGGACGCCGATCCGGGCCGGCGAGTGGTGGCCTCCGCCGCGAGGAACCCGGCCACCCCGGCGTATCCGGCCAGGAACCAGCCCCACCCGGGGCCTCGGCGAGGCGTTCGTTGCACGCGGGTCATCGTCGCGCTGAACGGGTCGCTCCGGACCACCGCGGGACGTCGGGCCAGTCCGGGCCTGACTGCGGCGACGGAGCTGCATCGAGAGCCCAGGCCCGGCGCCACGGCGACCCTTCGGGACCGCGGTGGGCCACGTCCGCCCCATCCATCGGGTCCGCCGCGCTGATGGAGCGGCGTGCCTGCCACCAGTCCGATCGCACTTCGCCGGCGAGCAGGGCGACGGCGGCCTCCACCCGGTCGGAGAAGCGATGCGCACTCTCACCTTCGTCCGGGCTCAGCGGTGCCCCGAAGAGCACGGCGATGGGGGAGCGCCGCAGCCTGCCTCCGTGCCGGGATTCGGTCCCCGATCCACCGGGCGGGAGCGCGCCGCGGTCTTGTCGCTTGGGGAGCAGGTGGCGTGTCCCATGGAGGTAGACCGGCACCACCGGGCGTCCCGTGCGCCGGGCGAGGTAGGCGGCCCCGCCGCGGAAGGCCTGGGTCCAGCCGTCCGGAGAACGGCCTCCCTCGGGGAAGATGACGAGGTTCCACCCGTCCTCGAGGAGCTCCGCCGCCAGGTCGGCCGATCGGCGGTTGACCTTGCTTCGCTCTATCGGGATGGCAGCCAGCGCGAACGACCAGAAGGCAGCCTTCCAGGTTCGGTCGAAGAAGTAATCCGAGGCCGCGGCGACCACGGTCCGGTGCCGGAACCCCATCGGAAGGGTCGTCAGGAGCAGCGGGGTGTCGAGGTGGCTGGCGTGGTTGGCGGCGAAGATCACCGGTCCCTCCAGGCGGGCCAGATGCTCCAGGCCGCGCACGGTCGCCGGAGCGAGCACGTGGGCGGCTGGGCGGGCCACGTTGTCCATCACGATCGCCCGAGCCAAGCGGACCGGATAGCGCCGTGACCAGTCATGGTCGTAGTCGAGCCCGATGCTGCGTTCGGGGTCGGGACGGGGTACCGACGACGGCCACGTCGGTGCGGCCAAAGGGAAGCGGGCCGCACCGAGGCGGGCGCGAAGTCGCGCCGCGTTCATCAGTGCACGTCCGCCATCAGGATCGGAGGGTTGTGCAAGTGGGTCAGTGTGGGTGACGGCCCGACGACGTCGGAGGCGATCTCCAGAGCGTCGTTCAGCGAGCTCGCCGGCGAGAACCCGAGGCGCCGCACCGCGGCGGGGTCGCCGCCGACCACGACGACGCGGCCGAGGTGTGCCAGCGCGTGCGCACACCAGTACCACATGTAGAAGGGGTGGACGCCGTGGTAGGCGTGGCCGGTTCGGTAGAGATGGATGTACCACGGGTCCGTGGCAAAGGACTCTTCGAAGCCCTTGTGTATCTCGACCGGGTCGACCGTCTGGGTCAGCACCTGCTCGTAGAAGTCGATGTAGCTGGGGTGGTGCGAAGGGTGGAACTCGGGTCGGGTGGGGTGTCGCATGATCACCACTCCGCCCTCGCGCACCAGCGGGCGGCCGCGGTACATGTTGAAGAAGTAGCCGAGGCCGAGGCAGGCCACCAGGATCGGGTTCATGATGGAGTTCACGTTGTAGGGGCAGATATAGGGGAGCCCCATCGTCAGGATGTCGGTCTGGCCCTCGACATCCACCCCCTGCTGCGCCCAAACGTGCTGGGTCGTCACTTCGTGGACCGCCTCGACCTCGCCGGCCTGCACCGACGCCACCGTGTGCGGCGACTTCAGCGAGTGAAAGACCTGGCGCGCGGCCCGTGACGGCAGCGCCGCCAGTCCCGCCGACGAGGCGGCGTACATGGCCCGGTCGCGCACCGACCACTCCCACTCGCGCTTTTGGAGGAAGCGGAACGCCGTCGGGAACGTGTCGTTGTTGAGCGTGGTCTCGATCTGGAAGACCTTCACCCCCGACGCGGCGATGTGGCGGCCCATGCGCCAGTTGGAGGAGTGCAGCTCGGACTGATGCTGGTCCATGAAGGACCGCGAATGGAGCATGGTCTGCGGGTTGTGGTGGTGGCGCAGGCTGCGGTAGCTGGCAAGCCCGGTGGCGACGCTCTTGTGGCCACCGTCCATCGACACCAGGTTGATGTTCACGTAGACGAGCAGGTCGGACGTGGCGGCCCGCCGGTTGATCTCGACCACCTCACCCTGGTCGGTCTGGCCCAGGTCGACCAGGTTGGCCGGGTCCTCCGCGTCGTGCTGGGTCAGCAGGCCGTGAGGTGCGAACGCGTCGTAAATCCGGTCGCCGAGCGCATGACGCAGCTCGGGCTCGGTCATGCGGCGATGCAGTGCCAGAGCGGCGATGAGCATCACGTCGTCCACGCCCGCCTCCGCCGCGAGGTCGAGCACCGTCTCAATCACCATTTGCCGGGCGTCGGGCGCCTCCATCGGCGGGAGCGGAAGCGAGACGTCGTCGAAGCAGATGGTCAGCGTCATCCCTGGCCGGAGCAGCGCCGGGAGGGGCGCGCTGTCCCCGAGCGGATGGAGCAGCGCGTGGCGGATGGCGCCGTACGGATCGGCCAATGCGTCCACCGGCTCGGGGGCGTAGATCACCCGGCTGCCCTCGGGCAGCGACTCGAGCAGGAAGCCCTCACCGTTCCAGAACAGGGTCGGAGGCGTCGACTTGTCCACCTCGAGCACGAATCCGGGCCGGCGGCTCATCGCGTGCCTCCTTTGCGTGACGTCGAATGCGATCTTGACCGAGCCCCGCCTGCCGGCCGCACCGGCGTGGGCCACCGCGTCCTCGTACCGGGCGAGCGGGTAGGTGGCCGAGACGAGTCGCCCCGTCCGCTGTGCCTCCGCCACCTCGAAGGCCAGCGCGAACGTGGGGACGCCGCCGACCGCGCTGTCCATCCTGTCGTCGGTGGCGCCGCTCCGGTCAGTGGCCCGGTCGGGTGACTTCGGTCCCGTACGCGTACGCGCCGGCCAGGCGGACCTCGCGGTGCCAGAGCGGCGCCAGGTCGACGGTGACCCGGCCCGGCATGCCGACGAGCGACACGGTCCCCCTCGGACGCACCATGGCCAGCGATTGCTCAATCGACTCGGCGCTGCCGACGCAGTCGAGCACCACGTCGGCCCCGCCCGACAGGGTCCCGGTGGTCCCCGGTCTCCCGCCATAGGAGAGCACGCGGGTATGGCGCCGGACGGCCCGGGCCAGCTGATCGGGGGCCAGGGCCTCGGTGCACCCGAACGCACGCGCCAGGCGCTGCTGGTGGGCGTAGCGCGCGCCGACGAGCACTGCCCCGGGAGCCGCGCCGCGGCCGGTCGCGGCGAGGTGGGTCAACGCGGCGGTGACCAGCAGGCCGAGCGTTCCCGCGCCCACGACGGCCACCAAGTCGCCGTCGGCGATGGACGCGGCGAGCACGGCGTGCACGGCACAGGCCACCGGCTCGACCGTCACCGCGTCGGCATCGCTGAGGGAGTCGGGCACCGCGAAGAGCTGGCTCTGGTGGGCGACGAGCCCCGAGCTCGACCATCCTCCGCCGGTATCGGCGCAGTAGCCCGTCTGCAGTCCCGGGCGGATGTGACCGAACGCGACGCGCCCGCAGTTGCCGACCTGACCCGCCGAGCACGCGGCGCACGGCGGCTCGATGCCCCGCGCCGCGCACCCGAGGACCGGCTGGAGGACGACCCGGCGCCCCGCCCTGAGCGTCGCCCCGTCGGCACCGGCCGCGTCCTCGGCGAGCGTGCCGACGACCTCGTGGCCGGGCACGAAGGGGAAGGAGACGATGTCCTCGAAGTAGCGCGAGCTCCGCCCGTCGAGCGTGGCCAGGTCGGAACCGCAGATTCCCGACAGGAGCGGGTCGACGCGGACCCAGCCGCCCGCGGCGACTTCGGGCGGATCGCGCTCGAATCAGTCGCAAGGGCCCCACACCGGCCCCACGGCCCGACCCGAACGAGGACACCAGGCGCGCCGCGGCATAGCGCGGCACGGAACGCTCGAAGAGGAGGGTCGTCACCGGCCCATCACCGCCTTGGGGGTCCTGACGTCGAACGGCCCGAGCGGCAGTGGCCGGTGCGATCCGCCGGGCGCCTTGGCCCAGTGCTCCACGTGCCAGCCGCGGCGCCGGGCGATGGCCGACAGCCGAGACTCGGGGTTGACCGCGACGGGGAAGCCGACGGCCTCGAGCATGGCCAGGTCGCTGGTCGAATCGGCGTAGGCCACCGACTCCTCCAGGGAGAGCGAGTGTTCGTGAGGCGTAGTCGCTCAGCAGCAGCGCTCGTGCTTCGCCGATGGGAGGAAGCGTCGTCAGGCGGCCCGTCAGCCGGCCGCCGACGGCGTCCATCTCGGCGCACACGATGTCGTCGAAGAGCGGCCGGATCGGCTCGATGACGAAGTCCAGCGCGCCGGTGACGAGCAGTGTCCGATGCCCCAGCGCGCGGTGCGCGCGTACCCGCGCCAGCCCGTCGGGGAAGGAGCGGGTGAGCAGCTGGCGGTGAAAGAGCTCCCACGAGTCCGCCCGCAACTGCGCCACGGGCGCGCCCTCGAAGCGCCGGTAGAACGTGCGCAGAAAGTCCCCCCGGTCACGTCGGTCCAGAGCCAGCAGCCCGGGTCCCCGCCGGACGAGCTCGGCCACGAAGCGCGCCCGCTTCGCGGGCGAGAGGTGGCGGCTGGCGAGCCAGGCGTAGGTGTCGACGACGTTCGAGGCGAGCAGCGTGTGCTCCAGGTCGAACACAGCGAGATGCCGATCGGGCGACAGGATGGCTCGCCGCTGCCGTTCGGGCCGCTTGTCCACGACCGACTTGCCGGGTTTCGTCCGCACGCGGGTGTGCTCGAGCACCGAGGGAAGGTGCACGTCGTAGACGTAGTTGTCCCAGTCGATGACACCGGGATCGAAGGCGAAGTGCATCCGGTCGTCGCTGTCGCACGAGTCCCACAACTCGAGGAGGTTGTCGATCCGGTAGCGCGCGTCGGTCTCGGTGTAGGCGCCGTACAACGTGACGTATCCGAGGGCCCGCTTGGCCATCACGTGTCGATCCTCGATCTGGGCAGCCAGCTGCGCCTGCTTCCCCCGGATCGGCAAGGCAGTGATCACCCGTTCCGCGACCGTCATGGCCGTGTCGGCGCGCTTGAGCTGCCGCTGCACCCGCCCGCGGCCGGGGAAGGACCAGTCCGGCACGTTGATGGGTTGCCCGCGGTCGTCGTAGAGCGGGTTCTTCCCGAAGAAGTCCTCGCCGAGCTCCACCAGCCGGCCGTAGCGCAGCGGGTTCCGCACGCCCGACGCGACGTGGTACACCTTCGGCCTTCCTCGTTCTGGCCCGCGCGCCGCCACGGCGAGGATGGCCGCGACGACCATGTCCACCGGGATGACGTCGACGATGCCCTTCGGGCACGCCCGGGAACTCACGCAACAGGCCGCGCGCGTACGAGATGATGATCGGTTCCGCCATGCGGAACCCGCGGATCCATCCCGGTCGCGGCTCGGTCAGCGCCGACTCGATGATGGACGGGCGGACGATGGTGATCGGTACCGAGGCTTCCCACTGCTCGACCAGCGCCCTTTCCCCGAGCGCCTTGGTGAAGGGGTAGGCGTCGGGCCACCCGAGGGAGAGCGCCCGAGCCGTGCCCGCCTTGACCAGTTCGTCGTTCACCCAGTCCTCGCGGAAGCGCTCGGCGCGCGCCGCGATGAGGTGGTCACCGGCCGCGCCGACCTCCGTGCGAGCTCTCTTGGTGAACCGTTGGAGCCGCTCGGGGCGGCGGGATTCGGCTTCGAGGTCGGCCCGCACGCGTCGCGCCGCGGTGACTTCGTCCCTCCAGGCGACGTCGAGCGTGAAGCGGTTCTCGCTCAACAGCTCCTCGCGCGCGTCTCCCTGGTGCGTGCTGGCGACGTATGCCGTCGAGACGGCGATCAGGTGAGCCGGCCGTTCTCGCCGCTCCGCGACGTCGGCCATGGCGGCCGCAACCCGCGAGGGGCCGAGCAGGTTGATCTCGACAGCTTGGGTGAGAGGCGCGTCGAACGAGACGGTTGCGGCGGAGTGGATGACGACGCCGGCGGCAGCCAGCGCGGCGCGACCGGCTTCGTCGAGTCCGAGTCCGTCCTGCCCGACGTCCCCTGCGACGGCTTGCACCCGCCGCGCCACCTCTTCGGGGAATCGATCGCCCCACTCCGCTCGAAGGCGGTCGAAGCAGTCGTTCTTAATCACCTCACGGGCGAGCCGCGCCGAGGGGTCTGCTCGGCGCCCCGGCCTGATGAGGACGGTGATCTCGGCTTCGGGGATGCTACGGAGGATCCGTTCGACCAGCGCCGTTCCCAGGAATCCGGTGGCGCCCGTGACGAAGAATCGCTTGGCGCGGAGTTCCCGCTCAATCGGCACCTGAAATATCTACCATCCGGCCCGCGATTTGTCTACCATTTGGTAAGTGGCCAGCTCTCAGGCGGCACCGACCGGCCCCCCGATAGGTCCGCACGTCACGGATCCGACGGCTTCCTCCGACACCTCGGGGCAGGAGGCGGCAACAGCGGCACCGGTCGCGGGCAAATCGGCGGCCCCTTCCGCCACGACATCCCGTGCGGAAACCACGGCACTCACGGCACTCACGGCGTCCGAGGCGGCCAACTCGACGCCGCGCGGGTCGAGATCCCTGACAAGTCAGCGCATTCTCGATGCTGCGCTCTCCTCGTTCGCGGGGCGCGGCTACGAGGCCACGTCCCTCGATGCCATGGCCAAGGCACTCGACATCACGAAGCAGTCGATCCTGTACTGGTTCCCGTCGAAGGACGCGCTTCTCGAGGCCGTCATCGCCCGGAGTGCGCAGGACCTGTCCGAGGCTCTGGAGTCGGCGTTGGCCGGGGCGGGACAGGGGTGGGTCCGGGTTGAAGCGGTGGTGCGCTCCGTGTTTCGCCTCGCCGCGCGGCAGCCGGAGTTGCTCGGGCTCCTGCGCGAGGTCGGCCGCCTCGGGCCTCCGGCCGCGACCCAGATGACCCAGGCGTTGGAGCCCCTGGTGCAGCGTGCCTCCGCATTTCTCGAAGCCGAGATGGATGCCGGCTCCATGCGCAGACACGATCCTCGCCTCCTCCTGTTGGCCATCTACTCGACGGTGATCGGCATGGTCACCGAGGTCGAAGTGCTACGAGCACTTGGCGAGGAACCGACCGCTCGCTCGCTCGTCCGTCGCCGGGCTGACGTGCTCCGGCTCTTGCGTTCGGCGCTGGTGGTTGAGGTCGAGGGCTGATCGCCAGAGCCCGTTGGTGGGCCGAGGCTGAGGCCTCGCAGTGGCCGCACTGGGGCCTGACGCCGGGCTGAGGTGCCGGATGCCTGCCGCCACGGCAGCTCGGCGGGCGGCGGACTACTCCGTTGGCTTGGGGATTTTCTTCCTCGGGGCCGACTTCGGCGTGTAACGCTTGTTCGCCGTGGGCGCCTTCGGTCCGACGGCGGCCTTTCCGGAGCTCTTCGAAGGTCGCGCCGCCTTCGCAGACGCCCCAGCCCCGCTCCGTCCGCGGCGGCGCTCCGAAGCTTGTCGGGCGACCGCCTTGGAGTTGGCCGTGCCGTAGCGATTGATGCGGAAAGCACGGAGCATGAGCCAACCGCCGAGTAACACCAGAGCGAAGCCGAGGGGCAGGAGCACCAGGGTGAGCGCAAGCCCGTTGAGCATGAAGGAGAAAGCGACGACGGTGCGCTTCCGTAGCCTCAGCGCCACCAGCGCGATGACGCAGAAGAGCAGCACGAGCCCGCCGACCAGGAAGGCGTCCGGACTGACTGTAACCGTGGCCTTCCCGTTCTTGGTCGTCTCGTGTACCGAGGCCACGTAGACGGCGACTCCGACGGCGACGGCCGCGGAGAGCAGGATGCCGAGGACGGACCACTTCACCTCGAGCCCGTCGAGCCCGTTCATGGCCGTCTTGCGTCCGTCCGGGGGAACGATGTACTCGGGATCGCGGCGGAGGCCGACCGATGGATCCCGGTCCGGCCCTGCGATCGTCTGCACGACGCGATCGAGCCAGCTCCGCGGCTGGTTTCGTTGAAGATCCTCGCCTGAGGTCATTAGGTATTCAGGGTACCGGCGCCTCCAGCGCATCCCAAATCACCCCTCGGGTCTGCGGCCTGGCATTTCTCGCCACAGAGGCGGACGAAGCCGGCAGCCTGGTGCGACGAATGCACCTGGTCCTGGCACTTCGTGCTGGTGGAAGCAGTCAAGAGTCCGGCGTGTGAGATGCGTCAACCGCCGCCGCCCTGGAGAAGAACAACACCCGCAGGGGAGAACAATGGTCGACCAGGAATAGGAAGATCGAACAGTATCGATCGGGATTAGAATTCACGTGGGACCAAAGTCCGGCCAGGCATGTGTCCATGGTCTCCGCATGCTGTTCATGGTGATCGTGGAACCACAGCGTCATCGGGTGATTGAAACCGACGCTTGCCGACGAAACGGACGCTCATCGAGAGGGAATGCCAGCTCCGAGATGGCCTCGGCGCCCTTGGGTATATGGCGAACTTGAACGGGCCAGGTGAACGGGCCAGGTGAAGAGGTAATAGGGGAGGAAGTCATGAACCTTGCGGCAAAGCTCCTTTCAGCAGTCTGCGCTGTGTCAGCTGTCGCCGGGCTTGGGTTGATCACGATGCCACCTGTCGTGGTGCCAGCGAGCTCCGCGGTCCCGCATGCGACCCACTTCGGCCCCAATTCCAATCTCGAGGACAAGGCAGGGACGTTGGAGTTCGTACCCGACACGCTGACGGTTCCGATCGTGTCCGGCAATCACTGCAAGACGACGAACTACCAGTTCAGTATTACCAACGAGACCCGGAGGGCGCGAACGATCACTGATGACGGCACTCCGTTCATAAAGGTGCCACCGGGTCACAAGCAGGTCTTCTGCGCGTGGAACGTCGGCACGCAGATCTTCGGGGTGCATGGCGCCGCGGCGACGCTCACGGTCAACTCGACACCACGTTGAGGACCCTTCCCGTCGGAATGAAGGTCCCGGAGGCAACCGAGGACTCGCAAGAGGCACATCACGAGGGTTTCGAGACGGGCCGACGCACCTCCCGCTGGGCAGGGAGCACCTCCTGCTGGTGAGGGAGCACCTCCTGCTGGGGAGGACGGGCATCTGGCGTCCGGGGCCATCTGGCTCATCCTTCCGCTGCACTGTCGTCGCCGCGATCGGACTACGGTTGCACCTCGGAAGCCCGCCCGGGCGCTTAGCTCAGCTGGTTAGAGCGCAGCCTTCACACGGCTGAGGTCGTGGGTTCGAGTCCCGCAGCGCCCACCAGTGTGATGTGTCAGATTTTCAGGGACACGTGAACCCTCAGAGGGTAATCCTCGATCGGCCCTGGTAGTTGACAGTCGGGTCCAGCTCGAGGTGTCGGATCATGACGCCGTCCTCGTCGATGACCCGGACGTCGAGGTCGGCCACCAAGATGAGAACCCGCTTGCCCTTGTGTTCGCGGCCCACGCTGACGTGGTGGAGCTTGGAGCGGTAGCGCAGCGTGAAGCAACCCGTCGCGTCGATGCGGTCGCGACGGACCTTGGTGTGGGCCAACAGCGGCTGCCCGTCGATTTCGACGGTGGCCTTGTCGAGCGCTCGCCACGCCTGCATCGGTGGGCACCCCCGGGCCGTGTGCGGTCGCTCCTCGTTGTAGATGTGAACGAAGCAGTCGATCTGGGCCTGGAGCTCGGCCAGCGTCGCCGCCGGCGGCTTCTTGGCCAACCACTTCTTGAGCGTGAGGTGGTAACGCTCGACCTTTCCTTGGGTCTGGGGGTGGTAGGGCTTGCCGTGTTTGAAGGTGATCCCGAGGGCGGCCAGCTCGATCTCCATCCCGGTGTGGCTGCCCCGGTAGCGCGGAGGTATAGATCGCGCCATTGTCAGAGAGCACCGAGGCCGGAAGCCCGTAGATCGCTGCTGTTTCGAAGAAGATCTTGACCACCTCGGCTGCGGTGGCGACGGGGACGGCGACCGACGCCAGCACGGCGCGCGAGTGGTCGTCGATGAAGTTGATGATCTCGACGGGGTGCTCGTCTTGGAGGTGCCAGTGCGTCATGTCGCTCTGCCAGGTCTCGTTGGGCAGGTCGGACTCGAAACGCATCCAGCTCGAGCGGGGGCGCTTTTGGGGCTGGGGGACCACGAAGCCCCGGCGCCGCAGCACCCGGTGGATGGTCGAGAGCGCCGGCACCGGGCTTCCCTCTTGGCTCAGGTGCCAGGCGATCGTCCGCGCTCCGGCGTCGAGGCCGTCTTCGGCCAGGCGCTTGCGCCAGGCCACGATCTGGTCCTCGAGCACAGCCGAGGTGAGGTTGGCCGGGACCTTGGGCCCCCGTTTGCGCGGTGCCAAGGCCACCTCGCCGCCTTCTCGGTAGAGGGAGACGTGGCGCTGCGCCCAGGATTTTGAGCGCCCAGTGGCCGCCGCCACCGCTCGCAGCGGGCGGCCCTCGACGAGCACGGCGTCGACGCAGTACTTGGCCAGATCCACGGGACCACCCCAGAACGGGTGTCACAGAATTGCTGACACATCGTGTCCCAGAAATGATGGAACCTCAGACCGCAGCGCCCACCAGTGTGATGTGTCAGATTTTCAGGGACACGTGAACCCTCAGAGGGTAATCCTCGATCGGCCCTGGTAGTTGACTAAGGGGTCGAGCTCGAGGTGTCGGTTCACGACGCCGTTCTCGTCGATGACCCGGACGTCGAGGTCGGCCATCAAGATGAGCACCCGCTTGGCCTTGTGGGCCCGGCGACACGACAGCAAGGAACAGATGACGGCTCGGTTCACGTTCGATTCCAACCGCTCGTACCTGCAGGTGAGCGGTCGTTCGAGCCGGCATCCCATCGACACCGAGACCCGTGGGATCACGGGATGGTTCGAGGCCTCTTTGTCCGACGAAAGCGCGCTCGGGTTGACGGCCCCGCACGCAGGCGAGCTCGAGCTCGCCGTGAGCCGGCTGACGTCGGGCAGCCACCTCTACACCGCGAGGTGAGGCGGCGCATCGATGCGAAGCGCTACCTGACCATGGGCGCCCGGCTCGTCGGCGTCGCGCCCTCTGCCGCGAACAGGAGCTACCTGGTCACCGGCGACGTGACGTTCCACGGGCGCACCACCCTGACCTTCGAACACGACATGTCGATCGACGGCGACCACGTGACCCTGTCCGGCGCGGACGTCTCGACATCCGCCAATTCGGGATGGAGCCGCCCAGCATGCTGATGGTCCGGGTCTACCCCGAGATCACCGTGCGGCTCGAGCCGTTCGGGACGCGGGACCAGCCTGACTGGCCAGACGCGCCGGATTCCCCACCACCGCGGAAAGCGATGATGGGGAATCCGAACACCGGCTGTGGTTCGAACTCAGAAGCCGGACACGCTGCCTTCGGTGAGGCCACCCTTCACGCCCAGGACGAACGGGTCGCCGTCGTGGAGGCTGTAGAGATCGCCGTTGTTCACGAGCAGGTAGTAGCTGCCGAACGTGAAGACGATCTTCTTGGCTGACCACGACGAGATGGTGACGCCGATGCAGTCGCCATAGTGGGCGCCATCCGACTCACCGGCCGACCAAGGGGAGTCAACTGTCGTCGCGTCGGCCAAGAAAAGCTGAGCGTTCGGGTAGTCCGTCCCGGTCCAACCGCCGGGGCAACCCGGTAGGTGCTTCACCGCGACACCGTTGGTCGGCATGGTACCGAAGCCGGTACCGGTCACGGTGATCGTCGGCGACTCGATGGTCCCCGAGAACGCGACACTGGTGACGCTCGGCGGCCCCCCGCTCGCCAGCGCAGACTGCGCCGGACCAAAGGCAATGATTGCGAGCGACGCCAACCCGGCGGCGAACGCCAACTTTCCGGTACTGCTGAGAAGCTTCATATGGACCCTCTCCTTTTGTGCTTCCTGCATGTCGCCATCGCCCGTCGATCGGATCGTGACGACTCAGTCGTAACATCGGAGGTGCGATCCGGTCTATAGGGCAATCGCCCCATAGACCTGGAGCCGAGAGAGGCGCAGAGTTACTCAGAGAGGCGCAGAGTTACTCAGCCTATTGATAACCAAAGTGCGAGAAGGTCAGCTTGGTGCAGCGAAGCGGTACAAACCCTGGAGGCATTCAACGCGTCAAGAAGCAGGCGCGCTCGAGGCGCACGGCGGCTACCGCGGCTTCGGCGCGGTTGCGGACTCCGAGTTTTCTGTATATCGCCGTCGTGTGGTTCGTGACCGTCTTTTGGGATATCCCGAGCCGCGCCGCGATCTCCTTGTTGCTCAGTCCGTCGGCGAGGCACCTGAGCACCTCGCCTTCCCGAGCGGTGAGACCGGTGGCCTCGGGGTGTGGGGTGGTCAGCACGTGTTCGTGATCCGGTCGACGGGCGTGCTCGGAGAGGAGCGGAACCGCGGCCTCCAATGCGTCGACGTACGAGAGCTGCGAGCCCGAGCGAACCTCGCGGTCGAAGACGTCCATGCCGAGCTCGGAACGAACCCCCTGCACTATCCCCGCGTACGACGCCCGGTCGCGGCCGCCCTGACTCGCTCTAAGAAGGTCCAACATCGGGACCAAAGCACCGTGAACGCGGGCCGCCAGACGCGGATCGCCGAGCCGCCAGACGACCCCGACTGCGCACATCAGCGAGTGGCCGAGGACGTTCCACGAGCGCGATCCTCGCACGAGCTTCATCTGGCGGAGAATCCAGGTAGCAGAAGAGCCGTAGTCCGCTCGCTGGAAGGCCCGCGCGGCCAAGTGCACCAGCAGCGACGATTGGCTGGAGCGATCGCCGAGCTCGACTGCCACTGACAGAAGGTCCTCCAGGGACGGCAACGCGCTCAAGGAGGGAGCGTGTTCGGGAGGCATGCCCGAAACCAGCAGGCCGACGAGCACGACCGCCGAACGGTCGCCCGAGCGCAGGGCCGAACCCAACGCATCGGTCGCAAATCGCGCGGCTGACTCATAGTCGCCCTTCATGTGTGCGACCATCCCGGACCACGCCGTGAACCGGGCCAGCCACCGGGCGTGGCCGATCTGCTCTGCCAGTTCGCGTCCCTCCTCCGCCGCGCCGGCGGAGCCGCCGAAGTCCCGCGTGACAGGGAGGGCGAGCACCCCTCCTGCAAGTCCGCGCAGGACCAGGAGGTCATCGCTGCTCGCCCGTGCCAGCGTCATCCCCGTAGACCACCTGGTGCGGGTCAGGGTCAAGGTGTCGGGCCCGACGACGCTCTGTGTTCCGAGGTGTGCAGCCCACAAGAGCGCGTGCGCCAACGACCGCGTGTCACCGTCAATGGGCGGGTCGCCGATGAGCTGGTCGAGCCGGGTGAGCAGTTCGGGCAGATGACCGGTCGCCAAGGCGACGTGGCCCATGTCGCCCGCCAGCTCCAGAGCCTGGCTCCGGCTCCCGGACGCCACGAGATGGTCGAGCGCGGCATAGAGGTCTCCCTCCGATCGGACGATGGAGTCTTCGATCCGTGGATCACAATCGTCGTACCGGCGGCTCGAACGGCAGACCAGCTCGCAGACATACGACGCATGGCGATCGGCGACGACTCGCGTCTCCGAGCGGCGTTCCAGCTTGGACCGGGCGAACGCGCGTGACAACGAGCTGAGGGCGTATCGAGGTTCACCGGCGCCTGCCGGTCCCGGGTCGACCACACGGAGACTCACCAGCTCTTCCAATGGCCCCACGAGTGCGTACCTCGTCATGCCAGACACCTGTTCCGCCGCCTGGAGATCGAACGGGCCTTCGAAGACACTCGTGCACTCCCAGACTCCTTGCTCCAACACGTCCAAGCTGAGATACGTCCGGTCGAGTGCATCGTGGACGCTCCCCCCGCGCTTGTGGCCCGGGTCGCGCAATTCCGCGCCGAGCGCCAAGCCGAAACTGGAGTCGCTCTGGAGGAGGTGAGAGAGCCCGGCGTGCACGCCGTTCGAACGGACGACCCGTGCGGCCGCGAGGACGATGGCCAACGGAAGGCCGTCGAGCGCTCGACAGAGCGGCGCGATCTCGGTCTGGAAGTCGTCGCCGAAGTCCAGGGACGGCGAAATGGACAACGCAACCGCGGTGAAGAGCTCGACCGCCTCATAACGAGTCGGATCTCGCGACGGGATCCACTCGGTGGGTGGGCACTCGAGCCCCTGGAGCATCACCTCCTTGGTCATCCGACCCTTCAGCCGTCTCACGCTTGTCACGACGACCCGCAGCGTTGGACAGATTTCCAACGCCTGGAGGGCGGGAACGATGTCCGCTGCGCAACGATCCGCGCCATCGATCACGAGCACGACCGGTCGTCTCCTCAGCGCAAGACGGAGGTCGATCGGACTGAGCGTCTCGGATCCGAGCGAGCGGGCGAGAGCGTCCTCGAGCCCCGGCGCGGTCACGTTGGCGCGTAGGTCGAGCCAAGAAAGCTCGTAACCATCCTCACTAAGGCGTCTCGCGACTTCTCCGCGAGCGCCGTCTTGCCCACGCCCGACACGCCGCAAATAGAGACCGTGACATGGCCCGGTTCGAGCAATGCGGCGACGAGGCCGTCGACATCGAGTCGGCGCCCGACGAAAAGGTCGCCGTGCAGCGTCGGCATCTCGAGAGGGTCGTCCGCACTACGACCAGGCCCATTTCGGCTCACCATGTAAAACGCTCCCGCCCGCCCCGTCCATCCCCTACCGATACCCGGCCGCCCCGCTGTGTGCAGCCTGAGATTACTTCGGCGGTGGGTGATGAGGCTGCTTTCGGGACCGGGATGGGCCCTCGTTTGCGCGGGGCCAAAGCCACCTCTCCGCCCTCGCTGTGGGGGGCGACGTGGCGCTGCGCCCAGGATTTTGAGCGCCCAGTGGCCGCCGCCACCGCTCGCAGCGGGCGGCCCTCGACGAGCACGGCGTCGACGCAGTACTTGGCCAGATCCACGAGACCACCCCAGAACGGGTGTCACAGAATTGCTGACACATCGTGTCCCAGAAATGATGGAACCTCAGACCGCAGCGCCCACCAGGAATTCGTTGTGAATGTCCAGCTCACAGGTTGTTACTCTGATCCCCCGTAGTGTACGTCGTTGACCCTGAAAAACCACCTCGAGCCACCGCGTGTGGCACGACTTTCCAGTTTTCGGATTAGATCATGAGCAAGGACTCTGGACCGAGTCCGACCCTTCGGTGTACCGATTGAGTGCTCGCGCCAAGAAGGCATCGCTCTCGTCCGAGGTGTGCTCGTATCGCACCACCATTGCGACGGACTTCCACCCGCCACGAATCATGATTCCGTTCGTAATACCCCACCGGGCCCCAGCGCACCCGATCGGGTGAACGTAGAGACGTTCACCCCGTTGGTCAAGGCGGCACCCGACCACCGCCATTCGGCGACGAGATCTGTCAGAGGTTGTTCACGCAGGTGTTCCCGTCGTTGTTGCTGTTCGTACCGTCGGGGCAGGTCGTATTGCTCCATGTCGCGCCGATGAATGTGGCGCCGGAGAGGCTGGCGCCAGAGAGGTTGGCGCCGGTGAAGTTGGCGTCCGTGAAGTTGGAGTTGCCGAAGACGGTATCGGTGAGGCTGGCGCTGGTGAGGTTGGCGTTGTCGAAGTTCGAGCCGTCGAGGACCGCGCCGTAGGTATAGGCGTCCGTGAGGTTCGCGCCCATGAAGTCGTCCATACCGCCGCTGGCGCCGTAGAGGTTGGCGCCGGTGAGGTTGGCGTCGGTGAGGTTGGTGCTGTTGAAGAGGGCGCCGGAGATGTTGGCATAGGAGAGGTCGGCGTCGTCGAGGTTGGCGTTGTTGAGGTTAGAGCCGGAGACGTCGCAATTCGCAAGGTCCGCTCCGGGACCCGTGACGCACGTCGGGGTCACATCGATGCACTCGTCGGTTGAAGCGTCAGAGCTGCCGAGGTAGCTGCTGTCTCCGCTGTAGGTGCCGTCGAAGCACCAGTAGCCGGCGGCGGTGGGGGTGAAGGACGCCGAGTCGGCCGTGGCGGTGTCGTTCGCCCCTGGGGCCAAAGTCACCGCTGCACCCACCGGGTAGTCCGTCGCCGTGCAGGGGCTGGCCGGGGCGGGGGCGGTCAGCGGGCCGCACACCGAGAAGCTGACGGTGCCGGCGGGGCTGCCGCCCGCGGCATCACCGGTCACCGTGGCCGAATCGTCGAAGCTCGAACCGAGGGGACCGCTGCTGATCGGGCACCCTGATTCGCTGATGGTGACCGTGTAATCCAGCCCGGTTTGGCCGTAAGTCGAATCCCAGACGACGAAATCGATCGTGTTGGCGGCCGAAACGTTGAAGTCGCCTATCGGAACAGGCGAGGTGAAGGCGAACGGTGTGTTCGAGTTGTTACCCGTCGGGTTTTCCCCGTCCCAACTGTTCGGGGCCCCCGGCTGGCTGGCGATGTAATTCCCGTTCAGGAAGACGCCCGCTTGGTTGTCCGCCATCATCGAGCCGCTGATCTGGAGGTTCGAGCAGCCCGCCAAGGAGTCCGGCAGGTAGAACGAGGCGTCGTAGACGTAGAAATTACAGGAGTCGTTGCCGGTAGGTACATTTCCGGCCGGGCACATCGAGGCCGGAGGTCCGGAGGCCCCCGTCGTGTTGGGGGCCACCCAATTGGTTCCAGGGATCGGAGTTCCGTCGCTGGCAACTCCGCCGCTGGTTACAACATACGCGTGGCTGGGACTGCCTGAGGGACAGCTGCCGGTAGGTGTCCCGTCCGGCCCCAGATCGCTGTTGATCAAGTTGTTGGGGTAGGCGCTGGGGCCGCCGGAGCCGTATTCAGTGTCGGAATCGGTCGGGAATTCGCACAGCGACGTGTTGGGGTCCTGCCCCGACGTCGTCGAGGTGCCACTGGCCATGGTCGTGCTCCACGAGTCCGGCGTGGTGACGGTGGTGGTCGGCGGAAGGCTGTTCGTAACGGTCAGGATCGTCTCAGCCGATACAGCCCCCGCGGTGACGGTCACCGTGGCCGTGTTACCGGTGGGATTGCACGACACCAGGTCGGCGGCGGGGATGGTGCTGCAGGCGCTCATCACATACGGCGAAACTGGTGTCTCTGTCACTGTTTCAGACCCGGCGAGCACCTCTATGGCGGACGAACACGCACCTGCCGGCATGCTCACGGTCTGGCCGTCCACCGTGAACTGGAACAGCTGCGTGCCACTCGACGTCGCCCCGGGGGCCAGTTGCTTGCAGATCTCCAAATAGCCGCTCTCAGTCAAGGGGACGCTCTGATCGGTATACGTCACCTCCGTGACCCCAACGCCGAGTTTCCCCTTGTAGGTCGACCCTTTTGCGCTGCCTGGTGGCACTGCGGTGATTCCCGTGACATAAGTAGGAGGTGAGCTGGCATTCTCTGTGACCGTGTATGCGCCGGAGCGAGACGTCGCCGCAACGACGCAATACCCGCCTGGGGCCGGCCCTGCTGGGACCGTGACGGTGCCGCCGCCGCTCACTGTCGTGTAGCTAAATGTAAACGGAGTTCCAACACTCACGCCCAAGCCGGCGACTTTGCAGATCTTGAGGATGCCGGACTCAACATCGGTATAGGTGACTGTGGTCTCGCTGCGGATGATGTTTACCTTGACGGTTCCAGTGGTGAGGTTTTCGGAGCCGGAGACCTCACTGCCGGACGGCGTCACCGCTATAGCCGATACGGAATCTCCCGCCGGTATCTGCTCGGTCACTGTGACCTTCTTTTTGAGAGCGTACGACCCAGCAACCACGCAGTTCCCACGGGGAGCTGGACCGGCCGTAACGGTCACACTGGTCGCTCCTGAGGTGGTTGCAGGTGACAGGTTGAAGGTAAAAGGAGTCCCCACACTCACTCCCGAGCCAGCGACTTTGCAGATCGTGAGTGTGCCGAGGCTCGCTGCAGGAGTCGCGCTTCCCGCGTTCGTGCTTTGAGCTTGTGCGAGATCGACCGGAATTGTGATTGCCGCGACGAGGAGAGCTCCGACGGCGACGCTGGACACCAGCAACTTTCGACTGTGCCGAATAACGAGCATTGGAACCCCCAGTACGCCTCAAGTTTCTTCGATGGCAACAACAGGGACCAATCGTCCCCCGCCAGCGCCTTGCAACGGGACTATAAGGCCGATCGTATCGTGACGCAATCGATATCACTAAGGGTGATAACCCATCGATTTAGCGGAGGGATCGAGGTAGCTGAGCTTGTCCGGTGCAATAACTCGATTGCCAGCTTGACCCGCGCCAACGTTCGCAAAACGATGTCGGGTGTCAATGTGTGATCGCACACGTGACCTGGGACCATGACAGGTTTCACATCAGTCGCGCGAGGGTTGACACGCACCTCAGGCCCGTGTGTGACAGACGTGTATGCGGTCGTCTCGGTGGATCTCCTTCACCAACGAGCCGAACGACCGTTTACCGGGTTCGACGACGCTTCGAGCATCGCCATCCCCCTGACGAGAGAACGACCTTCGTCACCGACCCTTACTGCTGCGAATCGTTCAGACTGACTCGTGCGTCAACGCTCAAGATTGACTTGTGCGTCAACGTCAAGCGAGACGGCCCTGCGACTGGCGATCCGTCGACCCGGCGGAACTATGTCCTATTTCAGAGAGGGATCGTGATCGGGAGGTCCCACCTGTGAGCACCCCGGCGTGAGCGGCGGTTCAGACCCCTCCATCGGTACGTTGCCGGTCGTCTGCTCCCGACACGGCCAGATCCAGGAGCATTGTGGCGCCATAATGGCGCCACAATGGCGCTAGTATGACGAGCATGCCGAGTGTCCAGATCAAGGCTGTCCCGGAGGACGTGCACGCCGAACTGCGCCGGCGCGCCGAGAAGGCGGGAAAGTCGTTACAGGAGTACCTCCTGGGCCGCCTGGTAGAAGAAGCGCGCCGCCCAACGATCGACGATCTGCTGGAAAGGGCTGGCCGGCACAAGGGCGGTCATGTGTCCTTCCGGTTTGCGAGCGAAGCGGTCCGTGAGGACCGGGATGCCAGTTGATCGTCGTCGACGCGTCGGTGATCGCACCGGCGCTCGCAGACGACGACGCGGATGGTGAACGCGCTCGCTCTCGCCTGCAAGGGGAGAGGCTGACGGCACCCGAGGTCCTTGATCTCGAGGTGGTCTCTGTCATCCGCAAGGCGTTTCTCAGCGGAGCATTGAATCGGCGCCGGGCCGGGTTAGCGCTTGCCGACCTCGCCGATCTCGACCTGGAGCGAATAAGTCATCGGCGAATGCTGGCGAGAATCTGGGAACTCCGCCAGAACCTCACACCGTACGATGCAGCGTACGTAGCACTAGCCGAGACCATCGACGCGACGCTGGTTACTGCCGACAAGAGACTCTCGCTGGCACCCGGACCGCGTTGCACGATCGAGTACCTCGGCTCATAACCCGGCCCCAGTCTGGGAGACACAAACAGAAACAGAAAGGGCCGGTTCTGACACGTCACGCGCAAATCTGCGCTGATGCATCTTGAGTACTGTGAAGTCCGTCGTGCATCTGCGAGAGGAAATCAAGTCTTGCCGCATCGCCGATATCCAGTCCAGGTCCATGCCGGTCATGAAAGATGGTTACAAGCCGCTGCCGTTCGCCCGATCGTCTCGGATAAGAATCGTTTGCGTCATTCCAAGGATCGTAACGGCTGCAACGCCGACCGGGTCTGCCCAGGGTCATCGGATCGTCCTCGAGTCCGAGGCTCCGGTTACCCTGACTGCGGTTCTACTCCGCAGCCTTCCAACTGTGTGCGGGCGAGTGCGTCAAAGCGAGTCAGCGCTTGAACGAGCTGCTGAGGTTTTCCGCTTCTGATGCTCTTGTCGTAGCTGGCCAACTCGGTAAAAAGCTGAAATGTCGGCGCGTTGGCCAGAGACAACTCGACATCGTGACGGAGCTGGGCAACGTCCTCACCGGTGCCGTTGCCCGATGAAGTGCCCGGCGGGCCTGCTGTGACCTGGAGCACCTCGACTCCAACCACGCGATCTATCGGATGGCAGAACGCGGTTGACCATGCGTCGGCGGGCCGCAGCGCCATGTAAACCAACCCTCCTGCAATAAGCACGACGATGACAACAGCCACTGTCATGCCCTTCTTCATCGTGCTCGTCACCTCCCCGTCCGCATCGGCTGACCTTTCCTGTATGTCCGTCAAAGTTACTCAAGATTCTCCGCCACGATTGGAGGAACCCGCCCCTGATCGCCGGGACGATGGCCGTGATCAGGCCGGAGTCGGACCCACTGAGCAAAGACCAGCAAGATCCGAGATGACGAGGATCACCGAGCGAGGATTTGTCGATGGCGTTGGTGTGAGTGACCGAGGTTTCGACCTTTCTGGCATCGCGGCGGCTGCTGTCCGCACCTGAATCGGCCCCAGTTGGGGACAGTGGGACGATTTTTCAGTCGATCACTCTTCGGACGGCTTCGCCTTCCTTTTTCGTCGCTTCCGAGCACCCGGCCGCATCCACTCTTGTGCCTGGAAGTCCACAGCCCCAGCAAGGCCCCACTCGAAAGTGAGGTTGTCGACGGCTCCGTCTGCTCGGATCGGCTCACCAACTGGCAATCCAATGAACTCGAGCGTGGCACATGCCGCTCCTTGCGCTTCGGCCTCACTGAGGGGATCTTGGGCCGTCGTATGGCCGTCACGGACGAGAGCAGTCGGCGTCCCGTCGGAGAACCACCGCTCGGAGTGGTGCCCGGTCGGGTCTTTGTACCAACCCTCCGCTGACCCGTCGGTTTGGCTCACCACTCCAGTATGGATGATCCCCTTTCCAGAACGCCGAGTATGAACCGCATCTCCGCTGAGTCACAATCCTGATTCTGAAGCGGCCGAAAGCCGGTCCGCTGGTGCTTCCGGTCGAGGAGGCGGATCCACCGACGCAGATGGTGGCTCGGGGCAGATGCATTCGTAGTCTCAAGTGCCTGGGATGCCTACCGCCTCCATCGGATCCGCAGCCTCGTATGGTCGGCGCCCGAGGTCGGCTATTGCCATGGCCACATCGAGACGCTCGACCGTCTGAGGGTCCCGGCAGTAGACGTACGCCGTGGCGCACGCGTCGTCCACCCGCTCCACGATTCCGAAGGTGAACGAGCCACCGGCGATGCGCTGCCAACCTTGGCCCGCGAGACGCCCGCTGTCCTCGATCGCCGCCATCTCGGCCTCGTGGCCGGGAGGAAAGAGCACACCGCCGAGTTGCTGCATCGTCACCTTCAGCTCGGTCGCGTACATGATCGGATCGGGGAGGTGCCACCGGTACATGCCGACGAAGTCCGGCTGCGACAGCGGGCCAGTGGCATGAGGGGGCCTGATATCGAGGGTGCACCCGCCGTAGGGGGTGGCGTGCAGCCCCATACCCCAGGCGCTGCCGATGTAGTCCTCGAGGCCGGTGCCACAGATGGTGGGATACGACGTGTCGCCATCGAAGAACATCTTCATTTCACCTTCCCCGTACCAAATGCCCTCGTCGAGAATCCGTATTCCCAAGTTGCATCCGAGAAAGCGCCCTGGGCCGACCAACCCTTCCGCGACGACGAGATCAGACCGCAACCTCGTGGGGTTGTCCCGCCGGAACGAGACGTGGAGGTACCCGCTGTCAGCAGGCATGGCCCGCTCCAACGTGTAGTCGAATTGGTAGTAGAGGACAGTCGGGGCGTCCGATCCGTTCTCGAGTTCGATGCGGACGTGATGCGCGAAAGGCATCGGGATCGTGCTGTTAAAGCCCCGCCCCTCTGCCACGGCCACAAGTGCCGACGCGAAGGGAGCAGTTCGGCCGTGTGGCAAACAGAAGAAGTCGAGAATGGGCACAGAGACGCTCGGCTCGTCGGCGCCGTCGTAGAAGACTTCCAACGATAGTGCTCGCAGCCGATCAGGCGGAGCGGGGAGCATGGTCAACCAGAGGTGACGGAGCACCCCAGGGCCCTCGATGCTTGCGAGAACCACCCGTTCGCCGGCTCCGATGACTCGGCTGGGCGCCCCTTTGCGACCACCAGCAGTCGTGCCGCCCGCTCCCCGGGCCCCAGTTGGGTTCTCGAAGGTAACGGCACACGGTTCGACCGACGCGTCGATGAACGATGGATTCATAATGTCGGCCACCGCGGCCCTCCGTCTGTTTTGGTCACCTTCGATTCGGGTCGGTGACTTTCGCCTGCAGTCTGGCCGCTCAGCCCGCCCTTCGTCCCATTGAAAGGGCTATTGACCGAGGTGGATGGGGCACTCTTTCCGGTTGGAAGGTCCTCGACGTGCGCGAAGACGTACGTCCGACGACATCATCTGCCGGAAGGTGAGGCGGCTCCGATTGACGTCTTCCAGATTGCAATGCCTCCCGTCGCCGGAAAAGGTCAGGCAGTCGACACCTCCATTTCACGGTTGCCGCCAGATGGAGCTCGCCCGCCCGACCGTACGGTTACGAGGGCGGTCGATTGAACCGCAGCAAGACCTTCTCCCGGCTGTAATAAGCCAACCAGGCGAGAAGGTCGCTCCGATGGTCCTGCCCGTGTCGATGCGCCGACACCGGGACGAACCCTAGCTTCAGGTTGGCCACTGATACGGAGAATCCGACGTCTTCGAAGTCCCTCGCGACCTCGTCGAGTTGATAGAGACGTGGAAGGCTTAGCTCCGCCGCGCTCTCCGTGTGCCACGCCGACATAATTCGGCTCTCCGCGTGGACACCCATGACCGCGAAGTACGACCCGCTCGGCTTCAAGGCGCCAAAGAGACCGGCCGCGTGGGCGCGGAGGTCCTCCAGCAAGTAGAGGACCTCGTGGCTGAAGGCCACATCGAAGTCACCCCATGCGTCCGGCAAGGTGTCGGAAACCTCGAAGGTGAGCGGCCTGTCTCCGGCGAGACGGCGGGCATCCGTGATGGCGCCCGAGGCTGGGTCGTATCCGTAGCCCTCGGCGATGCCGGCCGCGTCGACGAGCAGACGCAGGAAGCCGCCCCGATTACAGCCCGCGTCGAGCACCCGCCGCCCCGCCAATTCGGTATCAATGGTGTCGAGCATCGCCTTCCATATGAAGCCGTGCTCGTCCTGCATGGCGGTGTCCTCGGCCTCGCCAAGCCAGTAGGAGCGACTCATGCCAGCACCCTACGCCCTATGTAGAGTTGCGTAACGCCGCGATCGCAAGTGACGCAGCCCCGACCGAGCAGACGCGAGGGTCGCGCGATTGATCGGCCACATCTCCTGAAAGAGGCGACCCAGACTCTACGTCAAGCGGTATGGGGCGACGATGTATTCACATTCGCCGAAACCCAGGACCGCTGGCTGCCTCAGTGTTGCGGTGGCGAAGATTCGCGGATACGCGCAGGCGGCCGAGTCGCTCTGGAAGCGCCCGACACAGTGCGGGCATTGGGGTCCGATGCTGCCAGGACAGCGGCGCATCCGGTCTACGGTGCTGGACCATAGCGGAGACAAGGCCGGACCTCGTGGTCGAGGTGTGTCACAGCCCCCGTAACCTTTCCATTGAGGAGGCGAATTATGGAAGACGTAACCGAACTGATCTCAAAGGTAAATCAGGAACTAGGTCCCGACGCCTCAGATGAGGAGGTCAGCAAGAAGGTGCTCGAGATGATCGAGGCGTTGCCCGAATCGGATCGAGCGCAGTTGCTGGAACAATTGGTGAAGGGAGCAAGTTCAGGTCAGCTTCGGCATCTCGGCAAGGAAGCGGACGCCGATCGCCAAGCAGGTGGCGGTAAGAGCACGCCGAACATCGAGACCGCCCCATAATCGGTCCGCTGGTCGTTTGCGAGGCGGGTGGTTGGTGTATTTCGGGAACTGAGCGCAGGTTTCCCACGTTCATCCTCGCTTATCCTGTTTTGTCCATCAGGGCACCTCCATCGGGATCATCGTCTCGGCGCTTTGCCATCGACTTCTACAAGAATCCCGATCGTCGAGTGTTCGGGCGGGAGGGCCCGGCCCGGTTCGGGTCCGCTCGATGCCGTACTGAGGAAAATTGCGATCTTTGTCACAGTCCTCGAGGGACGAAGTACTGCCTCCGCTCCATCGTGATCACGCCTTCGTATTCGTCTGCCACCCGTCCGGTGGCGGGCTCGACGATGGCCTGTAAGAGCTTCGGTTTGCCCCGTAATTGGGCAACTCCGTTCGTCGGCCCAGGTGCTGTCACTCTCAGGCAGCCCTACGCCAGCTCGTCGCGGCGGCGGGTCAGGTACGCGGTTTCCGCGGTGTTGCCGGCCAGTTGGATGGCCTTGTCGTACGCCGCCCGCGACTCTCAACTGCGGCCCAGTCGGCGAAGTAAGTCGGCGTGGGTCGCATGGAATGCGTGATAGTCGGCCAGCCTGTCCGCGAGGTGGCCAGTGCCACCTCTGGTCCGTCGAGCTCGGCGATCGCGACGGCTCGGTTGAGAGCGACAATCGGCGAGGGGTCGATGCTGACGAGTTGGTCGTAGAGGGCGACGACCTGCGACCAGTCGGTGTCGCGTGCTCGGCGAGCCGAAGTGTGCACGGCGTTGATCGCAGCGAGGATCTGGTAGCGACCCGGAGCCACTCCGCTCGCCAGGCGCTCGCGAACCAGCCGATGACCCTCGGCGATCAGCGCCGTGTCCCAGGCCTCCCGTTCCTGTTCGCCGAGCATGACCAGTTCGCCGCTCGCAGAAACCCGAGCGGTACGGCGGGACTCAGTGAGGAGCATGAGCGCGAGCAGCCCCGCTACCTCATCATCCTCTGGCATGAGGGCACGGATCAGTCGAGTGAGATCGATCGATGACTGGTGCGGGACGATTTGCTCCGTGGTGCTACCGCTATTTGGTGCTACCTCCTTCGTGGTTCGGGTCCACGCTCACCCGGGCGCTCCCGTTCCCTCTCGCGTTCCCTCTCGCGTTCTCTTTCGCGTTCCCGCTCACGCTCTCTTTCCCGCTCGATCTCTCTCGCATCCGTTTTGAGCACTCCTCACCTCCGGTGCTGATTGGGACGATTCATGGGGTCTATCAAGATTTGCCACCACTCGCTGACGGACGTAATTGAAGGAAGCGTCGCCCCACCACGCTCGATGGACAACACCGTGGCTCCGGCATGGCCTCGATTGATCAGATTGTCCCTCCGACGATCCCTCCCTTAGCGTCCCTCACTGCACCACGCCTGCTGACCGAAGGGCCTCTATGCGGTTGGTCAAGCCGAGATCCGCGAGGATCTCGTCGGTGTGCTCGCCGAGCATGGGGGAGCCGCTGGCCAACGATGCTGGTGTAGATGCGAACTGGGCGGGATGTCGGGGTAGACGCACTTGGCCGACCACGGGATGGCTCTGGTACTCGAAGAGTCCTGCGGCGAGCGCATGCGGATCGCGGGTTACTTCGTCGGCCGACAGGATCATGGCGTACGGCACCCCCTCGGCTTCGAAGCGCTCGCTTGCCGCGGCGCTGGTCAGGCCCGCCGCGTTGGCATGGCAGGACTGCACTATCTCCGCGGTGATGTCCCTGTGCTTGAACCGCTCCACGATGGTCGCCACCCGGGGGTCGTCGTAGCCCTCGACTCCAAGGGCTCTGCACATTCCGGCGAAGTCGTGGTCCGAGGTGGGGGTCACGATCCCCCAGGCGTCGCTGAAGCGAAACGGCTTCGAGCCGGCAACGAAACTCGAAGGCAGCGAGTTGTCCGACTCCAAGAGCACCTCGTTCGCTGCCGAATCCGCCCAGAGAAAGGACACGACTGCATCCATCATCGACAACTGGACGTGCTGGCCGCCTCGTCCCCGTGCTCGAGCGAACAGGGCCGCCGTGATCGCTTGAGACGCGAACAGGGCGGTCACCTTGTCCGCCGCCGCCTGGCGCAAGAAGACGGGAACGTTGTCAGCCGGATCGGCCTGATTGCTCGCCAGACCACCGTAAGCTTGCATCACTGTGTCATAGGCGGCGCGGTCACGATTCGGGCCCTCGGTGCCAAACCCGGACAGCGATGCGTAGACGACCTCCGGATTGATGCTCGTGATGTCCTCATAGCCGAGGCCTAGCCTGTCCATGACGCCGGGTCGGAAGTTCTGCAAGACCACGTCACTTTCAGCCGCGAGCTTCTTGACGATGTCCACGCCTTCGGGCCGCTGGAGGTCGACGGAGATGCTTCGCTTGCCTCGGTTGCAGACCAGGAAAAGGGAGCTCATCCCGTTGACGGACACTCCGATCCAACGAGCGATGTCCCCGCTGCCAGGCCGCTCGACCTTGATGACCTCGGCACCCTGGTCAGCCAGCAGCGCGGCCGCGTACGGTCCGGTCAACGCAATCGATAGGTCAAGGACGCGAACGCCCTCCATCGGTCCATTCATAAGAGGAGCTCCCAACGTCAGCGTTCAGACGGTATCTGGTTGAACGAAGACCCACAGAATGCGGGACCCGGACGACGACACGGCAAACTACAGCCGGTGGTTTCAGCAGATTGCGCCAGTTTTCGAGATGGTGCCTCCGCCACGGTTCTGAGGAGATGGGTCGGGCGGGCCAAGATGTCGGGATGGTCCGAGTCCGTCCATCCCGCCCGGAGGAGGGCCCCCTGCTCAGATCGATTGAGAAGGAGGCAGGGGAAGGATTCCGTACGATTGGGATGGCGTCGGTGGCGGATCATGAACCTCCGTCTGAAGGCGACCTCGCGGCGTATGCGATCGCCGGACGAAGCTGGGTCGCGGTCAATGGATCCGGTCAGCCTCTGGGCTACGTCCTGGCCGATGGACTTGACGGAAACGCTCACGTGGAACAGATCAGCGTGCTTCCCGACTCTCAGGGCAACGGAGTGGGTCGAGCACTGCTTGAAAGGGTGAGAGTGTGGGCAAGGGGGACCGGCCGTCCAGCGATCACGCTTTCCACCTTTGACAACGTCCCGTGGAACCGTCCGCTGTATGAGCATCTCGGGTTCGTTGTCCTGTCCGAGGAAGAGATTGGACCCGAGCTTCGATCGGTGAGAGACAGGGAAGCTGAGGAAGGACTCGATCCAGCCGCAAGAGTTTGCATGCGGATGGATACCGGCGACAGTCTGATCAAACGTCGGTCCTGACGGCCGACAGACAAATATCCAAGTCCGTCGACCGTCGACGGTGAGCTCCTGCGTCCAGTAGCTCGCGCCCGCCTCGCCATGGGCTGGCCGCCCGTCAAGAGTCCGACGCTGGTATTGGGTCGGCTCTCGGCAGCAGAACGGTCGCGCCGAGACCGATCAGCCCGAAGACCCCGAGAGCGATCATGGCAATGCCGTACGAGCGCTTCGGGTCCGCCAGTCCCGCAACGAGGATCGTGCCCGCTACCGCGGTGCCGAGCGACGATCCAAGATTCGACATGCTGCGTGACAGTCCGGAGATCTCTCCTTGTAAGGGCTCGGGAAACGAGGACTGCACGACGTTGACCGATGGCGTCAACCAGAGGCCGAGGCCAGTCCCGATCAGGAAGAGCCCCGAGCAAAGTACCAAGGACCGGGATGGCCTTTCACCAACACCAAGAGCACCACGATTCCCACCAACGCGACGACGAATCCAGTGAGGATAAGGGTCCGCTGAAGGAACTGCTTCGCCAGAGGACGGGCCGCGAGCGATGACAGCAGGATTCCCACTGTGGCCGCGGTGAAGATCACTCCCGTTTGAATGGCGTCATAGTGCCGCACGACCTGCAGATACGCCGCGACCGTAAACGAGGTACCGAGGAGAAGCGCCCACTGGACGTTCTGAGTCACGAGAGCCAGGTTGGATGTGCGGTTGTGAAAGAGCGAGGTCGAGAGCAGGGCCTCGCGTCCGTTGCGCTCGCGTCGCCGGATCCACATGAAGAAAGCACCAAGCACGAGAGCCCCGAGCACGATGAGTCCAGCCATCACGGCGATGCTCTGATCTGCCGCCAGGATCCCACCGACGAGGATCACGAGTCCAGACGCGGAGAGGACCGCTCCGATCACATCGAACGGGCGCGTCGGATCGGGCGGCACGGGGTCTACCAGGCGACGGGCAAGTACGACGATGATCACGATGACAAGGGCCTGAAAGATGAAGGCGGCTCGCCACGTGATGGTCGTGGTGATCACACCTCCGATCAAGGGGCCCATAGCGGCGCCGATCCCACCCAGAGCGCTGATCACCCCGAATGCCCACGCGCGCGACTTCAAGTCCGTAAAGAGCACGTGGTGAGGATGCACACGGGCGGGATCAGCAAGGCGGTCCCGACACCCTCAAAGATCGAATTCCCCAAAATGAGTACGCCAATCCCAGGAGAGACCGCGCTCAGGACCGCGCCGACCCCATAGACGATCAGTCCAGCTGTGAAGCATCGCTTTCGTCCTAGCCGGTCCGTCAGTTTCCCACAAGGGATCATCAAGGCGGCCATCACCAACAAGAAGAGGGTGATGCAGACTTGCACGCCTTGGACAGTCGTATGCAGGTCAATACTGATGTCGTTGATCATCACGTTCATGTTTGAGCCGGCAAAGCTGCAGATGAACTGGGCCACTGCAAGGGGGACGAGCATCATCCTCACGGAAGGAGTGGGGGTCTTGGATCTCGTCGCCTCGGTCACGGAGAGAACACTCTTTGCGCTGCTCGGTCGGGCCAACCTCGATCACACGGTAGGACGGAATCTGAGGCCTGCAGGCGGGTTCGTCGGACTGCTCCGACGTGGCGGTCGACTGTCCCAGGCCGAGTGAGCTCACACCGGGCGAGCACCTTATGTGGCGCCGTGAATGACAGCCGCGTCCCTGCTCCGTTCGCTCCAGACCACGAGTTCCGAGGACCGCTCCACCCCGAGCCGTCGCGCCGGTGGACATCGTCGGCGCAGGTGCCGAGACCCCGATGTCCGTCGTCCAGTGTCCGGTCATCAGGAGTGCGAGGGGAGGCCGTATCGAACCTCTGCCTCGGGCGGTGGCGGCGTGGACACGGGGAAGGGAAGGGAAGGGAAGGGAAGGGAAGGGAAGGCATGTTTCGCTCTACCGCGGATCCCGCAAGTGTGAGACAGTGATCAGGAATGAAGGCGTGGCGAGTTCACGAGTACGGCGAACCGGAGAAGGTCCTCGAGATCGATGAGCTCCCAACGCCGACAGCCGGAGCAGATGAAGTGCTGGTGCGTGTCGCGGCGGCGACGCTCAATTTCAACGACGTTGATGGCGTACGCGGCCGCTACAAGACCGTTTGCCCCCCTTTGCCCTACACCCCGGGCATGGAAGTGTTGGGTGACGTAGTAGCGGTGGGATCGGGCGCCGAGGCGTGGCTCGGCAAAGCGAGTGGTCGCGGTGCCGAGTGGTGCTTTCGGTGGCTACGCGGAATTCGCGGTCGCTCCCCGCGCCATGGTTTTCGACATGCCGCCCGAGTCGGCCTTGACGGACACGTCCGCCGCAGCCGTGTACCTACCATTTCACCTGTCCTGGCTGGCGCTCCACGAACGGGCAAACCTTCAGGCCGGCGAGGCCGTGTTGATTCATGCCGCAGCGGGCGGAGTCGGCTCGGCCGCAGTGCAACTGGCCGCGCTGGGCGGCGCCCGGGTGATCGCGACGGCCGGTTCGGCGGAGAAAGTCGAGTTGTGCCGGTCCCTCGGCGCCGATCTGGCGATCAACTACCTCGATGGCGACTTCGTGGAGGCCGTGCTGGAAGCGACGAACGGCCGCGGAGTGGATGTCGCGTTTGACTCGGTCGGGGGGGAGACGACAACCAAGACCTTCCGATGCATGGCGTTCAACGGTCGTCACCTGCTAGTCGGATTCGCGTCGGGAATTGAGGCCGAAGATGTCGGAATCGTGCCGAGGCCCGTTCTCTTCGGGAACTTCTCCTTGTACGGAGTCTGTCTTGCTTACGTGGACAACACCGCGGCGGCGAAAGATTTCTCCGGCTACAACTTCCCATCGCACGCCGACGGGGAGCGAATCCATGAACGCGTCCTCGACCTCCTCTCCGACGGGCGCGTACGGCCGGTCGTCGGTCGCAAGGTTCCCTTCGAGCTTCTGCCGAGCGCTCTTCAAGCCATGGCGAACCGAGAGACTGTCGGGCGCAGCGTCGTCGTCGTAGGGTCTTCGCTCGGCTGAAGGGAATGGCGGTGTTCTGCGGAGTATCTGCCTGCGCACCGTCGCGATGGTTGCGATGGCACTCCTCCAGCAGTGAACAGCCGCACGATGCGCACCAGTCCGCGTCGGTGTCGGAGCGCGGATGCACCGCCTGGCCCCCGTATCGTCAGGCCGGGTCCGCGGGACGTACGTATTGGGGATCCCGACCGTCGCCTTCCCGCGATCGGACCTCGCCGCGTGTCCCGCTCAGTACAGTGGCGTTTGCCCGGCAGAGCGATGAGATTGAGCGAGGACACGATGAAGAAGAATGCTGCGCAGGAGGACGAGTCTCCCTCGGGCTGATTGATGGGAGAATCAAGCAACTTGGCGACCGGGAGGGCGAGATGCTGCCCAGGATCCGCACCCTCATGAAGCAAGCAGATCCCAGGTGGTCGAGGAGTGGAGGGGGAGGGGCTTTCCGACCTGGCACCACGACGGGATGATCTGCACCGGAGACACCTACAAGAGCATCGTGAACGTGACGTTTGCCAAGGGTGCATCGCTGAAGGATCCGGCTCACCTGTTCAACTCGAGCCTGGAGGGAAACGTCAGGCGAGCCACCGACCTCCGCCAGGGCGACAAGATCGATGAAAGAGCGCTGAATGCGCTCATCCGCGCCGCGGTGAAGCTGTACTCCTCATCGGGCCGTTGATCCGAGGGGTCATCGAGCATGAGGCCCACTCAGCCGAGATGTGTTCGCGACGCGGTCACCGCCCGATCACGCAGGTCCCGGTATCGCAACCGGACCGATTACCGGCCGGTCCACCTCGGCGGCCTCCGCTCCAGGAACGCCGCAACGCCTTCACGGGCATCGTCAGATGCCGTGACTGCGCCGCGGGCGCGCTCGGTCTCCCGCCAGCCGATCGGGTCGGACTCGGCCAGGGTGGCGTTGACGGCGGCGACGCAGGCCTGAACGGCGACAGGTGAGTTGGCGCAGATGTCCCGGGCGAGGGCGAGGGCGGACTGAATCGCCGCACCAGGCTCGGTGATCACGTTGACCATTCCGAAGTCGTAGGCCCTGGCCGCGTCCAGCGGCCGTCCCGTCAGGATGAGCTCGCGGGCGACGTTGACCGGGAGGGCCCGGGGCCCCCGGAACAACCCGGCGCAGGTGGGTACCACTCCGATTGTCACCTCGGGCAACCCGAAGCGGGCAGCCCGCGACGCGACGACCAGGTCGCAGGCCAGCACGATCTCGAGCCCACCGCCGAGCGCCGGACCCTCGACGGCAGCGATCAGCGGCTTGCGCCTCTGCCGCCGGATGACCCCGTACTCACCGCCGCGGCTCGTCAGGTAGTCGCCGCCTGCCGTGAGGTCGCTCCCCGCGCTGAAGACCTCGGCCGTCCCCGTGAGGATCCCGACCCAGAGGTCCTCGTCGTCGTCCAGTTGGTTGAGGGCTTCGTCGAGCTGGTCGGCCATGACCCGGTCGATCGCGTTCCGCTTGGCTGCCCGCTCCATGGAGACCACCAGGACCGGCCCATCCCGCCTCAGGCCGACCACCTGCGGTTTCTCGCTCACGTCAACGCCCGGTGTCGGAGCAAGAGCGCAGGATACTGCGAGGGTAAGAACAGGATCCGAAGCCCGATGGAACCCCCCGCTGTTCCCACGCGCCGCTTTCATGCGAGATACTGGTGGCCATGCGACGCGTGCCTCTTCTGGCTCCGTCCGCCTGGGTCGCTGCTACTGCCGTTGCAACCGTGGTCAGCTGGCTCGGCGTCGGAGCTGTGACCAGAGCGGTGACCGCTGCACCCGAGCCGGTGATCCCCGCCGCGGTGATCGCCCACCAGCACGGGCACCTCAACGTGTCGCTCCCGATTGAGCAGCTGGCCGAAGCCCCGGCTTCGTCGGCCACGACGACGGTGCCGATCCAGGTTCGCGAGCCCACGCCGACGATCGTCGTACCCTCAGGCGTCGTCCCGACAGGCCGCCCCGCGTCGACGACAACCGTGCCGAGGACCCAGCCCACATTGGGGTCGAACACGTCCGGATCTGGGACGACGACGACGACGACGACGCCAGGGTCGTCGGAGGGCGGCGGGGGGCCGCCGCCGGTACCGGTGACGCGGACCTTCACCGATGCGGGCGGCGTGATGACGGCCACCTGTACCGATTCGACGATCGTGCTCGTCAGCTGGGTTCCGTCGCAAGGCTACGAGGGGACAACGGACAGCGCGGGGCCGCAGATGGTCGAGGTCTCCTTCCGTGAAGGCACAAAGACGAAGACTCTCGTTCTCGAATCGGATTGCTCGGGCGGTGTGCCGGTCGCGGTGAGCCCGAGCGGGTGGGGCGTGGGCGCGAGCATGGGCTCAGGACCCGACCCCGGTCAGTTCTGAACCCCCGCTGCGCCCGCGTGGCGGCGCGCCCGTAACGTCGACTGCCGCGCCTGGGGAGAAGTGCCGGTTGCCGTCGTCCGGGCGAGGACCACCTGGACCATGGCGCCCCCGCCCAACCGGCTACCGGTGCTCATTCTGCCGCGCGCACGCTCGGCCGTGCGGCGCACGATGTCGAGCCCGAGACCGGTGGAGCCCCCGCCGCTCAGTCCCCGACGGTCGACGGGGCCCTCGGGAAAGCCGGGTCCCTCGTCTTCGACCACCAACACCGCGGCCGTGTCCGAGGCGGTGAGGGTGACGTGGAACGGCGTGTGGTCAGGCGTGTGGGCCAGAACGTTGCCGAGCAGCGAGTCGACCGCGGCGCCCAACTCGGAGGCGGGGAGCGGAACGGTCACTTCGGTGTCCGGCAGGTCCGACGTCCATGGCCGTCCCTGCTCTTCGGCGAGAACGGACCAGAAGGCGAGCCGCTCGCGTACCGTCGCCGTGGCGTCGCAGATCTCGGGCATCCGCACGGGGCGCACCTGGCGCACCTGGACGATCACGCGGTTGACCTCCTCGGTCAGGTCGCGCACCGCCGACCGGAGCCTCTGTCGGTCGGCCTCGTCATGAAGCGTGTCCGCCTCCAACGCCAATGCGGCCAGCGGTGTTCGGAGCCGGTGCGACAGGTCCGCCGCCTGTTCGCGCTCGAGCGCCAGGAGTTCGATGATGCGCTCGCCCAATCGGTTCACGGCGCGGCCCATGTTCGCGATCTCGACGGGTCCCGCCGGCCTGACCCGTGCGTTGAGCTCGCCCTCGCTGAGGCGCCTGGTGACGCTGTCGAGGTTCTCGATGGAGAGCACGAGCGACCGGCCCAGCCGGTCGCTGAGCAGGAGCGCCAGCAGCAGCACGCAAACAGCGACCCCGGCCAGCACGGCCCAGGCACCCAGCACGCCAGCCCGGAGGAGCTCGTCGGGAACCGAGACCAACCCGACGATGACGCCCGACCGCACACGGACCGGCACCCAGATCCTGGTGTCAGAGCTCGACGAGGCCGTGAATGCCTTGCCCTGGCGCGCCAAGGTCAGCTCGGCCGCCGGGACGGCCATCGCCGGTCCGACCCGCTTCCCGTCCGGGAGGATCACGGCGGCCACGCGGCCCATCCCGTTCTCGTTGAGCTCCTGCACCACCGACGTGAGGGCGGATGGCGGCGTCTGCGAGGCGAGGATGCTCGACAGCGATCGCGCCTCCTGATTGGCCACAGACAACGCTCGGTCCGCGGCCACGACCCTGACGACAGCACCGAGAGGGACGAGGAAGGCCAGCGTCACCATGGCGGTGACGGCCAGCACGGTCAGGTTGAGGCGTCGCCTCATCCGTCCGGTTCGACCAACTTCACCCCAGCGCCACGCATCACGTGCAGGTAGCGCGGCTCGGCCGCCGTCTCACCGAGCTTTCGGCGGAGCCACGACAGGTGGACGTCGACCGTCTTGTCGGCGCCTCCCAGCGGCTGATCCCACACCGCCGCGAGGATCTCTCGCTTCGACACGACGTGTCCGGGTTGTGACGCCAGGAAGGCGAGCAGGTCGAACTCCTTCCTGGTCAGGTCCAGCTCCTTCCCCTTCAGGCTCGCCACGCGGGCAGAGGTGTCCACGCGGAGGTCGCCCACCACGGCGACGGGATCCTCGCGGCGCGTGGACCGGCGGAAAACCGCCCGCAGCCGTGCCTCGAGGTGGTCGGCTGAGAACGGTTTGACGACGTAGTCGTCTGCGCCCGCGTCGAGCGTGCGCACGATCACGGCCTCGTCGTCCCGGGCCGTTGCCGCAACGATCGGGACCTCGCTGACCGCTCGGATCATCTTCAGCAACTCGAGGCCATCGATGTCGGGCAGACCGAGGTCGAGCACCACGGCGGCGGGGGGGTGCTCGACGACGGCGCGCAGGCCTTCCAACCCGGTCGCTGCGGTCATCACATCGAACCCGCGGGCTGACAGCGCGGTCTCGAGCGAGCGGCGGATGCGCTGGTCGTCCTCAATCAGGATGAGCGTGGTCATCGGCTCGACCGGGTTCGATCGGGACGACGGTGCGGGCAGGCGGAAGTACGGCCGGAGGCCGAGCGGGCGATCACCGCCGCGAGCCTAGACACCACCTCCGCGCTTCGCGAGGCGGTTCGCGCCCACGCTCACCTCCTGCCGTGCCCGCGAAGGGTCGTAAATGGGGGCCGCCGCCGCCCCGCTCACCTGTCGCTGCCTCCGGGAAGGCGTTCCCGCGGCTTGCCGCACGACGGGTGCCGGTCGGCACCGTCCGGAGGAGGATCCCACCGCGGCTCTGGTGGCCGTGGCCGCCGCCTGCAACGGTCGGCGAAAGGACGAACGGGTGTCGGTCGGCAGTTTGCGGCATTCGGGATGAAAGCAATTGCCATTCGGGATGAAACCAATTGGCACCGGGGATGAAGTCAATTACAAAGCTCCGCCACCTACCATTCATCTGCGTGACCTGTATTCCGCCACGTGACCCGAGCGTCGTCCCCCGTTGGGTCGGGGTGACCTGATGGGCCGCCGCATCCGCTGGCTGGGCCTCGTGATGGTGGTCGCCCTGGGCTTGATCGTGGTTCAGCTGGTGAACATCCAGCTGGTCAAGGCCAAGGCGCTCCAGACGTCCCCGTACAACCCTCGAGTGAGTGGCCAGGAGCACACCAACCCGCGCGGCACGATCTATGCCGCCGACGGCACCGTGCTGGCCAAGTCGGTCCGAGTGACGGTGACACCGACGTCGGACTACCAGTACCACTACATGCGCCAGTACCCCGACGGCCCCCTCTTCTCGGGCATCGTCGGCTACGACTCGCCGCTGTACTACGGGACGACCGGCATCGAGGAGCAGTACAACTCCTACCTCGGCGCGCACAAGCAGGCACCGCAGACGCTGAGCCAGCTCCTCTTCCGGGAGAAGGAGCCGGTGACGACGGACGACGTCACACTGACGGTGGAGCCCAGCCTGCAACAGGTGGCATGGAACGCATTGACAACGCTCCCGCCCGGGCCCAACAAGGACGGGGCCGTCGTCGTGCTCAACCCCAAGACCGGTGCAGTGCTGGCCATGGTCTCGAACCCGACCTTCGACAACAACGCCATGGTCAGTCAGAGCTTGTCCGCCGAGCAGTTGGCCTACCTCAGCTACACGACGAAGGACGCCGAGGGGTTCTTCCCGCTGCGCCCCATCGCCACTGAGGAGTACTTCTTTCCTGGCTCGACCATGAAGGTGGTGACGAGTACCAGCGTCTACAACCTGAAGCCGTCGCTGGCCAACTTCAACTATCCGGTCGCCCCGTGCCAGACGTTCTCCGACGCTCCGCTCAACCCGCTGTGCAACGACGGATCAAGCCCGGCAACGGCCGATCCGTGCGGTGGGACCATGACGGTCATGCTTCCCCAGTCTTGTGACCCGGGCTACGGCGAACTGGGCGTGCAGGTGGGCGTAGAGACCCTGCGCCAGCAGGCGTTTCTCTTCGGTTACAACACCGTGCCCCCGATCGACCTGCCCAACGTCATCGCCTCGGTCGTGAAGCCGCTCCCGGCCACGGCACAGCGCGACCAGGCGGACACGGCCATCGGGCAGGACTTCGTGGAGACCACGGCGCTCCAGAACGCGATGGTGGCCGAGGGCATCGCCAATGGCGGCCTCATGATGACCCCGCACCTGATGTCGCAGATCCGTGACTCGAAGGGCAACATCGTGACGACCTACACGCCGAAGCCGATGCCCCGGTCGGCCAGCCCGATCGCGGCGCAGGCCGTCACCTCCCTCATGGAAGGGGTCGCCAACGGCTCCGTGCCGCATGCGACCGCGGCTGGGATCTTCCCGGCCTACCTGTGCGCCGCGGTCAAAACCGGGACAGCCCAGACGGGGCTGCCGAACGGGCTCACCCACGACTGGATGATCGGCTTCGCCCCGGCGAACAACCCCCAGGTGGCGGTCGCCGTCGTCGTCCCGTACCAGGCCGAGTCCTCGGACGGGGCGTCGGTGGCCGGGCCGATCATGCGAGCGGTACTCGAGGCCGCCCTCCCGCAGGGCTCGGTCAGCCAGCCCTGCACCGTGCCCGCCCCGCCGGTGACGGACTTCACGACGGCCACCGCCGCCGCACCGCCACACGCCTGAACGGGTCCGACCCAAGCGATCCCAAACGGGGGGTTCTCGGGACCTCTCGAGCGACGTGGGCAGGGTAGTCTGTCTGCGTGTCTACGCAGATATGGGAGGTTCCGACCGCTGACGACGTCCGGCCCGCCGTCGGCATGCTGAAGCTGCTCGCCGACGAGACCCGGCTGCGGGTGATCTGGGCCCTGATGGAGGGGGAGCGTTCCGTCAACCAGCTGGCCGAGCTGGTGGGAGCGCAACCCGCCGCCGTCTCCCAGCACCTGGCCAAGCTGCGCCTCGCCCGACTCGTTCGCAGCCGGCGCGAAGGGACCCGGATCTTCTACGTGGTCGACGACGAACACGTGCGTCTCCTGGTCGAGGAGGTGATGAACCACGCCGACCACGTGAGCGCGCGTGGCTGAGCGTCACCACCACGTGGGTGCCGGCCGCGTCTCCAACGAGGCAGACCGCCGCGCGCTCGTCGTGGCCCTCGGCCTCCTCGTGGCCTTCATGGCGTTCGAGGTCGCCGCCGCGGTCGCCGCCAACTCCCTCGTGCTGCTGGCCGACGCCGGCCACATGCTCGTCGACGTCGGCGCCATAGCCGGCTCGCTGCTGGCCATCCACCTGGCGGCTCGACCGGAGACGGGGTCGCACACCTACGGCATGAAGCGGGCCGAGATCCTCGCTGCCGCGGGCAACGCCATCGCCCTCATCGTGGTCTCGGCCATGGTGGCGTTCGAGGCGGTCTCGAGGCTGCTCCACCCCACCCCCGTCGATGGAGCCGTCCTCGTGTGGGTGGCCGCCGTCGGCGTGGCGGTCAACCTCGTCGCCACCGCGACGCTCTCGAGGGCGAACCGGCGGTCGCTCAACGTCGAGGGGGCGTTCCGGCACGTCCTGACGGATCTCTACGGGTTCCTCGGCACCATGGTGGCCGGCATCCTCATCGTGACCACGGGGTTCACCCGGGCCGACCCGCTGGCCTCATTGGTCGTCGTCGGCTTGATGCTCAAGGCCGCGGTGCAGCTGCTCGGGCCCGCGTTGCACATCCTGCTCGAAGCGACCCCCGAGGACATCGACCTGGTCGAGGTACGCCGACACCTGTTGGAGCTGCCGGAGGTGCGCTCGATCCACGATCTGCACGCGTGGACGCTGACCTCGTCCCTGCCCATCCTCACGGTGCACGTGGTGGTGAGCGACGAGTGCTTCAGCAGCGGCGAAGCCGGCCGGGTGCTCGACCATCTGCAGGGTTGCCTGGCCGGGCACTTCGACGTGGCCCACTCGACGCTGCAGCTCGAGTCGGTCGGGCACATCGAGCACGAGCTCGGAGGCCACGCCTGACGCGACAGGGCGTGGCGTCACCCTTCTCGGGGCGGGTGCAACGTCGCCACGAGCTCGACGTGCTCGGTCATGGGGAACAGGTCGAAAGCACGCAGGCCGGCCAGATCCCAGCCGGCGTCGAGCAGCGCGCGCAGGTCCCGGCCGAGCGACGCGGGGTCGCACGAGACGTAGACCACGGAGCGCAGCGACGGCGCCAGCCCAGCCACGGCGCGCATCACCGCGGTCCCGGCTCCCTGCCGCGGCGGGTCGAGGACGAGGGCCGCGGGTCGTCCGATGCCCGTGGCCACGAGGCTGGGCGTCACCGCGGCCTGCCGGACCTCGAGCGCGGCGAGCCCGCGCCCGTTGTACCGGGCGTCCTCGCAGGCGCGCCGGTCCTGCTCTACGGCAAGGATGAGGGTGCCCGGTCCGGCCGCCTGCGCCAAAGGGATGGAGAAGAGGCCCGCGCCGGCATAGAGGTCGACGACATCGGCGCCCGGACTGGAGTCGACTCCGTCGAGAACCGCACCGAGCAGTGCCGCTGGCGCACCGACGTGGGCCTGCCAGAAGACTCCCGGAGATGTCCGGAAGGTCCGCCCCGCCACCTCTGTCTCCACCGCCGCCGGGGGCCGACGCACCGTTCCATCCACGACGAGGCCAGCTTGGAGCGCGCCATCGGGTGGGGCGGCCCGGGCCCGGGAACCGCGGCGTGACGTGACGGCGACGACTGCGCTCCCGCCGGGTGCGCCCGCAGGCCCGACGGTGCTGGTGGCCACTTCGATCTGGGCCGCTCCTGGCCACCGCGCGGCGAGCACACCCGTCGCTACTACGGCGGGATCGGCGATGAGGCAGTCGGCGATCGGCTCCACTTCGTGGGAGCGGTGGCGGCGGAAGCCGGCCCGCCCGTCACGGTCCACCGCCAGCCGTACCCGGCTGCGCCAGCGGAGGCCGGCTTGGTCTCCCGGGACGGGTTCCACCTCCACGGCCCGCTCCACGCCGGCCAGATGGCGCAACTGCTCCTCCACCCGTGCTGACTTCAAGCGGCGCTGGGCTTCGAGCGACACGTGCTGGTAGTCGCAGCCGCCGCAGCGACCCGGCCCGGCGTGTGGGCAGGGCGCTTCGACCCGGTCGGGCGACTGGGAGAGGACCTCCACCGCGTCGGCCCGCGCGTACGTCGCGGTCACGGCCGTGATCCGTGCCCGCACCCGCTCACCAGGAAGGGCGTGGCGCACGAAGACCACCCGCCCGCTCTGGTCCCTGGCGACGCACCCGCCGCCCCCGGCGACCGGCCCCACCTCCAACTCGAGCTCGGAGCCGGACTCGGCGCCGGTCCTGGTGTGCTTGGGCGAGGAGGTTCTCACCCCCTGGCTGCTCCTTCGTCGCCGTGCCGTGGGGGCAGCGTATGGGACCGACGAGGGTTTCCCGGTCGATCCGGTCGTTCCGGTCGGTCCCGTCGATCCGGTCGGTCCGGTCGATCCGGTCGATCCTGTCGTTCCGGGCCTGGCCCGATCGCGCTTGCGGAACGCCCAAGACGAGGGAACCAGAATGCTCCGGGTTTGACAGGCGGGAGCGGCGTTGCCATGGTTCGCCTCGGTCGCACGCCTCGGGAGACCAGGTTCACCCGACAGGGGATCCAGGTTCCCCCCTCGGCGGCGGCAACCACACAGGACGCGAAAGGACGGCCGATCGATGTTGCAGGACAGGGTGGCGATCATCACGGGGGGCGGGCGCGGCATCGGGCGCGAGCACGCCCTGCTGTTCGGATCGCTCGGAGCCAAGGTCGTGGTCAACGACCTCGGCGGTGCGGTTGACGGTTCTGGTTCCGACGTCTCGGCAGCGCAGTCGGTGGCCGACGAGATCGTCGCCGCCGGCGGCCAGGCCGTGGCGAACACCGACAGCGTGAGCTCGTTCGAGGGCGCCAGGGCCATGGTCGATCAGGCCGTCTCGACCTTCGGTGACCTGCACGTGGTGGTCAACAATGCCGGGATCCTGCGCGACCGCATGCTCGTGTCGATGAGCGAGCAGGAATTCGACGACGTGATCGCGGTGCACCTCAAGGGAACCTTCAACGTGACCCGGCACGCGGCCGAGGTGTGGAGGGAGGCGGCAAAGGCCGGGACGGTCTCGGACCGTGCCATCGTCAACACGAGTTCGGGCGCCGGACTGCACGGCAACATCGGGCAGACCAACTACTCCGCGGCCAAGGCGGGCATCGCCGCCATGACGATCGTGAACGCCATGGAGCTGAACCGCTACGGGGTCCGGGCCAACTGCATCGCACCGGTGGCGCGGACCCGGCTGACGTTGCAGACGCCGGGCATGGGGGAGTCGATGGGCGCGCATGTCTTCGACCCTGAGAACGTGTCACCGCTCGTAGCCGTGCTGGCCGCCGAGACCTGCCCTTTCAACGGCCAGGTGTTCAGTGTCTACGGCGGCTCGGTGGGGATCTATGCCGGGTGGTCGATCGTCGACTCGGTGGAGAGCGACGATCGCTGGACGGCCGAGAGCCTGTCCGTGGCCATGGAGAAGCTTCCCCGCTCAGTGGAGACCGTCAGCCAGATCGACCAGCTGGCCAAACACATGGGCCGCGACTGACCACTCGGCCGCTGGCGGCCTGGCTCCCGTAGGCTTCCAAAATGCGTGGAACCGACGAGGACCTGACGGACGAGCAGGACCAGCGCCTCGAAGCCGCTCTGGAGACGGTGGAGGTGTACCCGCTCCTGTGCGCGGTCGCGCACCTGACCGGCGACTACGAGTTGCTGCGGGAGGACCTCGCACTGGACCAGGGCCAGTTGCTGGTCCCGGGGCACGGCCTCACGCCCGAGCAGGAGGCGCAGGCCAGGCAGCTCGCCGGCGACGCCCTTCGCGCCCACGCCCGCGCCCGCCCGCGGCACGGTTGCCGTCTCGTCGACCGCCTCCGCGTCATCCGGTTCGACGACACCGGCCGGTTCCTCCGACCCGTCGTCGCCCACCTTGAGCCCTGAGGGCCGCCGGAGGATCTTCGATTTCCTGGTCGGGCGCGACTCGACCCCGGCCTGGGAGGAGTTCTTGATTGAGGAGCTCGCGCTCGAGGGCACCGACCCCCGCTCCCCGACGTGGAAGGTCTCCGACTGCGGTGGCCAATTCCGCTGTGCCGTCGTCGGGGCGGGCGCCTCGGGGCTCGCCGCGGCACACCGGCTACGCCAGGCCGGGGTGGATGTGACCGTGTTCGAGAAGAACGGTGACGTGGGTGGGACCTGGCTCGAGAACGTCTATCCCGGGTGCCGCGTCGACGTTCCCAACCAGCTCTACAGCTTCTCCTTCGCGCAGACCGACGAATGGGCCTCCCGGTTCTCCTCTCAACCGGACCTCTTGGCGTACCTCCAGAACGTGGCCAAGGAGTTCGAGCTCGGGGGGTGCATCCGCTTCCATACCGAGGTGACCGAAGCGAGGTTCGACGAGGATTTCGGTTGGGAGCTCACGGTGCGCACCGAGAACGGAGGGACCGTGGGCGACGAGACGGTCGAGCATTTCGACGCGCTCGTCTGCGCCACGGGCCAGCTCAACCGACCCTCGTTCCCCGAGATCGCCGGACGCGACCGGTTCTCCGGACCATCGTTCCACTCGGCGGCCTGGGACCACTCCGTCGAGCTGACTGGGCGCCGCGTCGCCGTCATCGGGAGCGGCGCGAGCGCGGCGCAGTTCGTCCCTTGCATCGTCGACGAGGTGGCGCACCTCGACGTCTTCCAGCGCACTCCGCCGTGGTTGCTCCCGACGGAGAACTACGGCGACCCCTTCCCGGCCGCCTTCTCGGACCTTCTCTCGCTGGTGCCGACCTTCTCCCGCTGGGACCGGTTGTGGCAGTTCTGGCTGCTGCACGAGGCCATGCTCGGCGCGGCGCGGGTCGACCCCGAGTGGTCAGGAAACGGCGAGTCGGTGAGCGCCTCCAACGACTTCGTCCGGACGCTGCTCGTCGACGTGCTCCGGGCCCAGGCGCCCGATCCCGAGTTGTTCGAGAAGATGGTCCCGCACTTTCCACCGTTCGCCAAGCGTGCCTTGCGCGACGACGGGCGTTGGGCGGCGTCGTTCGGACGGGCGCATGCGGAGCTCGTCACCACACCGATCCGGGAGATCACCGCGGACGGCGTGGTGACCGCCGATGGTGTGCAGCACCCCGCCGACGTCCTGATCTACGGCACTGGGTTCAGCGCGTCTGACTTCGTGGCCCCCATGCGCGTCGTCGGGACCGGCGGGAGGGAGCTCAGCGAGGAATGGGGAGGTGACGCCCGCGCCTATCTCGGGATCACTGTGCCGGGCTTCCCGAATTTCTTCTTGCTCTACGGGCCGAACACGAACCTGGTCATCAACGGCAGCATCCTGGTCATGGTCGAATGCCAGGTCCGCTATGTCGTCGAAGCTCTCGGCCGCCTGCGCGCGGCGCGCCGCCGGACGATGTCGTTACGGCGCGACGTTCACGAGCGCTACGGGCTCGAGATGGAGCAGGGCAATGCCCAGATGGTCTGGGGGGTTGCCAACGTGCCGACGTGGTACCGCAATGCGCGCGGCCGGGTGACGCAGAACTGGCCCTTCGATCTGCTCACGTACTGGACGCGTACGCGAGAGCCCGACCTCGTGGACTACGAGCTCGCCTGATCCGAGTCCGTCGGGGGATCACGCAGGAACTGCGCCGAAGACGGTGACCGGCGTACCCGCAGGGAGCATGGCCAGCTGGGCCAGGTCAGCGTCGTGGAGCCGTACGCAGCCGTGGGAGATGGCCGCGCCGTTGGCGCCGATCAGGGCGTCGGCGTTGGCGGTGATCGGGCCGTGGATGGCGATGATGGCGTCACCCGAGTCCTGCCAGTCCGTGATGGTGTCGGAGTGGTCCGAGGTGACGAGCACGAAGGGCCCGTAGCCCGGATCCGGGGCGGGGACCTTCATCGTGACGAAGTAGGACCCGGTCGGCGTGGGGTCGTCGGGGCTCCCGACGCCGGCCGGGAAGTTGAGGATCTCGCTGCCTGCGTCGTAGACGGAGAGCTGGTAGGTGGTCAGGTTCACCACGACGGAGTACGGCGTGCTCGACAGGGTGACGTCGCTCTGCTGCACCCAGGTCGTGGACATGTTGGGTCGTTGGGCCAGACGCACCTGAAGCCACCCCGGCTGGGTGGCGATGACCGGCAAAATGGACGGATAGCCGTACCAGCTGCCCGGCACCGTCATGTTCGAGGGCTGGCCCGGCGCTGGGTAGCCGGGGATGGCACCGTTGGTGGTGGCCACGACGGTGGAGGCCGGGGTGCTGCCCGGCGGGACGATCGTGGTCGTCGTGGTGGTCGACGTCGGAGCCGGAGTCCTGTGCACCACCTGGTGCATGCTCGACTGCACCGGGTCGGACGTGACCCAGGGGGACGCGCCACAGCCCGCGACGGCCAGCCCCACGGCGAACACTGCGGCGGCAATTCCCGTCTTTCGTAGACCCATCGGCACCTCGATCGGGAGCCAATGGTACCGGCCCCGAAGCCGGGACCGGCAGCGTCGCCCCGCCGGCGCGGAATCGCACTCCAGGCCGAGGCCAAGGGTGTTCCGACCCTGGGGACGTGCGATCATCTGCGCCGTGGCGGAGCGCCAGCGAGTCGTGTCGGGCTCACCGTTCGAGCCCACCGTCGGGTTCAGCCGCGCCGTGCGGGTGGGGGACCGCGTGATCGTGTCGGGTACGGGACCCGTGGTGGCCGGCGGCACCTGCCCGGCCGACGCGGCGGCTCAGACGCGGCGGTGCTTCGAGATCGTCGCCACCGCGTTGGCCGAGGCGGGAGCGTCGCTCGGCGACGTCGTGCGCACGCGTCTGTACCTCACGGACGTCTCGGACGCCGTGGCCGTCGGCGCGGTGCACCGCGAGCTGTTCGGCGAGGTGAGACCCGCCGCGACCATGATCGTGGTGGCGGGACTGTTGGACCCCGCCTGGAAGGTCGAAGTCGAAGCCGAGGCGGTCGTCCACGAAAGCGAGTCTTCGTAGACGCGCTCGGTCAGGAGGCGACGCCCGCCATGGCAGCGGCTGCGATGTTGGCGCCGCGCTCGTCTCCGGTCACGCCCGACTCCATGCGGTTCATGACGTAGCACACCGTCAGCTCCGTGTCCTGATCCATGATCACGATGGACCCGCCGTAGCCGCCCCAATAGCACGCGCGCGGACCGAGCGGGAGGTCCGGCGGGTTGCTCAGTCCGTACCCCATGCCGATGCGCTGCTGCACGCCGAGCACCTTGTCGATGCCGTCGGCCTGCACTTCGAAGATGGGATCGGTCCCCGCGGCAGAGAGCAGGCGCACGCCGCGAGCCTGGCCGCGACCGGCGATGACGGATTGGACGGCGGCCACCGATCGAGCATTGCCCTGGCCGTTGGCGGCGGGTATCTCGGCGCGGCGCCACCAGGCGTGGTGGGCATACGTCGCGTCGATCGGCGGGTTCATGAACGTCTTGAGCATGAACTCGCTCACCTCTCCCTCGAAGGAGCCGAGGTCGATCGGAGGCGGGGGGATGACGTTGGAGACCCGGTGGTCCTCGCTCTCGGGGAGACCGATGTGGAAGTCCGCATCCAGCGGCTTGGCCACCTCGCGGGCGAACCAGGATCCGATGCTCTCGCCGGTGATGCGCCGGACCAGCTCGCCGATCAGGAAGCCCTGGGTCACGGCGTGGTAGCCGCTGCCCTCTCCCGGCTCCCACCACGGAGCCTGGGCGGCCAGCATGGAGGTGCACAGGTCCCAGTCGGCCAGTTGCTCGGGCTGCAGCGGCTCCTCCCAGCCGGGGAGGCCGGCCGTGTGGCCCATGACGTGGCGGACCAGGACTCCGTCCTTGCCGGCCTGGGCGAACTCGGGCCAGTAGCGAGCGACCGGGGCATCGAAATTCAGCTCGCCCCGGTCGTGGAGCATGAGAGCACACACGAAGGTCATGGTCTTGGTGGTCGACCAGACGTTGGTGATCGTGTCGCGCCCCCATTCCGTGGACTTGTCCTGGTCGGCCCAGCCACCCCAGACGTCGACCACGGGCTCCCCGTGGTGGAACACAGCGACGGAGGCGCCGAGATCGGCCCCGCTCTCGAGCTGAGCCTCGAGGGTCGACCGGACCGCGTCGAAACGCGGGTCGCAATTGCCGTGGACCTCTGCCATGTCGTACGTCCTTTTATGTGCTCGTCTCGTGGGGCGGACGGGCCTCGTACGAGCCCTTCCGCACCGGGAACCTATTGGGCCGTGCGGGGGCGGCGCCAGCGCCGGCGGGTCGCCGTCGGAGGGGGCGGGGCGGTGACGCCCTGGGTAGGAGGCGATCGATATCGTCGAGGCGGTGGAGCGGACCGACGCCGTGGTCGTCGGGGCTGGGCCGAACGGCCTGGCTGCGGCGTTGACGCTGGCGCGGGCCGGACTCGGGGTCGAGGTCTTCGAAGGAGCGTCCAGCGTCGGGGGCGGGACCCGTACGGAGTTCCTGACGCTCAGTGGGTTCCGCCACGACGTGTGCTCCGCCGTCCATCCGTTACTCGTGGTGTCCCCCTTCTTCCGCTCGCTCGACCTGGGCGCTCTCGGGATGGTGCTGCGCCGGCCGGAGGTCGCGTTCGCACACCCACTGGCTGGCGGGCGGGCCGCGGCCCTTTTCGGCTCGGTGGACGAGACGGCGTCGCACCTGGGCGCTGACGCGGCGGCGTACCGGGCACTGGTCGGGCCCGTGGTCGACCGGCTCGAACACCTGGTGCCGTACGTGCTCGGACGGATGCGGTCGGTCGGGGACCACCCGCTCGAGCTCCTCCGTTTCGCCGCCGCCGGCGTTCCGTCGGCGCGTCACGCGGCACGCCGGCTGACCACCGATGTCGGTCGAGCGCTCGTCGCCGGGACGGCCGCACACTCCGTGCAACCGCTCGACGCGCCCCTCACGGCGGCGTTCGGTCTCCTGCTAACCGCCCTGGGCCACGTCGCCGGGTGGCCGGTCGTCGAAGGCGGCAGCGCCGCCATAGGGATGGGGCTCGCCGCCGAGATCCGGCGCTGCGGCGGCGTGGTGCACACCGGGCATCCCGTCGGATCGCTCGACGAGCTCCCACAGGCGCGGGCCGTCCTGCTGGACGTATCGCCTCGACGGTTCCTCTCCCTGGCCGGGGACGCTCTTTCCGGGCCGACGGGGCGCCCGTGGGCGCGCTACCGGCCGGGTCCGGGGGCGTGCAAGGTCGATTGGGCGCTCGACGGGCCGGTGCCGTGGAGCGACGAAGCCTGCCGCCGGACGGTGACGGTCCACGTGGGCGGCACGTTCGAAGAAGTGGCGCGTTCGGAGGCCGAGGTGGGGGAGGGGAGGCATCCAGAGCGGCCGTACGTCCTGGTAGCCCAACCCTGCGTGGTCGACCCGACACGGGCGCCCGTTGGGCGGCACACGTTATGGGGCTACTGCCACGTCCCGAACGGGTCGGACACGGACATGTCGGAGCGTATGGAGGCGCAGATCGAGCGGTTCGCGCCGGGATTCCGGGATCGGGTGCTGGCCCGGGCCGTGCGCCCCGCGGCCGAGGCCGAGGCACACAACCCGAACCTGCTCGGAGGCGACGTCAACGGGGGCGCCGCGACGCTGCGCCAAACGCTGTTCAGACCAGTGGCGCGCTGGAACCCCTACCGCACCCCGCTCGACGGGGTTTACCTGTGCTCGGCGTCGACCCCGCCCGGAGGCGGCGTGCACGGTATGTGCGGGCAGCTGGCGGCCGAGGTGGCGCTGAAGGAACGGTTCGGTTCGTCCCGGAACGCGACCGGGCGTTTTCGAACGTTGTGGTGAGGCGCGCTGCGAACGGGTACACGTTGCGCTAACGCTCGTCCACGAGACCACGGAACTCCTGGTCGCGCGAGGGAAGAAGGACGCGCCGGCTGAGCTCTACGGCTTCGAGCATGCGACGGTCGTGTGAGACGAGCAGGAGAGTTCCGCGATAGGAGCGCAATGCATCCTCGAGCTGCTCGATCGCCGGCAGGTCGAGATGGTTGGTGGGCTCGTCGAGCACGAGGAAGTTGACGCCCCGGGCGGCGAAGGCGGCAAGCTCAGCCCGAGTGCGCTCCCCCGGCGAGAGCGAGGCGGGTGGTCGGGTGGCAGCGTGAGCGTCGAGGCCGAACTTTGCCAATTGCGACCGGGCCTGTCCCGTCACGAGACCGGTGGCCGCCTCGAACGAGGCGACCAGGGTGGGAGCCTCGTGGAGCACACGACGATCCTGCGCCAGCTCGCCGACGACCACGCTCGAGCCGAGTCGGCGGGTCCCTGCGGCCAGTGGCAGTCGTCCGAGCAGCGTCTCGACCACGGTCGTCTTTCCCGACCCGTTCTCGCCCACGAGCGCGACGCGCTCGGCCCAGCCGATGTCGAGGGTGAAAGGACCGAGGGTGAGCTGTCCGCGTCGCACCACGGCATCCTCGAGCCGGGCGACCACGGCGCCTGAGCGAGCGGCCTCGTTGATGGTGAAGCGCAGATCCCATCCTTCCCAGGGCTTCTCGACGACCTCGAGCGCTTCGAGGGCACGCTCTGACCGCCGGGCGCGTGCGGCCAACTTCTCGGTGCGGTTGATGCGGAAGTCCCGTTGTGCCTTGTCGTTGTCGCGCGGCTGCCGTCGCTCGCGGCTGACGCCCGTCGTCGCCCACTGGCGCTCCCGCTGGGCGCGAGAGCGCAGCAGCGTCCGCTGGGCCTGGTACTGCGAGTACGCCTCCTCCGAGTGTCCGCGCTCGGCCGCTCGCTCCGCCTGGTAGCCGGACCAACCGCCCCCGTAGACGCGTCCCGAGTGCGAGTGTTCGTCGAGCTCCAGTACATCGGTGACCACGCCGTCGAGGAAGGCGCGGTCGTGAGAGATCACGACGAGACCTCCACGGCGGCCGGCCACCATGTGCTCGAGGCGCGCCAGCCCGTCGAAATCGAGGTCGTTCGTCGGCTCGTCGAGCAGAGTGATGTCGAAGCGCGCCAGGAGGACCGCAGCCAGCGCGGCCCGCGCCCTTTGGCCTCCGGACAGCGACGAGGTGGGCGAGTCGGTGACACCGTCAATGAGGCCAACCTGGTCGAGCGTCGTCGTCAGGCGAGCTTCGAAATCGCCGGCGGACAACGATTCGTACCTGGCCAGAGCATCCGCATAGCGGTCCTCCACCCCCGGTCGCTCCGTGCCCAGCACCGCAGCAGCCGCCGCCAACTCGTTCTCGGCGTCGGCGAGTCCCGTGCGACGCAGCAACGTGTCGCGTACCGTCTCGCCGGGTACCACATCGTGCTCCTGGGACAGGTAGCCCACGGTCGCCGTGGGTGGGTCGACCACGACGCGACCTGATGCGGGCGTGATCAGGCCGGCGAGGATCTGAAGCAGTGTGGACTTCCCGACACCATTAGGGCCGACGAGGCCGAGACAGGTGTCCGGGCCGACCGACAGCGAGATGTCGTCGAGGACGAGCGCGGCCCGCTCGTTCGTGACTGATCCGGCGGGCATTGAGAGTCGCCGCGGGAGCGGCGGGGAGAGGGCGGGAGGGCATGGCGGAACTCCGGACTTGAACGGCCAGGACGGGAGACGTGCCGACATCTCACGGCCGGCACACCTTCGACGCAATAACGTTCTGCCCTACCTCACCCTGGCATCGTACCGTGCTCGCGAAAGCCATGGCGCTTCTTGCGGGGCCGACGGATCTGCGAACGTCGCCCCTGAGAGAATGACCGCTTCCACGCAGAATGCCCTCCTCCATTCTCGAGAGGACAATGCTCCGGCCTCGGCTCCGATGAAGACAACGTGACGCGTCCGCGGAGTCGGCGGCCTCGAATCCTCGTGGCGTTCTCGGGACTGGCACTCGCCCTGATCTGTGCGATGACGCTGCGCCTCTTCGTCTTTCCCGACCTGAACGCTCCAATTCGTTCGGATGCCATCGTGGTGCTGGGCGGCCAGGAGTCGAACCAGCCCGCCGAAGGCATAGATCTCGCCCGGGAGGGTTACGCCCCGACGCTCGCGTTCTCGGTCCCGCCGTCGACCCATTGCCCCTACCGACTCTCGGCGCTGCCCAGGATCCACATCCTCTGCTTCGTGGCCGAGCCGCGGACAACGCAGGGGGAGGCAAGGTCCATCGCGCGGTTCGCTGCAGACCTGCACTGGCACCGGATCATCGTCGTCATGCCGATCACGCAAGCCACCAGGGCACGCCTGCGGATCGAGCGTTGTTACACCGGACAGATCCTCGAGGTCGGCGTGGCGCCGCCAGGCCTCTGGGGGTGGGCCAGGGAGATCGCGTACGAATGGGGCGCGTTGTTCAAGGCGCTCGTCCTTCAACCCACCTGTTGAGCGACGACGTTTCAGGGGCTGGCCGTCGGCGTCGGGGCACAGTCCGTCGGCGTCGGGCCACGCGCCGTTGTCGTCGGGCCAAGCGTGGCCTCGACTCCGCGCCGGTCTCCTTCCTCGTCGTTCCAGTACTCGACGTGGGTGAATCCGGCTCTCCTCAAATCGACCTCGAGCAGCTCCGCCTGTTCGCCGCCGACTTCGAGCAGGAGGGTGCCGCCCGCGATCAGGAACCGAGGTGCAACAGCGACGATGCGCCGCAGGACGTCGGTGCCGAGTGGTCCGCCGTCGTAGTGCGCAGCGTCCTCGAATTCGAGGGTGTCCCTGGGCAGCAGGAGGAGAGCCGGGGTCGGGACGTACGGCGCCACAGCCACGATGACGTCGACCGCACCGACGATGTCGTCGGGCAGAGGGGAGAAGAGATCACCTCGATACGCGTTGACGCCGTTGGCCCGAGCGCACCGGACAGCACGGGCGTCGAGGTCGGTGGCGAGGACCCGCGCCCCGGCGTGGCTGCGCTGCAGCGCCATGGCCAGCGCGCCCGACCCGGTGCAGAGGTCGACGGCCGTTCCCCGATCGTTCAAACGCGCCGCCGCCCGCCTCGCCAGCTCGATGCTCTGCCACCGCGGCACGTAGACGCCTGAATCGACTTTGACCGTCAGACCGTCGAAGGAGGTTTGGCCGGTGACCCAGGCCAACGGTTCTCCGGCCAGGCGGCGGCCGAGGAGCGCCGACAGCAGCTCCTGGTTGCCGTGAGCGGCCTCGAGCAACTCGTGCGCCTCGTCGGAGGCGGCCACGAAGCCGGCGCGGGAAAGGATCGCAGTGAGGCGTTCAGCGTCGCCCGAACCTTCGAGACCCGCTCGCGGACCTTCGTCGTGACGGCTCAGTCGATCATCGCCCCGGTGACGTCCTCACCCTCGCTCGAGGATCCTTCCACCGGGCTCGGACCGGCGACCGCAGCGTGGTCGGGGAGGAACAGGGTGGGGATGAAGGCGAGCAGAATGGTCGCGACGGCCCACCAGAACGTATGGGCGAAGGCCGCGGCCACCGGGTCTGCGACCTGGGGTGGAAGCTTCCCGGACGACGAGATCACGCCGGCGCTGCCACCCACCTTCGACGCCGCCGGGCCCGAGGTTGGCGATGATCTGGCGCTCGAGGACGACGGCGAAGGTGGCGGTGGCCACCGTCCCGCCGACCAGGCGCATGATGTTCATGACCGTGGACGCCTTGGGGATCTCGGCGTGATCGAGGTCGAAGTAACCCGCCGCCGTGACCGGCATCATGCACAGCCCGAGACCGATCCCCCGGGCGAAGAGACAGGCCGCGAGAAGGACCTCGCTGGTAGAGGTGGTCACGAAGCAGAACGGGATGGTGGCGGCCGCCATGAGGAGGATCCCGAAGGGCACGACCCGGCGGGGTCCGCGGCGGTCCGTCACGCGCCCCGCCCAGCGCATGATGCACGCGGCGCCCAGACCCTGGGGCGCCATCAGGAGCCCCGCCTGCCAGGCCTCCTGGCCGCGGGCCACCTGGTAGTAGATCGGCAACAGGAACATGGAACCGAAGACAGTGGCTCCGATCACGAAGATGCACACGTTGGCGATGGTGAAGTTGCGGTGCTTGAAGGGGTTCAAGTCGAGGAGTGGGTTCTTGACGCGCAAAGCATGGAGGACGAAGCCGAGCATGAGGGCGAGACCGAGGACGAAGCTGACGATCACGGACCCACTGGTGAAGCTTCCGGTGATGCCCACCTCGGAGAGCGCGTAGACGAGCGCGGCGAGGCCCGGCGACAGGAGGCAGAACCCGAGCGTGTCGAAGGGGGTGCGAAAGCGCTCGTCGGTGTCGAACTTGGGCAGCCAGCGGCTGGACAGGATCAGAGTCAGGATCCCGATCGGCACGTTGATGTAGAAGATCCAACGCCAGCTGTAGTTCGACACGATGAGCCCGCCGATCACCGGCCCCAGCACCGGGCCCATCACCATAGGTACACCGATGATGCTCATGACCCGACCCATGCGCCGGGGGCCTGCCGCACGGGCCAGGATCGACTGCCCGACGGGGAGCAACATGCCGCCGCCGATGCCCTGGACCACCCGGAAGGCGATGAGGGAATCGGCCGACCAGGCCAGGCCGCACAGGCACGAGCCGAGCACGAAGAGCCCGGTCGAGCTCATCCAGATCGACTTGGCGCCGAATCGGTCCACCGCCCATCCGGTGACCGGGGTCACGAGGGCGAGTGCCAGCAGGTAGCCCGTCGACACCCACTGGATGGTGGCGACCGAGACGTGGAAGTCCCGCGCCAGGGTGGCAAGGGCCACGGCCACGATCGTCGTGTCGAGGATCGACATGACGGATCCGAGGACGACGATCGTCGAGGTCCGCCGGAGCTCGGGCGTGAGAGTGAATTCGTCGGTGCGAGCCATCGGCAATAGTTAATATTAGTCAAAGGTATGAACTTGTCAAAGAGTTCGGGCGATGCGACAATCTGCGGCGTGGGTCTCGCCGGGGATGCGTTCGAGCGCCTACGCCACATCGCCTTCGAGGGTGAGCACGCCGAGCGAATGGCCACGCTCGGGGTCCGCACGAAGCTCTCACCCGGGGTGTTGAAGACGCTGATGCGCCTGTCGAAGGAGGACGCCGTGTCGATGGGCGAGATGGCGCGCGCCATCGGCTGCGACCCCTCCTATGTCACGGCGCTGGTGGACGACCTCGACGACCGGGGCCTGGCGCGGCGTGAGCCCGCCCCATACGACCGGCGCGTCAAGACCGTCGTTCTCACCGACGCCGGCCGCGCGCTGGCTGCTGAGATCAACGGTGTGCTGTCGGTGCCCCCGGCCGCATTCTCCGCCCTCTCGAACGCCGAGCTGCGCCAACTGCGCGACCTTCTCGACAAGATCATCGAGGCGGGGACGGGAACGGGGGCTGGGACAGGAACGGGGGCAGGGACGGGGACGGGGGCAGGAGCAGGGACGGGGACGGGGACGAGTGCCGCCGGGAAACGGCCTCGTGGAGCCGGGGCGGCGGCGCCGCAGGCGGAACGCGCCCGAGTCAAGGCCGAGGTAGGCGCGGCCGCGGAATAGGGTCTGGCCCATGTCCGCGACCAGCGGCGCGGCCGTCAGCGTCGAGCGGCTGTCGAAGTCCTACGGCGACACCGTCGCGGTGCGCGACGTCAGCTTCGAGGTGCAGCGAGGTGAGGTCTTCGCGCTGCTCGGACCCAATGGCGCCGGCAAGACCACGACGGTCGAGATCCTCGAGGGGTTCCGCGGCCGCAGCGGCGGCCGCGTGGAGACCCTGGGGGTCGACCCGGCCGAGCGCAGCACGCAGCGATGGTTGCGCACGCACATCGGTGTCGTGCTGCAGGAGCTGGCGATCGAGCCGTACTACTCGGTGCGTCAGGTGCTCTCGCGCAACGCCGGCTTCTATCCGAACCCGCGTCCGGTGGACGAGGTCATCGAGCTGATCGGACTCGGTGAGAAGGCGGACGACCGGGTGAAGCGCCTGTCGGGCGGACAGCAGCGGCGCCTCGACGTCGGGCTCGGCATCATCGGGAATCCGTCGCTGCTCTTCCTCGACGAGCCGACCACGGGCCTCGATCCTTCGGGCCGGCGCGACACGTGGCAGCTGATCCGCCGCCTGGCCGAGGGCGGGACGACGGTGCTGCTCACCACGCACTACATGGACGAGGTCGAGGTGCTGGCGGACCGGGTGGCCGTCCTCTTCGGACAGGAGATCGTGGCCATGGGGACGCCGTCTTCCATCGGAGGCCGGGACGTGGGCGCCGTCACCATCCGTTTCGTGCTCCCCGACGGCGTCTCGCCCGACGCGTTACCGGTGCCGGTGGTCCGCATCGAGGACCACCGGGACGACGGGGACGTCGGGCAGGGGGGCGGGGACGGGTACGGACGTGGCGCGACGGTCGAGATCACGACGGAGGACGAGGTGGCGGTCCTGCACCGGCTGACCGGGTGGGCGCTCGAGGGTGGGCACCCACTGCGCGGGATCACGGTCGCTCGCGTCTCGCTCGAGGACGTCTACCTCAGCTTGACCCGCGACGACGAGGCGGCGGAGCGTTGAACGTCGAGACCCCGGCCCGGGGCTCCTTCCGCGGTGCCGGCGACGTGCCGCTCGTGTTGCGCCAGGTGGGCTTCGAACAGCTCTCGTTCTGGTTGAACCCGATCGGCGCGCTGATGACGATCGTCTTCTCGGTGGTCTTCTTGGTGCTGCTGGGTGCCACGGCGGGAGACTCGACGGTCTCGTACCTGAGCAGCATCCGCCTGGTGCAGTACTACGTGGGTGCTTTCGTCGGCTACGGGATCATGGCGGCCTGCTTCAACGTGCTCGCCATCAGTCTCGTGAACCGCCGCGAGATGGGCCTGCTCAAACGTCTTCGCTTGAGCCCGCTCCCGACTTGGATGCTGCTCGCCGCCATCTTCGTGAACTCGATGATCGTGGCGTGTATCCAGATCGTGCTGCTCCTCGTGGTCGGGCGGTTCGGCTACCACGTCCACGGTCCAGTCGACGTGTGGTCGTTCCTCCTCCTCATCTTCGTCGGCATGTTCGGCTTCACCGCCCTGGCGGTGGGCATCAGCACGCTGGTTCCGAACGCGGATGCCGCCGGCCCGATCGTGAGCCTGACCTTCTTCCTCCTGGTGGCTCTCTCGGGACTGTGGTTCCCGCTACGTCCCGGATCGGGTCTGGCGACGTTCTCGGACTACTTCCCCGTACGGCACCTCATCACCGGCGTGGTGGGGGCGTTCAACGGTGTCCCTGGTTACTCACCCTGGAAGGACGTGGCGGTGATCGCCATATGGGGTCTCGCCGGCGCCTTCTTGGGGTTACGGCGCTGGCAGTGGTCGCCTCGACGGGGATGATGACGGTGAATCCGGTGGTGCTGCCGACGTGGTCCTGACCTCACCCCCGACCTCTTGTGGCGCAGGTCGAGCCCGGACCATCGCCCGGCGAGGGAGGGTCCCGGTCGGCTAAACACGTCGTCAGTGCCTGCCGAGACCGTACCGACCCCGGCTCCGCCGTCGACCACGACTGCGAGCCCCACCCCGCCGCCGCTTGACACCCACTTCCGGCCGGCAACCTACGTCGCCACCCACCCCGAACGGGCGGCGGTCGTCACGTCGTCCGGCAGGACGGTGACCTTCGCCGAGCTCGAGGAGCGGTCGTGCCGGCTGGCTCAGGCCCTCTTCGCCCACGGCCTTCGTCCAGGAGACCAGGTCGCCATCCTCCTGCCCAACGACGAGCGGACCCACGAAGTCGTGTTCGGTGCCCAGCGCTCGGGGCTCTACTACACGATGGTCAACACGCACCTGACGGCCGAGGAAGCGGCGTACATCGTGAACGACTGCGGGGCCAGCACCCTGGTGACCTCGGCGCGATTGAACGGCCTGGCGGTCGAGATGGCCCCGCTCACGCCCGCGGTCGAGCTTCGCCTCATGCTCGCTGATGATGCCGACGTGCCGGACGGGCACGTCGCCTACGACGAGTTCGTCCGCCCGTACCGGGGCGAGCCGCTCGCCCACGAGGAGGAGGGCTTCCCGATGCTCTACTCCTCAGGCACCACGGGCCATCCGAAGGGAGTGCGGCGCCCGCTGAGCGGCGAGCCCTTTGGCACCTACGCCACCCTCGTCCCCATGCTCGAGCGCATCATGGGCTTCACCGAAGGCGACGTCTACCTCAGTCCGGCGCCGCTCTACCACGCGGCACCGCTGGTCTGGTCGACGACGGTGCAACGGATGGGGGGGACCGTCGTCGTGATGGAGCGCTTCGACCCCGAGGAGTGCCTGCGGCTGATTGAGGAGAATCGAGTCACCCACGCCCAGTTCGTCCCGACGATGTTCGTACGGATGCTCAAACTGCCCGACGAGGTCCGCGCCCGTTACGACGTGTCGTCGCTGCGTTCGGTGGTGCACGCTGCGGCGCCGTGCGCTCCGGAGGTGAAGCGCCGCATGATCGAGTGGTGGGGACCGATCGTGCAGGAGTACTACTCGGGTACGGAGGGGATGGGCATGACCTGGATCAGCCCCCAGGACGCGCTCTCTCACCCCGGGTCTGTCGGCCGCGCCATCTGGGGCAAGGTCCACGTGTGTGGTGACGACGGTGCCGAGCTGCCCCTGGGCGAGACGGGGGTCGTCTACTTCGGGGGCCGGAGCGACACCACCTTCGAGTACAACCACGACCCGGAGAAGACGCGCCAGAGCTTCAACGACAAGGGCTGGGCCACCCTTTGGGACGTGGGCCACGTCGACGAGGAGGGTTTCCTCTACCTGACCGATCGCAAGCTCTTCATGATCGTGTCCGGCGGCGTCAACATCTACCCTCAGGAGATCGAGGACGTCCTCGTGCTGCACCCAGCGGTGGCCGACGTTGCGGTGTTCGGCATCCCCGAGCCCGAGATGGGAGAAGAGGTCAAGGCGGTCGTGCAACCCGCGCCGGGGTTCGAGCCCGGGAGTGCGCTCGAGGCGGAGATCATCGCCTTCTGCCGCGATCATCTCTCCCACTACAAGTGCCCCCGTACGGTCGACTTCACCGACCTGCTTCCCCGGGGGGAGAACGGGAAGCTCTACAAGAAGAACCTCCGTGAGGCCTACTGGGCCAGCTCCAAACCGACCACGTCCTGAGCCTGGGGGGGCGTGCGCACGTCGGTGTACCAGGCCAGGAACATCGCCACACCTGCGCCGAAGAGCAAGACGGCCGTGATGCCCACCGCCTCGACGATCGGCCCGATCAGCAGGTTCCCCAAGCCCACGGTCCCGCCGAACCCCATCATCCACAGCGCCATCACCCGTCCTCGTACGCGCTCGTCGAGGCGGCTCTGCAGCGTCGTGTTGAGCGCGGTGATGAAGGCGAAGTAGAAGGCGCCGACGACGGCCACGTTGACGTACGCGGGAGTGGGTGAGCGCTCGAGGGCGAAGCCGCAGAGGCTCAAGGAATATCCGACCAAGCACACCCGGACGAGCAGGGGCTTCGAGGTGCGAGCGAACACGGTCCCGATGGAGATCGCACCAGCGAGGGCTCCCGTCCCGAAGCAGGCGTAGAGGATGCCGTAGTCGGGAGAGTTGGAGAGGTTGATCCCAAGATTGTGAGCCGCCACTACCGGCATCTGCCCGATGAACGCCAGGGCCAGGAGCGAGAAGACGAACACCGTCACCAGGCTCCGGCCGATGACGCGGTCGTGGCGGGCGACGGTGATGCCGGCGGTGAGCTCGCGCCAGCGGCTTGCCTTGGCGACGCCGGTGCCGGACCCCGGGACCGCCGGGAGCGTGACCATGAGGAGCGCACCGACGACGAACAGGTAGGTGACGGCGTTCCCGGCGAAGATCCAGGCCGGGCCCACGAGCGAATACAGGACGCCGCCGATGACCGGTCCGATGACGCGCGAGGCGTTCATCTGGGCCGAGTTCAGCGAGATCGCCCCCGCCAGGTCCTCTCGGCCGACCAGGCCAGGGAGGATGGCCGAGTAGGCGGGACCGAACATGGCACTGCCGGCGCCCACGAAGAGGACCATGACTACCAGGAGCACGTGTGAGGGATTGCTGCTGGCGGCCACCAGGGCAACGCCGAGCGAGAACACGAGCTGCTCGATCGAAAGCAGGATGAGGAATCGCTTCCGGTCGACCTTGTCAGCCAGCAGGCCGCCGACCATGGGGAGGACCAGGGTTGGTCCGAGCTGGGCGAAGATGATGATGCCGACGAAGGTGCTCGAGTGCGTCAGGTCGTAGGCGTACGCGCCGAGGACGACGTTCTGCATCCAGGTGCCGATGTTCGACGCGAAGGCGCCCAGGAAAACGATGCGGAACGTCCGGTGCGACAGCGCGGCACGGGCGGTGCCGCGTTTCGCTCCGAGCGGAGTATCGCCGTCGACGACCGCATCCTCGATCTCCTCGATGGAGTAGTCGGTACGGGCCACGTCTCCAATACGACCCTTGGAGCCGCTGTCGCCTTTGCCCCCCGTGCCGTCCGTGCCGTCCGTGCCGTCGCCGGGCCGACCGGTGGACTCGAGCGTCACGGCTCCAATGCTAGGGGAGCCCCGCCGCCCCGGTCGTGGCCCAGACCGTGTCGCAGGGCCGTTCCGTACGCTCGTCGGGACCCGAGTGGAGACGGCAGAAATCGCGTAGTACGAGGTCGACATTCGAAAGAAGACGGATTTGTCGTTGACGCCGCCTACCTCTGTCTGCCTGCTCGAACGGCAGTTGAGGTTCCAGCCATCCTCGGGTTGACCACCCTGGCCGACACCGCTGTAGGTGCAAGTTCCTGCGAATGAACGCGGTCGACCTGGGTCCGGTGGACTCGTCGACCGCCGTCAGTCCAGCGGCTAGCTGCAGTGCTGCGTCGTGACGACTGTCCAGAGGGGAGACGGTCTCGAGGACCTGGCGCGACCGTTCGGACCGACGAACGTGAGTTCGTCGCTCGCGTTCCCTGACACGGACCAACCTGTCGAGTGGACCAGGTGATGATGGTGCTCGCACAGGAGGACGAGGTTCGGAAGGTCCGTCGTACCGCTCGCGCTCCACAGCGTGAGGTGGTGCACATTGGTGAAAGTCGCGTTCGTGCAGCCCGGGAATCGGCAATGCCGATCCCGTCGTACGACTTCTCGCCGTTGTGCGGGGGACGGCCATCGTTGGGCTCGCCCTTCGAACATGGTTCGTCCGACGTCGTCGTCGATCCCGAGGGCGATTGTCGAGTCGCACGAGAGGCGCCGGACCACGTCGCAGTGCAGATACCCGCCCGCCTCGAGTTCGCCGGCCAAGTCCGAGAACTCGCCGGAATCGGAGAGGAGGGTTGACAGCGGCACATGGACTACGACGAAGAAGGACCCGGGAGACCCACCAGTCCCGTACGGGGAGCTCGATCCGTTTCCGGTCGCGGCGCGTAGGAGTAGCAGCAGGGCGTCGTGGAGACGCTGGTCCCATCTGGTCTCCCGGTCGGACTTGAGCCGTTTCGCCGTGTTCTCCAGGAGGGTCTTCACTTCCGCGTAGTTCTCCGGAGAGAGCTGAGCCGTGATCGTTCGGTGTGTGTCGTTGAAACGCAACGTTCGGGCGTTGCGGTTTGCGCCGGGAGGCGGCGTACCAGGTCGCTTCGAGGCCCGGACCTGGGCGGCAAGATCCCGAACGGAACAGGTCCGAGCCGCATTGCGCAGCTCCTCGTCGGTCTCGGGATTGGCGGAGTCGACCACGGCCCGGACCTTGTCGAAAGTCACTTCACCCTTGCTCAGCGCCTCGGCCAGCCGAGGCAGGTCGTCCAGGCGCTCGGCCACGTGAGACCACGCACGCGCCGTCGTAAGCGAGACCCCGCAGTGTTCGGCCGCCCAGGTGTCGAGCGAGGTCGCTCCGTCTTCGCGGAACCCTTCGCGCCGCCCGAATTCACCCAGCAGCTCCATGAGCCGACCCGTCTGGGCCGCGATCTCGCGACTGACCTCCGAGATGTCGTCTCGAATCTGTTCCGTCGACTTCTTCCACGCCGGATCAGGCTCGGGGTCGATCACGTCCTGAGAACGGTCCGGCCACCGACGCCGGAAGGGGCAGCGATGTTGACGGAGTGAGAGAAGGTTCTTGGCTTGGCGGTGCTACTTCACCGTCGTCGCCGGTCCGTCAGCCCTCCCGTACCGACGACGAACACGTCGTCGTCGTCGTCCCGTTCAGCCCGTACGGTTCCAAAGGGGTTCGTGTACCTCGAACCCGGCCGCCTCGCCCCACGTGTTCCGGTAGGTCACGTCATGGGCGGGGCGACGGTGGGCGACCCCCCAGCGGCCGGTCGGGTAGCCGAAGCTCACGGTGCCCGAGAGATTCCAGCCCTGGTCCGTCGGCACGCCGAGGATCTCGAAGGTCTCCGCCGGGTGGAAGAACTGGAGCAACGCGGTGAGGCAACTTCCCACACCCTCGGCTCGAGCCGCGAGCATGGCGCTCCACACCGCGGGATAGATCGACCCGCCCGTCGGATCGTGCTGGGCGAACGGGAACAGATACAGCGGGGCCGTCTCGAAGTTGTCGGCGAGCCACTGAGCAGACCGCTGGATCTTCTTGAACTGCACCGACTCGGGATTGTCCGGGTCCGCCTCTGCCGCATCGACCTGCGCCTTGTAGACCGAGGTCCACAGCTTGCCCATGGCGTCGCGGTAGAGCGGGGCGAGGGCCGCCTTCTTGGCCGGATCGTCGAGGAGCAGGAAGCGCCAGTTCTGCGAGTTGCCGCCCGACGGGGCCCGGATCGCCGCGTCGAGGATGCGGGCCTGCACGTCCGTAGGGATGGGGTCAGGCCGTACCCTCCGCATGGCCCGTGTGGTGTAAAGCGCTTCGTAGAGGTCCATGGGCCGAGACTAGGTCCTGTCCGAAGCGCTCGTCCTGGTTCGACGTGGCCGCCGTGCCGCCCAGACCGCCGTCCCGCCGCCCGTCGTCCCGTCGTCCCGTCGTCCCGTTCAAGCCGTGGCCGTCGCGCCCTCGTTCACCAGCTCCAGCCGTTCGACCGCCTCGATGTAATCCTCGACCATCCCGAGCACCACATCCCTGGTGCGCCGCACGCTCGTCGCCTGACCGATGACCTGACCGCACGGGTTGAAGTTCACGTCCCGTGCCTCCTCGGGGTAGGCGTGGCCGCGTGAGACGCACTCGATGGCGACCATCATCTGCAGCGGCATGCCGAGCGGCTTGGGGTTCCCGGGCGCCTCCCAGGCGTCCGTCCAGTCGTTCTTGAGCAACCGGCACGGCTTGCCCGTGAAGGAGCGGGAGCGGACCGTGTCGCGTGACGTCGCCTTCAGGTACGACTCCATCTGCTTGGGCGGCACGTTGGCCTCTTCGACCGTCAGCCAGAGCGAGCCGGTCCATACGCCCGAGGCGCCCATGACCATGGCGGCCGCCATCTGCCGGCCCGAGCCGATACCCCCGGCAGCCAGTACGGGGAGCGGCGCCACCGCGTCGATGACCTCGGGCCAGAGCACGATGGACCCGACGTCGCCGGTGTGGCCGCCTCCCTCCGAGCCCTGGCAGATCACGACGTCGACACCGGCTGCCTTGTGGTTCAGGGCGTGCTTGACCGAACCGGCCAGCGCCGCGACGAGCATCCCGTGGTCGTGGACCTGCGCGATGACGTCGTCCGGCGGCGTTCCCAACGCGTTGGCGACCAGCTTGACCTTCTCGTGGCGCAGGATGACGTCGACCAGGGGAGCCGCCGTGGCCGCCGTCCAACCCAGCAGCTCCCGGCGCGGCCCGCCCTCGATCTCGGGCACCCCGTGATCCGCCAGGATCTTCTTGGCGAAGGTCCGGTGCTCGTCGGGGATCATGGCCTTCAGCTCTTCCTCGAGCTTCACCGGGTCGAGCTCGCCCATCCCCTCGTACTTGCCGGGGATCACGATGTCGACGCCGTAGGGCCGGTCACCGACGTGCTCGTCGAGCCAGTTCAGCTCCACCTCGAGCTCGTCGGCGCTGAACCCGACGGCGCCGAGCACGCCCATGCCGCCTGCGTTGGTGACGGCCGCGGCCACGTCGCGGCAGTGGGTGAACGCAAAGATCGGGAACTCGATCCCGAGACGCTCGCACAGCTCGTTGTGCACCGTGACCTCCTTCGATCCACCTATCGATAATTAGAACAGATTCTACTTTAGGGCAGCCGCGCCTGCCCCTCCGGACCGATTCCGGCGGGGTGACGTCCTCGCTCACGGTTCACGCCGTCCTGGCGGGATCCTCCTGCTCGGCGAACTGGGTCCGGTACAGCTCGGCGTAGAGGCCGTTCGCGGCCAAAAGGCTGGCATGGGTGCCCCGCTCCACGATTCGTCCGTCGTCGACGACCAAGAGCTCGTCCGCCTCGCGCACGGTCGAGAGCCGGTGGGCGATCACGAGGGAGGTACGGCCACTCAGCGTCTCGCTCAGGGCGCGCTGCACGGCCGCCTCGGATTCGGAGTCGAGATGTGCCGTCGCCTCGTCCAGGACCACGATGTCGGGTGCCTTGAGCATCAGCCGGGCGAGCGCCACCCGCTGCTTCTCGCCACCCGAGAGCCGATACCCGCGCTCGCCGATGACGGTGTCGAGCCCGTCGGGAAGTTCTCCGACGATGTGTCCGATCTGCGCGAGATCCAATGCGGCGAGAACGTCCGCCTCGCTCGCCTCGGGCCGGGCGTAGAGCAGGTTCGCTCGGAGCGTGTCATGGAAGAGGTGTGGATCCTGCGTCACGATGCCCACGACGTCGCGGAGCGAGGCCATGGTGGCGTGGCGGACGTCCACGCCGTTCAGGCGGACCGCCCCGCCGGTCACGTCGTAGAGCCTGGGCACGAGGTTCGAGATCGTCGTCTTGCCCGCTCCGGAGGGCCCGACGAGGGCGACCATCTGGCCCGGCGAGACGGTGAAGGACACGTCGTGCAGCACCTCGCTTCGCTGCCCGGCCTCGAGCACGGCCACGGATTCGAGGGACGCCAGGGAGACTTCCTCGGCGCTGGGATAGGTGAACCGGACGTGCTCGAACTCAATCGAGGCCGCGCCACGGGGGACGTCGACCGCATCGGGGTCCTCGTCGATCATCGGGACGATGTCGAGCACCTCGAAGAGTCGTTCGAACGACACCAGAGCTGTCATGACGTCGAGATTGAGGTTGGAGAGCTGGGTCAGCGGTTGGTAGAGCCGGGTCAGGTAGCTCGCCAGTGCGACGACGGTCCCGACCTGGAGCACGCCGTGCACCGCGGCCACGCCGCCGACCCCGTACACGATCGCAGTGGCCAGCGATGCGGTGAGGGAGAGCGAGACGAACAAGACTCTGGAGTACGTGGCCTGGGCGATCCCGATGTCCCTGACCCGACCGGCCTTGTTCTCGAACGACACGGCCTCAGCTTCGGGGTGCCCGAGAAGCTTGACGAGCATGGCGCCCCCCACCTGGAAGCGCTCCTGCATGACCATGTTCATCTCGCTGTTGAGGTTGTAGCCCTCCTTGGTCAGCGCTCCGATGCGCTGGCCGACGAAGCGGGCCGGAACGAGGAAGATCGGTACGAGCAGCAGTGCGGCCAGGGTGATCTGCCAGCTCAGGAAGAACATGGCGCCCACCACGATGATCACGGTGACGAGGTTCCCCACCACGTTCGAGAGGAGGTCCGTGAACGCTGCCTGGGCGCCGATGACGTCGTTGTTGAGGCGGCTGACCAGCGCGCCGGTCTGGGTACGGGTGAAGAAGGCGAGCGGCATGCGTTGGATGTGCCGGAAGATCTTGGAGCGCATGTCGTAAATCAGGTATTCGCCGATATAAGCGGAGATCCGGCGTTCCGTGAGCGCGAAGAACGCATCGAACAGGGCGAGCACGGCGACCAGGATGGTCAGCTTTATCACGAGGTCGGCGTTCTGCTTCAAGATGCCGTTGTCGATGAGGGCTCGCAGGATCAGCGGGTTCACCGCGACGATCACGGCGTCGACGATGACGACCGGCACGAAGATGGCGAGGATGCGGCGGTACGGGACGGCGAAGGTGAGCATCCGTCGTGCGGTGCCCTTCTTCACCCGGTGCTCGAGGACGGCACGGTCTTGGCGCATCGATCGCATGCCGCCCCAGCCCCCGCGACCGCCGCCCATGGCGTGGCCACGCATGTTCATGAGGTCAACCTACTGGGAGGGGCTCCCGTTCCTGGCCGGGGGGTCGGCGCATCGCGCTCCGGCCGGTCCCGGTCGGGGCCGGGTCAGGCGGTGCCGCCGACGGCGTGCACCCCGCCGTCGACGTGGACGATCTCGCCCGTCGTCATGGGGAAGAGGTCGCTGAAAAGAGCGACGCAGGCGCGGGCCACCGGGTCGGCGTCGTGGATGTCCCAGCCGAGGGGAGCCCGTTGCGCCCACGTGTCCTCGAAGGCCGAGAATCCCGGGATCGACTTGGCCGCCATGGTCCGGATCGGGCCCGCGGCCACCAGGTTCACCCGGATCCCACGGGGGCCGAGCTCCTTGGCCAGGTACCGGGACAGGGACTCGAGGGCGGCTTTGGCCACGCCCATCCAGTCGTAGACGGGCCACGCGACCGTGGCGTCGAAGTCGAGGCCGACGACCGAGGCCCCGCCGGCAGCGCCGGCCGCGGTCAGAAGCGGCAGGAAGGCGTCGACGAGCGCCTTGAGGGAATAGGTCGAGACGTTGAAGGCCGTCGAGACGTCGTCCCAGCCTGCGGTGAACATCCCGCTCCCCAGGCAGTCGGCCGGGGCGAACCCGATCGCGTGCAGCAACCCGTCGAGACTGCCCCAGCGCTCCGCCAGCGCAGATCCGGCTGCCCGCAGCTGGTCGGGCGACGTGACGTCGATCTCGAGTACGTCCGGCTCCTGGGGGAGCTTCCGGGCCGTGCGGCGGGTCAGCGAGAGCGCGCGCCCGGCGCCCGAGAGGACGATCTCGGCGCCGTGCTCCTGGGCCTGACGGGCCACCGCGTACGCCAATGACGCATCGGTCAGGACGCCGGTGATCAGGAGCCGCTTGCCGTCGAGAAGTCCCACTGCGCCTCCGAGGCTAGGCGACGGTTATGCGAAGGTAGGGGCATGAACGTGGGAATACTCGGTGGGACCGGCCCGGCTGGACGAGGGGTCGCGGTCCGGCTCGCCGAGTCGGGGCTGACCGTCACCATCGGCTCGCGCGATGCCGAGCGCGCCGCCTCCGTGGCGGGCGATGTCGTCGGGCGGTGGCCCGTACTGAGCCTCGACGTCACGGGCGCGGACAACGCCGGGGCCGCCGAGGCCGACGTGATCGTGGTTGCGACGCCGTGGGAGAGCGCGCTCTCGACGGTGCGCTCGCTCCGTCAGCCGCTGGCGGGCAAGGTCGTCGTCTGCATGGCCAACGCGCTCGTGAAGGACGGGCGCGAGATGCTGGCCCTCGTCCCTCCTCGGGGCTCGGTCGCCGCCGGGGTGCAGGCAGCCCTGCCCGGGTCGATGGTGGCCGCGTCGCTCCACCACCTTCCGGCGGCGGAAATGGAGAACCTCGACTCGGGGTTGGAAGCCGACGTGTTGGTGTGTTCGGACCACGAGGAAGCGAAGTCGGTGACGATGGAGCTCGTCGGGAGCATGCGTGGGCTCCGGGCTCTCGACGCCGGCAGCCTGAACCAGGCGGCGGCGATCGAGGCTTTCACTGCTGTCTGCATCACGCTGAACATGCGCTATCGGGCTCACTCGACGTTGCGCATGGTCGGGATCTAGGTCGGTCGGTCAGGCGGGGGAGAGGTTGATGAGGCTCTTCGACACGGCCAGAAGGACGGTGGTGCCGTTCGAACCTGGCCCCGAGGTGACCATGTACTCCTGTGGCATCACGCCTTACGACGCCGCGCACCTGGGCCACGCCTCGGTGTACCTCGTCTTCGACGTCCTCCAGCGCCGCCTGCGCGACGCCGGGCACGCCACCCGGTGCGTGCGCAACGTCACCGACGTCGACGACGACATCTTGCGCAAGGCCCGCGAGCTCGGGGTGCACTACCTCGACCTGGCCGCGGAGGAGATGGCGCGCTTCGACGCCGAGATGGGGCTGCTCAACCTTCTGCCCGTCTACTCGGAGCCGAGGGCGACGTCGGCCATCGCCGAGATCCTGTCCCTGATCGGGATCGCGCTCGAGGGCGGTCATGCCTACCAGTCGGGGGGCTCGGTCTACTTCAGCGCGGCCAGCTTCCCCCGTTTCGGTCAGTTGAGCGGCTACGGGCGGGCCGAGATGCTGGAACTGGCCGCCGAGCACGGTGGTCACCCGGAGGATCCGAACAAGCGAGACCCGCTCGATTTCGTGCTGTGGCAACCATCTCTGCCGGACGAGCCGGCGTGGGAGTCGCGTTGGGGGCCGGGACGGCCAGGGTGGCACATCGAGTGCTCGGCCCTCGCCTTGAGAGAGCTCGGTGAGACGATCGATGTCCATGGCGGGGGGCGGGACTTGGTCTTCCCGCATCACGAGTGCGAGACCGCTCAGTCGGAGTCGGCCACCGGGGTGCCGTTCGTCCGGCTCTGGCTCCACGTGGGGCTGGTGCGCTTCGAAGGCACCAAGATGTCGAAGTCCCTCGGCAACCTCGTTTTCGTCGGAGAGCTGTGCAAGGAGTGGGATCCCGGCGCGGTGCGTCTCGCGCTCCTCGGCCATCACTACCGCCAGGACTGGGACTGGCGGACCGGCGAGGACATGCCCGCGGCGGCGGCCCGGTTGGCCCTGTGGTCGAGTGCCCCGGCGGGCGATGGCACCGTCGCGCTGGCCGAGGTGCGCGCCGCGCTCGACGATGACCTCGACACCCCGACGGCTCTCCGGAAGCTCGACGAGGCAGCCGCCGCCGGCCTGCCCGTCGCCGACGGGGCGCGGCTCTTGGGCGTCGAAATCTGAGCTGCCGTCGCTCATCGCATTGCGGCGGGACGCCCCGGACGGTCCGGTACCCTTTGTCCCACGAAGTAGGCGCTCGGACCAGGGGTGATCGGTGGCCGGTGTCCGGTTCGGCCCGCCGTCGGTGACTCGCTGCCCGGCTGAGCAGGAGAGGGTGAACCATGGCAGGCGTCATATCGGTACGGCTTCCGGACGGGTCCGCGCGGGAGTTGGCCGAAGGTACGACGGCTGCCGGTCTCGCGAAATCCATCGGTTCACGGCTGGCCAAGGCGGCCGTCGCCGCCGTGGTGGACGGTCATGAAGTGGACCTCAGCACCGAGCTCGCGGACGGCTCCGAGGCTGCGATCGTCACCGCCGACTCCGACGCCGGACGCGACGTGCTCCGTCATTCCACCGCCCACGTGATGGCGCAGGCCGTCCGTCGGCTTTGGCCCGGTGCCAAGTACGCCATCGGCCCGGTGATCGACAACGGCTTCTACTACGACTTCGAGCTGCCCGGCGGCGCGCACTTCAGCGACGACGACCTGGAACGGGTGGAAGCAGAGATGCGGGCCATCGTGAAGGAGGACCAGCCCTTCGTGCGCAATGAGCACGACCTGGAAGAGGGTCTCGAGATCTTCGCCGATCAACCGTTCAAGCAGGAGATCATCCGGGCCGTGGGGTCGGGCGCCGACGAGGTCGATGCCGCCGGGTCGCTCGTGAGCACGTACCGGAACACCGACGCGTTCATCGACCTGTGCCGGGGCCCGCACGTGCCCTCGACCGGCCGGCTCGGCCACTTCAAGCTCATGCGCGTCGCGGGCGCCTACTGGCGCGGTGACGAGAAGCGCGAGCAGCTCCAGCGCATCTACGGGACCGCATGGGAGTCGGAGCAGGCTCTCGCCGCGTACCTGCACCAGTTGGAGGAGGCCGAGCGGCGTGACCACCGCAAGCTCGGGGCAGAGCTCGACCTCTACAGCTTTCCCGAGGAGATCGGCTCCGGCCTGGCGGTCTTCCACCCCAAGGGGGGGACGATCCGTCGTCTCATGGAGGACTACTCGCGCCAGCGCCACGTCGAGGCCGGCTACGACTTCGTGAACTCGCCGCACATCACGAAGGCCCACCTCTTCGAGGTGTCCGGCCACCTGGACTGGTTCGCGGACGGGATGTACCCCCCGATGGAGCTCGACGGTGGGACGCAGTACTACCTCAAACCCATGAACTGCCCCTTCCACATCCTCGTGTACCGCAGCCGCCAGCGGTCGTATCGCGAGCTGCCGATGCGGTTGTTCGAGTTCGGAACGGTCTACCGGTACGAGAAGTCGGGGACGCTCCAAGGCCTCATCCGGGTGCGGGGAATGACCCAGGACGACGCCCACATCTTCTGTACCCGCGACCAGATGGACGCCGAGCTCGTGAGGACGTTGCACTTCGTGCTTGATCTGCTGCGCGACTATGGGCTCGACGACTTCTACCTCGAGCTGTCGACCAGACCTCCGGGCAAGGCGGTGGGTAGCGACGAGGAGTGGGAGATCGCCACCGAGGCCCTTCGGACGACGGCGATCGAAGTCGGTCTCGATTTGGTCATGGACGAGGGTGGCGGCGCCTTCTACGGGCCGAAGATCTCCGTGCAGACGCGCGACGCGATCGGGCGCACGTGGCAGATGTCGACCGTGCAGCTCGACTTCCAGCTGCCGCATCGGTTCGGGCTGGAGTACATCGGCGCCGACAACGCCCGACACCAGCCGATCATGATCCATCGCGCCCTCTTCGGCTCCGTCGAGCGCTTCATGGCGGTCCTCATCGAGCACTACGCGGGAGCGCTCCCGACGTGGCTGTCACCTGAACAGGTTCGCGTCATCCCTGTGACCGACGCGCACCTGGAGTACGCCGAGACGGTTGCCGTGGCCTGCGCGGCTGTCGGGCTCCGGTCCGAGGTCGACGCGAGCGGTGGGAGCCTCGGCCCTCTGATCCGCCGGGCCAAGCTGTCCAAGATCCCCTACGTGCTCGTCGTCGGCAACGACGACGTGGGTGCCGGGACCGTCGGTGTGAACCGGCGTGGCTGGCCCGGCCGGCCGGAGCACGGGGTGGCGGTCGACGCGCTCGTGGCCGAGGTGGTCGACGAGGTCGCGCGCAAGGGACGGCCGGAGGACCGGGCTCCCGACGCCGCAGAGTCGCCGCAGGAGGCGACGGCGTGACGCCGCAGTGAGCCTCGAGAACCTGTGGGCGGGGTGGCGCAGCGAGTACATCGCCGAAGCCACCGCGCGGGAGCGCTCAGGATCCGACAGCCACGACGAGAGCGGATGTGTGTTCTGCCGTCTGGCCGCGAGCGGCCCACCGTCCGAAGAGAACCTCGTCGTGTGGCGCGGCGACTTCACCTTCGCGGTGATGAACGCCTACCCGTACGCGACAGGGCACCTGCTCGTCATGCCGATCCGCCACATCGCCGACCTGGCTGATCTGACGGCCGAGGAGTCGACCGAGCTGTGGTCGGCGTTACGGCAGTCGCTCGCCGCGATCGAGGCGGCGTACGACCCTGACGGGCTCAACATGGGCGCCAACCTCGGCCGCGCCGCCGGAGCGGGCCTGCCCGCGCACGTGCATCTCCACGCGTTGCCGCGCTGGTCGGGCGATACGAACTTCATGACGTCGGTGGCAGGGACGCGGGTCATGCCCGAGACCCTGCAGCTGTCCTGGAAGAGGCTGAGCGACGCCTGGCCCGCCTAGCGGCACGTCGGGCGGTGCGCCCGAGACACCGGCGCTGCTCGAGACCGGGCAGGCTGCGGACGCCTCGCCCGACGCGAGCCGCCCTGCTCCTGCTCCTGCTCCCACCGCCGCACCCACCCGTCCCGACCCCCGCACTGGCCTCCTCCGACGGACCTGGCCTGTCGTCCGCGTCCTTATCGGGCTGGGCCTGGTCGGGGTGGCGGCGTGGGTCCTCTCCTCGAAGGGTTCGGAGCTGGCCGGGTTCGGCGACGTCTTCAAACGCGTGAATTGGTGGTGGGTCCCACCTGCTTTCCTCGTGGAGATCGGGTCGTACGTCTGTTTCGCCGCGATGCAGTACGAGCTCCTGCTGGCGGGCAAGCTCCGGGCACCCTTCGGGCCGCTGGTCAAGGTCTCGTTCGGCGCGCAGGCGTTGACGAATTCCCTCCCGGCGGGCAACGCCGTCTCGTCGGTGTACGGGTTCCGCTGGTTCCGTCGCTTCGGCGCCGACAACACGCTCGCCGCCTGGGGTCTGGCCGGCACGCTGGTTGCCAGCGTCGTGAGCCTCGCGCTCGTCGCGCTGATCGGTTTGGGTATCGCGACAGACGAGGGCGCTTCGCTGGACCTCGTTCCTGTCATCATCCTGGTCTTCGCCTTCACGGTCGCCCTCGGGTCACTGTTCGTCTACGAGCGGCCACTTCGCGTCGTGGTGACGGCGACGATGAGGGCCTCCGTCTCCCTCTTCGGGCGTCCCCGGGGCGACACTACTGGGCAGGTCGAGCGGATAATGGACTGGATGACCGCGGTCCGCCTCGGGTGGACCCAGATCGGCCGCATCGTGACCTGGGGGACCGTCAACTGGCTGCTGGACTGCGCGTGTTTCGCCATGATGTTTCGGGCCATCGACGCCCCGATCCCGTGGAAAGGCCTGCTGCTCGCATACGGCGCCGGGCAGCTTGCCGCCACGCTGCCGATCACACCCGGGGGCCTCGGCGTGGTCGAAGGAAGCATCACGGTCGCGCTGGTCGCTTTCGGCGGCGCGGAGTCGAGCACGGTGGACGCCGTCCTCTTGTACCGCATCATCAGCTTCTGGTTCATCCTGGCCCTCGGCTGGCTCTACATCGGCCAGCTGGCCCTGCAGGTGCGGAGAGGCAGGTGGAACCGCCAGGCCCTGTCTTCGGAGGTCGAGGCCGGGCCTGTTGCGTATCGGCCTGCTCCGACTCCTACGCAGACTCCGACCCAGGCTCCGACAACGACCCAGACTCCGGTCCCGACACCGACCATTACGCCGGCTCCGGAGCCCGCCGTGGTCGACGACGGTGGGCACCCATGACGATTCGACGGCGCGTCGCGGCCGGTCTCGCCGTCCCGCTGCTCGCCGCGCTCCTGCTCGCGGGCTGCACCTCGGCTCGCAGCGACGTGGGCACGTCAGACGAGTCGTGCTACCTGTCACTCCCCGCGGCGACGCGGGCCGTCGGCGGCCACGGACACCTCGAAGGCATCCGCAAGTTCACGCAGTCCGACCTCCGCCAACTGGCACCTCGCCTGTACGAGGACCTTGCCCGGCAGGTTCCGGCTCGCCAGGACCTGTGCGTGGCCGCGTTCACGGGCCACTTCACCTCGGACTCGGTGTCGAAACCCCTCGGGAGCCAAACGGGTGTCCTCGCCATCGTGGTGCTCACCACGCCGCAGAACCGGCTGCTCGGCACGCTCGTCTTGCGGCGGGTGCCGGTGCGCTTCAACCACACGCACCCGTTCTGACCGCCGCACCGACAGTCCGTCAGCGAGCGCGCCCGCACGTCCGTCCGTCGCCGGACGGACGTGCGTAGCCCCTCAGTTGTCGAGTCGGGGGATCGTCGCCGTGAGGTGCTCGGGCACGGCGTCGTAGTGGTCGTAGGCCACCTCGAACGTGCCGCGTCCGCCGGTGAGCGCACGGAGGTCCACCGCGTAGCGCGTGAGCTCCGCCGCAGGTGCCGTCGCGGTCACCACCTGGTAGCCGTCTTCTCCCGAGTCCGTGCCGATGATGCGGGCCCGCCTCGAGTGGAGGTCGCCGAGCACGTCGCCCTGGCACTCGGAGGGGATCGTGACCGAAAGGCGCGAAATCGGCTCCAGCACGATCGGCCCCGCTTCCCCCATCGCCTGACGGATGGCCAGGGCGGCGGCCATCTTGAAGCTGACCTCGTTGGAGTCGACCGAGTGCGCTTTGCCGTCGTCGACCGTGACGGCCACGTCCACGATGGGATACCCGTAGATGCCGCCAGACGCGAACGTCTCCATCACGCCCTTCTCCACGGCCGGGATGTACTGACGCGGGATCGCCCCGCCGACGACCTCGTCGCGGAACGCGAAGCCCTCGCCTCGGGGGAGCGGTTCGAGACGGAGGTGGCACACGCCGAACTGGCCGTGTCCTCCCGACTGCTTCTTGTGCTTCCCCTCGGCCTGTGCCGCCCTCGTGATCGTCTCGCGATAGGGGATCCGCAGGTCCTCCCGTTCGACGTGGACGTTGCACTTCCGTTCGAGGCGTTCAACAGTGACGGCGAGGTGGACCTCACCGCTCACGCCGAGGATCGTCTGGTGCGTCTCGTCGTCCCGGGTGACGGTGAGCGAGGGGTCCTCGTCGCACACGCGCTGGAGAGCGGACATCAGCTTGTCGTCGTCGGCCCGCGTCGCCGGCTTCACCGCGACCAGGAGTGCCGGCGCCGGCAGGACGGGCGGCTGAATCGTGACCGGCTGGCCCTTCGGCGCCAGCGTGTCGCCGGTACGGGTCCCGTTCAGCCGTGGCACCGCCACGAAGTCGCCCGCCGTGACGCTGGTGGCCGGGGCCGTGGCATGGCCGGCGATGCTCTGCAGGGCGTGGAGGCGCTCCTCGTCGCGCGTGCGGGAGTTCACCAGGACCGCGTCCGGCTCCAGGGTCCCGGAGATCACCTTGCACAGGGACATCTTCCCGGTGTGGCTGTCGTTGTAGGTCTTGGTCACCGTGAGCAGTGTCGGCCCGTCCGGGTCGATTTCGATCTCCGTCGTGGTGGTCCCCGCGGCAGCCGTCACGGGGCCACGGGTCGCGGGGCTGGGGCAGAGCTCCTCGACGAGCCGCGCCAGGCGATCCACCCCCACGCCGCTCGATGCGGAGCAGCACAGCACGGGGAACACCGCCCCCGAGGCCACGCCCCCGGCCAGGCTCTTCTCGAGCTCGGCGTAATCGAGCGTCTCCCCGTTGAGGTAGCGCTCCATCAGGTCGTCGTCTCCCACCACGATCCCCTCGACCAGCTGTTCGTGCACCGTGTGCTCCTCGTCGACCAGGTCGTCGGGGATCGGGCCCTCGTGCCCCGTCGGCGGCACCGTGCCGTCGACGGAGCCGCCGGTAGCGAGCGTGTCGTAGTGGGTGGCGGTGTCGTCGAGGAGGTCGATGACGCCGTGGAAGTCCGACTCGTGGCCGATGGGCAGTTCAACCGGGGCCACGCCGGCGCCGAAGGTCTCTCTGACCTCGGCCAGCGTGCGATCGAAGTCCGCCCGCTCGCGGTCGAGTTTGTTGACCACGATCACCCGGGGCAGTCCGAGGCGTGCGGCGGCCCGCCACGCGTCCTCGGTCTGCGCCTGCACGCCGTCGGTCGCGCTGACCACGACCACGGCCAGGTCCACGTTGGCGAGGGCTGTCACCATCTCGCCGGCGAAGTCTGCGTACCCCGGCGTGTCGAGGAGGTTGACCTTCACCCCGTTCACGGTGAAGGGGGCGAGCGAGGTCGAGATGGAGAGCTGGCGCGAGATCTCTTCCGGCTCGAAGTCCATGACGGTGGTGCCCTTCTCCACCGAACCCCGTCGGGCTATCGCGCCGGTGGCGGCCAGTAACGCCTCGGCCAGAGTCGTCTTGCCGGCACCGTGATGGCCGACGAGGGCGACATTGCGGATGGCGGTCGGGTCGTGTGGCACCTGGTCCCTCCCCTGCGGGCCTGGCCCTGTTCGGGCCTTGGAAACCGAGTGTACGACCGCGAGATGGCTTCCCGCTCAGCTACGTCAGTCGCTCGATCCGCCGCTTTTCGCCATGGTGCTCGCGGTGGACCTCGACCCCGACGACGTCTGGGCCGCGGTCTTGGCCGGCGACCCCAACTTGAGGCCGACGTTCACGCCCAGCGCCTTGTGGCCCGCGACCCCGGCAGAAGACGTCGTAGGCGCCCTTCTCTCGACAGCGTGGGTGACGTGGCCCTTGTTCTCGGTCAGGAACGTGTACCGGCCGGGACCGAACGTGTGCTTCGGCAGGGCGATGTGGAAGTCGATCTCGATCGCCTTGACGACCGGTGGACTCCCGCTGGCCCCGGCCGGGGTCGCAATGGCGGTAGCAGCGAACAGCGACGCAGCCGCGGCCCCCAGGAGGGCAGTCAGGACGGGGAGACGGCCGAACGAACCGGCCCGACGGTGCGCTCCTGGTCGCCGGGAGGTTCCTGCTGGCGGGGGGTGCGCCATGGCGCTGAGGTGGTGCTCACCGATCTCGGGTACGTTCCAGGCGCCGTACCGGATCGGGGTGGGGTCGGCCGGCGGGGGGCTTGCCCTACGGCAACAGGAACCTGGAGTTCCGGGGAACGGATGGTAAACTCCTGCGTAGAGCGCTCGGGCCCGACCCGACCCCCCAGGGCGCACGACGAGGAGTTCGATGTTCGACGGTCGCTGGCGAGCGGCGGTCGACCGGTCCACCGGTCCGGTCGGCGAAGCGTTGCATCGCCGAGGCATCACAGCGGACGTGCTCACTGCCACGGGCTTGGTGTCGGCGACTGTCACCGCCGTGCTCGTGGCGTCGGGCCACCTGCATCTCGCAATTCTGTTCCTGATCATCACCGGGCTGCACGACCTGCTCGATGGTCCTGTGGCCAAGGCGGCCGGCACGGCGTCGGTGCGAGGCGCATTCTTCGACTCGGTGACGGATCGGGTCGCCGACGCGGTGCTCATGTTCGGCGCTGCCTGGTACCTGGTCGATCGCCACGAGGGACATCTCGCTCTGCTGCCGATGGCCATTTTGGCGGTGACCGCCCTGATCAGCTACGAGCGGGCGAAGGCGGAGTCGCTCGGGCTCTCCGCACGAGGCGGTCTGATGGAGCGAGCCGAGCGAATGGTCCTGTTGGGGGTGGCCTTCTTGAGTGCCTCCTTCTTCGTCCCCGTGCTCTGGGTCATGTTCGCCCTCATCTCGTTCACGGCCGTGACGAGGTTCGTCAAGGTTTGGAACGCCGCCTCGGGACGGGACGAGGTCATCCGGCGGCGTATCGAAGCGTGGCGAGAAGGGCGGGTGGACTCCCGCTGGCGCACGTGGCGTGAGGGACGAGCGGCCACCGGCGTTCCGCGCCACGCGCTGACGACGACCTCGGGTGCTCCGGTCGGGCGCTGGCGGGCCCGTCGGCAGGATGCCCTGAGCAGCCGGTCGGGCCGGACCCTGCGGGAGCGCCGTCGCTCGGCCCGGCAGCATTCAGGCGACTCGCGCAACGCCGCAGGTCGCCGGCCACGGTCCGGGTCCTGAACGCAGCGTTCCCGACCGGACCGGACGTCTTCCCGAGAGGACCCGACAACGAGCGCTCGGTACTCGAGCGTGGACGAACGCTATCGCCCGCCATCAATTGCTCCCCGTTCGTCCCGTGACTGCCATTTGAGGACGTGACCGGTCCGTGACGCGTTCGACGACCGTGGGCGACACCCTGCGGTACCAGACCTATCGACGTCTCGGCGAGGCCATGAGTCACATGCCGGGGCCGCTGGCCCACAGCGTTGCACGCGGCGTCGCCCGCGTCATCGCGTGGAGGGGCGGGGAAGCCCTGGATATGAACCAGCGCCATATGAGGCGGGTGTTGGCGAGCGAATGTCCCGAGGGAGTCGAACCCGACGCCGATCTCGTGCGCCGCTGGAGCCGGCGCTCTTTCGGCGCGTACGCCAGCTACTGGGCCGACGGGGCCCGGCTTCCATCGGTGGATCCGAAGGATGTGCGCTCGCGGTTCCGGCTCGAGGAGGGCGCAGAACGGCTGAAGGCCGCAATGGCGCTCGGCCGCGGCATCGTGATGGCCCTGCCCCACGTGGGCAGCTGGGAATGGGGAGGCGCCTGGCTGGCCCTCGAAGGCATGCCGATGACGGCGGTGGTCGAACGCCTCGAACCGGAGCAACTGTTCGATTGGTTCATCGCGCAGCGCGCGTCCATGGGGCTCACGGCCGTGCCCCTCGGCGAGGGGTCGAGCGCCGCCATGCTGCGCACGCTGAAGGGAGGCGAGATCGCCGGTCTGGTCAGCGATCGGGATCTCGCTGGCAACGGCATCGAGGTGGAGTTCTTCGGTGAGCGCACCACTATGCCCGGGGGGGCGGCCACGCTCGCACTGCGCTCGGGCGCGCCCTTGCTGCCGGTGGTGGTCTACTCAGGACCGGGGGACTGGCACACCGGAGTCGTGCACCCTGCCCTCGACACGCAGCGGCGCGGCACGCTGCGAGCGGACGTCACCCGGGTGACGCAGGACCTCGCCACGTGCTTCGAGCACGACATACGGCGCCACCCCGAGCAATGGCACCTCTTCCAGCCGAACTGGCCGTCCGACCCCGGATATCGGTCTTGAAGTGCGCCGGTGTCGTCGGTAGGCCGCGAGGCGAACGCCAAGTGCACGAAGAATTTCAGTCCGTCGCCTCCTGACGGGTGCGCTCGCCTTCGCTGGCCGCGACCAATCGATTGAGGTGAGCGGATGGTCCGGTGTGAACGGCGTGTCTTGAGCATCCCCAGCGCGCCGGACCGTAGCGCTCGTTGAGGTCCCGGCGCGAACCGACCCCGGGCGTTGTCGGCCCGGGGTCGGTTCCACAGCGGTGGTCCTGCTCAGGTGCCCGCGAAGCCTCGGTTACGTGAGGACCTCAGGGACCTCCGGGGCGGGATCGCGGCTGTCAGCTGGCCAGGGTTGCGTAGAAGTGGTTGTACACGCCGCCGAGCCCCGACTCCACGATGATGCCTTGCTTCGTGGCTGTGCCGAGTTTCGTCGCGCCATGCTCTTTCGCCATCCACAGGTGATCAGCGCTGCAACCATTGTCGGCTTGGATGTCGGTATACGTCACCTTTGTCCCGACTTTCACCTTGAAGCTCAGGTACGTGCCGGCGTTGCAGTAGCCCCCCGGCGTTGACCATGTGTTGTCCGAGTTGTACACCATCTGATACCCGCTGGTCCCACCGATTGTGGCGTTGTAGGTCCCGGGGAATGTCGCACCGCCGCTGTCGGGTCGAACGGCGCCGGTGGCCAGAGGTCCACGCGCCTGGGCATGCGCCGGAATACTCGACGAGGTGAAAACTGCGTACCAGGTGTAGTCCGCGAGATCTGCCGCGAGGAATGTGCCCGGCTTCGCAGCGGAACCGAGATTCGTGCCGGAGACCTTCGCGCCCCACGCGGCGTCGTCCGTATATCCGGCGTTGTAATCGCTCATACCGAGCGTCGCGCCCACCGTGTCCCACGTGCCGCCGTCGATGTAATTCTCAAGGGACCATGAGGTGTCGGAATTGAGATAGAGCTGACCGGCGTCCGCGAACCCCGATCCGGAATTGATGTACAGCTCATAAGTACCGGGCGTCGCGGCTGCAGGTGTGGCATGGGTACCGGTTGCTCGAGCGGTGACGTCTGCGGACGAGGCTCCGGCTGTAGTCGCTCCCGCGAGGCCGAATCCCACCGCAGAGATCGCGCCGGCCGAAATCGCGGCCGCGATCCGATATTTCATCTTTGCATTCATGGATGTTCCTCTCGTTCCTGCATGCTCCCGATGAGCACGCGGCCGCCACCGACGATAAGAAAGTGCCTCCCGCCGAAGACGCTGAGCGGATCGTACACGAGCACCTCCGAAATTGCGATGAATTTCAATGCATTTTCCGCTTGGTGCGTGTCGTCATCGCGCGATCAAGCGATCGTTGAGTTGTACTCGGAGTACTGTGGATTCTCTGTGCTGTGGATTCTCTGTGCTGTGAAATCACTGTGTGCTGATTCTCTGTCTCTGTGAATTCTCTGTGCGTGATTCTCTGTGCGTGATTCTCTGCGCTCGCGCACAGTGCCGACTGACCAATCGACTGAGCGTGGCCGGCCGTTTCGGGACGAGTGCCGTGTGTCTCTTCGGGACGAGCACCGTGTCTCGAGCGTGCGCTGCGCGCAGAACCGAAGCGCTGGTCGATGTGCGCGCGCGAACCGACCCCGTCGATTAGAAAGTGTCTCCCGCCGAAGACGCCGACGGAAGCGTACACGAGGTTCTCCGAAATTGCGATGAAGCTCAGGTCCAGCTTCTGCTCGCAGAGCGTCGTCATCGCTCGATCGAGGGTTTCTGGAGTCGTTGCTCAGAGTGTCCGATCAGTGAACACCGCGTGACCGCACGCGACTCTCGGATGATCGCTGCGCACTCCCGTCCGAACCAACACGATGGCGATCTGCTTCCTCAACCAAGTCGGCGATGACACATTCCAATAATCACGGGACTCGACGAGCCCGAGACACGGCGCAGCGGCGAGCCGACCCCGTGAGGATGCAGCTCGCCAATATCAGGATCATCCGCCACTCTGCGACCAAGACGGGGCCGGGCACGGTCGTCAGTCAGGTGCGGTCCGAGATGTTTTGCGGGCCGAATCGAGCTGTTCTACAGCACCAATCCGTGCAGCCGGTTCGGGGCGGAGGTGCGCAATAGGTGCGCGATGAATGGCTGACCGGCGTGTTCCGTACTGACCGTGAATGACAAAATAAGAGGTAGATGGCATAGTCCCTGATGAGTGGACTCCCCTGCACATTTCCGACCGAACTGGCCGAGCGATTCCCGATGAGGATTGCGATGGTGTCGCCTTACGCGCTCAGCCGACCCGGGGGGGTGCAAGGACAGGTCCTGGGCCTCTCCCGTTCGTTGCAGCGGCTGGGACACGAGGTCACGGTCCTCGGACCGGCCGACGAGGGTGGCATCTCTTCCCTGGTATCCCCCCTCGCGCCCTCCCGGGTCGGGGAGCGCGACCTCGTCGTGATCGGTCGTCCGACAGGTGTCCGCTCCAACGGCTCGGTCGCGCCCGTCGCTCTCTCCCCGTTGGCTGCCGTGCGCGCGGAGCGCGCCGTGCGCGCTGGTGGTTTCGACGTGGTCCACCTTCACGAGCCGCTTGCGCCGGTGACCTCCTACGGCGTCGTGCTTCGGTCCCATGTGCCCTTGGTGGGGACGTACCACCGCGCAGGCGTCAGCCGCTGGGTGCCGGTGCTGAAACCTCTGGCTGGATTCGTCGGCCGGCGCCTGCAGGTGCGCGTCGCCGTGTCCGAGGCTGCGCGCCAGACAGGCGAGCGCTCGAGTGGCGGGACCTTCGAGGTTCTGTTCAACGGCGTCGACGTCGAACGCTTCACTTCGGCTGTTCCCGCGCGAAGTGCGGGGGGGGAGCCGGTGGTGGTCTTCGTAGGACGGCACGAGGCGCGCAAGGGTCTCGCTGTGCTGCTCGACGCCTTCGCATCGGTCGAGCAGCCGGCCGTGCTGTGGGTCGCGGGTGGAGGTCCCGAGACGGAGGTGCAGCGCCGACGGCACCCCGAGTCGGACCGGGTCAGATGGCTCGGCGTGCTCGACGACGAGGAGCTGGCCCGTCGCCTGGCCGGAGCGGACGTGCTCTGCGCCCCCTCCCTGCGCGGGGAGTCGTTCGGCGTGGTGTTGCTCGAGGGCATGGCGGCCGGATGCGCGATCGTGGCATCGGACATCGAGGGCTATCGCGCCGCGGCTGGAGGGCACGCCACACTGGTACCTCCCGGCGACGTCGGGGCTCTTGGCCGCGCCTTGCGGGTGGCGCTGGCTGGCGCCGTGCGGGGGACTGGTGCATCGAGCCCCGACGCACACCGTGCGGCGCGGGCGCATGCCCAAGTGTGGTCGACGGACGCGTTGGCGCAGCGCTACGTAGAGGTCTACGAACGGGCTATCGCGGGAGGACGGGGCGGGCGCGCCTGAAGGCCGCTCGCGCTCCTCCATACGACCACGAGTTCCATATCCTCCGAAGTGGCGAGTGCTCCGGAAGGCGAGGGTGCCAGCACCTCGCCATCACCGACGCCGACGGCTCAGCCACCTGCGGCGTGGCCGAAGCCGACGCCTCCGCTTCGCGAACCGGCGTTACCGGTAACGACGCGGTCGCGTCGTTGGTCTGTTCTCTCGTCGGGTTCGCCCGAGTGGTCGCAGGGACTGCCGTAGGCTGACGTCCCCATGGCCGACGAAATCGACAACGCCCGGACGCCGGGTCCCGCCAGTGGTGGCGGTTCGCCAACAGGCGGCGGCGGTTCGGGTCAGGGTGGCGGCGGTCCGGGTGGCGGTGGCGGCGGCGGTTCGAGTCAGGGTGGCGGTGGTGGTTCGGGGCAGGGCGGCGGTGGCGGTTCGGGGCAGGGCGGCGGTGGTGGGAGCAGAAACCGCAACCGCAACGAACGGAGCCGCAACCGGAACAAGAGCGGGTCTGGGGCCGGCGGGAGCGGCAGTGGCAGCAGCGGCACGGGCGCCTCGGGTGGAGCGTCGGGCGCGACAGCCAAGGGCGGGACGACGAATCGAGGTACGGGTCAACGCAAGGGTGGTGGCACCGGTCAGGGGGGTGGCTCCCGCCAACGTTCTGGAAACCGACCCCGCGACGGGCAGCGGAGCGGACCGAGTAGCGGGCAACAGGGTGACGAGCGGTCCCGAGGCGCGGTAGCGATCGCCGCGGCGGCAGCGCCCGCGGTCGCCGTGCCCGAACTGGAGCAGCCGGGTCTGGGCGCGCCCAAGATCTTCCCCAGCGAGGTGGCGGCGAACCGGCGTCGGGCGGTCATGCTCTGCGCCGTCCCCGCCGCGGTGCCCGCGGTCGTGGTGGGTGTCGTGCTCGCGGTGTCGGTCTCGTGGATCGTCGGTGTGATCGCGCTCGTTGTCGTCGGCGCGGCGATAGCAATCGGATTGTGGCGGCTGGCGCCGAGACGGGCGTTGCGGTCGGTCGGTGCCGTCCCGATCGACGAGCACGACGAGCCGCGCCTCTCCAACATGGTCGAGGGCCTGTGCGCCACCTTCGGCCTACGCGTGCCGTCCCTCTATTTGGTGCGCGACTCGGTTCCCAATGCCTGCGCTCTCGGTCGCGACGCCGCATCCGCCGACCTCGTCGTCACGTCCGGTCTCCTCGATCTGCTCCATCCGATTGAGCTCGAGGGAGTGGTCGCCCATGAGCTGGCCCACGTGAAGCGGGGCGACAACGGTGTGTCGTGCATCGCCATCACGCTGGCCGGACTCGTCGGAGGCGAAGCCACGCTGCGACGCAGTATCGGGCGAGGCGCGTCGCGCGAGTACCGGGCCGATGTCGTGGGTGCATCCGCGGTGCGCTACCCCCGAGGCCTCCTCGACGCCCTGAAGCTGATGATGAGCGCGCCTGCTCCCGTGGCCGACTCGGTGTTCGCTCCGGCTCGCTACGGGACCACCCGGTGGGTATGGATCGACCCGTCCGTCGGGCACCGGGACGATCCCGTCGTCGCCGGCGATCTGGACGCGACAGCGGTGCGAGTCGCCGCGCTGTACGAGTGGTGAGCCGCCGCGCCGAGCGAGTGGTGAGAAGGGGCGGCAGACCCTCGTAGACTGCCCCTATGACGACCGGAACCTTCACCGTCAAGCGGGGTTTGGCGGACATGCTCCGGGGCGGCGTGATCATGGACGTGGTCAACGCGGAGCAGGCCAAGGTGGCCGAAGACGCAGGCGCCGTGTCGGTCATGGCGCTCGAGCGGGTGCCGGCAGACATCCGGCGCGACGGCGGCGTAGCGCGGATGAGCGATCCGCTGCTCATCGAGGGGATCATCGAGGCCGTGACCATCCCGGTGATGGCCAAGGCCCGCATCGGGCACTTCGCCGAGGCGCAGGTGCTACAGAGCCTGGGCGTGGACTTCATCGACGAGTCCGAGGTGCTCACACCGGCCGACGAGGCGCACCACATCGACAAGTGGCCCTACACCGTCCCGTTCGTGTGCGGGGCCACGAACCTGGGCGAGGCGCTGCGGCGGATCAGCGAGGGCGCCGCCATGATCCGCTCCAAGGGCGAAGCGGGCACGGGCAACATCGTCGAAGCCGTGCGGCACCTCCGGTCCATTCTCGGGGACCTGCGCGCGGTCACGCAGGCCGACCAGGCCGAGCTGTACCGGTGGGCCAAAGAGCTCGCCGCGCCGGTCGGGCTGGTGCAGGAGATCCACGACACGGGGCGGCTCCCGGTGCCGCTCTTCTGCGCCGGCGGGATCGCCACGCCCGCGGACGCCGCGCTGGTCATGCAGCTCGGCGCGGAGGCCGTCTTCGTCGGGTCGGGCATCTTCAAGTCCTCCGACCCGGCCCGCATGGCCTCGGCCATCGTCGAGGCGACGGCGCACTACCAGGACGCCGAGCACGTGGCCAAGGTCTCCCGGGGGCTGGGCGACGCCATGCGCGGCCTGGAGTCGTCGGCGTTCGGCGAGCATCTCGCCGACCGGGGGTGGTAGAGGGGCTTCCGCCCATCGGGGTGCTCGACCTCCAGGGCGACGTCCGCGAGCACCTGGTCGCCCTGCGCGACGTGGGCCGCGAGGGTCGGCCGGTCCGGCACCCGGCTGATCTCGAGGGGATCTGCGGGCTCGTGCTCCCCGGCGGCGAATCGACGACCCTGTCCATGCTCTTGGAATCGACCGGGCTCTTCGAGGCCATCGGTTCTCGACTCAGCGACGACGGGCCGGCCATGCCCGTGCTGGGGACCTGCGCCGGGCTGGTCCTGCTGGCCAGCGCGATCGAGGACGGCCGGCCCGACCAGCTCTGCTTCGGGGTCCTCGACGTCGTCGTCCGCCGCAACGGCTACGGGCGCCAGATCTCATCGTTCGAGGGCGCGGTGGAGCTGGGCGAGGGCCCGCCGCTCCCAGCGGTGTTCATCCGGGCTCCACTGATCGTGTCGGTCGGGGAGGACGTCGAGGTGCTGGGCCGGTTCGACGGGGTACCGGTCCTCGTGAGGCAGGGTCCGGTCGTGGCGTCGGTCTTTCACCCGGAGCTGACGGCGGACCGCAGGGTGCACCACATGTTCGCCGACCTCTGCGACACGGCCTGACCTGCGGCGAACCAGGGCGACGCCTCGGGAGTCTCACTATGCGTGAGGCTGATCACCACTGTGCGTCCCGTCGCCGTCACGCTCGCCGATTTCGTTGCCCTTGTCGTTGCGGTCTGCCTCTCCACCGTCACCGCCACCGTCCTCGTCCTCCCTGCTGTGGTGCCGGCGGGTGCTGCTGCGGCGACCTCCGTCATCCGCTCAGGCCACGTCCCCTACGAGAGCTGTCCCTCCTCCGACGTGACGCTGAGCGTGAGCGTCCCCCGACACGCCTTCCTGCCCGGACAGCTGGTCCAATACGCGGTCGTGTTGCGGAACACCTCGTCCCACGCGTGCACCGCCCCGGGTGCAGGGCTCGTGCACGGTCCGTTGGCAATGGTGCTCGGCCCATGCGCTCCCGTGTCGGTGCGCATCACCAAAGCCGGCGGCGCAGTTGTCTACCCAGGGGACGTCGCCCTGAGCTGCCCGGCCATCCTCGGCGAGCCCATCCCGCCGCACGGCTCCATCACCGCGTCGGGGAACTGGGACCAACGGTCGGCGAACGCGACGAGGGCGCAGCTTCCTCCGGGGACGTACACCCTCACCCTCGACGGGAGGGTACGGGTCCCCGTTGAGCTGGCGTCCGGGCCGAGCGCTGCCCGCGTCCCCCTCCCGGCCCCTGTCCCTGCCCCGTCCCCGTCCCTGTCCCTGTCCCTGTCCCGGGCCGCATCTCACCGCCGACTCCGTCCGTGCCCCAGTCGCCGCCCCAGTCGCCTGCGCCCTCGCTGACCCGGTCGGCCCACATCGCGTACGAGGGTTGCCCGTACGGCCAGGTGACCATGAGCGTCACCGCCCCCGCACGTGCCGTTCCCTGGATCCTGCCGCTGCGCTACACGGTGCGCCTCCACAACACCGGCCATACCGCCTGTGGCCCGGGGGGCCTGGTCGCGGGTGCTTCGCGACGCCTGAGCGTCGGGCCCTGCGGCGCCCTCTCCGGCGTGATCACCGACCGCAAGGGGGTCGACGTCTACCCTGGATCCGTCGACTACATGTGCCCCGAGATCTCACCCGTCGACCTCGGCCCCGGCGCCACGGCGACGGCCACCGGGATCTGGACCAAGTACGAGGACGTGGCCACGGCCGGTGCGTCGCCGCAGTGGCGCCAGGCACCCCCAGGGACCTACCACCTCACCGTCGCGCCGACGGCCGCGGGCCCGCGTGAGCGGGCTGGGCGCGTCAGCCTGCCGTTCTCCATCGCCCCGCCGGCCGGCGCGTACCGAGTCCCCGGTCCGACCCCGACGATCCCCGTTCCGGGCTGACCCGCCTCGGCGCCTCGACGCGTCCGGGCTCCTTCCGGACCAGGCTCGATACAATCGAGATCCCCTCCCGACGGGGGCATGGGGATCACGGCTGAGCGCGAGGAACGAGGCAGAGCAGACATGTCGGGTCACTCGAAGTGGGCGACCACCAAGTACCGCAAGGGGGCCCAGGACAAGGCCCGGGCCAAGGTCTTCGCCAAGTGCATCCGGGCCATAGAGGTGGCGGCGCGCAACGGCGGCGGCGACCTCGACGCCAACGCGACGCTGCGGACCGCCTTTCAGAAGGCGAGGGCGTCCAGCGTCCCGCTCGACACAATCGAGAAGGCGGTCAAGCGCGGCACGGGCGACCTCGAGGGAGTGCGCTACGAGGCCATCAACTACGAGGGCTACGGACCGGACGGCGTGGCCATCATGGTCGAGACGCTGAGTGACAACCGCAATCGCACCGGCGCGGAGATGCGCAACGTCTTCAGCCGCAACGGGGGGAACATGGCCGAGCCCGGCGCGGTCAGCTGGCAGTTCGAGCGCAAGGGGATCGTCACCGTCGGCCTCGACAACGACGAGGACAAGGTGATGGAGATCGCCATGGAGGGGGGCGCGGAGGACCTCTCGTCGAACGGCGAGGCGTGGGTCGTGACCAGCGCGCCCGGTGACCTCGAGTCGGTCCGCCAGGCACTCGAGGGCGCCGGCATCACCCCGGAGTCGTTCGACCTCTCGCTGGAGCCGACCTCTCTCGTCGCCGTGTCCGACGAAGCCGAGGCCAAGAAGGTCCTGCGCCTGCTCGAGGCGATCGACGACCACGACGACGTCCAGGCCGTGCACTCCAACGCGGACATCCCCGACGAAGTGATCGCGTCCTTCGAAGGCTGATTCAGCGGTCCGCCACCTGCGGACACCGCCCGGCTATCCTGCGAACGCATGTTCGCATTGGGCATCGACCCTGGCCTTTCGCGCTGCGGCTACGGCCTGGTCCAACGGGGCGAGGACAGCATGCTCCGGGCCGCGGCGGCCGGCGTCATCGAGACGGATCCAGCGGACGAGCTGGCGACGAGGCTCCTGGAGCTGCACCGCGAGCTCGATTCCCTGCTGGGTGAGCTGAAGCCGGACGTCGTGGTGGTCGAACGGGTCTTCTTCCAGGTCAACGCGCGCACGGCGATGTCGGTGGGCCAGGCCAGCGGCCTGGCCCTGCTGGCCGCGGCGGCGACCGGCTGCGAGGTCGTCCAGTACACGTCGAACGAGGTGAAGCAGGCCCTGGTCGGCTACGGCGCCGCCACCAAGGAGCAGGTGCAGCGGATGGTGGCCCGCGTACTCGGCCTCGACGCGGTCGCGGGGCCACCCGACGTCGCCGACGCCCTGGGGCTCGCCGTATGCCACCTGTCGTCGGTCGGGCTGCGCCGGGCGATCGAGGCGTCACGAAGCACGAAGGTGATGGAGCGATGATCGGACTGCTGCGAGGACGCACCGTGTCGCGCACCGGCGACGGAGAGGTGATCGTCGACGTGGCCGGGGTCGGCTACCGGGTGGCGGTCACGCCCGCCACCGCCGCCGCGCTGGTTGTCGGCGGCACGGCGGGAGAGGCGACGCTCTTCGTGCACACACACGTGCGAGAGGACGCCATCGTCCTCTACGGCTTCGTCCATGACGACGAGCGCCGGTGCTTCGAGGTGCTCCTGGGCTCGCACGGGGTAGGCCCGGCGCTGGCGCTGGCCATCATGGGATCGCTCTCGCCGGCCGCCCTCTCCACGGCGGTACTCGAGGACGACGTCGAGACGCTGTGCACGGTGCCCGGAGTCGGCCGCAAGACCGCGGCTCGCCTCCTCATCGAGCTGAAGAGCCGCCTCGAACTGCCCGACCTGTCGACCCCTCCGTCCGCCGCCGCAGCCGGGCGGGGAGCACTGTCGGCGACGCGCACGTCGCGCGCCGAGGCGCGGGCGGCCCTGAGCGAGCTCGGGTACGCGCCCGACGAGATCCGGGGCGCGCTCGACGGCCTGCGCGACGATGTCGGCGTGGAGGAGATGTTGCGCCTGGCGCTCCGAGAGCTGGCTTCGCGGTGAGCCCACGGGCCCGCCGCGAGGTGCTGGCGGTGCCGGACGAGGAGACGGAGGCACCGCGTGTCGTCGACCCGGAACCGGCCGACGGCCAGGAGGAGCTCGAAGAGCTCGGTCTCCGGCCCCGCACCCTGGCCGAGTTCGTCGGCCAGGCCGAGCTGGTCGAGCACCTGGCCATCGTGCTCCAGGCCGCCCGTCAGCGCCGCCAGCCGGTCGACCATCTCCTCTTCGCCGGGCCGCCCGGGCTGGGCAAGACGTCGCTCGCCGGGATCGTCGCCGCCGAGATGGGGGCGGGCCTGCGCATCACCGCCGGCCCGGTGCTGACGCGCGCCGGCGACCTCGCCGCCCTGATCACCGACCTCCAGGACGGAGACGTCCTCTTCATCGACGAGATCCACCGCCTGCACCGCTCGGTCGAGGAGATGCTCTACTCCGCCATGGAGGACGGCCGCCTGGACATCCTCATCGGCAAGGGGCCCACGGCGCGCTCGATCCGCCTGGAGCTGCCCCACTTCACGCTCGTGGGAGCGACGACGCGCACCGGGCTCGTCTCGGGTCCGCTGCGGGACCGGTTCGGCTTCGTGGGCCGGTTGGACCTCTACGGGGCGCCGGAACTACGCGCCATCGTCGAGCGCTCCGCCCGCATCCTCAAGGTCAGGATCGACGAGGAGGGTGCGACACGGATCTCCGAGCGCTCCCGCGGCACGCCGCGCGTGGCCAACCGCCTGTTGCGGCGCGTGCGTGATTTCGCCGAGGTGCGCGGAGAAGGCTTCATCGACGGGGCGACGGCCAACGAGGGGCTCGAGCTCTTCGGTGTCGACCAGCTCGGGCTCGACAAGGTCGACCGCGCCATCCTCACCACCCTCTGCTCGCGCTTCGGTGGCCAGCCGGTCGGCCTCACGACGCTGGCGCAATGTGTCGGCGAGGAGCCCGACACGATTGAGGACGCCTACGAGCCGTTCCTGCTGCAGAGCGGTCTGTTGCAGCGCACGTCACGGGGACGCGTCGCCACCGAGCGCGCCTGGGCCCATCTGGGACGAGTCGGTCCTCCGACTGCCCCGCCGCTCTTCTGAGGGCGCCCGTCGACCGCGACCGCGCCGGAGTCGTGGGCTAGCGTTGGCGGTGAACGCACCGCGAGCACGAAGCGAGGTGATCCGATGGCAGGCATGACGACACGACTGCAGCTGTCGGCGCGCGCCTTTGCGGACCTACTTCCGCTCGCGATCGTCGCCGGACCGGAGCTTGGCCAGGCCAAGTCGGGTCCGGCGCACCGCCCCGGCCGCTGACGCCGGCGCAGTAGCGCCGCCCGGCCGCTCCCTGCAGAGCGGTTCGGGCAGAGCACCCGCAAATCCCGCTCGTTCACCGAGCCCGCCGCTGGACACTCCCCTTTCCCGTTTCCCAGGAGACTTCACATGGGTGAACGCACCCTCTTCCCGAATGCGTCGACCAAGGCCACGCTGGCCTACTGCTGGAGCCAGATGCGGCCCGACCGCGTCGCGTTCGGCTGCAGCAGCGCCGCCATCGTGCTCGGCACCCTGGCCAACGCGGTCGCCGCGCCGCTGATCTTCGCCGCCCTGCTGAGCCGGATCGCCGGGCTCGACCAGCACTCCCACGAGAACCTGTGGCACACCTTCGGCCCGCTGATCGTGGCCTACGCCGTCGTCCTGCTGGTCGCCCTGGTCTTCGGCCGTCTCGGGGGCTGGCTCAACTGGGGCGCAACCCTGCGCGCCTTCGGACGTGCCATGACCAACGGGTACGACCACCTGATCGGCCTCAGCCACGGCTGGCACACCGACCGTCCCTCGGGCGAGGTGATCGCGAGCCTCGAGACGTCGAGCTGGGCCTTCGTCGAGCTGATCGAGGCCATGGTCTGGGGCATCCTGCGCATCGGCGTGACCGTCGTCGGGGCGATCGTCGTCCTCGGCATCGTCGCCTGGCCGGTGGCACTCGTGATGGCGGCGCTCGTGGCCGTCTTCGCACTCGTCCTGCGGCTCCGCCTGGGCCGCGTCGTGGCCGCGGAGAAGAACTTCTCCGACGCCCACTCGCGGGCGACCGGGGTGATCGCCGACACGATCGCCAACCTGACGATCGTCAGGACCCAGGCGGCCGAGGACCGCGAAAAGGACCACGTGGCCGCCCTCGTCGGCGACTCGGTCAGCGCGGACTACCGCGCTCGACGCGTCTTCACCGCCACGCGGCTGCAGATGGAATCGGCGATGGCGTTCTTCAACTGGGCCGCGGTGGCGGTCGGTGTCGTGCTCGCGCTGCACCACGTGGCGGCGGCCGGCGCCGTCTACCTGATCCTGTTCTACGCCACCTTCGTGGGCACCAGCTTGGAGGAGTCGTTCGAGTTCATCCGCCTGATCTCACGGGCGGTGGGCCGCTGTGCGAAGTTCGCCGGCATCGTGGCCACCGAGCCCGACATCGTCGACGTCCCGATGGCGCCTGACATCGTGGTCGACCGGGGACGGGTGGAGTTCCGCTCGCTGCGGTTCGCGTACCGCGACGGTGCGCCGCTGTTCGAGGGTTTGGACCTGCGCATGGAGCCAGGGGAGCACGTGGGCCTCGTCGGGCCCTCGGGGTCGGGCAAGACGACGCTGACCAAGCTGCTCCTACGCTTCTCCGACCGTGACGGGGGCGCCATCGAGATCGACGGTCAGGACATCGCCCGGGTCACCCAGCAGTCGCTCAGGCGCCACATCGCCTACGTTCCGCAGGATCCACAGATGCTCCACCGCACCATCGCGGAGAACATCTGCTACGGGCTGGAGCTCCCCGGTGGTCCCGACATGGACCTCGTGCGCACGGTCGGGAAGGCCGCGTGCGTCGACGAGTTCGTCCAGCGCCTCCCGGCGGGCTACGACACGGTCGTCGGCGAGCGGGGCATGAAGCTCTCGGGCGGCCAGCGCCAGCGCGTCGCCATCGCGCAGGCCATGGCCAAGGGTGCGAAGGTGCTCGTGCTCGACGAGGCGACCTCCGCGCTCGACTCCGAATCCGAGTCCATGGTGCAAGAGGCCCTGTGGCGCCTGATGGAGGGCACGACGGCGTTGGTCGTCGCGCACCGGCTCGCCACCATCGCTCGCCTGGACCGCATCGTGGTCCTGGAGCACGGGCGGGTCGTCGAGCAGGGCACCCACGCCGAGCTGCTCTCCGCCGGACGCACCGGCGTCTACGGGCGCCTCTGGGAGCACCAGTCGGGCGGTTTCCTCGCCGCCTGAACCGAGGCCGGGCCACCGGGACGTTCCCGGTGGCCCGGGCGGCGCCGGCGCGACGTCCGGCGGCCGCCAGGGAACCCCTGATCGCAAGCACTAGGGTGTCTCTTCGCAACGGTTTCAGCCCAAGGACCTCCTATGACACCCTCCACGGCGCTCCTCCACTCGCTCCTCGCCACCACATCGAAGTCGAGCTCGAGCCCGCTGCTCACGCTGCTGCCCCTCCTCGCCATCGGCCTGCTCGGATACTTCTTCTTCATCCGGCCCCAGCAGCGCAAGGCCCAGGCGGCACGGCAGTCGCAAGGCAAGGACATCGAGATCGGCGACGAGGTCCAGACCGTGGGCGGGGTCATCGGGACGGTCCTCGAGATCCACGGCGATCGTTACACCCTGCTCACCGGAGCCCTCGGCGACGACGGGAACCTCGACGGGCCCCAGCCGACCCGGATCGTGTTCGTACGCCAGGCCATCGCCCGCAAGATCGAGCCCCTCGCGGACGTCGACGTCCAGGACGTCCAGGTGGCCGAGCCCGAGACTTCGAGCAACGGCGACGCCGCTCACGACGCCCACCCGGCGGACGACGGGGAGGCCGAGGAGGCGTGAGCCCCAAATCGGGGGGTCGGGCCCAGCGCCGGCAACGGCGGAATCTCCTCATCAGCGTCATCGTCGTGGTCGCCATCTCGCTGGGCTCGTTCGCGGCGGTGGTCGCGGCCCGCTGGTCGCCCCGCCTCGGCCTGGACCTCGCCGGCGGGGTCGCCGTCGTCTACACGGCGCAAGGTGCGCACGTGACGCCGTCCGACCTCGACGAGACGGTCAACATCTTGAACCTGCGCGTCAACGGGCTGGGCGTGTCCGGCGCGCAGGTGCAGACGACGGGCAAGAATCAGATCTCGGTCTCCATTCCCGGCGTCAAGGACGCTCAGCAGGTGCTGAACCAGATCGGCGAGACGGCCCGCATGTACTTCCGTCCCGTGTTGTGTTTCGGCTATCCCCAGGCGATTCCGAAGAACAAGAAGGACGCGCCACCGCTGCGCGGCATCGCGACGATCCCGGCGTGCTCGCCCTCCACCGAGCTGACGGCGTCCAACCTGAACGTCCAACCGAACAACTCGCCGCAGGGGTACTCCGAGAACAACGTGCCTCCAGACCCGCAGTACGAGGCCTATCCCTCCACGGACGTCGCGAAGCCGAACTATCCCAAAAGCACGGTGCTCCTGCCCGGGTTGCAGGGCGCCTGCGGGCTCCATGGCCTGCGGTGCGTGCTCGGGCCGGCCCAGATGACGGGGCGGTCGATCGGGAGCGCCCAGGCGACCCAGAACCAGACCGGCCAGTGGGTGGTCGACTACACCCTGGCGGGTGCCGCCGGATCGACGCTGTGGGACAAGGTGGCCCAGGCGAACTTCCACCAGCTGCTCGGGATCGAGCTCGACGGCAACGTGTACTCGGCGCCCATCATCCAGCCGACCCAGACCGGTTTCACCTCGTTCGACGGCCGGGGTGAGATCTCGGGCAACCTGAGCCAGGCGGATGCCCAGAACCTGGCCCAGGCCATGAACTACGGCGCGTTGCCGGTCACCCTGAAGGCCGCAACGTCCCAGACCGTCACGCCCACGCTCGGCCACGCCGCCCTCATCGCGGGGCTCGCCGCGGGGATCGGGGGGCTCATCCTCGTCCTGCTCTACGTCGTGGCCTACTACCGGGCGCTCGGGCTGGTCGTGATCTCGGGGCTCGTCTTCACGGCCATGATGCTGTGGGCCATCATCTCGGGTCTCGGTCACACGTCCGTCGCGCCGAGCTTCGACCTGGCCGGCATCACCGGTCTCATCGTGTCCATCGGCATCACCGTCGACTCGTACATCGTCTATTTCGAGCGACTGAAGGACGAGACCCGTTCCGGACGCTCCGTGCGGACGTCGGTGGACCGCGGCTTCAAGAGCGCCTGGCGGACCGTCTGGGCCGCGGACTTCGTCTCCTTGCTGGCGGCCATCGTCCTGTACTTCGTGGCCGTCGGCAATGTGAAGGGCTTCGCGTTCTTCCTCGGGCTCTCGACCATCATGGACATGGCGGTCACCTGGTTCTACACCCGGCCGCTCGTGATCCTCCTCGGGCAGAGCGAGCGGCTCCAGGGCTCGGGTGCCTTCAGCATCTCCACCGGGCTCGGCGCGGGCCCCCAGGGGCCCGCCGTGGTCGGCGCCGGCGGCATGGCAGGCGCCGCGGCAGGGGGTGGGTCGTGAGCGACGACGGCAAGGGCAAGGGCAAACGCGACGACGCGAGTGCTCTCGACGAGGTGAGCGAGGAGGACGTCGAGCAGCTCGAAGAGAGCGTCGACGTCGGCGAGCTCGACGAGGACGAACTCATCTCGGTCGATGTCGCGGCGCGCGCCTTGCTGGCGAAGGGCCCGCGTGGGCACGGCCCGATCGCCCGGCTCTACCGGGGCGAGACCCGCTTCGACTTCGTCGGCCGCCGGAAGATCTGGTTCAGCATCTCCACCCTCATCATCGTGCTCGGGATCGTCTCCATCGTCCTGCGCGGCGGGCTGAACCTCGGGATCGAATTCAAGGGCGGCACGGAGTGGACGATCGCCGCACCCGGGATCACCCAGGCCCAGGCCACCGACGCCCTGAAGGGCACAGGGGTGATCGACCCGACGGTCGAGCTCCTCGGCAGCGGAAAGAACCAGACGCTGAACGTCCAGTCGGACATCAACCGGCTCAGCGAGACTCAGCAAGAAGCAGTGAGCACCCGGGTGCAGAGGGCCATGCTGGAGCTCACCGCGCCGCACGAGTCGCACGGGTCGACGACGTCGACCACGGCGACGACCGCCGCCAGCTCCTCGACGACCACGACCACGACCTCGCCTCAGAATGCCGTGCTCAAACCGGTGACGGACAAGATCAGCATCACCACCGTCGGCCCGACCTGGGGCTCGTCCATCACCGACAAGGCGATCCAGGCCCTGATCATCTTCTTCATCGTCGTGGCGATCTACATCAGCTTCCGCTTCGAGCCGAAGATGGCCCTGGCGGCCTTCATCGCGATGATCCACGACGTCCTGGTGGCCATCGGTATCTACTCCATCTTCAACTTCCAGGTCACACCGGACACGGTGGTCGCCATCCTGACCATCCTCGGCTACTCGCTCTACGACACCGTCGTGGTGTTCGACCGAGTGCGCGACAACACGAGGGGCATCGGCAGCAGCGGCCGCATGACCTACCCGCAGCTGATCAACCTGTCGATGAACCAGACCCTGGCGCGGTCCATCAACACATCGATGGTGGCCATCCTGCCCGTGCTCGCCGTGCTCGTCATCGGCGCCCAGGTCCTCGGTGCCGTGACGCTGCAGTCCTACGGGCTCGCCCTCTTCGTCGGCCTGCTCTCGGGTGCGTACTCGTCGATCTTCATCGCCTCGCCCGTGCTGTCCATGATGAAGGAGCGTGAAGACCGCTGGGTATCGGTCGCCCGCAGGTTGGAGCAGCGAGGCGAGGGCCACACGTCGTTCTCCGCCGTCGACGCCGCCACCATGGGCACGGCGATGAGCGTGGCGGCCGCGGGCCAGCCGGCGCGACCGGGCGGCAAGGGTGCGCCTGCCGCACAGAAGCCCCGGGGCACCAAGCGCAGCGGGCCCATCCGGCCCGGCTCGGGGAGCGGCGGTGGGAGTGGGAGTGGCGGTGGAAGTGGCGGTGGAAGTGGTGGAAGTGGTGGAAGCGGCGGTGGGAGTGGCAGCGGGAGTGCGGCGGGGACGGGCACCGGGACGGTCGTGATGGACCGGCCGGCAGGGTCGAGCCCTCCCTCGTCGACGGCCGCCCCCGCGTCGGGTTCGCCATCGGCCAACGCGGCACCGGCCGCGGCGCCGGCGCAGCCAACGGCACCCGCTCCGCGGCCGCGCAAGCACAAGAAGAAGCGTCGCCGCTGAGTTGGTGACCCCCCGATGAGGGGGTCAGGATTTGTTTTCCCTGGCGGGTAGCCTGGACAGATGGTGTCGCTGGCCAAAGTGAGCGCCACGACGCAGACGCAGTCGCAGGCGCAGATGGTCGACGACCTGCTCGCGCCCCTCCTCGGGGAGTTCGCCCGCCACCGGCCCGAGGACGACGCCGGCAGCATCGTCGAGGCCGGCCGGGTCGCTGCCCGGGCCCACGAGGGCCAGTTCCGCCGCTCGGGCGAGCCCTACATCACCCATCCCGTCGCCGTCGCCACCATCGTGGCCGAGCTGGGCCTCGACGCCCAGACGGTCGCCGCCGCTCTGCTCCACGACGCCGTGGAGGACACCGGGCTGACCCTCGACGACATCCGCTCGACCTTCGGCGACGGCGTCGCCACCGTGGTCGACGGCGTGACCAAGCTCGACCGCCTCCAGTTCAACTCGAAGGAGGCGCAGCAGGCGGCGACCATCCGCAAGATGCTCGTCGCCATGGCGGAGGACTGGCGGGTCCTGTTGATAAAGCTGGCCGACCGGCTGCACAACATGCGCACCCTGGCCGTGATGCCCGAGTGGAAGCAGCGCCGCACCGCCCAGGAGACCTTCGACGTGTACGCGCCGTTGGCACACCGCCTCGGCGTGCAGCAGGTCCGCTGGCAGCTCGAGGACCTCGCCTTCGCCACGCTGCACCCCAAGCGCTACGCGGAGATCGAGCAGATGGTGGCGGCCCGCGCTCCCCAGCGCGAGGAGTACCTCGAGCAGGTCCTGGTCCACGTCAGAGAGCGGCTCGAGGAGATGGGCATCGAGGCGGACGTCAGCGGCCGTCCGAAGCACCTGTGGTCCATCTACGAGAAGATGGTCGTCCGGGGCAAGGAGTTCGACGACATCAACGACCTCGTCGGCATCCGGGTCGTCGTCGAGTCCGAGAAGGACTGCTGGGCTGCGCTGGGCGCCATCCACGCCATCTGGGCGCCGGTGCACGGGCGCTTCAAGGACTACATCAACACGCCCAAGTTCAACATGTACCAGTCGCTGCACACGACGGTCATCGGTCTCGACGGCAAGCCGGTCGAGGTGCAGATCCGCACGTTGGAGATGCACCACCGGGCCGAGTACGGCATCGCGGCCCACTGGGGCTACAAGTCCAAGGAGGACAGCTCCTCGGAGATGGCCTGGCTCCAGCGGATCGCCGATGTCGAGCGCCAGACCGACGACCCGATCGAGTTCCTCGAGGCGCTCAAGCTCGACCTGGAACAGGACGAGGTCTACGTCTTCACCCCCAAGGGCAAGGTGATCGCGCTCCCGGCGCGCTCGACGCCGGTGGACTTCGCCTACGTCATCCACACCGAGGTCGGCCACCGCTGCATCGGGGCGCGGGTCAACGGCCGGCTGGTGCCGCTCGAGACGCAGCTCAGCTCGGCCGACACGGTCGAGATCTTCACCTCGAAGTCGCCCACGGCCGGGCCGTCGCGGGACTGGCTCCAGATCGTCGCGTCGACCCGGGCGCGCAACAAGATCCGCCAGTGGTTCTCACGCGAGCGCCGCGAGGACGCGATCGAGACAGGCCGAGAGGAGCTGTCGCGGGCGATGCGCCGCGACGGCCTGCCGTTGCACAAGCTGCTCAACTCCGCCGCGCTCCTGGACGTCGCGGCCTCCATGAACCTGGCCGATCTCGACGCGCTCTACGCCGCCATCGGCGAGAACCAGGCGTCGGCGCAGTCGGTGGTGCAGCGCCTGGGCCGGGTGCTGCGCGGGGGGAGACGGACGAGCAGCTGCCGACGACCGCGCTGCGCGGCGTCAAGGGACCGCGGCCCGGCCGGCGCACCTCGACGGGCGTCTACGTCGAGGGCCTCGACGACGTCATGATCCATCTGGCCCGCTGCTGCACGCCGGTGCCGGGCGACCAGATCATCGGCTTCGTCACCCAGGGCCGCGGGGTGTCGGTGCACCGGGCGGACTGCGCCAACGCGACCGCGCTGGCGGACCAGTCCCGAGAGCGCCTCATGGAGGTCGAATGGGACCGGGGCAACGACGGGGTGTTCGTGGCCACCATCGAGGTGCAGGCTTTCGACCGCTCCCGCCTGCTGGCCGACGTGAGCCGGGTGGTGTCCGAGCACCACCTCAACATCGTCTCGGCCCGCACGGCGACCACGCCGGACCGGGTGAGCCGGATGTCCTTCGACGTGGAGCTGGCCGACCCCACCCACCTGCACTCGCTGATCAGCGCGCTCAAGCACCTCGACGGCGTGTTCGACGCCTACCGCCAGCTCCCGGGCAAGAAAGTCTGACCCTCGCCGTGTCGGAGCTCTACGAGAGCGCGGAACGGCGCGCCCCCGCGTCACCCGCCCGGACCCCGACGGGCATGCACGACGTCTTGTGGCCCGAGTCCGCCCGGTGGGAGGACACCGTGGCCCGCTTCGCCGTGCTGGTCGAGGCCGCCGGCTACGGGCTGCTCCTGACACCGGTCCTCGAGCACGTGGGTGTGTTCCACCGCGGCATCGGGGAGGGGAGCGAGGTCGTCGGCAAGGAGATGTACGTCTTCGAGGACCGCGACGGCCAGGTGTTGGCCCTGCGCCCCGAGGGGACGGCGCCCGTGGCCCGCGCGTTCGTCCAGCACCACCCGGTGCCGCCCTGGAAGGCCTGGTACGTCGCACCATCGTTCCGCCACGAGCGGCCCCAGCACGGGCGCTACCGGCAGCATTCCCAGCTCGGCGTGGAGGCGCTCGGCCCGGCCGATCCGGATCTCGACGTCGAGGTGGTCGCGCTGGCCCACGACTTCTTCGAAGCGTTCGGTCTGCGCGACGTGACGCTCAAGCTCCACTCCATGGGCGACGGCGTCTGCCGTCCCGGCTACGTGGCTCTCCTCGGCGCCTACCTGGCCGAACGCGCCGACCAACTCTGCCCGGCGCACCGTGCCCGCCACCTCGAGAACCCCCTGCGCGTGCTCGACTGCAAGAGCGAGGAGTGCCGGGCGGCCACAGAAGACGCGCCCCGCCTGCTCGACCACCTCTGCGACGAATGCCGCGCCCACTTCGAGCGGGTGCGGGCCGGGCTCGACTCGCTCGGCGTGGCCTACGAGATCGACCACCGTCTCGTCCGGGGCTTCGACTACTACACCCGCACCACGTTCGAGTACGCCTCCGGCGCACTCGACGCGGCGCAGAACGGGATCGGGGGCGGGGGGCGCTACGACGGCCTCGTCGAGATGCTGGGTGGCCCGCCCACGCCCGGCATCGGCTTCGGGATCGGGATCGAGCGCGTCCTGCTCGCCTGCGACGCCGAGGGCGTCTTCCCCACGGCGGATGCGCAGGAGGCGCGCCGGCTGCACGCCTACGTGATCGACACGGCCGGCGGGGAGTCGGCGGTCGCGCTCACGGCGGAGCTGCGCCGAGCCGGTCTGCGGGCCGACCGCGCCTTCGGGGGGCGTTCCATGAAGTCCCAGATCAAGTCGGCCGACCGCTCCGGTGCCTTGGTGGCGTTGGTGGTCGGCCCCCAGGAGCTCGAGGCGGGCGTGGTGGGGTTGCGACCATTGCGCAGCGAGGAGGCCCAGCGCGACGTGCCGAGGGAGGCCGTGGTGGGCGAGGTTCGCCGCGTCGTGGAGAATACGCAGTCGACATGAGCGAACCCGTGCCCGAGAACCGCCCCACCGCGCTGCGCACCCACCTGTGTGGCGTGCTCAGGCCCCTCGACGCCGGCGCGAGCGTGCGCCTGTGCGGCTGGGTGGCGCGGCGGCGCGAGCACGGCGAGCATCTCGCCTTCGTCGACCTGCGTGACCACACCGGGATCGTCCAGTGCGTCATCGACGGCACGGTCGACGTCCGCAGCGAGTGGGTGGTCTCGGTGCGCGGGACAGTCCGGCTCCGCCCCGAGGGGACGGTCAACCCCGGGCTCGACACGGGCGAGGTGGAAGTCGGGGACTGCACGGTGGAGGTGCTCAACGAGGCCGAGCCGCCCCCCTTCGCGGTCGACGACCGGGCCGAGGCCGACGAACCGGTACGGCTGCGCTACCGCTACGTGGACCTGCGGCGGCCACGGATGCAGCGCAACCTGCGGCTGCGCTCGCGGGTCAACGCAGCCATCCGCACCGCCATGGTGCGCCAGGGATTCGTCGAGATCGAGACGCCCCTGTTGTGGGCGCCGACACCCGAAGGGTCAAGGGAGTTCTCCGTGCCGTCCCGGCTGCACCATGGCTCGTTCTACGCGCTGCCGCAGAGTCCCCAGCTGGCCAAGCAGCTGCTCATGGTGGGCGGGTTCGACCGCTACTTCCAGATTGCGCGGTGCCTACGCGACGAGGACCTGCGCGCCGACCGCCAGTTCGAGTTCTCCCAGCTCGACATGGAGTGCTCCTTCGCCTCCCAGGACGACGTGATGGGATTCGTCTCCGAGGCCGTCCTCGACGCGGCCGAGGCGGCCACCGGCGAGCGTCCGCCCGCGATCACCCGCATGACGTGGTCCGACGCGCTCGACCGCTTCGGCACGGACAAGCCCGACCTGCGCGTCGGGATGGAGCTGGTGGATCTGAGCGGCGTGTTCGAGAAGACCGAGGTCAATGCGCTCTCGGGCCCGGTCGTGAAGGCCATGGTGGTGCCCGGCGCGGCGTCGTCGCCGCGTTCGCGGCTCGACGAGATGACCGAACGGGTCAAGGCGTCGGGCGCGGCCGGCCTGGCCTGGTTCAGGGTCGTCGACGGGGAGTCGGGAGCGGGCCTCGACGGCCCGCTGGCCCGCCACCTCGACCAGGCCGAGCGTGAGGGCGTCGTGGCGAGGACGGGTGCCGGGCCGGGCGACCTGGTCCTGGCCGTCTCCGACGAGCACGCGACGGCGTGCCGGGCGCTCGGCGCGTTGCGAGCGGCGATCGCCTCGCCGCCGGTCGGCCAGGGTCCGCACCGCTACGTCTGGGTGGTCGACTTCCCGATGTTCGAGGGTTACGGCGCCGACGGTCTCCCGCAGCCGGCCCACCATCCCTTCACCATGCCGTACCCCGAAGACCTCCCCCTCCTGGCCAGCGACCCCATGGCCGTGCGCTCCCAGGCCTACGACCTCGTGCTCAACGGGTGGGAGCTGGGTTCGGGGAGCGTCCGTATCCACCAAAGCGGCACGCAGTCGCGGGTGTTCGACGCGCTCGGGATCGAACCCGACGAGGCGGAAGCCCGCTTCGGCTTCCTGCTCGGAGCGTTCCGTTACGGCGCGCCGCCGCACGCCGGCTTCGCCTTCGGCGTCGACCGCCTGGCGGCGATCCTGGCCGGCGAGGAGAACATCCGCGAGGTGATCGCGTACCCGAAGACGCAGTCGGGCTCGGACCCGCTGACCGGGGCCCCGACCCCGCTGCCCCCGGCCAGCCTGGCCGAGCTGGGCATCCGGGTGGTCGTGCCTCGGGCTCCCGCCGGCGGCGAGTCGCCGAACCCCTCGCCGAGCTGACGACGGCAGCGGCCGGTCGATGAGCCTGTTCGAGGACGCCGCCGAGCGGCGCCTGAGCCGCCAGGCCCCGCTCGCGACCAGGCTGCGGCCGCGCACCCTCGACGAGGTCGTGGGACAGCAGCACCTCGTCGGGCCCGGCGCGCCCCTCCGGGTGCTGGCCGAGTCCGACCGGGTCGGCTCGGCCATCTTGTGGGGCCCGGCCGGGACGGGGAAGACCACGATCGCGCGCCTGCTGGCCGCGAGCACCGCCAAGCACATGGCGACGCTCTCGGCCACCGCCGCCGGGGTCAAGGACGTGCGCGAGGCGTTGGCCGACGCCGAGCGGCGCCTGGGCGAGCAGGGCCAGGGGACGATGCTCTTCATCGACGAGGTGCACCGGTTCTCCAAATCCCAGCAGGACGTGTTGTTGCCGGCGGTCGAGGACGGGCTGGTGGTGCTCATCGGGGCCACGACCGAGAACCCGTACTTCGAGGTCAACCCGCCCCTCATGAGCCGGTCTTCGTTGTGGCGGCTGCACCCGCTCGGTCCCGACGACCTGCGCGTCCTGGTTCGGCGCGGCCTGGCGGAGGAGGGTGCGCAGGCGGGGGACGAGGCGATCGACGCCGTCGTCGCCGCCTGTGAGGGCGACGCCCGTGCCGCCCTCACGACGATTGAGGTCGCGGTCGCGCTGGCCCGGTCGCGCCCCGATGCGCCGGACCCGGTGCTGCTCAGCATCGACGACATGGCCCGCGCCCGCGACGGCCGGCTGTTCCACCAGGGCGCCGACGAGCACTACGACCAGATCAGCGCCCTGATCAAGAGCGTGCGCGGGTCGGACCCCGACGCGGGTCTCTACTGGATGGCGCGCATGCTCGAGGCGGGCGAGGACGCGCGATTCCTGGCGCGGCGCATGGTCATCCTGGCCAGCGAGGACATCGGGCTCGCCGACCCGCAGGCATTGCTCGTGGCCGAAGCGGCGGCCCGCGCCGTCGAGTACGTGGGGCTCCCCGAGGCGGCGCTGAACCTGGCCGAGGCCGTGATCTATCTGGCGCGGGCGCCGAAGTCCAACGCGGTCGTCGTCGCGCTCGGTCGGGCCCAGGCCGACGTCCGCTCGGCCGTGTCCCAAGAGGTGCCGGCGCACCTGCGCGACGCGCACTACAAGAGCGCGCCCGCTCTCGGGCACGGGGAGGGCTACGTCTATCCCCACGACGACCCCTCGGGTGTGGTGACGCAGCAGTACCGCCCGGACGCACTCGAGGGCCACGTGTACTACGAACCCTCGCGCCACGGCGACGAGGGTTCGTGACGCCTCCCATCCGCCGAGGAGCTGCCCCGCGACGGCGATTTCGGTCCCGGTAAACTGCCCGGATGGACGCCAACGGACTCAGGGCGGCCTTCACGCGCTTCTTCTCGGACCGAGGCCACGCGACGGTGCCGTCCGCCAGCCTCATCCCTCACGACCCCTCGGTGCTCTTCACCATCGCCGGGATGGTCCCGTTCAAGCCGTACTTCCTCGGGGAGGAGCCGGCTCCGTGGCCCCGCGCCACCTCCATTCAGAAGTGCTTCCGCACCCCTGACATCGAGATCATCGGCACGGACACCTACCACTGCACCTTCTTCGAGATGCTGGGGAACTTCAGCTTCGGCGACTACTTCAAGGAAGAGGCCATCCCGCTGGCCTGGGAGCTGTTGACCGAGGTCTTCGGCTTCGACGGCGAGCGCCTGTGGGTCACGGTGCACGAGACCGACGACGAGGCCGAGAAGATCTGGGTCGACATGGTCGGGGTCCCGGCCGAGCGGGTCCAGCGCATGGGCGACGAGGACAACTTCTGGGCCATGGGGGACACCGGGCCGTGCGGCCCGGACTCGGAGATCTTCATCGACAAGGGCCCCGCCTATGGGGAGGACGGGGGTCCCAAGTACGGCAGCGCGGACCGCTTCGTCGAGCTCTGGAACCTCGTCTTCATGCAGCTCTCCCGGGACGCGGCCGGCCGTCTGACCGACCTGCCGCAGAAGAACATCGACACCGGGGCCGGCCTCGAGCGCATTTTGCCGGTGCTCCAGGGGCACGACTCCGTGTTCGACACCGACCTGTTCGCCCCGATCATCGACGTGGCCTCCTCCATGGTCGGGCGGCCCTACGGCGCCGACGAGAGGACCGACGTGGCGCTGCGCGTGCTGGCGGACCACGGCCGGGCGATGACCATGCTGGTCGCCGACGGCGTCGTGCCCGCCAACGAGGGCCGCGGCTACGTGCTGCGCCGGATCGTTCGCCGCGCCGTCATGGCGGCGCGGCGGCTCGGGGTGGACAAGCCCATCGGCCCCAGCCTGGTCCAGGCGGTCACCGACGTGCTCGGCGACGCGTGGCCGGCCCTGCCCGCCCAGCACGACCTCATCGTCAACGTGGTGGCGAGGGAGGAGGCGGGCTTCGACCGCACCCTGCGGGCCGGGTTGAACCGACTGGAGGAGGAGCTCACAACTGGTGCCGGTGTGATCGGCGGCGACGTCGCGTTCACCCTGCACGACACGCACGGCTTCCCGGTCGAGCTGACCGAGGAGCTCGCCCGCGATGCCGGGGTCGAAGTCGACCGGGCCGGTTTCGACGCCGCCATGGCCGAGCAGCGGGCGAGGGCCAGGTCGGCTGCCAGGTCCGTTCGTGCCGGTGACGAGGCGGCCTACCGCGCCCTGCTGAATGCGGAGGGCCCGACGCCCTTCGTCGGCCGTGCGCCCGAGGACTACGAGACGCCGGCGCGCATCGTGGCCGTGCTCGGCGGCGGCGACGACGGCGTCGTCGAGCTGTTCTTGGACCGCACGCCGTTCTACGCCGAAGCCGGTGGCCAGGTGGGAGACACCGGCACGATCGTCACCGAGACCGGGATCGCGGACGTGACCGACACCGTCTACGCCGTCCCCGGGCTGGTGGCCCACCGGGCCACGGTCAGCGGCGAGGTCGTGGCCGGACAGGACGCGCTCGCCACCATCGACGGCGAGCGGCGTGAGGCGATCCGGCGCAACCACACCGCGACGCACCTGCTGCACGCCGCGCTGCGCCAGGTGCTGGGCGACCACGTGCGCCAGCAGGGGTCACTGGTCGACCCGGACTACCTGCGCTTCGACTTCTCCCACCACGAACAGCCGAGCCGGGACGAGCTCGACGAAGTGTTCGCCCGGGCCAACGACGCCGTCCTCAGTGACGCCCCCGTCGAGACCACCGAGACCTCGCGCGAGGAGGCGGAGCGAATGGGCGCCATCGCCTTCTTCGGCGACAAGTACGGCGCGTCGGTGCGAGTGGTGCAGGCCGGGGACGGATCGCTCGAGTTCTGCGGCGGGACCCACGTCGCCGGGCTCGGCCGCATCGGGCCGATCAGCCTGGTCTCGGAGGGCTCCATCGGGTCGAACACGCGCCGGATCTTCGCCCTCACGGGTAAGCCCTCCCTGGCCCGCTCCGTCGAGCGCGAACACCTGGTCCACGACGCGGCGGAGCTGCTGCGGACCGAGCCGGACGAGCTACTGGCGGGCATCACCCGGGTCATGGAGCGCCAGCGCGAGGCCGAGCGGGAGCTCGGCCGGCTGCGCCAGCAGGCGAGCACGGTCGAGGCCGCCGCGTTGGCGGCCGACGCCGCGTCGACGTCGGGCGTCGTGGTGGCGCGGCGCGATGCGGTCGAGCCCGACGACATGCGCTCGCTCGCCCGGGCCGTGCTGCACCACGACGGAGTCCGTGCCGTGGTGTTGGCGGGCTCGCCCGACGGGACCAAGGCCTCCATCGCCGCCGCCACCGACGGCACTCCCGACGCCTCCGAGCTGGTGAAGGCGCTCGGCCCGCTGGTGGGCGGGGGCGGCGGCGGGACGGCTGAGCTGGCGCTGGCCGGCGGCCGGGACCCGTCGAAGATAGAGGCGGCGCTGGCCGAGGCGCGGCGGCTCCTGACCGCGTGAGCGGCGCTCGGACACGGGCGCGGCCGGCGCCCGGGCGCGGCCGGGTGGCCGCGTTGGACCTGGGGTCGCGGCGCATCGGCGTCGCCTACAGCGACAGCGGGCGGAGCCTGGCCAGCCCGTGGGGGACGATTCAGCGCAGCGGTGACCCGGACCGCGACCGCGCCGCCGTCGTCGAGGCGGTTCGCGACGTCGAGGCCGTCGCGGTGGTGGTCGGGCTGCCGCTCAGCCTCTCGGGCCGCGTCGGTCCGGCGGCGCGGGCGGCGCTCCAGGAGGCCGACGCCCTGCGCCGCGAGCTCGAGCCGCTGGGGGTGGCGGTGGAGACGGCGGACGAGCGGCTGACGACGGTCGAGGCGCAGCGATCCTTGCGCCAGGCCGGCCGGACCGGGCGTTCCGCCCGGCGCGTGGTCGACAGCGCGGCGGCCATGGTGCTGCTCCAGGCCTGGCTGGACCGGACGTGACCGGGCCCGATGCGAACGGCGAGGCGGCGGAGGGAGGAACCGGGGACCAGGATCCGGTCGAGCCCTCGCGCGCCCAGCGCCGGGCCGCCCGCTCGGCCCGGGTGCGGCGCCGCCGTCGCATCGTGGCGTGGACCGGCGCGGGCATCCTCGCGGTCGTGGCGCTCTTCGCGCTGTGGTACGAGCTCGAGTCCCATGCCCTCGGTTCGGCTGGCCCCCAGGTGGTGGTGACGGTCCAACCGGGCGAGTCGACGAGCGCGGTCGTGGACTCACTGCACCAGCACGGAGTGGTCGGCAGCACCCTGGCCTTCGAGATCGGCGACTTCTTCCACGGCACGCCGACGGTGCTCCCCGGGAGCTACGCCCTGCACCAGAACCAGACCTTCGGCGAGGTGCGCACCATCCTCGCCGCGGGGCCCAACATCTACCCGGTCGACGTCCGGCCGGGCTTCACCCTGGGCGAGGTGGCGTCCGAGGTCGACGGGTTGCCCGGGCACGCCGACGCCGGGTTCGCCCGGGCGGCGCAGAGCGGGGCGGTGCACTCGGAGTTCTCGCCGCCGGGCTCGAACGACCTCGAGGGCATGCTCGGCACCGGGATCTACGACGTTCTCCCGCACGAGAGCGACGTGACGCTCCTGCGCCTCATGGTGGACCGCTTCGACCGCCAGGCCCGCGCGGCCGGGCTGAGCACGAGCTCGGCCGCGGCCCTCGGGCTGAGCCCGTACCAGGTGATCACCGCGGCCTCCATCGTGGAGAAGGAGGGGTACTACCCGGTCAACATGCCCGACGTGGCACGGGTCATCTACAACCGACTGGCGCGGGAGATGCCGCTGCAGATGGACTCGACCGTCCTCTACGCGCTCGGCCAGGACGGCGGCCCGGTGACCGCCCAGGACGAGCAGCTGCACTCCCCGTACAACACGTACCTCAACACGGGCCTCACCCCCACCCCCATCTGCATGCCGTCGGTGGACGCACTCCGAGCGGCGGTCGATCCGCCGGCCGGCGCCTGGCTCTACTTCGTGCTGGTGCAGAAGAACGGCGTGATGGCGTTCTCGGACACTTACTCGGAACAGCTCGCCAACGAGCAACTGGCAAAGTCACGTGGTCTGCCCTGACCCGACACCGGCGACCATGGACGCCCTGCGCGCCGCCACCGGTCCCCGGACGCGGCTCGTCGGCGTGATCGGGAGCCCGATCACCCACTCCCTCTCTCCTCGGCTCCACACCGCCGCCTTCGAGGCCCTCGGGCTCGCGAGCGCATGGCGCTCGGCCGCGTTCGAGGTGCCGCCGGGTGGGGCGGTCGACGCGCTGGCCGACATGCGCCGCGCCGACGTCACCGGGTTGTCGGTCACGATGCCGCACAAGGCCGACGTGGCGGCCCTCGTCGACGAGTGCACCGCCGTGGCGCGCCGCCTGGGCGCGGTCAACTGCGTGGTCAACGACGGCGGGGTGCTGACCGGTACCAACACCGACGGCGAGGGGTTCGTGGCGTCGCTGTCGCGCGGTGTCGGGTTCGACCCGGGTGAGAAGCGCTGCCTGGTCCTCGGAGCCGGCGGCGCGGCGCGCGCCGTCGTGCTGGCTCTGGCCGGCGCCGGGGCGAGCTCGGTGGCGGTGGCCAACCGGACGCCCGAGCGGGCGGCAGCCGCGGCGGCGCTGGCCGGGCCGGCCGGCTCCGTGGTCGACCTACTCGGCCCGGCCCTGGTCAGGGCGCTGGCGGAGGCGGACCTCGTGGTCAATGCCACCCCGGTCGGGATGGAAGGGGTGGCCGACGGCGCCGAGTGGCCGGCCGACCCGCGCCGTCTCGGCCCGGGCCAGGTGGCGGCGGACCTCGTGTACGCACCTCGCCCGACTCCCTGGCTGGCAGCGGCACGGGCGGCGGGCGCGACGACGCTGGACGGCCTGGGCATGCTCGTGCACCAGGCCGCATCCCAGCTGGCTTTGTGGACCGGCCTCGACCCGCCGGTCGCAGCGATGTGGCGGGCGGTCGACGACGGCTCCGGCGACGTCGGTTCCTGATTCCCTCCTGAGGCGATCAGGTCGCGCGTTCGGTCGGCCAGAGCTCGCCCCGGGCGAGCGCGGCCACCGACTCCTCGCGCAGCGCGGCGGTGAGGGCGTCGCGCTGGGAGGGAACCGTGTGGAGCATCACCCGCACGGTGACAGTGCTGGCGTCCGCGCCGGCCACGCCGACGAGCGACGGGGGCTCGGTGCAATGGGCGGAGAACTCGGGCCGTGCGGCCACCCGGCGGGCGGCTTCCTCCAAAATGGCGCGCACGCGGTCCAGGTCGGATGCGCTGGCGCCGGGCAGCGGCACGTCGACCACGGCGCGCGCCCAGCCCCGCGAGAGGTTTCCGATCATGCGGATGTCGCCGTTCGGCACGATGTAGATGGTGCCGTCGAGGGCACGGAGCCGCGTGAGGCGCATGGTGACGTCCTCGACGACGCCGATCACCCCGCCGACGGTCACCGTGTCTCCGACGTTGTACTGGTCTTCGACCGTCATGAGCAGCCCGGAGATGTAGTCGCGCACGATCTGCTGGGCGCCGAAGCCGAGGGTGGCTCCGATGATCGTCGCGCTGGCGAGCAGTGGAGTGAGGTTGATGCCGAGCATCCCGAGCACGATGGCGCCGGCCACCACGAAGACGAAGAAGCGCCACACGTTGGCCACGACGCCGGACATGGTGGCCACCCGGGCCGCGGCGCGGGTCGAACCCGAGCGGGCGGCCGTCTGGTCCGCCACCCGGGCCAGGAGACGCTTGAGCGCCTTGGAGCCGTAGCGCGCCACGATGGCCGCGACGACGACGACCAGCAGGATCTCGAGGGGCCGGATGACGAGGTCGGTGACCGTCGACGCGGTCTGGGGGCTGACGCCGAGCTTCACCAGCAGGTGGTAGAGCCACCCACCGCCCTCGTCGACCGCGCCCACCAGGGCAGGGGGGAGCGGCAGGAGGGGGGCGGTCACGACCGGTATTCTGTCCCCGAATTCCCCTTATGACCACACTCGGCCGAACACGCGCCTCCCCGCGGCGCGCCCTCTTCTCGTTCGACTTCGTCCTGGTCGCCGCCACGCTGGCCGTGGCCGCCGTCGGCGTCGTGATGGTCTACACCGCCACGCGCGGGCAACTGCTCGCCCACGGCGAGGACCCCAAGACGTTCCTCAAGAAGCAGGGGCTCTACGTCGTCCTGGGCGTCATCGCCATGGTCCTCGTCGCGGTCTTCGACTACCGGCGCCTCGAGTCCTTCGGCGTGGTGATCTACTGGTTGACCATCCTGGCGTTGCTCGGGGTCTTCGTGGCCGGAAGCAGCGCCCAGGGTGCGGCGCGCTGGTTCAGCCTCGGCCCGCTGCAGCTCCAGCCGTCGGAGTTCGCTGTCCTGGCCCTGATCATCGCCGTGGCGTCGTACTGTGCGCGTCGCGAAGCGGACGGGTTGGCGTGGCGCGACGTGTTCCGCCTGATCGTCATGGCGGGCATCCCGATCGCGCTCGTGCTGGTTCAACCCGACCTGGGCACGGCCATGATCATGGTGATCGTCCTGCTCGTGCTGCTCGCCGTGGCCGGCCTGCCCGTGCGGATCCTGTTGATGCTGATCGTGGGGACGGTGCTGGTCGCCCTGGTGGCGGTCGAGGGCGGGTTCCTGCACAGCTACCAGGTGGCTCGGTTGACCTCGTTCCTCAATCCGAACATCAAGAGCGCGAACCCCTTCGTCAACGAGGCCATCTACAACCAGCAACAGGCGACGAGCGCCATCGGCTCGGGCGGGGTGTTCGGTTCGGGCATCGGGCACGGGGCGGCGACCAACCTCGGTTACGTGCCCGAGCAGCAGACCGACTTCATCTTCACCGCCGTGGGCGAGCAGCTCGGCTTCATCGGCGGGGTCGGGCTCCTCGGCCTGCTCGCCGTGATCGCCTGGCGGATGCTGCGGGCCGCGGTGGTGGCGCGCGACGTCTTCGGACGCTTGATCTGCGCCGGAGTGTTCGCCTTCTTGGCGTTCAGCGTCTTCCAGAACGCCGGGCATGACGATGGGGATCATGCCGATCACCGGGATCCCGCTCCCCCTGGTCAGCTACGGCGGGACGGCGGTCCTCGTCTTCTTCATCGCGGTGGGCCTCGCCCTCAGCGTCGGGGCACGCCGACGGCTCCGGTGACGGGGGTCTACCCGGTCGAAGGGGCGCAGGGAGGTGATGCCGACGCCGCGATTCCGGGTGGCGGACGTCGACGGAGTCTCCCTCGATCTGCCCTCGCAGTACCCGGCCGTGACGCTGACCGAGAACGAGCCCCCCGGCCGGGTCCTCGTCTTTCCCGTCGGCCTGGCCGAAGGCACGGCGATCGCCGCGGCGCTGCGCCGCATGGATTCGCCGCGCCCCATGACCCACGAGCTCTTCGCCCGGGTGCTCCAGCGCGCCCTGATCGACGTCATCGCCCTGCGGCTGGTCGGCCGTGAGGAGGGCGTCTACCTGGCCGAGCTCGACCTCATGGCCCCCTCGGGTCGCGAGCGGGTCGACTGCCGGCCCTCCGACGGTCTCGTCCTGGCCCTGCGCATGCCGGTTCCGGCCCCGGTCCTGGTGGACGAGCGTCTGTTCGAGACCTCCGGTGACGTCCTCGGGCCCGGAGCGGATCCCGCCTGAACCGTCCACCCGGCCCGACGGACGCGCCGGTGCCGTGGATCTGATCAGATCCAGGCCATGACCGTCATCAAAATCAACGCCATCACCGTGCCCGAGGAAGCGGGAGACGAGCTGGCCCGGCGCTTCGCCGCGCGCGCCGGCGCCGTCGACGGCCAGGAGGGCTTCGAGGGCTTTGAGCTGCTGCGCCCGACCGACGACCGGCGCCAATGGCTGGTCGTCACCCGCTGGCGCGACGAGGAGTCATTCCGCCACTGGGTGTCCTCGCCCACGTTCGCGCACGGTCACGCCGGAGCGGACCGGCCGGCACCGCACGGCGGGCCCGTCTCCGTCTCGTCGGAGCTGTGGTCCTACGAGGTGGCCGGCGGCTCTCAGACCACCTGAGACGAGCCGCGCCCGAGGACCGCCACCGTGTCGCGCCGCGGCTGGGTCCTCTTCTGCGCCATGGGCGTGATCTGGGGGATCCCCTACCTCCTGATCCGCGTGGCGGTCCGTGGCTTCCCGCCCCCGGCGCTCGTCCTGGCCCGGACGCTGCCCGCGGCGGTGCTGCTGGTCGCCATCGCCGCCCAACGCGGTGAGCTGCGCGCCGCCCTGTCCCGCTGGCGTTGGGTGGTGGCCTTCGCCGTCGTCGAGATGGTCTTCCCCTGGTACTTCCTGTCCTCGGCCGAACAGCACCTGGACAGCTCCACGGCCGGTCTGCTCATCGCCACGGTGCCTCTTCTGGCCGCTGTCCTGTACCCCCTGCTCAGCCCGGGACACGAGCACATGGACCGGCGCCGACTGGCCGGCCTCCTGGTCGGGTTCGCGGGCGTGGCCGCGCTCGTCGGCATCGACGTCGCGGGCACCGACATGACGGCCGTGGCCGAGATGCTGGTGCCGGCGGTCGGCTACTCCCTCGGCCCACTGATCATCAGCCGCCGGCTCGCCGACGCGCCCAACCTGGGGGTGATCGGCTGCTCCGTGGCCGTGACCGCGCTGGTCTACGCCGGGCCGGGCGCGGCCCGTTGGCCGGCGCACGTGACCGGCGAGGAGTGGCTGTCCGTCGTCACCCTGGCCCTGGTGTGCACGGCGCTGGCGTTCGTGCTCATGTTCGAGCTGATCGCCGAGGTCGGTCCGTCTCGCTCGACGGTCATCACCTACGTCAACCCGGCCGTGGCGGTGCTGCTCGGCGTGACGGTGCTGGGCGAGCCCTTCACCGCGGGCATCGCGGTGGGCTTCCCGCTGATCCTCGTCGGCTCCGCGCTGGCCACCCGCGGCCCCGAGGAGGTGTCCGCGGTGGCGCAGCCCTGAACAGACGCCGTCGGTCGCGTCGCTATCGCGCCGGCACCATCGGCACGTCGCCGGGCGCGTCGGCGCGCCCGGCCGCCCGCATGGCCGCCTGGGTCTGCGCGCCCTCGTGCGAGATGCGCAGCAGGAGGGCGATGAGGACGTAGTTCGCCAGCAGCGAGGAGCCTCCGTACGCGACGAAGGGCAGCGTGATGCCGGTGAAGGGCAGCAACCGGGTCACGCCGGCCATGATGAAGAAGGCCTGGAAGCCGAGGATGAGCGTGAACCCGGCCGCCATCAGCTTGGAGAAGTCCGACCGTGCCGCCTGGGCGATGCGCATGCCGGCGCCGACGAGCAGGATGTAGGCGAATACGACGGCGGACGCGCCCACGAGGCCCATCTCGGTACCGATGGCGGCGAAGATCATGTCGGTGGTGAGGTTCGGGATCTTGCCCGCCGCCTGGTCGAAGCCGAGCCCCGTCCCCCCGACGCCCCCGCTGCCGAACCCGAACCAGCCCAGCCGCAACTGTCCCGCCGTTGAGGTTGGGGTTGGTCGCCGTCTCCCAGGGGTTGAGCCACACGTCCACCCGGGTGTGGACCTGCCCGAAGTAGCGCGCCGCGACGTAGGCGCCGGCGGCGAAGAGAATCACGCCGAAGATCAGGTAGCCGAAGCGGCCGGTCGTCAGCCACAGCATGGCGATGAAGACGGTGAAGAGGAGCGCGGCGAAGCCGATGTCGCCCTCGAGGCCGATGACCGCCATGGCGGCGCCCCAGGCGACCAGGAGCGGGATGAGCGGTCGCGGGTCGAGCACCAGCCGGTTGCCGAGCCGCGCCGTCGGAATGGACAGCATCTCCTTGTTGGCGGCGAAGTACGAGGCGAAGTAGATCACGAGGAGGATCTTGGAGAACTCAATCGGCTGGAAGGCCAGACTGCCGGCGTGCACCCATAGGTGGGCACCGTTGATGGGGCTGAAGAACAGCGGCGCCACCAGGAGCACACCCGCCAGCAGCAAGAGCAGGTAGCGGTAGCGCTCGAGGTCACGCGAGTAGCGCACCACCAACAGGGTCAGGACGTAGAGTCCCACGCCCAGTGCGGTCCACGCCGCCTGCTCCGGGGCTCGGGTGGGACCGACCGGGCGGGTTCCAGCGCGCGATGACGACGTAGCCGATGCCGTTGAGCAGCGCGGCCAGGGGGAGGACGACGGCGTTGGCGTCGGGTACCAGCCAGCGGTTGGCCATGTGCGCCACCAGCGCCAGACCGAGGACGATGCCGAGGAACGGGCCGATGTCCGCCGGCATCTTCGAGTTCAGGCCGAGCTCGGCAATGACGTAGAGCCCCACGACGAGCGCAGAACCGAAGAGGAGCAGGCCCAACTCGGTGCGCCGCCTGGGTTTGGGGCCGAATTGGTAGCGGGGGATCGTGGCGCGACGGCGTCCGGGCGGCACGGGCCGAATCGTAGTGGCGGGGGTAGGATCGGCGGTGCCATCGACCCTGCGACGAGCCAGCCCATGACACAGACCGAGCGCCAGACCGACGACGTCGAGCCGGCGGCGCATGGCCCGGGGCGCCCGGTACCGCCGACCTACCAGCAGATCGAGGCCTTCGGCCCGCAGCGGTTCACCAACCGCGAGCAGTCGCGCCTCGACTTCGGCGCCCGCCTGCTCGATCTGGCCGAGGACGACGGCCAGCCCCTGCTGGAGCGCACCAAGTTCCTCGCCATCTTCTCCGAGCTGCTCGACGAGTTCTACCAGATCCGCGTCGCCGCCCTCGAGGACCAGGTGGCGGCGGGCGTGCGCACCGCGTTCGGTCGACGGGATGAGGCCGGGCGAGCAGCTCACGATGATCCGGGGCCGCGTCGAGGAGCTGGTGCACCGCGAGGACCACATCTTCCTCGACCAGATCGTCCCGGGCCTGGCCGAGGCCGGGATCCGCTTTTCGAGCTGGTCGTCCCTGAGTGACGATGACCGCGACCACCTGGTCGACGTCTTCCAGCGCGAGATCTATCCCGTGTTGACACCGCTCGCCGTCGACCCCGGCCACCCCTTCCCGTACATCTCGAACCTCTCGCTGAACCTCGTGGTCGAGGTGCGCCACCCGTACACCGGCGAGCGCCGCATCGCCCGGGTCAAGGTGCCCCCGGCCCTGCCCCGCTTCGTGGTGATGCCCGACGGCGAGCGGTTCGTCCCGCTGGAGCAGCTCATCGCGGCGCATCTCGACTCGCTGTTCCCGGGGATGACCATCGGCCACCACTACGCCTTCCGGGTCACCCGCAACGCCGACCTGGCGCTCGAGGAGGACGAGGCGGACGACCTGCTCGTCGCCATAGAGACGGAGCTGCGGAAGCGGCGCTTCGGCGAGCCGCTGCGCCTCGAGATAGAGGCCGACACCCAACCCGACATCGCCGACCTGCTCGTCAACGCGCTCGGGATCGGCCGTGACGGTGTGTTCCGTGTGTCCGCACCCCTCGACCTGAGCGGGCTCTGGGGCGTCTACGCCCTGGACCGGCCCGACCTGCACGGCGAGACGTGGACGCCGATGACCCCGCCGTTCCTGGCCACGGCGGCCCACGATCCGGCCGAGTTCTTCTCCATGCTCCGCGAGCGCGACGTCCTCGTGCACCACCCGTACGACTCCTTCGCCACCTCGGTCGAGGCGTTCGTGGGCCAGGCGGCGGACGACCCGGCCGTGCTGGGGATCAAGCAGACCCTCTACCGCACCGGGGGCGACAGCCCGATCGTGTCGTCGTTGATCCGGGCGGCGGAGAACGGGAAGCAGGTGGCCGCCATCGTCGAGCTCAAGGCGCGCTTCGACGAGGAGGCGAACATCGGGTGGGCCCGCGCGCTCGAAGAGGTGGGCGTCCACGTCGTCTACGGCGTCCTGGGTCTCAAGACGCACTCGAAGACCGCTCTCGTCCTCCGGCGCGAGGACGACGGCGTGCGCCACTACTGCCACGTCGGCACGGGCAACTACAACTCCAAGACGGCGCGCATCTACGAGGACCTCGGGCTGCTGACGGCGGACCGCGAGATCGGCGCCGACGTGGGCGAGCTGTTCAACTACCTGACCGGCTTCTCGCTCCACGCCGACTACCGCCAGATCCTCGTCTCGCCCGTGACCGTGCGCAAGCGCATCATGGCCATGATCGAGGAGCAGGCCGACGCCGGACCCCAGGGCCGCATCATGATCAAGCTCAACGGGTTGACCGACGCCGCCATGATCGACGCCCTCTACCGGGCCTCGGGTGCCGGCGTGCAGATCGACCTGGCGGTGCGCGGTCTGTGCCGGCTGCGCCCGGGCATCCCCGAGCTCTCGGAGAACATCCGCGTCCGGTCCATCGTCGGCAGCTTCCTCGAGCATTCGAGGATCTACCGCTTCGGTGGAGCACCGGTCGATCCGGCGGCCGACCCGGGACTGCCCCTCAAGACCTACATCGGGTCGGCGGACCTCATGGGCCGCAACCTCGACCGGCGGGTGGAGGTCGTCGTGCCGGTGCACGACCCCGAGCTCCAGGCCCGGCTCTTCGAGGTGCTCGACCTGGTCTTCGCCGACGAGACCAACGCCTGGGAGCTTGGCCCGGACCGCCGCTGGCGCCGGGTGCGCAACGTGCACGGGGTCAGTTCCCAGGAGCGGCTCAAGGAGCTGGCGCGAGAGCGCGCCCGTCGCCGCCTCGACAGCGACCTGCGGGTGGGGGAGACCGAGGCGAGGTCGAAGTAGCTACGGTGCGGGCGACCGGTGCGGGTGCCGCGGCCGCAGACGGTTCGCAGGCCAGCGCCAGGAGATGCGATCTCCGTCCCGGTCGTTCCGGTGACGACGCGCGCACCACGCGCCATCCGGTGACGACCATGAGCTTCTCCGCGTCGCCCTCGTGGTACTCGTTCGGCCGTGGCGCGCCGACCGTCCGCAGCACACCGTCGAGCGCGTCGCGTGCGGCTCGAGTCGCCGGCGCCTCGGCGCCGTCACCGGGCACCACGAGGTAGGTCGCGGCAAGGACGCTGCCGGCGGGCGCGCGGGCCCGGAGGGAGGAGCAGATGCCCGCGCTCGCCTCGAGCGTCAGGTGGGAGAACAACGCTTCGGCGACGAAGAGCGAGGGCCTTCGGGCATCGTGCCCCGCGGCGTCCAACGCCGCGCCGACGTCGTCGCCGGTGAGGTCGGCGCCGACGTAGGCGATCTCACCCGGGTCTGCGCCGAGGGCGGAGAGGCGCCGCCGCTTGTCGAGCTGCGTCTCCGGGTGGTCGACCTCGAACCACCGCGTCGCGCCGCCGCCGAATCTGAGCGCGCGGCCGTCGTAGCCCGCCCCGAGCAGCACGACCTGGGCCACCCCGTGTCCGATGGCACGGGCCACCTCGGAGTCGACGAAGCGCGTCCACGCCTCGAGCCGGGTCCGGCGTCCGAACCGCAACGCCACGTGGCCGCGCACGTCACGATTGAGGGCGAGCTCGGCGTCGGCGTCCCCGCCCGGGGTCGACGGGCGGGTGCGCGCCACGCGGCTGCGCTCAGCTGCGACCCAGCGGGCGCCGGCCGAAGGTCGTCCCGGGCGGGGACGCCGGCCTTGGATCAGGAGGCGACCGGGTTGGCGCCCGCGCCCGCGTGCGCTGCGCGCCCGACCGAGGCGGAGTGAGAGGTAGGAGGCGCCGCCGAAGGGGATGGGAAGCCAGAAGTTGACGAGGCGCCAGCTGAGGACGCCCGCCGCCGCCACGCCTCCGGTGACGCCGAAGCGCGTCAGCACGGCGACGACGGTCAGCTCAATGACGCCGAGGCCGCTCGGAGTGAGCGGGATGAACGCGAGGATGTTCGCCAGCCCGTAGGCCACGAGCACGTCGATCGGCGAGATGTGAGCGCCGAAGGCGAGCAGGAAGACCCACAGCGAGGCGGCGTCGAGCAGCCAGTTGGCCGCGGCCCAGATGCACGGCCCGGGTGAGGAGCTCCGAGCTCGAGGAGAGGATCTTCATGCGGTCGGCGACCTTTTGGACCAGTGACGTCACCGACTCCGCCTTCACGAACGGCAGCCGCTCCGCCAGCCGGCTGACGAACGTGGCCGCCTGCTTCTCTCCCCTGGTGAGGAGGAACACGAGCCCGGCGAAGATCGCCAGCAACAAGACCCCCAGGATCGCGGCGAAGCCGTAGAGCGGGTTGTAGCCCTGGAGCGGGATGGAGATGAGCAGCGAGAGCCAGAAGATGACGTTGAGCACGACGGCCGAGCCGATGCCCTGGGCGGCCAGCCCGAAGGCGGCCGTGCTGCCCGTCACGTCGGACTCGGTGAGCAGCCGGTAGCTGGCCGCCGTCCCCGGCACGGTGCCGCCGGGCAGCACGTGGCTGACGGCGAGCGCCCACATGTTGATGCGGAAGACGCGCCACCGCGGCGGCGCGCCGGGGGAGAGGACGGTGCGTGTGAGCTCCGAGTACGCGGCCAGCGCGGCGACCTCGAGCAGGACGCCGAGGACGAGCCACAAGAAGTTGAGGTGGCTCAACTGGTGGGCCTCCCGCCGCGCGCTGGCGAGCTCGGGCAGCAGCACGTACTCGCCCACGAAGAAGAGGAACAGCACCATCAACGTGATCTTCACGTTCCGCGGCAGCCACGACCGGCGTGCGGGCGCCGCCTCGGTGCCGCCGTCGGGGACGGACCCGGGCGAGGGCTCCTTTTCGGGATCCGCCTGGTCGCCCTCGTCCATCGCACTCATGCTTGCACGCGACACCGCCGAGAAAGCGCCTCTTCGCAGGTCCGAGCTGCCAAGCTGGGCGCCATGGCCGAGGAAACTCCCCCCACCTGGCGCTCCCGGCTCTCCGGCGGCGCCGAGCGTCGGGGAGTCCCGCTGGCCACGATCGTGGTCACTGTGGCCGTCGTGATCGGCTTGGTCGACCTCAACGCGGCCCTCATCGTCGGGCTCTGGGCCATCCGCACCATCGTCGTCTACGTGGTGATCGCCTTCTTCGTCACGCTGCTGCTCACACCGGCGACGCGCCTCCTCAAGCGGCTCGGCCTTTCCCACGGGGGCTCCGTCCTCCTCGTGTTCCTCGTGGGTCTCGTGGCCTTCCTCGGCCTCGTCTACCTCTTCACCGAGCCCCTGGTCACGAGCGCCGTGCACTTCGGGAGAGAGGTGCCCGACCTCGTCAAGGCGGCGCGGCAGGGCCGCGGACCGCTCGGCCGTCTGGTCTACCGGCTCCATCTTCAGAAGTACCTGTCGCAGGGATCGACCGACATCACGAAGAACGTGACCAAGGTGCTCAAGCCGGCGACCGCGCTCTCGGTCGGCGCGGCGGCCGTGTCGACTCTCGTCGCCGTCGCGACGATCTCCGTGCTGACGTTCTTCACCATGCTGGAGGCACCACGCCTGTGGGGCGGGTTCCTGAGCATGTTCCGCCCGCCCACCGCCGTTCGGGTCGATCGTGTGGTCAACCAGGCCATTCGCTCGGTCACCGGGTACATGCTCGGCAACTCCCTCACGTCGGTCGTCGCCGGGATCGTCGTCGGCGTCACCCTGGCCATCCTGGGCGTGCCGTTCGCGGTGCTCCTCGGCGTCTTCGTGGCCCTCGTCGACCTGTTGCCGCTCGTCGGCGGCCTCCTCGCCGGTGTGCCCGTCGTCATCATCGCGGCGATCCACTCCGTTCCGGCGGGCATCGTCGTCCTCATCGTCTTCCTCGTCTACCAGCAGATTGAGAACCACATCCTCAACCCGATCGTCATGAGCAGGACCGTGCGGCTCAACCCCTTCTGGGTCCTGCTCGCGGTCCTGGTCGGGGCCACGCTCGGCGGGCGCATCGCCGGAGCGCTGGGGGCCTTCGTCGGCGCCCTGGTCGGGATCCCCATCGGGGGAGCGGTGCAGGTCATCGTGCGTGAGCTGCGGCGGGGGCCCGATGCCGCCGGATCTCCCCTCGAACTGTCCGAAGTCGTCGGCACGGCGGGTGGGGGCGATGAGATCTGAGCGCGCGAGCGCCCTGGGTCAGGCGGGAGGGCGGGAGGGCCGGGCCGCTGGCCCGGGTCCGCCCTGGTGGTCGCGGCGGCTCCCCATAGAATGCGGCCATGCGACCGTTGGTGGTCATCCCCACGTACAACGAGTCGGAGAACATCGAGCGGATGCTGCGCCGCATCCGCGAGTGCCTCCCCGAAGCGGGGATCCTGGTGGTCGACGACGGCAGCCCCGACGGGACGGCGTCGCTGGTCGAGAAGGTCGCCGTCGAGCTGCCCGACCTGCATTTGCTCCGCCGGAGCGCGAAGTCGGGACTCGGCAGCGCCTACCGCGCCGGCTTCGGCTGGGGCCTCGAGCGCGGATACGACGCGTTCGTCGAGATCGACGCGGACTTCTCTCACGATCCGGCCGCGTTGCCCGGGCTGTTGGCTCCGCTCGCGCAGAGCTACGACGTGTCCATCGGGTCGCGCTACGTCGAGGGGGGCTCCATCCCGAATTGGGCCTGGCACCGCCACCTGCTCTCGCGGGGCGGCAACGTCTACGCGGACGTCGTGCTCGGACTCGGCGTCCGCGACTCGACCGCGGGGTTCCGTGCCTACAGCGCCGGCATCCTGCGCCGGCTCGATCTCGATCGCATTAGAGCCGAGGGCTACGGCTTCCAGATCGAAATGACGTACCGGGCCAAACAGAACGGTGCCGCGGTATGCGAGGTGCCCATCTCCTTCGTCGACCGCACCGCGGGTGAGTCGAAGATGTCGACGTTCATCGTGATTGAGGCGCTGGCGCTGGTCACGTGGTGGGGGTTGGGCCGGCTCTGGCATGCCCTCGGCGGAAGCCGCGCCGCCGACCGAGACCGAGACGACGACCCATCGGACGACGACCCATACCGCGACGACGACACCCGACGAAACCGGCGACGGCGTCACCAAACGGGAGCGGGACCGCCAGCGAGACGGAGACCGGGACCGGGGACCCGGTGCGTTCGGCATGACGCTCGAGGCGCCGGCGGCGCGCATCCTCGTCGTCGACGACGAGCCCAACATCGCGGAGTTGCTCTCGGCCGCGCTGACCTTCGAGGGCTACCAGGTCGGTGTGGCGGCCACGCGGCGCCGAAGCCCTCGAGCAGGTCCGCAGCTTCCGCCCCCACCTGGTCATGCTCGACGTCATGCTGCCGGACTTCGACGGCAACGAGGTCTGCCGGCGGTTGCGCAACCAGGGCGAGCAGGTGCCGATCGTGTTCCTCACCGCCCGGGACACCACCCGGGAGAAGGTCGAGGGGCTTTCCATGGGCGACGACTACGTGACCAAGCCCTTCAGCGTGGAGGAGCTCATGGCGCGTGTCGGCGCGATCCTGCGACGCGCCGGCGAGGTGGCGGCCGCCGACACCGCGGTGCTGCGCTTCGCGGATTTGAGCATGGACGTCGACACCCACGAGGTGTGGCGTGACGGCTTGCACATCGAGCTCACCGCCACCGAGTTCAACCTGCTGCGCTACCTCCTGGAGAATGCTCGGCGGGTCATCTCCAAGTCCGAGCTGCTCGACAACGTGTGGGGCTTCGACTTCCGGGGCGACCCGAACATCGTCGAGACCTACATCAGCTACCTGCGCAAGAAGGTCGACGTGACCGAGCCCGCGCTCATCCACACGATCCGCCGCGTCGGCTATACCCTCCGCCTGCCCCGGGACGGATGAGCCTCCAGAGGCGGCTGGTCGCCGTCATGGCGCTGCTGCTGGTGGTCGGGCTGGCGGTCGCCGACATCGTGACCTATGCCGAGGTGCGGTCCTTCCTCTACGGCCAGGCCGACTCCACGCTGGCCCAGGACGAAGCGCTCGCCTTCAACTACTTCACCTTCGCCGCCTCGCACCACCAGCAGCCCACGAGGGCGTCGGTCTCGCGCCGGATCTCGACCGAGGTCTACGTCATGTTGTTGAACAGGGAGGGTCGGGTCGTCCTCGGGCGCCCCTCCGGTTCGCAGCTCCACCCGGACCCCGCCCCGATCCTCTCTCGGAGCATCCCGGTGCAGCAGGTGCCCGACGTGTATCGCCGCCTGCACGTGGGCCGCTACGCCGGTTCCTTCCGCCCCGACCCCGATGCCGTGGTCATCGGGGCCCGGGGCGACCCCGACGGCGTCTACCGCGCCGTCGCCGTGACCGTGCCGCAGGGGACGCTGTACTCCGCGCTCTCGCTCAACCAGACCAACGACACCCTCGATTCGCTCCGCAAGGTGGAGCTGCTGGCCAGCCTGGCCGTCCTCCTGGCCATCGTGGTGCTGGCGCTCGCCATGGTTCGGCGCGGCCTGCGCCCGCTCCGCCAGATGGCCGACACCGCGGGCGCCATCGCGTCGGGCGACTTGACCCAGCGCGTGCCCGAACGAGAGAGCAGGACCGAGGTCGGCCGGCTCGGGAGCGCGCTCAACAAGATGCTGACCCGGATTGAGGGTGCGTTCGCGGAGAAGTCGGAGTCCGAGGAACGCCTGCGCCAGTTCGTCGCCGACGCCTCGCACGAGCTGCGCACGCCGCTCACGTCGATCCGGGGGTACGCGGAGCTGCTGGCCCGGGGCGGCTTCTCCGACGAGGCGAGCAGGCGCAAGGCGCTCAAGCGGATTGAGGAGGAGGCGACCCGGATGGGCGGGCTGGTCGAGGACCTCCTCCTCCTGGCCGAGCTCGACCAGGGCCGGCCGCTGCGCGCCGAGCCGGTCGACCTCCAGCGCGTCTGTGCCGACGCCGTCGGGGACTCGTCCGCCGTGGCCCTGGACCACCGCTTCTCGCTCGTCCCCGGCCGTCCGGTCGTGGTCGAGGGTGACAGCGAGCGCCTGGCCCAAGTCGCCCACAACCTCGTCCGCAACGCGGTGGCCCACACGCCACCGGGAACCGAAGTGCGCGTGTCGACCGGTGTGGCCGGCCCCATGGGCTACATCCTCGTGTCCGACAACGGGCCCGGGATCGCGGACGCTGAGCTGCCCCGCGTCTTCGACCGGTTCTACCAGGGCGATCCGTCGCGCTCGGTGGCTGGGACGGGTCTCGGTCTAGCCATTGTGCGGGCCATCGCCGAAGCGCTCGGTGGCAGCGCGGAGGTTCTCTCGACCACCGGGCCCGGGGCGTCGCTGCGGGTCAAGATCCCGCTCGCCGGCGGCTCCGCCGTCCAGCGGGGGCTCGCCTCGGAGGTGGCACTCGAGCCGCGCCCACAGGTTCCCTCACCGCAGCTGCACTGACGAGCCGGGGAGCACGGCGTCGAGCACCGTGCCCAGCTTCACGTCGGTCTCGGCCGCCTCGGCGTCGGGATCGGAAGCGGCGACGACGCCCGACCCGGCCCGCAGCGAGACTCCGCGGCCGTCGGGGTGCAAGAGCGCGCTGCGGATGCCGATCATCCACTCGCCGTCGCCCTCCCCGTCCACCCACCCCACGGGTCCGGCCCATGGTCCGCGGGCCTCGCCCTCGGCCCGGGAGATGGCGGCGAGGGCTTCGGCCCGCGGCGTGCCTCCGACGGCGGGCGTGGGGTGAAGCGGCCCGAGGAGCGCGAGCACGTCCGGCGCGCCCGGGACGAGCCGTCCCTCCATGCGGGTCCCGAGGTGGGCCACGGAGCTGAAGGCGACCAGAGACGGTGCCTCGGGCACGAGGAGCTCGTCGCAGTACGGCTCGAGCACTCTCGCGATGTCCTCGACCACGTAGCGGTGCTCCTCTCGGTCCTTGGCCGAGCGGGCGAGCGCGCGCTGGGCGTCCGCGTCCGAGCGCGCCGTGTCGCCCCGGCGAACGGTGCCGGCCAGCGGATGGCAGGTGACGCGGCGACCGTGGCGCGCGACGAGGAGCTCGGGCGTGGCGCCGAAGAACGTGCCCTCGCGGACCGGCATGGAGAACACGGTGCACGTGGGCTCGGCCGCGCGCAGCCGGCGCAGCACCGCCGAGAGCGCGAGCGGGCTGTCGAGGGCCACCGTCACCGGACGCGACAGCACCACCTTGCGCAACGAGGCGCCCGGGACCTGCATCGCCGCCACGGCACGCGCCACCTGGTCGCGGTAGGCGGCCGACGAGAGGCTCGTGGTCACGCCCGTCACCGACGGGACGGGCGGGCTCGATGCGTCGGGCGTGGTCCCGTACTGCCACAGCACCGCGTCGAACAGCTCGTCGGTGCCCGGGAGTGCCGATTCCGCCGGCCCGACCGCGGTGGCCCAGCGCCGGGTCATGCCTTCGGCGTCGCGCGAGATCCCCAGGGTGAACCGCGGGACCACGAGGTGGCCGGCCATGGCATCCTCGAAGGGGAGCGCACCCAGGGCGAGCGGTCCCGAGCCGGGGCAGCGCAACGGATCGTCGCTCTCCATGGCGGCGAGAGCCTCGGCCGCCTCGTCCGCCCGGAGGAGCCGGGCCGTGCCCCAGCCGACCAGGGTGAGGCCGGGTCGGTCGAAGAGGACGGTGGGCCCGCCGTCGAACTGCAGCGCGTCGGGCCCGAAGTCGAGCGGCACCGTGCGGGCGTGGAGCGGCGGGAGCGGCCCCGATGACGATGACGGTGCCGATGAGGGTGCCGGGGTCGTCATGGCATGCCCGCCCTCGTCGCCACCACGAGCTGGCTCAGCCCGCCCGCCAGCGGCCGGATGCCCACCGCGGCGAAGCCGGCCTCGACCAGCAGGCGGCGCAGCTCGGGCGCGGCCGGCAGGTACGCCACCGAGCGTGGCAGGTAGTGGTACGCCTCGGCATCGGAGAGGGCGGCGCCGATCATCGGTACGGCGCGGGTGAACCAGACGTCGTAGCCCGCACGCAGGAGCGGCGACTCGGGCGTGTCCACCTCGAGCACGGCCAGGCGACCCCCCGGGCGGAGGACCCGGGCCGACTCGGCCAGCGTCGCCGCCAGGTCGGTGAAGTTGCGCAGCGCGTAGCCGCAGAGGAGGCCGTCGAAGGCGCCGTCGGGAAAGGGCAGCCGCGCCCCGTCCGCCTCGACCAACGGCGTGGTGCCTCCGTTGGCGGCGAGCATGCCCGCGCTGAGGTCGGCGCCGACGACCCGATAGCCGTGGCGCTCACCGAGGCGGGAGAGGTCACCCGTCCCGCAGGCGAGGTCGAGGACGAGGGCGCCGGGAGGGAGGGCAAGGGCGGCGACGGTGCGGCGGCGCCACGACTGGTCCAACCCGAATGTCATCATCCGGTTCACCAGGTCGTAGCGAGGCGCGATCGTGTCGAACATGGCGCGCACGCGCGCCGTCTTCTCCGGTCCGGTGGGGAGCGGCTGGGCCACAGGGCGCCGCCGCGCCGTCAGCGGTAGTAGCGGTAGACGACCTGGGCGACGCAGGCGGGCTTCGGCGCGTCGCGCACCTCGAGGACGAGGTCGTAGGTGACCTGGACTCCGCCCTCCACGTCCTCCACCGAGGCCACCGTGACGCCCATGCGCAGCTCCGCTCCGACGGGGACGGGCGAGGGGAAGCGCACTTTGTTCGCCCCGTAGTTGACGCCGAACTTCATCGCATCGACGCGGAGCATGCCGGTGAGGAGTGCCGGGGCCAGCGCCAGGGTCAGGTAGCCGTGGGCGATAGGCCCGCCGAACGGGCCTGTTTTGGCCCGCTCGGGGTCGACGTGGATCCACTGGTGGTCGCCGGTGGCGTCGGCGAACTGGTCAACCTGCTCCTGGGTGATCGTCTGCCACTCGCTGTAGCCGATCTGCGTGCCCGCCAGCTCGTGGAAGGCGTCGACGGTGGTGGAAACGGTGGTGGTCATGGGGGGCTCCTCGGGTCGTCGGTGCCGCGCGGGCGGTCGTGGCTGAGGCGGCACGGGCGGAACCCACGCCGACCTCCAGCCCGGGACGCTACCAAGGGCCCGGCGGGCCTCGGTCGCCCCGGCTCGGACGGACGGCCCCGCGGCCCGGCCACGCGTTGGTAGCGTCGACCCCGGGGACCAGCGGTGCTCCCGGTCCCGGTGCCGGTGCCGGTGCCGGTGCCGGCACCGCGGTCGCGAGGAGGCAGTCATGGCCGGTCAGATCGTTCGGGGCTGCGCCGGCGGCATTGCGCTCGCGGTCGTCGTGGGCATCGCCGTCGTCCCACCCGACGCGACGGCGTCTGCCCGCCACCACTCCACGGAGTCGGGCAGCGGCAACACCCAGCACGAGAACTTCTTGAACTCGGAGTCCTGCGTCGGGACAGCCTCGTGCGAGGCCGTGGGGACCTTCTACCTCGGGCACCGGAATGGCCGCGCCGATTACCTGGCCGAGGGGTGGGACGGCACCGGGTGGACGGTACAGAACGTGCCCAACGACGACATCAAAGGCGCGAGTTCGGCTTTCAGCGACGTCTCGTGCATCTCGGCGAGCTCGTGCACGGCCGTCGGGACGAACAGCATCTCTGGCGGACTGGCCGAGGCTTGGGACGGGACATCGTGGAGCGCCGAAGCGATATCGGCGGCCGAACTGGGTTTGAACGGCGTCTCCTGCGTTCCGGGCACGAGCTTCTGCATGGCGGTCGGGTCGAAGGAGGCCGGCCGGTTCGGGCCGGTGTCCCTCGCCTGGAACGGGAGCTCCTGGACGTCCGAGACCGTGGCCAGCCCGGGCCAGTACGGCCTGGCCTGGCTGGAGCGGGTGTCGTGCCTCGCGCCGACCTGGTGTCTCGCCGTCGGCGGTTGGACGGGCACCGCAGGGGACTTCAACTTGGCCGAGCTTTGGAACGGCACCAGTTGGAGCGTCATGGACACCCCAGAGACGGGCCAGGACCAGTCGTTCAACGACCTGAGCACGATCTCGTGCAGCTCAGAGGACTGGTGCGCTGCCACCGTCCAGGGCGGAGGGTTCGCCCAGACCTGGGACGGCAGTACGTGGAGCCTCGAATCGATCGCCTCACCGTCGGGCGCGACCGCAGCGCAGCTCGGTGCGGTGTGGTGCGCCTCGTCGACGTCGTGCCTGGCGGTGGGACAAGACTCCCTCGCGAACACGAGCTCCTTCCTCGCCGAGACCTGGGACGGGAACAACTGGAGCATTCAGAGCACGACCAACCCCGCGTACTACTCCATCTCGCTCCAGGGTCTGTCGTGCTCGGCCGTGACGTCGTGCGTCGCCGTCGGCCAGTACCGGGCCAAGCAGAAGGACCCGACCACGGGCATCTCGGAGATCCTGGGCCCGTCCGGCTGGAGCGCCGAGCCGACCCCGCCGGTGACCCCGGTCGCCGTCACGCCGGACGCAGGTCCCCCGAAGCAGGCGGTGAGTATCTCGCTCTTCGCGTTCACGCCAGGGTCGACCGTGACGGTCGCCTACTCCGTCCGAACCAATGGAGCGCGGATCGAACTCTGTACCGGCACCGTCGCCGCCGATGGAAGTTTCAGCTGTGAGGCCCGGATACCGAAGACTTCGCGGGCAGGCCAGGACGGTTCGCACGAGATCATCGCCAGCGGTGACGGGCTGAACACCTCGACCACGTTCACGCTCACCTGACGCGGCGGGAGCGGTGGCGGGGACCGTACGCTGAGCGGCAGTGAGTTCCACCCACGAGCATGACCACGCGCTGCCCCACCACCACCGGAACATCGGCGGAGGAGGGGCCCGCGCCGCGGTGTTCGGCATCAGCGACGGGCTGGTCACGAACGTGTCCCTCGTCCTCGGCATGGCCGGGGCCAACCCGGGCGGCTCCATCGTGCGTCTGGCCGGCGTGGCCGGCCTGGTGGCCGGTTCCTTTTCCATGGCCTCGGGGGAGTACCTCTCCATGACGGCCCAGCGGGAGCTCATGGAGCGCGAACTCGAGGTGGAGCGACGAGCCCTGAGCAGGAGCCCCGAAGGGTGAGGCGGCCGAGCTTCGGGGCATGTACGTCAAGCGCGGGATCGACCCGGCCGTGGCCGAGGACATGGTGGCCGAGGTGATGCAGGACCCCGACCTCGCCCTCGAGACCCACGCCCGCGAGGAGCTCGGGATCACCGCGCACAGCCTCGGGTCCCCGTGGCAGGCGGCCGCCGCCTCCTTCGTGACGTTCGCCCTCGGCGCCTTCATCCCGCTGGTGCCGTGGCTCGTGACCTCGGGCACCGCGGCCATCGTCGGGTCCATCGTCCTGAGCGCGGTGGCTGCGGTGGTGGTGGGCGTGGTGCTCGCCGCCTTCACCGAGCGCCCACGCATCCAATCCGCGCTGCGCCAGCTGGCGGTGACCGTCCTCGCGGCGGCGGTGACCTACGGGGTGGGCCGTGCCATCGGCACGGGTCTCGGCACGAGCTGAGGATCCTCGCCTGGCGACGGCTCGCGGGAGTACGAGCGGTCCACGTGGTCGACCGAGAACCCCAGCGACCGGTAGAGCGACACCGCCGCCTGGTTGTCGGCATCGGTGTAGAGCATCCCGGCCGGCACGCCGTGGAGGCCCAGCCAGTCCAGCCCGGCCACCGTCAGTGACCGGCCCCAGCCCTGCCCGTGGTGGGCCGGGTCGACACCGATGACGTAGATCTCGCCGAGGACGGGCACTCCTTCGGGGTCACGGTGGACCTTGGTCCAGCACGAGCCGAGGAGGCCGTCACCCGCGGGATCGTCCGCCACGAGGAACCCCTCGAGATCCACCCACTCGGCGGAGAGGCGCTCCTCCAGCTGCTCGCGGGTCCAGGAGCCCTGCTCGGGGTGGCCCGCGAACGCGCGGTTGTTGGAACGCAGCCAGGCCTCCTCGTCCTGTCCCCGGACGAAGGCGCGGGTGGCGAGCGGGCGCGTCCTGCGGCGCACCTCGGGGTCGAGCGGAAGGGCCACGCGCATCTGGAGCAGGTCCCGCTCGGGCACGAAGCCCAGGCGCGCCGCCTGCTCGGTCGGCCGCCTCCCCGGCCTGCATGGCCCACAGATGCACCGGGGCCGAACCGCTCACATCCCCCCGGAGGGCGCGCTCGACCAGCGCGGAGAAGGTCCGCGGGCCGTCGTGTCGGAGCGGGTCGACCACGACGTGCAGCGTGACCGAGCCGTCGTGGTCCGGCGTGACGAAAGCACAACCGAGGAGCGCTCCGCCATCGCGGGCGGAGAGGACCAGGGTTCCCTCCGGCGGGTGCAGCAGGCCGGCGAGAGCGAGCCGCTGAGGCTCGGGCAGCGCCGGGTGGCCGTCGGCCGCTTCGGCCCGCCCGACCAGCGCGACGAGGTCGGCCAGCTGACCGGCGTCGAGACCGGTCAGAGCGGCCACCTCCACGTGCACGATGGCCAAGGTAACCCGCTACGTTGACCCGATGGCGAGGCCGCGCACTCCGAAGGGGCGCGCCCGGCTGGCGGTGGAGCGGCTGGCCGAGCTGTATCCAGGCACGGCGGAGGAGCTGTGCGCGCTGGACCATCGGAACCCCTTCGAGCTGCTCGCCGCAACCATCTTGTCGGCCCAGACGACCGACGCCCGGGTCAACCTGGTCACGCCGGCGTTGTTCGCGACCTACCCCGACCCGGCCGCTCTGGCGGCGGCGAACCCCGAGGACGTCGAGGAGATCATCCGTACAACCGGCTTCTTCCGCTCCAAGACCAAAAGCCTGATCGGCATGGCGTCGGCGCTGGTGGAGCGCTTCGGGGGCGAAGTGCCGACGGCGCTCGAGGACCTGGTGACGATCCCAGGAGTGGGGCGCAAGACCGGCAACGTCGTGCGGAGTGTCGCGTTCGGGCTCCCCGGGCTTCCGGTCGATACTCACGTCCTCCGGCTGAGCCGGCGCCTCGGCCTGACCGAGGGCATGACAGCCACAGAGCAGGAGGACGCGGTGAAAGTGGAGTTTCGCCTGAACGCTCTGGTCCCGGCAGCCGAGCGCGGAGCCTTCAGTTTGCGCCTGATTCTGCACGGCCGATCCGTGTGTCTCGCCCGAAAACCCCAGTGCAACCGGTGTTCAATGGCAGACTTCTGCCCAACGGCTCCTTAGGCGGAGTTTCGGCTTTTTTTCGCAAATGTGGGGTTGCGCGATGAAATTTGGGATCTGAAGCGTTAACATTTTGATTGGAACCGGTTCCCGCCACCTGGTTCCAAAAGAGTCAGAGCCGGGATCCGCCTCCTGGCCGACTCGCCCAATGCCGGCCTTCGGGCCGGCATTGGTGCGTTCCGGGCCTAGCTCACCCCGTATCGAGGTCGCCCTTTGTGGTGACTCCCACCGGGGCTCGTGCCTCCCCGAATCAGCAGGCGTGACGCCTCGTAGTAGCACTCGAGGTGCTACCATCGGAGCGCGATGGTGACCAAGCGCTCGGTGTCCCTGGACGACCAGGTGGCCTCCTCGGTCGAGGAGGCGGCACGCCAGGACGGCGTCTCTTTCAGCGCTTGGTTGTCGAGCGCGGCCGAGAAGCAGCTACGGGTCCGTCAGGGCCTGCGCGGGGTGGCGGCCTGGGAAGGCGAGACCGGCTCGCTGAGCGCCGAGGAGCTCGCGGCCGGTGAGGCCCTGCTGGCGCGGCTGCGATCGGGCGTCTCGGGCGTCGCCTCCCGCGTCCGCCGCCGGTGAGTGCGGGCCGGCGCGAAGGGCTCGTCTACGGCTTGGGCGCCCTCCACGCCGCGGCGCGTGGAGATCGCGTGATGTGGTCCTTGCACCGCGCCGCTCTCTCCAACGGCATCGTGCCGGTCATCCCCGCGGTGGCGGTCGCCGAGGGGTACCGCACCGAGGGGCGGAGCGACCGCGTCTCGGAGCTGTTGGCCGGGACCGAGGTCGAGCCCTTCAGCGGGGAGACCGCCCGGAGGGCCGGAGAGATCGCCGCCCGATGCGACACCTCGGACCTGGCCGCGGTGGCGGTCGTGGAGCTGGCGGAGCGGCGCAACTGCGCCGTGGTGTCGCAGCGCCAGCCGGTGCTGCGGGCGGCGGCCACCATGCTCGGGCACGAGCTCGTCCTCTACGCGGTCTGACCTCGACGATCCCAGCCGGAGCCGGCCCGCCTGAGCCGGCGACCCCGACCCCGACCCTGCCCCCTGCCCCGACCCGGTCGCCCGTCGGCGCACCCGTCGCCCGGGTTACGCCTGCGCCTGCGCGAACCGTCGCAGACGCCGCAGAGCGCCCGCCAGCGAGCGCTCCACCGCGATGAGCTCGTGTGCCGTGTCCTCGTCGCCCCGCGCCAGCGCGCTGTCGGCGAGGGCGCGCACCCGGTTGTGGAGCTCCTCGAGCGAGGACGAAAGGGAGGAGATCTCGGCGGCGGTCGACATGGCACGATGATGGCCGATCAGCGACGGCGACCGATCCACGGGCACCGGAGGCGCCCAGCCCCGCCGGTAGCCTTGTGACCCCATGTCGCTCCGCGTCGTCGACCTCCGCGGCACCGCACCGCCCTACGACGATGTGCTGCCGCGCCCCGGCGCACCCGGCGCGGACGTCCGCCATGCGGTGGCGGCCATTTTGGACGAGGTTCGTCTCGGCGGGGACGCCGCCGTGATCCGCTGCACCGCCCGCTTCGACGGGGTGGACCTCTCCGGCGGGCTGCGGGTGCCCCCCGAGGAGATCGAGCGGGCGCAGGCGAGGGTGGACGGTGCGCTGCTCGACGCTCTGCAGACGGCCTTCGCGCGGATCGTGGCGTACCACGCCGACGAGGGCGTGCCGCCGGGTGATCACGTCGACGGCGGGGTCACCGTCTCGCACCTGACCCGGCCGGTGGCGCGGGCCGGGATCTACGCGCCCGGCGGCCGTGCTCGATACCCCTCGACCGTCCTCATGTGCGCCGCCCCGGCCAAGGTGGCGGGTGTGGGCAGCGTCGCCCTCTGCGTCCCCCCCTCGCCGGACGCCGGCGGGGCGGTCGACGATGCCACGCTGGCCGCCGCCGCCGTCGCGGGCGTCGACGAGGTGTACCGGATCGGCGGGGCCCAAGCGGTAGGTGCTCTGGCCTACGGCACCGAGAGCGTGCCGGCGGTCGACGTCGTCGCCGGTCCGGGCAACGCCTACGTGGCCGAGGCCAAGCGCCAGGTCGCCGGCTTGGTCGGGGTGGCCTCCGCCTTCGCCGGGCCGTCCGAGATCGTCGTCGTGGCCGGGCCGGGGACGCCGCCCGCTTTCGCCGCGGCGGACCTGGTTGTCCAGGCCGAGCACGGCCCCGACGGCCTGGCCTGGCTGGTGACGTGGGACGACACGGTGCTCAAAGAGGTCGACGCCGAGGTCGACCGCCTCGTGGCGTCGTCGCCGCGGCGGGCCGACCTCGAGTCCACGCTCGCCTCGTCAGGCGTCGCCTGCCTGGTCGACGGCCCCGAGGAGGCCATGGCGGTGGCCAACACCGTCGCCCCCGAGCACCTGGAGCTGATGGTCGATGAGGCCCTCGGCGCGGCACTGCTCATGCAGGTCCGTCACGCCGGAGCGGTGTTCCTCGGCCCGTGGTCGCCCGCCAGTATGGGGGACTACGTGGCCGGGCCCAACCACGTGCTGCCGACGAACCGCACGGCACGCTTCGCCTCGGCACTGCGGGCCGACGACTTTCGCACCCACGTGCACGCCGTGCGCGTGACGCCCGGCGCGTTGCGCGCACTCGGCCCCCACGCCGTCACCCTGGCGCAGACCGAGGGCCTGCCGGGCCACGCCGACTCCGTCCGCATCAGGCTGGCCGCGCTGGAGCAAGAGCAGGTGCAGGAACAGGAACAGGTGCAGGAACCGGGAGGAACAGGCGCAGGAACAGGAGCAGGCGGAGTCGGATCGGTGAGCCGCGTGCCCCCCGTGCGCCCGGACCTCAGGCTGAGCGAGGGCTACCACTCGCCCCAGGTCGAGGCTGAGGTCCGCCTCAACACGAACGAGTCCCCGTTCGCGCCGCCCGACGCCTGGCGCGAGGAGCTGCTCGACGCCCTGGAGGAGGTCTCGTTCCACCGCTACCCGGACCGTCGCGCCACCGAGCTGCGCGGAGCGGTGGCCGAGCTGCACGGCGTCGACGCCGACGAGATCTTCTGCGCCAACGGCTCCAACGAGGTGCTCCAGTCCCTCCTGCTCGCGTTCGGCGGCCCGGGGCGGCGGGCGGCGATGTTCGAGCCGACTTACGCGCTCCACTCGCACATCTCGCGCATCACCGGGACGTCGGTCGTGGCCGGCGCGCGCGACGACGACTTTCTGATCGACCGCGACGACGCACGCCGCCTCCTGAAGGCCGAGCAGCCCGACATCACCTTCTTGTGCTCGCCCAACAACCCGACGGGCCGCGCCGAACCGCCCGAGACCGTGGCGGTCGTGCTCGAGTTCGCCCCGGGGCTGGTGGTCGTCGACGAGGCGTACGGACAGTTCTCGGCCTGGTCCGCCCTCGAGCTGCGGGGAGACGGGCCGCCCCCCGCCGACCGGGCGGGCCTCGTGGTCACGCGCACATTCTCCAAGACGTGGGCCATGGCGGGCGCCCGGCTGGGATACGCCGTCGCCCACCCCGACGTCGTCCACGCCTGCGAGGCGGTCGTCCTGCCCTACCACCTCTCGGCCCAGACGCAACTGGCCGGCATGCTCGCGTTGCGTCACATGCCCGAGATGGAGCGGCGGGTGGCGCTGATCGCCGAGGAGCGGGGGCGGCTCGCGGCCGCCCTGGCGGAGCTGCCCGTCGACACGTGGCCCTCGGACGCCAACTTCATCCTGTTCCGGCCCAGGGAGCGCCAGGCCGACGACGTCTGGCGAGCCCTGTTGGAGCGTTCGGTCCTGATCCGCAGCTGCGCCGACTGGGACGGTCTGCGCGGCTGCCTGCGCGTGACGGTCGGAACGCCCGACGAGAACGACCGCTTCCTGCTCGCGTTGAAGGAGAGCCTGTGAGGACACACGACGATCCGATCGGCGGCCGCTCCCATGCGCCAGCGGGTGGCGCGGGTGGCGGCTCGGGTGGCGACGGGTCGTCCCGCGCACCGCGGGTGGCACGAGCCGAGCGGGGCACCAAGGAGACCACGATCGAGATTCAGCTCGACCTCGATGGCACCGGTGCCACCTCCGTGACGACGGGCCTGCCCTTCTTCGACCACATGCTGAGCCAGCTCGGGCGCCACGGCTCGTTCGACTTGCGCATTCAGGCGAGCGGCGACCTGCACGTCGACGCGCACCACACGGTCGAGGACGTCGGCATCGTCCTCGGCGGCTGCCTGGCGGAGGCGCTCGGCGAGAAGGCGGGGGTTCGGCGCTTCGCGTCCATCCTGTTGCCCCTCGACGAGGCGCTCATCGAGGTCGCACTCGACCTCTCCGGCCGGCCGTACCTCGCCTACGGCCTCGATTTCGCCCCGGACACGCCGGGTCTCGGGACCCCGCCTTTCGATCCGCAGCTGGCCGAGGAGTTCTGGCGCGCCTTCGTCACTGCGGCCGGCATCACGTTGCACGTGCGCCGGCTCGAGGGCAAGAACACCCACCACATGCTCGAGGCGAGCTTCAAGGGCGTCGCCCGGTGCCTGCGCGACGCGGTGCGCGTCGAGGGGGTCGGCGTACCCTCGACCAAAGGCAGTTTGTGAGCGCCGGGCCGCGGATCGCCGTCCTCGACTACGGCATCGGGAACCTCCGGTCGGCCGAGAAGGCTCTCCAGCACGTCGGAGCGGCGGCGCGCCTCGTCACCGACCCGGCCGAGGCCGAGGCGGCGGACGCGCTCGTCCTGCCCGGCGTCGGCGCGTTCGGGGCCTGCGCCGACGCGCTGCGCGAGCGGGGCCTCGAGGAGCCGGCCCGTCAGGCCCTCCACGCCGGCGTGCCCTTCTTCGGCGTCTGCGTCGGCTTCCAACTCCTCTACGAAGGCTCGGTCGAGAGCCCGTCGGCCCGGGGTCTCGGCGTGTTCCCCGGCCTGGTCGGCCCCCTCCCGCCCGGGGTGAAGCACCCGCAGATGCAGTGGAACCGTCTCACGGCTCCCGCGTGCGACAACGACGCGGAGGAGCCGGCCCTCCTGCGCGGGCTGGGCGAGCGGCCCTGGGTCTACTTCGTGCACTCCTTCGCTCCGCCCGTCGGAGCAGAGACCGTGGCGGTCTGCGACTACGGCGGTCCGGTGGCGGCGCTGGCCCGACGAGGCTCCCTGTGGGGCGCCCAGTTCCATCCCGAGAAGTCGGGTGTGACGGGCCTCTCGTTGCTGGCCAACTTCGTCGCGCTGGCGGGCTGATGGAACTCCTGCCCGCCATCGACGTTCGCGGCTCGGAGGCCGTCCGACTGACCCAGGGCGATTTCGAACGCGAGCAGCGCTACGGCGATCCGGTCGAGTTGGCGCAGCGGTACGTGACCGCGGGCGCCCGCTGGTTGCATGTGGTCGACCTCGACGGGGCCCGGACCGGGGTCCCTCACGAGCGGCCCGCACTGAATGAGATCCTCCGCCTGGCGCGCGACGCTGGCGTCGACGTCCAGTTCGGCGGCGGGGTGCGCGCCGAGGACGACGCAGCCGAGCTGCTGGCATCGGGCGTGGCTCGCGTGGTGCTCGGTACGGTCGCCCTCGAGGATCCTGCCCTGGCCGCGCGCTGCGCCCGGCGCTGGCCGGGACACGTGGCCGTCGGGCTCGACTACCGCGTCCGCGACGACGGGGTGGCCGAGGCCCAGGGGCACGGTTGGCTCTCGGGCTCGGGCCTGGCCGTGAGCGAGCTCCTCACGCTCTGGGCGGGCGAACCCATCGGCGCCGTTGTCGTGACCCCGGTCGCCCGTGACGGGATGCTCTCGGGCCCCGACACCGAGGGGATGGCGGCATTGCTCCTGCAGACCGCGCTCCCACTCGTGGCGTCCGGCGGCGTCTCGGCCACCGAGGATCTCCTCGGGCTGGCGCGCCTGCAGGCCGCCGGCCGCCGTTTGCAGGGCGCCATCGTCGGGCGGGCCCTGGTCGAGAAGCGCTTCAGCGTCGAGGAGGGTCTGGCCGCGTGCGCAGCGTCCGGGTGATCCCGTGCCTCGACGTCGATGCGGGCCGGGTGGTCAAGGGTGTTCGCTTCGTGGACCTCACCGACGAGGGCGATCCGGTCGAGCTGGCGGCGCGCTACGACGCCGAAGGGGCGGACGAGGTCACCTTCCTCGACATCACGGCCTCCTCCGACGGGCGCGACACCATGGTGTCGGTCGTCGCCCGCACCGCGGAGCAAGTGTTCATCCCCCTCACCGTGGGCGGAGGCGTGCGCACGGCCGACGACGCGCGCCGTCTGCTGCGCGCCGGCGCGGACAAGGTCGGGGTGAACACCGCAGCCGTCGAGCGTCCCGCCCTCGTACGCGAGATCGCCGACGAGTTCGGCGCCCAGTGCGCGGTCGTGGCGATCGACGCACGGGCATGGCCCGACGGCTCGGGCTGGGAGGTGCACACCCACGGGGGACGCCGGCCCACGGGACTCGACGCCGTGAGGTGGGCGGCGACGTGTGCGGCCGGGGGCGCGGGGGAGATCCTGCTCACGTCCATGGACCGCGACGGGACGAGGGACGGCTTCGACCTCGGCCTGACGCGCGCCGTGGTGGACGCCGTCGACGTTCCCGTCGTGGCATCGGGGGGTGTGGGCCGGCTCCAGGACCTGGTCGACGGAGCTTTGGACGGGGGAGCCGATGCCGTGTTGGCCGCGTCCATCTTCCATCGCCGCGAGTTCACGATCGGCGAGGCCAAGGAGTACATGGCCTCCCGCGGGGTGACCGTCCGCCCGGCCTGACCTGGCTGGGAGCCCCCGTGCGGTACCGTGACCTGCAGTGCCGACATCGACGAGGAAGAACGGAGCGGCCGATGCCGCGACCGAGGACAAGCAGCCGATCTCGGTCCTCTTCGACCGGGTCATGGTCCAGATCTCACCGAGCGACGGTGAGCGTCGGTCGAGGGCAGGCATCCTGATCCCGGCTACGGCGCAGATCAGCCGCCGCCTGACCTGGGCCGAGGCCAAAGCCGTCGGGCCCCACGTGCGCACGGTGAAGGTCGGTGACACGGTCTTGTTCAACCCCGAGGACCGCTTCGAGGTCGAGGTGCACGGCGAGGAGTACGTGATCCTGCGCGAACGCGACATCCACGCCATCGCGTCGACCCGCAACGACAGCGGCACGGGGCTCTACCTTTGAACGCGGCGGCCAGGACATGAGCACCACCACGGAGCAACCACCCGAAGGGGTGGCACTCACCTTCGATGCCGACCTGGTCGGCGCCGTCGACTTCGACAAAGGCGGCGGGCTCGTCCCAGCCGTGGTCCAAGACGCCGACGACGGCACGGTGCTGACCGTCGCCTACATGGACGCCGAGGCACTGCGGCGGACGCTCACCACCGGCCGATCATGGTTCTACAGCCGGAGCCGGCGCGAGCACTGGCAGAAGGGCGAGACGTCGGGCGACCGTCAGTACGTGCGCGAGGTGCGCGTCGACTGCGACGGCGACGCGCTGCTCGTGCGCGTCGACCAGCACGGGCGAGGCGCCTGCCACACCGGCGAGCGCTCGTGCTTCTACCGCGCCGTGGGAACCGGGCCCGGCGTGCCCCGACGCCCGGACGCGTGACCGTGGGGCGCCGGTGCTGAACTTTCGCCCCGACCCGGCGGAGTTCGCCGCGCTGGCCAAGGAGCACGCCATCGTCCCGGTGTGGTGCGAGGTCGTCGCCGACACCCTGACCCCGGTCTCCTGCTTCGCCAGCGTGGTGGGAGAGGACGACGGGTTCCTCCTCGAGTCGGTCGAAGGCGGCGAGCGCTGGGGGCGCTACTCGTTCGTCGGGCGCCGGCCGCTGGCCACGCTCACCGCCCGTGGGCGCGCCGTCGAGACGACCGGACGGCTCGGTCTGCGCGACACCGGGCGGGGCGTTCTCGCCGCCGTCGAGGACCTGGTCACCCGTTTTCGCTCTCCGACGCTGCCCGGCCTGCCGCCGCTGCACGGTGGGCTCGTCGGCTACCTCGGCTACGACGTGGTCCGGGAGGTCGAGCGCCTCCCGCACCCTCCCCCCGATGACCTCGGGCACCCCGACGCCGCGCTCGTCGTCATCGGGCAGTTCTGCGCCTTCGACCACTGGCGCCAGCGCATCGTCCTCGTCGACAACGTCGTCGTGCCCCAGTCTCCGCTCGGCGAGGTCGACGCCTCGGCCGTGGCGGCGTCCTACGAGGCCGCGTGCCTCCGCCTGCGCGAGCTGGCGTCGGACTGCGCCCGGCCCGGTTCGGGCGAGCTGCTCGCGGCGCCGGAGAGGGGTCTCGACAAGGCCGCGGCCTCCCGGACCATGACCTCGGAGGGGTACCGGTCTGCCATCGCCGTGGCCAAGGAGTACATCACGGCGGGGGACATCTTCCAGGTGGTGCTGTCCCAGCGCTACGACCTGGAGCTCGGCGCCGACCCGTTCGACGTGTACCGCGCCCTGCGCCTCCTCAACCCGAGCCCGTACCTGTACTTCCTGCGCTTTCCCGAGGTCACCGTCGTCGGTGCCTCGCCCGAGCCGATGGTCCGCCTGAGGGACCGGATCGTCACGTCGCGGCCGATCGCCGGCTCCCGCCCGCGGGGCGAGTCCGAGCAGCACGACCGGCTGCTCGAAGGGGAGCTGGCCGAGGACCCCAAGGAGGTGGCCGAGCACATCATGCTCGTCGACCTGGCGCGCAACGACGTCGGCCGGGTGGTCCGGTTCGGGACGGAGAAGGTCGACGAGCTGATGACCATCGAACGCTACAGCCACATCATGCACATCACGTCGCAAGTGTCGGGGGAGCTCAGCGACGGCAAGGGCCCGATCGACGTGCTTCGTGCGACCTTGCCGGCCGGCACCCTGTCGGGCGCGCCGAAGGTGCGCGCCATGGAGATCATCGACGCGCTCGAGCCGACCAAGCGCTGCGTCTACGGCGGTGTGGTGGGCTACATCGACTTCTCGGGCAACGTCGACACGGCCATCGCGATCCGCACCATGGTCGTCACGCCCGACGGTCGCGCCAGCATCCAGGCGGGCGCCGGCATCGTGGCCGACAGCGACCCCCAACGCGAGGACGAGGAGTGCGAGCACAAGGCAGGAGCCTTGCTGGTGGCCGTGACCGCGGCTCGCCGCATGCGCGCCGCGCGTGTTGAACCGTGATCGATGCCGAGACGCACGCCCTGCGGAGCGGCGCAGGAGCATTCCGCACCCGGCGCGACGTCCTGGCCGTGCGTGGTCCCGACGCGGAGTCGTACCTGCAGGGTCAGCTCAGCCAGGATCTGGCCGCGCTGGCCTCGGCTCGGTCGGTGGACTCGCTGCTCCTCGAGCCCGACGGCAAGCTCTGTGCCTTGGTGCGCGTGGCGCGCACCGGCGACGAGGAATTCGTGTTGGACGTGGAGGGCGGTTTCGGCGAGCTGGTGGCCGGCCGTCTGCGGCGCTTCTTGCTGCGTTCCAAAGTGGACATCGAACATCTGGGGTGGCGCTGCCTCTCCCTGCGCGGCGCACGGTCCGAGGAGGTCGCGGACCTGCTCTTCCCGTCGGGGACCGAACAGGGCTGTCTCGTGCTCCCGGTCGAGTGGAACGGCTGGCCAGGGGTGGATGTCCTCGGGCCCGACGACCTGGTGCCCGACCCGCGGCGGGCCGATCTCCCCGAGGGTGCCGTGGCGTGCGGGCCCGACGCGGTCGAGGCATGCCGCATCACGTCGGGGATCCCGGTCATGGGCACCGAACTGACCCCCAAGACCATCGCGGCCGAGGCCGGGTTGGTCGAGCGCACGGTGAGCTTCACGAAGGGGTGCTACACCGGACAGGAACTGGTGGCCCGACTCGACGCGCGGGGATCCAAGGTGGCGCGCCGGCTCGTGGGCCTGATCGCGCCGGCCGGGCCGGCGCCGAGCGACCCCCTCGCTCCCGGGATGACGCTGCACGCCGGTGAGGCACCCGAGGGTGACGGCGCAGCGGGGGACAAGGTCGTCGGGACGATCACCTCGGCCGCGTGGAGCAGCGAGCTCGCATCCTGGGCGGCTCTGGCCTACCTGCATCGGAGTGTCGAAGCTCCCGGCCCGGTGCGGCTCCGTTCGGGCGACGGGGTCGGTGGTTCGCGCCCCGCCCGTGTGGCTGTGCTCCCGCTGGTCGACTCCGCCGCGGCGGGCTGAAGCGAGGAACGCTGCTCACCCGCCTCGGAGTGCTCGGGTGGCGCACTCCGGCGCTGCTGGCGCTCGGGACCGGCTACGCGCTGGTCGCCGCCGCCACCCAACCCTTCTCGTGGCAGGCCGACCTGGTGACGGCTGTTCCGATCGCCGCGTTGGCGGTCGGCGCGATCGTGTGCTGGCCGAGGCACCCCGTCAGACCGCAGGTGCATCGCCAGGGCTACCCGTACTTGCCCTGGGTGGTGGCCGCCGCCACCGTCGTGGCCTGGGAGCTGGTCAACGAGCTCGTGCCCGGGGCCCGGGGAGACCACCCGACGCTGAGCTCCATGCTCAACGCCGTCGACCGCTACTACGCCCTCAAGGCGCTCGTGTTCCTGGCCTGGCTCGGCTTGGGGTGGACGGTCGTCCGCCTCGGCCGGCCCGCGCCGCGGTGACCACTGTCGGCGCGCTCTCGTACGCCGTCTGGGCCGCGCTCGGCCTCGCCCTCGTCACCCTCGTGTGGGTGTCACATCGAGGTGCGTGCGACCCAGCGGTCGAGGCGCTCTCACGCGTCGCCACGGCACCGGTGCTGCGGGTCTTCCTCGTGCTGGGCGTCATGTGGGCGGGGTGGCACCTCTTCGCTCGCTGATCGGCCGCGTCACACTTTCCTTACCCAAACAGGGGTTTTCCCTCACACCCCAGCGTGAACATGGCCTGATGGGGCTTCTGGCCACGCGCTCGGGGTTGACCGATTCCACACCGGTGCTCGACGACAGCGCGTCACTGCGCGAGCGCATCTGGCGCGACGGCTACGTCTTCGTGCGGGGCCTGCTCCATCCCGAACAGGTCGGCGCGCTCGGCCGGCGGGGGCTCGGCGCTCTGCAGGCGGCAGGATGGACCGAGCCGGGCGGCAACCCGGCGACGGCGCCACCCCGGCTCCCGGTGCGCGCCGTGGCCGCTCGAGACGCTCTGTCGGACCCGGCCATGCGACGGATCGTCCTCGATCCGGACCTGCATGCCCTCGCCTTCTCACCCGCGCTGAGCGGCCTCATGCGCCGCATCATGGGACCCGAGGCGTTCTGCTACCCGCTGAAGATCCCGCGCGTGGTCTACCCGTCGTCGCTCGTGCCCGTTCACCCCGGCAATTTCGTCCACAAGGACTTCCGGGCGACCCAGGACATGTTCACCTGTTGGGTGCCGCTCGGCCAGGTGCCCACGAGCCTCGGCGGCCTGGCGGTGCTCCCCGGGAGCCAGTGCACCCCTCGCGTCGCGCCTCGGCCGCTTCAGCGGCTCGAGCCCGGATGGCGCACGGCAGACTTCGAGGCGGGCGACGTGGTGATCCTGCACTGCATGACCACGCACGCGTCCCTGCCGAACTACGAGCCGAGGCTGCGCTTCTCCGCCGAGTTCCGGTGGCAGCTGGCCGACCAGCCTGCGCCCAGGCGAATGGTGCTCGGGCCGTTGGGCACCGAGCTCGGGGCGCGGGTGTTCAAGCGCGCGCCGTGGTGGCGGCCCGTACCCCCGGGACTCGAGCTCGTCGACGACGACGCCGCCGGGGGACGGAACGCCGGGCTGCCGGTTCGCGTTTCGCGCTTCGTGCCCACCCGACCACCAGGGCCGGGCCTTCCGCCTGGGCCTGCCGAGTGGCCCGGTGCAACAGGAATGCAACCCGTCCACACCCCTGGTGACACCGGGGGGGCGCACGCTGTCACGCATGAGGCACGCGCACTCGACAGAGGGAGAGGTGGTCCCGGTGGAGTCCGTCGGGTCGCTGCCCGAGCTCAAGCCCTGGCGCGAGGCCGGGTGGATCTTCCGCGACGGCGACTGCATCGCGATCGAACGCCTGGGTGACGAGACGCGGGTGCGCGTCACGGCGGACCGATGATCAGAGTGACCCGGCTGGCCGAGGACGGCTCCGAGTCGGCCGTCGTCGAGATCGACGACTTCACCGTCGAGGTGGTTTACTCCGGCATCGCCGACCTACTCCGTGAGGCGGGCACTGTGCCCCCGGCGGCGGCCGCTGGCGCACGCGAGCTGCCGCGCCAAGAACGCGAGCGCCGGGAGAGGATCCTGACCCGCATCGGCGTTTGACATCTGACCCCACATTGAAGCATGCGCCGCGCCGACCTCGTTGCGCCGCGCTCGGGATGAGCTCTCGGCCCCCCGGGAACGACAACCCGCCTGACGAGCGTGGCCATTGAGGCGGAGGCCGCACCGCTAACCTGAGTCGTCATGCCCACCTACCTGGCGGACATCCTCGCCACGCATCGGGTCCGGGCTGCCGCCGATACGCGTCCCCTTGCTGACCTGGTCGAACGGGCGGCACAGGCACCGCCCCCACGCGACTTCACCGGCGCCCTCCACGCGGAGGGGTTGTCGTGCATCGCCGAGATCAAGCGCCGGTCCCCCTCGAAAGGTGAGCTCGACGGCGGCCTTCAGCCTGACCTGGTGGCGAAGGAGTACGCGGCGGGGGGTGCCGCCTGCATCTCGGTGCTCACCGACGCCGAGTACTTCGGAGGTTCGCCCGCGGACCTGGCGTCCGCACGAACCGCGGCCGGCTTGCCGGTGCTGCGCAAGGACTTCACCGTGCAGGAGGCCGACGTGGCGGACGCACGCTGTATGGGCGCCGACGCCGTCTTGTTGATCGCAGCTGCACTCGACGACGCCGAGCTGCGCCGTTTCGCGCGATTGGCTTCCGATCTCGGGCTCGCCGCCCTCGTCGAAGTGCACGACGACGCGGAGCTCGAGCGCGCCTTGGGCGCGGGGGCGGGCCTCATCGGCGTGAACCAGCGGGACCTCAGGACGTTCGAGGTGGACCACGAGCGGGCGTGCCGGCTGGCGGCGCGCATCCCGCCCGGGGTCACCGCGGTCGCCGAATCGGGCATCCGAGGTGCGGCCGATGCCGCGAGTCTGGCCGACGCCGGCTACGACGCCATCCTGGTGGGGGAGACGCTGGTCCGGGCCGGCGACCGGGCCTCCGTGCTCCGTGAGCTGTCCGGTCACCCGGTGGCGCCACGGTGAGCGACGACGAGCTCTTGGTCAAGATCTGCGGCATCACCTCCGAGGCGGACGCGTTGCTCGCGGTCAGTCTCGGGGCCCGCGCCGTCGGGTTCGTGTTCGCCCCGTCCCCGCGCCAGATCCCGGTCCAGCTGGCCGGAGACATCGTGAAGCGACTGCCGACCGAGATCATCACGGTCGGTGTCTTCCGCGACGAGGCGCCCCAGCGCGTGGTGGAGGCCGTCCAGACGGCCGGCCTGGCCGCGGCACAGCTTCACGGGCACGAGTCGACCCAGGAGACCCAGTGGGTCCGCGCCCGCGTCCCCCTCGTCATCAAGGCCTTTCCGGCGGGTGATCCGAACATCGTCCGCTTCGAGGAGTTCGGCGCCGACTACCTGCTCGTCGACGGCCAGAACCCCGGGTCGGGCCAGGTCTTCGACTGGCGGCTCGCCGAGGGCGTGGTGGATCACCACCGTCTCGTCGTCTCCGGTGGGCTCCGCCCCGACAACGTGGGCGATGCCGTCGCCCACCTCCGGCCGGCTTGGGTCGACGTGTCGAGCGGCGTCGAATCGTCGCCGGGCCGAAAGGACCCCATCCGGATCCGTGATTTCGTGGCCGCCGCTCGCCGCGCCGACCTCGAGGCTCGGGCGCGGCAGGGCGCGGCGATCGATGACGAGGCAGGCGAACCTTACGACTGGCGGGACGGATGAGCGCCGGCCTCATGGCCGAACCTGGACCGGACGGCCGCTTCGGCGAGTACGGCGGCCGTTTCGTCCCCGAGTCGCTCATGCCGGCGTGCCTCGACCTCGAGGCGCAGTTCCACGATGCATGGTCCGACGCCGCCTTCCGGGCCGAGCTGGACGGCCTGCTCCGGGACTACGGCGGCCGTCCCACCCCGGTCACCCGGTGCGCCCGCCTCTCCGAGCGCCTCGGAGTCGAGGTGCTGCTCAAGCGCGAGGACCTCACCCACACCGGTTCGCACAAGTTGAACAACGTCGTGGGCCAGGCCCTGCTCACCCGGCGGATGGGCAAGACACGGATGATCGCCGAGACGGGGGCCGGCCAGCATGGCGTCGCCGCCGCGACGGCCGCGGCGTTGTTCGGACTCGAGTGCACGGTGTTCATGGGCGAGGTGGACACGCAGCGCCAGCAGTTGAACGTGTTCCGCATGGAGCTCCTCGGGTCGGAGGTGCGCACGGTCACCTCGGGCAGCCGGACGCTCAAGGACGCGGTGAACGAGGCGATGCGCGAGTGGGTGGCCACGGTCGAGACGACTCACTACTGCCTCGGCTCCGTGATGGGGCCCCACCCCTTCCCCTACATGGTCCGCCAGTTCCAGCGGGTCGTCGGCGACGAAGCCCGGGTGCAGTGCCGGGAACTGCTCGGCGGGTCCGACCCCGACGTGGTGGTGGCCTGCATCGGCGGCGGCTCCAACGCCGCCGGCACCTTCGCCGGCTTCGTCGACACCGGCGCCCGGCTGGTCGGCGTGGAAGCCGCGGGAGGTGCCGCCATCACGAACGGGGTCCCCGGAGTGCTGCACGGCATGTACTCGCGGCTCCTGCAGGACGAAGCGGGCCAGATCCTCGAGGCCGAGTCGATCTCGGCGGGGCTCGACTACCCGGGGCTCGGTCCCGAGCACGCCCATCTGGCCGCCGTCGGCCGCGCCGAGTACACGACGGCGGGCGACGCCGAGGTCCTCGACGCCTTCCGCCTGCTCAGTCACACCGAGGGCATCATCCCGGCGCTGGAGTCGGCCCACGCGCTGGCCTGGGTGGCCCGTGCGGCGGGCACCGATGCACTCCCCGCCGGTTCGACGGTGCTCGTGACGCTCTCGGGACGGGGCGACAAGGACGTGGCCCAGGTGCGCGAGATCCTCGGGGCCGCCGGCGGTGGCTGAACTCGAGAAGGAGCTCCGGTCCCGTCGCGAATCGGGTCGAAAGCTTCTCATCCCGTACCTGATGGGCGGCATGACGGACGACTGGACGGACACGCTGGCGGCCGTCGTCGCGGCCGGAGCCGACGCGGTGGAGGTCGGCATCCCGTTCTCGGACCCGATGATCGACGGCCCCGTGATCCAAGAAGCGTCCGTGCGCGCGCTCGCCCGGGGCACGGTTCCGGGCGAGGTCCTCGACGGGATCGCGCTGGCGCAGCTCGGGACGCCCGTCGCCGTCATGACCTACTACAACATCGTCTTCCGCGCCGGGCACAAGCGCATGGCGCGCTCGCTGGCCACTGCGGGTGTGGCCGGGACGATCGTCCCCGACCTGCCGATCGAGGAGCTCGAACCGTGGGCGCTGGAGGCCGACGCCGCCGGCGTCGACACCGTGCTCCTGGTCGCGCCGTCGAGCCCGCCCGAACGCGTGGCGCGTATCTGCGCCCGCGCCCGAGGCTTCGTCTACGCCGTGTCGAGGATGGGTGTGACCGGCGAGCGCTCCGAAATCGGTGTCGACGTCGCGCGCGTGGTCGAGGGCATCCGCGAGCACACCGACATGCCGGTGTGCGTCGGCGTCGGGGTGTCGACCCCGGCTCAGGCGGCCGAGGTGTGCGAGGTGGCCGACGGGGTGGTGGTGGGTTCCGCGCTCGTCCGGCGGCTCCTCCAGGGTGCCGGGCCCGATGGTGCGTCCGAGTTCGTGTCGGCGCTGCGCCAGGCCATCGACTGATCGCCTCCGGCGAGCTGGCGCAGGACCGCCCGGGCGATGGCCTGCTGGCCGGCCGCCGTCGGGTGTGAGGCGCGCCAGACATACCCCGTGATGTTGCGCTCGGCCTGCTCGGCCGACGCGATGAGAGGCGAGCAGGACATCTCGCCGTGCAGGGCGGTGGTCGCGTTACACACTTTGGCGGCGAGGATGTGCTCGGTGGCGACCGCCAGGGTCACATCGGGCACCCGCTCTCCGGAGAAGACCCACGGATCGGCCGTGCACATACCGTGTCCGTCGACGACGGACGAGATGTCGACCAGCTCGACATTGCGGACCCGATGGGCGCGCGCATCGGCCACCGCCCCGGCGATGGCCCGGTTGAGGGCGTCGAGGACGACCTGCGCGTCGGCGTAGGTGCCCGCGGCGTCCAGTCTGATCCCGGCGCAGACGAGGTTGGTGCCGAGACCGGACGCGCCCGTGTCGCGGGCGATCTCCGACGGGCGGGGGATCGGCTGGTAGTAGTCGAGTACGGCCACGGTCCGCGCGTGGGCCGATGCCAGCTCAATGGCCCCGGCCAGGCTCCGGCGGACGTTCGCCAGCTCGTCGGCCACCGGTTTGGTGACGGTGCCGTTCGAGACACAGCGTGTGCCGAGTGAAGGCCCGAGCCCGAGGACGTGAACCAGGTCGTAGACGAGGCATTGGGCGAAGTGGATGTCGTCGGCCCCGTCCTCCATGAGGACCAGGCGGGCGGGGTGGCGATCGAGGCCGGCCGCCGCCACCTCGTCTTCGAGGTTGCGCGCCGGGCGCGGTGGGCGGGGGCACTGCCCGTCGAGGGACCGGTTGTCGGCCGGATCGGCCACGGCGCCGCTGATGGCCAGCTGGTCACCGACGAGGTCGCAGTTGGTCGGTCGCACCGTCATGTCGAGGTGGAGATTCCGGGCGACCAGGCTGGGGTAGGCCTGCGTCGAGGGTCCCTGGGACACGGCGCTCGGCGGGAGGCCGCGCTGCGGCGTCAGGTAGGGGTTGGCGAGCCCGTGTCCGTACGGCACGGAGTCACCGAAGGCCACGGCGCGAGTCGTGACGGCCGGCGCGGCCGGGGGAGCAGGCGCACGGGTGCTCCTGGTGGCGAGGACGACGCCGCCCGCGACGAGGGCGACCACCACCACACCCACGGCGACGAGGAGGGCAGGGGAGCGCCACCACGCGGTGCTCGAGCTTCGCGGCTTTCCCACTCGACGGACCTCGGGATTCGGGATTCCGCTGCCGGCCTCGGCGGCGGAGGCGCGACCTTACCGGGCAGGGTCAGTCCGGTGGCAGCACCACCAGGCACCCGTTGTGGCCGCCGAAGCCGAACGAGTTCGACAGCACGGCACTCGGCGACCACGGTCTCGGCTCTCCGTGCACGACCTGCAACGTGATCTCGGGGTCCGGCTCTTCGTACCCTGCGGTGGGGGGGATGGTGGCGTGGTGGATGGTGAGGACGGCCGCCACGGCCTCGATCGCGCCCGCCGCGGCCAGGCCGTGGCCGGTGACCCCCTTGGTGGAGGTGACGAGCGGACCGGGCTCGCCGAACACCTTCGTGATGGCGCGGGACTCGGCCAGGTCGTTGAGCGGCGTGGAGGTCCCGTGCGCGTTGATGTGGCCCACGTCGGACGGAGCGATGCCGGCGTCGGCCAGCGCCAACTCCATGCAGGCCACCGCGCCCGACCCGTCCGGGGACGGTGCGGTGATGTGGTGCGCGTCCGCCGTGCTGGCTGCGCCGGCCAACTCGGCGTAGATCGGCGCCCCGCGGGCAACGGCGCGGTCCCAGTCCTCGAGGACCAGCGCGGCCGCACCCTCGGTCATGACGAAGCCGTCGCGGCGTAGGTCGAAGGGGCGCGAGATCCCAGAGGACGAGAGCGCGGTCATGTTGGCGAACGCCGCGAGAGCGACCGGATGCATGCTCGCTTCGGAGCCACCGCCGATGGCCACGTCACATCGACCGGAGGCCACCAGTCGAGCCGCGGCCGCGATCGCATGAGTGCCCGCGGCGCAGGCGGTGCAGATCACCTCGGAGGGGCCGCGCCACCCGAGACGCATGGAGATGCCGGCCGCGCCGGCATTGGCCATCATCATCGGCACGAGGCGGGGCGACACGCGGCGCGCCCCCTTCTCGTTGTAGACCTCGACCTGACCGGCCAGGGTCTCGAGACCGCCGACGCCGGTGGCGAACACGACCCCGGCTTTGGCGGGGTCCACGCCGAGCTCGCCGGCATCATCCACCGCGATGGCGGATGCCGCCACGGCGAACTGGGCGAAGGGGTCGACTTGTCGCACCTCTTTGGGGCCGAACCAGTGCTCGGGCTCGAATCCGCGCACCGCTCCTCCGACGACGGAGGGGTGGAGCAACCCGTCCCACAGGGCGTCGACGCCGGCGCCACAACAGGTCACCGCACCGAGGCCGGTGATCGCGACTCGCCTGCCCGCGACGGGCCCGTCCGGTCCGATCCCGAGCTGCATCAGAGCTTCGAGGAGACGAGGTCGAAGGCTTGGCCCACCGTCGTGATGTCCTCGAGCTCTGTCTCGTCCACGGTGATGTCGAACTTCTCCTCCAACGCCATCACCAGCTCGACGAGGTCGAGGCTGTCCGCATCGAGGTCGTCCGCGAACTTCGCTTCCTTCGTGATCTTCTCCGCCGGTACCTGCAGCACCTCGACGGCGCACTCGCGAAACGTCTCGAACGCTGCGTCGCTGTCCACTCTCTGACTCCTTTGTCCGTGTGTCCCCAACGCTACAGGCCCATGCCGAGCCCGCCGTCGACCGGCACGACGGCGCCGGTGACGTAGGCGGCTGCTCCAGAGGCCAGGAAGCCGACAACGCCTGCGACGTCGTCCACCGTGCCGATCCGCCCGAGCGGCACCTGGGTCGTCATCGCGTCCACGCGCTCCGGGCCCAGCTCCGCCGTCATGTCCGTCTCGACCAGGCCCGGAGCCACGACGTTGACGGTGATGTTGCGGCTCCCAACTTCGCGCGCCATGGCCCGGGCCATGCCGACGAGCCCGGCCTTCGACGCGGCGTAGTTCGCCTGACCCGGCAGCCCGACGAAGGCGCCGACCGAGGACACGAAGATGATCCGTCCTGCGTGCAACCGGAGCATCTTGGCCATGGCCCGCTTGGCGACGCGGAAGGCGCCGATGAGGTTGGCGTCGATCACCTCGAGGAACGACGCCTCGCTCATGCGGAGCATGAGCGAATCCTTGGTGATCCCCGCGTTGGCGACGAGCACTTCCACGGGTCCCCACCGCTGCTCGATCTCCGCGAAGGCCGCTTCGACCTGGTCGGCGTCGCGGACGTCGCAGCGGACGGCCAGATAGCGGTCGGGGACGGCGTCCGCGGGAGGTGCCGGCGCGTCCGCGGAGCGGTAGGTGGCGGCGACGCGGTCGCCGTTGGACAAGAACCACGACGCGCACGCCGCGCCGATGCCGCGGCTTCCCCCAGTCACGAGCACGACCGCCATCTACGCCGCTGCCGTCACTGCGCCGCCGCTACAAGTCCGCGTCGGGCACGCGGAGCCACACGAGCGGTTGCCCGTCTTGGACGCGCTCGCCGTCGGCGGCCATCCAGCGGATGACCCGACCGTCGAATGGCGTCCGCACCTCGGCGACGCCGACGCGGCCCACGAGATCGCCCACGTGGACCATGGGCGGTTGCGCGTCAGCCTCGTCGAGCGTGCCGGGCAGCAGGCCAGCGCCGGGCGCGGGGAGCGACGCCTCCGGCGAGAAGATGCCGTTGCCGGGACTCACCACGACGCGCTCGGACATGTAGAGGTGCTCGCCCTGGTGCAGTGCCGGCTCGGCGCGCCAGGTGCCCGCTGCGCTGATCTGGTCCATCAGCGTGTTGAGGTCTTCGGGTTTCGACACGGCGAGCGACTGGATCTCGGGCAGGCTGCGCTTGGCCAGGCCGCTGAGCACTCCGCCGGGACCCAGCTCGACGAGAGACGTCAGGCCGAGATGGGCGAAGGTCTCGAGCGTCTGGCGCCACCGGACCGGGCTGCACAGCTGCGCGGAGAGAAGGCCGGGCCACTCCGCGGGATCGTCGTGCACCCGTGCGTCCACGTTGGCGACCACGCGGACCTCGGGGGTGAGGAAGGTGACATCCGCCAGCGCCTTGCGCAACTCAGCGCGGGCACCCCGCATCAGTGGGGTGTGGAAGGCGCCCGAGACCTGAATGGGCATGACCCTCTTCGCTCCCAGCTCCTTCGCCAGCTCACCGGCGACCAAGACCGCCTCCGAGGTCCCGGCGATCACGACTTGGCCGGGGGCGTTGTAGTTCGCCACCCAGACGTCGCCCTCAGCCCTCTGGCAGGCGGCCTCGGCGTCGTCGTCGGAGATGCCGAGGAGGGCGGCCATCGTGCCCGGCGCCTCCTCACCGGCACGCGCCATCGCCTCACCACGGGCGACGACGAGCTCAATCCCGTGCTCGAAGCCGAGGGCACCACTGGCCACGAGCGCGGTGTACTCACCGAGACTGTGCCCGGCGCACGCGGCCGGCGTGAGTCCGGTCCGCTCCACGGCGTCGAGCACCACGAGGCTGAGGGCGGTCGTCGCCAGCTGGGCGTTCTCCGTCCTGGTGAGCTCCTCGATCGGCGCTTCGAGGAGCAGCGACGCCAGGTCGCGCCCGGCGGCCTCGGAGGCCTCGTCGACCACCTCCCAGGACGGGTGGTCCACCCATGGCGCTCCCATGCCGGCGCGCTGTGAACCCTGCCCGGGGAAGGTGAACACCAACACGTGGACGACGGCTCCAATCGACGAAGGGACGGTTGCGGGCCCCAGTGTGGCACGCGTCGCTGGGCGCGACTCAAGTCTGCCGGCCACGTTCGCACCTCCGGTAGGAGCAGGCCGAAGCCCTCTGACCTGGGAGATTTGTTACCGACCGGAAACTTGGTGCGACGGGCGGTGCGAAACCGTGGCACCGGCGGCGTCGATGGGCGCCAGGGCGGTGCCGAGAAGGGTCCGGGTACGTCCAGGGAAAGAGGAGCGCGGGACGAAGACGGGAGAGAACCAGTGGTGGGAGACGGGTCGAACCGCCAAGGGAAGGACGGATGGCAGCGGCGTGGACGACGGCGGTCTTGACGCCTCGCGCCGACGCTGCCCGTTCTCCCGAGAGCGCGATACCGGGATGCCCTCCGGCGAAAGTCGATGCGACCTATCCTCCGCTCAGCTGACTGCGGTCGTCGAAGTTCCCTGGTTCACGCCGCGGGGAGAGGCTCAGCTCAGCAAGCGCAAGGGGGTTCGGAATGGACTCGAGCGGCAAGCGCATCCGGGCGGGGTGCGCACGGAGGTCCCGATCGGCGCCGACGCACTGGATCCGGGCGGCGTCGGTCGCCCTCGTCGCGTCGGCGGCGATCGGGGGGACGTTCCTCGTGGCCACGACCGTCTCCGCGTCGACACGTGCCGTCTCGTCCAGCGAGACGAGTGCCCTCTCGGACAATGGCGAGTGGCCAGGAGTCGGCAAGATCTGCGAACACGGTTCAGTCGGACCCGCGTCTGCCCGCGGTGTCACGGCGAACGCCATCGACATCGCCGGCTTCAACGACGCCGACAATACGGTCCAGCCCGGGCTCGACCTCGAACTGCTCCAGGCGGGTCAGGCGTTCGCGGCGTGGTGTAACGCTTCGGGTGGCATCGACGGGCGGAAGATCGTCCTCCAGGACCGCGACGGCGGGCTGTTCAACGACGCACAGGTCACCAGCGAGGCGTGTCAATCGGACTTCATGGCCGTCGGTGGGGGTCTCGTGCTCGACCAACCGACAGTCCCGATACGGGTCGGCTGCGGCCTGGGTCAGATCACCGAGTTCACCGTCTCGAACCAAGCCATCAGCGCCAAGCTTCAGGTCAGCCCCGCCAACGGCAGTCTCACCGAGGTCGAGGGTGGCTTCTTCGGCGCCGTGGCCAAGAAGTTCCCGCAGGCCATAAAGCACTTCGGCGACGGGTCCCCCAACACCCCGAGCGTCATCGACCCCGTCACCAAGTGGAAGGATACGGCGCTCGAGCAGGGTTACAAGCTGGTGGACTGGCAGCTACCACCGATCATGGTCACCGACTGGGGTCCCTACATCCAAGAGCTCGAGAGCAAAGGGGTCCAGGCCCTCGAGCCGGCCAACTACTCCAACATGGTCCCGTACATGCAGGCGATGGTGACCGCGGGGTACAAGCCGGCCGTCATCGTGTTGCCGGGTGCCCTCTACCTCCAATCGACCAAGGCGGCCGCCGCCACGGATCCCAACCTGCCGCCCACCTACCTGGCCGTTGGGAGTTGGCCCTTCGAGTTGGCCTCACAAAGCCCCGGCCTCGAGCAGTTGCTCGCCATCATGAAGAAGTACGCGGCGCCGGGGTACAAGCTCGATTTCAACGACGAGCTCTCGATGGACGCGTGGATCCTCTTCGCCAAGTCGGCCAGCGCATGCGCCACCGACCTGACGGTCTCGTGCGTGCTCAAGAACGCGGCATCACAGACGAACTGGACCGGTGGCGGGTTGGCGCCTCCGGTGGCGCATCTGACCATGTCGGACGCCAACCCCACCCCCTCGGACTGCTTCGCCGTCTTGGACGTCAAGCCGAACAAGTTCGCCTACGACAAGTCGATCACACAGCCGAACACCGACGGCATCTGGCACTGCGATCCGAAGACGCTCTTCCATGTGCCCGCCAACGACTGAAAGGACCAGCGAGCACTTACGCTGGGTCGAGTTCGAGGGGTACTCGACCAAATGGTGCTGATGGGCACGTGCCGCGCCGCGTGCCACGAAAGAAATTGGACGACCTGTCGATTCCGGGCCTCACCGTTCGTCTAATGGCGACACGAAGACCTTCGATCGATGAGGAGGAAGCAATGCAGTACATGATGCTGATCTACCAGGGGTCCACACCGCTGCCTGGCACCGATGCGTGGGGCGCGCTCTCCGAGGCTGAGCAGCAGCAGATCTACGCCGACTACGGGGCCCTCAACCAGACGCCAGGCGTGACACCCGGCGTACCCCTGGGGCTGCCCGAGAACGCGACCACAGTTCGCGTCCAGTCCGGGAAGACCCTGACCACGGATGGGCCGTTCGTGGGAATGAAGGAGGCCATCGGTGGCTACTTCGTACTGGAAGCGGACGACCTCGACGGCGCTATTGAGCTTGCCGCGCGAGTCCCGGCGGCCCGACTGGGTGGGGCCATCGAGATTCGGCCCTGCGAGACGTATTGGTAGAAACCCTCGAACAGGTATTCCGCGACCAGTGGGGTCGCGTGGTCGCAACCCTGATCGGCCTCCTCGGTGACTTTGACCTCGCCGAGGAGGCCGCCCAGGAGGCCTTCGCCATCGCGGCCGAGCGCTGGCCGCGTCGAGGGCATGCCGGCGAATCCGCGCGCCTGGCTGACGACCACCGCTCGCAATCGGGCGGTGGATCGGATCCGTCGAGAGCAGGTCCTCGCTCGGATTCAGCGGCTGCATCCCCGCCAAGAGCCCGAGGACGATATGGACGTATCGAGCTTTCCCGATGAGCGCTTGGAACTGGTCTTCACCTGTTGTCATCCCGCACTCGCCCTCGACGCGCAGGTCGCCCTCACGCTGAGGACCCTGGGCGGGCTCACAACCGACGAGATCGCACGGGCTTTTCTCGTTCCGGAACCGACCATGGCCCAGCGGCTCGTCCGAGCCAAGCGCAAGATAAAGGCCGCTGGAATCCCGTTCCGGGTTCCGCCCAGCCACTTGCTTTCCGAGCGTCTGGAAGCAGTGCTGGCCGTCGTGTACCTCATCTTCAACGAGGGGTACGGAGGCCGCGACGAGCTGGCGGCCGAGGCCATTTGGCTCGGGCGCGCCCTTTCCGAACTGATGCCCGGCGAGCCCGAGGTACATGGAATGTTGTCGATGATGCTGCTGCTCGACTCGCGTCGGGCCGCGCGTTTCCGAGGCGATGAGTTGGTCCTGCTTGCCGACCAGGACCGCTCGCAATGGGATTCGCAGCAGATTGCGGCGGGCCGCACCTCGCTCGAGCGGGCACTGGCTCTGGGCGGTCGCGGGCAATACGTCCTGCAAGCCGCGATCGCCTCGTTGCACGCCGAAGACCGTTGCGACTGGGTCGAGATCGCAGCGCTCTACGCCGAGCTTGGCCGGCTGACGGAATCGCCTGTGGTGGAGCTGAACCGCGCCATCGCGGTCGCTGAGGTCGACGGACCCGAAGCCGGCCTCCGGATCGTCGACGGCCTCGCCCTCGAGGACTTCCGTTATCTGCACACGACGAGGGCCGACCTCCTTCGTCGACTCGGTCGGACCGCAGAGGCCCGGGACGCGTACCACCGAGCCTTGGAGCTGACCGAGGACGGCGCCGAACGGCGCTTCGTGCAGGGACGGCTCACCGAAATCGGGCGGGCCGGGTGACGGCCTGAAGGCCGCGACGACCCGTCCCAGCGGATCCGCGAGCCTGGGTGACGCTGGGTTCAGCTCTGCCGATCGACGGCCGCTTCGTGGGCCGCGCGGTCGATGAACTCGATCTGCGGCTCGAAGACCGCCCGGCGTGAGGCGCGGCGCAACGCCGCCAGTACCGGTCTCCCCAACACGAGGACCATGACGGCGCAGGTTGCCGCCCTGGTGAGGTCGAAGCCCATGGAAGTGGTGAGGTCGAAGAGGATGAACCGGTGCAGATTGGCAACCGTGCCGAGGCCGGGCACGAAGGAGTAGGTCGTGGAGCCGCCGACGAATGGCCAGAACCAGAAGTTGGTGAGGAGCCCGTAGGCCAGGGCCGAGACGATCCCGTAGCCGGCAAGCATGAGCCGCTCAGGGAAACCCCGCATGGGCGGCAGGCAGCCGGCGCCGAACCCGACCCAGGCCGCGGCCAGCATCTGGAACGGCAACCACGGCCCCACCCCTCCGGTGATCAGTGCCGAGGCAAAGAACGCCACGGCACCGAGGACGAATCCGAATCCCCGCCCGAACACCCGCGCCGAGAGGATCAGGAGGAACCATTCGGGCTCGAAGCCGTTGATACCCGGACTGGGAACCCGCAGCGCCGCAAAGCACGCGGCGAGGATGCCGAGGAGCGCCACCGCCTTGGCATCGATGGCTCCCTCCGAGAGCTCGGCCATCACGATGGCCAACAGAAGTGGGATGAGCCCTACGAAGATCCAGGGGGCGTCACCGCTGTGCGCGGCATCCGGCCCGGACTGTTGATGGATCATGAGGGGCCACGCGAAGGCGGCGACGCCGAACACCGTGGTCAGGAGGAGCAAGAGGGAGGAGCGGGTTCGGACCCGGATGGCCGGGGTGAGCCGGTGCTGGCGCCTGAGCCCGTGCCGCGGGACCGAGACCGTCATGACAGCACCGGTCCGCGAAGTGCCCCGCGCACCTCGTCCACGGTCAGCCACTCTTCGGGGGCGAGGACCTTGGACACCTGTGGGGCAAAAACCGGGGAATGGCACACAACCTGCCGGGCCGGACCGTCGGTGATGACCTGGCCGTCGGCGAGGACGACAGCCCGATCGGCGACGCGGGCCGCCAGCTCGACGTCGTGGGTGGCCAACACGATGGCGTGTCCGTCCCCTGCCAGTTCACGGAGGACCTCAATCAGGCGGTCCTTGCTCGGGTAGTCCAGCCCTCTCGTTGGCTCGTCGAGCAGGAGCAGCGCAGGCGCCGGAGCCAACACGATCGCAAGGGCAAGGGCCAGCCGTTGCCCCTCGGACAGATCGCGGGGGTGCCGGTCGGCCGGCATGCCGGGCAGTATCCGTTCCAGGGTGTGAGAGGTCGTCCCCGGGGCCAACGACGACACCTTGTCGGCGGTGCGGCACTCGGCCTCGACGCTCTCCCCGTAGAGGAGGAGCCCCGGATCCTGAGGCACCAACCCCACGTGGCGGATCAATTGAGCCGGGCGAAGCGAGCGCGGGTCATGTCCGTCGACCACCACCGTGCCGCGGGTCGGCGCACGTCCCCCTGAGAGCGTGTTGAGGAGGGTGGACTTCCCCGAACCGTTCCTCCCCATGAGGACGAGAATCTCACCTCGGGAGACCGACAGGTCTATGCCGTCGAGGGCCGTCACAGGTCCGTACGAGGCACTCAGCTTGCGGGCGGCGGCTGCCTCGGTCTGAGCCGTTGTAGAGCCGTTGACCGACCCCGCACTTGGGGGCGTCATCGTCGCCAAGTGCTGACGCAAAGGGCCGGCCAGACGCCGGGCGTCACGCACCGAGAGCGGCAGCGGGTCCCAGTCCATCAGACGACCCAATTCGACCAGCGGGGGTGCAACGGACGACGAGGCCATGATCACCCCGGGTGGGCCCTCGACGAGCGCCGCACCATCGCCCGGGACGAGGATGATCCGGTCGGCAAACGGCACGACGCGCTCCAGCCGATGTTCGGCCATGACCACGGTCAGCCCGAGATCGTGCACCAGGCGGGCCAGAGAACTCAGGACCTCTTCGGCTGCCGCCGGATCGAGGGCCGACGTGGGCTCGTCGAGCACGAGCAGCCGGGGCGACGCGGTCAACACGGCCCCGATCGCCACCCGCTGCTGCTGGCCACCGGACAGCGCTCGCAAGGATCGATCCCTCAGATCCTGGAGGCCGAGCAGATCGACGGCGTCCTCCACGCGTCGCCGCATGGCATCGGAGGGCACGCCGAGATTCTCCATGGTGTACGCCAATTCGTCCTCGACGGTTTCGGTCACGAAGGTGGCCAGAGGGTTCTGCCCGACGAAGCCGACGGCGTCGGCCAGATCGCGCGGTCGATTGTCCTTCGTCGTCCTGCCGTCCACGGTCACGGAACCGGCGAGAATGCCGCCGCTGAAGTGTGGGACCAGCCCATTGATCGCCCGCAGCAAGGTCGACTTCCCCGTACCCGTTTCCCCGACCACCACGCAGAGCTCACCCTCCGGGATCTCGAGGGTGACCCGGTGCAGGGTCGGCCGAGCGGCGTCGGTGTAGGTGAAGGACACGTCGTCGAACCGGATCATGCCGAAGTTCTCGACAATTCGGCGGGATTGGGGCGGCCGACCTGGGGGTCGGTCGTCTGCGGTGTGTCGCCCGCGGGACCGCCCCCCGTGTGCCGTGTCGACCGGCTGATCGTCCCCGGTGCAGCAACGACCGGGGTCAGAGCGATGAGGATCCCGAACGACCGCGAGCAGAGGGATGCTTGGGAACGCCAAAGGGATGAAGGAGACCGTGAGCCCCGGTACGTCGAGGGCGTGCGCGACGGACATGGCGAGAAGCGCGACGAGTCCGGAAGAGGCCACCAACCACTCGGGCCGACGCCAAGGGTCGGGGCGGTAGCGCGATCGCGCCGTTCGCCGGCCGCCGACGGCAAGACCTATTCCGCACAAGAGCGCGGCCACGGCCATGATCGGAAGACCCAAGCCGAAGAGCGAACCCGAATCGATCACTCCGTAGAGCCCGACAGCAACCAGCAACAACCCTGCAGTTGTGGTCAGACTGGCCAGTCGTCGCGAAGCGTTGCCAACGGAGACCCGGCGTCCATACCCACGTGCGTCCATGCTCGTGGCGAGCTGCAAGGACCGGTCCAGGGCGCTCTCCAGCACCGGAACCGCAACGCCGCGCATGCCCCGCAGGCCCCGGGTGGGGATGCCGCGCTGACGGCGGGCCTGACGCACGATTCCGATGGACTGGACCAGCTCGGGGGTGAAGGCGAGCGCAACGGTGACCGCCACGCCGGTCTCGTACAGCACGGCCGGAAGGCAGCGCAGGAGCCGATACGGGCTGGCCAGCGAGTTCGCCGCCCCGAAGCAGAGCAGGATCACGGCGATCTGCAGCCCCTCCACGAAGGCGTTGAGGATCGACTCCAAGGTGACCGCACCGCCGATGCTCACGGCGACGGCCCACGACGGCAGTGGCACCTGGGGCAGATTGAAGAGAACGTGCCCCGGCACTCCCCGTTGGCCGAAGAGGATCTCAATGACGACCCGGATCACGATGACGATCACCCCCAGGCGGAGGAAGAAGCCGATGGAGCGTGACCACGGCGCGCTACTCCGACATACGGACACGACGAAGCAGGCAACGGCTCCGATCAGAGCCAAGAGGAACGGGTTGTTCGTCCGCATGGCGCAGACCGCCAACCCCGCCGCCCACAACCACCACGCCACCGGGTGCAGCGAACGGCGCCGGGGAGCGGCGGCCCGCGTCACTCTTCGGCCGGCCTTCGCCGCTGCCAGAGCCACGCCATGACGCCCAACATTGCGACGACGCCGGCCACGATGATGATCGCCAGCGCCGAGCCTCCTCCTGAAGCTCCATGCCCGGGGGAGCGGGCGAGGGCGAGCTCCGATGACGACTTCGGTTTCTGCTGGTTCTGGCTGGTGGACGTCGAAGTGGTGGAGGTGGGGAGAACGCCTGCACCCTGTCCGCTGCGAGCCTGCGTCGTGGTCGTGGACGTGGACGTGGGCGCAGCCTGACCTGCCGAATTGATCCTGGGCGTCCCAGGGCCAGATCCCGTGACGGCCGTCGTGGGGGGCGACGCAGCTTGGCCTGCCGAGGGGGCGCCGGGGTGCCTTCCGCCGTGACGACCGCCCGGCGTCGCTGCGGTCGTCGTCGTAGTTGTGGGAGGCACGCCCTGACAGGCCTGGGCGAATGCCGCGGCTGGTGTCTCGGACGGCTTGGGTGCCGCAGGAGAGTCAGGCCCAGGGTCTTGGTAGCGCCATCCCTCGACGTACGACTGTCCCGCATCCACCGTGTGCTCCGCCGGCCCCACGTTGGCATAGGTCCACGTGTTGGTCGTGGCGTCGCCCTCCCAATACGACCAGTAGTAGAAGAGACCGTGATCCGCCTCGAGGCAGTTCTGTACGCCGTTGACCGGATACCCGTTGATTACGCACACCAGCCCCGAATCGACCTGCTTGAACGAATCGCCTGCCGCCTCCAGGAGGTCGAGGTCGCTGGAATCCGGAGGGACCGAGGCGCCCTGAGTCAGCGGCGCCGCACCCGTTCCGTCGTCGATGACGATCCCGGCACACACCTGCCCGCTCGCGAGGGCAGGGACGCCCGGATTCGTCGCGACGAGCAGGCCGCCGGCGGCAAGACCCAACGTGACGAGCAATCCTCCGCGTCGGTGTCTGCGCATGGAGCCGCTCAGATCGCTCACGTGGTGATGGAGAGGAACGCCCAGCCGACGTTGTCATGCCGAGGTTGCGACGTGGTCTCCGTGTCTTTGACCTCCACGACGAACGTCGACGTCCCCGAGGCGCTCGGCTTGCCGGAGATCACCCCAGTCGACTTGTTCAAGGTCAGCCCTGACGGCAGAGTTCCAAAGCCCTTCTTCACTGACCACGTGTACGGGGCGTTTCCGCCACTTGCCGTGAGCTGCGCCTCGTAGTGCTGGCCGACGGAGCCCGACGGCAGGGACGCGTTCGTCACGAAGAGGTTGAAGGGAAAGACCACGCCGGCGACCGCGGGAACTGCCTCGTAGGTGGCAAGGAGGTTCGGCCCGCTGACGCCCGGGTAGGTGAATGCACCTTGGTCGTCACCCGAGCCCAGCTGAAAGGACTCCAACACCGAAACCGGGTTCGCACTCTGGACGAACGGCGGCTGCGTCGGCGAGTCACCCAGGGCGAGGATGGCTTGGACAACGAGCGCCGTCGAGTCGGGGTCAGTCGACCCCGGAGCGCTGGCCGAATTCGGCTCGTAGCCCCAACCGCCGTCACTGTCCTGGGCGTGGACGAGAAACGCGTGTGCGTTGCTTTCGGCCGAGCCGCCGAGGTCGCCCTGGGCGGAGAGCCCGTCGATGGCGAGTGCCGTCGAGTTCGTGTCGGGCCCTTCGTAATCAGCCGGTGATCCGTTGCACGGGTTGTACGCCGATTCGTAGCTGGTCCAGCCGCCGTCGGGACATTGCTGGTTGCGCAACCACGAGTCGGCGGCAGTGATCGCCGAACCAGTTGTGTCACCGACCGCTGCCAGGGCAGCCAGCGCGAACCCCTGGTCGTACACTCCCGCCTGATAGTCATGCAGCTGCGATTTCGTGCCGAACAGTCCCTCGTTGTGCCCTGACGTTTGCTCCGTCGCCAGGAGGCGTGAGACGAGATCGGTGCCACCGAACGAGCTCGGATCGACGCCGAGCGCATGGGCGTCGAGGATCAGAAGCGCCAGCTGTCCGGGTCCGTCCGCCCCGTCCTGGACCACATAGGCGTCCACGTTCTCCTTCATGTAGGAGATCGCCGTCGCGGCGAGGCTCGGGTCGACGCTGGCACTGGCCAACGCCAAGATGCTGTTCGCGGTAGCCGACAGATCGGCCGTGCCCGGATCGGATTGCGACGGGATGTAGCCCTGCGGCGTGAACTGAGCAGCGAGCCAGGTGGCTCCTGATTGAGCAGACACGGGCTGAGGGAGAGACGACGCCGCGTCGGCCGTTGCCGGTGACGCGGCAAGGGCCATGACGGTGCAGACCCCGAGGGCTGCCGGCGTCAGAATTCGGTGGAACTTCACGGGGACGACTCCATTTCCGGGCAGCGAACCCGAAAGGCCCGGTCGTCAACCACCGGAGACCACCCGGATCCTTGCCGCATTTCTCGACGGGTAGGGACCCACTCGGTAGTTCAGCGGCATTCCGACTTGTGACGAACGACCTGTTCGACCACCTACGGCTGCGGACCAGTGCCGGACTTCGACCGGCTTCCCCGCTGCGCTACCTGTGACTGCGATCGGACGCTAACACATGCCCTTTGTGCGGGCGCAGAGCCGGCCTGCGGGGCGTCGGAGCCGTGACTTGTTCCCGAACGACCGGAGGGTGAAGCCAACTGGAGCCCGGCCCCCGCCGACTTGTCCCCGGGTGGCCCGCCCGCCGCCGCCTCGGCCCGTGCCGGCGGCGCGGTTCGCGCTGAGTGCGGTCGAAATGGAAGTCGTTCGGATTCGTCGAGACGAGTCACGCCACCGTGTCGGCGGTGACACATGTTGTGTGTCCTACGGCACAGACGCCATCGCGGTTGTCGATCACCATCTTCTTGTTGGAGCCGGAACGACGGTGGAGCGGCTGGAAATGATGAAACCTGCCTCACGGAGGATCTCGCTGAGTCTTCGTGACGATGACGGCAGTCGCGGTCATGTTCGCACTTTTCCCGGCGATCGCTGCAGCCACCCAACGAGTGCCGATCCACGTGGCTCGTTCCACTGCCGCGTCTCCAACGGATGGCTCCTATGCCGTCATCGATGCGGCAGGGAGCGTGATCACCTACGGTGGAGCAGGCTTCCAAGGGGACATGCTGGGGTCGTCGCTCACCGGGCCCGTGGTGGGTGCGGCGACGAATCATTCAGACGGCTATTGGTTGGCGTCGTCAGATGGCGGGGTCTACTCGTTCGGAGACGCCTCGTTCTACGGATCGATGGCCGGCGTGCCGCTTACCCAGACCGATCGTCGGCATGGCCTCGACCGCCAGCGGTCAGTGGGTATTGGCTCGTGGGTGCCGACGGCGCGGTCTACTCGTTCGGAGACGCTTCGTTCTACGGATCCATGGCCGGCGTGCCGCTCGCGCAGCCGATCGTCGGCATGGCATCGGCGGCCAGCGGTCAGGGGTATTGGCTCGTCGGTGCCGACGGCGCGGTCTACGCCTTCGGAGACTCTGGTGTCTTCGGTTCGGCTGGTTCTCTCGTTTCTGACGGATCGATCGTCGCCATCGCCGCAACGAATGACGGCCACGGTTACTGGGTGGCCGACTCGAACGGGAGGGTCTTCTCGTTCGGTGATGCCAAACCCCTCGGATCATTCGGTGACGATCCGCCGGCGTCACCAGTCTCGGGCATGACCGTCACACCTGATGGGGGCGGGTACTGGCTCGTCAGCCGCGACGACTCGGTCGACGCGTTCGGCGATGCGCAATACAGCGGAGGCGCCTCGTCGCCAATGCATCCGCCGCTGTATCCCTCTTCATTGTCGACCGCCATCCCGGCCGGGGTGGCCATTCTGTCCCTGCCCCAGGGCTCGGAGGCAGCTCATTCGGGTGGGCTCCGTGTGGCCTTCCTCGGGGACTCGCTCGGCTGGTACGAGGCTTACTACACCGCAGCATCCGAACCCGGTTATCGGACCTACAACGGTGCGACCCCGGGCTGCGGCGCCACCAACGGTGCTGAGCTCGAGACTTGGACCTCGCCTCGGAAAGACGAGGCTGACGTTGCTGCCTGCCTGGACTGGGAGGCGCAGATGCAGTGGACAGTGCAGCGGAGCCACCCCGACGTCGTCGTGGTCCAACTCGGCTTTTGGGAGAGTCAGACTCGGCTGTGGAATGGTTCATACGTCAACTTGAGCAGTCCCGCCTACTCCGCCTACATCGAAGCAAACCTTCGACATGTCGTGGACATCGCCCACGCCGATGGCGCCCAAGTCATCTTCAACACGGCGCCGTACTATGGGAACGGCACACCCGCCTGGGTGGTGGACGACTTCAACGACCTGGTTCGGGCTGTCGCGGCACAGGACCATTCTTTCGTCTCGGTATTGGCCGTCAACATTCTTCTGAGCCACAACGGGGCCTACGCGCAGACCCTCGACGGCGTCGATGCGCGGACCCCGGACAACGTCCACCTTACGGATGCGGGTGTAGAGCAGATCATCGACCCCGCACTCGACCCGATGGTGACGTCGCTGGGTGAAGGCGTTTACAACGAAGGCTGAGCTGCCCCAGCTCTCCGCGCTTACTCTCGGGCGGGGCCACCTTGAGACGGTACCTGCAGGGTTTGCCGAACACCCGGGCTGAGCGGCATCGTGCGGCACATCACGGAGATGCCGCGGTGGTCGTCCCCTTTGTCTCCTGCCGCCGGACCCTCTCCCGTGTGGCCGACTTCCCGCCTCCAAAAGCAAAGCTCCCACTTACCGATCGGCGTTGACCGACAGAATGGACCCCGGTAGTCTTCGACAGGAAGTCTGACTGTTTGTGTGAGGTTCTCGAACTGTTCAGGGCCTCGCACGGCAACATGAAGAGGGCGGGGGCAAGAGCCATGATGACGCGGTCTCGTCTTGCTGGGATAGTGGCTTTCGCGATTTCGGCAAGCGGTTTCGTTGTTCCGACGTTACTACTGGGCACGCCTGCGACGGCCAGCGGAGCCCATTTCTCTGGGCTGAGAACTGGGATCGTCGAGGACGGAACATTCAAAAATCCGCACGTGAAGAGTGGCTTTAAGGACTATTGCGCGAGCCCAAACCCTGACTGTCCAATAACGAACCCGCAGGCTGGCCCTTGGGTCGTCACCTCCGGATCAATCGACTTCAATTCGCACCAATACTGGCAACCCGCGCCAGGAGCACATCGAAAGGATCAGACAATCGATCTGAATGGCCTCGGACCTGGAACGTTTGAGCAATCACTTGTTACGACATCGGGGACCTCGTACACCGTGTCGTTCTATCTTGCCGGCAATGGCTTGGTCCCTCCGGTCATAAAGACGATGGATGTCGATATCAATGGCACGCCAATTGAGTCGTACATGTTCGACACCACCCACACCTCCTATTCCAACATGGGTTGGGTTCCGGAATCATTCACGTTCACGGCTACTTCAGGTTCGACCTCACTGTCCTTCGTGAGCACGACACCTGATTCCGACGGTGGGCCTGTGATCGCTGATGTTGGAGCATTTGCCGCTGGCTGAAAGTGGCCGATCGCGATGTCGATCGCGCAATGGAGGCGGACCTCGTTTGGCGCCGTAGAATCGACCTCGACCCAGCCACCGTCGCGGTGCTGAGGTCCCAGCGCAAGCGCCAGGCCGAGCACCGCCTCGCTATTGGCCCAAGTTGGTCGAGCGAGCACGACCTCGTGTTCACCGAGCTGGACAGCCGACCGCTCGACCCTGAGTCCGTCGCCAAGACGTTCTGTCGTCGGGTGGACGGGGGCAAGCTGCCACGTATCCGGTTCCACGATCCGCGCCACACCCACGTCGCCCACCTGATCGTAAAGGAGGAGCAGCCCCTCCTGATCGCCCGACGCCTCGGTCACGCCTCGGCCGCGTTCACGCAGGATCGCTACGGACACCTGTTCGAGGACGCGGGATCTCAGGCGGCGTCGGCCGTCGCCGCAATGGTGGACGGCGCTTAGGTTCTTCCTGGCGGCTCGAAGTAGTCGCGGCGGTCGGCCCGATTGCCGACGTGGATTCCCATCTGCTCACCGAGCAACTCGCTCCAGTCGTGCTCGTCGTTTATGGGGACGGTCTGCGCGCGGTCATCGAGGTCTTGAAACACGCGCTGCGCGACGAGAGCGTTCTTCATAATCCCTGTCGGCCGGTAGCGGTCCTCTTCCTCGCCGTACATTTCGGGGACAGTAGCGGAGTCCTGTCACCCGACCCAGGAGACCGATCGACCCAGGCGTCCGGCACTCAGTCGCCGTTTACGCCGACCACGATTGCTCTGAAGTGCACCATCGCAACTTGAAACCCAAAAGGCCCATGACACTGAGCCTCTCTACCTCGTCCAATATCTGGTCTGGGTCGAGGCCGGTCCCGGCCGCGATTGCACTGAAGCTGACCCAGCCCATCTCGTCCCTGTTCTCGCGCACGAAGTCAAGGATGGGGATTGCCGAGTCCGACCTGTCGTCCGGCATCGCTCGATCCCTCCTCGGGACGACTTGTGATCATTTGTGATCAGCGGGCGTGTTTCACGGGTTTCGCGGTAACAGTTCCACACCGATAACCAGAGGAAATAGTGCGAACGGAGCGTGCCCGGAGCGGGACTCGAACCCGCACGCCCTTTCGGACAGCGGCTTTTGAGGCCGCCGCGTCTGCCATTCCGCCATCCGGGCTGGAACGCACAGCGTACAAGCTGGCATCTACGCCGAGGTTCTGGCATCTACCTTGAGGGTATGGACGAACGGACCATGTGTGGGGAGTCTCGGGGGGCATGAGGCTCGACGGCGTCGAGCTCGTCAGGGTGGACGTACCGTTCCGCCGGGAAGTGGGGACGGCGGTGGGCATCCACCAGACGCGAACCTTGCTCTTCGTGCAGGTCGTCGCGGACGGCCTCTCGGGCTGGGGCGAGTGCGCGGCTCTGGCCGAGGGCACCTCGGTCGACCCTCCCGTCGACACGGTAGAGGAGGCGGCAGTGGAGCGCGGGGTCCCTCGCCTGCGAGAGGCCAGTGCCGCACGGGACGGCCGGCTCCCGTCCGCGGCCGAGACGGCTCAGCTCTTCGGGTCGAGGCCCACCGACCGCCTGCTGGCGGCCACGTTCGAGATGGCCGTGGCGGACCTGGAGCTGCGGGCGACCGGAGTATCGCTGGCGCAGTCCGTCGGCCTGACGACCGGGTTCGAGGCGATAGCGGTCGGAGGATTCGTCGGTATCCCGCCCGAACGCGAGCTGTCGACCCTACGGCGATCGGCGGACCTCGCCGTGGCGAGAGGCATCACCCGGCTGCGGATGAAGATCGCCCCCGGGTGGGACCTCGAGCCGGTGCGCGTCGTGCGGAAGGACCATCCGGACCTGGCAATCCAGGTCGACGCCAACGGGTCCTACCGGCCTGAGGACGCCGAACACCTCGGGCGCCTGGCCGAGTTCGGCGTGCTCTGCGTGGAGCAACCGCTGCCGCCGGCCGATCTGACCGCTTCGGCCGAGCTGGCCCGGAAGATCGCTCTCCCCGTCTGCCTGGACGAGTCCCTGTCGTCCCTCCAACGCGTGCGCGACGCGCTGCGCTACGGGTCGTGCTCCGTCGCCTGCCTCAAGCCGGCCCGGCTCGGCGGTCTGCGCGCGGCGCGGGCGGCGCATGCCGCGTGTGCGGCTGCCGGCGTCCCCGCCTTCGTCGGCGGCTTCTTCGAGGCGGGTCTCGGACGTGCCTCGAACCTCGCTCTGGCCGCCCGCCTCAGCATGGACGCGGCCGGGCTGGTCGGCGACCTCGACGACCCGGCGGACTACCTGGAGGTGGACCCGTGCGGCTATCCACCCATCGTCGACGGATGGGTCCGGGTACCCGACGGTCCCGGTGTGGGCCGGGCTCCTGACCAGGGAATTCTCGAGCGCCTAGAGGCGCGGCGTCGTTGGATTCCCGCCACCTACACTTGACGATCCATGCATCGAGCCCTCTTGGAACGGAGGATCCGCGACACGCACGCCCGCTTGGTGCGGGCGCGTGAGGAGCTCGCGGTGATGGACGAGCAGCTGGACGTCGTCCGCGAGTCCCTCGACGAGGCGCGGGTGCGCGCACTGGTTTCCGAGACGCCGCTCGCCACCCAGGAGCACAACGAGGCGGCGCGCCATGCCGAGGCCATGGAGCGGGCGCGCGAGGCGCAGCACCAGACGGTCCAGGACCTGGAGCAGCGCCAGGACGAGCTGCTGGCCCACGTGCCCTCGGGGAACCCGTGACCGACGGGACCTTGGCCCGCGTGGTCATTGCAGAAGACGAGGCGATCGTGCGACTGGATCTCAAGGAGATCCTGCTCTCGGCCGGCTACGAGGTGGTCGGCGAGACCGGGCGAGGTGACGAGGCAGTGACCCTCGTCGAGGAACACGAGCCCGATCTGGCCATCTTGGACATCAAGATGCCCGGGATGGACGGACTCCGCGCCGCCCGGGAGATCACCTCCCGCCACCAGGTCGCCGTGCTCCTGCTGACCGCCTTCAGCCAGCGCGACCTCATTGAGGAGGCGCGGGACTCTGGAGTCTCCGCCTACCTCGTGAAGCCCTTCCAGCCCCGGGAGCTGCTCCCGGCCATTGCTGACGTGCTGGCCCGGGCCCGCCAGGAGTGGGCCATCGAAGCAGAGGCGGAACGGTCCACCGACGGGGCCGAGGACAAGATCGCCACCAGGCGCATCGTCGACGAAGCCAAGTCGATCCTGATGGACCGCGACGACATGGAGGAGGGCGATGCGTTCGGGTTCATCCAGCGCACGGCCATGCAGACGCGGGCCAAGATGCGCGACGTGGCACAAAGGGTCGTCGACGGCACGCTCACGCCGTAGTCTCGTCGTCTGATGACGACGACCCGGGAGCGCATCGGACCGCTGCTCCTGCTCGACGGGATGTCGCTCGCCTTCCGGGCCTTCTTCGCCCTCCCGGACACCCTCGAGACCTCGACCGGCGTGGTCACCAACGCGGTCCACGGGTTCAGCTCCATGCTCGTGTACCTCATACGGGAACGTCGGCCCTCTGGGCTGGTGGTCGCCTTCGACGCTCCCGGCGCCACGTTCCGCGACGAGATCCTCGAGGACTACAAGGCGGGCCGAGCGGCGACGCCTGACCTGCTGTCGCCCCAGTTCGACATGATCCGCGACGTGCTCGCGGCCCTGGCCATCCCGCTGATAGAGGCACCGGGCTACGAGGCGGACGACATCATCGCCACGCTGGCGACGGAGGCGGCCGAGCGGAGATCAGAGACGGTCATCGTCACCGGTGACCGGGACAGCTTCCAGCTCGTGAGTGATCCCTACATCCGGGTCCTCTACAACAAGCGAGGCGTGACCGACTACTCGTTCTACGACGAGGCCGGCATCATCGAGCGCTGCGGCGTGCCTCCGTCCCAGTACGTGCTTCTCGCCTCGCTGCGCGGCGATCCCTCCGACAACCTGCCCGGCATCCCGGGAGTGGGGGAGAAGACTGCCGCCAAGCTGCTCACCACGTACGGCGACCTCGACGGGATTTACGAGCACCTGAGCGAGCTCACACCGAAGTTGCGTGAGAACCTGTCCTACAACGAGCGACTGGCGCGCAGCAACGCCCGGGTCATCCCACTGGTGACCGACGTCCCGCTCGAGGTCGACGTGGCGGACCTGACTCTCGGAGGATGGGACCTGGCGACCGCTGAGGCCGTCTTCTCGCGCTACGAGATGAAGACGGTGTGGCAGCGCCTCGAGGAGCTGATGGCGGCCGGCTTCCTGGGCGAGCCGGCCGAAGGCAGCGCCAGGCCCGGTGGGGTCGCGGCCGCCGCCGGCTGGGCCCGTCCCGGCGGCGCGGCGGGTGCCGGGGAGGCGAGTGACGACACGGACACAGATGCTGGCGGCCTGGCGTTGGGCGAGGTCGCGGTACCGACGTCCGCAGGTGAGGTCACGAAGGAACTGGACGCGCTCGGGAAGGGGCGAAAAGCGCTGGCCGCTCGCTGGACCGGGAGCCCTGGGCGCAGCGAGCTCACCGGCCTGGCGCTGGTGGCAGCCGAGGGGGAGCGCGCCGGCGACGGTGTGTACGTCCGGGACGAGGAGCTGCACTCGGCCACCGTGGCGAAGAAGCTGAATTCGGTTCTGTCCCGACCGGTGGTGGGCCACGCGGTGAAGGAAGTCATGCGCTCGCTTCTCCCGTTGGGCATCGACATGACGGGGCTCGACATGGACACGGCGGTGGCCGCGTACCTGCTCGACGCGTCGACAGGCGAGTACGAGCTGCAACAGCTCCGTGAGCAGACGGGCCAGCTCACGCTCGACATCGCGGAGCCGGGCGACACGGCGCGTGACCTGGCGCTGGAGGCGGCGGCGGAGGCATGCGACGTGGTCGGAATCGCGGACGGTTTCCGGCGCCGCCTACGGCAAGAGGACATGGTCCTGCTGCACGACGACATCGAGACCCCGCTCGTCCGCGTGCTGGCCAAGATGGAGGTCGCCGGAATCGGCATCGACCGCGAGGAGCTCCAGGAGATCGCCGACTCGCTCAAGGCGTCGGCGGCCACGCTGCAGGCTGAAGTCCAGGAGCTGGCGGGTCACGAGTTCAACGTCAACTCGACGCCACAGCTGCGCACCGTTCTCTACGACGAGCTGGGGCTCACGCCGGGCAAGAAGACGAAGACGGGGTTCTCGACGGACGCGCGGACGCTCGAGAGCCTGCGTGGCACCCATCCCATCATCGACGCGCTCCTCTCGTACCGCGAGGTGGAGAAGCTCCGGTCCACCTACGGCGAGAGCCTCCTGGCCGAAGTCCAAGCGGACGGCCGCATCCACGCCTCGTTCGGCCAGACGGTGGCGAGGACGGGCCGGATCTCGTCGGACCGCCCCAACCTGCACAACATCCCCGTGCGAAGCGAGATCGGCAAGCAGTTCCGCCGAGCCTTCGTGCCGGCCGAGGGCACCACGTTCCTGGTGGCGGACTACGACCAGGTCGAACTGCGGGTGATCGCCCACCTGTCGGGCGACGCCGGCCTCATCGAGGCCATGACCTCTGGTGCGGACGTGCACCGCACGGTGGCCGCGGCCGTCTACGGCGTCACGCCCGAGGAAGTGACGCACACCCAGCGCGAGTTCTCCAAGATGGTCTCCTACGGCCTCGCCTACGGCATGGAGGCCTACGGCCTGAGCCAGCGGCTGGGCGTCGCCGTCGAGGAGGCCGCGGCCATCATGGAGAGCTACTTCGGCGCCTTCCCACGCGTGAAGCGGTACATGGACGAGACGGTGGGAGAGGCGAAGATCAGAGGCGCCACCCGCACCATGTTCGGGCGCATCCGTCCGCTTCCGGACCTCCACGCGTCGAACTACCGGCTGCGCCAGGCGGCCGAGCGCCAGGCGATGAACGCGGGCATTCAGGGGCTGGCGGCGGACATCTTCAAGATCGCGCTGGTGCGCCTCGACCGCGACCTCGAGACGCAGGGCCTCACCAGCCGGCTCGTCCTCCAGGTGCACGACGAGGTGATCGTCGAGATCGCCGGCGGGGAGGAGGCAGAGGTGCGCCGCCTCACCGAATCCGCGCTCACCGGCGCGGCCGACCTGAACGTCCCGCTCACCATCTCCATGGCGACCGGGTCGAGCTGGGCGGCGGCGAAGGGCTGACGAGCTGGGCGACGGCGAAGGCGGCTGACGGCGGCTGGGCGGCGGGGCTGGGCGGCGGGGAAACGGGCCTCTGAGCAGCTGGTATCGTGGAAAGCCCGCTGGCGCTGGTGGCGGGCACCCGATCCGACGAGACAAGGCCCCGGCGCGGTCCTGAGGTTGCAGGTCGCAACCCAGCAAGGAGCATTACCACCATGGCCGAGACCACGGCAGCACGCACCTCCCTCCTTTCCCCCGAGCAGATGGGGACTTTCGACGCCGAGGGGAACTACATCCCGCGGCCCATCGTCGACGACGACCTGGGCGACGCCGACCTCGAGAAGGCGATGGGCGACTCCATCATCGAGTTCGACGACGGGGACGTGATTGAGGGGACCGTCGTCAAGATCGACCGCGACGAGGTCCTGCTCGACATCGGCTTCAAGTCCGAGGGCGTCATCCCCGCCCGAGAGCTCTCCATCCGCAACGACGTGCACCCCGAAGAGATCGTCTCGCTCGGCGACCACGTCGAGGCCCTCGTCCTCCAGAAGGAGGACAAGGAGGGGCGCCTGGTCCTGTCCAAGAAGCGGGCGCAGTACGAGCGGGCCTGGACCACGATCGAGGAGAAGAAGAACAAGGGCGAGATGGTGAAGGGCCCGGTGATCGAGGTCGTCAAGGGCGGCCTCATCGTCGACATCGGCCTGCGGGGCTTCCTCCCCGCATCCCTGGTCGAGCTGCGCCGGGTACGCGAGCTTCAGCCCTACGTGGGCAAGGAGATCGAGGCGAAGATCATCGAGCTGGACCGCAACCGTAACAACGTGGTCCTGTCCCGCCGGGCCTGGCTCGAGGAGGCCCAGAAGGAGCAGCGCGGCGACTTCCTGGCGAACCTCAAGCCGGGCGAGCGGCGCCGCGGTGTCGTCTCCTCGGTGGTCAACTTCGGCGCCTTCGTCGACCTGGGCGGCATGGACGGCCTCGTCCACGTCTCCGAGCTCTCGTGGAAGCACGTCGACCACCCGTCGTCGGTCGTGCAGGTGGGCGACGAGATCGAGGTCGAGGTGCTGGACGTCGACCTGGAGAAGGAGCGCATTTCGCTGTCGCTGAAGGCGACGCAGTCGGACCCGTGGCAGGAGTTCGCCGATTCGCACGCCGTGGGGCAGCTCGTCTACGGCCGGATCACCAAGCTGGTTCCCTTCGGCGCCTTCGTACAGGTCGGAGACGGGATCGAGGGCCTCGTGCACATCAGCGAGATGGCGGTGCACCACGTGGACCTCCCCGAGCAGGTCGTCTCCCCCGGCGAGGAGCTGTGGGTGAAGATCATCGACATCGACCTGCAGCGCCGGCGCATCTCGCTGTCGATCAAGCAGGCGGCCGAGGGTGGCGAGGTCTCCGAGGAGTACCGCGAGGCCTTCGGCGAGCACGCCTACGACGAGGAGGGGAACTACATCGGATTCGACTACGCCGAAGGCGAGTTCACTCCCGAGACCGAGGCGCAGGCGGCGTGGGCCGAATTCGCCACGGAAGTCGGCGCACAGGCCCACCCCACCGAGGGCGAGAGCGGCGAAGTCGAGGGTGCAGCCGCAGCCGAGAACGAGGGTGATGGCGCCGAGGGGGGCCAGGCCGGCCAAGGAGCAGTGGCCGCCGAGAGCGGCGATGAGTCGCAGGATGGCGGAGGCGTTGTGGCCGCCCAGAGCGACCCGGCCCAAGCTGCAGAGGCGGCGCCTGCGACGGAGTAGGCGCTGGGCCGTTCACCGTCGCCCGGCACACCGGAGGATACCGACGGCCGTGCCGGGCCCTCGGTATCCGGCATACGCGCTCCTCGCGTACATGCGCTTCGCGTGGCTCGTGTGGTGACGTGGGAGATCGAACTCAATCGAGTCAGAGCGGACTGTTCGCTCAAGAAACGATTGCTTTGCCCTTCCCCTTGCCTCCTTCGCCGTTCGACGCCGTCACCTTGACTACGGTCTTGAACGTGCCGCCGTTGGCGTAGGTGTGGCTGCTCAAGACGTTGTACCCTGCCGCGCAGTTGCCGTTGTAGGTGATGGCGCCCGACGACTTCTGACCGTCACCCCAGTTGATCGAGACTGAGAAGCCCCCAGCCACACACAGCGGATCGACGAAAGTCGCCACATATCCCCCAAAGGTCACGCCGTGCTGCGCGCTGATGGAGAGACCGTGGACCTCGAGTGATCCCGCGTACGTCGTGACCTTCGCCGACGCACCACCCGCATCCTTGGCAGTCACGTGGATCGTATAAAGACCCGGGGTCGAATAGGTGTGCTGGCCGGCGATGTCGAAGGTTCCTTCCGCTGCCGCGGTCACCACGCCCGCCGATGTGTGCCCGTCGCCCCAGTTGATCGTGGATCCGTAGTCTGAAACGGCACCGGCCGGATCGGCGTCGCGCAGGACCGCAACGTTCTCGTCGAAGCTCTTTGCCGCAGTGAACGTCACGGTCAGGGGACTGAGGCTGATCGCCGCGTCGGACACCGTGGCGGTGCCTGTTCCCGTGCCCGAGAAGCCGTCGGTGCCGCTTACCGAAACCGACGTCTGATAGGTGCCCTCCTCCGCATACGTGTGGCTGCTCAAAACGTTGTACCCCGCGGCGCAGGTGCCGTTGTAGGTGATGGCGCCCGACGAAACCTGGCCGTCTCCCCACGAGATCGTGGCGCTATACGAGCCCCCGCACGCGGGGTCCACGAACAAGGCCACGTTGCCGCCGAAAGCGGAGCCTTCGACGGCGTCGAACGACAGGCCGGTCACCGAACCGCCGCTCCCTTCTGCGGGGCCGCCCGAGATCGAAATGACTCCCACGAGCGCCACGGCTGCCGCCGCGATGCCCAAGAACCGATGCGTCCGAACCTTCATGCCGGTCAGCCCCCTCGTTGCCGATGTGCATCCTGGACGCGAGCACCCCTTCACCCACCGCGTCAAGCGACCCGAGACCATCCGGCTCCTCGGGGGGTACAAGCCGGCCGGCCTGGCTTCCATCTGAGGAGAGAGCCGGCGAAACGGCGTGCCGGCGTCGCCCGCCGGAGCAACGCCCTCCCCCTTCGGCCCCCCGCCGGGGCCCCGGGCGCGTAGAGTCGGCGGCGGACCTGCCGGTCCAGATCACCGAGACCCCCAGGAGGAGGACGCCCGGATGCGTTTCAACCACATGGAGCTCACGTTTCCCGTCGGCACGCTGACCACAGAGTTCCGCGAGGAGGTCGACGCCTTCTACGGCTCGGTCTTCGGCTGGCGCGGCCTCGACACCGAGGTGGTCGGCCAGACGTGCCACATCCTCATGCCCGACGCCGACCAGTTCATCCTGTTGGCGGAGAGCGACAAGCCGATGTCCTCTCCGGGCTACGACCACCTGGGCCTCCTTCAGGACACCCGCGATGAGGTCGACCGGCTCCTCGAGGAGTGCGAGCGCTACGCCGACAAGGACGACCGGGTCAAGATCCGCCGCTACGACGACCTCGTGTACCCCGGGCTGACCGTGCACGCTTTCTACGTGAAGTTCTTGCTCCCGGTCTACTTCGACGTCCAGAGCATGGAGCGGGAGCCCGCGTCGACCTCGACATGATCCGGTTGATCGCCGCGCTCGACGCCGAGCGCGGCATTGCCACCGACAAAGGAATCCCGTGGAGCCTCCCAGGCGACAAGGCGCACTTCCGCCGGGAGACCCTCCGGGGTGTGATCGTCATGGGACGATCGACCTACACCGAGTTCGACGCCCCTCTGCACGGCCGGGACAACTACGTCCTCACATCACAAGACGGGCCGCTGCGCGAGGGTTTCGACCCGATCGCCACACTCCAAGAGCTCACGCGGGACCGGCCTGCCGAGGATATCTGGGTGATCGGCGGCGCGGCCGTCTACGCCTCCACGATCGACCAGGCTGACGAGCTCGTGCTCACCCAGGTCGAAGGCGACTTCGACTGCACGAAATTCTTCCCGCCCTACCGGGACGATTTCGTGCTGGCCGAGCGCGGCGCCGAGGAGCGCGAAGGCGGGACCGGCTATCGCTTCGAACGTTGGCGCCCCGCTCACGGAGCCGGCTGACTCGGCCGGCCGAAGACGTTGAGCGCGGCCGTCTCGGACGCGCCCGGCCGTCCCGGGTGGACCACGACACGGAACCGGTAATGTCAGCCGCACCACCGGCAGGGCCAACGACACTGACTGACGACAGGAGAACGGTGAGCCATGGCAAGTGAAGGGCTGCACGAGGCGGCAGAGCTGCTCGGCGAGGACACGATCGACCGGCACCGTGCGTTCACCTCCATGATCGAGGAGTTCCAGGCGGTCGACTGGTACGACCAGAGGGTCCACGCCACCAACGACTCGAGCCTGGCCGACGTCCTGGCGCACAACCGCGACGAGGAGAAGGAGCACGCATCCATGACGCTGGAGTGGCTCCGGCGCCGCGACCCGGTGCTCGACACGCATCTGCGGACGTACCTCTTCACGACGGAACCGGTCACCGAGGTCGAGGCGGAAGCCGCCGCGGGCGACGGTGGCGGGGGAGCGGCGGCGGGCGCCGCGAGGGGCACCGGGTCAGGCACACTCGGGATCGGCAGCCTCATGGGGTGGGAGTGATGGACCACCTGTACCGGGAGCTCGCTCCCGTTTCCGACGCCGCGTGGGGACAGATCGAAGACGAGGCGAAGAGCCGGCTCGTGACCCAACTGGCGGCCCGCAAGCTGGTCGACCTGTCGGGCCCGCACGGCTGGGGCCACTCGGCCACGGACCTGGGGCGGGTCGATGAGGTGCCGTCGCCGGCCGAGGGCGTCTCGGCCGTCCGCCGGCGCGTGCTGCCCCTCGTGGAGCTGCGAGCGTCGTTCAGCGTTTCGCGCGAAGAGCTCGACGACGCGGACCGGGGCGCAGACAACATCGAGCTGCCCGAGCTCGACGAAGCGGTCAGCCAGATCGCACTGGCCGAGAACGCCGCCGTCTTCCACGGGTATGCGGACGCCGGCATCCTCGGCATCACCGAGTCGACCTCCCACGCTCCGCTGACCTTGGGCGAAGACATGGAGCAGTGCCCGAGGGCGGTGGCCCGGGCGGTCGACGTGCTGCGCCGGTCCGGCATCGGCGGCCCGTACGGCTTGGCCATCTGCCCCGACATCTACACCGGGATCGTCGAGACCACCGAGCACGGCGGGCACCTGCTCCTGGATCATCTCCGCAAGATCCTCGGCGGTCCGCTGGTCTGGTCGCCCGGTCTCGACGGGGGGCATCGTGCTGAGCCTGAGAGGTGGAGATTTCGTCATCGACGCGGGCCAGGACCTCTCCATCGGCTACAGCGACCACGACGCTTCCGTGGTGCGGCTCTATCTCGAGGAGAGCTTCACCTTCCGGGTGGTCGAGCCCGACGCGGCGGTGGCGCTGACGTAGGGCTGAGCCACAGGCCCGGGTGCCCGGTCACGCCAGGTCGCGGCGCCAGGCCGCGTTCGTGGGGAGAGCCGAGCAGGTCGGCCAGGACGCGGGCGAAACGGCTCCGCACCGGCGGGGTCGGTGACGAAGAACAGGGCCGGGTCGAGCAGCTCGAGCTCGAGGACCAGCGGGCGACCGTCGTCGTCCTCGACCGTGTCCACCCGGGCGTAGCTGACGGGGCCGTGGAGGCGCTCCGCGGCCGCGACGGCGGCGTGGCCCAGGGCGAGCTGGGCGGCCGAGGGAGTGGCCGGCGTCACGACCTGGTTCTCTATCAGGCTCGGACGCGGTCCGGTTCCCCGGCGGATCATCGGGTCCTTGTGCATCGCGTGGCTGAACGCGCCCCCGAGGAAGATGAGCCCGACCTCGCCGACGTCGTCGACGGCCCGCTGGTAGGGCTGCACCATGGCGGTGCGCCCCGACGCCGTCAGGTCGGCGATGTGACGGCGGGCCGGGCCGTGCTCGTGCGGCAGGTAACGCGCCGTCTGGAACCCGCCTCCTGAGACCGACGGCTTGACCACGATCTCGCCGTCGGGGAGGTCGAGGTCCGAGGATCGGGGTGGCCCGCGTCGGACGTGGCCGGGCCGGCTCGCCCCGGGCTCCACCCAGAGCGTCGGGACGACGGGGACGCCGGCCGCCTCGAGGTCCCGGAGGTAGCGCTTGTCGATGTTCCAGCGCAGGACGGCCGGCGAGTTGACGACCGGTACGCCGAGGGTCCCCGAGACGCGGTCGACCCAGGCCAGGAACTCGTCGACGTGGTGGATGTTGTCCCACACCCCGTTCGCCAGGACCAGGCCGTACGCCGTCCAGTCGACCTCAGGGTCGCTCCATACCGCTGTGCCGGCGTCCACGCCCCGGCGGGCCAGCGCCGCCCGCAGCAGCGGCCAGTCGTCGTGGAGGTCCGGGAACTCGGGGCCGGCCGCCGCGACGAGCCGGCGGTGGGACGGGGCGGCCGCCTCGCCCTCGGACCTCGTCAACTCCCGATGGGGAAGTGGCAGGCGACCTGGTGGCCGGGGGCGATGTCCCGCATTTCGGGCACCTCCTCGGCGCAGCGGGCCTCGGCCCTCGGGCAGCGGGTGCGGAAGCGGCAGCCCGAGGGCGGGTTGATCGGGCTCGGCGGCTCGCCCGTCAGCGCGATCGTGTTGCGAGGCGCCTCGGGGTCGGGCTCGACCGCAGACGCCAGCAGCGCCGCCGTGTAGTGGTGCGCGGGCGCCTGGTAGAGCACGTCGGAGGGCGCGATCTCGCACAGGCGGCCGAGGTACATCACGGCGACGCGATCGCTCACGTTCTTCACCACCGCCAAGTCGTGCGCAATGAAGAGCAGCGTCAGGCTGAACTCGTTCTTGAGGTCCTCGAGCAGGTTGAGGATCTGGGCCTGCACCGAGACGTCGAGGGCGGAGACGATCTCGTCGCACACCAGCAGCTTCGGCTTGAGCACGAGGGCCCGGGCGATGCTGATGCGCTGGCACTGGCCACCGGAGAATTCCCGCGGCCGGCGACCGCCGTTGAGGTAGGGATCGATGCCGACCTGGTCCAACATGGCGTAGGCCGCCTTCTGGCGCTCGTCCTTGGTGCCGATCTTCCAGATGGTGAGCGGCTCGGCCACGATGTCGCGCACCCGGCGCCTCGGGTTCAGCGAGGAGATCGGGTCCTGGAAGATCATCTGCACCTGCGTGCGCAGCGTGCGGAGATCGCCGCGGCCGAGGGCGGTGAGCTCGGTGTCGCCGAAGCGGATACGGCCCGAGGTCGCCCGCTCAACCTGCACGACGGCGCGGCCCGTGGTCGTCTTCCCGCACCCGGATTCGCCCACCAGCCCGAGCGTCTCGCCCGGGCGCAAGGTGAAGCTGACCCCGGCCACGGCTTGGACGGCCTGGTTCCCCTTGTGGAACGTCACGTGGAGGTCTTCGACGGTGAGCAGGGGGTCGGCTCCGGCGTCGGGCGGAGCTGCGGTGTCGGTCACCGTGTCGGTCACGCCGTGGCCTCCTGGGGCTCGGTGCCGATGGGAGGGCGCGTGGGGGCCGCGGCGGGTCGGCGCTGGAGCCGTCGGTGGTGACCGGGGTCGTGGCGCGTAGCCCGTCGGTGGCGGCGGGCGTGGTGATGACGGGTATCGAACGGCCCGTGCCGCCGGGCAGCGGGTACCAGCAGGCGTAGCTGTGGCCGGGCTCCGCCTCCACCAGCGGGGGCTTCTCGGCGTGGCACTTGTCCTTCGCGTACGGGCAGCGCGGGGCGAACGGGCAGCCCGGCGGGCGGGCTGAGCAGGTCGGGCGGACGGCCCTCTATCGCCGTGAGCCGGGTGTGGCTCGGGTTGGCCAGGCGTGGCATCGAGTCGAGCAGCGCCTCGGTGTACGGCATGGCCATGCTCTTGAAGAGGACGTTCGTCGGGCGCGCGCTCGACCACGTTGCCGGCGTACATCACGATGATGTCGTCTGTCCTCGTCGCGACGACGCCCAGGTCGTGGGTGACCAGGATCATCGCCATTTCGCGATCGTGCTGCAACTTCCCGAGGAGGTCCAGGATCTGGGCCTGCACCGTCACGTCGAGGCCCGTCGTCGGCTCGTCGGCGAGGAGCAACCTCGGGGCGCACGCCAGCGCGATGGCGATCATCACACGCTGGCGCATGCCGCCTGAGAGCTGGGCCGGGTAGGCCTCGTAACGCTCGACCGGGGAGGGTATGCCCACTTGCATCAAGAGTGAGAGTGCGGTCTCCTTCGCCTCGCTCTTGCTCAGCTTGAGGTGGATTCTGATCGGCTCGGTGATCTGGTTCCCGATGCGCTGCACCGGGTTGAGGGACGTCATCGGGTCCTGGAACACCATGGCGATGTGCGTGCTCCAGAGCTTGCGCAGCTGGTCGGCGGGCGCGTTGAGGATCTCGGTCCCGTCGTAGCGGACCGACCCGGTCTGGGTGGTCGACGCCATCGGCAACAGGCCCATGATGGCGCGGGACAGGACGGTCTTGCCCGACCCCGACTCACCCACGATGCCGAGCGTCTTGCCGTGCGCGAGGGTCAGTGAGACCCCCTGTACCGCCCTGAGCGGGCCCCGCGAGGTGGCGAACGAGACGTCCAGATCCTCCACCTCGAGGAGGGGGCCGCGGTCCTCGTTCACAGTTTGATCTCGGTCACATCGAAGTAGGCCCGCAGCTTGTCCGCCACGACGTTGAGGCTGAAGAGGAGGAGGAACATGGCGGTGGCGGGGAAGATGACGAGCCACACGTTGGTCTGACCTTTGGCGCCGGTCAGGAGACTGGCCCCCTCGTTGAGCATGTTGCCCCAGCTCGGCGTGGGAGGCTGCACGGAGAGCCCGAGGAAGGCCAACGATCCCTCCAGGACGATGATGGTGGCCACCGCGATCAGGCCGAAGGACACGATGGTCGGCATGATGTTGGGCAGGATCTCCCGGGAGATGATGCGGGTGTCGCTGGCGCCCAGCGCTTTGGCCGCCAGCACGAAGTCACGCGTGGCGTACGAGAGGGTGGACGCCCGCACCACCCGGAAGATCAGCGGGGACGCGGCGATCCCGATGACCAGGGTGATCTTCAAGATGCGAGTGCCCCCAGAACGACACGATGGCGATCACGGCCACGATGGCGGGGAAGGCGAGCACGATATAGGAGGTCGTGTTCAGCGCCGTGTCGACGCGACCGCGCCGGTAGGCGGAGATCATGGCCGGGATACCGCCCACGATCAGCCCGATCAGCGCCCCGCCAAAACCGACGATCAGCGAAATCCGGGCACCGTAGATCAGCCGGCTCAGGATGTCGCGGTAGAGGTCGTCGGTGCCGAGGAGGTGACTCCAGCTGGGCCCGCCGTTCTGCACGCTGTTGTAGTTGCCCAGGTCCGGGTTCGGGAGCGGGAGGAGGTTGGCGAAGGTGGCGAGGACCGCCACCAGGACGATGAAGCCGCAGCATATCCAGAACAGGGGACCGAGCTTCTTCTTGTTGGGATCAGCCGCTTCTTCGGCGGCGATCTCCTCCTTTATGTCGGCAAAGGCCTCTTTGTGTTCGGCGGTGACGCTACTCACGGGCGATCCTCGGGTCGACGATGGTGAAGAGGAAGTCGAAGATGAAGTTGATGAGCACGATGGCCACGGCGACGAAGAGGGTGATGCCCTGGACGACGGTGTAGTCGTCCTGGTTCACGCTCGAGATGAGCTGGTACCCGAGGCCCGGCATCTGCAAGAGCAGCTCGACCACGAATGTGCCCGCGATCAGGCTGCCGATGGTGACCCCGGCCGAGGCCAGGAGGGAGATCGACGAGGGTCGCAGCGCGTGGCGCCACATGATGCGCCGGTCGGACAGACCCTTCGAGCGGGCCATCGTGATGAAGTCCTCCTGGAGGGTGGAGATGAGGTCGTTCCTCAGCAGGCGGAAGTACACCACGATGCCCCCGAGGGCGAGCACGATCGAGGGCAACAGCATGGCATGGATGTTCGTCCAGAAGTCCTGCGTGATCGGCACGTACGACGCCGGGCCGGGGAAGACGTGCCAGTGCACGGCGAAGATCAGCACGAGCACCGGCGCGATGACGAAGGGCGGCAGCGCCAGCATGGCGAACGTCGTGCTGTTCGAGGCCTGGTCGAACAACCGGTTCGGCCGGCGCGCCGCGTGCATCGCCATGGGGAATGCGATGGCGAAGGCGATGATCTGCGAGAAGATGATCAGCTCGAGGTCGATGGGGAACGATTGCTGAATGATGCTCCACGTCGTCTGGTGCGTCGTGTAGGACTGCCCGAGGTTCCCCTGGAAGACATGGCCGATCCAGATGAAGTACTGCTGCCACAGGGGTTTGTCCAGTCCCAGCTGGTGGTCGACGATGGCGACGTTCTGGGGGGTGGGTTCGGGCCGAGGATGGTGGCGGTGGGGTTGCCCGGGAGAAGGTGGACGAGGAAGAAGGAGACGACGGACACGAAGAGGATGATGATGAGGAGCAGCACCACTCTCTTCGAGATGTAGCGGGTCACGGCGCCTCCCCACCCTCCGTGCTGTCAGCTTGCTCTTCCCGGCTCCGACTCGTCCGGCTCTTCCCGGCTCGGTCGTCCCCGGCTTGTGCCGCCTCGCTCCGTCGGCTCGGTCGGTACCCGGCGCCGACCCCCCCGGCGGCGCCTGATCCTAGACCCGGACGCCCTTGTCCTACCATGCGCCCCGTGCCACAGGAGGTTCGGGAGTTCGCGAGGTTCGGGAGGTTCGGGAGGCTCCAGGCCACGTTCCGGAGGCTCCTGACCTCGTTCGGAGGTTCCGGGCTCACCGGCCGCCTGCGCACGGTGGCCGCGCCGGTGTCGTGCTCGTCGTCACCGTGAGCCTCGTGCTCCGCTTCTGGACCCGGTCGGCCCTCTGGCTCGACGAGGCGCTGACGGTCGACATCGCCCGCCTGCCGTTGCACGAGATCCCCAATGCCCTCAAGCACGACGGCGCCCCACCCCTGTACTACGTCCTCCTGCACTTCTGGATTGTCCTCTTCGGCCAGTCCGACGACGCCGTGCGCTCGCTCTCGGGCATCATCGGCGTGGCGACGCTCCCGGTCGCCTGGCTCTGTGGGCGTCGCTTCGGAGGGCGGGCCGTGGCCTGGACGACTCTCGTCCTCTTGGCCAGCGCCCCCTTCGCCGTCTACTACTCCACCGAGTCGCGCATGTACGCGCTGGTGATCCTGCTCACCGGCTGCGGCTTCCTCGCCCTGCAGCGGGCGATCACTGCGCCGAACCTCTGGAACATGGCGGCGGTGGCGATCGTTGCCGCCGCACTCCTGTACACCCAGTACTGGTCGCTGTACCTGGTCGCCATCACCGCCATCTGGCTGGGGGTCTCCATCTACCGCAGCTACCACCGGGGGCGGCCCGAGGATGCCCCGTGGCGGCCCTGATCGCGCTGGGTGTGGGGTGCCTGCTCTTCGTGCCCTGGCTCCCTACCTTCGTGTACCAGTCCAAGTACACCGGCACACCGTGGGCCGCGCCGCCGAACTTCTCCGCCGTCATCAACGCCGTCACCGGCTTCACCGACAACCAGGGATCGACCCAGGCGACGGGAACCAACCAGGGTCGACTGCTCGCCATCATCTACTTCGCCATGCTCGCCCTCGCCCTGTTCGGTGCGGGCAAGAGCGATCGGATCATTGAGCTCGACCTGCGCACCCGCCCGCGGGCACGTGGGGTCACCTTCGTCGTCGTCGGGACGCTGTTCGCCGCCATCGCCGGGGGCATCCTCTCCACGAGCGCCTTCTCGTCGCGCTACGCCGCCGTCGTCTTCCTCCCCCTGATCCTGCTGGTCGCCCTCGGGACCACGACCCTGTTCAACCCCAAGGCGCGCCTGGTCGTGGTCGCGGCCGCGGTCGCCGCCGGGCTCTTCTCGTCGGTCCAGAACATCACGACGCAGCGGACGCAGGCGACGGAGGTGGCGCGGGCCATCAACGCCCAGGCGAAGCCGGGGGACGTGATCGGGTTCTGTCCCGACCAGCTCGGGCCGGCGGTCGCCCGGCAGATCCACGACCCCTCCCAGTACGACCTCATCACCTTCCCCCGCGAGACCGGGCCCGCCATCGTGAACTGGGTCAATTACGGCCAAACCGTCGCCAAGGCCACGCCCCAGCATTTCTCCTCCGACCTGCTGCACAAGGCGGCGGCGGGCAGGCACATCTGGCTGGTGTGGCAACCGCTCTACCAGACCTACGGGATCAAGTGCGAGCAGATCGCGGCCATGTTGTTGACGACATCGACCACTCGCGGCGGCGGCGGCCGCAACGTCGTGACGACTCAACCCCAGAACTTCTACGAGCCGATGAACCTGACGGAGTTCACGCCCTCGATGCCGTCGCCCTGACGACGGGCCGGGGCGGGGGGGGGGGGGAGGGGGAGGGGGCGAACTTCGACACCACCCCGACAGCGTGGGTTACGGTCGGATCTGGCAAATCGCCGTTCTTCTCCATGTCGCAGGTGTTCCCGGACCAAGCAATGAGTGTCTCGCTCCTGCGGAAACGCTCCTTCGATTCGGGCGGGCTCCGTCTTCGAACGGCCGGGGCGGGTGAGCCGTGAGCGCCAGCGCCGGAGCAGCTGGACCGAGCGTCGGAGCGGCGGGACCGGTGGTCGAAGCGGTAGGCCACGACACCGCGGTTGGCGGCCCGAACGACGCGGATGCCCGGGACCCCGAGGCAAGAGCCGGATCGCCTGGAACGGCGGCAGCCCTGTGGATGAGGGTGCCCGAATCACTGAGAGAGGCGCTCTGGCCCTTCGTCGTGGCCCGGGTCGTCGTTCTCGGCGCACTCGGCGTGGCCCACTTCGTGGTGGACCGGACCCACCCGACGTCGCCCGGCGTGACGCTCCGGGTCCACCAGGGGCTCCTGGGGTGGGACGCCGGGTGGTACGAGACGATTGCCCGGGTCGGGTATGCGCCCCTCGGAAGCCAGTCGCTCCGTTTCTTCCCGGCCGTCCCGCTTCTGACCCACGTGCTCGCCTGGGTGCCCGGAGTCCACGACGGCGCTGCGCTCATTCTGCTCGCCAACCTGGCCGCCCTGGTTGCGACGGCCATGCTCTTCGTCCTCGCCCGCCGCGAGCTCGGCGACCGTGCCGCGGCTCGGCGCAGCATCTGGATACTCAGCCTGTTGCCCTCTGCCTTCGTCCTCGTCATGGGCTACGCCGAGTCGGTGCTGCTGGTCTTCGCGGTCGGCTGCTTCCTGGCCGTGCGACCGGGCGCTCCCGGCTCCGGCGGGCTCCACCGTGGCCTCTGCCGTAGGCCAGGCTCTCCCCGGTACCGAGCGTCGGCCTCGCTTCGCCGTCGCCGGTCTGCTCGCCTTCGGTGCCGCGCTCACCCGGCCGGTCGGCGTGCTGCTCGCTCTCGTCGTCGTGGCCGAGCTCATCCGCTGGTGGCCCCGGCTGAATCGGCGCGCCCGCGTCACCGGCCTCGCCGCCATCGTCGCCCCCTTCGTGGCTTTGGCGGCATTCCTCGGCTGGTCGAAGCACGTGGTGGGGGACTGGTGGGCGCCGCTACGGGTGCAGCTGCAGAGCTCCCATCACGGTGGCCTGGCCGACCCGGTCAGCACGCTCTACCACGACGCCACCGGAGTGGTGCACCACCACGTCGGCACGGCGCTCCACGTCCCCTGGGTGCTTCTCGCTCTCACGATGCTGCTCGTGTGCTGGCGCCGGCTCCCGGCGCCGTACACGCTGTTCGCCGCGGCCGTCCTCGCGGTCGCGGTCGCCGGTTCCAACCTCGATTCGTTCGAGCGCTACGCCCTCTCCGCCTTTCCGCTGAGCATGGCCGCGGCCACGATCCTGACCGGGCCACGGCTCGAGCGGGCCGTGCTCTCCCTCCTCGGTGCCGCCTTAGCCGGGTACGCGTTGCTGGCCTTCTTGAACATCTCGGTTCCCTGATTCACCCGCGATTCACCCGTGGCTGGCTGCACCGGAAGTGACACTTGGGCCGGCGGGACCATCGATCGGGTCGACAACCGAAGGGGCGTCCTCCCGCCGGACAGCCGTTCGCCCGGCCGTCGCCGAGCTCCACGCAGAGGTGGACCCGACCCCGACGGCCGGCCCGGACCCTGCCACCTGGACCGTGGTGAGTGCGGGTGGTCAACTATCCTGACCTGCTCGTGGCAGTGCCAACGGAATCACCGGTCGTCATCGCCGGCGCGGGTCCCGGTGGCCTGACGGCGGCCTACCTCTTGACCAAGCGCGGCCAACGTCCGGTCGTGCTCGAAGCAGACGACCAGGTCGGAGGCATCAGCCGCACGGTCGTGCGTGACGGATGGCGCTTCGACCTCGGCGGTCATCGATTCTTCACCAAGGTGCCCGAGGTCGAGGAGCTCTGGCACGAGATCCTCCCCGAAGGCGATTTCATGCTGCGCCCCCGCATGAGCCGCATCTACTACCGGGGAAAGTTCATCGACTACCCCCTCAAGGCCGTGAACGCCCTCCGTAACCTGGGCATCTGGGAAGCGATCCTTTGCGGCTTCTCCTACGTGTGGGCCCACGTCCGTCCACCCAAGGACCAGAACAACTACGAGGGATGGCTCGTCGCCCGGTTCGGCTGGCGTCTCTACCGCCATTTCTTCAAGACGTACACGGAGAAGGTGTGGGGAGTCCCCGTCTCGGAGATGCCCGCCGACTGGGCCGCGCAGCGGATCAAGAACCTCGACCTCCGCAAGGCGGTGATGAACGCCATCCTCCCCAAGCGGGGCCAGACGGACATCACGACGCTGATTGAGGAGTTCCAGTACCCCAGGTACGGACCGGGGATGATGTGGGAGGTCTGCGCCGAGAAGGTCGTTGCCGCCGGCGGCACGATCGAGATGGAGGCCCGCCTCACGGGAATCAACGTGCAGGACGGCTGGGCCACGTCGGTCACGTACACGCAGAACGGTGAGACGAAGAACGCACCCGCCTCCGCCGTCATCTCGACCATGCCGATGCGAGAGCTCGTCCACACCATCGTGCCGCCCCCGCCGCCCGAGGTGGTGGCCGCGGCCGACGACCTGCACTACCGCGACTACCTGACGGTCGCCCTCATCGTGCCCGAGTCGCGCAGCTTCCCCGACAACTGGATCTACATCCACGCCACCGACGTCGAGGTCGGTCGCATACAGAACTACGGGTCGTGGTCGCCGTTCCTCGTCAAGGACGGCCGCACCTGCCTCGGCCTCGAGTACTTCGTCTTCGAGGGCGACGACATGTGGAACGCGGCGGACGACGACCTCATCGCGCTCGGCACCAAGGAGCTGGTTGCCCTCGGTCTGGCCGCCCACGGCGATGTCGAGCGGGGGTACGTGGTACGGGTCCCGAAGGCGTATCCCTACTACGACTTCTCGTACAAGGACAACGTGGCCACCATCCGCAAGTGGCTCGAGACCGAAGCGCCCAACATCCACCCGGTCGGACGCAACGGCATGCACAAGTACAACAACCAGGACCACTCCATGTACACGGCCATGTTGACGGTCGAGAACATGTACGGGGCTTCGCACGACATCTGGTCGGTCAACGTCGAAGAGGAGTATCACGAGGACGGCTCGACCGGTCGCGACGCGCCCATCCTGCCTCGGCGTGTCGCGGCGGCGGGCTCCCGTGAAGCCGGCTGAGCGAGTGGGATCGGGCGGCAATGTCGGCAACACCCTGGGACTCGACACGCTTGGATTCGACACCATCGGATTCGACACCATCGGACTCGGCCCCCTCGCCCTCGCCGGCCGGCGCGACGACGCTCGAACCCGCTCCTACTGAGGCCCCTCCGGGGCGGAGGCGACGAAGGGGCGATCGCCGCGACGTATCCGAGCGCCCCGGCGAGCCCGACCACGCCGACCAGCCCGACCACGCCGACGAGCCCGATCACGCCGACCAGGACGACTCGGAGCACCTGGACGACACCGGCCGCCACGACCCCGAAGCCGCGACGGACAAGAGCCCACGCCGGTGGGTCCCGTACGCCGGCGCCGGATCCGCCTACCTCGTGCTGGGAATCGTTCTCTGGTGGCACGCCTGGTCGGCGGGCGCCACCACCCACACCCTCTGCGGCTGCGGCGACCCGGCGCTGTTCCTCTGGTTCTTCCAGTGGCCGGCGACGGCCATCGCCCACGCCCAGAACCCCTTCTTCTCGACCGCGCTGTTCCATCCCACCGGGGTGAACCTCCTGTCGCAGACGTCCGTGACAGCGCTCAGCATCCCCCTCGTGCCGATCACCTGGATATGGGGTCCCGTCGCGTCCCTCAACGTCGCCTCCACGCTTGTACCCGCCCTCACCGCCCTCGCCGCATTCGCGGCGATCCGCCGCTTCGCTCCCTGGACGCCGGCCGCCTTCCTCGGCGGGCTGCTGTATGGCTTCTCACCCTTCGTCCTCACCAGCCTGCAGTTCGCCCACCTGATGACGGCAGCCTTGATGCTGCTCCCCCTCATCCTGATCGCCCTGGACGAGATCCTGGTCCGCCAGCGGCACCAGGCCTGGACCAGCGGCGTCACGTTGGGCCTCCTCGTCTTCGTCCAGTTCTTCATCTCGACCGAAGTGCTCGCCATCGTGGTCCTCTTGGGCGCGCTGAGCATCCTGTTCCTGGTAGGCGCCGCCCTGCTCATCGACCCGGACGAGGTGTGGCGGCGTGCACCCCATGCCCTGACCGCCCTGGCCGTGGGATCCGGGGTCGGTGTGGTGCTGCTGGCCTGGCCCGTCTGGTTCGCCCTCGCGGGTCCCGCTCACCTGTCCGGTGCGATCTGGCCCGACATCAACATCCTCGGAGGCAACGTCGGCTCGAACTTCATTTCGACCAACCGCCCTCCAGCGAGCAGCGTGGCCGCCGCGTTCAACGGGTACGAGGGCCTGACTCTGGGCTCCGGGTCCTACCTCGGCTGGGGACTGCTCGCCGTGCTCTTCGGGGGACTGGTGGCCTTCTTCCGGGATCTGCGCCTCTGGTTCTTCGGCCTCGTGCTGACGGTATGCACCCTCGGCTCGCTCGGGTTGCGCACCGGCAAGCTGGACGTGATCACGATCCTGTCGAAGGTCCCAGTACTCGACAACGTGATCGTGCAGCGCTTCATGGCGGTCGGCTTCCTCGCCGCCGCGGTGATGCTCGGCCTCATCTTGGATCACGTCAGTCGGCTGGGACCTGCGGTCAGGCGGCTGGCACACGGGGTCAGTGGGCTGGCACCACGGCTCGGTCGCCTCACACACCGGGGTCCCGAGGTCGGGAAGGTCCTGGCCTGGTTGGCGGCAGCTGCGGTGGCGGCCGTTGCGCTGCTCCCGATGGCACTGACGTACGGGTCGAGACTGCCCTTCACCATGCAGACGGTCGTATTGCCCCGTTGGTACACACGGGTGGCGCCGAAGCTGCCCTCGAACCAGGTCTTGTTGTCGTACCCCGCGCCTTTCTCGGGAATCGCGTCGGCCATGAGCTGGCAGGCCGTGAACCGTATGCACTACAGCCAGGCCGGTGGCGGCGGACCCCAGGGCACGGCGTCGCGCGCCGGCCCGGCGCGGTGGGGCGTCACCGTGCTGAGCGGTTTGGTTGGCTTGGACACCCCGGTGCCGACCGGCACCGGGGCCGAGCGTGATGCCGTAGTCCAGGCGCTTCGCTATTGGCAGGTGACCACCGTCGTCATCGCCACGAATCAATCGGCGCCGCTGATCCAACAGGGTCCCGATCCGGCCTACGCGGCTGCGTTCATGACGGCCACCCTGGGTGCGCTCCCCAAGCTCGAGGCCGGCGCCTGGGTGTGGTACGGCGTGAAATCCGACCTGCGTCCGTCCTCGCAGTCAGGGAGTCACGGCACTCTCGGCTGGCCGGTGCAGCTGAGGACGCTCGCCGGATGCGTCGCCCGGGCCGAAGGTTTCGCGGGCCGACTTGCCGCACCTACTCTGCGCGCACCTGACTGTGTCGAACTCGCGTCCGCGGTCCTTCGCTCACAGGAGTCTGCTTTGAAGGCATTGAGGCCGGGACGGTCGACGGCATCCGCACCGGGATCACCGCTCGGATCGGGATGATCTGCCGTGGTGCGATCCGCGGATCGCGCTGCGAGTCCGGTCAGCTCCATCAACGCTGGCTCCACAGCTGCCATCAGGAGGCTGAGGTCAGTGTCGTCACCGTGGGCCGGGCACGCGTACATGCGGGCGTAGTGGAAGGGACCGACCCGTTCGAGATCGGGGGTGGGCCAGTTCGAGCAAATCATCGAAGCCAGCGAGCCCATTTCGACCGGTCACGCCGTGTTCTCCGCCTCCTTCGAAAAGAAAGGCGACACCATGCCGACCGAGGGCACGGAGGTGAGACCGCCATAATGCCCAAATGGATGGGCACCGTTGACCGCCTCAATCCACCGAATCACTCGGGCTCGGAGTGGTGTTGTCTGGTGCCAACCCCAAGAACCTTGCCCTGACAGTCGCGACGGCCGGCTCCATCGCGCCGGAAGGGCTTTCGACGGGTGGGACCACACTCGCGGTTGCGGTGTTCGTACTCATCGGCTCTCTGACGGTGGTCGGTCCGGTGGCGTTCTCCATGGCGGCGTCCAAACGAGCGACTGGACCGCTGAAGCCATCCGGGAGTCATGTCCGAGCACAACGCTGTCATCATGTGCCTCGTCTTGTTGATCCTGGGCGCCAAGCTCATCGGCAACGGCATCGCGGGCTGAGCCTCGGTGACCTCGGACTCGCCCAAGGATGCGCGCACGCCGCCTCCACTGCGTTTGGTGCCAAAGTTATGCCCTTGCGTACGCCCCAAATGCTGCTGTTCGCCCCCCTGGCTGTCGACCGGACTCGCTTCCTGGTCGTCACGACCCTCCTGTCCGGAGACGAGGCCGCATCCTGGGCCGAGCGTGGTCCCTGGACACGAGACAGTCTGCGCCCGGACGACGCACGTGACCGAGGCTTGTCCGATCTCAACGGGAGTCCGTTGTCTGTGCTGCGATCGCTCCTGGGTTGGCGTTCATGACTGAAAGCGTCGAATCCGAGGCGGGAGCGGCAGAACTCCTGGTAGAAGGGGTGCCCGCGGCAATGTCGCTGGCGCCGAACGCGGTCGGTCCGAATCTCGGCGCCGAGCTCCTGGTGGACCCGGCGGCGAAACCGGGCGTCGAGTCGATGCGAGCCGGGCTGCTGCAAGCCGGGCCGCTGGCCATCGCCGGCGTGGTCGCCAACGGCGCCAGCGTCGTGCTGACGATCGCGTTGGCACGGTTGCTCAGCCCGCACGGCTACGGAGTGCTGAACCAGCTGACCGGCCTGTTCCTCATCATCTCCATGCCGGGCTCCGCGGTGGTGGTGGCGGTGGTGCGGCGGGTGACGATCTGGCACGAGGACGGCAGCGGACACCTGGTTCGCCGTTGGGCCGGGCGAGTGCACCGCCAGTGCACCCTGTTGGTTGTCCTGTGGGCGGCGGTGGTCTTCGCCAGCCGCCACTGGGTGGCGTTGTTGTTGAACCAGCGGAGCGGCATCGGCATCGCGGCCATCCTCACCGCGGCGGCGTTCTTCATGTTGCTCTCGCTCGACCGCGGGTTGTTGCAAGCGCGCCGGGGCTACTCGCCGCTCGCGGTCAACCTCGTCGTGGAGATCGGGGTGCGCCTGGTGGCCGTGCTGATACTGGTGCTCGCCGGCTTCGGGCCATCCGGGGCCGCCGTGGGCGTCCTCATCGGCGAGGTGGTCGCTGCGCTCCACGCCCGATATGCCGCCGTCCACACGTGGGGAGGTGGCGGCGTACCGCGGCCCTGGGCGACTGCCGGCTGGAGGGCGGCACTACGCCCCGATCGGGTTCTCGGCGCGGCCACCACCGAGCGTCGGCAGGTTGCGATCGATCTCATCGTCGCCTGGGTGTCGCTCTCCATGGTGGCCGTACTCCAAAATATCGACGTCCTGGTCGTCGGCAGAGACAACCCGGGCCACAGCGGCGCGTACGCAGCCGTGTCCGTCACGAGCAAGGCCATTGTCTTCGGGGCCATCGTGCTCGGCGGCTACCTGCTCCCGGAGGCGGCAATCCGATGGCGGGAGGGAGGGCATGCCCTGCGCCAGCTCGCCGTGGTCCTCGTCCTGCTCGCCGTGCCCTCGGTCGTCCTTCTCGGCGTTGCGCTCCTCGCGCCCGAGAAGTTGTTGGCGACCGTGTACCACCACGCGTACACGGCCGCCTCTTCCGCTTTGGCACCGCTCGTCTTGGCGATGATCTTGCTCAGCGTCACCGTGATCTTGACGATGTACCTGCTGGCGATAGGCCGACGTTGGGTGGTCGGTGTCCTGATCGGAGGCGCCGTGGTCCTCACGGTCGCGGTCCTGGGGACGCATGGTGCACCCCGGTCCACCGCCCTGGCGGACCTCGCAGTACAGGCAGTAGTCCTGGCCGTGCTGGCCGTTGGTTTCGCGTTGGTCCACCGCCTTCGGGTGGATCGAGATCCTCGGGGCTAACGTGACCGAAATGGGTGATGAGTCGGGGGGGATCGTGCCTCCACCTGGGGCGGGTCTTGCTGCGGAGGCCGGAATGAACCCGGGGAGGCACGCCGGAATCGGTGTCGGCGCCGTCGCCAAGCCCTCACCCCTCGGGGGCAGCCTCGTGGGTGGCTCGCCCTGGTCGAGCGAGGCATCGCCCGCTTCGTCCGACCTCGAAGAGCTCGCCGCGGTGGCCTCCCGAGCGGGGATCCGCCGGATCCATTTCGTCGCCTGGCGCGACCTCGACGACCCGGAGGCGGGCGGTTCCGAGCTGCATGCCCACATGGTCGCCTCCCTGTGGGCGGCCGCGGGTCTCGATGTCACCTTCCGCACCTCGGCGGTCCCTGGTGGCGCGAGAGCGCTCACGAGAGACGGATACCGGGTCGTCAGGCGAGCCGGCCGCTATGCCATCTTCCCGGGCGCGGCATGGGAAGGCCTCCGGATGGGGTATCGACCGGGCGATGCGCTGGTCGAAGTTTGGAACGGCATGCCCTTCCTCTCGCCCCTCTGGTATCGAGGGCCGAGCATCGTCTTTCTCCATCACGTGCACGCGGAAATGTGGGGGATGGTCCTACCGCCAACGCTGGCCAAGTTGGGCGACACTTTCGAGCGCCGGGTTGCGCCACCGCTCTATCGGCGCAGCCAGATCGTCACGCTGTCGGAGTCTTCACGCCGCGAGATCATCGACATGCTGGGCCTCCGCCGCGAGCAGATCAGCGTCGCTCCCCCCGGAGTCGATCCTCGTTTCTGCGCCGGTGGCCGCCGCTCTCGCACCCCGTTGGTCGTGGCCGTGGGTCGGCTCGTGCCGGTGAAGCGATTCGACGTCCTGCTCCGGACGCTGGCCAAGGTGAAAGCCGACCACCCTGGCCTCGAAGCGGTCATCGTCGGCGAGGGTTACGAACGGCCGCAGCTCGAGGCGCTGCGGGAGGAGCTGGGCGCGGCCGACTGGGTGAGCATGCCCGGCCGAGCCTCGGATGACGAACTCGTGTCGTGGTATCGCAGGGCCTGGGTGGTGGCAAGCAGCTCTCAGCGTGAAGGCTGGGGGATGACGCTCACGGAGGCTGCTGCGTGCGGGACCCCGGCCGTCGCGACCGCGATCGCCGGTCACGCTGACGCCGTGGTCGATGGCGAATCGGGAATCCTGGTCGACGACGCTGGTGACCTGCCGACCGCGCTGAGCCGCCTGCTCGGTGACGACGTTCTGCGAAACCGTCTGTCCAAGGGGGCGCTGGCCCGCTCACGTTGGTTCACGTGGGAAGCGACAGCTCGTCGGGCGATGGACGTGCTTGCCGCCCAAGCTGCTCCAAGATCGTAAGTCTCACCTCCGATCCTGTCGGCTGATTCCCCCCCGGGGCTGCTGCGGCTGTTCAGTCTGTTACAGCTGCTCCGGCGGCACCGGGTCGGTGTCCTGCTCACCCGCGTCGGTCTCCATCTCCGAAGGCTCCTCTGACATTTCTGCCGACTGAGCTTCGGTGAAATCTGCTGACTGAACGTCAGCGGCGATCGACGATTGGGTCTCTGCCTCGAGCACGAGGGATACGTCAGGCTCGCCCGCCGACGGGCTCTCCGGTTCCGTGGCGTCCGCAGCGGAACCTTCCGTCGCGGTGTCTGCCGCCGCCGCGCCATCTGTTCGGTGCGCTCCGCTTCGTAGGTGATCGGCGCCGGGCGGGCCGCCTGCAGGGCCCGTGACCCGAGTGGTCGCGGCAGCCGCAGTCCGAACGTCGAGATGACGGCGTCCGCCAAGAGCAGCACGACGCCGAGCCAGATCAGGTTTCCCGCGCCGGTGAAGGAGCTCGGCCAGTTCGACCCGGGAAGGTACCGGTGGACATGCTGGCCGTAGACCACGGAGATGCACCCTGCCGCCACCGAGACCACACCGCCGGCAGTGGCAACACCTCGGACCCAGGGGACGTACAGGCCGGCCACCACCACGCCGGCCACCACGAGCGCGGCCCAGAGCGGGACGACCATGGCGGCGACGATGCCGGTGACAAGGCCGATGGCGACAGCGCGTAGGACGGCGCGCGCCCGTGTTCGGCGGTTCGACCGCGTCGCCGGAGCTCGCAGGCTCCTCGGATTCCTCTCGTCGAGAATGGCGACCGGGGCTCCGTCACCCCTCGACAATGGGAGGGCATGTTCAGCCGGGGAGGAGCCGGTCGGAGAGTGATCCGGCGGCGAAGCGCCCGACAGGAGCGCATCCGTCAACGGGCGCCCGAGGGGGGAACGTCGGTCAGCGGGGCGTCCGTTGGGGGGGAGGTCGGCGGCGGGGCTTCGGCCGGCGGTGCGTCGGACGGCCAGTGCCGGCGACGAACGGGATCGTCAGCATCGGCGAGTCGAACGGCGCCGACGGCCGCTCTGGTGCGTCCGGTCCCGCCGGACCCCGAAGGCGCCGAGGGAGTCGCGCCCGCAGCCACCGGCGGGACCGGATCGGCAGGAAGCCGACCACCAGGCACAGGGCGATCGTGGCGCCCGACACCGCCAGAGCGCCCCAGACGAGGTTCTGCGGGGTCCACTTCATCTCCACGGTGAAGCTCGAGCCCCCCAGTGCAGCCAGGTCTTGGGCGGAGACCTGCCAGCCGTTGGCGAAGCCGTCGATCAGCTCGGGGGTGCCGAGGTCGACGGCGTGGGAACCCGCCGGAGCGTGCGGTCCGGGCTCGCGCCGTGGCCTGCCACCCCTTGTCGACGCTCTCGCCGAGCACCAGCTCGAAGGGGGTCGTGGCGCCGGTGACGGTGGCGGTCTTCGAGTCGATGTGGCTCGCGGTGACCGCGACGGCGGGAGCCGGACCGGGCTGCGTGGCGGGCAGCTGGGGCGTCCCGGCGGCCGTCGGGGTGGGGGCAGGGCCTGCTCCTCCGCCTGCGGCGGAATCGAGGACCAGCTGGTCGAGGTCCCACCCGGTGCAGGTCGACGGCGTGGGGGCGCAGTTCGGCGTGTGCCCGGTGGCGGTCTGCACGACGTGCGTGCCGGGCCCGAGGGTGATGCCGTGCGCGTCGGGTCCGCACGGGACGACCTGGACCTCGCCCCCGTTCAGGGCGTTCTGGGTGGAGCCCACCAGGGCCACGTCGATCGGCTGCCCATCGATCGACAGGAGGTTCGACACGCAGTTGCCGGGCAGCTGGGCCGGGGTGGGCGGGCTCTGCACGCCGGGAAGGCCGATCTCGGCGATCCCGAGCGGGAGCGCCAGCGGGCCGGCGGAGTAGTAGTTGGCCGCGTACTCGTCGCGCACGCCGGTGAAGGTGACCACGAAGCGGGAGCCGATGAGGGTGGGGAAGGTCACGGGGACGTTCGTGACCGCTCCGGGGACGGTGCTGTCGGCGATGGGCGGGAGGGTGATCGTGCGCACCTGCGGCGCCGAGCGTGCCGGCGCTGTTCTCCGCCGTGATCGTCATCGACGTCGGCACGGAGTGGCGCCCGTCCGCGATGACCTGCATGGACAGGTGGTCGAGCGCGATGGGGTGAGACAGGTCGTACGTGAGGGTGGTGCCGAGCTGCGAGGACGTGCCGAGGCCCGGCTGCCACGCCGTGGTCGGGTTGCCGTCGACGGTGGCCGACGCGGTCGCCTGCAGGTCACCGGGGAGCCGGCCCGAGGAGTAGGCGGCGACGTACCCGTCCGACGGGGTGGGGACGCGGCCGACGAGCCGGTCGATCTCGTCGTCGGGGATCAGCGCGGACAGGCTGCCGCTCCCCGACAGCGTGAAGGTGCGCGAAGAGGGGAGGGAGAAGGAGCGCGAGATGTTGGTCTCGGGGTCGTCGCGGGGCGGGTACTGCGACGTGCGCTGCCGCGTCATGACGATGGTGAGGCGGTTCGCCGTCGACGCCGATCCGAGGGCGGAGAGCATCTGGCTCGGCATCTGAATCACCTGGCGCACCGTCTGGCCCGGGATCTCGACCTCGGAGAAGCCGACGGCTGACGCATTGAGCGGCGTCACGTGGGAGTCCGTCGTGCCGTCGAGGGTGATGCGCAGAGTGTGGAACGTGCGCGTCGGGAAGTGCAACGTCTGCCCCGTCGTGGCGTGGGACGCGTTGGTGAGGTCGTAACGCATCGGGTGCTTGCCGTCGAAGGTGAGGGTCACGGCCGAGACCCAGCGGGACCGGTCGCCTCGTTGGGGCTGCACGAGCGTGATGTGGTCGGTCGTGACCTGGTGGCCGAACTGGGTCTGCCACCACTGGCCGGCCGGGTTGGGCAGGAAGGTGCCCGTGATCCAGGCGGTGTCGAAGTTGCCGTCGATGGCGCTGTAGGCCTGGTCCTCGGGGGTGTACGAGACCGAGTTGCCGTAGCTGCTCGCGGTGACGTTGACCGCGCCGACATAGGTGGCCACGGTCTTGCTGTTCATGCCCGTGTCCGGGAAGAGCGCGACCGGGCTGTCGCTCAGGTCCGTCTTGGCCGGGTTGTCGCTCGGCGTCTCGGTGTAGCCCGCGTTGGCGGTGAGGGTGTCCCAGCGGAACGCTTCCTTGCGGTTGGTGTCGGTGACCACCAGGTGCGCTCCCCGGGCGGAGAGCTGCCGTAGCCGGGCCGGGTCGGGGGCGAGGGTGCCGGCGTAGTACAGCGCGCTGTCCGTGTTGAGCAGTCCCAGCCCGGCCAGGTTGTTCAGACCGGTGGCGTCGCCCTCCATCACCACGCGCCCCGTTGTTCGACTCAGCCCGGACCAGAGGCCTCGGGTTGGCCACGGTGTAGTCGACGATGGGCGCCGGCCACGGCGGGTTGGCGGGCCCGGCCAGGTCCTGCTCGTTGAGCATGGACACCGTCGGCTCGTTGGGCCGCGGCGTGCCGAACGACACCGGGTCGGTCAACCCCTGGGGTGTCTGCATGAGCTCCAACTCGAGCAGCTGGGGCTGGGGCGCGGCGTAGTGCTCGTAGCGCTGGTCGTACTCGACCATCACGTCGCCCGCGCCCATGAGCCGGGCCATCGGGGCCAGAGCGTTGAAGTTGGCGATTCCGTCCTGCATGGGTGCGTCGAGGGCGTAGAGCGTGTCGGCGGTGGCGATGGAGCCCATGATCTGCTGCTCCCGCGTCACGAAGTCGCGGTTCAAGAGGGCCGGCTGGGGCGTGTCGACGGTGTCGCCCCAGCGGTAGGAGGCGAAGTCGTTCCCCGGGATGGCCAGCACCCGGGTCCCCGGGTGGGTGGCGTTGAGGTGGGCGATGGCTGCCATCTGGTAGGCGGGGAGGGACGCCGGCTGGGTGAAGTTGTTGGCGATGGTGTCGCCGTTGAAGATCGAGGGGTTGTTGGCGACGACGAGGCCGCCGACGAGGAGGGCCGTCGTGAGCCCGGCCCACGAGACTCGCCGCCAGAGCGCGCTCAGGCCGACGGCCAGCAGCATGGACAGCGCCAGCAGGACGACGGGCGCCGCCCGGTCGGTCGACCGTAGGGCCAGACCGGCCGTCGTGTTCGTCATGAAGGACCGCAGGAGATCGCCGACTCGGGTGGGGTCGGTGAAGGGGAATGGGCCGACGGCGAGCACCAGTCCCACGAAGAGGAGGACGAGGAAGAAGGCCCGTTCGCGCCAGCGGACGAAGGCGGCCGCGACGAGGGCGAGGAGCGGGACGGCGTAGGAGGTGGCGATCAGCGCGACGTCCTGCGTGTAGCGGACGGCCGCGTTCGTCCACACGCCCAGGTGGTCGCTGCCGTAGAAGTACCAGTACCCGAGGCCTCGGAAGACCTCGGACACGTTGGAGGTGGCAGACGTCGATGGGACCGTCTCGGTGAACTTGAGGACGTTCACGCCGTAGGCGGCCTCCACCTCGAGCCCGGCCATCCACCACACGCACGCGCCGAGGGTGAGGATCGCCGATGCGCGCCGCGGTCGCTCCGGCGTGGCGCCACGTGGTCTCGCGCAGCACGACCACGGCGTAGAGGATCCACAGGAGTGGCGCGACGCCGACGTAGATGATGGACGTTGCGTTGATGCCGCTGACGCACGCCACGACGAGGGCGAACAGCGCCGGCTCGCGCCACCCGCCCCGGCGCAGGGCGACGATGGTGAGCCCGACGAGGAACGGCAACCCTGACCAGGGCAGGAGGATCACCGAGATCCGCCCGGCGTACTGGAGGAAGTACGGGGAGAGCATGTACGCCAGCGCGGCGGCCACCGGGCCCGGACCGTCGAGGCCGAGTACCCGGCAGAGGTAGATGATGCCGGCGCCGGCGACGAAGAGGATGGAGCCCAGCCAGAGCCGCTGGGCCACCCAGACGGGAACCCCGAGGAGGTGGAAGACGACGTAGAAGGGTCCCATCGGCAGGAGGTAGCCGATGTACTCGTGACTGACCGTCCCGAGCGCGACGCTCGGGTTCCAGAGGAACGCGACCTGACTGAGGAACTTCGTCGGATCGAGGTACAGGTACGTCTTGGTGTCGGGGGTGATGACGCCGGGCCGGACCGCGAGGGCCGGGATGTAGGCGAGGGCGGCCAGGACGAACAGGCCGCCGATGCGCCACCAGCGATCTACCGGCCAGTGCTCGACCCGCCACCACCGTTCGACCGGGCGCGGGTCGACGTCCGTGCGGGGGCTCGTCAGTCGTTGCCGCCGTCGTCCCCGCCGGGTCCTCCGGTCCTGCTCCAGCCTTCGGGCTGCGTCGAAAGGCGGCAGGCCACCCGCGAGGGGCAGTGGAGGTGGGCGAGCTCATGGATGGGGGGCGAATTCGACGCTCGGTAGTGTAAGCAGCCTGCACACAGCCGGAGTGGCAGGCCGAAGGGAAGGTTGAGCCGATGCCGACCAGCACCAAGAGCCGGCTGACCGGCGAACGCCCCCAGCAGGGGGTGACCCCCGACTCCCTGTTGGCGCTGCACGAGGCGGGGTACCGGGCCGTCCTCGAGCGCCTCGGCGACGGGCGCATTCTCGACGTGGGCTGTGGCCAGGGCTTCGAGTCCGTCCGCTTCCTCGGCCCCGGCCGCGGACGTGGTGGGCGCCGACTACTCGGGCGAGGCCGTCGCCACCGCCTCGGCCCGCTACGGGGCTGACGGCCTGCTGGTGGCGCGGACCGACGCGGCGTGCCTCGGGTTCGCAGGCGGCAGCTTCGACGCCGCGTGCTCGTCGCACCTCATTGAGCACTTCACCGACCCGGAGCCGCACGTCGCCGAGCTGGCCCGCGTGGTGGCCGACGACGGTTCCGTCTTCGTGCTCACCCCCAACGAGCCGGCCGACTTCGAGAACCCGTTCCACCTCCATCTGTTCGGCCGCGACGAGCTGCGGGCCATGCTCGAGCGCCACTTCGACGACGTCTGGCTCGGGGGGGTGGACGCCGCCCCGCACGTGAAGGCCGACTTCGCAGCCCGCCGGGCCAAGGCGGCCAAGCTCCTCCGGCTCGACGTCCTCGACGTCAGGCACCGGATGCCGCACTCCTGGTACGTGTGGGCGTACACGCACCTGTTGCCGCTCGCCTACAGGCTGGTGGCCCAGGACGACAGCGGTGGGTCCACCGGCATAACCGCCGACGACTGGTTCGTGAGCGACGACCCCGACGACACGACGCTGGTCCTCTTCGCCGTGGCGCGACGGCCGCGCCGCGCTGCCGGCCACCTGATGCTCGCCGTCGGCCTCACGGGCGGCATCGGCTCGGGCAAGTCGGCCGTCGCCGACCTGTTGGTCGAGCGCGGCGCCGTCCTCGTCGACGCCGACCAGGTGGCGAGGGACGTGGTGGCCCCGGGGGGTCCGGCCTACCAGCCGCTGATCGATCGCTTCGGACCTGGGATCGTCGCGCCGGACGGGGCCATCGACCGGCCCGCGCTCGCCGCCGTCGCGTTCGCCGACGAGAAGACGCGCCTGGAGCTCAACGCCATCACGCACCCGGCCATCGGCGTCGCCATGATCGGGGCGCGCGATGCGCTCGAGGGCACCGACGACATCGTGGTCCTGGCCATTCCCCTGCTGACGGCGGCCCACCGGGACACGGTGAAGCTGCACGCGGTGGTCGTGGTCGACTGCCCGACCGACGTCGCCCTCGAGCGCCTCCTCACCCAGCGCGGCTTCGACCGGGCCGATGCCGAGGCGCGCATGCGCTCGCAGGTCTCGCGTGAGGAGCGCCTGAAGGAGGCCGATTTCGTCGTGGACAACTCGGGTGACCGGGCGCATCTCGACCGCGAGGTCGCACGGCTCTGGGACTGGCTGGTGGCCGCCCGGGACGAGCGGCGGGCCCACGCCTGACGGACGCCAGGCCCGTCACACCCCCCGGGTAGCCTCAAAAGGACAATGCCCGAGTTCCAGGTCGTCTCCCCGTTCCAGCCCTCGGGCGACCAGCCGCAGGCCATCGTCGGCCTGGCCAACGGCGTGGACCGGGGCGACCGCTACCAGACCCTGCAGGGGATCACCGGCTCGGGCAAGACCGCCACGATCGCCTGGATGATCGAGCGGGTCCAGCGTCCCACCCTGATCATCGAGCCGAACAAGTCGCTCGCCGCCCAGCTCTCGTCCGAGCTGCGGGACCTCTTCCCGAGGAACCGGGTCGAGTTCTTCGTCTCCTATTACGACTACTACCAGCCGGAGGCGTACCTGCCGGCGACCGACACCTACATCGAGAAGGACTCGTCCATCAACGACGAGATCGACCGGCTGCGCCACGCCACGACGTCGTCGCTGCTCATGCGGCGTGACGTGATCGTGGTGGCGTCGGTGTCGTGCATCTACGGCCTCGGCTCGCCCGCCGAGTACCGGGACCGCATCCTGGGCCTGGCCGTGGGGGATCAGGTCGACCAGCGCGAGATACTGCGCAAGCTCGTCGACCTCCAGTACGCCCGCAACGACGTCAACCTCGTCCGGGGCACCTTCCGCGCCCGGGGCGACACGGTCGAGATCCACCCCGCCTACGAGGAGGCCGCGCTGCGGGTGGAGATGTTCGGCGACACCGTCGAGCGCATCGTCCCCTTCGACGTGCTGACCGGGGAGATGGGCGAGGAGATGGAGGACGTGGCCGTCTACGCCGCCACCCACTACGTGACCGGCGACGAGATCATCCAGCGCGCCGTCGGCACCATCGAGGTCGAGCTGCGGGAGCGGCTGCAGGAGTTCCAGCAGCAGGGCAAGCTCCTCGAAGCCCAGCGCCTGCGCGTCCGCACCGAGCACGACCTCGAGATGCTGGCCGAGACCGGCGTCTGCTCCGGGGTCGAGAACTACAGCCGCCACCTCGACGGCCGGGCCCCGGGCGAGACGCCGTTCACGCTGCTCGACTTCTTCCCGAAGGACTACCTCTGCGTGATCGACGAGTCCCACGTCGCCGTGCCCCAGCTGCACGGGCAGTACGCCGGGGACCGCTCCCGCAAGGACGTCCTCGTCGAGCACGGGTTCCGCCTGCCCTCCGCCAGGGACAACCGCCCGCTGCGCTTCGACGAGTTCGTCGAGCGGGTGCCGCAATGCGTCTTCGTCTCGGCCACCCCGGGCCCGTTCGAGCTCGAGCACTCCGAGCAGGTGGTGGAGCAGGTCATCCGGCCGACCGGGCTGGTCGACCCGGAGGTGACGGTGATGCCCACCAAGGGCCAGGTCGACGACCTCATGGCCCGCATCGCCACAACGGTCGGCGGCCGGCGGTCGGGTCCTGGTCACGACGCTGACCAAGAAGATGGCCGAGGACCTGACCGACTACCTGGCCGAGGCCGGGGTGCGGGTGCAGTACCTGCACTCCGACATCGACACGATCACCCGCATCGAGATCCTGCGCGAGCTGCGGCTGGGCACCATCGACGTGCTGGTGGGGATCAACCTGCTCCGCGAGGGCCTGGACCTGCCCGAAGTCGCTCTGGTGGCCATCCTCGACGCCGACAAGGAGGGCTTCCTGCGCTCGGCGTCGTCGCTGATCCAGACCATGGGACGGGCCGCCCGAAACGTCGACGGGATGGTCGTCCTCTACGCGGACACCGTCACCGACTCCATGCGCGAGGCGGTCTCGGTGACCCAGCGCCGTCGGGAGCGCCAGATCGCCTACAACCTCGAGCACGGCATCGACCCGCAGACCATCCGCAAGTCGGTCACCGACATCCTCGAGCGCCTGCGGGGCTCGGGCGACGGCGGCGTGGCCCGGGCCGGGCGCAGCCGGGCCGAGGTGCGGCGCAACGCGGCCGTCCGGGGCAACCGCCGCGTGGGAGGGGCGGGCGGCGCCTCGACCCTGCTGGCCGAGGGCGAGGCGTCGACGCCGGCGGCGGTGTTCGAGCTGATGTCGCAGCTCGAGGCCGAGATGAAGGCCGCCGCGGCCGAGCTCCGCTACGAGGAGGCGGCTCTCCTGAGGGACGAGATCGCCGAGCTCCGCGCCACCATTCCCGGGTAGCAACGCCGGGCGGCGGGACACCGCTGATCGGGTCTGCCCCAATCGATGTGCCGCCAATAGAGTCTCACTCCATGCCCACTTCGGCCCAGCTCAAAGAGGTGGTCGAGCGTTACGCCGCAACCGTCGGCTCCAGGGACGCCGACGCCTACGCCGCCTTGTTCACGCCCGATGCGGTCCAGGTGGACCCGTACCCGACCCCGGCCAACGAGGGTCGCGACGCCATCCGTGCCTTCATGCAACGCTCCTTCGAGGCCACCGAGTCGATGAAGTTCGAGGTCGAGGCATTGCACCCGGTCGCCGACAAGGCCGCCATCACGTTCCACATCACGGCGGGCGTCGCCGGCGGATCCACCATGCACATCCGGGGTGTCGAGATCTTCACGGTGACCGACGATGGGTTGATCTCGGCCGTGGACGCCTATTGGGGCGAAGAGGACATGACCTTCGAGTAGCGCCGCCGGAGAAGCGCCGCCGAGGGCGGTGCGACGCGGCGGGCGGAGATGACACACCCCACCGGTATCCTCACCGGATGGCCGACCGTTTGGTCATTCGCGGCGCGAGGGAGCACAACCTTCGTGACGTGTCCCTCGATCTGCCCCGGGACCGGCTGATCGTCTTCACGGGGCTCTCGGGCTCGGGCAAGTCGTCCCTGGCCTTCGACACGATCTACGCCGAGGGCCAGCGCCGCTATGTCGAATCGCTGTCCGCCTACGCCCGGCAATTCCTGGGCCAGATGGACAAACCCGACGTCGACTTCATAGAGGGCCTTTCGCCCGCCATCTCCATCGACCAGAAATCAGCCTCGCGCAACCCGCGTTCGACGGTGGGCACGATCACTGAGGTCTACGACTACCTCCGCCTGCTCTACGCCCGCATCGGCCATCCCCACTGCCCGACGTGCGGACGGCCCGTGGCGCGCCAGACCCCCCAGCAGATCGTGGACCGGGTGCTCGAGCTGCCCGACGGCACCCGTTTCCAGGTGATGGCGCCCGTGGTGCGGGGACGCAAGGGGGAGTACAGCTCCTTGCTCGACGACCTGGCCAAGCAGGGCTTCGCCCGGGTCCGGGTCGACGGGGTCCCCCTCGAGCTGGCCGACCGGGCCGAGGTCAACCTCGCCCGCTACGAGATGCACACGATCGAAGTGGTGGTCGACCGCCTCATCCGCCGCGACAACATCCGCCAGCGCCTGACCGAGTCCATCGAGACGGCCCTGGAGCTCACCGGAGGCTCGGCCGAAGTGCTGGTGATGAACGGCACGCGGGGTCCCGCCCGCGACGCCGGCGGGGGCGACAGCCCGCCGGGCGACGAGGACGAGGCCATCACGTTCTCCCAGCACCTGGCCTGCACCCATTGCGGCATCAGCTTCGAGGAGCCGGCGCCTCGCAACTTCTCCTTCAACTCGCCCTACGGGGCCTGCCCCGGTTGCGCGGGTCTCGGCACCCGGTTCGAGGTGGACCCCGAGCTCGTCGTGCCCGACGACTCGCTGTCCCTGGCCGAGGGCGCGCTGGCACCGTGGGCGGGGGCGCGGAGCGAGTACTTCACCGGACTGCAGGCGGGCGTGGCCGAGCTCGGCGGGTTCTCCTTCGAGGCCCCGTGGAAGAAGCTCAAGGCCAAGGACAAGAAGTTGGTCCTCTACGGCACGGGCAACCGGACCGTCCGGGTCACCTACAAGAACCGGTTCAACCGCACCCGCTCCTACGACGCCCACTTCGAGGGGATCGTGCCGTGGCTGCAACGGCGCCACGGCGAGTCCGAGTCCGACTGGTCCCGCGAGCAGATCGAGCAGTACATGCGCGAGGTGGCCTGCCCGGACTGCGGGGGGGCCCGTCTCAAGCCCGAGTCGCTGGCCGTGACCGTCGGCGGCCGGAACATCTACGAGCTCTGCAGCCTCTCCATCGAGGCCGCCGTGGAGGCGATGAGGACGCTCGAGCTGACCGATCGCGAGCACATGATCGCCGACCGGGTGTTCAAAGAGGTTCGGGAGCGGATGCAGTTCCTGCTCGACGTCGGGCTCGACTACCTGTCGCTGGCCCGGTCGGCCGGCACCCTTTCGGGCGGCGAGGCGCAGCGGATCCGGCTGGCCAGCCAGATCGGGAGCGGTCTCGTCGGCGTCCTCTACGTGTTGGACGAGCCCTCCATCGGCCTGCACCAACGGGACAACCAGCGGCTCATCGGGACCCTCGAGCGTCTGCGCAACCTGGGCAACACGGTCATCGTGGTCGAGCACGACGAGGAGACCATCCGCTCCGCCGACTACGTCGTGGACATCGGCCCGGGCGCGGGGGAGCACGGCGGCACCGTCGTGCACGCCGGGTCCGGTCAAGGGCCGGGGCGGGCTCGTCTCGAACAAGGCATCCATCACCGGCCAGTACCTCTCGGGCAAGAGGTCGATCCCCGTCCCCGCCCGGCGCCGACCGGGGACCGGCGACGTCGTCACCGTGCGCGGGGCGCGGGAGCACAACCTGCGCGACATCGACGTGTCCTTCCCGTTGGGCTGCATGGTGGCGGTCACCGGGGTCTCGGGGTCGGGCAAGTCGACGCTGGTCAACGACATCCTCCTGCGCTCGCTGGCCCAAAGGCTGCACCGCGCCAAGGCGCTGCCCGGCCGGCACCGCACCGTCGAGGGGATCGACCATCTCGACAAGGTGGTCGACGTCGACCAGGCTCCGATCGGCCGGACGCCTCGATCGAACCCTGCCACCTACACCGGGGTCTTCGACCACATCAGGCGCCTCTTCGCCCAGACGGCAGAGGCCAAGGTGCGCGGGTACCAGCCCGGCCGGTTCTCCTTCAACGTCCGCGGCGGCCGTTGCGAGGCCTGTGCCGGCGACGGGACCATAAAGATCGAGATGCACTTCCTCCCCGACGTCTACGTCCCGTGCGAGATCTGCCACGGCGCGCGTTACAACCGGGACACGCTCGAGATCACGTTCCGGGGCAAGACGATCGCGGACGTGCTCGACATGTCGTGCGAGGAGGCCCTGGGCTTCTTCGCCCGCCAGCCTCCGATCGCGCGCCACATGCAGACGATGGTGGACGTCGGGCTGGGCTACGTGCGCCTCGGTCAGCCGGCGCCCACTCTGTCGGGCGGCGAGGCGCAGCGGGTGAAGCTCGCCAGCGAGCTGAGCCGGCGCCCGACCGGCCACACCTTCTACATCCTCGACGAGCCCACCACCGGCCTGCACTTCGACGACACCCGACGCCTCCTGGAGGTGCTGGGCCGGCTGGTCGACCAGGGGAACACCGTGGTGGTGATCGAACACAACCTCGACGTGGTCAAGACGGCCGACTGGGTCATCGACCTCGGACCCGAGGGCGGCGACAAGGGGGGCACGGTGATCGCCGAGGGAACGCCCGAACAGGTGGCGAAGACGGCGGGAAGCTACACCGGCGAGGTCCTCAAGCCCGTGCTCGGCATGGCCAAGTAGGCGACAGCGGCGAGGCGGCGAGGCGGCGACTCGGATCAGTGCGCCGCCGGGGCGGAGCGGCTGTGCGGTCGCTCGAGCTGGACCCCGTCCACGAAGATGTCGACCTTCTCGTTGTAGAAGGCGACCAGGCCGGCGATCGGCAGGAGCTCCCGGGAGGGGAAGTCGTAGGCCCAGGCGATGTCGGGGTGCGTGCGCCCGTTGACCAGCTCCGACCAGTACCCGCTCGTGGTGCCCTTGTAGGGGCACGCCGTCACCGTCTCCGACGGGATCAGGCGGGTGAAGTCGAGGTCCGTGCGGTTCAGGTAGTAGCGCGTGGGCAGGCCCGTCTCGAAGCACATGACCGGCGACGACGACTCGGCGAGGACCACCCCGTGGGACTCCACCCGGACCGTGCGGGTGGACCGGATGGCGTCGACCCTCGAATAGGGGCTGCGCGGGTGGACGAAGACCTGCTCGTCCTCCTCGTACCAGGCGTCGAGCGCCGACCACTCGAATCGGACCGTGTCGTCGAGGCCGGCCACCTTGGCGGCGGTGAGGATCCGGGCCGCCCCGGGCCGGTGGACGTCCCCGATCCGCAAGCCGGCCAGCTTCGCGTCCCCGCGAGGCGTCTCCTCCGACGTGCCTTCGTCCACGAGCGCGTCGGCTCTCACGTCGGCGAGGGGAACGTAGTACTGCGGGAAGGCGGGCCACTCCCACACGTAGCGGGCGTCGGTGGTGTCGACCACGGTATGGCCGGCCAGCACGGCCCGGATGCGGCGGGGGACGGGCTCGACGTGGTTGGTCGGAACGGGGGGAGCGGGGTAGTCCTGCACCGGTGACCTCCTCGGGGTCTCGCTCGGGTCCTCACCGGGAACCTACCGGCGGCTCGGGCGCACGACCGCACCTGCGTCCGTCGGATGCGGCCGATCCCGCCGTTGCTGTTCCCCCGTTGCGACTGCAACGGCTGTAGGGGTATCCCGATGAGACCTCAGCCCCCTCGGGGGACTTCCGGTAAGGACTGGAACGGCCCCCGGTGAAGCAGACGGTCCGCCAGTGCGCTCGCCGAACCCTCCTCCTCGATCGCTTCGTGGATCACCCAGATGAGGGCCGGGAGCGCCCAGAAGTCCCCGCAGATCCAGAGGATCGCCGGCTCCTATCTGCTGGTCCGCGAAGGGTGAGAGCGACACTCCTGGGACGTGGTTGTAGACGGAATACCACGACGAGGAGGAGAAGATGCTCAGCGCCATGGCGAGGACGAGCATGACGACGTTGGTGACGACGAGGGCACCGATCTTCCCAACGGCCGTGAGCTTGGGCCTGAAAGGGTACGAGGGGATGATCTGCAGCCAGAAGAGGACGCCGGAGACGAAGAAGCTCGCGTGCATCAACCAGATGTGGATGATCTGATTCGTTCTCGGCAGTGTCGAATGCCGCGGGCAGGTGCCATGCCACCATGACGGCGTTGAACAGCACGACCGCGAATACGCCGCCCGTTACGAAGCGTGCGAACGCCCGCAACGGCCTGGCCCACGAACCGAGAAGGACGGATCGCCCGATGCGACGCCGGAGACGGACGGGGAAACGCGTGGACGAGCGGGAGCCAGGGCGCCCCGACCACGATCAGAATGGGCGCGAAGAACATGATGAGGATGTGCTCGATCATGTGGACGAAGAAGTAGTCGTCGGCCCAATAGTCGATGGGAGAGACGACCGCGAGCAGGAGGACAGCGAGGCCGCCGTAGAAGAAGAAGGAACGGCGGCGGCGCTCGACCGTCCGCGAGTGCCGTGAACGCCGGGCCAGGTGCGCCAAGCCCACTTCGTGCCAGACGATGACAACCGCGACGACGAACACGAAGGGATCGAAGGACCACTGCGTCAGATAGCCGCTCATGAGAACCTGACGACCGATCGGCGTGCCGAACGTCGGCCGTTCAGGACCCGAGCTGGCCATGACCGAAGCCTCGACGATTTGGATGTCCGGGGGTTGAATGGCCAGGGGTCCACCCGCCACGGGGATCTGCCACACCATCGTCTCGTAGGGCGTGGGTTTCTGCACCGTTCCCTCGGCGCAGGGCGCCGCACCGGTGATCTCAAGGGACGTATCTGTCGTCGAGGTTGAGGGGCCGCACACATCGGTGCGCTGATGCCACTGCAGGAGGGAGCCGTAGGGCATCGGCGGTGACGTCAGGGTGGTTGGCAGGATGTACATCGCTGCGGCGAGCACTTCGGTCCCGTCCGGAGTCTGGGCGTAGACCAGCCCGTCGATCGAGTGGGGATCGAGGGTCTTCTTCGCTGCCGCGTTGGCCGCAACGATGGTCGGATTCACGTAGTACACGACGGGATAGCTCGTCGGTGATACGGGAACGTAACCCGCCGCCATCGCCTCGGAGGGGGTCGCATACGCCGCTGCGGCCTCGGTCGTGTTCTGCACGTACTGGGTCGCGTTGATCTGCTGGGAGAACGTGGGTTCCGAGGCGCATCCGGTCGCAGCCATGCGGATGTCGGTCGGCCCGTTGGCGCCCTGGGCCATGAGGTCCTGGGCCAAAGCTGTCGGCAGGGCAGGACCGGTGTAGTGCCAGTCGGCCTTGGTTGTGTTCAGTCCGGCCGCCGCACTGGCGTCGGCGCCGTTCATGTTCATGATCACGTGGGGCTCCACCCATGGACATGTTGGGGGTGTTCGTCACGTCCAGGCCCGCTCTGGTGGAGCCGTTGTTCCCTCTGGTGCAGGTCGCCGTCGCGGCCGTCTGTCCGCCTGTCCCAGACGCTGACGACCCGGACCGCCGACATCCCGGTCATGCCGGCCATGGCTGTGCCCGTCGACTCCTGGGCGGCGACCGGGTAGACGGCGCTGAGGAACAGACCGGCTACGAATGCAACCACGCCCCCGAGCACCGGCACGGGATAGCGAAAGAGCGCCGTCGAGAACGGGGACAACCAGGTCACGGGGTGGGGCTGCACGGCCGGCGCCATGGCGAGAGCCAGGAGCACGACGAGAGGCCCAGAGTTGGGGTCGGTGCCCGAGCCGGTGAAGATACCGCCGAGACCCTGACCGCTGACCCAGAAGAAGGTGGCCAACAGGGCACCGGCGGCCAGGAACGGAGTCGCTCGGCGGAACACGAGTGGTCCGAACCCGACGATGAGCGAACCGACGGCCAGCAACCACGTGGTCCAGACGCCGCCGCTGCCGAAGTGGCTGCCGAAGCTGTTGAGAAAGTGGGAGTACGCGCTCGGTTCCCCCGGTGACATACCGGTGATGGCGCTCGAGACGGACGTCGGGGTCCGGTTGTCCGGGAGCAGGAACAGGATCGTCGCCAGCGACCAGTAGCCGCACCAAACCAGCAGTGGTGTCGTCGCTCCGCCGATACCTTGTCCCGCGGCGGAGGAGGCGATGCCGACCCGCGTGTTCGGTCTCCTCGTCTTCCTCCGCCGGAGCTGACCGGGGCCACGCCATGAGGCCGATGAGTCCGTAGAGGAACACTGAGCCCGGAGCGCCGGTCAGGGCGGAGGCCGACCCGATGAAGATCTGGCCGAGGCCTTCCCCGAAGAACCAGACGCCGAAGGCCCAGAAGAACGACAGGACCAGAGCCGGCCGCACGGTCCGCCGGAACAGCAATCCCAACCCGATGGCCACCTGAATGAGGGCGAAGAGGGTGTTCCAGACCGCGACATGGGGCCCGACGAAGTTGCCGACGTCGGTGATGATCCATCGAACGATGTCCGGCTGACCGTGTGCGTTGTCGAGGAGGTACGTCGTGGTGAAGCCACTGCCGAACATGTAGGGCTGGAACTGCAAGCCCGCGTCGAGCAGCCAGAACAATCCCAAGATGACTTGAAGTACGCGCTGTGTTCGCACGAGCCGGAAGTCCCGGCGTCGGTGTACGACCGGTGATGTCCTCCATGACTCGCGCTCCTCCCTTCGGTCGGTTCCAGATCGGTCACGCCTTGCCAGTCCTTATGGTTCGGAGCTGTGCTCGAGTCGTTTTGCGTCCGCGGTCGGCTCCCATTAGGTGCTGGCCCCTCCGGGAATGTTCTGTCCCACCAGCCAGCTGATGGAATTCGAGCGCATCGGTCAATGTCCAGTTGGGATTGCCCTGGTGGTGGAGATTCCGCAGGCCGCCCTCGTTGAGCAGACTGGTCAGCTTCTGATCGAGATGCCCGTGCAGATCGGGCGGATTCGAATCGGTGAAGCGTTCATGTCCGCGTAGGATCGATGAGGAAGTAGCCGTCGGTGTGGTCGACGTCGTAGGTGAGCGGTTTGCCGGTGAGCCAGTCGATCTTCGGGGGCTGCTCCTCGGGGACGATCTGCACCGAGACGCCGAGGTACTTCCAGAGGGCGTCCAAGTTGACCGGCGTCCCGGTGAGCAGGGGCCAATCCGCACCGAATTCCTTCGAGTAGGCGGTGAGCCGGGCCGGCGTGTCACGTCGAGGGTCCACGGTGATCTCCATGAACACGACCTTCTGGGCGAGTCCGGCCGCGTCGACGTCTCGCTGGAGGGCGATGAATGCGCCGGTGACCAGAGGGCACTCGTCCTGGCACAGAGTCAAGAAAGGTGCCATGACGATGTACTTGCCCCGATACGCCGCCAGCGATGTCGAAGCACCCGAGGACGAGATCAAGGGGATGCTGGGAATCGCACGGTTCTGCACGATGCCCTGGCTGGCCGGAGGTGGGGGTGGAGCACCACCTGCGCTCCCGCACGCCGCCAATACCGGCGAGAGGCAGAGCAGCGCCAAGAACAGCGTCGGTGACCTCGTGACGACGTGGGCGCCGACGAATGCTCTCGGCCCGATACCGCGCTTCACGATGCCCTCTCAGCGTCCCCGAGAAGCTGGAAGGTGCTCGAGGCATCGAGCTCGCGGTCGATGCGCACGGCCTTGCGCTCATCCATGTGCATCCAGCGCAGCGCGACCGGGATCATCGGCCAGAGCATGAGGGTGTCGCCGACGACCCACATGATGTCGCCGCCCACGTGGAGGTCGACGACATAGGAGGGGCCCCACGTGCGATGGGTGGCGAAGTAGGCCGGGAACAGTTCGTGGGAGGCACCGGCCAGCGACAAGCCGGTGAAGGTGTCGATCGGGATGGCCATGAACAGGTAGAAGAACTGCAGGGCCGGGTGCAGGCGGTAGCGGTTGGGGTCCGATCCGAAGATCTGCCGCCAGAACAGGTAGCCCACGACCAGGAAGGCCAGGTGCTCGGCGTTGTGCACGGTCTCGTGCGTGAGCGTGTAGTTGTACCAAACCGTCAAATGCGTGATCGGGATCGAGCACGGCGTAGAGCACGAAGGCGACGACCGGGTGGCCCAGCAAGGTGGCCACCTTGGTGCGCAGCACCTCGGTCACGGCGATGTGGGCAGTGCCGGTAGTGCTGCGCCAGGCCAGGTCGAGCGGGGAGGAGATGGCGAAGAGCGGCGCGGCCACCATGATCAGGAGGATGTGCTGGATCATGTGGTCCCAAAAGAGCTCACCGTCGTAGACGCCGATGAAGCTGAAGATCGCCACGCCGGTGGTGAACAGTGCGCCGAGGAAGGCGACCGTTTTGCCGACCGACCATCGGTGGCGGGGGTGCAGCAGCGTTGTTGCGGCGTACCCCCCACAGGTAGAGGGCGAGGGCACTCGAGATCATCGCCACCGGGACGAAATCGAACTGCGAGGAAAAGAACTCTGAGCCCCGCAGGGGAGGGAGCGGTGCGTCGTAGAGGACGGCGAGCACGAATTGGACGGTACTACTACGCTGTGTAGAATCCCAGTCGTCCGCCCGGCTCAACGGCCGCGGCGAAGGGAGTTGCGGTAGAAGGGAGGGTATGGCGGGGCTGGGTGAACTCGAACGCAGGGTGATGGACGTCCTCTGGGGCTCCATGGGAGAGCCGATGACGGGTCGCCAAATCGCCGACGAGCTGCCCGACCGCGCCTACACCACGGTGCTCACCATTCTCGAGCGTCTGCGCCGAAAGAACCTGGTGGAGCGGACGACGGAAGAGAAGGCACACCACTTCGCGGCCACCGCCAGCCGGGAGAGCTACATGGCCGAGCTGATGGTCGAGGCGCTGGGGAGTTCCCAGGATCGGCATGCGGTCCTCGTACGTTTCGCCGAGGTGGTGAGCGCCGAGGAGGCCGTCGTCCTACGCCGGGCGCTCGAAGACCTGCCCGACGGCCGCGGCGAGAAGAAGCCGTGAACCTCTACCTGGACGCCGGGCTGCTCAGCGCATTCGTCGTGCTGCTGGTGTGGCCGTTCAGTACGTGGCTGGCTCGGGCGAGCTGGGTCACCCGCTCTCCCCGTGCCGCGGTGGCGCTCTGGCACTCGACAGGCCTCAGCGCCACTCTGGCGACGATCGGAGCGGGCCTCTGCGTCGCCACGGAGCGCTTCCATGCCGGCTTCGTCGGCGGCCTGGGCGAACTGACGGAGGGTCTCGTCGGTGGACATCCTCTCCAGGGACTGGGCCTGCCCGACGCACTCGGTCTGACTTTGGCGGCCGATGTCGGCGTCGTGCTCGTCAGCGTGATCGGAGTGGTCATGTTGCGCACCGTCCTGGCCCGAGCGCGCCATCGCCGCCTGCTCAATCTGCTGGCCGATCCTTCTCGAAAGCGCTTCGGGCACTCTCACGCTCGAACACCCGTCCCCCGTGGCCTACTGTCTGCCCGGCATCCGTCCTCGCATCGTCATCAGCTCGGGCACGGTGCGACTTCTCGACCAGGCGCAGCTGGCCGCGGTCATCGAGCACGAACGTGGACATGCACACGAGCGCCACGGGCTGGTAATGCTGCCGATGACGAGTTTGACCGAACCCTTCCGGTGGGTCCCGTTCGCCCGCCTTGCCCCGCGTGCGGTCGCCGACCTGCTCGAGATGGCGGCCGACGATCATGCCGCCCGGCTGCACGCCCCCTCGTCCTTGGCCTCAGCACTCGTGGCCTTGTCCACGGCGGGCGCTCCGCCTCGCTGTGCCCTTGCGTTCGCCTCCCACGGAGTCAATGCTCGAGTGCACCGGCTCCTTGGCTGGCGGACGGCTATCCAAGACGGTGTCCGCAGGGGCGGGGCTGCTCTGCGTGGCGTCTGTTGCCACACCCTTGGCCCTTCTCCTGCTTTCCTGACGAACCCGGACGCCCTCGGGCCAGATCAGGCGAGCACTCGGCCGGCACGGCCTGAACCGGACCTGGGTCACGTCTTCGGCGCTCCACGAACCGACTCGAGATGGGAGATCAGGTGATGGCGAACATCCGTTCCAAGGCCACCTTGGCCCACTCGGCCGTGTCGGCGTCGACGGTGATGCGGTTGCGCACCTCGCCCTCGACCAGTCCCTCGAGGACCCAGGCCAGATGTTGGGGGTCGATGCGCGACATGGTCGAGCAGGGGCACACGAGCGGATCGAGGCACACCACCGTCTTGTCGGGTGACTCGTGGTCGAGGCGGTTGACGAGGTGGATCTCGGTGGCCACCCCGATCACCGAACCGGCGGGAGCCGCGTCGACGGCGCGGATGATGGCGTCGGTCGAGCCCACGACGTCGCCGAGCTCGACCACCTCGTGGGCGCATTCGGGGTGGATCATCACGATGCCGCCGGGATGCTCTTCTCGGAAGGCATCGACATGCTCCGGGCGGAAGCGTTGGTGGACGGAGCAGTGCCCCTTCCAGAGCAGCAGGGTCGACTCCTTCACCTCGCGATCGGTGAGACCCCCCATGGCCTGGCGCGGGTTCCACACGTACATGTCGTCGGCGCCGTAGCCGAGCTGGTAGCCGGTGTTGCGGCCCAGGTGCTGGTCGGGGAAGAAGAGGACGCGCTCGCCGCGATCGAGCGCCCACGTCGAGCACGGCGCGCGCGTTGGACGACGTGCACACCGCCCCGCCGTGGCGGCCGACGAAGGCCTTGAGCGCAGCCGCGGAGTTCATGTAGGTCACCGGGACCAGCCGGTCGACGTCGACCACCGTGGCCAGATCGTCCCAGGCCTCCTCGACCTGGTCGATGTCGGCCATGTCGGCCATGGAGCAGCCGGCGTTCAGGTCCGGCAACAGGACCTTCTGCTCGGGTGCGGTGAGGATGTCGGCGGACTCGGCCATGAAGTGCACCCCGCAGAACACGATGAACTCGGCCTCGTGCTGGCCTGCCGCGGTGCGCGACAGACCGAAGGAGTCGCCGCGGGCGTCGGCCCACCGCATGACGTCGTCACGCTGGTAGTGGTGACCGAGGACGAAGACCCGTGAGCCCAGCGCAGCCCTGGCCGAGCCGATCATCCCGGCCAGCGCGTCGTCGGACGCGGCGCTGTAGCGCTCGGGGAGTGGCTTCTGGAGCCTGAACATCGTGTCTGCCCCCTTCGAGGGAGAGCATCGATCTGGCCGGCGGGGACAGCCTGGTCGCCCATCCGCGGGTATGTCGGCCTCGATGCGAGGTTTTCTGCCGGATACCAGGCCGGCACCAGCCAGTTTATCGCCGGCTCGGCCCCTTCCGTCCGCGGGGTGGCATGAAGGCCGGGGGCCCCTCGATCGCGCGACCGGCCCGCCGCGCCATAGTGGGATAGATGCAATATCGGCCCCCCACCGGGTCCATTCCCGACGCCCCGGGCTCGTACCAGTTCTACGACGCCGAGGGCCGCGTGCTGTACGTGGGCAAGGCCAAGTCGCTGCGGCACCGCCTTCCCAATTACTGGCAGGATTCGGCCAAGCTGGGGCCGCGGACGGCACAGATGGTGGCCCAGGCCGACCACGTCGAGTGGGTGGTCGTCGACAGCGAGGTGGACGCGCTCATCCTCGAGCACTCGCTGATTCAGGCACACCTGCCCCGGTACAACGTCCGGCTCAAGGACGACAAGAGCTACCCCTGGCTGGCGGTCACGCTCAACGAGGAGTGGCCCCGGCCCGCGGTCGTCCGGGGCCACAAGCGCAAGGGCGTGCGCTACTTCGGACCGTACGGCAACGCCGGCGCCATCCGCTCGACGCTCGACCTGCTCGTGCGCAGCTTCCCGGTGCGGACGTGCTCGGACAACAAGTTCAAGCGGCACGAGCGCCTGGGACGTCCGTGCCTGCTCTACGACATCGACCGTTGTTCGGGCCCGTGCGTCGGCGCGGTCGACCACGAGGCGTACGCGGGCTATGTCGAGGACCTGATGGAGTTCCTCTCGGGCGACACCGAGCCCGTGCTGGCCCGGCTGCAGGCGGAGATGCTGACCGCGTCGGAGGAGCTCCAGTTCGAGCGCGCGGCACGCCTGCGTGACCGCATCGCCGCCGTGCACAAGGCGGCCGAGACCCAGCAGATGGTCTCGGAGCGCCCCGAGGACTTCGACGTCGTGGGGATCGCCGAGGATCCCCTCGAGGCATCGATTCAGATCTTCCGGGTGCGACGGGGACGGGTCGTGGGACACCGCGGCTTCGTGGCCGAGAAGGTGGAGGACCTCTCGGGCGCCGACTTCATGTCGCTGGTCGTGTCCCAGGTGTACGGGGCGGTGGGCGCAGAGGTGCCGAGGCGGGTCCTGGTGCCCCAGGAACCGGCCGATCTGGAGCTGTTGGAGAGCTGGCTCGGGACGACCCGCGGCGGCCCGGTCGACATCGCGGTGCCCCGGCGCGGGGCGAAGCGGGCCCTGCGGGAGATGGTGGCCCGGACCGCCGGCGAGGACCTGGCTCGACACCGGCTCCGGCGGGCGAGCGACCACAACGCGCGCTCGAAGGCGCTCACCGAGCTCCAGCTGGCGCTCGGGCTGCAAGAGGCGCCCTTGCGGATTGAGTGCTACGACATGAGCCACCTGCAAGGGACCGACTACGTGGGCTCCATGGTCGTGCTCGAGGACGGCCTGCCCAAGCGATCCGACTACCGGCGTTTCAACGTCAAGAGCGTGGCGGGGAACGACGACTACGCCGCGATGGAAGAGGTGCTGACGAGGCGCCTCACCGCGCTGAAGGAGCCCGACAAGCCGACGGCCGGCGGACGCCCTCGCCGCTTCGCGTACCGCCCCAACCTCCTGCTCGTCGACGGGGGCAAGGGTCAGCTCGGGGTGGCCGAGCGGGTGGTGAGCCAACTCGGTCTCCAGGGCGAGGTGGAGCTGGCCGCGCTGGCCAAGCAGTTCGAAGAGGTGTACCGGCCGGGGTCGCCCGACCCCGTACGCATCCGGCGCGGCTCGGACGCCCTGTACCTGCTCCAGCGGGTGCGAGACGAGGCGCACCGCTTCGCCATCACGTTCCATCGTGAGCGGCGGCGCAAGCGCATGACCAGGAGTTTCCTCGACGGCATCCCGGGTCTCGGTCCGACTCGCAAGGCCCGCCTGGTCAAGGAGCTCGGGAGCGTGAACGCGGTGCGGGCGGCAACCCTGGACCAGCTCCAGGCGTTGTCCTGGCTGCCCGATGCGGTGGCCCTGGCCGTCTACGACGGCGTGCGTCAGGCTGGTGGTCGATGAGCCGGGACCCGACGAGCCGGGACAGCCGGGACAGCCGGGACGCACGGGAAGGGCGGGAGGCCATGAGCGAGGACGAGCCGGCTGAGCGGGGCCCGTCGGTGAGCGAGTTCCTCGTCGTCACGGGGATGTCCGGCGCGGGCCGTTCGACGGCGGCGGCGACCCTCGAGGACCTGGGTTGGTTCGTCATCGACAACCTCCCGGCCGAGCTCATGATGAAAATGGCCGAGATCGTCGACCGGCCCGGGTCCGGACTCGGGCGGGTCGTGCTCGTGATCGGCCGCGGCGGTGCCAACACCGGTCCGGAATACTTCGACGACCTGCCCGACCTGCTCGACCAGCTGCGCAAGAGCCGCTCGCGCGTCCGGGTCGTCTATCTCGACGCTCCCGACGACGTCCTGGTACGTCGCTACGAGGGCACCAGGCGCCGCCATCCGCTGGCCGCCCGGGGCGTTGAGGAGTCGATCGCCGACGAGCGCCGGCTGCTGGAGTCCGTGCGCGAGCGGGCCGATCTGCTCATCGACACGGGTGAGCTCAACTCGAACCAGCTCCGGTCGAGGATCCTCGAAGCCTTCGGCGACGACGAGATCCCGAACATGCAGACGTCGGTGATCTCCTTCGGGTACAAGCACGGGATCCCGCTCGACGTCGACATCGTCTTCGACTGCCGGTTCCTGCCCAACCCCTTCTGGGTGGAGGAGCTGCGCCCCTACAGCGGGTTGGAAGCGCCCGTGCGCGACTACGTGCTGTGCCAACCGGACTCGGTCGCGTTCTTGGAGAAGGTCGACGACCTTCTCACGAGCCTCCTGCCGGCCTTCGTCCGCGAAGGGAAGTCGTACCTGACGATCGCCATCGGTTGTACGGGCGGCCGGCATCGGTCCGTCGCGCTGGCCGAGGCGCTGGCCGAGCGGCTCCGCGCCGACGCCAATGCCGTGTCGGTCTTCCACCGGGACATCGACCGATGACGCCGACGCGCCCGTCCGTCGTCGCCATCGGGGGTGGCCACGGGACGGCGACGACGCTCAAGGCGGCACGCCGCTACGCCGGGACCCTCACCGGGGTGGTGTCGGTGGCCGACGACGGCGGGAGCAGCGGCCGCCTCCGGGAGCTCTTGAACGTGGTGGCGCTGGGCGACATACGCAAGTGCCTCGTCGCTCTGGCCGACGAGGACTCGGCTCTCGCCGTCGCGTTCGAGCGCCGCTTCGAGGAGGGCGAGCTCCGAGGGCACGCTCTCGGGAACCTGATCCTGACCGGGCTGATCGACGCCACCGGCGATCTCGTGCTCGGTGTGCGCGAGGCTGCCACGCTCCTCGGGGCCGACGGCGACGTCCTGCCGGCCACGACGGAACCGGTCGTGCTCAACGCCGTGTCCGCCCTCGGCACGGTCGCGGGACAGGTCGCGGTCATGGGTACCGGCGACATCTCGACCGTCTCGTTGGTGCCCGAGGACGCCCAGGCGCCGCCGCTCGCGGTCGAACGCATCATGGAAGCGGACCAGGTCGTGATCGGCCCCGGGTCGCTCTTCACGAGCCTGCTGGCCGCCGTGGCGGTGAGAGACATCGCCGAGGCGGTCGCTGCGACCAAGGGAAAAGTGGTCTACGTGTGCAACCTTCATCCGCAGATCCCCGAGACCGAGGGTTACGACATCGCGTCCCATGTGGGCGCCCTGGCCAGGCACCATGTCCCGGTCGACATGGTGCTCTGTGACACCATCGGGGGTATGGAGGTCGGCGCCACGGATGTGCCGATTCTTAATCTCCCGTTGACGGGTGACAACACTCACGTCCACAGCCCGGCCAAACTGGCGCAGGCGCTCGCCGGTCTGCTGGCATAGGCGCACTGATGACTGGCACCGGTGTCCGGGCGACAGGAGTGGGCGAACCATTGACCGAAGACTTGGCTTGGCACGCCCTCGCACCGGCGTCGCGGCGCCCGACGGCAGCAGAAATCGGACTGTTGGCGGCAGCAGGGATCGAGCAGCAGGGATCAAGATGACGGGAATCGAACAGTCGATACGGCCAACCGGGCCGGCACACCGCGATCGGTGTCCAAGGGGGACAAACGAGAGAGGGAGCACGACCACATGACCGTGCGAGTCGGAGTGAACGGGTTCGGGCGCATCGGGCGCAACTTCCTGCGGGCCGTCCTGGTCACCGGGGCCGACGTGAACGTGGTGGGCGTCAACGACCTGACGTCAGCGGAGACCCTGGCGTACCTGCTTCGTTACGACTCGACGCACGGGCGGCTGCCGGTGCCGGTCCAGGTCGAGGGGAGCGACCTGATCGTCGGCGACCAGGTGATCCGGGTCATGGCCGAGCGCGAGCCCGAGCAGGTGCCCTGGGACAGGCTCGGGGCAGACGTCGTGATCGAATCCACCGGCCGCTTCACCAGCCGGGCCGACGCGGCGGCGCACCTCGGCGGCTCGGTGAAGCGGGTCATCATCTCGACCGCGTCGGGCGACGCCGACGCCACCTTCGTCGTGGGCGTCAACGACGGCGACTACGACCCCGACCGTCACGTCGTGGTCTCGAACGCCTCGTGCACGACCAACTGCTTCGTGCCCATGGTCAAAGTGGTCGACGAGGCCTTCGACATCGTGAGTGGCCTCATGACCACGGTGCACGCCTACACGAACGACCAGAACCTGCTCGACCTGACCCACAACGACCTGCGCCGGGCCCGCGCCGGGGCGGCCAACATCGTGCCGACCTCGACCGGTGCCGCACGGGCGACGGGCCTCGTGCTCGAGGCCATGAAGGGACGACTGGACGGGACGTCGCTCCGGGTGCCGCTACAGGACGGCTCCATCACGGACTTCACCGCTGTCGTGCGGGGCGTGCCCTCGGTGGCCGACGTCAACAACGCGTTCGCCGAGGCGGCCGCCAAGCCGCCGCTCGACCGCGTGCTGGAGTACACCGAGGACCCGATCGTCTCGAGTGACATCGTGGGCTCGCCCGCATCGTGCACCTTCGACTCGGGGCTCACGATGGTCATGCCGATCAGCGCCGGTGCCGGTGCCGGCGCAGAGCTGTCCATGGTGAAGGTGTTCGGCTGGTACGACAACGAGTGGGGCTACTCGAACCGGCTGGTCGACCTGGCCCTACTCGTCGGTTCGAGCTCGGGTCACTGAGAACGATGGGTATCTCCGACGGGGCGACGGGGTCAGGCGGGTCGGGCGAGTCGGACGGGCCGCGGCCGGGTGCCCTGACGGGCATCCCCACGCTCGACGACCTCCCGGAGGATGCGGTCGACGGGGCGCGTGTCCTGGTGCGGGTCGACTTCAACGTCCCGCTCCACCTCGGCGTGCGCGGCCGGGCGACCGTGGCCGACGACTTCCGCATCACGGCTGCACTCCCCACGCTGCTGTGGCTGCTCGAGCGGGGGGCCGAGGTCACGGCCACGTCCCACCTGGGCCGGCCGGCCGGGGAGCGAGACCCGCGCTGGGAGATGGACCCGGTGCGGGAACGGCTCGAGGCGTTGTGCCCGGGCGTCGCGCTCACCGACAACCTGCGCTTCGACCCGGGCGAGAAGGCGAACGACCCCGGGTTCGTGCAGCGCCTGATACGGGGCTACGACGCCTACGTGAACGAGGCGTTCGGCGCGGCCCACCGCAGCGACGCCTCCATCGTCGGGCCGCCGCACTTCCTGCCCAGCGCGGCGGGGTTGCGCTTCGCCCGCGAGGTCGAGGTGCTCGGCGGCCTGCTCGACCGGCCGGCCCGGCCCTTCGTCGCCGTCGTCGGCGGCGCCAAGGTCGCCGACAAGCTGGCCGTCCTGGAGGTCCTGGCGACCAAGGTCGACACGCTTGTCGTCGGCGGCGGCATGGCGTACACCTTCCTGGCCGCGCAGGGACACCACGTGGGCAACTCGCTCCTCGACGAGTCGCACCTCGAGGACTGCCGCCGACTGCTCCGTTCGGGCGTGCGCATCGTGCTGCCGACCGACACCCGTGCCCTCGAGCCCGGAGGCACCTTCGGGCCGCCTCCGGCCGGGATCGGCGGCCAGGCCGACGCCGAGGGCGGGACGGTGTCGCGGGGGAGCGTGAAGGTGATCGAAGGCGACCTGCCCGACGGGTGGACCGGCCTCGATATCGGGCCCGAGACGGCGGAGCGTTTCGCCGATGTGGTGGTCGAGGCGGGCACGGTCCTGTGGAACGGGCCGCTGGGGGCTTTCGAGGACCGTCGCTTCGCCGCCGGAACACGGGTGGTGGCCCAGGCGGTCGCCGAGTGCCCGGGCTTCTCGGTCGTGGGCGGGGGCGACAGCGCGTGCGCGCTGGAAGAGCTCGGCCTCTCGGACCGCATCGGCTACCTCTCGACCGGCGGCGGTGCGTCGCTCTCGTTCATCGAGTCGGAGGGGCACCTGCCGGGGATCGAGGCGCTGCGCCAGGCTCCGAACGCGCCACACGGGTGAGCAGCTCGGACTCGTCACCGAACCCGAACCCGAACCCGACCGCCGATCCGAGCGCCGGCGCCACCCGCGCTCGACGCCGTCCGCTGGTGAGCGGGAACTGGAAGATGCACCACGACCACATCGAGGCGCTGCACACGGTGCGCGACCTGGGTCTGCGGATCAAGCCCGAGGACGTCGCCCGGGTCGACGTCTCCGTCCACCCGCCGTTCACCGACCTGCGCACGGTGCAGACTCTGGTCGAGCAGGAGCGGATCCCCGTGTCCCTCGGCGCCCAGCACTGCTCGCAGGAGGACGCCGGGGCCCGTACCGGCGAGGTGAGCCCTCGTTTCCTGGCCCGCCTCGGCGTGGTGTACGTCATCGTCGGGCATTCCGAGCGGCGCACGCTCTTCGGGATGGACGACGCCACGGTGGCCGCCACCCTCCGCGCCGTGCTGCGCCACGAGATGACCCCGATCGTCTGTGTGGGGGAATCCGAGGAGCAACGCCAGGCAGGGCGCACCGAGTCGGTCCTCGAAGAACAGGTGACGTCGGCCCTGGCCGGTCTGACAGCGGAGGTGCTGGCCGGGATGGTGCTGGCCTACGAGCCGATCTGGGCCATCGGCACCGGGAACACGGGCACGCCCGTCGACGCCGAGGACGCGTGCTCCTTCATCCGCTCCCTGGTGGCGAAGCTCGGGGGAGACGAGGCCGCGGCGGGGGTGCGGATCCAGTACGGCGGGTCCGTCAACGGGGAGAACGCGGCGGACCTGATGGCTGAGCCCGACGTCGACGGCCTCCTGGTGGGAGGGGCCAGCCTGCAGGCCGCCGGGTTCCTCGACATCATTCGGGCCACCGCGGCCTGCTACCGTTTCTAGGCCCGTACGGGCACATAGTCGCGAGTTGGAGGCTCCGTGGACGCACTGACCTGGGTGTACATCGCGATCGAGGTGTTGGCGGCCGTCGGCCTGATCTTCCTCATCCTCATGCACAGCGGGAAGGGTGGCGGGCTGTCCGACATGTTCGGCGGCAGTGTGGGTGCGGCGGCCCAGGGGTCGACGGTGGTGGAGCGGAACCTCGACCGCATCACGGTGACCGTGGCCATCATCTTTGCTCTGACGACCATCACACTGGACCTCCGGCTGCAGTGACGCGCCGGGGCCCGCGCCCCGGGCGGTGGTGGCGCGGGATCGCCTCGACGGCAGCCGTCCTGGTTCTGGTGTCGTGCCTGGCCGCGTGCGGGAGCAGCGGGACCGGCACAACGGACGTCACCTACGTCGCCGTCGCCGGCGGGAGGATCTCGTTCGGGACCACCCAGAGCCCGACCGGATGCAACCCCAACACCCCGGCGGGCGACACCCCGGGCACGCAGACCGTCCTCGGCGCGGTCCTGCCCAGTCCGTACGTCGTCTCGGGCGCGGGCACGCCGACGGCGAACAACAATCTGATCGTCCAGGCCGAGCCGATCAACCTCCAACCCGAGACGATCGTCTACACGCTCAACCCCAAGGCGGTCTGGTCCGACGGGGTCCCGATCACCGCGGCGGACTTCCGCTACGCGTGGGAGCAGCAGCGCGAGGACACGTCCGCGGTGGGACAGGACGTCGCGAGCATCGCCGGTTACCGCGACATCGCCTCGGTGACCGGGTCGAACCAGGGCCGCACGGTGACGGTGCGCTTCAAGAGGGCCTTCGCCGACTGGGAGAGCCTCTTCGCCAACCTGCTGCCGGCCCACATCATGGAGAAGGTCGGGTGGAACCCGCCGTGCACGACGGTGGACCCGGCGATCGACCTCTCGGGCGGCCCGTTCAAGATCGCCGCGGTGACGCCCGGGTCGATCTCCTTGGTGCAGAACCCCCGATGGTGGGGCACCCCTGCCAACTCCCGTGAGATCACTGTCCGCATCGCCTCTTCGACCGAACAGCTCGCGCAATGGATGAGCACGGGCGTGGTGCAGGTGGCCCAGCCGGCCACCGTGACGCCGAGCTTCCTCTCCGCCATGACGAGCCTCCCCGATGCGTCGAGCGAGGTGGACCTCTCGGGGACCCAGCTCCAGCTCGACCTGGCCAGCTCGCTCGACACCGACCTCTCCCCGGACATGCGGGCCGCCATCGCGCTCCTGGTGAACCGACAGAAGCTGGTGGACACGCAGGTGAGCTGGGCCGTGCCGGGCGTCGAGGTGGCGGACAGCCACATCTACGTGCAGGGCCAGCAGGGTTACAAGCCGACGCAGGGGGCGTCGACGACGACCACGATCCCGTCGTCGTCGTCGTCGACCTCGTCCACCCCTACGACCACGATCGACTCCGGTGGAAGCGTGAACTTCCCGGTGACGCCGGTCCCGAACCAGGCTGCCGCCTTCGTGACGGCGACGGGGCTCGTGCGCGGGGGCGGCGATCCGATGTACCACTCGGCTTTCGGCGTGCCCTTCACGCTGCGCCTGGCCTACGACGCGGCGGACCCCTGGGCATCGGCCGCGGCGCCGGTGATCCGCGACGAACTGGTCGCCGGCGGGCTGGAGACCACGCTCATCGCCGAGCCGGGTGCGACACCGACGGGGGAGGCCCTGGCCGGCGGCGAAGCGGATCTGGCCGTGATGCCGACCGACTTCACGCCGTATCTCAGCCAGACCTTGGCCTGGTACACCATGCTGCTCGGCCCGCCGGGACGCTACGGGTCGCAGGACTGGACGGGCTACGACGACGCCGGCTTCGACCGGACGGTGACGGCCGCCTCACAGGAGCTGAACCCGAACACGGCCGCGGTCACCTACCAGCAGGCGGACACCCAGCTATGGGACGAGATGGTGTCGCTGCCGCTCTACGCGGAGCCCACCGCCCTGGTGTGGAGCCGCCGGATCGGCGGGGTCACCCCCACTCCCCGCAGCGACAGCCTCTTGTGGTACGCCCAGCTGTGGGCCGTGCGGGTGCCCCAGTCGACGAACAACACCACGCCGTCGTTGCCCGGGCAGTAAGGCGGCGGCCGGGCTCAACCCCACTCGAAGAACTTGCGGAACCGCTCCTTACCGGCGGGGGAGGGAGGGGCCTCGTCGAGCGAGTCGCCCCGGTGTGCCCGTAGCCACGCCTCGAGGCCCTTCGCGTCCTCGAAGAGGAGTTCCCGGTCGTTGTCCATGATGTAGAGGTGGACGCCGTCGCGCTCGGCTGTCACCGAGAGTTCGACCTGCCCGGTGTCCACGTAGCACCACAAGGGACTCGCTCCCGGTGTCGTCCTCGGCTCGAGTCGCCACCCGGCCCGGTCCCCCAGCAGGTCGGCGAGATGCGTCCTCGACTGGTCGCCGCGCCTGGCCATGATCAGGCCTGAGGATACCGGCCGGGGGTGGGTGTCGGCTCCGTGGCCCTGACGGCGCGGCCAGGAGCCGATTCGCGCCGAGCCTGGAGTGGTGTCCCGTGGCGTGCGCCGGGCGGCCGCCCGGCCCGACCGCCGGGTCCCCGCTCCTACCCGAGCTTCCCCCAGTGCGTGGCGATGATGAGCAGGATGCCGGCCACGGCGAGGGCGATCCCTGCCACGATGGACCTCGCCTTCTCGGCCCGCAACGCCGGGATCTCGGACGCGACCAGCCAGACCCCGGCGATCAGGATCAGCAGGAAGCCGATCTCGGCCAGGTCGGTGGTCGTGTGATGGCTGAGGGTGGTCGTGCTGATCACGGTTTTGGATTCCTTCTGCGGACGTCGGCCCGCGCCATTAGGCGACACCGGCGGGAGCACGCGGCAGCCGGTTCGCTGCCGCGTGCTCCCGGGACGGTCAGTTCCTTTGGTTGGTCTTCAGGATGCCTTGTAGGGCACCGGCAGGTTGAGCCCGATGGAGGTCCCCGTCACCGCGACCACTGGGAACGAAGGCCCGTAGACCGGGGTACTCGACGATTGAGCCTCGTAGAAGCCCTTCACGTTCCACACACCGACAGGGGGAATGAGGTTGGTGAGGACGACGGCGTACTTGCCCGTACCCGTCGCGTTCACGACCTCGCAGGTCGAGGACCCGACCTGGCATGCGCTGGCTCCGGACGTGAACTTGAACCCGGAAGGCGCACCGTTGACGCTGACCGTCCCGTAGACGAGGGCCTGGCCGAACAGGAGGAACGGGGTGCTCAGGTTCAGCGTGGTCGTCTTCCCCTTGGTGAGTGTCGCGGTTTGCGCGTTTCCCGTGTGGGTGACGCAGCCCGAGCGTGCGCAGAAGCCCGGGTAGGCGGTCCAGCTGCCGGCGGTCAGGTACGTCACCGAGTACGACCCCGAGCTGCTCCCCTTCGGTGAGGGCTTGGTGGACCCGGTGGCACAGCCGTTCGGGACCGTTCCGCCGCTGTAGGCGACGGATGACGGGCACACGACCACGGTCAGCTTCTTGATCGGGTCGTTCGAGGACGCCCCGGTGACGCTGATCGTCCCGCTCAGAGTGGCCGGCCTCACGTAGGGAACACCCAGATTCACATGGTCCGTCGCATTGCCCGCCACGCTCACGTTGGCCGGCGTGCCGAGGAATATCGCCCCGCCCGGTGTGACCTGGTAGTAGCCGTAGAGGGTCCAGCTGCCAGCGGTGAGGGTCAGGCTGTAGGTGCCGTTCGACGAAGCAACGGTGGACACGGGATTGGAGCACGTCGCTCCGCTGCCCGGGCAGGCCTCGGCCCCCGTCACGGCCGGGGAGAAGTTCCTCGGGCCGCCGATGACGAGTATGAGACCGGTCACGGTTCCCTTCTCGGGCGGACAGCTCGAGCTCCCCGAGCCGCCGCTGGAGCCGGAGCTGCCACATGTCATGGAGGCCGTGTCCGCGAGACGGTTCTCGAGCGACCTGAACCCGAAGGCCGAGGCCACCTCGGGAAGGACGGTCACCAACAGGACGAAGCTCGCAGCCGCGATCAGCAGCGACGCGTATGCGTTGCTGCCAGGTCCTCATGCCAACCTCACTCTCTTTCGTGCCCGCTCTGGTTCGAGTGGATCTGGGCGAGAAAACTACCCTCTGCGTTGACTCGTTGCTCGTGACACTGCCCTATGGGCGTTGCGCCGGGTCGTCGGCCCCTGGCGCCGACGATCCACCCGGAGCCTGGGCCATCCGCCGTTCGCCGACGCCCTGTATCGCTCCGGCTCCGGCTACGTGGCGTGCTTGAACTTCACCGAGAACCTCGACCCGGTACGGCTCGTCACGAGGGCGCCGGCCTTCATGAGACGGTCGCCCCGTTCAATGCGTTGACCTGGGTCGGGCCGTCGAAGCCCAGGTAGTCCCGTTGCGGGTGGCGTTCGTGAACATCTTCGAGAAGGTTGGGACCGGAGTGCCCTCGGGAACCTCGTCGAAGGTGCCGAGGTCGACGACGGTGTCGCCCTGGTGGTGGGGCTGTCGGCAAACCGGTGCACGCCGGCGGTCAGGTCGTGGATCTCGGCCCAGGTCGAGGTGCCCGACTGGAACAGCGAGGCGACGACGACATCGCCCGCGGGCGGCACCCGTCTTGTCGAAGGCGCCCACGAAGGTCGTGAAGACGTAGTCACTCCGGGCCGCTCGACGTGCAATACCCGTCGACGTAGGCGTCCGTCTTGAGCGTGTCCGTGTCGACCCCGTTCCACTCGTTCGCGGTGCGGGATTCGTCCGCGGGCGTGCACGAGATGGCCGGCGCGGCACTGCTGGGGTCGCTTGAGAGCCGGCGAGACAGGCCGAAGAGCTGGCATCCGCAACGCCCGACTGCTTCTCCATCCTCGGTACAGTTCCAGCGACGGAGGCGGCCGGGGGCGAGGCCGAGCGTTGCCACCGAGGGGGCGGCCGACCTCTCGACGAGAGCGGTCACACTCACCGTGCGCTTTCTCGCCGCTATCCAACCCGGGTTGGAAGCAAAGTGGACCGTACACCGAGGCCATCTCGAGTGCATGAGTGGCGTCGCGAGCAGACGGGACGCGCGTCCCCGTTCCCGTGCGTTCGGCCGATCCGACGAGGGCCGTGATTTCGAATTGCCAGCTGACAGCCGACGAGCTGAAGAATCCCAGGCCCTTGACGCAGGTGGCCGACGGAACTAGCAATGGCGGTTGGGGATCGTGGCGGGCCGTACAGACTTTCGTCAGTTGACGACCCGGGGGCATAACGGTTCTCCGTTTGACTGCTCTTCCAAACGGGGGAGGGCACGATGGCAAAGGGAGGAAACACTATGGCTGAGGCAGCTTCTCGGCGATTTGGCGGTCGCGGCAGGAGAAGGTTCGGACACCGTACGCGATCACTCGTCGCGGTGGCGATTTCGGTGACGGTCCTACCGATGCTCTTCTCGGTGATCACGGCGTCGAGCGCGGGCGCAGTCACCTACAAGAGCGGGCTCTCGACTTCGCTTTGCGTGAATCCCAGCGGTGTGACATCGGCGAACTACAACTCCTTGCCGCCGTCGTACTTCACGTCGCCTCCGACGTGCGCATCGGGCTATTCGCTCGCCATCGTGACCAAGGACCAAGTCCCTCCACTTTCGTGCGGAGCGCCGCCACGTCCCTGGTGCGCCATCATCGCCAACACGAAATGGGTGAGCATCAACAAGTGTGGCACTGACGACAATGCGGCGCCCTGCACCAATGCGGTGACGTATCCCCCGAACTTGCCACCCGCAATCTACGAATACGATGCCGTGCTGAAGTGCGCGCCCGGCGCCCTCCTCACGCTGCAAGGCCAGGTGCTCGACGACAACTATGCCGCCGGCTACCTGAACGGCGCACTGCTCTCCATACCTCAGAACTCCAACGCGAAGAACTTCATCCATCCGGCCAGCTTCACCGGAACGACGCAGTGCGCTTCAACCACTGGGACGGTCGTGCTGAACTTCATGGTCTACGACTCCAGCACGCCCTACACCGGTATCGACTACAAGATCCACGCCTAAGGGCGTTGCGGGAGCAGGGTGGGACTCCCACCCTGCTCCCGCAGGGACAGCCGAGTGGATCACGCCGCGACACGTCAGAGGATCTTCAGCGTGGTGCCCTGAGCGTTGGTGAGGACTCCGTTCTCACGCGCACAGACCTTTCCGGTTACAGGTCCTCCGACCTCGATCGAGCCCGTGGTGTCGGCGATCACCGTGCCGCGCAACTTGAACTCTGCCGCCGCTGTCGGTGGGCACGGGTGGTTTTCTCGCTCTTCGATGGGCGTCAGCGCATACGAGACGGTCGTCGTCTTACGGGATGCCCATGTGATCACGCCCGTCCGATTGTCGAGTGATCCGGAACTGCCGGTGTTGGCGACGTCGGAACACCCACTCAGCGAGAAGGGACCAGCGGGAAATGGTCCCTCGAAGTTCGCACAGGACGTGCCCTTGGCTCGAACAGTTCCGCCCGATGCGGGGGGAGCGGACACCAGCATGGTTGTGACCACCACGGCCAAGAGCGCCGAACCCATGCCGGCGAGCAAGCGTGTGAACGACGACCATCGCCTTTGCGCCGGGCAGCCGCGCACGCCGGAGAGGCAGTTCAGGATGCTCCGGACGGATCGCCGACGGCGTCGCAGGTGGTGGCGTCGGTACAGGGGCCCTGACGCGACCGACGGGGCCCGACCCGACTGGCGGAATCGAGACGAACGCATTGGTCACCCCTCTCGTGTTCCGGTGGACCTTGTGGCTGACGGCAACGCTACGCCGTGGTCGAACTCGAGACAACGCCCCGGACCCGACGGCGTGCCCGGCCACGGTACCGGCGCCGGTCGGGGCGGCAGCCGACCCCGGTCCAGGTCTACGTCCGCCGGGCATGACCGTCTCCCGGTTTACGCTCAAGGGCGTTGGCACCGTTCCGGCGTATGCATGAAGGAGGCGATACCCTCCCCCGAGCCATGAGTCCGCGACGAACTGGGCATCTCGGTGGCTGGATTCGCCACGAGGGCGAACTCCATCTGGATTCGTGATGTGACCGTCACAATCGTCTTCGCTCTGGCCGCGGCCCTGGCAAACGCGATCCACCTCATGACTCAACACGCGGCCAGCGTCGGGGTGTCCGAGAAACACCGTGGGTGGGATCTCGTCCCTCTTCTGATCCGCCAGCCCCTCTGGCTCCTCGGGTGGGCGGCTGCGGCAGGGGGATTTGCCTTCCAGGCGATCGCTCTCCACAGTGGGCAGCTCTCGGTCGTCCAACCCCTCCTCGTAACGGAATTGGTCTTCGCCCTTCTCCTGCGCCGGTTCTGGGTTCACCAGCACATCGCGAAGATGGCATGGACCGCCGCACTGGTCACCTGTGCTGCTCTGGCGGTGTTCCTGACCGCGGCCCAGCCCCATGGAGGTCTGCAGCAGCCGGACGCGACCGACTGGGCGTCCGCTCTGGCCGTCTTCGGCGGGGTCGTCGTCTTGCTGGCCGTCTTGGCGCGATGGGGATCTCCCGTGCGTCGGGCCGCGCTCTATGCCACTGCGGCTTCGATCACATGGGCCTTGATGGCCGCGTTCATCAAGGCGACCACCGATGTGCTTACGGCATCGGGCCCGGTGGCGACGTTGGAGCATTGGCCCGTCTACGCGTTGATTGCCTCCGGCGTTCTCGGTTCCGTGCTCCAACAGGCTGCCTTGCAAGTCGGCCCGTTGAGCGTGTCCCAACCGCTCATCGTCGTGGTCGACCCAGCCGTCGCCATCGTGTTGAGCGTGTGGATCTTCGATGAGCGATTCACCGTGAGCGTTGCACAGAAGACCGTCGCGGGCGTGGCCTTCTGTGTTATGGCGATCGCGGTGACCGTCTTGTCACGGACGGCGCCCAGCGACCTCGATCGGTCGATGACGGTCAGACTGTGAGGCAGCGGTCACCAGGGCGACCCGACCCGGCGGATTGTCCTCCGGATCGGTCGTGACCGGGGGAACGGAATCACGCCCCTGTCGCGCACCGAACACCCGACGCCATGGGTCAGAGCCGGCCATTGCCATACTCGTTGCCTCGTTCTCCGCCTTCGAGCAGCGGGAAGACCGAGACGCAGCGCTCGCTTTTCGCGTCAAAAGCCTGGGTCGCGTTCCGAGCGGCGCTACGACTCTCTATCTCGGCTGTGTGGACGCGCCCGATGGTCAGGGTCCACCGGTGCATACCGGGACAATACAGGATCTCTAAGCGGAAACGTCCACTTCAACTCGTAGGCTCGTTCGGGGTAGACAGCAGAGCCCACGAGGAGCCTTTCCAGATCTCGGAGAGGTTGTAGGTGGTGTCGCTCGCCTTTCCGGTCGAGAAACCGACCGCAACGCAATGGGAGGCGGAGCTGCACGACACGCTGGCCAGTACGGGGCCGTAAGTCCCCGTTGGCTTGGCTATACCGGCCTTGCTCCACGCGCCATCGATCTCGTCGTCGGCGTACGATCCGACGGCCATGCACGTCGAGACGCCGGTGCAATCGATGCTCGCCAGCTGACCGTTCCCCGTCACGCCCGCCACCAGGCTCCATTCCGTGCCGTTCCAGAGCTCGACCAGCGGCGGCATTGCCTCGTTGAGCGCTGCATACTGCCCCACTGCGGTGCATTGCGAGGAGCTGACGCAGGATACGGCGTTGAGCACATCCTCGGACCCACTTGCTGAGTTCGGAGTGGTTACGAGGCTCCAGGTGCTGCCATCCCAGATTTCGGCCAGGGTGAAGGTGTTTCCAGTGCTGTCGAAGGAATCACCGACGGCCACGCAAGAGTTCGGGCCAGGGCAGGACACACCGATTAACTCGCTTCCGGCGACCCCGGTCGGATTCGGACTTGCAACGATGCTCCAGGTGCTCCCGTCCCATGACTCGGTCAACGTCAACCACGTGCTGGCCGCGTTGAGGTAATAGCCGGCCGCGACGCAGTCGTTCACCCCCGCGCACGAGATGCTCGACAGGTTCGTTTCGATGGACCCGACCGGGCCGGGACTCACCGACTTGGTCCACGTCGTCCCATTCCAGGTTTCCGCGAGCGTCCCGTAGCGTGAGAAGCCCACTGCGATGCAGTTCGTCGGGGCCGGACATGAAAGCGCATTCAGACCGCTGTAACGAGGACCGTGGATGGTGACCACTTGCCAGCTTGTTCCGTTCCACAGCTCGCTCGAGGGCCGGCTGGCCCCCGTCGAATCGGCGAAATCTCCGACTGAGAGGCAACTCGATCTGGACGTACACACCACCCCGGTCATCGTGAACTCGCTGTCGCCGGAGTGAGCCGAGGCCATTCCCGAATCGACCAGGAGTAGTGAACCGACTACCACCGTGATCAGGATGACCACTGGCGAAACGCGATACCGACCCACGAGGCTTGCCTCCCTCGCCTAGGTTGCTACCGGACTCGAGGGAATCTACCACTGGACGGGTCCGGGCCATCCTTCGACCACCAATCCCAGGGGGTTCGAGGGACCCCGGCCACGGCCCGGCGAGCCATCACTCTGAGGTGAACCGTTCAGAAGGTTCCAAGTGGCCTAGTTTCCCACGCTCCAGCAGCAGAGAATCGGAATGAACCAACGCACTATGCCCAGACCGCTGGGCCCTCTGGCCCGACATTGCGCGTGAAGAGATCTGACGGCTATGTGTCGGTCAGACCGAAGTCGAGTTCGTCGGTCTTGACGACCTGGGCCGTCCGTCCCGGTGCCGACTGGTAGGTCCAGTACAGGTTCGTGTGCGCTATGACTCGGTCTGGTGGCGGTGCGCCCCAGGCCGTGTGGTCCTCGGTTGTGTGAGCATCGCTGACAAGGGTCGTGTCGTACCCCCTCACGAACGCGCCGTGGAGTGTCGACCGGATACAGGCATCAGCTTGTGCGCCGACGACGAAGAGTCGCCCGACACCAAGCTCTGACAGTACGGAATCCGGGGTCGTGTCCTCCAATGAGTCCTCGTATTTCTTATCGACTTGCGGCTCGGTGTCGATCGGAGTCAGTTCGGGGACTACCTCCCAAGGCTCGCCACCCATGGAACGTTCCTCGCCCGAGTCCAGGACCCAGACGACCGGACCTGTTGCTGCCGTGCCTTCTCGACAATGCGCTTGATATTCGCTACTACTGTGTCGCGCTCGTTGTTCCCACTGACCACGCCGTTCTGCAAATCGACAACGAGGAGTGCACACTTCGGCCGGTTTTCGAGTGTCGTCACCGCTCTCCTCTCCATCACCCCCGAGTGATTTTACCCCGAGTGAGATCTCGCCCGCGAGCGACACTGGTACATCAGCTTCTCCACAAGCGAAGAGGGATAGCGCAGAGCAAGAATGGCAACTTTTGGGCAGGTCTAGAGCGGAATCGCGTGGAGAGGCGCTTCAGTTCGCTTTCGCTTTGGCATCGGGCCCGAACGTGCGACGCAACTAGCTCGCCGCGAAGTCAGCAAAGCGGCACCCTCAAACAGCATCGAAGGTGCTCGCTCGCGCTTGACGTCGTTCCCTGCCGCTCGAGCGGGACACTACGGGCGCTGCGTTGACCTGTCGGTCTTTGGAGAACCCGGACCTCTCGCTCGATGTCTCTCAGTGTCGGTCTACGGAACCACCGTCTATACCCGGGTGCATTTCCATGGGCCAATCCTCAGAACCCAGGACCCGCAGCTGTCGATGTGCGATGCGCCAACCCTCCGAGAGTCGCACGACCGCATCGTGGTAGTAACCCCATACTCGTGGAGACACTCCGTCGGAGCGCTTGTGCCAGGCGTACACGGAAGTGCGAACGGACGCATGATCGAGGTCGTCGAACGTGACGAGGACGTTCGCATTGTGGTGGCTGGTTGCGGCATACCCGCCTCCGGGTTGTCCGAGCATCCGTCGGAGATCAGCCCTCGATCGTGCCGGTGCGATGCCCGGTCCGTAGTCGACCACACAATCCTCGGTGAAGAGAGCAACGACCTCGTCGAAGAGCCTGTGATCGACGCAATACGAATAGCGATGAACAAGATCGAGTATCTGGTCCTTGTCAATCAGCTGACGAATCGAAGTCGCTCTGTCACTCTCCATCTATCCCCCCGAGTTCGGTTCGGTACTTCTGAGCTTGGCCGATGACGCGCCGACCAGATTGTGTCCCCGTCGGCACGATCCGTGATCGAACTCCCCAGATCGCCGATTCGTGACGCCGGCACTTTAGCCGGATGGTTGGACCGATCGGTACAGTCAGTTGCTGCATGACGCGATGACCAACGCGTAAACGAGCCTGCGAGTCAACTCCTGGGCGCGGTTCGAGGTGCCCAGGCGCCGGCAGCGAACGAGCCCCTCGTGGACGCAATCACGCGAACACCGACTTCGCAACGAGTGCGTGAACACCCGGGAGGATTGCGGATGATGCGCGTGCCGGTCCCGGCTGGACGCTGCCGCAGCTTGCTCGAGGCTATTTGACGCTCCGGGACCTGCGATAGTGGCGGCCGGAGTTCGCTTGGGTGCGAGTCCTGCAACACAGCACAATGAACAGCATCAAGATTCTCAATGAGCGCTCGCCGAGGGTGCAAGGGTCAGTGACACGAAAGAGGGCAAGCCGTCATGACGTTCGTTCCCTACGACCGGCCGATACGGGCCGCCTTCATAGGCCTCGGCCGCATCTACGATCTGAACGTCCGAGCGTATATTGACAATCCGGACGTCGAGATTGTTGCGCTGGTCGATCCCGACCCGCAACGTCGTGCCCATCGCCAAGCCGACTGGCCTCAAGCGCGGGTGTTCGCTACAGCAGCTGACCTCGCGTCGAGCGGACTCGCAGTCGATGCGGCCGAGGTCCTGCTTCCGATCCCGCTCCACGCCGAAGGAGTGTGTGAGATGCTGGCCTACGGCTGGCATCTGAACCTGCAGAAGCCGATGTGCAGTGACTTGGGCGAAGCCGACAAGATACTCGAGGCGGCCCGAGTGAACGACCGGGTCCTGCGGGTCATGGAGAACTATCTCTTCTATGAACCGTTGCAGAGGCTGAAGGAGACGGTCGAGTCGGGGGTCCTCGGCGCGGTGAGCGGGTACCACATGAAGATGGTAGGCAGCGGCCGTGGTGGTTGGGACGTGCCCAGGTCAAGTTTCGAATGGCAGTTCGCACAGATGCGCCGCGGCCGGGGCATCTTGGTGTTCGACGACGGTTGGCACAAGCTCTCGACCGCGTTGTGGCTTTTCGGCCCAATTCGGGAGGTGCGGGCGTGGGTGGGCGAGACCGAAGTCTTTCCAAGTATCGGGGTCGACGCGCCGACCACCATCGTCTGGGAACACGTGAACGGGATCCGCGGTGTGTGGGACATCACCTTGGCCCCGGACATGTATTTACGGTCCGACTACTACACCAATGACGAAAGGTGGGAGGTTACGGGTCGTCGAGGCTACTCACGGGTGAACCGGTGCACCGGCCGGGGCATTCAGCAACCGAGCCTCGAGACCTACATCGATGGCGAGATGCGGACATTCCACGCGCTCGACGACGACTGGGCCAGCAGCTTTCGGAATTCCGGCCATCACTGGCTGCGCTGGCTCCGTACCGGCGAGGGCCCATTGTTCTGGAGCGCAGAGGAGGCCGTCGAGATATTGCGGTTCGCGCTTGCTGCCTACGCAAGCAATGCCGCGGGTGGCGTCGGCGTCAACCCGGCATTGATCCGGGAAGGTTGACTCGTCAACGGAGAAACAGATTGTCTTTGCTCAGTTCACATCGGAGCGTACCGCAATGGTGCCTGGGAACTTCACACTGTCGCCGTTTCCGCAGCAACGCGGCGACTTCCCGCGTCTCGTTTCAGAGAATCAACAAGAGCAGGCCCTCGACACCGAAAGCGGCGGTACGCATCCCGGCGAGCTTTTGACACCCTTCGATCTCGGCCCTTAACTTGCACAATGCGAATTTTTCTGGCCGTCCTCGGCACAATAGCGACCGCGTTGCTATCGATCTCAATTGGGCTAATGCCGTCTGCTGCGGTTGGCCCGGCTCAAGCAGACGAGGGTGGAGCGGTGTCGATCGCGAGCGACGCCGGTACAACCTGCGCATTGCTCAACGCGAACCAAGTCAAGTGTTGGGGGGCGAACGGCAGCGGCCAACTCGGCAATGGGACTGACGAACAAGAAAGCGCGACTCCGGTTGCCGTTGTTCGTGTGAACGGCACTGGTGTCTTGAACAACATTACAAGTTTGTCCGGAGACGGTAGCTCAACGTTCTGCGGGATCCGGATCTCGAAGGGTGTTGTCTGCTGGGGTGCAGGCCAAGAAGGTCAACTGGGCAACGGTTCCGACGACAGTAGCGCGACACCGGTGGCCGTCGAGGGGATCGGCGGATCGGGAACGCTCGGCGGCGTACGCAGCTTGGTGGGGGAATCTGGGCTGTTCTGCGCCTTGTTGGTGTCGGGCGGCGTTGATTGCTGGGGACAAGGGTCCGAAGGGCAGCTCGGAGATGGTTACTACTCGAATCGCTCGACACCAGTACCAGTGAAAGGTCTGGGGGGCTCGGGAACGCTGGGCGGGGTCGAGGGCATCACGACGGACGGCGGGACGGTCTGCGCGATGATGACCTCGAGCGAAGTGGACTGCTGGGGCTACGGAAAATACGGTCAGATCGGATCGGGCAGAGACGGCAATACCGACTCGCCAAGTGCAGTCAAGGCGGTCGATGGTTCCGGTCAACTCAGCGGAGCTCTCAGCGTAGCGACGACCGGAAACTTCACGTTTTGTGCGACGCTGAGCTCTGGCGTCGCGGACTGCTGGGGTTACGGAAGCAATGGCCAGCTCGGGAATGGCGCCGCGGAGAACGCCGACCTTCCAGTGTCGGTAGAGGGCGTTGGCGGATCGGGCTTACTCCACAATGTCACGAAGATCTCCGGACATTTCCTGTCCTTTTGCGCCCAGCTCGCCTCCGGGGGTCTGGACTGTTGGGGACTCAGCACATTTGGTCAATTGGGGGACGGTACTTACTCCGAGAGCGAGACCCCGGTCGTGGTGAAGGGTCTGTCCGGAATCGGCACACTTACCGGAGTCTTGGGCGTCAGTGGCGGTAACACCCTGTGTGCCGTGCTGACGTCTGGCAAGGTCGACTGTTGGGGATACGGGAAATTTGGGCAACTCGGGGATGGCGACACCAAAAAGAGTGCGACGCCCGTGGCGGTGAAGGGCGTCGGCGGGATAGGCGCGCTGAGCGGTGTTTCGAGCGTGGGGGGCACGGGAACCCTTTGTGCGATATTGGCGTCCGGCAACGTCGCCTGCTGGGGCGAACCTCTCTTGGGGAATGGCAGCACTTCCCGCAGCTCGACTCCCGTGGAGGTTGACAGCATTGGGAACTGAGGTCCGGTGTGTCGTCTTCTCCGACAATCCGTCGGAATGACATCGATACGCGGGTTACCGGAGAACGGGATTACGTTGAGCCCGAATGCCAATGGATCGGACCTCCAGATCTGGAATGGGCCGGACTGAGACCGGCAGGTGCGATTCCTGACAGAGCAACCTCAAAACAGCATTGAAACGGCGCAACCGGATCATGTCGACGTCAACATTTCAGAGACCGAATCAGGTGCGCGATCTCTGCCAGGAGGTTGGACTCAAGGTCGTGTCGGTGGGTTCGTGTCGGAGGACCAGATCAAGCGAAACAGGACTCTCGATACCGGCCATGACCAACTGGGTAGAGGGGCGCGCGAACCACCGGTGTCCTGAGCCAGTAGTGCCCGGAATGACGACGTCCGAGATGCTGAACTACAGGGGTGATCGTCAGACGCCATGGCCAGTACCGTTCGACAGGGACACGACCACCACCCCAACGTCAATGGGTCCGGTGTCTCCTTGCCCACGGTGCGCTCATCGTCGGCCTTCTTTTCGTCCCGGTGGTGTGGTCGGCGGCATCCACCGCTGCCCTGGGCGAGAGGTCCTCCTCGTCCGCGGGACCACCGGCCGCGCTCGACTCCGTGGCCTGCCCCACCCCTTCGACCTGCGTCACCGTCGGCGGCGCGGGTGGAGTCCACGTGAGCCGCACGGCCGGCCGAACGTGGTCGACGATCAAGGTTCCTACCGACCATTACCTCTACGGCGTCACCTGTCCGACCCCGACGCGCTGCGTGGCGGTGGGTGACGCCGGGACCGTCTTGCTCACCCGCGACGGAGGCATGGTGTGGAAGCGGGAGAAGACAGGTATCACCCTGCCGTTGAGTGCGGTCGCCTGCTCGAGCCAAGAGCGCTGCGAAGCGGTCGGAGACGGTGACACGGTTCTTGCGTCTACGGACGGCGGTGCCGGATGGCGCCGGACGTTTTCCAGATCCGGAGTTCTCGATGGGGTCGCGTGCAGCACTGTTGATGTCTGCACAGCCGTCACCAGCTCCGCGGCAGAGGATCTGACTACGGACAACGGGTCGACCTGGACATCCGTATCGGTCCCATTCTCCGTCCTCGATGCCCTCGCACCGATGAACGGCATCGACTGTCATGGGATGCGGTGCGTGGCCGTGGGCGGGCACGGTCTCGTGGCGCTGTCCACCGACGGGGGAGCGGTGTGGTCGGTTGGCGCATTGCACACCACAGTCGACCTGTGGGCGGTGGCCTGCTCCTCCGTCGATCAGTGCCTCGCCGTGGGCTCCGGAGGCGGGGTCTTCTACACCGACGACAGCGGCGCGGCCTGGACGACGGCCGTCACGCCGACTCAGGAGACCCTGCTCGGCGTGGCGTGCGCATCCACCAGCTCCTGCGTCGCCGTGGGCAGCGGGGGGACTGTCCTGACCACATCCAACGGGGGAGCGGACTGGTCGGTGAGGACGGGCATTTCGGCACCGTCACCAAGCTTGCGGGTCCTCGTCGTCGGCGACTCGTTCGCCCACACACTCGCCGCGGGGATCGACCGGAACGCGACGGCATACGGGGTCACGGTGTTCGACGAATCGCTGTGGGGGTGTGCACTGGCTCGCGGCAGCCCGGTCCTGATCGGGTTGACTCCGATCCCGGTGACCGGTCCATGCGCCGCGACCGGACCGGGATGGCAGGCCCTGTATCAAGCGGACGTCACTTCGGACCGGCCGACCCTCTCCGTCCTCGTGCTCGGGCCGTGGGACCTTACGACGCGGTACATCGACGGCGGGTGGCAGACGCCGGGCCTACCGGGCTTCGACGCGTACTACGCGCAGCAGATCGTCACGGCCGTGCGGATCCTCTCCGCCGGTGGTGGACGCGTGGTCATCACCACGGTGCCCGAGGTCCGGACCAATGGCCCTGAACTATGCGTCCCCCCTCCGGCCAGCCTTCGTGACTGCCCGACCGAGGTGCAGCGGGTGGCCGCGCTCAACGACACGGCCAGGACCGTCGCTAGTGAGTTTCCGGACCAGGTGACCCTCATCGACCTCGACCAGCGTCTCGCACCCAACGGCACGTTCGTCAGCACCGTCGACGGCACAGTGGTGCGAGCCTCCGACGGCGTCCACCTGAGCGAACCGGGCGGCGAATGGCTCACCCCCTGGCTCGTCCCCCAGCTGATCGCCGACGCCCGGTGACGGAGCGACTCCGCGCGAAGAAACTGAGGACCCACCGGTCGTTCCCCAGGTCGAGGCGGACACCTACGAGCTCACCGGGTCAACCGCGCCGCCGGACCTTCTTCGCCGTCAGCGCAGCACAGAGAGTGAAAGGGTCACATCGACGTTGCGGGTTCCCGACGAATCCCCGCGTAGCGGATTTGATCGCGTCGGAGAGCCAGACCGAGGAGTGCCCGACTTCGCAGTCGTGCCCAGGCTCACCCGAGTGAAAACGGTCGACGGCGCACTACCGAACTGACGATCGGAGACGTTCTCGTGGCCTCGAGTTACTGGCGACGGCTGGTTCGAAATGGGTTTCCGTGGAACTTCGTCGACCCTGGCTTGATCCACGCTCGAGGGTTCAATGGTGCAGGAATGTGAAGCCCAATGCATTGTCGACCCTCTGCGTTTGGACTTGCTCTATTGGTTTCAGGGTCGACCCGACTTGTCGGTACATGTACATGTCGTACTCGTGCGTCGGCCAATGCCAGAATCCCTTGTTATCCACCTTAACGCTGGAGAGGGTAAATGGGGTGAGGCGGCGATTCAGGTCGGTCCGAGCCCACCGAGCTCGGCGGACTTCTCTGGTGGTTTCGAGATATCGGCGCGACTTGCGTGGGCGCCCGTCGCAGCATGTCGGTGAAACGGGCTAGACGGCGGCAACTCGTGGGGCTGAGAGATCGGTCGACTCTTCGGTCATGTATGTCGGTGCATGCACGTCCGTTCGTGTTCTCGTTGGATCCGTGATGTTGCCAACATATGCGAATCGGGATCGCAGAAGTAGATGGGAATGCCCGTCGCGACAGTGAAGTCCACATGGCCGAGTCGGATTCTCTGTATAGCATTCCTAAAGTCCCAGGTGATGGAGCGGGCAAGTTCGCCGGGATAAAGCTTCTTGATCGCTTTGCGCATGGCGGCCTCGACGACTGAGAGGGCATAGCTCATGTGGTCGTCTGGGAGGTGCAAGTGCAGCACGATAAATTCGCCTGGAGCGACTCGACATAGATCTTGCCGGTATGTACGAGCCGCGGGGCTCGTGCCGGCGCCAGAGAGTAGGGGACGCTCGACCAGTGCAGCGGTCACGGGTGCCGAGTCCGCCACTTCGGAGGGACCAGATCGGTGATCGAACCATGACGGTGGTCGCCACGACAATCGCCAACCCTCGTCGGTGCCGAGGTACGGCGACGCGGCCGTGCGCCAACCCGCCCAAGCGCCGCCAGCGGAGGTGGTGTCTGAGCTCACGTACCAGCAGCTCGACTGCGACCCAGGATAGCCTGAAGAGGGATGTACGATGGTGTCGATAGGCATCATCTGGATCACGGGTCGTACGGGGAATACGAGGCGCAAGCCTCCGCGATCTTTCCCACCGATCCGATGTCATATCACGGTGCGGGTGCGATCAGCTTTCATCCAGCTCCTCAAAGAGCGTCAATCAGTTCAATGGCGGGCTTGCGCAGTTGCATGCCTCAAACCACGCATCTCAGACATGGGTACACCCGCTACGGTCGCCGAATGTCCACTTCGCCCGACCTGGACTCCGTCCAGCCGCCTATGACGCCGTCGCCGCCGACTACTCCGGGGTGCATAGGACGGCGCTCGTCTACAAACCGGTCGATCGGGCATGCTGGCCGCATTCGACCCACCTCGTGACGGTCGAACCAGCTGAGAGCTCTGGCGATCCTCGGCTGCGGACCTGGTCACGCCACGGCGCCGCTTCTCAGCGGTCGCAACGTGTTCGTGTGGACCTGCTGGCCGTACACGGTGGCCGTCACCGCGGATGAACGACCAGCGCTGCGATTTGATCTTGGCTCGATTCATGCATTCAGCGTCGAAGGTGGGGCCCTGCGAGGGCTCACAGCGTGGTACTCGGTCATTCTATTCACCGCCGTCAAGAGTTGTCAGCCATCTTCGAGGAGTTCTCACGAGTTCTCGCAGACGATGGCAACGTAGCGTTGCGTATTCAGGTCGGCAACGAGTCGTCTGCATATAGAGAATCTATGAAACCACCCGGTATCTCTCGACGGCGGCCGAGTGGACTTCGAGCAAAATCCGCACCCACCGATCGACGGCCTGGTTCTCCGAGGCTCTCCTCGTCCGTGATCCGGAGGAGTCGGAAAAGAGCCGTGGGCTACCTTGTCGCACAACTGCCGGTGAGATAGGGCAAGACTGGCTCAACATTCGCCAGGACGAGGTCAGTTCAACTTTTGCTGGTCGGTATTCCGACCAGAGCGACGTCGGTGGACTTGCTCCGGACCATTTCGCCCGCCGCCCGGTCCGGACTACCTTGACTTCTTCGCAAACGGCTAGGACGCGAGTGTCAGCCATGTGACCGCAGGCAGAGAGGGCAATCGAAAGGCAGTAGCCGACGAAGGCTATGAGATGACGATCTCCGTGACGGCCGGCACAACGGCTTTCCTCGTCTTGAGAAACTGACTCCAGATAGGAGTGGGCGAGGTATCGTGAGAGCTTGGCAGCGGCCACGTCGACCGACCCAACAGGGGAAAGATTATTGGATTCCCCTCCCTCCCATGTGAATCCCTAGAGTGCTCCAACCGCAGGGACCGGATTCCACTCTTCGGTAGCTTTGGGCCATGTACGGGACTGGGCTCACCGAACTGTCAATCAGTGCTGTATTTGCGCCCACGAACCTTTACGATCGGAGAGTTGAATGGCGGAACCCGTTCCGGTAACCGAGCTGAGCGCCTTCAGCAGCCCGAATGCGACACCAACGGAGTGGCCGCAGGCTCGGGAAGAACTGGCCGGCGCTGAGGTGTATTGGCTTTCGACGGTTCGGCCTGACGGACGCCCGCATGTCACTCCCCTGTTGGGAATCTGGCTCGAAGGGGCTCTGTACTTCTGTACGGGACCAAACGAGCGGAAAGCGAAGAACCTCTCCGCAAACTGTCAATGCGTCCTTACGACAGGGCATGGCACCCTCGAGGGTCTCGACCTCGTCATTGAAGGAGCGGCAGAGGGTGTGAACGACCATGCGGAGCTTCGTCGCGTCGCGAACACCTACGAGACCAAGTACGGACCGCATTTCGTCGCACCCGACGGAACCTGGTCCGGTCTCGGGGACGCCATTCGGCGAGCAGAGGTTCTCGTCTACCGTGTGGCACCCGAGACCGGTTTTGGATTTGGCAAGGGAGGAAGTTTCAGTCAAACACGCTGGAGCTTTCGTAGCCGCCAACGCCACTGATGTGCCGAAGCTTTCCTGAGGAGCCACTTCAGCAGGCCGAGCGAATGCCGACCCGAAGCTGAATGCCGAGATCTAAGAAGAGTTTGAGGTCACTGTTCCGCACGATCCGACTCGACGTATGGAAAAGCTGGGATCATCGGCGCGTTGTGTCGGGCTGGACGGAGAAAGCAGAGGAAGCGGAGCACCGTGACGACAGCGTCGCAGACGCTAAACCGGAGGACCCAGAGGTGCAGGCCCGAGCGGCGAACGAGGTTCTCGGCAGCAAGGCCTCTGCCGGAGTGGATTAGAGCGGTCCGTGTGCAACTTCTACGAATGGCGTCCAGGCGTTGGAATCGCCCCTTTGGCTGTGGGCGCCGCCCGGCCAACCTTGTAGAACGATGACCGCCAGTGCGTCGTTGCCGATGTCGCCATGCTTCACATGCAATCACTCACTGCATTTGGTCCTCCACGGGACCTTTGGAACCAAGCCTTGCGCCGGGGTCCAGCGAAATGGATCCAGCACCAAGGACGAACTCCACTCGCATACGTGCCCTGATTGCCCTACCGAACCGTTAGGAACTCAGTTTCAGGACAGGGCACCTCCGTGCGACCGCGGGCGTCGGATGGAATAATCGGCGCCTGTGAGCGACCTGACCACTAGATACGAGTCCATCTCGACCAGTGACGACCAATTCGATGCCTTCTGCGCGGTGCCCGAATCAGGCAGAGGTCCGGGCATCCTGCTGTTTCAGGAGATCTTTGGGGTCAACGACAACATTCGACGGATCGCCGAACAGCTCGCAGAAGCTGGTTACACGACGCTGGCACCCGATATGTTCTGGCGGATCGAGCGCCGCTTCGAGCGTCAGGACGAGTCCGGGATGGCAGATGCGTTCGCGATGGTCCAGCAATTTGATTTCGTCGGTTCAATCGGAGACATCACAGCTTGCCATGCTCACCTTCTGGCCATGCCGGAATGTAGTGGCAGGATCGGGGCCGTAGGTTTCTGCCTTGGTGGCGGCCTCGCCTTCGCAGCCGCGACCCAGAGCCGAGTCGGTGGTCACGGGATCGATGCGGCCGTTTGCTACTACGGATCTGCGATCAACGGCATGATCGATCAGGTCTCTAGTCTCGACTGCCCAACCGCATTCCACTACGGAAGTAATGACCCCTTCATCCCAACCGAGAACATCGCAGCTGTTGAGGACGCTGTGTCAGGCAGAGCCGGCATTGAGTTCTTCCGCTACGAGGCCGGACACGCCTTCAGCAACTGGGACGCACCGTCAATGTACAACAAGGCCGCGGCCGAACTGGCGTGGTCGCGTACGTTGGACTTCTTCGCACGTCACCTCACATAAGGATCTCGGATGTTCGTCTACGACAGGCCAAACGGGGACGAAGTGCCGACGCTCCCGGGCGTTCGGGGGAAGTCTGGGGACAGTGGTTCTTACCAGGGAGCGACAAATGTGGCGCGCGATGGCCGTGTCCTGACCACCTCGAAGGGCTGACGAGGCTACGAAAGTTCGTTCGGCCGCACTGTATATTGGACCGTTAAGAGGGATCAGCAGCCAGCCATGGCTCCCTTGATGAGATAGCTGCCCGGGTAGTTGATGTGTCGATAGGTGAGGGTGCCGGCGTAGTACTTGACCGGCTTCGGCCTATTCACGAAGGTGCCGCTGAAGCTTTGGCCCTGGAATGCCCCGCCTGTCCAGATCATGCTGATCGTCGATCCGCCACCGGTCCAAGTGCCTTTGTCCCCGTGGTAGTCGGAGTGGAAGTGATGAGTGGCCGTGTTGAAAACATCCAGTTCACACCCACCCCCGCCCGCTTCGAGGGTCCATGCCGCACCCGACTTGATATGGACCGCGGGCGAAGCTGCGGACGCAGGACCTGCCTCCACCAGTCCGACACTCGCCGCCGTGGCGAGACCCCCCGCTATTAGTACCGCACGCCGTGACATGGTTGGACCCCCCTTGACGTGGTCGAACGCTGAGCAAAATAGACCTCCGGGTCCGATCACTCAATGGCGATTGCAAGCCAGAGTGCAACACGGATGGTGCTGCTCGAGGTACTGGCGCGGGTACATCGCCGGTCCACTCTTCTTCGAGACGACGCTGAAACGACTCGGGATAGATACGGATCTGAGGGCGCATTGGTGAAGGAGCCCATTCGCCGCCTCCAGGTGGGCAGCACCCTTCATTTCGGCCGAGTCGAGGACTCCGACGAGCGAGGCAGCCAGGGTAGACGCCTGGGCCTGCGATCCTAAAGGGCGGCCGCTCTGCGCCTCAGGACACCGATTGTGACGTACCCCGAGCCGTTGTTTTGGACCGAGTGCACCCGACAGCGCAAGCACGATTGGGCGCCGATGTCACCGGGCGCGTCCGGAGTCGGTCACGATTTGGACGTCGCGAAGCTTGCCTCCCGGAGCCGAGACGACGAGCTTGATGAGCTCTTGTGATTAGCGGCTGCAGCGGGCACGAGTGATGCGCGGGCGAAGTCTTTCGCTTGTGAGGGGTCCAGCTTCGGAACTGGCTAGCCTCGATTCCATGGAGACATGGGACGCGATCAGAGCTCGCCGCAATGTACGTTCCTACGACGATCGATCGATAGCTCCGGAACACCTTGATCGAATACTTGAGCTGGACGGCGCGCGCCCTCGGCGTCAAATCGTCAGAAGTGGGACTTTGTACTCGTCACGGATCCGGGTCAGCTACATGAGCTTTCGACTGTCTGGGTCGGTGCCAGCCACCTAGCGGGAGCGAAGGCTGCCATTGTCCTCGTTCTGCCCGAGCCCGAGGCAGAGCGCTACCGGACGATTGATCAGTATGACCTGGGACAGGCAACTATGGTGATGATGTTGGCCGCTACCGATCTGGGAATCGGCAGTGGGCATTCTGCGATCGGTGATCAAGAGGCATGCAGACGCATTCTCGACACACCGGCAGACCGCCTTTGCGCCTACATGATTGCTCTCGGCTATCCGGCCGGCCGACCCCTGAGGCCGATAGAAAAGCCAGACCGACGCCCCTTTGAGGAGGTGGTGCATCGGGACAAGTGGTGACGAACGCCGCGCCGTTTGGTGCGTTCTCCTCTTCCCTTCGATTTGAGCCACCATCCAGGGTGGTGAGCGTTGCGGCCACGAGTGCTGTCGAGCCCGCGTCACGTGCCATTTGCTTCGAAATCATCCCGATCTCGAAGACGACCTGTCGTCCAGCTACCTGGGCACCTGAGCGCCCGCCGGCCCCTTGGTCTTCGGGTCCGCCTCAGAGTGCCGCGGCGACCTCGTGCTCGCACGCCGTCCCCTCGAAAAACCGGGGATTCGCTCCGGCATGGAGCCGGACCGGATTGGTGAAGGTGAACCGCTCGAACTCCTCGGGAGTGACCGATCCCCGCTCAAGCAATTCGTAGGCCTCGACCATGACGTTGCTCATCACCGGTGCGTCCCAGTGGGAGACGTCGCTGCCCAGCATCGGTCTCAGCGCGACTTGGCGTCCTTCGAGATTGAGGTGGAAACCAAACGAGATCAAGGGATCGTCCGCCTCGCAGCCGAAGTAAAGGCGGGTCTCGAAGGGCTCGATGATGTCCTCGACCGTTGTGACCGAGGCCGCCGCGAACTCATCGAGCACAGCGGGCCGGCCGGGACGTCGGGACAGGTGTTCGCCCAGCTCGCTCAAGTTGTTCGTCATGTCCGCGTCTCCGTAGCGTTCCACCAACGCCAGCACTGCGGTGACATCGAGGTTGGCGGGATCGAGATCGTTGATGGCGTGCCCGCCCCGTTTGTCCCAGTGGCCGATGAGGTCGGCCAGCAGCGCGCATCCCCAGGTGACCCCCCCCTCCAGGAAGCCGATGCGCAGCTCTTCAAACCGCCGGTACACACCGCCGAGGAAGAGGGCCTTGCACAGGACCTCATGGGCCCCGGCGATCCCGTTCACGTGGTTGAACACGTAGTTGGTGATCGATCGGGCCGGATGCACCTGCTGCAAGGAGCTGTGGAATGCGGGAGCGACCTTGTTCCGTACGCAGGCCTCCCAGACCGGGTCGTAGTCGTAGGGGCTGTCGAGGCCGAAGACATCGAGACGCGAACCCACCGTAGGTCCTTCCTTCGGTCCCACCGGCCGAAATGCATGACCGGCCAGCACCACCGACTTGAAGCCCAACTCCTGGACGGCGAAGTCGATCTCGTCCACTGCCTCGTCCGGGTTCTGCATGGGAATGAGAGCACCCGGCTCCAGCCGATCGCGGTAGGGGGCGAACAACTTGGCGAAGTACCGGTTGGTGGCCCGGCAGGTGGGAGCGCGGAGCTCGTCGTCGGTGCTCATGAGAAAGCCCAGGGTCCAAGAGGGATAGATCAGCATGAAGTCGATGCCCAGCTCATCCAGGCGGTCGTACATCAAGCGGGGGAGATGGGCCGTGGCCCGGTCCCTGGGGTCCGACACCGGGTTCCCCCACCACGAGGGCATGGATCGCCACCCATCCACGACGGCGGGGACCGACCGGTCGGCTTCGAACACGGCGGTGTCCAGTTCCTTCAGGGCGTGAGCCCGAAAGCGGTCCCGGAGTGGCGCCCCACCCACCTCCTCGAGATAAGTCAGCACCTCGTCGTTCAACAGGGGCATGAACTCCATGAAGTGCCCATCGGCGTCAATGATCGGGTGCCCGACCTCCGAGCGGACATCAGCGGCCGTCATGTTCCTAGTCGTCGTCATGGGTGAATCTCGGACTCTCTCTTGCTAGTCGATGCGGCCCAGGTCGCGTGCCCAGGCCAGGTTTTTCCGAGCTGACCCCACATGGGCGATGTGCACGACAAAGCCCTCGCCCTGATTCGGGTCGCCGTGCTCGATGCGACCGGTGTCGCGCCCTTCGGCCTCGGTAGCCAAGTGATCCAACTCGAGCCAGTAGGCGAGCTCGTCGTCGGTGGGCGAGAAGACCTCGTGCACCAGGGGGATGTGGTCAGGATTACCGATCATCATGCCGTAATAGCCAAGGTCGCGAAGTTCGGTGGCCCACTTTCGCAGGCCATCGAGATCGTCGCTGTCGCCGCCCCACATGCCGCTGATGGGGTAGCGGATCCCGGCCGCCTTGGCGTCGAGCAGGACCTTGGAGCGGAGGAAGAGGGTCTCTCTGCCCTCCGCCGACCACCGGAAGCCGAGGGCCTGGTGAATGTCACCGAACCGGGAGATGGCACCACCCATGTAGAGGACCCGTTCGGAGGCCATGGCGATGTCATAGGCCAGGCGGAGTGCCTGGGCCGTCTCCAGGATGGGGTAGATGATCTTGGACTTCAGCGGCAGGCCTGCTTCGACCTCCATGCAGTTGAGGAGGGCGTTGGCTCCGTGGACGTCCCGTGGCCCCTGCACCTTCGGAAGCAGTATCCCCGCCAGCTTCTCGTGCATGACCGCCCGCAGGTCCTTCAGGGTTTGGCCGGTGTCGACTGCCTGTACTCGGACGAACCAGAGCGGTGCTGGGTCGTCGGGCAGCCGGGAGAAGAACTCCGAGACGATGAAGCGAGCCCGCTCTCGGTCAGCTTCGGAGCACGGCGTCCGAGGTTCCTCCAGGTCGATGACCACGGCATCGGCACCGTGGAACGGGGCCCTCTCGACTTGTTCCGGTTCGCTCCCGGGAACGAAGAGGACGGTGCGTAGTGGTCTGGTGTGCGCACGCTCGTCGGTCACAATTCCCCCTCGGCCCGGACGCCAGCCACGATTGGTACTACCCGTTGGCACAGTAGCAATACATCGATTGCCAGACAGCCGAGGCCGTAGCGGCAGTCAGGAATGATCCGCTACGACTTCACGCCGCGCCGACCACCAGCCAAATCTCCGTCCGCCAGCTCTATTGGCCCGTCCACTCACCTCCCACCTGCTTTGGTGGTGACGTGCAGGCGGTACCAGGACATTGATCATGGCGATGGGCACGATCCAGTTCTCGTATTCGGACCTATGGAGCTGGCTGGGAAGAGGGGACCACAGCCCCAACTCTCGGGAAGATGCGCCGAGTGCCCCCGTCCACACATTGATTGCATTGTTTGCCGGACCGGCACTCGATTGTTACGCGGACCGGCGCTTGACCGCCAGACGAGCGAACTCTGTTCTTTGTTTCCCCCTCCGCCGCTTGGCACCTCCGAAGGGCGATTCACGGGACCCAGTGCTCGCGAATGTTCTCCGCCTGGAACGGCCCGATCCGGACACCTTTGCTCGAAGTCGTGAATGTCGCTGGGGACTCAGCTGCCGGGCGTGACCGCATCCAGTCGGCGCCGAACCTCCGACGCGTTCACGCCGAGAGCGCCCAGCAGTACCGCGGCAGGATCTGGTGGTTGGAGCGAGAGGATCTGGGCCAGCACCTGCTGGGCGGTGACATAGGTCTTCCGACGGTTGGGCTTGACCGCTTGCTCAAGCACTTTCTTTGCCGCCGGCGTGATGCGGAGGCGATCTTTTTTCGCGACGTCTCTGATCCTCGGCTTCTTCGGCACGGAGCGCATCGGGAGTTTGGGAGCGTCGGTGGCCGACCCCAGACCCAGGGCACCCAGGGCTTCGTCATCGAGTGACTCAAGAGCCTGGCGAGCTTGCCGCAGGCTCACGCCCAACACGGCTTCGATCGAAGGATTCTCCAACAAGGCGAGCAAGATGTGATCGGTGCCATATCGGCGATCACCTCGGCGACGAGCCTCCTCACTGGCCTGCAGACAGATGGCCCAGGCGTGAAGCGTCTCGGGCGCAACGGATTCGGTGGTCATGACGACTCCTTGTTGTATTTGGTGTGTACGGATTGGCGGGTGACGCCCAAGGCGTCTCCGATCTGCTGCCACGACCAGCCCATTTCCCGGGCCGACGCGACGTGGTGCGCTTCGACCCTCTCAGCCAGGCGATGGAGCGCCAACGAGGCGCGAAGCCCAATTGCCGGGTCTTCCGACGACAGGTGCACACCAAATTTCTCCATGTCCACCCTTGTCAGAATAGACTGACATCCCTAATTTGTCAATCTAAACTGACACGGCAATTCGCTAAACCGGAGCGTCCCAGATAGCCGGGTCATGGACACACTTTTCAGAGCCTGGACGGCCGACTGCGTGCTCGGCGCGAGTGATTGGAACGGTTCCGCCGGATTGTCGGCCCGAGCAATCTGCGGATGCGCCAGCTCGACGGATTTGCCGTCCGACGGGTACCCCAAAAACGCGCGGGCGAGCTCGTCGAGAGCCACCCTTCGTATCGAGGTTGCTTGGACCATTTCCGAGATCGCGTCTCCGATTGCGGCGAGTACATCGGATGAGCGACGGGCGCTGGTGGACCCTCGGGGTGGTCCCTTTACTGGCGGAATGGTGGTCCCATGCTCGTGGCGGAACTTAGGGCGATCCCATGCTCGTGGCGTACGACACCGGGTACCTTGCTGGAGCACTGGCCATAGGTGGTGGCATCAGTAAATCGCCTGTCGCGCAGCAGCTGGGACGAGCAGTCGTCACGCCATTGCCCTCAAGACAAGTTGATGAATCGGATCGACCAAAGGATTCGGCCCCGTCTATCGTCTTGGGAGTGCAGGCAGGGGAGCGCAGGCGGTGGTTCTTACTTGCGACTCTGTTGCTGCTCGCGATTGCAGCCTGGAGTCTCTCAAGCCCACTTTTCTCTTATCCCGACGAGCCCGCCCATGTCATCCGAGCCGAGTCGGTTGTTCGTGGCCAGTTCGAGGGGAAATACGTCGGCTACCACAAAGGCCCGTACGTCTACCCGTACTATGCGGTTGATGTACCCGGGGTCCTGTCTCGGGCGTCAGACCACGGCGCTTGCCTCGCGTTTCTGGTTGGCGAGCCCGCCAGCGCGTGCTCCTCTTCCCTGACCGGACCGTCCCATCCGGTTGAGCTCACCACGTACGTCGGATCGTACCCACCCCTCTATTACTTGCTCGTCGGAGTCCCGACTCTCGCCTGGCCCGGGGAGTTAGGGATCTTCCTGATGCGCCTACTCGGCGGAGCAGTCAGCGCCGGCTTCTTGGCCTCGGCATTTATGTCGGCGCTAGGTAGCCGACGCGGAAGAGTGGCTGCTCTCGGGGTGCTCGCGGCGATCACGCCGACCGCCCTCTATGTTTCGAGCGGAGTCAGCCCAGCCGGCCTGGAGATCAGTTCGGCCACGTCACTGTGGGCTGCGGGGCTGGCCCTGGTGATGACCGACTCCAAGGAGCAGACCCCTCGGCTTGTCCGTCGTGCGGGACTGGCTGCCGTGGTCTTGGTTTGGACGCGATCCGTTTCGCCGCTTTGGCTGGCTTGCATCCTCGCTACCTTGCTCTTCCTAAGTGATAGGAGCCAACGGCGCTCGCTCGGTGGTCGAACCGACCTCCGGGCATGGTCCGTGGTCATTGGTGCATCGACCGCAGGCGCATTGCTTTGGGATTTCGCTGCCGGGGGTTTCCAAGTCTTGGGTCAGGCGGAATCGCCCAAGAAGTCCAACCTCACTCTCTTGGGCGAAGCGTTCGGCCACACGTGGTCGTGGCTCCAGGGCGCTTTCGGTGACTTTGGTTTAGTAGATCACGACAGGTCTCCGACAATCCTTCTCGTCCTGGGTCTCGCCGTACTTGGAGTCTTGCTGGTGTGTGGCTTGAGGGTGGCAACTCGCCGCCAGGCGGAGGTACTGACCGGCCTCATCGTGTTCGCGATCATTCTGCCCGTCCTGATCACATTCGCAGATGATCGCGAGTACGGCGTGATCTGGCAGGGTCGATATGGGTTGCCACTGGCGGCAGGAATCACGCTCCTGGCCGCTCTACTGCTCGCGAACAGTGAGCGGTCAGAGGCCGTATGGTTCGACCGCTATGTCTGGGTCGCCTATGTGGCGGTATTGCTCGCCAACGTAATCGGGCTCCTCACTTCGCTGCATCGGTTCGTGGACGGGAGTAACGGACCGCTCAAGTTTGTGGGGGGGCGATGGCAGCCTCCGGTGAACGCGGCGGCGCTGATCGGGGTATTTGTGACTGCGCAAGCTCTCTTGCTGTGGACGTTGTATCGAGACGGCCGCGCCATTTCAGAACCGAGCACGGACAGCCACCCTCTACGAAAGTCTTCAAGTGATGGACATCCCCACGAGGAATCGCCGACCGCCGAGGTGGCAGGTCCCGCGCATGACCATGAACGGCTGTGAACCGAACGGCGAGTCGCATCTGAAATGCCGCAGCCATTGGCAATCCGTCTCAGCTTGGAAGCAGGCGAGGTTGGTCGACTTCCTGAGGCAGTGTCGCGAGGACGCCGAAGTCGAGCGCTCCGACGTGGCGGCGGCTGCCGGCGCCGAGGGCATCTCATTGCGGACCCTCGAATACGTCGACGAGCGGATCCGCGTGCCAGATCGACGAGTGGGGTGCGGGAAGTATCATAAGTGCCTCCGGGAATGCCCGCGGCGCCTGATCAACTCGCCACCACGGGTTTCTCGCGGAGTCCGCCAATCGCTCTGCAAGTGCTTCGGTTCGCTTAGCGTCAATCAGTTGCAGATCGCAATCACCCAACGCTTCGGAGGCCGCCATGTCCCAGGTCCGTGTCCACAACTTCTCAATCTCCCTGGACGGGTTCGGGACCGGTGAGGGCATCACGTTCGACTCCCCGTTCGGACACGCCGGCCATCGCCTGCACGAGTGGTATTTCGCCACCCGCTTCTGGCGTTCGATGGTCGGCGATGCCGGTGGCACGGTCGGTGTCGACCATTCGTTCGCCGAACGGATTGAGCTCGGATTCGGTGCGGAGATCATGGGCCGGGGCAAGTTCGGTGCACAGACCGGCCCGTGGACCGATGTCGGCACCGACGAGGAGTGGCGGGGCTGGTGGGGGCCGAATCCGCCGTTCCACACGCCGGTGTTCGTTCTGACGCACCACGCGCGCCCGCCGATCGAGATGGAGGGCGGCACCGTGTTCCACTTCGTCGACGCTTCTCCGCAGGAGGCACTCGACCTCGCCCGAGAGGCCGCCGGCGGCCTCGACGTTCGCATCGGCGGTGGCCCGACGGTGGTCCGCGACTTCCTCGCCGCCGACCTCATCGACACCCTCCACGTTGTGCAGGTGCCGATCCTGCTCGGCCGAGGCGCTCGTCTCTGGGACGGCCTCGAAGGCGTCGAGGAGCGCTACAACCTCGAAGCAGTGTCGTCACCGAGCGGAGTCACCCACCTGACCTTCACACGCCGATGACCGATCCTGAGGACGAAATGACGACCTGGCCCTGAACGCCGTTCGTGCTGGTTGCCCCTCACACGTCCGAGCCGGGTCGCGGCGGACGCAAGGCGGCCCCGGATTCGTCAGCAGTTGGATTGGGTGGACCTACGTGAAAGCCATGAAGGCCCCCGACGCTGCCTCAGAATGGGTTTTGACCGTCCCTCGAGACGAGGCCAAGCTGGTGGCCGAGTTCCGTCGCCACGGTGTTCGACCAAAGCAGCGGATCCATATGGTGATCGTCGCCGACGAGGCCGACGCGAAACACGGATCCGATGATGCGCTCCCCACTTTCTTCGCCAGCTTCGAGGGGCCATCAGATCTGGCCGAACTATCTGATGAGATTCTGCGAGCGGAGTTTCCCGACGACACTTGGATTTGACCTTCCCCGCCCACCCAGACCTTCAGCGGGATGTGACGGTCCGAACCTTCTCGCGACCCGCTGCCGGGCCTGATGGTCTGCGACGCTGGCATGCGCCTCAAACGGCACCTAGGGGGCAGAAGCTTCCGGCACCAGTCGGGGAAAGAAAAGGCCGGCAGCACTGCGAAGCACGGTGACAACCTCCTCGGGAGGGATGTCGGCCTTCGGGTCCTCAGGCAAGCCTTCGAGTTTGATGTTCATTTCTTGTGCGTGCTGTCGGATTCCGTTGAGGAACGTCTTGCCCAGTTTCGAGAGGACCTCTCCGAGGGCCGATTCGTTGGGGATGAATGGCGGTACCGGATGCGGAGTCGGGACCGGCCACGAATCGGGATGCCGTGGTTCGTCGAGGGTGAAGGCGTGGGAGAAGACACGGGCGGCTGCATCGCGGGCGGTGAAGGGGTCTCCCAGGTTCCACCGGTCCCGGAGGGTGGCCAGCAACGACGTATGCCGATGTTCCTCGTTGAAGACATCGCCTTCGGCCACCCAAGGAGAGACGAGGATGGCGGGCACCCGGTAGCCAGAACGGTCGAACGTGAATCCGTACTCACCCTCCGGGGTAGCCGGATCGGGTGGAGGAACGGCAGGGGGCGGCACATGGTCATAGGTGCCGCCCGGTTCGTCCCAACCGATGAGCAACGTGGTGTTCCACACGTTCGAGCCCGCGTCGGACCGCATGCCCCGGTAAGCGTCGTAGATGCGAGCCAGGAATGCCTCCCCGCCCAGTATCGACGAGGGGGTGTCGAAGCTGGGAGCGTCCACGCCGTGGCCCGGCGCCCGTCCCTCTGCCGGGTGGTAGTCGTTATGCCCGATCACGAGGGTCGGCTCGATGAGGGAGAAGTCGGGCAACTCTCCGTTGGCTGCATCCACCTCGAACTGCGAGAAGGGGACGAAATGGGTGGCCAGGCGGTCCTTCAGCCGTCCGTAGTGAATGACACCGGTGAAGGAGATCTGCATCGGCTCGGCGATGTAGACCTTCCAGGTCTTGCCGTGTTCTTCGAGCCGGTCGAAAATCGTCTCGGCATCATTGCCGGTGAACCACTTCTTCGCCGGGAAGTTCACGGCCAATCCTGAGGAGGTGCCAGCAGTCCAAAACGACCGGTTCATGAAGGTCTGAGACGGGACTTCGGAGAACCAGTGGTCGAACACGCCGAAGCCTCGGGCGAGTCCGTTCAGCACCGGTATCTGTTCAGGTGTGAAGCCCGTCATGATCTGCGCGTACTCGTCGTAGGTGGGCTGGCGACCCACCTCGGCGGTGAAGGTGCTGATGTAGTCGGTGACGAAGCCGTCCATGGTGGGCGTTTGATTCGGCTCGGGCGCGTTCCAGGGGGACGACATGTCTTCTGCCACTTTGAAGCGGTTCTCCTCGCTCAAAATGTTGAAGAGCTGCGTGTTCGTGTGCGGATACTCCTCGCCGGAGTCCGGATTGGGGCTGTCCATGTCGGTAGCCACGGAATACGGGACCGCCTTGCGCTCGGCTCCATGCTCAGCCCATTCGGGAATGGGATTCGAGAGGTCCTTGCCGATCACGCCGTCGAAGGTCTTGTCGTCCTCAGACCTGTAGAGACCACCGAGCACATTGTCGAACGAGCGATTCTCGAACAACACCACCACCATGTGGTCAAGCGCGTGGGACTTGTCGGACGCGGACATGTGACGGACCGTACCCGGACTCCTTGACCCTTGCAATAGTCCTTGAACGCCTTATATTCACGCTGAGCCAGAGTTTATTCGAGCGCTTCCCGGCCGAGGGGTTTGATCATCCCGTTCGCGTCCGGGGTGTCTTGCAACGTCTTCGAAAAGGGGGGTGACGGTGATCATAGAGGCGACGGATACCGCAGAGGTCCCCGGATCGGTGGCCCGGCACGAGGACAAGTGCGCTCCAGCGCGTCCGAGACTTCCAATGTCGCCCGCGCTAGGAGTGACGTCGGCTCTCTCCCCAAGTCCTCGGCACGTTCTTCCTCGTGCTCGCCGCCGCGGGCGGGGCATCGGCCACGTCTTCCCGGGAGGTATCAGCCACCAGGCCGCCTCGGTGGCCCCGACGCTCAACGTGATGGCGATCATCTGTTTGATGGGCAAGGTACGCGCTGCGCGGGCGGCATCGCGGTTCTCGTCGGCCAGCCAGTCATTGGTCAGATGCAAGTAGAGACGGGTCGACTCGATCGAGACGTGACCGGCCTGGGCCTGGGCCGCCTCGAGGGCCATCCCGGCTTGTCTGAGCCGAGTGAGACAGGTATGTCGGAGCTGGTGACAGGTGGCCCGTTAGATTCCCGCCCGGTCTCGCGCCGCCCGCATGATCCCGTCGATGCCGTCGATGCTCAGGCCCTGTCCTCGGCTCGGTCCCATCAGCACGACGAAGACCCGATCGGTTGAACAGCCCGCCGGTCGCTCTTCGCGTAGATAGTCACCGAGTTCGGCGAACAACGAGTTAGAGATCTGGGTGATCCGCTGGCGGCCAGCCTTGGCTTGGGCGACGAACAGCGTCCCACTCGGCAGGGGCGGCATCTTCGGCCCTGCGTATACCGTGGGCGTGAGCCACTGATGACTCGATTACACGGGAGGTGTCTGGAATGCCCAACGACGAGACAGTTGATCGCAATCTTGAAGGTATGGATGATCTGGACTTCGTGGGATGGAACAGCGCCGACTGGACCGGCGTCTTCGCTCACCATCACACGGATGATGTCCTAGTGGACTGGCAAGGACAACCCACGACCCACGGCATCGAGGAGCACATCGAAGCCATGAAGTCATACGTCGAAGAGAACGGGGGCGGTACACCGCCGCAGATCACGTCCCACCCGATCAAGTTCGGGTCCGGGGAATGGACGTGTGTCATCGGGGAGTTCGAGAACGGCGCCCGTATGGTGACTGTTGCGAAATGGCGGAACGGCGCAATCGCTGAGGAGTACATCTGGGCGTAGCACCCAGCCGGTGTTCTGGGGCAGGACCTTCGCCTAGATGTAACGATGATTTGTTTCATCGTACGCCGTCTCTACTGGTGATTAGATCAGAAGTTCACGCTGGGAAGGATCACTACATGTCTAAATCGGTGCTCTACATGTCGATGTCGCTCGATGGGTACATCGCTGGCCCCAATGATCAACCCAGCAACCCCGGCGGTGACGACTTCATGAGACTGCATGAGTGGTACGGCTTTGCTGCAGACGCTGGGCCGACGGAGGAGACTATTGAGTCGGCCGAGATGGGCAAACACTTTCTTGACGAAATCAAAGAAACCGGTGCTGTCCTCTCCGGGCGCAATACTGTCGAACAGACCGATCACTGGGGCGGTGACCACCACGATGGCGTGCCAATCTTTGTCCCCAGTCACCGGCCGCCCGGGCCGTCGGTCGCCAAGTATCCATTGGTGACCTATGTAACGGATGGGATCGCCAGCGCGATGGCGCAGGCGAAGGCCGCCGCAGGTGACCGCGACGTTCTGGTGCACGGCGCTTACACGGCGCAGGCGGCACTTGCAGCAGGTGTCCTCGACGAGTTGCAGATTCATCACATCCCGGTGCTGTTCGGCAGCGGGCGCCGACTATTTGACGTGTTGCCGGAGAGGATCGAGTTGGAGATCGTACGAGTGATCGACACCCAAGAAGCCACCCACATCCGATACCGCATCGCCTCTTGACCGTCGGCGTGTCAACACGCCAGAAAGCGCCGTTCGTGGCGGGTCAGCAGACGGCCAGCAATGGACCCAAAACTCCGACTCCTCAGCTCGGTTCTATGTCCTTCAAATCGAGTCCCTGGGTGATTGAGCCTAGACGACAGCGGTATCGGTATTGGCCGCGAGTAGTGGTGGGGCAATCTTCCACTCCGCCAGCTCTATGACCACGCCGGCGGGTCCGTCGAGGAAGACCAACCGTCGATCGTGAAAGTCCATAACGGTGTTCCTTGGGGTGTAGCCGAGGGCGCCGAACCGCCCGATGGTGTCGTCCAGATCGTCCACCCGGAAGCAAACGTGGTTGAACCCGGACCGGGCGAGGTAGCCCGACCCTTCGTCGATCTCGACGATCGGACGGTGGAAGCGCAGGAGCTGAATCTCTTGGCGCATGGGGGCGCCGCGGAGAACGAGAGTCACGTGGTCCGACTCCCACCCCGGTATTCCCATGAAAGCCGCCATCGTCTCTCCGGACGCCACGACCGCCTTGTCGCGGAAGAAGCCAAGGATACTCAAGAACTGTTCGGCCTCCTCCAGGTCGGTAACGACGAGGGTCAGGTGATCGAATCCCGGGGCCATGGCGACTCTCCTTCAGGCGGGTTCGGATCGGTTCGGGGCGTAGGCGACGAGCTCGTTGGGTTTGAGCGCCGCTACTGCTAACACCGTGGGAATCGGTTCCCCGCCTTCCCTAATTCCATCAAGTACAAATCCGGCCTCGACAAACGATTGAAGCAGAGCAGGTAAGGGCAAGTGCACTGCTCCAACTTTGTCCCTGAGGCCCTGGTCCGTCCATGACTCCTTGGTCCAGTGAGCATCGAGATAGCCAGGACGGACAACGATGGCCTCAGGGTCGGTGCGATCAGCGAACCCACCGCAAAAGCAAGGGTGAACCCCAATGTGGACGAAGCGGCCGCCAGGAGCGAGGACTCGCCATGCCTCTTCGAGGACGATGCGATAGTCACGTACATCGGTGTGGATCATGACGGCCGCCACACTCGTGAACGAAGAATCTCCGAACGGCAGGGACTCACCGTTGGCCCGTACGATCGGGAGCCGGGTGCGAGCGTGTCGCAGCATCCCAGCCGAGATGTCAATCCCGAAGGGCGACCAGCCCAGAATGCGAATCCGAGCGGCGTTCGTTCCGGTGCCACAGCCGATCTCAAGAGACGCGCCCGCACCATGGCCCAGCAACTCTCCCAGAGAGTCGTCGACACCGATTGGGTCTCTGACCGGGAGCCCATCGACGGACCGGTCACTCAGAAACTGAAACTCGTACCAGTCAGCTATCGCGTCATACGCTGCCGCCATATCCACAACCTTCGTTCGTCAGCTTCAGTGAGCGTGTGAACTCAGGCTCATTCTGTCACTCCCACACTGCGCCAGTACACCGGGGACGGTGGGGCAGTTCGGCACATCGATGTCATGGCCCACTTTAGTCTGACGCCGTCAGAGTGAGGCACCAGAACTCTCTGTGGGGCGCCGAACGCCCAGTCCGGAAATTGGTCAGGATTGCGCGACCTGGATCGAATTGAGAATCGTGTACACGTCGCTACGCAATGTTGCAGAAGCCCTCGTGCCAATGGCAGCAAGCGCGTAGAAATTGCGTCCGGCTTGTGAAAATGCGATCCATTGGCCGTTTCCATTCAGCGGATGAGCAAGGCACTGCGGAAAATCTGTCCTAGACAGATTGACGCCGGATGACCCATCGAACCCTCCCGCGGGACGAGCCGGGAACGGGTTCGTTTGCGAGTTGGCAAATGGCTCACTCCCCATAATCGAAATGAATGCATCACCACTGCCCATCGCATTCAATGCGGCGGCCGGAAATTGAGGGCACAAATTGCCGGTGGTATTCGTATTCAAAGAATAAGTACCAAGCGCGAGGAGCTCCCTAGGGTTGATGAGATTGGGCGTCAAATTGCCCGCTGCCATCGTCCACGCCGAAGGAAACGATATCGTCAGGCCGTCCGCCTGATCTTCGTACGTGCTCCAGCCTGGCACCGCCCCAGCACTTCGGGTTCCGAAGCGGATGGGCGAAAATAATGCAACGACAACGACAATGATCAGAGCCATCACAGGCCCCGAGACCTTAAGCATTCTGTTCAGCGAGTTACGTCGCTGCGCCTTTGTCCATGCCTCCGTGACGTTCGCTTCGCGTTTGGGACCGGTCACCGAATTTTCCAGCAATTCCCGCAAGTCCGTGGTCATATTCGCCCTCTCTGTTCCCTAGGTATCTTGTACGAGCCCACCGCGGCGTAAGGCCTCAATGGCATCGTGAATGAGCGTTTTCACAGTCCCCTCGGGACACGAAAGTGTTGCTGCTATGTCCCGAATGGAGAGATCGGCGTAGTAACGCAGAACTATCGCAGATCGCTGGCGCAGTGGTAAGGCATGCAATGCCTGTCGAACCGCCACCCCGTCGGTCGGATCGGGTGTTCGATCAGGGGGGCGCTCAAGCGTCAGCCGCTGATGAGCTCTCCGGGCTGCGCTTAGCCGGCGGAAATGAGAAATTGGCGAGATTGACGGCAACCCGGTGTATCCAGGGGCCCGGTGCAACCATTGCCAGTATCCGATCCGGATCTCGACAGACCCGGATCAGCACCTCCTGCGCCAATTCTTCGGCAGTCAATGGTTCACCGACCAGCAGGGTCAAAAGACCCACAAGTCGAGGCCACTCCTTCCGACAGAGCGCTTCCACAGCCTCTGGTGGGACTGGCTCGCCGTTCCCTCGTCTCAAGTCGCTTTTCCTTGTCGCGACACTAACGCTGGTTGCATCGCAACTAGCCACACAAATACCAAACGCACTAGTACCCCAATTCGTTTCCGATAATGACGTGTCCCACAGACGGCGACCCTCGCGGCGTCAGAACTGTTAGCCAGTCGAGTCCCAGCCAGTGGTGTATGAGCAGGTGAGCTGAGGGAAGACCATCCTTCCAGACGTCGACCGTGTGGCTGGTCCGGCTGCGGCCAATCTGAATGCTGCTCAATCCGCGAACTGCCGACATATGCGCGTAGTTCACGGCGTCCAAGCGTCGCCCCGTTCGCCGGGACCGTAGACACGTCGGCACTTCTCTGAAGATACGGCAATATGCGTGTGTGCAAGATTGGCATCGGCTGTGGAGTCTCGTTCGGGTACCACCAATCCCGACTCATGACCTCCAGGCGCTTCGTGGTGCACTGAATACAGCAGCCGTTGGAGACCCAGGGGACGCCCGTCGCGCTGCTGAAGGGTTGCCGCCTTCAGTTCGCTGGGTCGCGGCAGACAATCTGAGAGAGGCCCTGCAGTCATGGCCGCTCTGATCGAGTTAGTTGACCTTGTGATGGCGCACGAGGCCGACAGGACCGCGAAGCCCGCCCCAACATCGCCGACGCGATCATGTGGTAGCAGTGGCTGACGAGGCCGGGTGAGGCTGCAGGGAACAGCCGCTGCTACTGCGGGAGCGGCAAGAAGAACCGCAAACTACATCAAGATCTTCGATGCGCGGTTGAAACAGTTGCACGCGCGTTGACCGGCACCTCGAGGATACCCAACGGTTCGTCGATTAGGCCCGGGGCGTTCCCGATTGTTGCGACTCCAGCGACTCGATCGCCGGAGATCTCTCTCCACGTCTGTCTGACGGACGCTGCCACGGATGTTTGTTCGCGCCACACCACGTCAACGATGGCGCGCAGAATGATCGCGACGCCGATCGCAACGAGGTATGACGTGAGAGCGAACACGACTCCGATTCCTCCGTACTTATTGTCGTCGGGGATCACATCGTTCGAGAAAGTAAGAGAAAGGAAAAGTCGACCTCCATCCCGATCCAGCAGAACCCCGTCAAAATGGCGGACGGGAGAAGCCCGCGCCATCCGATCCAGCGCGCCGACAGTAGCCACACAGAGCACCACCAAAAGAGGGTGAGGGCGACGAAACCGACCGAGGCGAGGAGAACAGGTCCGCCCGATCGGTGCAGCCACGGGTCGATCAATGCACTCAAGGCCGAACTCGGACAAGCAGCGAGCTAAGACGAGTGATGGCGTTGCAGTGGGGTGACGTTGCGACCTGGGCTGTGGCGGTCTTCACGTCGCTCGCGTTCCTGGGCGCATTGTTGCTGCTGCGCACGCAAGGCAAGCAGCTTAAGATCGATCGGCAACGACTCAATGACGTCGAGCGAGAACGTGAAACGGCACAGGCCGACTGGTGTCCAGCTCGGTCACTCGCTGGCAGCGGCTCAGCGTGCGGCAGGCCGCCAGCGGAGTACCCAGGCCGGCGGCGCTGAGCAGGTGACCATTGGCCAGCAACAGATGCCAGCCCACAACCACCTCGTTCAGGCCACCAAACGCATCGCCAAGAACACCGACCCGGCTGCCCATGTGCTGGCCCAGATCGCGGGACACGCCTACGACGGGAACACCGACGGCACGACGATGAACCCCGAGATGATCACCAGCGCACGAGGGGGACAGCCAATCTGCAACATTCAGCCCTATCTCGTGTTGAACTTCTGCATCGCACTGCAAGGGCTCTATCCACCCCAAGACTGATCTGAGGCCAAGGGGGAACGGGTGTCGGGTCCCGGAGGTTACGCCACAATCAAAAACCGGTTCTCCGGGGCAGTGCCGACCATCGACGACAGGGCTCATCCGCTCGTAGCGTGGGTCCATGACCCGGAACGCGTCGCCCTACAACAACCGCTACCGACTGTTGCAGGCTCAGCAGACCGTCCACCGCTACCCGCCCTCCAAGAAGACACTCGTCCGGTGAGGTTGTGATATTGTTCGGCCGACCCGTCGGGCGAAACGGTCAACAAGGGGGACATCTTGAAACGTTCGCTTGCTGCTATGTCATCGGCGGCGGTTCTTGCTGCTCTCCTAGGCCTGGTCGGACCCGTGACTCAAGCCGGGGCCGTGACGGTGCCCTACACCTGTTCGAACTCGGCGGGCGTCGGATTCAGCCTCAATGTGACCGTCACCGGGACGGGAAGCGTGAACACGGCGGAGGAACCCAACGAGAAGTTCAAGGTCACCAACGTCGTGTTCACCATCCCCAACCCGCTCACCAGCCCGATCACTGTCAAGAACATCGTTGTGACGGTGCCTGATCCTCCGACCGTGGCGTTCCTCAGCGGATCTACCGTCGGGGCGGGCTGGGTCTTCACCCATCCCGGAACCTCGACCGACACCCACGCGGCGGCAATCGTGGTCCCCGTCGCCGGATCGCTGTCTAGCGGGCCGATGAAGATGACGTACCGAGACGTATCCACTGACCCGCCCGGAGGACCTGGTGTCGTCAACTGGTACGGCGGCAACATCCGCTTCAAGATCATCAGCCCAACCGGATACGGCACCCTCATCTGCACGCCCAGCACAGCAGCAACGCCGTTCGCCACCGCGAACGACCCGGTTTAGCCCAAAACACACGATCCAGCCGGTTGAACTTCTTAAGTCCGAATGGCTGAAGTGCTTGCTGGCGTGAGCACATAACCGCGGGTTCGGTCGTCCTCGAGTCAAAAGCGATCAGGACGCAAAGCTGCCCATTACAGAGGCCCAACGATCTGAATGTCGGGTGGTTGGATGGCCAAGGGTCTGCCAGACCATCGTCACATACGGCGTGGGCTTCTGGATCATGCCCTCGGCACACCGGACTGTGCCCGTAATCTGCAAGGAAGCGACGATCGATGACGTAGACGGACCGCACGCATCGGTCCGCTGATGTGGCCCAGACCCGCATCCCCGTGAAGGGGACGAAGGTCATCACAAAGGGGCCCAAGACCGACAGCGGCCGGCGTGCGGTCGCTGTTCCGCCCAACATCGCGGAAGAGCTCGCCGAGCACGTGGCCGCCTACGTCAGGCCCGAACCCAACACACTGATGTTCTCCAAGGGCTACCAGGCGCTGCGAAACCCGTGGGATGCGGCCAACCGACGTGTCTGCTTAACCTACACGTTCCACGACCTGAGCCATTCGGGGCTCACTTGGGCGGCCGCAGTAGGGGCGACCACGGCTGAGCTCATGCAGCGCGGCGGGCACCGCAGCGCGAGGCTGCCATGCGGTACCAACACGCGACCCGCGACCGGGACCGCTCTATCGCCGACGCTATGGCGCCGCTGGTCCTCCGCACCGAGCGCGAGTGACGAACACTGAGAGGTCCGCCTTCATTCAAGTGGTGTGGGGGACCAGCAGCGGGGGAATCGTCGGCGCTCGGCCAAAGAGCCATTCGAGCAAGGCACCGGCGTCCACGATCTTTGAATCTCCTGAACCTCGATCACTGAAATTCCCCACCCTGTCCCGGTGAGCTGAATCATCCACCCGCGGCGGTGGGTCCCCTTCGATGCTGACGAGCGACCAAGCAAACCAGCTCGAAGGGAGACGCGCTCAGCATGCTCACACATGGGGAAGACGTGGAAGCACATGCAGCCGGGGACCAAAAGACGGTCCGGGCCTACATCAACGGGACGAGGGTCCCTGGCGTCCGGGGCCCGCTCGAGCCCCGATCCGCTCGAGCCGTTCACCAAGTACCTGGCGGCGCGCTTCGTCGACGATCCGCACGTGTGGGCCTCGGCTTGCCACAGTTGCATGCGCCTGGTTCGGCGCTACTCGGACACCCCTTCGGACGGCTATCCGCCTTCGGTGATTCGGATGATCGTCTTGCCGGGGGTGCGACGGTCGGGGGCGAACGCAGCAGGCGCTTCGGCGAGTGGCCGCACTGCCCCGACGATCGGCTTGAGTCGCCCGTCCCTGATCCGCTGGGCGAGGGTCGCGAGCTGGGAACGGTCGGCTTCGACGACGAAGAAGATGGCGCGCCCGTCCTTGGGCAGGACCGTGGGTTCCCTGATGGTGGTAACGAGCGTGCCGCCGGCGCGCACCAGCGCAGCCGAGCGGTCGAGGATCTCGCCGCCGATCACGTCGAACGCCACGTCGACTTCGCCGGCGTCTTCCAGTTTGTCGGCCTCCAGGTCCAAGAAACGATGTGCTCCCAAGCCGAGGACGGTGCCGCGATCAGTTGCCCGGCCCGTGCCGATCACCACGGCCCCGACCTCGCAGGCGAGCTGCACGGCGATCGAACCCACACCGCCCGCGGCCCCGTGGATCAGGACGGTCTGGCCTGTCGTGAGACGAGCGTGGACGATGAGCGCCTGCCATGCCGTCAGCCCGGAGATCGGCAGGGCGGCGGCCACCGTGTGGTCGATGTCAGCCGGAAGAGGAGCGAGGTTGCGGGCCTCCACCGCGCTGTACTCGGCCAGGGAGCCGTTGCGAGTCCAGTCGCACAGGCCGAACACCCGTTGGCCGACGCTCAGGCCCGTGGTCCCATACCCCAGCTCGACGACGACTCCCGAAAGCTCGTGGCCGGGCACGCTCGGCGTCCGGTCGCGTCCGGCGCGGTCGACCCAGGTACCAGACCAATCCAGTTCGCCGGGGGTGAACCCGGCGGCATGCACTCGTACGATGACGTCGTTCTGGGCCGCGTGCGGGTAGGGCACATCCGTCAAGGAGAGTCCACCGACGCCGGCATCGTGTTCTTGAACGGTGATGGCTTGCATGGCAGCTCCCTTCGCTGGCGGAATGGTCGAAGTGTGCTCGGTAGGTCCGAGCCGAAGCTAGGCCGATGTGTAATGCCCTTGTTCGTTCGCAGTTCCCGACGCCTCATCCTCGGAGAGATAGGCGCTCTCGCATCGTGAAGGGCTCAACCCCCGCCTCAATTCGCCGATTTTACACGGAAGCGGTGGTGTCGTAACGGAAGAGGGAGGTCAGGGGAGGAGCTGACCCGCCAGCGTCTCCGCTAGCCAGGCGACGTATCGGTCGTGTTCCCAGCCGTAGTCGAGCACCAGTGACCGATAGAGGCACGCGCCGCCAAAGGTCAGGAGCAAATCAGTGGCAGCCGTTTCGTCGAGGCCGCGCCGAAGGCCGAACCGAGCACGAAGGTGACCAACGACGTTGGCATACCCGGCTCGCCGGAGTCGCTCGGAGTTTGCGCGGACCGCTACAGCGTCAGGCTCGTGAAGTGCTGACCGGACCACGTCGTCGAGGAGGCCAATCCTGCGAACGATGGTCGAGTTACCTGCGGCGAACGCCCGAAGCGCCGATTTGCCCGAACGGGCAGCCAGCATGCGGACATGCCATGGCTGCAGGTGAGGCGGCAGCGGTTCGTCCCCGAGTACCGCGGTGTCGTAGCACGCAGAGAGCAGCTCGCCCTTGGTGTGGAAGGTGAAATAGACGGTCTGCACCGCGACCCCGGCAGCCTTGGCGATCTCTGCCATCGAGGCACCCGAGTACCCCCGCTCGACGAACACCTGGTGAGCGGCGCGGATCATGCGGATCCGAGTTTGTTGCGCACGGTCGCGACGGCTCATCCCGGCGGTTTTGGATGGGTCGTCGATTGACCTCTTGACAGCAGCATTCCGCGGCACGCATACTACCTTTCACTGGTGACGTTCACTAGTGATATACTCTAGCAGAAGGGCAGGCGAGATGGCGATCATCCAGGTGACGACAGCACCGAGTCGAGCGCAGTACGAGCAAGTCGTGAAGGCCGTCGACATGAGCAACCGGCCGACGGGCCTCATTCTCCACGCCGCTGCCGAGTTGTCGACGGGCGAGGTTCAGATTGTGAATCTGTACGATTCGATGGAGGCGGCAGTGGCGTTCCGGGACGATCGACTGTTTCCGGCGTTCAAGGTGGTCGGCGTGTTCGAGATGGTGCAGGCGTCACCACAGCCGGCGCCCCTTGAGGTCTTCGACCGCTTGCAGTGATCCCCTGTCCCCGTATGCCGACTATGCCGCAGGAGACCTGCCGCTGTCGGGCATAGGCCTGCGGAATAGCGCCCAGACATCAGGGCCCCCGCCCCGAAGACGCCTGTGGCCGATGACCTCGAAGCCAAAGGTCGCATAGAAAGCGAGATTCGACGCCGACGACGTTTCGAGAAATGACCCGGCACCTTCTCGGTCTGCAGCGGCCAAGCCCGGTGCCAGCGTCCGACCACCCAGGCCTTCTCGTTGCCTCGTCGGCGCAGTGCCGACGACGGTCAGGGTGAAGTGGCGCTGGGTCGGCCGCCAATCTTCGATCTCTCGTGCTGCTGCGAGCGACGCATCGTGGCGGCTCCCCTCCAGCTCCGCAACAGCGGAATTCATGAGGTCATGGACCGACGAGGGGACCGGAACGGCGCTGTCCATCCACACCGCGACTGACTGGATCGTGCCGTCAACGCTGCTCAGCCAAACCTCGCCGAAAGGCATGCCTACGTTCTCCAGAGCGAGAAACTGCAGTTGGGTGATTCGCGCCTGGTGATCGTCAGGGTCAACCGTCCACCTCGTCCAGGGATAGTCGGCGAACGCCTCACCGAGTACCTCACTACCTTGCCTGAGGTCGTCTGGGCCGGCTGGGCGAGTGTCAACGATCACCTATCGATCATTGCCGACCGTCGACATGACGAGGCGCGTACGCGGATACCAGTAGTCGACCGAGAGCGTTGGGAGATCGAGGAACTCGATGGCAGGGCGGTGGCTGAATCGGGTGCCGGTCATGCCTACTCAGGGTGACCCCGATCGCCGGCCTGAGGTCGCATATTCCCGCCGGATTTGGTCGAGTGCTTGCTTGCCTAAGCACCCGCCTCTACGAGTTCGCCCCCAACAACTTCCGTCGCCGTAGGCCGACGAGCGCTATTCGAGCACCGTGAGTGAAGACAGCCGTTCGACCAGCTGGCCGAGAACGCGCGCACGGGCATGCAGCAGGCAGTGCGGCAGGGCAAGTGGATCTACCGCCCCAAGACCGACTACGACCTGATCGACGGCGAGCTCGTCCCCAACGCCAAGGTGCCGATTGTGCGCGGATCTTCACCCTGCGAGCCGAGAGCAGCCTGGGCCACGGGACGGGTGCCTACGCCGGGATCAGTGGCCCATTGTCAGTCTCAGGAAGCGAGCAGGGCATTGCGATGAAAGCTCAAAGCAGCAAATGCAAACTAGGGAAGACACCCGCGCTCGGAGTCACTGGTCTTATCAAGGCCAAAGGGAACGTGATGCTCAGCTCGTAGCCGAGAGGTGTGCGCTCGCTCGAAATGTGCTGCGGCCGTTACCGGTCGGGAGGGTGTCCCCTTGCGCCGGGTAGTGGCTACTTGAGTTGGGTGAAGAACATGACCTGGGTTGCCCATGCCAACAGTGTCGGGCCGTCGGGCGCATGCGGATCCCACAGGGAAACTTCGGCAGAGGCGTATCCATCGTTGGCGAAGTGCGCCCGATTGTGATTGAGGATCCAGGGCCCAGTCGGTAAGCCAATGAGATGCACCGTGAGATCCACGCTTGGCGCGAACCAGTCACTTTCGGTCGGTTCGACTTTCTCAAAGACGGCACTCGGCATCATGTCAGCAGCGACGAGCAGCGCCAGCTGATCGAACTGACCGTTCTCGTCGGCGGGTAGATGCTCGAATCTGATCCAAGTTGCGACTTCCGCTGCGCCACGCTCAGAGGTATCCCAAGGAGCGTGCCCGAGGGCAGGTCGGCCCTCAATGACCTCTCTCCAGAACTCAAAGACAGGTTCGCTCGGCAAACCGGACTCGGGTGGAGGAGGGTCCCGATACGACCCGCACTCTTCGGGTTTGGGCACGCGAGGCATCTCGAGCTCGGTGTAGCTGAATCCGGGGCGCTCCCGCCCGAAGGCGGCAAGCGCTGTGAATCCGGCATTAGCGCCAACCGCGCGAATGCTCGCTTGCACCTGGGAGATCGATCGACCGGAGCGAATGACTCCGACCTCCACCTCGACCGGTCCAACCGGAACCGGACGGGCGAACACGCCGTGAAATGAGCGGAGCGACTGTCCCGTGCCGAGTTCGGCTTCCATCGCCCGTGCGGCGATCGCTGCGACCACCCCGCCCTGTGCGGCAACTGCCAAGTTCCACGACGGAGAAATCATGGCCGAGTAACGCCCCTCGCCGACGCGTGTCACCACAGTGGATTCCCAAGGGTTCGCTCCCACGACGTTGGATGCTATGGGAACGAACGGCTCAATCAGAAGGTCAATGCCCCAATGCGGGAATATCCCCGTTCGCCGGCCTGGGTCACAACTTCTGCGTGGAAAACTGGCCGGCGGCTTCGACAACCTCGAGCGGGGCGGCCGGCACCGGGCGCCCATCTTCCGCAAGGTCCGCCGCTTCCGCGCCACCTACGGCGCGCACCCCGACGAATTTGTCTTCCCCTGGATCCAGCTCGACCTCGACACGGCCTGGTCCGAGCAAATCTCCCGGCAGATTAAGGCCACCCGCAGTCGAGGAGGGCTCGGTTGACCCGGCATCGAGATGGCTCCCGTGCGCTCCTCTGACCAGCTAGTCGCAAATACGCATGTTCCGGAGACCGGACTGCGGGAGCTGGCGTCCGGCGTGGACGCGCTGTACCTCTCGGCTCGGGCCGAGCTGCCCCTGCGTTTGCCGGCCCGGCTCGAGACTGCCGGACCTGGGCGGCCGAGCCCAAGCGGCCGGCCCTCTGCCCGATCGGCGGTCTCATCTTGGAGTGCAGAAACGGACTCGTCATCGCAGAGACATTCCGAGCTTCTCGATTATCGGGAGGAGCCACGGATCGATGAGCTCGGTCACTCCATCACTCGTGAGATGAACACCGTCCGAGGTTCTGGCCTCGATACCATCGACCGAGCTCGCATATCGACCTCACTCGTCAAGTTCCACGGCGACACGTTGCCTTTGGCCGGGGCATCAATCACTGTGTTGGGGCACCTCTCGCCCGAGTTGAAGCCGGGAATGTGCTCGGTGTCCTACTCGCCCACACGAGCGCCATCACACTCGATCCGCAGCGCCCGCCAAAGTGGGCAAACAACCTCATGGTCCGTCGTCATGACGAACTGCCCGTGCAACTGGTGGTCCGTTGAGGACCGTCCCCTCCGCGTGGGGGTTGGCGCGTGTCGGAGGGCCTAGCAAACCAAAACCCCACTGGGGGATCCGACCTCTTGAACTGGGAGGATAGGCCGGCCGAAGGCCGGCAGGGTGCGGTTCCTGTAACACAGCACCCACAAAACAGCATCAATAATTTCAACGCGTGCTTGCCGCAGTTGCATGCGCCCGTACGCACTTCGGAGCTAGCCATCCGAACTACGACTTTTCGAAGTCTGGAAGCTGCCAGGAGCCGTCAAACGCAGGGCCTTCGGGACCGTAAATCCGAAAGTAGACGAACCATCCCGAGCCAGGGATGGTCTTGATCCAACGGTCCTCCCAATGGATGGAGGTTCAGGACCGAAGTGAAGTTCGACGGGTACATCGGTCGGGGCGTGAGCCAACTCGAACATGGAGCGGAGGGCGGCCTTGTTCTGGTCTGTGAGAATCTCGCTGCGTGTTTCGGCGTCATAGACGGTGATCGACCAGAACAGCTTGTTGGGAACGGGTTGGGGCACGGTGAGCGAGTATGAGTTAGAGCCGTCCAGAAAGGCCCCGGTCGAGTCACGGGTGTTCAACCAGTAGAGGGAACCAGCCCCTGCCGATCGCTTGAACATGGCCGGGGACTCGATCTGAGCTTGGTAGAACCACTTCTGCCGGGCGTAGTTGTCTGTGCAGTTCTCGGCATCGAACGTGCCATTCTCCGGGCGGAGGACCGCCCATTCCCAGGTGGTGCCCGGCCAGACCTCCCGATCCGGCCGCCGGTCGGCGAACGACTGCACCCGGAGCTGAGCGTTTCCCAGTTGTGAAGCTCGGGTCAGGACGTCTCGCATCCGGTCGTCCGGCTTGAATGGCTTGCCCTTCTCGATGCCTAAGGATGCCAACTCGCCGTAGAAGTTGCGGTATTCGGCGAAGGGCAGCTCAGAATCGATGAGGCTGTGGAGGACCTCCCAGTAGGAGAGGTTGTCCTCCCATCGAATAGGGGTGAAGTCTTGTGCCGAGTTCAGAGATCTCGGCTGGCAAACACCGCAGGGTTCACCTCTGAAGGTGGTGAGCGGAACCCGCACACCTCCTCGATCGCGGCGGCGAGCGAAAGCAGTTGGGGTTCCGTCCAAGCTCGAGTCACGAGGGTCAGCCCGAGTGGGCGCCGCGATCGCCGGCTGTAGCCAATCGGAATGCTGATGCTTGGCCATCCCGAGCGGGCCGCCCAAGTGGCGCCTTCCTCGGCCCGAAAGATCAGAGCGTCGGCGTCTCCGAGCGCAGCTTCCAAGGCCGCTGTCACGCTGTCCCGGTCGCGTCGGCGGGCCTCGGTGTATTCATCGTAAGTCGCGACATGGTCGATGGCGAGCGCCTTGTCGATATGGGTCTGGCCGTATTTCAGAGCGGACTCGGCGTGGATGTTGTTCCACGCTTGCAACTCGGCAAGAGACGTGATCGGAGCGGCGTCCCCCATCCGACCCAGATAGGCGTCGACGGCAGGAGCGAATTCGTAGTGCAACACGAACATCTCGTCGTCACGTGCGATCGTAGGCATGACGGCGTCGGCGATTCCGGCTCCGGCCGCTTCGAACGCGGCAAAGACCGGTTCGGCTATCGGCCTCCGGCTCTGCGCACCGGCGGCGAAATCCGGACAGATCAGGACGAGGCGGGCCCTGCTCAAGCAGTCCGGTTCGGGCACCCACGACCGGAGGGCGTCGAAGCTCGCGGGCGCCGCGGTCGTCGCTGGGTCGGCGGGATCGGGCCCTGCCATCGCGACGAGGAGCGCGGCGGCGTCGGCCACAGTCCGAGCCATAGGACCGGCCGTGTCTTGGCTCGGAGAGATCGGCAAGATGCCGTCCCGGCTGATCAGCCCGAGGGTGGGCTTGATGCCAACCAGGCTCTGGTGGACCGCCGGACTGATGATCGAGCCATCGGTCTCCGTTCCGACCCCAAGAGGCGCCATTTCCAGCGCCACCGCGGCGGCAGTACCGCTGCTCGAACCGCTCGGGGTCAAAGCGAGATCGTAGGGATTGAGAACTTGACCGCCCAATGATGAGTAGCCCGAGGGCATGCCTTCGGTCAGGAAGTTGGCCAATTCGGAGAGGTTGGCCTTGGCGAGGATCACGGCGCCTGCTTCCCGTAGTCGCCGGACCAAGTGGGCGTCAGCCGCCGCCGCGGAAGCCGCAAGAGCAACGGCGCCTGCCGTCGTGGATTGTCCGGCGATGTCAATGTTGTCCTTGATGATGACAGGGATGCCTTCGAGGGAACTGCGTGGCCCATGCCGGGAGCGGTACTCGTCGCTCGCCTCTGCCTGCTCGATGGCGTCGGGCACCAGGGCGCGGATCGCTCCAAATAGGGGATCGAGCCGCTCGATGCGCGACAGGTGCGAAAGAAGCAACTGACGGCTGCTGGTCGTGCCCCCAGTCATCGCCTGGCCAAGTACGGCGACCGTGTCAGTGCTCACCAGGGTCGATCATCCCAGCTTCCTGGGAGGGCTGTCACAAAATGTGTAGTCCAGGGCGGTTCGCCGAGGTCACCGAACGGATGTACGGGGACACGGAACAGTTCGCTCTGGGGGTTCAGGCTTCGCGCGATCTAGAGTTGTTTCGATGTGTCCCTTCCTGGGGGTCTTATAGAAGGAGGGCCGTTCATGCGGAGTAAGTGGCGAACCGGGGTAATGGCCATGACGCTGGCATCAGGGCTGCTGGCGACTGGCTTTCCGGTGCTTTCCGAACGGTCTGGGGCTGCCCGCCGACCCATCATCTCGAGCGCCGAGTCGAGCGTGACCCTGCTCGCCACTCTCAACGATCCGAGCGGGGTAGGGCATAACTTCGGCTCCTCGGTCGCGATCTCGGGGACCACCGCCATTGTCGGTGCGTCCGATCAACCCTCGGGTGACGGTGCCGCTTACATCTACACCAAGGGCACCACCGGCTGGCCTAGCGCACCGAACGTCACCTTGAACGATCCCGGCGCGACGAGTGGCGACGATTTCGGCTCCTCGGTCGCGATCTCGGGGGCCACCGCAGTCGTCGGCGCCGACGGGGCCGCGTACATCTACACCGAAGGTCCAGGTGGCTGGCCCACTTCGCCGAACGTCACCTTGGCGCCCACCAGCGACAAAACCTTCTACTCGGTTACGATCTCCGGGTCCACCGCTATCGTCGGCGTCGCTCACGCAGGTGCGGCCTTCGTCTACACCGAAGGCCCGGGCGGCTGGTCCAGCACCCCGAGCGTCACCTTGAACGGTCCTACGTTGTCGGGGTTCGGTTGGTCTGTGGCAGTCAAGAGGACTACCGCCATCATCGGCGCCGACACCTACTTCAAAGGGGGAGTCGATGGGGGAGCCGCGTTCATCTATACCGAGGACGCCGACCGCTGGCACAAGGTACGAACCTTGGTCGACCCAACAGCAAGTGCCGGTGCGGAGGACTTTTTCGGCTTCAGCGTAGCGATCCGGCGGAATGTTGCCATCGTCGGCGCAGAGAGGTCCGGCACAACTCACCTAGGAGTCGGGTACATCTATACCAAGGGCACCACCGGCTGGCCTAGCACACCGAGTGTCACTTTGAACGATCCTGGTACGGCAAGTAACGACAACTTCGGCACCTCGGTCGCGATCTCGGGGAGCGCCGAGACTGTGTTCGTCGGCGCGTCTAACGCCAATGACAGCGGCGGTGTATATACCGGCACCGTTTCCATGTATACCAAGGGCACCAGCGGCTGGCCTAGCACACCGAGTGTCACCTTGAACGATCCGGGTGTTGGTGCGACAGCCGGGTTCGGCAACTCGATAGCAGTGTCGGGGACTACGGCCATCGTCGGCGCCGCCGGTGGCGGTTACGGGTGGGCCTTCCTCTATCAGATTTAGCGAACAGGCAAGAATGGCCGCGGGTCTACGATCAGGTCCCAGTTCCGGCCTTTAGAACAGCAGGGCCAAGAATTTGCGTGTCGTGCGAGACAACCGGATCGATTGCTACGCCGCTCAGCGGTCCGTCCCACCTGTGGACAGCCTCGATGAGCAGATTCATACCGTGAAGGACTCTCACTCGCGGTTCTCAGAATTTACTGATTTAGCCTTTGGTGGACGCCTCGGAGAATTAGCGCGCTCAGCTCGATTCCATATCGGTTGTGGCTCCGCAGTCAGGCCTTCAAATGGCCGCCTCACTCTGGTAATCGCCAGGACGTACATGCCCACAATGATCCTGGCGGGTCTCTCCGAACAAGGGATTTCCTCCCTGACACCCCTCTCCATTCTTGAGACAGGAGCACCTGGTGGTACGGGCGGCCTTCGCTGACTTCAGCCGTTGGGTCGTGGCCGGGGCGCCACCACCCGAACCACCACCCTTCAAGCTGGCGAGCACGAACCCAGCGACGCTCGCATTCGACTCGCATGGCAACGAGATCGGGGGAGTGCGAACACCGGCCGTCGATGTGCCGATCTCCACGCTCACCGGATCAGCTCCTGCCGGCACGTCCGTCATCTGTTCTCTCTTTGGGACGACGACGCCCTTCAGCTCAGCCGAGCTGACGAGCCTCTACGGCTCTGAAACCAACTACCGCTCGAAGTACACCGCAGACCTCGACAAGGCCATCGCGGGTCGGTATCTGCTTCCGTCTGAGCGGGAGGAGCTGCTGGCGCAGGCCCGCCAGGTTCAGTTCTCTTCGAGCTGACCCTGCGGGTAGTCGGAGCCGATCAGGATAGCTCCGTCGGGTCTTGACACTAGACGATTCGGCTCTAGGCGAGTTAGCTGATGATGCCGATTCGTCCGCGTTCGATCTATAGATGCCAGTCGTCTCGTCTCCGTGGCTGCAGATCTATCGTTCCGTGTCGTGACAGTTCCGAACCCTCTACCGACTGACTCGCAGGAACAGAGCACCGATTCCACCACGGATGTGGACGCGAGACGGCGGCCGGGCCCGATGGAGGCGGTCGTCCGTCGGATGGACAGGTTCCAGCAAAGACACGACGTGCTCGGCTTTCCTTTCGCGGTCCTGCAGAAGTTCGGCAACGACCAGGCTGCCAGCAAGGCAGCGCTCATCGCCTACTACGGACTCTTTGCCCTCTTCCCGCTCTTGATGCTGTTCACAACTGTCCTCGGCTACGTCCTGCACAACAATGACCAATTGCGTAAGGACCTCGTTGACAGCGCTCTCGGGACCTTCCCGATCATCGGTCCTCAGTTGCAATCGCATGTCCACGGCCTGACCGGAAGCGCCTTGACCGTCGTCATCGGCAGCCTGCTCCTCTTGTACGGTGCCATCGGCCTCGGACTGGCGACCCAGAGCGCGATGAACAACGTGTGGAACATTCCCTACGTCCGATGGCCGCCTCTGCTCATTCGCTATCTGCGGGGGTTTGCCGTACTCGTCCTACTTGCCGCCTCCACCATTGGATCGACCGTGCTCACGGGGTTTGCGACCCTGACTTCCCACGGCGAAATCTCGACCGCGCTCTTGCTGGTGGGTTCTCTTGCCTTGAACTTCGGGCTCATTCTCCTCGCGTTCATGGTGATGACCGCCGTGAAGTTCACCTGGCGTGACGTTCTCCTGGGCGTGGCGTTGGCCACGGTGTTCTGGCAGGTGCTCCAACTCCTCGGGAGCTGGTACGTGGGTCGCGAGTTGCGGCACGCCACCGAGATCTCCGGCTTCTTCGGCATCGTCATCGTCTTGCTGGCTTGGATCTACCTGGGGGCTCAGCTCTTCCTTCTCGCGGCGGAGATCAACGTGGTCAAGCGGTACCGCCTTTGGCCACGGTCTATGACCCAACCACCGCTCACCGTCGCGGACAGGGCTGTTTTTGAGCGCCTGGCGCGGATGGAGGTCCGTCGGGACGAGGTCGAAGTCCAGGTCGAGTTCACGCCCGAGGCAGATTTTGACCCACTCGAGCCGTCACCGGTTGGGGCGGCGAGAACGAACGACGAATGAACCTCGGATCTAGGATCAGATACCCTCCAGGCCCTCAATAACAGGGCCAACCTTGGCCACAAACGGTAGTCGCCCTCCTGCCAAGATCACGCCACGAAAGTCCAAGTCGACGGGTCGGATGATGTTCGGCACCCACAGGATCGGCTGGCACCTCGGACATAAGGGCCAGACGATGAGGTCCTACGGGTTGAAGTTGGGAAGCTAGATCGGCGCGAGCTTACCAATGGCCGGCCCTTCGAGAACTAACGGGCGGCTACGCGTCGCCCCGTTTGCGAAGCATCTTCTCGATCTCTGCGACATCGAGTTCTTCGTTGCGGATCATCTGACGGGCCAGCTCTTTGAGCGAGACGCTGCGTCCTTCGGCCAGCGTTAGTAGCTGACGGTACAACTCAATGCCTCGGCGCTCTTGGACCAGCATCTCTTGGAGGATGTCGTCGATGGACGGGTGGTGGGGTACCGACCAGCTCTCCGATGCCCAGCGATACGTTGCCTCCGAGTGCGGTCACCTCCTCACCCGCCTGAATGGCATGGGCAAGCGACTGCTGCGCCTGTTCGCGCATCCAGCTCATGATCGGGATGCGGGCGTGCCCGAATACCATGAGCGAGTACTGGGTGAAGCGCACGACACCAGCAAGTTCAAGCTCGACGATCTTGTTCAGTGCCTTGATCGCCTCGTCCCGGTCGATCTCCACATCGGTGCTCCTTCCGTTCGCCTCTTACGGGCTCAGAGCTTACGGACTGGGAGAGAGGTTCCTACGAGGGTTCCTCGATGCCAAACCCAACCTCCAGTGTGCCCTGGTAATGGCAGACCTGCTCGTGGTCTATGTGGCCGGATTGCGCTGACCGTGAACCAATCGAGATTGCGTAACGTCTTGGACGCCCACTCGACCGCCCCGGCACTAGGCGTCGACAACGCCTGGTCGACGCTGCCCGATCCCTGGACTGGAAAGCTCGTGCCCCCTGGCGAAGCGGAGCGTTGCCGAGTAGGCCAAGAAGTGGCAGGCGTCGTCAGTCAGTTCGACGTGACGGTGAGTTGAAACGTCGTTGACCAAGAATCTCAATGCGAGGTTGGCGCAGATGGGACTAGGGCGCAAGCGACTCTGCGAGCACGGGCTCTGGGTAGCGCTTGGCTAGCCAAGGGCCAAGGACCTGCAGAACGGCCAGAACGACAACGAGAATTGCGATGCCAACGAGGATTTCCGTGCCGCGATGGGCGGCCTCGGTGCCAACGTCTCCGGGTGGGGAGAGAGCCAGAACGATCGCAAACGTGAGAAAGCTGTAGTAGACCCAGTAGCTCTTCTTGTACTGGGTGAGCGCTAGGACGAACGCCGCGGTCGGCGAGGACGGTGATGGCCCACGGTGGGGGCCCAACGATGGCCACGGGCACCGCGGCGATCACTCCGACGAAGGTGGCGAGCGCCTTCTCGCGTATGCGCTCTCTCTTACCCATGATGACGTAGAGGGTGAGGATGAGAACCGGCTCGGGGACCCAGTAGGGCTCGGTCCATCCCAGCGCCACACCAATCGCCGCAGTGCCACCCAACGCGATGCCAAGTCCGATCCCCACGGCGGCCGCCGCCGGGGGAGACGACCGCTGGCCTTCGACGACGTTGGGGGCTTTGAAGCGACGGGCCAAGACGACGCCGTACAGGGTGGCGATCCCAGCGATCACCCCGTACGCAACCGCGTCTCGTCCCGAAGTCACCGGACTGGCAAAGGTGGCGACGAAGGGGAGCATCAAGAGAGGGGCGAACCACCCGAATCTCATCCCGGCTCCGGCGACGAGACCCAGGATCGCAAGCAAAGCAACCCACCACCAGTTGTACGCGGTGAATGATCCGAGACCAGCAGCTACTCCCATGGCCGGGGCGAGGTACAGCATCGGGCGAGTGCCGCCGATCATGCTGCCAAGAACGCCGAGCAGCAATCCCATGATCATTGCGCTGGCACCGAACTTGCCGACCAGTGCGTCCATGAGCACCACGGGCAGAACGACGACCACCAGTACCGCGACGACGATCGGGATCGCCCTCTTAGCGCCAGACGGCTTGTCCTTGACCTGGCCGGATCCCTGATCTGTCACTTCGCCCTATATTGCCTCACGGTCACCAGGACACGGCCATTCTCAGGGCATACCCGCGGCCTGTTCTCGACATCGGGTCACCCGGCACAATCCGCGCGGCTGTCCGGCGACCGAGACCTAATCCTCGAACCACCGATCGATGACCTGGTGAGGTAGCCGCGCAGTCTCCTCGAGCTCGGCGATCCCGGTGCCGAAGTCGCCATCGCCTATCGCAGGGCCGGATAACGCAAAACCCGAGTGGCGGATCCGGCCCTTAGACCTGCGGCGATAGGCCGACCGGAGGCCGGCGCGGTGCGGTCCCTGTAACACAGCACGCTCAAACAGCATCCAAAATCTCACTGCGTGCTTGCCAGAGTTGCATGCGCCTGGAACGGCACGATGGGGATACCTCTAGCGCCCGTTTCGCCGAGCGTTATGGGGCGCCGTTCTGCTCGGATCTGCCTGTCTTCGACGGGCGCCGATCGGCAGTTATGGCGCTGCGCGCTCGCTATTCGGAAGTGGTGAGGCGATTCCGGTCACGTGCGCGGCGTGGGTCGTGCCGTTTTGCCGGCGGCAATGCGATGCGACCTCGGAGGCGCTCGCTGCAGTCGGATAGAAGTCGCCGGTTCCAACGATCTCGACTCCGCGGCCACAGACGGGACACTCGTAGGTCCGCGTGAGCGTGCGCGCGGGAGTGGCCGGGGCCCAGAGCCACCGCCATGCGCCGCGAGCACCGGACCGTAAGCGCATCGGCATCATCGAATGGTGCCCGATCCCGGAACGGATTACACCACCCCGATCGGCAGATCGGGCGCTACGGCGACGGGGCCGCAGGCGGAAATCTGTAGAAGATATGGGGACGGAGCCAGTGTCCCGTTGGAACGTTGGGGTGCTCGAAGTCCGACGACGGATCGCGAATCATGCCGAGGCGTTCCATTACCTTCCACGACCGGACGTTGTCTGGGTTGGTGAAGGAAACGATCTCGTCAAGACCGACCTCTTCGAGTCCGTAGCGAACCGCACTACGAGCCGCCTCGGTCACGAATCCGTAGCCCCAGTGCTCGCGGGCTAGGCGCCATCCGACTTCGACCGCAGGCGTGAAGGGAGCGTCAAACGGCACTCGGTGCAACCCGACAAAGCCAATGAACGGCGAGTGGTTCGGCACCTCTACGGCCCACAGACCAAAACCGCAGTCGTCGAACTCCTCCTCGATGCGCGCCACGAATGCGTCGCTCTCCTCTCGGCTCATGGTCTTCTGCATGTGCGCCATTACGTCGGGATCGGCGTTGAGTTCGGCAAAGGGTGCTAGGTCTTCGGCGCGCCAACGCCGCAACACGAGGCGTTGAGTCCGCAGTGTCGGGCCCCTCACATCGGACGCGAGGTCTCGATCGGGATACACGAGCGTATATTGCCCGATCCGGCGTGATCTTGCGAGAGTTCGGGCCGCACAGAACCCGGGTGCCCCAGAACGTGCATCCCCGAAGGACGCGCGACGGGTATCACCTAACAGTGACTGTGGGGCACCCTCGGCGTTTGCAAGCCGGGATCCGCCGGACGCTCTCGTTGTAGCTACACCTTCGTGGCGACGATCCGGCTGAATGCAAGGTTCTTGCCCTGATCGACTCGCAGCATGGCCACTTCATCGGTCGCTGCTTTCTTCCAGCGGTCATTTGTCTGGGGCAGTTTCGCCTCGCCGAACATCAGCCAGTCCTTCCATCCCTCCTCTACGGAATCGGCCAGATCGACGAGGACCTTGCCCGTCTTCTCCCAGTGCTCCCGCCACCATTCGGGACAGTGAAACGAGCAAAAGTCCCAAGCCCAGAAGGGTGCGAGCTCCTCGGGAATCTTCGATCCGACCTCGCTGATCAATCCCGGCGACACGACGGCGATCCGGCCTTCCTCCCTAAGGAGGTGAGTCATGTAGCCGAGGTAGAGGTCGTCGGTGCCGAAGTAGTGGTAGGCGTCAACACTCACGATGGCATCGAAGAAGCTCCCGGCAAAAGGAAGCGCGTGTGCTTCGGCATGGATCGGGACGACGAGGCCCTCGACGTTGGCGGCACGAATCCGCTCCTGATTGGCCGATGCCTCAATCCACAGGTCAGTGGCCCACACCTGGGCACCGAACTCCTTGGCCAGAAAGATTGACGTCATGGCGGTGCCACAGCCGAGGTCGAGCACCCGCATGGCCGGTGTGATCGGGATCACTTCAGTGAGGGCTTCGACCAACCAGAGGGCGTTCGGGCCCATTTGGTTGTGCAAGACCCATTGCGGGTCGTAGCTGTTCGAGCGTGGATAGCGCGGATGATAAAGAGCGTTGCTGCTGGGAATGGTCACTGCCGGAGGTCTCCTTGCGAGGGGTGTTGGCACGCGGTTGACGAAGAAGTCGGCGTTATGCCGGACATCTTGTTCTCGTTTCAGTCCCGAACGGGACTCAGGCCGTGTGAACCGCCCGCATACGCAGCTCCTGCTAGTGGACCAAGCTTTCGAAGATGCTACTCGTGGCGTCGCCGTAAATCGCGAACTCCGTATGCCCCAGTACGCCGGGACGGGGCGCAATACCAGACCTAGTCCGCTCGCAGATTAGGTGGGAAAGGCTCTGGTTTCTCCGTACCAGGAGATAGGATCACGTTTGACCGCCTCCCACCGTCGCTTTCCGGATGCGGCCAACAGCGCCTGCAGGACCGATGCCGCGACGTTCTGGGGGACCGTAAGGCGGCGCGCAGGTGGGCAATCCTGCGGCCGAGGGGGCCAGACCGAGCACCGACCCCGGGCCATGTTCGGCTTCCCAGGCGGCCCGCAACGCGGCCATCGTGGTCGACTTGCCGCTGCCCGCTGGTCCGACCAAAACGTCGAGCCTGCGGCCCGAGGTGGCGATCTCCTCCACCGCCACTGCATGATCGATGGACAGGGGATGGCCCCGGCCGGGCCGCATGTCTGATGTGACGGCAGCTACCGTGCGTGTGGCGAGGACCGGGCCATCTATTTCTCGCCCGGCCTCGAGGAGTCGGGCCTCGGCCTCGAGGAGTCGGGCCTCGGCCTCGATGAGGATGGCGGTGGTGTAGATCTCGTGCCCCTTGGCCCGGAACCGGCTGGTCCCATCGGCCCGGCGCAAACGCTCCGGCGTGAAGTGCAACTCAGGCGCCGAGATAAGCAAGGACTGCCCGACGGCCAGCTCGGCGGTGCGCTCGGCCACGGCAATCCGGTCGTCGGAGGAGGCGAAGCGGACACCGTGGAACTGACGATGGACCTCGGCCAAGACATTGGCCCGCGTGAAAGTGGATCGGCGCTCGGAGACCTGACGGATCGTGACCCCGGCCACGTTGGAGAGGATTTCGTCGGCCAGGTCGCACGCTCGCAGGAGCGGCAGGTCGTTGCGATCCCACAGCCCAGCGACCCACGCGTGGGGGGTGATTTCCGACGTAGTGCTCGGCCCGCTTGCGCCACCCCTCGGTACATTGCGCCAAGGGCGCGATGCTCTTTGGTCGGCCGGGTCTCAAGCGTCGCCCGCTGGCGCAGTTTGACGATCTCGGTCGTGGTCGGCGGGCGCCCGTGGGATGCGACAAATGCGGGAATCAGCACCTCCTTGCGCTCCTCGATGGCGGCCGCCCGCTGCGAGAACTCGGCCAGAAGGGTCTCGGGAACCCCGGTCACCTCCCAACGAACCCGGTCCGAGGACGCCGAGATCTTTCGTCCCAGCCCCATCCCAACTCCTGGGTCAGAAGGTCGGCGAGGACGCCCTGGTGAAGCTCTCCAAGCATGACCACGCTCTTGAACAGACCCCGCGAATCGAGGGTGCGCCACACCCCGTCGGAGACGGATCGGGCCCGGTTGGCGACCACCACATGGTCATGGAGTTGGGGGTCACCGGCCCTCGAGTCCCAATAGGTGAACGCGGTGGCCACCACACCCTCGACGTCTTCTTGGACCACGCCGTTCTTGCCCGAGCGCGAGTGGAAGACCTCTCGCTCGGCGTAGGTGAGCACCCCCTCGATGGCCCGGCGGTGGCAGGCATAGATCGTTGCCTTGGTGTCGGCATCGGCCAAGGCCCACGCCGTAGAAATTGACTTGCTGGGCGAAAACGTGAGGTCGAACCCGGCCACCGGCGTCCGGTTCGTCTCGCTCAATGTTCGTTCCGGGGCCTCGTGACCGGCCACCGGATCCATCGGGTCGGCGGTGTTGGCGACGTGATCAATGGCCTCCCTTCTTTCGGCATCTGGTCGCCCCAACGAGGACCAAGAGCGGATCGGCGGACGCCCGAGCGGCTGGCCGGTGATCGGATCGGCACACATCCCGAGGAGGTTGAACAGATGTTGTTCGCTGACCTCTGAACCAATCTCGACCCCTCGGCCGCCATCGAGGGCGGCCAACCCGGCGCCGAGGAACACGCCGGGCGGCGTGCCGGAATCGGCGTAGTAGTCGGCCAGACTCCGCGTCTGATGGCGCACCCCGTCGCCGGCCGCCACCGACTCCATGAGGTACCGATATCCCGACCCCAACGTCATCCTGCGGATCGAAAGCACGATGTATCCCCACTGCCGGGACACCGGTCGTCCCTCATGTCCTGAGCCGGTCCTTGACCACAATCGGCCCCTGGAACCCCTCGGGTGCCAATCGTGTAACGCAAACTGATGTGGTTGATCGACTGCTCGTGATGGTGATCTTTCGGAGGGTCCGGAGACGCGGGTCTGTGAAGTGATGTATCGGCTGGTGGACATCGACGGGATGGGTATCGGACGTGTCGCGGTACGATTGTGTGTATGTCACGGTTGGAGCGCATCACTACCGACCCGGCGATCTGTCACGGTCAGCCGACGGTGCGAGGGTTGCGGTACCCCGTCGAGAACCTCCTGGAGCTCTTGGCGTCGGGCATGAGCATCGAGGAGATCATCGAGGACCATCCCGATCTCGAACGTGACGATCTCTTGGCTGCTCTCGAGTTCGGGGCGTTGGCCTCGGGTCAGCGCCGGGTGGTGCCGCTCGGCGCCGCGTGAAGTTCGTCGTTGACGCCCAGTTGCCAGCCAAGCTCTCCCGCTTGCTGGCAGAGGCCGGACACGACAGCGTCCACACCTCACAGCTTCCAGAAGGAAACAGGATCCCCGACGCCATCCTCGCCGAACTGGCCGACGACGAGGACCGGGTGGTCGTTTCCAAGGACCGAGATTTCCGGAACAGCCACCTCCTGCGTCGAACGCCTCGACGGCTCCTCACCGTCTCAACCGGCAACGTCGCCAACGCCGACTTGCTTGCCCTGTTCGCCGAACACCTCGACATCGTCGTGGATGCTCTTTCCGAGTCTGACTACGTCGAACTCGGTCCCACCGGCCTGATCGTGCACGGTGATCGCGCCTGAACGCAGTTTGCCTCGTTCGTTGCGAACGACGCCGCTGGGTCGTTCGCATAGCCGACGACACCCGCCGGCAGCGAGCGGAGCCCAGTCCCGGCGAGGGAAGCCCCTGGGCCGAACAAGAACTTCTGGCGGGTTCGCCCGCAGGGCGAACATGAAGGTTCGTGAAACCGCCAGAAGTTGTTGTGAGCCGAGCCGGCGACTTGACGCCGTGGAGCGCCGGCGGTTCTGGCGAGAGTCCGGCTGAGAGCCCCGGGTCGAAGCCAGGATGCAGAGCTAGCCGTTCCAGCCTCAGATCAGTGGTTATACCTACGCCCCGAACGGCACCTCGGAGGCATGCCCCACTTGGATATGACGACGTCAAAGTGGGGCATTTTTGACTTCCGCTGGCGATCTGAGAGCAACCTCAGTGTCGGACTGCTCGCCGACGCAGGTGGGGCGTCTGTGGCCCTCACGGGCGACTCCGTGTCCCTGTTCTCGATCGTGGGGCGTGGGCGACCAGCTTTTGGGCACTCCTTGCGTTGACATTGCGAGGTCAACCTCTATAGGGTTGTCTTATGGAAATAGGACAGAGGGATAGCGACCGGGTCGGTCCTCAGATCTCACCGATTGAGTTCCGGCTCGACCCCGCTTCAGGAGTGCCGACCTATCTCCAACTCGTCCATCAGGTCGAGCACGCGCTGCGGCTCGGCTACCTCAAACCGGGTGACCAGCTGCCCAAGGTCAGAGATGTCGTCGCATCGCTGGCCATCAACCCGAACACGGTGTCGAAGGCCTATCGAGAATTGGAAACCAAAGGCCTCATCGTGGGGCGTCCCGGCCAGGGCACGTTCATCTTGGCCACCCTCAGCCAGGTCGCGCTACCCGAGCTGACTGGGCTTCGGCGATCCCTTCGGGGCTGGCTGGCCAAGGCGGACACGGCCGGGCTCGACGAGAGCGGCATTGCGGCACTCGTCGCAAGCGAGCTGCGGGATTTTTATGAGCGTCGCAGCGGGTCGCGCTCCAGCGCGCCCGGCGGCGAAACGGAGGGTGTCGCATGAATATCATCGAGACTCACAGCCTCGGCAAGTCGTATGGAGCGACCAAAGCGCTCCACGACTGCAATCTTGCGATCCCCGAGGGGCACGTGGCTGCGCTGGTCGGACCGAACGGTGCTGGAAAGTCGACATTGCTGAACCTCGCGGTCGGACTGGCCGCGCCGACGAGCGGTGAGTTGAGCGTTCTCGGCGGATACAGCGCTGGCTCACTGCCAGCACTCGACGGCATCGGCTTCGTCGCGCAGGACACGCCGCTGTACAAGAACCTGTCGGCCGCCGATATGCTGCACCTCACCCGCAATCTCAACCGGCAATTCGACAAGGTCTACGCCGAAGCCCGCCTTGCCGAGCTGGGCATCCCGCAGAAGCGCAAGGCGGGCAAGCTGTCGGGCGGGCAGCAGGCTCAACTCGCGCTGACATTGGCACTGGCACGCCATCCACGCCTCCTCGTGCTCGATGAGCCGGTGGCAATGCTCGACCCGATTGCCCGCCACGATTTCATGGCCACGGTGCTGACCGCGGCGGCCGACGACGGCGTGTCGGTACTCCTGTCCTCGCACGTGCTCGCCGAACTCGAGCGGGTGGCCGACTACCTGATCATGATGTCCTTAGGCCGGATCCAGGTGGCCGGCGAGGTCGATGATCTGCTCGGCAGCCACCGTGTGCTGACCGGCCCAGCCGCCGAAGCCGGTCGATACGACGAACGGCCGGTTGTGCATGTCCGCGGCGGCGAGGCCCAGGCTCACCTGCTGGTGCGGTCCACCGCGGACGACCCGGTCCCACCGGGCTGGGAGGCGCATCCAGTCGGCCTGGAAGAGCTCGCTCTGGCCTACTTGCGCGAACCCGGCGTCGCCACTCTGCCTGGCCCGGTCCGCAACTCGGATGCCCAGCCGTCGGAGGTAACGAGATGACAGTACTGAGCACGATGCCCGCACCCGCCCTCGTGGAGAAAAGTGAGGACCTACGGCCGCTCCCGTGGCGACGGATGGCTTGGGTTACTTGGCGGCAGCACCGCACGGCACTGATCGGCGTGTTCGGGTTCGTCGGCGCAGCAGCCCTCTGTTTGCTGATTGTCGGGCTTCAGTTACACCACGCCTACGCCGCTGCGATCTCCTGCCATCCGGCGAACTCCGCAGCGTGCGATGCCACTGTTGCCAACTTCAATGGCGTCGGCAACTTTTTGTCCAATGGAGTTCTCTTCCTGGTCGTGCCGCCGGTGATCGGAGCGTTCGTCGGGGCGCCAGTGCTGGCCCGCGAGTTCGAAGCCGGTACCTTCCGCTATGTCTGGACCCAGGGCTTCGGGCGGTGGCGCTGGACGCTCGCCAAGTTGGTGGGGCTCGGAGCCGTGGTGGCTGTGGCCAGCGGTGCCCTCAGCCTGCTGGCCTCGTGGTACTACCAGCCGTATTTCGCCTCGGGCGACCAGTCTCTGTCTCTCACCACGTTCAATCAGCTCAATCCCGGATTGTTCGAGCAGCGCGGCTTGGCGCTCGCCACATGGACTCTCGCCGCTTTCGCAATCGGCGCTCTTGCCGGCGTGCTCATTCGCCGGGTCGTCCCTGCAATCGTGACCACGCTGGCCGTGTGCGGAGCACTGGCCTTCGCTACCGGGGGGTGGCTACGCATGCACTACCTGACTCCGCTGGTCACCAAGGGGCTCAACGTGCCGGGTACTGCGCGGATCGTGAGTCAATGGGGAAGCAGGGGCGGCCGGGTCGTCTTCACCGGTCCGCCGTCGTATCCCATCTACCAGCAGTACTGCCCCGCTCAGGCCGGCCTGGGCAAAGGCGACGGGTCGGCGGCGGGGAATCCCCTCCAGTGCCTGGCTCAGCACGGTTTCACGTTCTGGACCAGCTACCAGCCGGCGAGCCGGTTCTGGGCATTCCAGTGGATCGAAGGCGGCTGGCTCCTTGCGCTGTCGGTCCTGCTCATCGGCATGACCGTCTGGCTCGTCCGTCGGCGCGCAGTCTGAAGTTTGCTGTCCGCCGCACACCTGCCCCCGTATGCGCGAACGTCACGGCGTCCACGGGTCGCCCCTATCAGTGACAATGGGTGAGGGTCCACCACTGAGTCACTGGGCCTAAATAGTTTCGGGAGTGCTGGCGGGTTCAGCCCGTCTCGCACATTGACAGCGGCACGTCCCGTCTCCGAGTTGGGGTGATTGGCCCGGTTGCTACGAACAACCTGGACCGCCCGTCGCTCCGATCCGGAACGGCCGTGCCATCCCTCACACCAAAGAGAGAAGGGATGACCATGACCATCGTAGAAGCTGCGCGTTCGGTGACGGGTGGTGTCGACACCCACCTCGACGTTCACGTGGCCGCCGCGCTCGACCCGCTCGGAGCGCTGCTCGGCACGGAGCGCTTCGGGACCGATCCGGCTGGCTACAAAAGGCTTCTCGCTTGGCTCGAGAGCTTCGGCCAGGTCACCAAGGTCGGGGTGGAGGGCACCGCTTCTTATGGGGCCGGCCTGGCCGGGTTCCTGCGTCGGGCAGATGTCGAGGTGATCGAGGTCGACCGGCCCAACCGGGCCGAGCGCCGGCGCAGCGGCAAGTCCGATCCTCTCGATGCTGTCGAAGCTGCTCGAGCGGCCCTCAGTGGCCGAGCCCGGGGCATTTCGAAGTCCAAGGACGGTGCCGTCGAGGCCATCCGGGTGCTGGTGGTGGCGAAGCGCTCGGCCCGTCAGGCCCGGGTCAAGGCCGTCGTGCAGATGCGCCATCTGGTGATCACCGCCCCCGACTATCTCCGCGGTCGCCTGAAGGGCCTGAGCGTGATCGCGCTCGTCGCCGAGGCAGGTCGGCTGCGGCCGTCGCGCTCGGGCGATGCCGTGATGGCGGCCCACAAGGCCGCGCTGTCCTCGTTGGCCCGCCGGATCCAAGGGCTCGAAGATGAGATCGCCGAGCTCGACGAGCGGATCGAGAAGCTGCTGACGCGCGCCGCACCCGAGCTGCTGGGGTGCTTCGGGGTCGGGCCTGACACCGCCGCCGCCCTCTTGGTCAGTGCCGGCGACAACCCCGAACGGCTGCACTCAGAAGCGGCGTGGGCCCACCTGTGTGGGGTCGCCCCCATCCTGGCCTCGTCGGGCAAAAGCAACCGGCACCGCCTCGATCGTGGCGGTGATCGCCACGCCAACAGCGCGCTGTGGCGCATCGTCATGGTCCGCATCGCGCATGACCCCGAGACCACCGCCTACTTCGAGCGCAAGGTGAAGGAAGGACGCTCCAAGCGAGACGTCATCCGCCTCCTCAAGCGCTATGTCGCCCGCGAGCTCTACCGATACTTGCCTCGCGGCTGAAGCCTCGGACAGTGGGTCTGGCTCACCCCCTAACTGTCGCCCGCTGGGGCTGACTTTCCGGCGACTCGCCGGCCCACGGTCCGGGTCAACGCTCTGTGAACGCGTGGCCTGATAAGAGCATGTCCTCGCCCGAGTGACTCATCACTGTTCTGTCCGCTGTTCGCACAAAAAGGGGCTTGACAACTGATAGGAGCGTCAGTGACAGCGACATCGCCTTGCTCCCCAGAATCCCAGCCAAGTCGATCCAGGCGGCTGGAAGCCATTTCTCCCGGGGCAGCGCGGGTCGAGTTCTCGGCCTTCAGAACTGTTGGTGGATGGCCGTAATATTCCAGCACGGCAACTGAGGAGGATGAGGAATGGATGTCCGCTCGGCGAGGGATGTAGCACCGGTCATCGAACACGCCGGGACGGTGCCGGTCTGGTGGCTCATTCAGCCCGGCGAGCTGAAACATGCGACCAGTGGCGGTTTTCTCGAGCTCGTCAGTGAATGGGAAGTTGCTGGCGGTGGTCTCGTCGATCCACACTCACACCCCACTCACGAGTTCTATTACATCATTTCCGGACGCGGCATCATGAAGATTGATGATGAGGAACGAGAGGTCGGGCAAGGGGATCTGATCAGGATTCCACCGGACGTCGTGCACAGCATCTGGCCGCTGACAGAGAACTCGGGACTCCGAGGTCTGGCCTTCGCCGTCGGCATCGAGGGAGCCGGTCCAGTCGACTACACAAGCTGAGGCGCGGGTGTGATAACCGGTCATTCCCTTGCCTCCGTTCGCCGGGCTGGGGTGCCGCCCTACGGCACATCGGAGCTACCCGGGAGCGCGGCGCGCCAGACGCGCGTTATGGGCTACCTAGTGCCGCATCAGGCAACGTTCGCGCGCTTTACCAGCTCACGCAGCGTCTCGTCCTGAGCGTTGCGGTTCCGCCAGATGATGTAGCGCCGGATCATCGAGTTCTGCTCTTCGTGTGAGCGGTGATCGGTGCCGTCGAGGGTGAAGTAGCGCAGCGCCTGGAATTGCGCCTCGATCCGGTTCAGCCAGCTGGCGTTGGTGGGGACGTATGCCAGCTCGACGTTGTTGGCCGCGGCCCACACTCCGACCCGGTCGTCCTTGTGGGTCGAGAGGTGGGGACTGAAGTTGTCGAGCACGATGGCGATGCGGACGCTCGGCGGGTAGAGGCTGCGCAGGTAACGGCAGAACTCGAGGAAGGTGGTGCGGTCCTTCTTCGTCTTGATGTGACCGTAGATCTTGTCCTGGTTCAGGTCGTAGGCGGCCATGAGATGACGCACGCCCTTGGTGCGGGTGTAGGTGGCCCGACGGCAGAGTCGCCGGGGCCCGGTGGTGCTCGACTCGCCTTTGACGATCATCGGCGCCCACTGCTTGCCCGGCCGGGGCAAGAGGTTGAGCGGCCCGAACTCGTCCAGGCAGATCACGACGCTCGGGTCACCCTTCTTCGGTTTCGCCTTGGAATCGGCGATGTCGTAGAGCTCGAGGACCCGGTTCTTCTTGGCCTCGAAGTCGGGATCGGTGGACTGCTTCCAGGTCTTGATCACTTGAAAGGAGACACCCTCCTCGCGGAGGAGCACGCGCAGACCCTCGTGACTTATGTCGTCGACCACCCCCTCGGCGACGAGGAACTCGGCCAGCTTGGACAAGCTCCAGAAGGTCATCGCGTCGCTACGCGTGGGGTTGTCGCGTGTCGGAGGGCCGAGCAAAGCAAAACCCGACTGGCGGATCCGACCTCTTGGACTGGGACGATAGGCCGGCCGAAGGCTGGCAGGGTGCGATCCTGTAACACAGCACCCTCAAACAGCATCCAAATTCTCGATGCCTGCTTGCTGTCGTTGCCCGTGTAACGGCACGAGTGGGGCACCCATACGCACGGGTCGCCGATATCAGCTCACCACCGTCACCCCCCACACCATCTCTTCGAGACCCGATCCGGGTGCCTGGTGCCTCGTCGTTGCTAGGAAAATGCGCAAGGGTGGCGGCGACTCTAGCTTTCGGTTTTGTAGCCTGCCGGACGGCCCTCGAGGATCACCGACTTGGTCTCAAGGAACGGAAGCAGCCCTTCGGTTCCCCCTCGCGTCCTATCCCCGACTGCTTGAAGCCACCGAACGCCATAGTGAAATCAGTACGGAATGCATTGTGGCCGACCGTGCCCGAGCGCAGTTGCCGGGCTACGTCGCGGGCCCGGTCCACATCGTTGGTGAACACCGAGGCGTTCAATCCGTAGATCGTGTCGTTGGCGATGGCGATGGCGTCCTGCTCGTCGTCGGCGGGGATGACGCTGAGGACCGGGCCGAATATCTCCTCCTGAGCGATGGTGGAGGAGTTGTCGACGTTCCCGAACACCGTCGGCTCGATGTACCAGCCACGGTCCAGGTGCTTCGGGCGACCGCCGCCGGCGGCGAGGGTCGCCCCCTCGTCGAGGCCCTTCGCGATGTAGCCCTCGACCCGGTCCCGCTGGCGCCGAGTCGCCAGCGGGCCCATCTGAGTCTGGGGATCGAACGGGTCCCCCACCTGGACCTGGGCGAAGGACTCGGTTAGGGCGTCGACGAACTCGTCGTGCCGGTTCCGGGTGACGACGATCCGGGTGAGGGAAGAGCAGACCTGCCCCGACACGAAGCACTCGTTGGCGGCGAGGGTACCGGCCGCGGTGGCGATATCGATGTCGTCGAGGATCACGGCCGCCGACTTTCCCCCCAACTCCAGGGTGCAGCGGGCGATGCGGTCACCACAGATCGACGCGATCCGCCGTCCTGCCGCCGTCGACCCCGTGAACGTGATCTTGTCGACCCTGGGATCCCTGACCAGCAGCTCCGACACCTCACGATCGGCGGTGACCACGTTCAACACCCCGGCCGGCAATCCGATCGCCTGGGCGATCTCCGCCAGTACGTAGGCCTCACCGGGCGCCTCGGGGGAGCATTTGAGCACGACCGTGCACCCGGCGAGCAGGGCGGGGGCGACTTTGTAGGTGATCATCACCAGCGGACCGTTCCAGGGGATGATTGCCCCCACCACGCCGACGGGTTCCCGCACGATCAATCCAAACTCGCCCATCCACGGGGTCACCTGCTCCTCGAACGGAAAGGTGTCGGCCAGCCCGGCGTAGTAGTCGAATGCGCTCGCCCAGGCGGCCGCGAGCACTTCGGCGAAGGCGTGCACGACACCGGACTCCCGGGGCCATATCTGCCCGACATCCCCCACCCGTTCCTGCAGACCGGCCCCCAGCGCTCGCAGGTACCCGGCCCGCTCGACGTGGCTCATGCGGGGCCACGGACCCCTGTCGAAGGCCTCGCGGGCGGCGGCCACGGCCCGCGACATGTCGCCATCCTTCGCCTCCGGCACGCGGAAGAAAATCTCCTCGGTCCCCGAGTCGATGACATCGATCGTGGCCTCAGACGACGGCTTGACCCACTCGCCCCCGATGAAGAATCGGTCCGCGTTTCCGAGCGGCACCACGGCCTTGTTGGTCAGCGTCATCGTCGATACCTCCGGTAGAGACCCTGCTGCATGTAGAGACCCAGTGGCCATTCGGCGGCCAGCGGCCACTACGAGAATACCCGGACGAGGCGGCGGGCGGCGGCTCGTCGGGTAGCCACCGCGTCCCCAAACGCCGGGAGTGGGCGCCCGAACGACACCAAAGGGGAATACCCAGACACGGGTCCCGCCAGCGCGCTCTCTGCGCACTCCGACAACGCTGAGATCACCGATTAGCCAACACGTCACCCATACTTCGGAGTGCGACCGTTTTGGGGTCGGACACATAGTTGGCGTCGATCAAAATGGCATAGCCGTCCTTGTTGGCGTGGGCGACGCCATACCTGATGATGGTGTGGTCGGCGGGAAAATGGGTTTCAGTCCAAGGGACGTTGACACCGTCGAGTTCGGTGGCGCCCACAAAGCATTCGTTCGGGTATCCACCGGGATCCGGGGCGCATCGGAAGGCTCGGGCTGCGCCGGAGTGGCCCGCTATGACATACAAGATGACGGACGTGGTCCGCCGTGAGTTGAGCGAGTAGCCACACATAAGGGGGAAGGTAGGTACACGCTGCGTCACCGGACCGCCCAGGACACTCGACGCATCTTGAGGCGTGAGCAGGTCGCACGCTGAAGAGACCCCGATGGTCGGCTGAGACGGGTTGGGGGACGAGCTTGCCCCGAGGAGGGCCGCGCCCAACGTGAGAAGTCCCAGGACGATCACCAAGAGCAATGGGGTCGCCCGACGCATTCCCTGATTCTTTCAGAGGGCGGCTTCTGGCCTCGGTCTGCTGCCTATCCCTTATCGCCGGCCTGGAGACACGAAAAATCTGTGTATCAGGTCCGAATGCTTGCTACAGCACGCACCATCAGATCGCTTGAAGTCGATCCTCGATCCATAATGCGAGGTCCTCGAGAGGCACTGTTCACGTCGAGGTCGCTTCAACCTTCTCTGCCGTTTCAGTTCCATCGGGATCATCACCTTCGGGTGGCGCCCAGCGATACCCATTCAGAGCGGCGAAGAGGATGGCGCACAGCAACGCCGTCCGCTTGTCGCCGTCCGGCAACGCATGGTTGCTCGCCACGGCCTGCAACAGGACCGCCGTCTTCGTCGCAAACTCGGGATACTTCTCGAAGTCACCGAAGCCGCGCTCGGTGCCGCCAACGCCGAGCCGGCCAGGGTGTCGTTGGTGACTGCTCGGACGGCTGCCAGTTCGGTCCCGAGCGCTTCGGCGGCCGCTCGGTAGAAGTCATCCAGGCTGAGGTAAGCGATCTCCGCCCTGTCGCCCTCGGTCACCAGAGTGCGCTAGTTGGCGAGACGGTCCAGAGCAGCTTTGTGGGTCTTGCCGGCGAGCTCCAGGAGGGCCTGCACGTCTCGACTGGTGTCCCGTCCCGCCCGCCGATCGGCAGCGATCCGGGCCACGAGGGCTTCCTCGGAGTCGTCGAGAGCGGCCTCCTCGGCCACCACATCCCGTTCGACAGCGCTGTCGGTCACCTCTCTATTCTGCCCGCGACTCTTTCCGGGCCATGCCATCGGGCCTGACCCCGGGTGGTCAGGGTCGGTCAAGGCCGGCGCAGCCGCCCGGAGGGGAAGCCTTGAGGGGCCCGGGCGGATCCTGTGGTCACCATAGGCACGGCCGCCCGACGGGCGGCCTAACTGCGGTTTTGCGCTCTGCGGCAAGGCTTGTCGCAATCATGCGACATACTCCGCCCATGACTGAAGACCTTGATTTCCGCAGCGACAAGAGCGAGAGCGCCGAAGGTAGCCGGGTCGCCGTGAATCGCTGGGCCGGCTACCACCACAACCTCGACGAGGACGTCATCGCCGATGCCTTCTCGACGCCCACCCGGAGCATGGAGGACTTCGAGCCGGAGATCCGTGACGCCATCGCCGAGGATGCCCTCGAGCGCTCCGAGCTCATCGGCTTCTGGGTGGCCTGGCATCTGGCCGGCGGCTTCGACAACCTCGAGCGGGGCGGCTGGCACCGGGCGACCATCTTCCGCAAGGTCCGCCGCTTCCGCGCCACCTACGGCGCCCACCCCGACGAGTTGGTCTTCCCCTGGATCCAGCTCGACCTCGACACGGCCTGGTCCGAGCAGATCTCCCGGCAGATCGAAGCCGCCCGCGGTCGAGGGCTCGGCTGACCCAGCATCGAGATGGCTCCCGTGCACTCCTCTGACCACCTAGTCGCAAATACGCATCTTCCGGAGACCGGACTGCGGGAGCTGGCGTCCGGCGTCGACGCGCTGTACCTCTCTGGCCGGGCCGAGCTGCCCAGGCGTTTGGTGGCTCGGCTCGAGGGGGTGGCGTCGGTGCTCGTACGGATCGGGCTGCGCATGGTGAGCGAAGAGAGACAGGAGCACACGGATGTTGACGGTGGCGTACTGCCGGGTGTCGACCGAGGAACAGGCGGCGGAGGGGTTCTCGATCGCCGGGCAAGCCGACAAGCTGCGCGTCTACGCCGAGCTGCACGATCTCGGCGAAGTGACGGTGATCGCCGACCCGGGGCTCTCGGGCAAGAACCTCGAGCGGCCCGGGCTGCAGCAACTGCTGCACATGGTCGACGAGGGTCACGTCGCCAACGTCATCACCTGGCGGCTCGACCGGCTGTCGAGAAACCTCAGCGACCTCATCCTGCTGGCCGACCGTTTCGGGCAGGCCAACGTCGCACTGCACTCGTTCACCGAGAAGATCGATCTGTCGTCGGCGACGGGCCGGATGTTCTACAACATTCTCGGTTCCTTCGCGCAGTTCTACCGCGAACAGTTGGCCGAGAACGTGCGCATGGGCATGCAGCAGGCCGTGCGCCAGGGCAAGTGGGTCAACCGTCCCAAGACCGGTTACGACCTCGTCGACGGCGAGCTCGTACCGAACGAGATGGCGCCGGTCGTCCGCCGCATCTTCGCCCTCCGAGCCGAGGGGCAGAGTCAGGGCAAGATCGCCGACGCCACGGGGGTCAAGTACTCCACCGTGCTCAGCATCCTCGGATCTCGCATCTACCTCGGTGAGGTGCAGATGAACGGCGAGTGGTTCCCGGGCAACCAGGAGGCGATCGTCACTCCTGAGGTCTTCGCAGCCGCCCATCGGGGCCGAGTCAAGGGCCGGGCGCGGGGCACCGACCTCCTATCGGGCAAGGTCCGCTGTGGGCTGTGCCGACGACTTATGGCCATCGACAAGAACGGTGACGGTCGCATGCTCTACCGCTGCCACCACCGGGGCCAGGGCTGCGCGCAGCCTCGCCGGACGAACATCGGGTTGCATCGGGCAGCCGTGTTGGGGTTGCGGCTCATCGGGGACGACGTGGAACTGCAGGCCGCCATCCGCCGGGAGCTCGAGCGGGCCCGAACGCCGGCCCCTGAGGCCGGCGGAGGGCCCCGCACTCGCCGGTCCCGTCATCGTGTCGAGGACCTGGTTGCCCAGCGTCGCAAGCTGCTGCGCCTCTACTACTACGACAAGGTCGGGTACTACTACGACAAGGTCGGGGCCGATCTGTTCGCCGAGGAGGAGGCCCGCTTGTCCGGAGCCATCCGGGAGGCTCAGCGTGAGGTGGAGGTCGCGCGGTTTGAGACTGCTCGCTCTGACGATGTCGCACAGCACTTCGACGTTGTGGCCGGCATGCTCGCAACCCTGGACATCGACAAGACGTGGAAGGCCGCGACAGAGGTCGAGCGACGCGTATTGATCGACGAGTTCATCGAGGAAATTTCGGTGTTACCGAATTACCTCGACGTGAAAGTGCACGGAGCGCCTTCAGTGCACGTCCTCTACCAGGAGGTTGGACTCAAGGAGTCGGGTTTTGATCGTGTCGGAGGACCGACTGGCAACCGAAGTCCACGCCCCGTGGTAGTGGAAAGTGGCTGGTCAGAGCTTCGCGGGCGGCATGACTGACTCCGGGATTGACCTCGAATTGGATCAGGTGGAGGTCGCCTGGGCGGCGGCGGACGCAAGCGGGCCCTGATTCGTTAGCAGTTGGATTGGGTGGACCTACGATGAAAGCCATGAGTACCCCCGACGCCGCCTCCGAATGGGATTTGACCGTCCCCGGTGACGACGCCGAATTGTCGGCCGAGTTCCGTCGCCACGGTGTTCGGCCAGGGCAGCGGGTCCATGTGGTGATCGTCGCCAACGAGGCCGACGCGGAACACGGATCAGGTGATGCGCTCCCCACTTTCTTCGCCAGCTTCGAGGGGCCATCAGATCTGGCCGAACGATCTGGTGAGATTCTGCGAGCGGAGTTCCCCGACGTTCGATGATCCTGGTGGACACCGGCCCCCTTGTGGCCGCCGCCAACCGTACGGACGCGCAGCACGCGGCATCTGTGGCGGCACTGGCGACGGCCAAGCCACCGCGGCTCGTCCCGGGTTTAGTCATCGCGGAGGTGTCCTACCTCCTGGCTCGTGACGCCGGCTCCACAGTCGAAGCAGCATTCCTACGCTCGTTCACTACCGGGTTCTTGACTGTGGTCGACCTCACTGCGACTGACCTGGGCCGCAGCGCCGAACTGGTAGAGCAGTACTCGGACCTGCCTCTCGGCGCGACCGACGCGTGTCTTGTCGCTTTGGCCGAACGGCTCGGGATCGTTGAGCTCGCAACTCTGGATCGCCGTCACTTCACCGTCGTCCGCCCCCGCCATGTGGACACGCTCACCCTCATCCCATAGGTTCAGCCCGCGTTCAGCTGGCTGAACGTTGAGATTCTTACGTATCCATTCCCGCCCGAGGGCTCGCCAACTGTCCACGGTCAACCGAGAAGGTGGCGGTCTCCGCTGCTCGCGAAAATGAGCAGCGAACCATTGAAACCGAAACATGCCAACCCCAGGCCGGCGTTCGGGGCTACCTGGCGTCCAACCGTTCCGGACTGGTATTTCGTGGCCAGAATGGGACCGGCTAACTCCGGGCTCACTAGGGTTGCCTCATGGATCGACCGAACATCTTGCTGATCATGACGGACGAAGAGCGCTATGCCCCTCCGTACGAGATTGACACTGTCAAAGCCTTTCGCAACTCGCAACTCTCCGCCCGTGAGTCGATTAGGTCACGTGGACTTGAGTTTCACCGCCACTACGCCGGGTCCACGGCCTGCACGCCGAGCAGAGCGACGCTCTTCACCGGGCAGTACCCATCCCTTCACGGTGTGACGTCGACGGACGGCACGGCCAAACAGAGTTCCGATCCCGGCATGTACTGGCTCGACCCCGACTCGGTGCCGACGCTCGGCGACTGGTTCCGGGCGGGCGGCTACCAGACGCACTACCGGGGAAAGTGGCACATCTCCTTCGCCGATCTGGCCATTCCGGGCACTCACGAGGGACTCAAGGCTTCTGACGACGAGGGCAAGGCGATTCCAGAGGCAGTCGCCGCCTACAGAGGTGCCGACCGGCTGGACCCATTCGGTTTCTCAGGGTGGATCGGCCGTGAGCCGCACGGGGCCGCCAAGTCCGACTGTGGGACGGTGCGTGACGGGGTTTTTGCCGAACAGGTCGTGGAGTTATTCGACGAGCTGGCATCGGCTCGCCCCGATGGTCCCTGGCTGAGCGTGGCCTCCTTCGTGAATCCCCACGACATTGCCTTCTCAGGATTCGGGTGGCAGCAGATGCTCGGGTTCGGGCCGCCAGACGAGACCGTTCCCGAAATCCCCGAAGCGCCGTCGCAGTCCGACTCGTTCGCCGGTCGCCCGGCCTGCCAGGAAGCCTTCAAGGCTCTCTGGCCCCAGATGATCTTCGAGACGGCTACCGACCTGGGATACCGACGGCTCTACTACTACCTCCTCAAGCTGGTCGATCAAGCCATCGCTCGGATCCTCGAAGCGCTTGAACGCACCGGCATGGTCGATGACACCATCGTCGTCTTCACTTCTGACCACGGTGACCTTCTGGGAGCCCATGGTGGCCTGATTCAGAAGTGGTGCAACGCCTTTGACGAGGCCACCCGGGTGCCCCTGCTGGTCGCCGGTCCCGGGATCGACCCGGGCGGTCACGTGGACATCCCCACCAGCCATGTCGACCTGATTCCAACCCTGCTCGGTCTGGCCGGGATCGACGTCGAGCAAGCCGCCGACGGTGTAGCCGCTCGTCACGACGAAACCCACCAGTTGCCAGGTCGTGACCTGAGCGGGATCATTCGAAATGTGAGTAACGCTGCGTCAATGGAGTCGCCGATCTACTTCATGACCGAGGACGATGTCACTCGGGGAGTGACCCAGGTCAACATTCTCAATGGGACTCCGTTCGAACCGGTCTCTCCGCCGATCAACATCGAGTCCGTGATAGCGACATTGCCGACGGGTGAAGGGGGTGCGCACGAGTTGTGGAAGTTGAACCACTACTACGAGCGCCTCGACGACTGGTACAAGGCGCAAGGCGTTGCGCCAAATCCCTTCTTGCCTGCAGCGGCCGAAGTCCAATGGGAGCTCCACAACCTGACAGTGGATCCCGAGGAGCGACACAACCAGGCTCATGACGATGCCACGACCCTCTCGACCATGAAGTCAGTCCTCGAAACCGAACGGGATGCGAAGCGACTCATCCCAAGGCTGCGCAACGCCACCCCCTAGGCTGCGCCCCGGGACTGCCTCCGAATTGCCGCACGTTGGCACCCCGTCCCGTATCAATGTACGGGGGCACCCCAAGATGGAAAAGATGGAATCAGCCTCATACCACGTGCACGACTACCATCGCCCCGTCGTCCATCGCAGGAGGTCGCATGCCACATGGGAAGCCGAACATCCTGGTGATCTGGGGCGATGACATTGGGATCTCCAACCTCAGCTGCTACAGCGATGGTCTCATGGGCTACCGCACCCCCAACATCGACCGCATCGCCGACGAGGGTGTGCGGTTCACCGACTACTACGGGGAACAATCCTGCACGGCGGGTCGAGCGGCGTTCATCTGCGGACAGAACCCAGCGCGCACCGGCTTGACGAAGGTGGGCCTGCCCGGTGCCGAGCTCGGTCTCCAGCCGGAGGACCCGACGATCGCCACCGCGCTGAAGGCGCACGGCTACGCCACAGGGCAGTTCGGCAAGAACCACCTGGGCGACCGGGACGAACATCTACCGACCATGCACGGGTTCGACGAGTTCTTCGGCAACCTGTACCACCTCAACGCCGAGGAGGAGCCCGAGCTCGAGGACTACCCCCAGCCGGATGACTTCCCGAACTTCCGACAGAACTTCGGCCCCCGGGGCGTGCTGCACACGTGGGCCAACCCTGACGGCACCCAGCGCATCGAGGACACGGGCCCGCTGACCAGGAGGCGCATGGAGACCGTCGACGAAGAGTTCCTCGGGGCGGCGAGCGTGTTCATCAAGGACAAGGCCGAGGTGGAGACGCCCTTCTTCGTCTGGTTCAACGCCACCCACATGCACTTCCGCACCCACGTGAAGCCAGGAAGCAAAGGCCAGGCGGGCCGGTGGCAGTCGGACTACCACGACACGATGATCGACCACGACCGGCTCGTGGGCCAGATCCTCGGCCTGCTAGACGAGCTCGGTCTGGCCGACGACACGATCGTCTTCTACTCGACGGACAACGGACCGCACATGAACTCGTGGCCCGACGCCGGCATGACACCGTTCCGTGGCGAGAAGAACACGAACTGGGAGGGCGGCTACCGCGTACCGGCCGTCGTGCGGTGGCCTGGCCACATTCCTGCCCACACCGTCCTCAACGGCATCATGAGCCACAACGACTGCTTCCCCACACTGCTTGCCGCCGCCGGCGTCGATGACATCGCCGAGCAGCTGAAGGCGGGCGCGGAGCTGAACGGCACGACCTACAAGGTGCACCTCGACGGCCACAACCAGCTGCCGTACCTGACGGGCGAGACGGACGAGAGCCCGCGCAATTTCTTCTTCTACGTCAACGACGACGGCGACCTGGTGGCCGTGCGCTACGACAACTGGAAGATGGTCTTCCTCGAGCAGCGGGTACAAGGGACGCTGCAGGTGTGGGCCGAACCGTTCACCGAACTGCGGGTGCCCAAGATCTTCAACCTGCGTACTGACCCCTACGAACGCGCTGACTTCACGTCGAACACCTACTGGGACTGGATGCTCGACCACGCCTTCCTACTGGTCCCGGCCCAATCGTTCGTGGCGCAGATGCTGGCGTCGTTTCTTGAGTTCCCACCCCGCCAGGAGGCGGCCACGTTCGGCATCAAGCAAGCGCTCGACAAGCTGCGCGCCGGCCTCCCGAGCACGTAGTTCAACTCAGATGTGGGCTAGCGCGGATCCCACGGAGCTGCTCAGAAGTCCACCCCGCAGGGAGGGGACCGTGATCCGGCGGTGCTCCCGCTCGACCGTCGTGGCCCGAGAGGGGCTGCACGCCAGCATCCCCCGACGGCTCGGAGCGCGATGACGAAACCGGGCGATGGGGAGCTCGCCCCGAGGGTCCTCGAGAGTCCTCGAGCCGCCGGTGTCGCAGGCGTCCTCTTCGCACTGATGTTCGGTGCCATCGTCGTCCTCTTTCGCAGTGTCCTGCCGTTGGACCCACGATCGGCGGGGGCGTTGCTGACAGATGCGGGCGACCGCCGTGACCTCGACTTCGCACTGGCGCTCATACCCTTCTGCGGGATCTTCTTCCTCTGGTTCCTGGGGGCCGTCCGCGCCCACATCGGCGAAGCCGAGGACAAGTTCTTCGCCACCATCGTCCTGGGGAGCGGCTTGCTCTTCATCGCCATGCTGTTCGTGTTCGGCGCCCTGTTCGGCGCCCTCATCAGCCTTGCCGGACTGTACGACGGGGACCCGCCACTGGCCCTCTGGCGGCTAGGTCGGGAGATCTCGTTCAATATCGCCATCGTTTATGCGATGCGGGTGGGCGCGGTGTTCATGCTCTCGTCTTCGGTCATCGCCTTCCGTCTACGGATCCATGCTCGCCCAGTCATCGTGGTCGGCTTCGCCGGTGCGCTCGTCCTGCTGTTCGCGAGCCCAACGACCCCTTGGCTGCAGCTCGTCTTTCCCTTTTGGGTGCTGCTGGTCAGTATCAACATCCTCGTCCTCTCGTACCGGAACAGGAACCGGAGTCTCACGCCATGACATCGGAGCTGCGCCCTGCGCGGCACCGTCCGGATCAGTGACGTCGTACCCGTGCGCGTCGGACGACAGCTTTCCGGACGGCAACCCGCTCACCATGGTGTTCTCCCGGTGACCATCGTCCGGCGTCTGGTCGTCACGGTGCGGCTTCGGTTACATCTCCCGTCTCCGACGATCTCTGTAGAGCTAGTCGGTTCGGTCCGACGGTGAAGAACCCGCTGAAGGTACGCGGGGACACGCTGCGCAAGGACGCCTCCGCCGGCCTCGTGCTCGGGGTGGTGAGCGTCCCTGACGGCCTCGCCGCAGGGCTGCTTGCCGCGGTCAACCCCCTCTCGGGTCTCTACGCCTACATGTTTGGCACGCTGACGGGCGCTCTCTTCACGAGCTCCTCGTTCATGGCGGTCCAGGCCACCGGTGCCATGGCCATCATCGTCGCCGACGTGCCGGCGGTCCACACCGGGAGCGACCCGCAGCGTGCACTGTTCACGCTCTCGGTGCTCACCGGCATTGTCATGTTGGCCGCGGGACTCCTGCGACTCGGTTCGGCGCTCCGCTTCGTGTCGAATGCGGTGATGGTGGGCTTCATCAGCGCCGTCGGCGTGAACATCATTCTCGGGCAGTTGGCCAACCTGACCGGCTACCACGCTGAGGGAGCAAACCGCGTCATCCGCGCCTTCAACACCTTGATCCATCCCGGCCAGCTCCACCTGCAAACGCTCGGTGTCGGGTTGGCCACGATCGGACTGATCCTCATCCTCGAGCGCACCAAGCTCGGCCCGCTAGGATTGGTGGTCGCCGTCATCATCACCTCCGCCGCAACGGCCGCCCTGGGATGGACCAGCGTGGCCACCTTGAACGATCTCGGTGTCATCCCCCGATCGCTCCCGTTTCCGACGGTCCCAGAGTTGCGTGTCGTACCCGTGCTCCTCATCCCGGCGTTCTCGCTCGCCTTCGTGGGCCTCGTGCAGGGGGCGGCCATCACGGCCAACTATCCCAAGCCTGACGGAAGCTACCCGGACGCGTCCCGGGACTTCGTCGGGCAGGGAGCGGCCAACGTGGCAGCCGGGGTGTTCCGGGGAATGCCTGTCGGAGGGTCGCTCTCGGCATCCTCGCTGAACAAGAACGCCGGCGCACGGTCACGCTTGGCGCTCGTCTTCGCCTCGGTGGTGATGGCCGTCGTGATCCTGGCCTTCAGCGGCCTGGTCGGGCACATCGCCATGCCCGCACTGGCCGGCCTGCTCATGCTGATCGGTTTCCGAACCATCAAGCCGGCCGATCTCCAGTCCGTCTGGAGGACCGGTGCGGTGCAGAAGGCTGTGCTCCTCACGACGTTCGTGCTCACCATGCTGATCGCACTGCAGTACGCCGTTCTCGTCGGAGTCGGACTCTCCGTGATCCTTCATGTCGTGCGCCAATCGAATCAGATCACCATCAAGCGGTGGCAGATCGACGCTGACGGACACATCATCGAGTCTGATCCGCCGCCCGGACTTACATCGAATGAGGTGGTCGTTCTCCAGCCCTACGGGAGTCTGTTCTTTGCCGCGGCACCTGTGTTCGAGTCGCGGCTCCCGGCACTCACGGACGATTCCCGCAATTCAGTGGTGGTCCTTCGACTGCGTGGCCGCAGCGACCTGGGGACGACCTTCATGGACGTGCTGCACCGGTACGCCGAGAGCCTCATGACCGCGGACAGCAAGCTGGTCATCGTGTCCGCCAACGAAAGGATTCAAGAGCAGCTGCGAGTCACCGGGATCACCGACTTGATCGGCGCCGACAACGTGTACTCCGGCGACGAGCGGGTGGGTGCGTCGCTCGAACGTGCACACAGCGATGCAGTTGCGTGGGTCAGTGCACACCGTCGTTCCGGCGGGGCTCCCGGGACTGAATAGGGCTGGGTTGGACCGGACCGCAGGCCCGGAACGCCGGATGGAAGCCATTAGAACGCCTGGGCCCGCTCCATCGGCGAGCAGACCAGTCTCGGGATGGTCCCCCCGAATGCTTCGCAATGTCGGGGGGCCTTCGAAGCTAGCGGTTAGGGACTGCCCAGCTTTTGATTGACTCGGCTGGTCTGGTGTCTCAGGCCGCTTTTGCGACGCTGTAGATAGTCTCATATTCAACTGGCGTGAGTCTCCCGAGTCCACGCTGACGGCGGCGGCGGTTGTAGGTCTTCTCGATCCACGTGGCGATGGCGAGACGCAGTTCGTCGCGCGTCTTCCATCGCTGGGAGTTGAGCACGTTCTTTTGCAGCAGGGCGAAAAATGATTCCATGGCCGCGTTGTCGGCACACGTCCCGACTCTTCCCATCGAGCCCCGCAGCTCGGCGTCTTTGAGGGCGCGTACGAAGGCACGAGAGCGGAATTGCGACCCCCTGTCGCTGTGGACGATCGCGTCGGGGGCGTCTCGGGTCCCGAGGGCGTTGTTGAGAGCGTTGACAGCGAGGGAGGCCGGCATGTGAGCATCCATGGAATACCCGACGATCCGAGTCGAGCAGGCGTCCTTGACGGCGCAGAGATAGAGCTTGCCCTCGCCGGTCGGGTGCTCGGAGATGTCGGTCAACCACAAGGTGTTGATCGCCGTGGCCGTGAAGTTCCGCTGGACCAGGTCGTCGTGGACCGGCGGGCCGGGCCGACGCCCGGTGCCGCGTTTCTTCGAATGGACCGACCAGATGCGCTGCAAGGAGCACAGTCGCTGCACCCTGTTCTCTGAGGCCACGTGGCCGAGCGCCTCGAGCTCGTCGGAGATGAAGCGATAGCCGAAGCCCGGGTCGTCTTGGTGGGCGTCGATGGCGTCGTTGATCAAATAGGCGTCGGAGAGGTCCCGATCACAGATGGGCTTGGCCCGCCACTTGAAATAGCCCTGCTTGGAGAATCCGAGCACCCGACAGGTCAGCGCGACGGGGATGCCCTCGTCGGCGAGGTCTGTGACCAGCGGGTACATCATTTTGGGTTGAGGCCACGTCCGAGGTAGATGGCGGCCCGACGCAGGATCTCGTTCTCTTGCTCCAAGAGGCGAACGCGGTTCTTGTACTCGCGCAGCTCTTTGGCGTCGGCGTCGGTCAGACCGGGGCGGACACCTGCCTCGATGTCGGCCTTCTTGAGCCAGGCGTGCAAGGTGGCCTCTGAGATTCCGAAGTCCTTGGCCACCTGGCTGATCGGTGCTTCCCGTTTACGGGCCACGGCGACGACGTCAGCGTGGAACTCGGCGGGAAAGGCTTTGGGCATGGTGCACATCCTTCCTGCGAGTAGGTACTCGTCAGGTTAGGAGACAACCAAAGTCTGGGCAGACCCTCACCTTCGTGGTCGGCGGTAGTGAGTACCCGTTGACTAGCCCAGTTGTGCCGGAGGGGGCGGGTTAGCCGACGGTTAGCACTAGCTCTGAAATCATAAGTCGACCCCTTGTGCAACCTCAACCCGCGGCTCCAAGCCAGGATCCATCTGGCGGTCCATTGTCTCTGTGCTGATGGCTTTCGCCCGCTCCCATGCCGCCAGCGCCCTCTTGCGCTGGACCGTCTGTTCCATGTCTTCTCGATCCGGAGCCGCGCCGAGCGAACGCTGACCCTCGCTGTGCCAGCGGTCCCGGTAGGCCGCGACTGTCGACACTTCTCGTAACCAGCGCTCCCGTTGGGCGGATCCGCTCGGCGGAGGTCCGAGCGGCCGAACCCAGGTGTGTCGGGCCGCAATCGCCTCTTCAGCCAACGATAGGGCCCGTTGTTCCATGGCGTGGTCCCTCTCGGCCAGGGCCCGGGCCATGTCCGGGCCCCTCACACCCTGGGCTCTCGGGATGAGCCCGGCAATCAGCCGTCCGGTGTACCGGCGCCTGCCACTGGAGGCATGGGACCAGCGGTCGACTCGACTATGGAGAACGGAAGCGACATCGGTGGCATCGGCCAGGGACTTGCCCGCGACGAGCTGTGGCAGCACCGCTTCAACGTCGAGACCGCGTGCTTCAGCGTCGCGCAATCCCGCGAATAGCGGTCCCCGAGCCGCGCTGGCTGCCACCGTGGCCAGATCGCCCTCGGAGAGCCCAGAGCGTGCGAGGAGGGCATCCCAGCGCTCGGCTTGTGCCTCGGTGGCCAACGTCAGGTACTCAGCGGAGAGCCGCTCCATGCCCTCTGCTTCGTGCTGCTCGCGGCGGATCGTCTCGTGGGCGGCAATCTCGGCACCTTCGTTGCGCAGCACACCGACGAGGACGCCTTTGGCCGTTATCGGCCGCCACCCTTCGTCGTGGGAGGTCTGAGGGTCGGGGTCGTAGCTGGTGTCCACATAGAGGCGGTTGGCCTCCTTGCCTCGGGTGGCCGAGACGTACAGGACCTCTCGGGTGGTCGTCGGACCGACCATGGCGTGCGCCGTGTCGACCGTCCTGCCCTGTGCTCGATGGGCGGTCGAGGCGTAGGCGAGCTCGACATGCTCACGCACGTAGTCAGCCGGCACGTGGACCTTCCCGATGCCATTACGTCGTTGCAGGGTCAGCGAGCCGTCGGCATGTGAGCCGGTCACGCGCCATTGATCACCGTTGCGGACCCAGTGCTTCCCGGTGCAGAGGCGTCGGTTGTTCTGGCGGGTCACCACCTGGTCACCGATGCCCGCCGTCGCACCACCAGACACCGTGACTCCGTCTCTCGAGACACTCCCGGCGGCAATCCGATCGGCCTGGGCCCGGGCGTTGAGCTCGCCGACGGTACCGAGATCCGCCGGCGATCATCAGGCTGGTCTTGCCCTCCTCGATATCCTGTTTCCATGCCCCATAGAGGGCGTCGAGCATCTCGTCTCGGCTCCCTCCGACCACCCGCCCGTGGGATTCATAGGCATCGATGGCATCAGGAGACCCAGCCCGCAGTTCGACACTGGCGGTCTTCTCCCAGGGATAGACGAACCGGCGTACGTCGGTCAGCTCCGGCACCAGAGCGCCCCGATCGCGTACCAAGGCGGCGAACATCCCGCCGGCCTCGATCTGCACCCGTTCTAACCACAGGTTCGTTTTGGTGGATTGGGCCTGTTTGCAGGGATTTGGAGTGTGTGGCGAGGGTCCTTGACTTGGAGGGTTCCATCGCTGATTGTTAGGCACTGCCTAAATCATTCAGGTGGTGGGAAGGTGTGGCCAGTGCCTGGAGTTGAGTTGCGGCTCGTTGATGGTGACTCAGAGGCCATTGGTGAAGTGCTTGGTCCTCTCGAGTTCGAGGCGGGTTGCGTGGAGCGCTGGCAGGATTCCTTGACGGCTCGGGCGTTCAGCCCACGCACGATTGACGGCTCAGTGCCAGTGCTGGAGCGGTTCTTGGCCCGGTGTGGTCGCTCGGTGTGGGAGGTGGGCCGCGACGATATCGACCGGGTGATGACCGATCTCGCCGATGCGGGCTTGGCGCCGTCAACCAGAGCGGGCTATCTGCAGGTGTTCAAGGGCTTCTACGCCTTCGTCGAGCAACGTCACGGGTTGGAGGTCCAGCAGCGCTTCGGGGTGGTGATGGTCAACCCAGTCGACGCATTCAACAGCCCGACCCATGTGGCGTCGGGATGCGAGGCGACTCGTCCGCCACCAACACAGCAACGGCTGGAGGAGTTCTTCGGGTACTCCCGCGAGCAGATTGCGACGGCCCGCAAGTACGGCACTGCTGCGCGCGACTACGCGATGTTCCGGACCCTGTATCACGCCGGTCTGCGATCCGATGAGACCGCCCGCCTCGATGTGAGCGACGTGCATCTGGACCGTGGACCGTTCGGCAAGCTGCATGTGCGGTTCGGGAAGGGGACCCGCACGTCGGGTCCGAGGACCCGCTGGGTGCCGCTCCTCGATGGTCTGGACCTGATCCTTGGTTGGTACCTGGCCGAGATCCGACCACGGTTCGGGAGCGGGCCGGCGTTGTTCTGCGATGAGGGCGGCGGAGCCATCCATCGGGGCACGGTCGGCAACCGCCTGCGGGTGGTTCTCGCCGGTGAGCGAGCTGGCCCTGAAGGACATTTCAGCCCGCACGACCTGCGTCACGCCTGCGCAACTCACAACTACGAACGGGGCGTGGACCTGATCGCCATCCAGCAGCTATTGGGGCACTGGCAGATCGGGACCACCATGCGGTACGTGACGCCATCGTCGACGTTCATCGAGGACGCGTATCGCCGAGCATTGTCATTGAACCTGGCCCAACTCGAGGGAGGCGATTGAGATGGAAGTGACCTGGCGCCTGCGTATGGCTGCGGCACAGCGCGAAGTGTGGACTGGGTCGGCCCTGCGCCGCTTGCTGGCCGAGCGAGCCGGCGTCAATCTCTCGCCGGCGTCGGTGTCGGCGCTGCTGACCGGCCAACCACGCCAGCTCAAGCTGTCCACCCTGGCTGCCCTGTGCACCGCCTTGGAGTGCGGTCCGGCGGATCTCATCGAAGTCGACACCACCCCGGTGATCCCCACTGCACGCCCTCAGCGGGCCAAACGGCCTGAACCGTCACCGCAGCGGGGACGAACGATGCCCCCACTGTGAGCATCTGTATTGAGTGTGGAGTCGACTCGCACTTCAAGGGCTCCACCCGCTGCGGCCCGTGCTATGACCGGCGGCGCCGCTCTGGACCGATAGGTGCGTGCTCTCGGTGCGCCAAACGCCGTCCCATCTACGACCCCCACGGTCGATGCGACTGGTGCGTATACGCCTGTCGGCCCCGAGCGGCTGTGGTGGTGCCACCATGCATCGACTGTGGCGAACTACGGCCGCTCCTCGCTCACGGTTTGTGCAACCGCTGCCTCCAGAAGAGCCCCGACACGACCCGTACGTACGCGGACGGCCTCGCCAGTCGCCTGGGAGCGGCCCGACCACGGTGGTACTACGCGTTCGTCGCTCACGTTGTAGGGCGCTATTCACCCTCAGAAGCCCGACTGCGCCTGCGCGAACTAGGACGGCTCCTTCGCACCACGACCGACCCTGCGGGACTGGTGATGGCAGCGACCCACCCTGACGGTCGCCTCTCGCCATTGGGCCGCGCCCTTGACGAGTTCTTCGACGCGTTCGGTCCGCGTCCCGCCACGGGCGACACCGAGGCACGCGCGGCGGGCTGCCGAACTCGGGTCATCGACACCATCCCCCAACCGCTCCGCCCCATGGTGGCCGCGTTCTCCGCCACCGAGCTCGCCAACCGAGAACGCGCCCGCCGCACCGGCGCAAGGGTCCTCACCGACCGGACACTGCTCATCCATCTCCAAGTCATCGCCGACTTCGCCCGCTCTACACCCATCATCACGGACTGGAGCACCGTGGCTCAAGGTGACATCGAAGCCTTCCTGGTCCGGCGTTCGCCGACCGCGAGCACCATCCTTCCCAGTCTTCGGGTCTTCTTCGCCTGGGCCCGCCAACAACGCCTCATCCTCGTCGATCCCACTCAGAAGCTGCACAACCGACTCCGACGACGATTCTCAGGGCCCGTTGTTGACCTCCCCACCCAACGCCGGCTCTTCCGCCGTTGGACGACCGAACTCGAGGTCACCCCCAACGAGGCCCTCGTCGGCCTGCTGACTCTCCTGCACGCCGCGTCGGTCAACGACCTGCGCCATCTGAGTGTCGACGACGTCAACCACGCCGCCCGCACCATCGCTCTGTCTGCCCGGCCTCAACCCGTGCCGCTTGACCCGCCAACCTGGGTCGCCTTGCAGGCCGCACTCGCGCACCGCCAAAGCCTCAACACCTCCAACCCTCACATACTGGTAAACCACCGAACCAAGGTCACGAACGAGCCGATTGCGCGCGGCCATGCCAACGACATTCTCGGACCGATCGGCGTCAGTCCCCAACGACTGCGCTGCACCCGCCTCGCCCAACTCATCACCAGCACGGACCCACTCCTTGTCACTGAACAATTCGGTATCTGCCCCACGACAGCGCTCTATTACCTCGCCGACACCGTCGAATACGCCCAGCTCCTCCCGAACCCATGAACTTCAGGCACCGCCTGCCACATGTTCGCTCGAACGTGTGGTGGTTGTTCAACTGGGCCTGGTCGCCGATGAGGACGACCTTGACTCGGGCGTCTCGGGCGGCTTGTACCAGCTCGTCCAAGGCGAACGTCCCGATCAGGCTGGCTTCGTCCACGATCACCAACTGGGCCGCCCGAAGCTGCCAGCGGGCCACCTCTTGCTTCGCCCTGGCCCGTTGCGCCTGCAGAGCTGACCGATGCCCCGACGTTCCGGGAGACCGTAACGCGGCGCGCAGGTGGGCAACCTCTACCAGTCGCTCGGCTTCTTGACGGTGCTCGTGGAGCCACTTGGCCGTGTTCTCCGTGTCTGCACCCAGAGCTTCGGCCAGCACCTCTGCTGCCGCGGCCGAGGGGGCCAGACCGAGCACCGACCCCGGGCCATGTTCGGCTTTCCAGGCGGCCCGCAACGCGGCCATCGTGGTCGACTTGCCGCTGCCCGCTGGTCCGACCAACACGTCGAGCCTGCGGCCCGAGGTGGCGATCTCCTCGACCGCCACGGCCTGATCGATGGACAGGGGATGGCCCCGGCCGGGCGGGATGCCTGACGTGACGGCGGCTACCGTGCGCGTGGCGACGACCGGGCCATCTCTTTCTCGCCCGGCATCGAGGAGACGGGCCTCGGCCTCAATGAGGATGGCGGTGGTGTAGATCTCGTGCCCCTTGGCCCGGAACCGGCTGGTCCCATCGACCCGGCGTAAGCGCTCCGGCGTGAAGTGCAACTCAGGCGCCGAGATAAGCAAGGACTGCCCGGTGGCCAGATCGCCAGTGCGTTCGGCCACGGCAATCCGGTCGTCGGGGGAGGCGAAACGCACACCGTGGAACTGACGATGGACCTCGGCCAAGACGTTGGCCCGCGAGAACGTGGATCGACGCTTGGAGACCTTACGGATCGTGACGCTGGCCGCGTCGGAGAGGATTTCGTCGGCCAGGTCGCACGCTCGCAGGAGCGGCAGGTCGTTGCGGTCCGACAGCCCAGCGACCCACGCGTTCGGGTCATTTCCGACGTAGCGCTCGACCCGCTTGCGCCACCCCTCGGTCATGGTGCTGAGGCCGCGATGCTCTTTGGTCGGTCGGGTCTCGAGGGTGGCGCGCTGGCGCAGTTTGATGATCTCGGTCGTGGTCGGCGGGCGGCCGTGGGATGCGGCGAACTCAGGAATCAGCACCTCTTTGCGCTCCTCGATGGCGGCCGCCCGTTGTGAGAACTCGGCCATCAAGGTCTCGGAAACCCCAGTCACCTCCCAGCGCACCTGGTCCGAATGGCGTCGAGATCTTTCGTCCCAGCCCCATCCCAACTCTTGGGTCAACAAGTCGGCCAGGACGCCCTGGTGCAGCTCTCCGAGCATGACCACGCTCTTGAACAGAGCCCGCGAATCGAGGGTGCGCCACTCCCCGTCGGAGACCGATCGGGCCCGGTTGGCCACCACCACATGGTCATGGAGTTGGGGATCACCGGCTCTCGAGTCCCAGTGGGTAAATGCGGTGGCCACGACACCCTCGACGTCTTCTTGGATCACGCCGTTCTTGCCCGAGCGCGAATGGAAGACCTCGCGCTCGGCGTAGGTAAGCACCACTTCGATGGCCCGGCGATGGCAGGCAGAGATCGTTGCCTTGCTGTCAGCATCGGCCAAGGCCCACGCCGTAGAGATTGACTTGCTTGGCGAAAAGGTGAGGTCGAACCCGGCCACCGGCGTCCGGTTCGTCCCGCTCAATGTTCGTTCCGGGGCCTCGTGACCGGCCACCGGATCGATCCGGTCGGCGGTGCTGGCGGCGTGACCAATGGCCTCCCTTCGTTCGGCATCCTGTCCTCCCAACGCGGAGCTCGAGCGGATCGGCGGACGCCCCAGCGGCTGGCCGGTGATCGGATCGGCGCACATCCCGAGGAGGTTGAAGAGATGCTGTTCGCTGACCTCTGAACCAATCTCGACCCCTCTTCCGCCATCGAGGGCGGCCAACCCGGCGCCGAGGAACACGCCCGGCGGCGTGCCGGAGTCGGCGTAGTAGTCGGCCAGACTCCACGACTGATGGCGCACCGTGTCGCCGGCCGCCACCGACTCCATCAGGTACCGATACCCCGACCCCAACGTCATTCTGCGGATTGAAAGCACGACGCATCCCCACTGCCGGGACGCCGGTCGTCCCTTATTTCGTGAGCCGGTCCTTGACCACAATCGGCCCTTGGAACCCCTCGGGTGCCATTCGTGTGCCGCGAGGGCGGGGTTGGGTTTGATGAAGTGGTCCTGAATGTATCGAGGTTGGGATTGGTGACGTGGAACCCGTGGAATGGGCAACGGGATTACGTGTTGGGAATCGGCGAGATCAATGACGTTGTTCGAATTTGAGTTTAGATTGAAGGAAGGCGTGAATCTGGTCTCTGCCATAAACCACGCGTTGAATTCCTCTTTCCCTCGTTCGACACGAACGACGCCACTGCGTCGTTCGATGGACGCCGCCTGCGCCGGTCAGCGAACGAGGTCAAGTTCCGGAGAGGGCAGCCGCCAAGGCCGAGAAAGAAGACGCTCCTATGGTTGTCAAGCCTCTTTCGGAAGTTTCGGGGTGAAAACAGCGGGCAAAACAATCAACAGCCACTCGAAGCGAGGGCACGCTCTTATGAGACCACGCGTTTGCAAAATGGTGAGTCCCTGGCCACGGGTCGGCGGGTCTTCTGGCGGTCAACCCATTGAGTGACAGTTCTGGCGTGAGCCAGACCCGCGATCAGGAATCTAGGGGCGAGGTAAGTTCTTGTACACCTCGCGTGCGACGTAGCGTTTCAGACTTCGGATGACCTCACGTTTGGAGCGTCCCTCTTTGAGCCGGCGTTCGAAGTAGGCCTTGGTCTCAGGGTCCCACGCCAGTCGAGTGATGACGATGTGCCACAGCGCAGAGTTGGCTTGGCGGTTGCCGCCAGGGTTGAGCCGGTAGCGGCCGGTGCTCTTGCCTGAAGAGGCGGGGATGGGCGCCACGCCGCACAGATGTGCCCACGCGGCCTCTGAGCGCAGCCGCTCGGGATTGTCACCAGCCGCGACCAGAAGGGCCGCAGCAGTATCGGGACCGACTCCATAGAGGGCGAGGAGCTCGGGGGCCGTTGCGGCCAAGAGTGGGGCAAGCATGGCATCGAGTTCGGCGATCTCGCACTCGAGCGATTGGACCCGGTGCGCCAGCGAAGCGATCGACGCCTTGGTAGCGGCCATGACCGGATCGCTCGATCGACCCGGCCGGAGCTTGGCGCCCTCGTCCACCAGCGCGGAGACGCTCAGGCCCTTGAGCCGGCATTGCAGCTCGTCAGGAGCGCTGATACCCAGATGACGCATCTGAACCAGGGCCTTGGTGCGGGCTTGTCGTGCCGAGCGTTTGGCCACGACGAGGACCCTGATCGCTTCGACCGCACCGTCACGCGTTTTGGCCTTTCCGCTCGCACGTCCGGACAACGCGGCCCGGGCGGCTTCAATCGCGTCGAGGGAATCAGACTTGCCACTGCGGCGCCGGGCCTGGCGGTTCGGTCGATCGACTTCGACCACTTCAATCCCACCTCGACGGAGGAAACGGGCCAGGTTGGCTCCATAGGACCCGGTTCCCTCCACGCCGACCTTGGTGACGGCACCGAAGCTCTCGAACCATCGAAGCAGCTCTTTGTAACCAGACGGGGTCGGGACAAAGGAGCGTGAGCCGAGCAGGGCTCCCAGCGGATCGAGTGCCGCGGCCACATGAACGTCCAGGTGGGTGTCGACACCGCCCGTGACCCCGCGGGCAGCTTCTACGATGGTCATGGCCATCCCTTCCTTTCTTCAATGTTCAGGGGTGGCACGGCCGTTCCGGATCGGAGTGACGGGCGGTTCCGAGCTGTTCGAGCAACTCGGGCCAATCACCCTCTCTTTGAGACGGGACGTGCCGTATTCGTGTTTAGGCCAGAAGAGTTCGGCCGACGACGCTCGGAAGCGTCACGCACATCACTTCAAGTCAGACCAAATCTCCTGGTGCTCCCGAAACTATTGGAGGCTTGTAACGAACAGGTGGATCCTCGAAGAGGCTGTTCACATCCTGATTGTTCTGGCGGGTTCGCCGTAAGGCGAACGTCAACAATCGCGAAACCGCCAGAAGTTCTTTCGAGCCGAGCCGGCGACTTGACGCCGTGAAGCGCCGGCGACACGAGGCCCGTAGGGATCCTGGCGCCACCTGACACGTCGTCGAGTTCTGCCGGTCGGGCTGCTGATGGTTCGCCGATGACCTTCGGGAGCGGGAGATGACAAACCTGAACGGAGGCTCCTTGTCGCCCAGAGAAGTGGTGTTGCCTGAATTGGCCGTCGAACGCCTGGACCGGAAGGTGTTCGGACTTCGGAACCCCACAACGAAATGACGGGGTATTCCGAAAGCGGAAAGGCCAAACCTCCTCTCGGCAAAGGTCACCGAGGTACCATCGAGCCGGGTCCGTCAGTTGCGTCCAGGCGTGATCCAGTTTACTTCGTGATTGAGGACGCACCGCAGATGACGCCGAGTGTGGCCGCGGTGTTGGCTCGCATAGTGCGTTCCTTGCGTGACCACAAGAAACGTGAGGCAGCGTGATCAGATTCGCACTCAGCGCCCGTACTTCAACTGACGACCTGCAAGATCCGGCCGACAGTCTCAGGTGGCAGACGGACGTCGCGGCACGTCTGGTCGCACCTCACGGTGAGATTGTCACCACGTATCACGACATCGACAAGAGTCGAAGTCTGCCTTGGGACCGACGCCCGGAAGCATCTCGAATTCTCGCCGACTTGAAGAACCACAACCGGGGCTGGGACGCCCTGGTCATCGCAGAACCGCAGCGGGCATTCTCGGGTACGCAGTTCGAAGGCATCCTGTTCCAGTTCCCCATTACGGGGTCGGGTTGTGGGTACCGGAACTGGGCGGTGCCGTCGACATCAACAATGACGGCCACTACATGGCTCTCTCCAACTACGGCACCATGAGTCGATCCGAGCGGAACCGAACCCGGCTCCGGGTAACAAACGCTGTTCGAGCTCACACTCAGGCTGGCCGGTGGCTCGGTGGTCGTCCGCCCTACGGGTACCTGATCGCAGATCTTGGGCCGCATTCGAACCCATCCAAGGCGGCCTCTGGCGCCCGGCTCCATCAACTCGCCCCGGACCCGTTGACGGCGCCCGTCGTGAAGCGGATCTACGACCTGTACCTTGCCGGCGCGGGTTACAAGCAGATCGCCACCGTCCTGACCACCGAGGGGATCCCGAGCCCCTCTGCTCACGACCGAAGCCGAAATTCCCACCGATCCGGCCATGCGTGGGCCATGTCGGCGGTGCGCACCATCCTTGCCAATCCACGGTACCTCGGATACCACGTGTCGGGCCGCACCAAGAAGGCGGACATCCTCCTCGACCCTGACGCCCCGGCGCTCGGCCACGTCACCCGTCAGAGGTGGCAAAACCGGACCGAGTGGGTCACCTCCTCAGTGCAGACCTACGAGGCCATCGTGGACGAGATGACATGGCACCAAGTGGCTGCGCTCATTGCCGCCAACTCCCGCACCAAAGCTGTCACACCCGCACGGAGCCGGACCCACAGCGGGATGCGACGGTCCGAACCGTCTCGCTACCCGCTCGCAGGCCTGGTGGTCTGCGACTGCTGCGGGAAGAAGCTGCAAGGCAACTTGGTCCGGGGCCATGCCTTCTACCGTTGCAAGGTGAGCTCCGACTACCCGGTCGCCATGAATGACCACCCTCGGAGTCTGGCCGTGCGCGAGGACCGCCTACTTCCTCATGTCGACGAGTGGTTAGGTGAGCTGTTCGCACCCGAGCGGATCGACGCAACCGCAACCGCGATCGTCCATGCCGACTCCCTGGCTGCCGGGAAGACCCGGCGATCAGTCGGGCCCGGGCGACGCTCTCCGAGTGCGAGCGCAAGCTTTCAAAGCACCTTGACGGCTTGGAGGCCGGTATCCCCGCGGACGTCATCGCCTCTCGGATAGCGACCACGCAACGTGAGAAATCTGCGGCCGAGTCGGTGTTGGCGACCGCCCCTCCAACCCCAAGGCCGCTCAGTCTCGACGAGGTAGTCGAAACCCTCACGGCGCTACGAGACTTGCCCGAGCTACTCGGACGTATTGAACAGGCCGACCGAGCTGAGCTCTACCAGGCTCTCGGACTGACCGTGCGGTACCGGCGCATCGGCTCCACCGAAGAGGTCAAGCTGTCGTCGGCACTGCGAAGCGTGGACCTGGAGCGTGTCGGTGGTAACCAAGCCTCCAGAAACCACCAGCTCACAGGCCTGCGAGGCGTGGACCTGGAGCGTGTCGGAGGGGGGACTTGAACCCCCCACGCCCGTCCAGACGGACAGCCCCTCATCCGTATAACGCCTCTGACCAGGTATTCCGTATGGGCCTTATCCGGCTGGACCTCGCCGAATCCGGCAAGGTCCGGATTTTTCGTGAGCAATCTGTGAGCAATCGGCACGTTCCCGGCCCTCGGGCGCAACGGAAAGAAAATCCCGACTATGGGGCGGGGTCAACGGGCCACGTCGCCCACAAAAAGCACACTCCCGTCACGCGAGGCCGTCCGCCGCGCACCACCACCCGCCCCTCACATCACGGTCCACCCCCGTCATCACACCCCCAACCCAAGAACGAGGATCGCGGCTGACACCACAGCGCCTCTCCGCCGACGTGTCCATCAGGGCCGATACCTCATCGGTCAGATCAGAATCAGGTGTGAATCTGCTGAGGAACAGTTCCGTTCAAGGTGACGCCTTGCACCAATTGCAACAGTGACTCGCATGCCTGCATGGCCTGTACGACATCCTCGGCGGATGGTCGCTTCATTTTGTGGATCCAACGGTTCCGTGCCTTTCGGGCCTGGCTCAGTTGCTCGTACAACTCGAATGGAATGCGGTCTGCGAAGGACATAATCTCGATCACGACCGCTGCCGTATAGTTCAATCCATCGCGTCGAGCGCCGCGCATGAATGCTCCATCCTCGCGTCCGGCATTGTCTTCCTTGTATTGGTCCCACGCCTCTTGGAGAAGGCGCTCAATGACCGCCCAGTAGTCGATGAGTGCCACGCTGTGATTGTGATCCTGGTGTGCCTTGCTGGCTCGCAGGAACAAATCCGCTAGCAACAGACCGTCCGGGCCACCTCGGTCGATAAGGTCAGCCAATCGATCCGTTGCCTTGTCTACGAAATCAGTTCTCACGACGTAGCTACGTCGCCCTATTCGGAGGTCCACGAAGTACGGCACGTCCTGCCGATAGGTCAGAGGAAACCGGGACGCAAACAGATGAGCCGTGTACGCGGTTCCGAACGCACCACCAATAATGGTTTCTGGTGTGACCACCATTCGTTGCGAGATGTAATGACCGGAGATTCTTATTTCGGTGTAAAGCAAGGCGAGAAACGCATTCATCACGATCGTCCGGTTGAGGGTTGCGTCAACGCTCTCCTCAAACGGCTCGTTCGACATGAGTGGCGCTAGATGTGCCTCCGGCCAATCTGCAAAGTCAAACCAAAACAGTCCTTCACGGAGGACCTCCACGCCGATCGGCCCTGCACGTCCCTCATACACTACGTCAGCAAGGATCCCAAGATTTACTTCTGGCATCTGACCCGAAGGCCTCGGCCTCGACCAATCAACAGGGCTCTCCCCAACCCAGAGCAATGGGTCATGATAGAAACCTGCGCGTTGGCTTTGGTTGTCGGTTTCCGCCTCTCCGGCTCCAGCAGTCTCCTCTGCCACGCTCCACACGTTAGAGCAAAGGTCGTCACCAAACCCGTTCTACGGTGGCGGTCGGGTAGGTCGGCGCCGGGGTTAGCGCACGGCCTCAACACTTGCCTCGTCACGTACGCAAACGTCGAGGGCGCCGGTTGCCGGGTTCCATTCATCGGGCGACGGGTGCGCCAACCATCGGGTGTTGAACCTCACGGACATGGACAAACCTAGGTCGCCGCGTTGCGCCGCCCGCGCCGCGTGTTGCGCGGGCGGATGCGAACCCATGTCGAACGTACCCGATAGCCCGCCGTCGTCGTCTAGCGCCCATTGCCGCGAACAACCGAGCACGGTTTCGCGATGGTGGCGGTAGTCGAGCGGCCACGGGCTCATGCCAACGCCGCGAGGTATTCACGCCTGCGAATCCGTCGCATTCAACCTTCTCCCAATAGAGGCCGGTTCGGCATGCCCAAACCTCAACCGGCGCCACCGTGCCGCTAAGGCCCGTAAACATGCCCAGGAAATCGGGTCGGGCTCGGCCGTAGACGTGGCGCGGCTCGCGTATTTGCACGCCCGTATTGCCGTACTCACGGACGGCGGCACGGTACGCGGCGATGAACGGTTTTGCTACGGCCAACAAGCAGCGCCGTATCGGGCTATCCGGTACGCGGCCAACCGCCGCCGTAACCGCGGTGACATCCTGGGCGTCAATGGCGCGCACCATCGGCTCTAGCAAATGCCACAAACGGGCGCGCTCGTCGTCGGTGATCTGGCGTAGAGCAATCACGTACCGCCTCTATCTGTTCGGCGGTGAACACCGAGGGCGGCGCCTCTAGTACCGCGACGGTCATTGCCTCAACCCGCGAGCCCGTCGAGGTATTCGGCGGCCAGCTCGGCGCGGGTGCGGCCGTTGACTACCTCGGCACCGCAGCGGCGTTGCCATTCGGCCGCGACCGCGTGGCGGTCACTCGGGCATAGGTAGGCCACGATGCCGTCTTTGTAGCCCTGCAACCGTTCGCGTTCGCTAACGCCGATGTAGGCGAGGCGTTGGCCCGGCGCCTCGCAACAGACACACGCGGTGGCCCGGCCGTGTTCCTCGGCTTGGCGTCGGCTTTCGGCGGTCGCGGCCTCACGGCGCCGGGCCTCGTCGGCGGCGCGGGCCGGGCAAGGGCGGCCTCGGCCTCGTCAACGCTCGGTGTTTCGCTCGTCGTGGTCATATCACTATCCTTTCTCAGTGTCAGGGTCCAGACGCTCATGTCCAACTCAACGGTGATCGAACGCGGATCGGAGCCCAGAAGTGCATCGAGGAACACGCCCATGACATCAACGGGGCGTGTCGTGTCCGGCGCTGGCACGGTTGAGCTGTGACTCGTTCGCTGTCCGGCGGCGCGGTTACGAGCACGCCGGTCGCCCTCCTTACAAGTCTTAGAACAGAACCGTGCATCGTCACGGCGTCCCGGTGCCAGCGGTCTACCGCACCGGGCGCACTCACGGACGGAACCGTCATCCTCGGTGTGCGGAAGGAGTGGTGCCGGTTCGGCGGTTCGCTCGGTGCCGGGCACCGAACCGTTAGCTCCCGGCTCGTCGCGGTGACCGTTCGTTGCCGGGCCGGTGTCATCGGCGCGGGCACGGAGTAGCTCCGTCCTGGTCCACGTTTGGGTCACTGCCATCCGACGATACGCCCGCCATCGGTGCGGCAAGGGCCTCACGGAGCAACGTGGCGAACTGCTCGACCGTAAGCACGACACGCCAGCGCCCGCCGCGCATCCGGAGCATGGTGGCGGCAAATGTGGCACCGGCCCGCTCTCGTTGTACCTCGGCCGCTAGGGGCTTTTCGATGACGGCCCGGAGCGTTTCAGAGGGCCGGTTGGCAACCTGCACCACGGTCGCCGGGATGCCGTCAAGGTCGCCGATGTCATCGGCACGCCCGGCGCCGAGTTTGCGCCGGATCGGATAGCCGAGTTGGTCGGCGAGGATGCCCGCGGCCTCACGCTCGGCCTCGTCGCCCTTTCGCTTGGCGGCGCCGGTCACTCGGACCCCACATCGGCGGTCGAATCAATGCGGTTCCCAGGTTCCGCCTCACTAGGGCCGGGATCATCGGGAACCACATTGAATCGACCTACATCGGCGGTCAGACAGTGCCCGGCCGTGGCGTAGGGTCGGCCGCCCGAACGCTCGACCGTGACCGGGACCTCGACCACCTCGCCCTCGTCAACGAGCCGTGCCAATGCGGCCAATGTGCTGGCCTTTCGTCGCCCGGTTCGTTCTGCCACCTCATTTTTCGTGAGCGCCCGAGGAGCTTGTTTCAGCACCCGGAGCACTACCGCCCGACACTCGCCGATGGCGTCCTCGGCGGGATCGGAACGGGCCTCAGAGTGGTTCCCAAGGTCCGGGGTCCAGAGCCACTCTCGGGAACCACTCTGACTACCCGCTCGGGCCAGCCTCGCGGGCCATGCCCGATCGTCGCGGTGGCCGCGCCAGTGGCCGAGTCGGCCATCCTCGTGGAGGTGCAGTCCGAACTCGGGCCAGCGTTTCCAACCGGACCACCCGTAGGGCCGCGGGGTGTCGTGCGGTGTGTGGGCCTCTAGAAGGATCGCACGTGGACGGGCAACCCGGAGCCGGTCAATCCACTTGACCATGTTCCGGTTCGGGACTTCCTCGGTGGCGTCCCCATCGATCATCTTGTAGATGGGGCCGAGGATCACACGTCGGCGGCCAGCTCGGCGACCAGGGCGTCAAGCCACGCCCGGTCCCCGTAGGTGTCCCGCTCCGAGTCGAGCACGAGGCCATCGGCACGGGAGATGAGGTGGAACCGATCCATGGCGCCGCCGACCTCGCCCGTGAAGGCTCTGGGCACGTGCTCGCGGAGCTTGAGGAACTCCCGGCGAAGCTGCGCGACCGAGTTTTCCAAATCGACCAGGAGCACCGTTCGTGGCTCGTGCGATCGGGTGAACCACCCTGGGGACAACGTGTTGACGCCTATGGCGGCACCGAGGCCCATCTGACGGAGCAGCGTGGATTTGCCGTACCCTCGGCACCGGTCAATACGGCACGGTCGGTGCGCCTCTAGAAGGTCGGGCACGAGCCAATCGTGTGGGGGATCGGTGGAACTGAGTAGCGCGGTCGAGAGTGACCGGCCGGAGGCGTTTCTCGGTGTCGGTTTCCTCGCCGGTACTCGGTGCCGTCTGAACGTCTACACGATCGACGCCGAGGAGCTGCGCGAGCCGAACAGGCCCGATCGGCACCCCCACCGGCACGCCGGGCACCGAGGTGCTTCACACGGTGACGTGGGCATCGGGTACGGGTACTCGGTGGCCGACGATCCCTCGCGTGGGTCTTTGCCCGGCCGCGTCGAATGCGCCTGGCCTTTGTTGTCGATGCGGTCCAGCGTCCATCCTGAGGTCATGAATATCTCGGCGAATCGCGGGTCGCGCTCCGTCCCGACCGCCGAGAGCCCGGGACGGAGCAGGTCCACATCCACGCAGGAGCATCGGCGAGCCCCACGAGGGTCGGGCGCGACGAGTGCTCCCATATGTAGGGCTTGCCGTTTGGATGAATCGACGGTGGCGCGATCACCTGGTGCCCTTCGGCGCGGACGTCGACCATTGGCCGAGCGTGGGCCTCGGATTGAATCCCGGCCAGGCGAAATAGATGTGCCACCCGCC
>CAWGHA010000043.1:0-16037 GCA_963822265.1 uncultured Acidimicrobiaceae bacterium
CGTAGCGACACCGCCAGCCACTCGCCGACCGTTCATGGAGCAATGGTCGCCGACACCTCCACCGTCACGGTTCGCCTCGGCCCGCTCACCAACTCCGAGCTGGCCCGGATGAGGGACGAGGAGCTGTGCCAGGACATGGTCGACACGGCGAGGGTCAAGGACGCCCTCAGTGGCCGCGAAGCGCAGGTGAGCGCAGAGATGGCACGGCGCCAGGCATTTCGGGCCGACGGGGCGACCAGCATCGAGGCCTGGATTACGGCGCGGTGTCGTCGCTCGACCGCCAGCGCCCGGGTGCTGGCCCACGTCGGCGAGCGCCTGTTCGATCTACCCCGGCTCCAGGACGCGGTCTCGTCGGGACGGGCGACGTTCGACCAGGTCCGCGTGGTCGCCGATGTCGCCGACCCGGAATCCGACGCCGACTGGACATCCGAGGTACTCCAGGGACGGACAAGGCGTGAGCTGGCCGAGCTGGCGAGGCGCTCCGCAGCCGAGGCCGAGGGTGCGCCACCCGACGACGGGCCCCAACGCTGCGACCGTGCGGTTCAACGACGCCCGCTGCACCATGACGGCTCGCCTGCCCAAAGAGGCGTACGCAGAAGTGAGGGGCCGCCTCGAGACATTGGCAAAAGAACTCGGAAACGACGGGAGCACCCCCTACGACGAGCGCCTCGGCGCTGCGCTCGTTTTCCTCTGCCGCGCCTCATGCGGTGCGAACGGGGGCCTGCCTCCGTACTTCGTCGTGGCCCACGTCGCCCTCTCGACGCTCCTCGACGAAGACAGCACGCTCGGAGCCGACCTCGAGCGTGACGGCCTGATCTCGAGCGAGGTCGTCCGGCGCCTGGCTTGTGACGCCATGTTCGTCGTCGGCCTCGACGACGACGCCGGCCGCACCATGTACGAGGGCCGGGCGCAGCGCTTTCCTACCGATGCGCAGCGCCGCGCGAGAAGACGTCGGGACAGGCGCTGCCGCTTTCCCGGCCGCCAGGCAATGTCCGCTTCCTCAACGCCCATCACGTCGCGCCACGGAACCTCGGCGGGCGCACCGACCTCGACAGTTTGGTCATCCTGTGCACCTACCACCATCACCTGGTCCACTCGAAGGGCTGGTCGATGGCGGGCAACGCCAACGAGACGCTGCGTTTCGTCTCCCCGGACGGCCGGATCACGACCATCTTGCGCCCGTCGCCTCTGTGGGGGAGGCACGGCGCCGTTCGATCTCCCTGAGACAACCCAGCTACTGGGGAACCACGATCTCGGGGAGCGGGTGTCGATACAGCGCGGCCGCATTCTCACAGCACATGGCGCGGGAGCTCTTCTGAAGGGATGTCGCCCCAGTACCGCTCGATGATCTTTGGGGTGTCCGGCCACGTCCCGTCCCCGTGCGGGTAGTCGACCTCGACCATGATGTTTTCGACCCCGATGGCGTGGCGGGTGTCGATCGTCGACGGGTCGTCGAGTGTGCAGAACCAGAAGTTCCTCCGGAGAACGTCCGAAGGGCGGATCTTCCAACCCTGGCCGTAGCCGGAACGATCCACCATGTTGTCCAACCGGTCAATCATCATCGCCACCCAGCCGATACCGCCCTCGCTCATGGCGACGTGCAGGTCCGGGTGGTGCAGGGGGTACTTCGACCACAACCACTGGGACGCGGCGAGCGACAGTTGCCCGAACAGGCCGGCCCCGAGCTGCAGGCCCGGTCCCCCGGGCGGAAACGGCATGAGGCCGGAGCTTCCTACGTGGAGCGACACGAGCGAGCCCGTGTCGACGCACGCTTCGATGATCGGATCCCAGTGGGCTCGGTCCCATAGCGAGGGCAACCCGACGGCGTGCGGCCGCTCGGGGAGGGTGACCGAGGTGAACCCCGGGCCGCATTCCGGCGGATCTCTTCGGCGGCCAGCGCCGGGTCGCTCAGGTACGTGATGCCGAGCGGAACGATGCGCTCGGGATGGGGGACGTACCACTCCTCGTAGAGCCAATCGTTCCAGGCCCGCACGCAGGCCAAGCCCAGATCCTGGTCGGCACAGGCGAAGAAGACCCGCCCGCAGAATCCCGTGATCTGAGACGGGAAGTTGACCGACGCCCAGACTCCGTTGAGATCCATGTCGCCGATCCGAGCATCGACGTCGTAGCACCCCGGGCGCATCTGGTCGAAGCGAAAGGGTTCCAGGCCGTAGGTCTCGGGGCGCCGGCCGGCGACCGCGTTCATCCCGACCTGGGTGAAGTGCTCCCCCTCGAACTCCCAGACCTGGTGGCCCTCGGGTGTTTCGACGATCCGCGGGGCCCGATCGGCCAACGCGGCCGGCACCCGTCCCTCGAACATGTGTGGCGGCTCGACGACGTGGTCGTCCACCGAGATCACCGTGTAGCGGATCTCCCGGGGCTCGGGATCTGGGAGGAAGAGTTCGGTGGTGGTCATGAACGCGAGACAGGAAGGCCCGTATCGGCCGGCCGAGCCGATCCCAGGCGACACGGGCGGCCCCCCGTTGCACGGTCGCCACCCGGGGACCGGACCGATTTGGGGTTCGTCGCCGCCGGCGTTTGTGGGTAGATACTGGGGAGGACTCCAAAGGAGGCGGCGTGGTCGCACTGATCGTGGTCGTGACGTTCGTGGTGTTGGTGCTCGGCGTACTCGTCGCCGGACTCCTCCGCAGCCATGCCGACATCTTGCGATCCCTGCACGAGCTCGGTGTCGGCGTCGGCGACCCGGCGGTGGCGGAGAAGGCAGCCACGGCCGGCGTTCCGACGTCGGCTCCGCACTCCTCGTCGTTGGTCGGCGCGGCGGTGAAGGATGTCGCCGGCGTGACCCCCGCTGGTGACGCCCGGGCGGTGTCGGTGACCAACAGCGATCAGCTCACGCTGCTCGCGTTCTTGTCATCGGGGTGCGCCGCCTGTTCCGGCTTCTGGCGCGCGCTGCAACAGCCCGACAGAATCGGCTTGCCCCAGGGGGTTCGGTCCGTCATCGTGACCAAGGGACCCGAGCTCGAAGTCCCGTCAGAGGTCGCGTCCAAGGCCACCGGACGGATCCCCGTCGTCATGTCGACCGAGGCCTGGCTCGACTACCAGGTGCCGGGGTCGCCGTTCTTCGTCCTGGTCGACGGATCGACGGGCCGGCACGTCGGACACGGCGTGGCCAATCAGGTCGGGCAGCTGGTCGATCTGGTCCGCCGCGCCGAGCGGGACGCGGCGCGCAAATTGGCCCGGAACGCGCAACGACACTCGTCTGGGAGGACCGGCACGCGAGGCGTCGGCCGACGAAGTCCTCCTCGCTGCCGGGATCCGGCCGGGCGATCCGAGCCTGTACCCCAAGACCTTGGACGATCTGTTTCCCTCTGAAGGTCCATGACGGCCATCGGGGCCCATGGCATCGCCGTCCTCCTCCCGGCGGGTTTCGAGGGCCGGATCTTCGTCCGCCCGGCACCACCCGGTGCCACGACGTACCCCGTGGCCCAGTTCGCGACCTTCCCCATCCCCGACGACGTCGGAGACTTCGGGAGCGGGGCCGTGAACCTGATGCGCCCTGAGGACGTGTTCGCCACGCTTTTCGAGTACGGACCGGAGAGCGTGGGCACGAAGCTGTTCGCGCGACAGGGCAGGCCACGAAACCTCACGCCCCGCAACTTCTCGACGACCCTGCTTCGCCGTGCGTTCGCGGGCCAGTCCGGCACCCAGTGGTTCTTCACCGAGGCCGGACGGCCCTTCTCGTTCTACGCCGTCCTCGGGAGCCACGGACTGGGTCGGGTGCTCGTGCCGCGGGTGAACGAGCTCCTCGGCCGACTGAGCTTCAGCCCCGCATCACCGCTCCAAGGCGCGTCGTGGAACTGATCGGCCTGTATCTCGTCGCCGCAGCGCTCCTCGTCGGCGCAGGGGTGGCCAAGGTGCTCCGGCCGGATGACACTGCTCGCGCCCTGCGGTCCCTGCCCGGGATCAGCGGTGTACCCAGCGGCCTGCTGCGGGAGGCGACGCGCGTCGTTGCCGCGGCCGAGGTGGTGCTCGGACTGGCCGCACTGACCGCACCGAGGCCGCTCACGGCGAGCCTCGTCGCCGCGTCCTATGTCGTGTTCGCTGCGGTGACGGCGATCGTCCGAGTCCGGGGCGGAGCGCTCTCGAGCTGCGGGTGCTTCGGACGCGCCGACACACCGGCGTCGTGGCTCCACGTCGTGCTCGATCTGGTGCTGGCGGCAGGGGCAGCCGTCGTCGCTTCCTCAGCACCAGGGACGGCGACGACGTTCGGGGTTCTCGCGCACCAGCCCTGGACCGGCGTCCCGCTGTTGTTCGCAAGTGCCGTCGGCGTGTGGCTCACCTATCTGGCGATGACGGCACTGCCCGCCCTCGAGAGCCAGGTCCGTCATCTGGGACGAGCGAGACCATCGTGAACCTGACCGGTGCCGCGGTGACCCGCGCCTCCCGCCTTCTCGACTCCCGTTTCTCCCGCCGCAGCATGATCAACCGCTCCGCGTTCGTCGGCAGCGCGGTCGCCATCGGCGGCGGCCTCGATCTCGCCCTGAAGCCCGGTACTGCCTACGGGCAGATCTGCCCGTGTGGCAATGAGGACTGCGACTGCGGATCGACCTGCTGCGCCGGATTCTCGGAGTTCTGTTGCGCGGTCACCGGCTACAACTACTGCCCCTCCAACACCGTCATGGGTGGTTGGTGGATGGCGGACAACTCCTCGTTCTGCAACGGCCCGCGCTACTACATGGACTGCAACGCAACCTGCTCGTGCACCGATGGCTGCGGCAACGGCTTCGGATTCTGCGACCCCGGGTGCGACGGCACCAACTGCGGCTGTGGGTCGAACGGCTGCGACTCGTACCTCACCGGCTGCCTCCAATTCCGCTACGGCCAGTGCAACCAGGACGTGGAGTGCTTGGGTCGCATCGTCTGTCGCGTCGTGGCGTGCGTGCCGCCGTGGCAGGTGGACCCGTCGTGCACGACCGCGGTCGCGGTCGACAACTCGACGGCGGAGCAGGACGAACCCTGTTGGACCCCGGCGCCTCCGATGCCGCCCTGCGGATCGCCTGCGACGAACTGCGAGGTCGTCGGCATGGCCACGGATTCCCATGGCGTTGGCTACGGAATCGTCACGTCATTCGGGCGCCTCTTCGCCTATGGCGACTTCCCGTCGGACGGAGATGCGTCCAGAGTGCCCCTCAACGCCCCCATCGTGGGGTTGGCCGCGACGCCATCGGGTCACGGCTACTGGCTCGTCGCGGCCGACGGCGGCATCTTCTGCTTCGGCAACGCCGGCTTCTGGGGCTCGACCGGCAGCCTGCGCCTCAACGCTCCGATCGTCGGGATGGCCGCGACGCCTTCGGGAAACGGCTACTGGCTCGTCGCGGCCGACGGCGGCATCTTCTGCTTCGGCGACGCCGGCTTCTGGGGCTCCACGGGCAGCTTGCGCCTGAACGCCCCCGTCGTCGGGATGGCCGCGACCCCTTCGGGAAACGGCTACTGGCTCGTCGCTACCGACGGCGGCATCTTCTGCTTCGGCGACGCCGGCTTCTGGGGCTCCACGGGCAGCTTGCGCCTGAACGCCCCCGTCGTCGGGATGGCCGCGACCCCTTCGGGAAACGGCTACTGGCTCGTCGCAACCGACGGCGGCATCTTCTGCTTCGGCGACGCCGGCTTCTGGGGCTCCACGGGCAGCTTGCGCCTGAACCGTCCGATGGTGGGGATGGGCGACGACGGCGCTGGCGGTTATTGGCTGGTGGCGCAGGACGGGGGGATCTTCACCTTCGGCGACGCACCCTTCCTCGGGTCACCGGCATGAGAACACAGGGAGGGCCATGATGGTGCCGATGAGGAGAAGGATCAGGTTCAGGAGGCAGCGGTGACGACCGTCGTTCTCGTCTTCGGCGCCGCAGCCATCGCCGTCGCTGCTGCCATGCGTTCCACCTGGTCCCCCTGCGGGCTGTCCATGCTGGCGTCGATCACCCCGCTCGCCGAAGGCGGCCGGGGAAACCGGTATCGCACCACGGCAACCTGGTTCGTGGCCGGGAGCACGTTGGGCGGCGCCACCCTCGGCGCCGTCATGGCCGCGTTGGCGGCGCTCGGGTCGACATTGCCGACGACGTGGCTGCTGCCCCTGGGCCTCGGCGCCGCCCTGGTCACGCTGGCCGCCGAGGTGGGCGTCCTCGGCTTCAAGCTCCCGATCCATCGACGTCAGGTCAACGAGAGATGGCTCGACCAATTCCGTCCCTGGGTGTACGGCGCCGGCTTCGGGTGGCAGATCGGTTCCGGTTTGGCGACGTACGTGATGACCCCGGCGATCTACCTCATGGTCCTCCTGGCTGCGCTCTCGGGCGCGCCGGCGGCCGCGCTGGCGGTCGGGACGGGCTTCGGGCTGGTGCGGGGTCTGGCCGTGCTGCTGGGCCGACGCATCACGGACCCGGCGTCGCTCGCCACCTTCCACCGAGCCTTCCATCGTGCGGAACCCGTCGTGCTCCGTCTGCTCGTCGGGGTCGAAGCTCTGCTCGCGGCGCTCTTGGCCGGCGCGGCCGACGGACTGCTGGCTGCCGCGATCGTGGGGGGGCTGGTGTTGTTGGCCCTCGTGGCGGCCACCCGGTTCAGGCACCCGCGCCACTACGGACCAGTGATGGCGGACGATGTCTGAGCCTGACGGCACCGACCAGACCGGCAGCGAGCCGAACGACCAAGACGACGACGACGTTCCCGATCGGGTGGACGAGCAGGAGCTCGATTCGTTTCCCGCATCGGACCCGCACTCGGACTGGTCCGGCCCGTCGTCCTGACGCGAGCGGGGGCCGGTCGCAAAGCGCCACCGGCCGCGCCAGGTCGAGACGGGGGAAACCCGCCTACATCCCCCGATGGTTCTCGAAGCGGGCGTACTGCTTCAGGAACAGGAGGTTGGCCTTTCCGGTCGGGCCGTTGCGATGCTTCGCCACCTCAATGAGCGCATCGTCGGCCCGGTCGATCGGCACCTCGTCGTTGTACTCGGACTCGCGGTAGATGAACAGCACGACGTCGGCGTCCTGCTCCAGTGATCCCGACTCGCGCAGGTCCGAAAGTTGCGGCGTCTTGTCCTGTCGGGATTCGAGGTTGCGTGACAGCTGCGAGAGGGCGAGCACGGGCACCTCGAGCTCGCGAGCCAGGATCTTGAGGCCCCGGCTGATCTCGGCCACCTCGTTCTGGCGGTTCTCCGCCCTGCCCCGCCCGGTCATCAACTGCAGGTAGTCCACGACCACGATCCCGAGGTCCCCTTCGGACTTCTTCAGGCGCCGCGCCCTCGCACGAATGTCCATCACGGTGACGTTCGGGTTGTCGTCGATGAAGATCGGAGCGCCGGACAACCGGGTGACCGCCATCCCGATCTTCGACCAGTCCTGCGTGCGGATCCGCCCCGTCTGAAGGCTCTGCCCGTTGACTTCGGCCTCGGAGGCCAGTATGCGCTGGGTGAGCTCCAGGTGACCCATCTCGAGGGAGAACAGGAGTGCAGGACGTTGCGCCTCCAGGCCCACGTTCGCCAGGACTCCGAGAGCGAAGCTGGTCTTGCCCATGCCGGGACGGGCGCCGACGATGTTGAGCGAGGACGGCTGAAACCCGAGAAGGATCTTGTCCAGCTCGTGGTAGCCCGACGCCACACCGGTAATGGTCGAACCTCGCTGCCCCAGCTCCTCGATACGGTCCAGTCCCTTCCCCAGCAACTCCCGCAGTGGGTACATGGACTCGGCGGTCCGCCGCTCCGCCACGTCGAACACGAGCTGTTCGGCGTCGTCGACGGCGCCCTTCACATCCTCGGGGACCGAGTAGCCGATGTCGGAGATCTCGCCCGCCACCCCGATGAGCCTCCGCAACAGCGAGTGCTCTTCGACGATGACGGCGTAGTGCCGGGCGTTGGCGATCGACGGGGTGTTCGCCTGGAGCGAGATGAACACCGACGGGTCCCCCACCGCCTCGAGGAGACCTGAACGCTTGAGCTCGTCGGTGACCGTCACCGCATCGATCGGCTCACCGCGTTCCAACAGCGCCTTGATGGCCGAGAAGATGTGCCCGTGTGTCGGCTTGTAGAAATCCCCGGCCGAGCAGACCTCGATACCGACCGATGCCGCGTCGAACGACAGCAGCATCGCCCCGAGTAGGGACTGCTCAGCGTCGAGGTCGTGCGGCGGCACCCGCGCCCCGAGGGCGGGAGCCGGTCGGAGCGCGGTGTGGCGGGGGTCGTCGAAGGCGTGAACCACGGTCCCCTACTCTGGCCCCTCCCGGCTGGGGACCGTAAGGATGAACTTGTTGTGGGAAAGCACGCGCCACGTGTGGAAAAGCCGTGTACGAAGGGCCGGCACGTTACGAACATCACCACAGCGTTGTGACGTCCTGACCGCCCCGCCGGCGACGAGGAGCGGCGCTCAGCCCGCTGGCTTCACCTCGACGGTGACCACGGTCACCACGTCCGCGAAGAGTTCGACCTGCACCTCGAAGCTGCCGGTCTCCTTGATGTGGTCGGGCAGGAGCACGTGCCTGCGGTCCACCTCGACGCCCTTCGCCGCCCGGATGGCCTGGGACACGTCGGCAGGCCCGATCGACCCGAAGAGCCGGCCTCCGCCCGCGGCCCGGGCCGAGATCGGGATGACCGCCCCGGCCAGGATCGTGGCCTGAGCCTCGGCAGCCTTCCGGTCCTGGGCCTCTCGCAGGTCCCGGCCCCGGCGCATCTGCTCCGCCTGCCCCTCGATACCCTCACTGGCCACGATGGCCCGGCCGTCGGGGATGAGGAAGTTGCGCGCGAAGCCCCCGGCCACCTTCACGATGTCCCCGCGCCGGCCCACGCCGGCGACGTCGTCGCGGAGCAGGACCTTCATGAATCCTCACTTTCCGCGAGGACAGCCTCGACGGCTTCCTCCACGTCGTCGGCGGAGGATTCCACGTCCTCACCGGAGCCATCCACATCCTGGGTGGATACCTCCACGTCGCGGGACGCGGCGGGGGCGAGTCGCTCAGCGAGCGCTCACCCCGGTCCCGGCCGCGCCCGCCGGGGCGCTCCGTCACGGTTCGCTGCGTGTACGGCAGCAGGACGAGCTCGCGGGCGGTCTTGATGGCCTGCGCCAGTGCTCGCTGGTGCTGGGCGCAATTCCCGGTGACCCGGCGCGACCGGATCTTGCCGCGGTCGCTCATGTACTTGCGCAGCATCGGGACGTCCTTGTAGTCGACCCACTCGACCTTGTCGCGGCACAGCGCACACGGCTTCTTCTTGACTCGCCGGCCGAGGTCCTTCGGAGCTCGTCTCGGCGCGGTGCCCCCGCGTTGATTGTTGCGTGCCATATCAGAAAGGCTCCTCGTCGTATCCGTAGCCGGCGGGCGGGTCCGCGGGCGGTGGTGGCGGCGCCGCTTGACGGGCGGGCCGATCGCCGGGACTCCGCCGCTCGTTCTTGGTGATCTGGGCGGTGGCCCAGCGCAGAGACGGGCCGATCTCGTCGGCCACGACCTCGACCTTCGACCGCTTGTCGCCCTCCTGGGTCTCCCAGCTCCGCTGCTCCAGACGACCGGCGACCACCACCCGGGCCCCCCGACTCAGGGACTCGCTGACGTTCTCGGCCATCTCGCGCCAGCACACGACGTCGAAGAAGGACGTGGCCTCCTCCCACTCCTGGGTCTGGCGGTTCTGCCAGCGCCGGTTCACTGCCAGCCCGAACGTCGCCGTCGGCTGGCCCGTGTTGGTGAACCGGAGCTCTGGGTCACGCGTGATGTTGCCGACGATGACGACGCTGTTGTCCGTTGCCACGGGGTTCCCTCCTCCTCAGCTCGCCGCCGACTCGGCTGAAGCCGCCAGCCGGGAGTCGGGGAGGCGAACGATCTTGTGCCGTACCACCTCGTCGGCCAGTCCGAGCATCCGGTCGAGCGCCGAGACGGTCTCCGGCTCCGAAACGAACTCGATCACCAGGTAGTAGCCCTCGCGCTTGTGGTTGACCTCGTAGGCGAAGCTGCGCTTGCCCCATCGATCGATGGCGCCGGGTGTACCTCCGGTGCTCCGGATCAGCTCCAGCGCGCGGTCCACCACACCCTGGATCAGTCCCGGTTCCGTGGTGGCCTCGAAAATGGCCATGACTTCGTAAGGCCGCATGTGCGGCGTACCTCCCTCCGGACCGAGCACATGGCTCGGGCTCCTGGCGGTCAGGAGCAGGGTGTGTTGCGGGCCGACATCGTAGCTCAGGAAAGGGCGTCGCCCAGCCCGGCGGGGCCGTGGTAGGTCTCGGCGTCGCTCGGGAACCTGCCCTGTCGCACGTCGTCGGCGAACGCCGCCACCGCCTCCGTCGCGACCCGGCCGAGGTCGGCATAGCGGCGAACGAACTTCGGTGGCGAACCCTTGCCCAGGCCGAGAAGATCGTGGAAGACCAGGACTTGCCCGTCGCACCCCGGGCCGGCGCCGATACCGATCGTGGGTACGTCGATGGCCTCGGTGACGGCCGTCCCGACGACGTCGGGCACCCCCTCGATCACGAATCCGAAGCATCCGGCCGCGCTGAGGGCCTTTGCCGCGTCGAGGAGCGCACCGGCTGCGTCGGCGCTCTTTCCCTGCACACGGAACCCGCCCATCGCCAGGACGGATTGGGGGGTGAGACCCAGGTGACCCATGACAGGGATCTCGGCCCGGATGATGGCTTCGACGACCGGCAGCCGGGCGCGGCCGCCCTCCAACTTGACGGCGTGGGCGCCTGCTCTTATGAGGGAGGCCGCGTTGCGCACGGCATCCTCGGGGCCGAGGTGGTAGCTCATCCAGGGCATGTCGCCCAGGATCAGGCACTGCGGCCGGGCGCGGGCGACGGCCGCCGTGTGATGAGCCATGACGTCGATATCGACGTGCAGCGTGTCCTCGTAGCCGAGCACGGTGTTGGCGACCGAGTCTCCGACGAGGATGATGTCGGCTCCCGCATCCGAGACGATGCGCGCCCCCGGCTCGTCGTAAGCCGTCACCATCACGATCGGCTCGTCGCCGTTCCGCCGCTTGCGTGAGCGGAGCGAGGGGACGGTCACCTGGCGCCGGCTCGTCGGATCACTGCTCACCCGATCACTCCTGACTGGTTTCCTTCTTCTGTGTCGTGCTCCTGGTCCTCGATCCCAAGCGGCCTGTCTTCTGCTTCCCCCCTCCCGAGGGGTACTTCCTCATCAGGTGGTGCCAGGCGCACGACGGGCACACCTCCACCTCGTAACAGAGGACCGGCTCGGGCCGGCTGCACAAAGCCTTGAGCTCGGCTGCCGTGCCTGGGCACCGCCCCCCGGCAGGCAGCTTGGCTCCGAACACGAAGGTCACCGTGACGAGGCGCCCGTCGTCACAGAGCGGGCAGACCTCCTTGGTCGGCCGGCCCACGTTGCGGGCTGCCCGCAGGAGCTCGGGATGGGCGTCGCAGACGTCCACTCGCTGAACGCGGCCCTGCTCGACGTCCCTGATCACACCATTGCGGACGATCCGGTACTCGACCTGGGCCGTCTCGTCAGGGCTCACCGACCGAGAGGGCGACCTCGGATCCGAGGTGACAGGCACGGCGGCAAGGCTACCGCCCGGGTGCCTCGGACCGGCCCTCACTCGTCCCACCCTGCAAGACCCCACATTTGCACCCAGACCCCGGCCCACACCCACCTGCACCGTCACCCCGGCACCCGGGCACCCCCGGCACCCCCGGCCCCCACCTCACCACCCGCACCGGCACCCGCACCCTGCTCCCCACTCGGTCGGTCAAGCCCCGCTCTGCCCGCCTCTCCGAAACCACCTGCCAACAGGAATGGACTGGACGAGTACTCCAATGCACTGTCCGCTATATCGATTCGATATACTTCCTCGTAATGTTGGATCTGGCCATCCTGGGCCTGCTCGAGGAGCGTGACCTCCACGGCTACGAGATCCGCCGTCAGTTGCGGGAGAGCCTCGGCCTGCTGGCGAACGTCTCCTTCGGGTCGATCTATCCAGCCCTGACCCGCCTCGAGCGGGTGGGGGCTCTCGTAGCGGCGCAGGACGACGGAGCAGGCCCGGCGGGACCGCCGACCGGCTCGTTGAGCGGGGAACGGGCGGCCTTCCGAAACCGCCGGCACGCCCCGAGCCGCTCACGGCGGGGCAAGAAGGTCTATCGGATCACCGAGGCCGGACGGCGGCTCTTCGCCGAACTCCTGGCCGACGGCGGTGGCTCTGACGACGCTCGCAGCTTCGGCCTGCGCCTCGCTTTCGCGCGTCGATCTGGCCCCACAGGCCCGACTCTCGCTCCTGGAGCGGCGAAGAGCCCTGTTGGTCCAGCGGCTCGGCGAATCCGAGCCGAAACGAACCGACCTCGATGTCTACGCCCGCTCGGTCGTCCAGCACACGGCCGACGGTGTCGCCCGCGACATCAGCTGGCTCGACCACCTCATCGAGTCAGAACGAGCCGCCCTCGCCGGCGCCTCCGAACCGGTGCCCTGAGAAGGGCGCGCTCACCACCCGAAGGAGAAAACTCCATGTCCAGACCCATCCGGCTCGCCATCGCCGGCGTCGGCAACTGCGCCAGCTCTCTCGTCCAGGGCATCACGTACTACCGCGACGCCGATCCCGACGATGTCGTGCCCGGGCTGATGCACGTCGAATTGGGCGGGTACCACGTCCGCGACCTCACGCCAGTGGTCGCCTTCGACGTGGACCAGGCCAAGGTTGGCACCGACCTCGGAAAGGCGATCCACGCCGGGCTCAACAACACGGTGCGCTTCGCGGAGGTCGGGGAGCTGGGGGTGACCGTGCTGCGGGGCCCGACGTTCGACGGTCTGGGGCGGTACTACCGCGAAGTCCTCGAAGAGTCCCCGACTGAGCCAGTCGACGTCGCCCAAGCGCTCAGCGACGCCCGGGCCGACGTCCTCGTCTCGTACCTGCCCGTCGGATCCGAGCAGGCGCAGCGCCATTACGCGCAGGCCTGCCTCGACGCCGGAGTCGGCTTCGTCAACGCCATTCCGGTCTTCATCGCGTCGGATCCCGAGTGGGCGCGCCGGTTCAGCGACGCAGGCGTTCCCATCGTCGGAGACGACATCAAGAGCCAGGTCGGGTCGACCATCGTGCACCGGATCCTCACCCGGCTCTTCGAGGACCGTGGTCTCGCCCTCGACCACACCTATCAGCTCAATTTCGGCGGCAATATGGACTTCAAGAACATGCTCGAGCGTGAGCGCCTCGAGTCGAAGAAGATCTCCAAGACCCAGGCCGTCACCAGCCAGCTCGAGGACAACGTGCTCCATGCGGACGACGTGCACGTCGGACCGTCTGACCACGTTCCCTGGTTGAAGGACCGGAAGTGGGCGTACATCCGGATGGAAGGCCGTAACTTCGGCGACGTGCCGCTGAACCTGGAGCTGAAACTCGAGGTGTGGGACTCGCCCAACTCCGCCGGCGTCATCATCGACGCCGTGCGCTGCGCCAAGCTCGCCCTCGACCGCGGCATCGGCGGCCCCCTCCTGGGACCTTCGGCCTATTTCATGAAGTCACCGCCGGTGCAGTACCACGACGACGTGGCTCACGCTCTGGTGGAGTCCTTCGCGGCAGGAGAGCTCCAGGACTCCATCGACGACTGACGGAAACGTCGCGCCTCGGCGCCATCCCGCGTTCGGCTGCCGGCCGGTGACCGGCGGAGTGGACCAGCGGGACCCCGGATCAGACGAGGATCCGCGCTTCTGGGATCAGACGAGGATCCGCTCTTCCGGAGCACGCACGCCGATCACGGCGAGCGTCCGACCCATCCCGAGGAAGCAGCCGCAACAAATAGTCAGGTCGGCGAGTTCGTCGTCGGAGAAGGCCGCGTGGAGGCGGTCCCAGAACGTGTCGTCCATGGCGAGATGGTCGATGGCGAAGCGCTCGGCGAACTCGGCGGCCAGGCGCTCGCGCTCGCTGAGTCCGCTTGCCGACCGCCAATCGGTGACCTCGGCGTAGAAGGGCTCACCCGCGCCGACCGCCTCCCCGTCACGAGCGCGGGTGTCGCGGCACACGGCACAATCGTTGATCAGCGCGATGGTCCAGCGTGCCGCTTCCCGCTCGCGCACCGAGAGCTGAGAGTTGCCGTACACGGCTGCGGACAGCTTTCCCATCCCGGCCGCCATGTCGGGACGCAAGAGCGCCCAGTCGATGTGTTCGCCCATGCCGCTGGCGGGTGCCTCGATCCTGGTCATGGGCGCGACCCTACCCGCGCGAGCCGTCCGAACCCTCGGTCTTCCACCAGGTCAGCAGCCGCGTCTGGGCCTCGTCCGTGCCGAGCGGGCCCTCGTCGAGCCGCAGCTCCATGAGGAACGCCAGCGCCCGGCCCACGTCGGGACCAGGTCCGATCCCGAGCAGGTCCATCACCTCGTTGCCCGAGAGGTCGGGTCGCAAGGAGTCGAGCTCCTCCTGGGCCCGCAGCTCGTCGATGCGCCGCTCCAGCTCTTCCATCCGCCGGGCCAACGCGGCGTGCCTTGGAGGCATTGCGGGTCGTGCAGTCGCACCGGGTCAGCTCGTTCAGCAGGTCCAGTAGAGGCCCGGCATCGCGGACGTAGCGGCGCACCGCCTTGTCCGTCCAGCCGAGGGCGTAGGTGTGGAACCTCAGGTGGAGCTCGACCAGGCGCACCACGGTGTCGATTTCGGCTGCGGGGTAGCGCAGCGCCTCCATCCGGACCCGGGTCATCCGTGCCCCCACCACCTCGTGGTGGTGAAAGGTCACTCCCCCGTCCGTGATCGCTCTGGTCCGGGGCTTGCCGACGTCGTGGAAGAGAGCGGCGAGACGGAGCATCTTGTTCTTCGAGGTCTTGTCCACCACGGCCAGCGTGTGGGCCAGCACGTCCTTGTGACGGTGGATCGGGTCCTGCTCGAGGGAGAGCGCGGGGAGTTCGGGCAGGAACTCCTCGGCCAGACCGGTGCGCACCACGAACCAGAGCGCTTCGGAAGGAGCGTCGAGCATCACCATCTTGTCCAGCTCGTCCCTGATCCGCTCGGCCGACACGACCGAGAGGCGCCCGCGTATCCGACCGATCGCGGCGACAAGAGCGGGATCGGGCGTCAAGGAGAAACGGGCCGAGAAGCGGGCCGCACGCAACATGCGCAAGGGGTCGTCCCCGAAGGAGACTTCAGGGTCCAGCGGGGTGCGCAATCGTCCGGCAGCCAGGTCGCCGAGGCCGTCGAAGGGGTCGACGAGCTCCATCTCGGGCAGTCGCAGCGCCAGTGCATTCACCGTGAAGTCCCGTCGGGACAGGTCCTCGACGAGGTCGAGCCCGAACGACACCTCGGGTTTGCGCGACTCGGGCACGTAGACCTCGGCCCGATGCGTGGTGATCTCGAAGACGTCGGAACCCTTGCGGCACCCGACCGTTCCGAAGCGGGCGACTTCGAGCGTCCAGACGTCGTCAGCCCACCCGCGGACGAGCCGCTCGGTCTCATCCGGCCGGGCGTCGGTGGTGAGGTCGTAGTCGCTCCCACCCTGCGCCGGGCCGGGGAACAACGCGTCGCGGACGGATCCGCCCACGAGGAAGAGTGACTTGCCCGACCGCTCGAAACGGCGCGCCAGCTCCTCGGTCGCCCCCAGCAGGGGGCGGAAACGCTCGGGGACCGACGTGGACTGCACCCGCCTACGGTAGTGCGCCCTCTACCCTTTCCTCGTGTCGCAACGCTGGGCTCGCCTCGGCCTCTGCGCGGTTGTCGCAGCCCTGACGCTCCTCTCCGGAAGGGCGCGGCGATGGCCGCGCCCGGGCACGAGCGCACCTCGGAGTCGGCCCGCCGACCGGCTGCTGGAGCTGGGCGTGCTGCCGCGTCGAGCCCCCGCGCCCCTTCTCTCCCTGACCTCCCAGACCCCCTGGGTCACCGCCGACGAGCCGTGGTTCAACATCGGCCTGAGCGTGGGGGAACCCGCCTCCGACGCGGCTTCGCTCCACGTCAGCCTCACCTTCTACAGCCGGATCGGTGACGGCTCCCAGTTTCAACAGGCGCTCGGCTCGACCCCGCAGAAGAGCGTGTTGGAACGGGATGCCAAACGTCGCGGTCGAAGATGTGGACGGTCCGTCCGGTTGCGTCGGCCTGCCTCACCGTCGTGCCCGACACCGACGCCACCCCGCCGACATCA
>CAWGHA010000044.1:0-103825 GCA_963822265.1 uncultured Acidimicrobiaceae bacterium
CGGCGTGACTGTCTGAGGACGTGGGCGCGGCTTTCGGCCGTGCTCATTGAGGATGGTGTTGGGCGCACTTGGCCTGGCGAGGCCGGCGACGGCGAGGATGAGCGGTCCCTGAACGCGAGGGACCCCTCCCGCTGCAGTTGATCGCTGACACCGCGGAAGGGGTCCAAGGCGGTGTTGCCACCGATGGCGATTGTATGGCCCTGCACGCAGTCCGTCGACGTCTACGCGGCGGCGGGTCGACAAGTCGAGGTCCCGAGAGCGGATTGCCCGTCGTGCCTCGAGCCGATGACATTTTGGTCCGGTTACTCGAGATTCGTCCGCCACGAGGGCAGGGCGCACAAGATCTGGGTTCCTCGGGGTCAGTGTGCTCGCTGCGACGTGACCCACGCCCTGCTCCCGGCGTTCGTGGCGCTCAAGCGCCTCGACTCGATCGAGACCATCGGTGCGGCTCTCGAGTCCGTCACCTCGGGTGAGAACGGGGTCCACCCGGCGTCAGATCACCTCGGGGTCGTGCACACGACGGTGCGTGGTTGGCTGCGCAGCTTCGGGTGCCGGGCCGCTTCCTTGGCGCGCTCCTTCGCCGCCTTGGCGGTCGAGTTGGGTGGCCCGGCGCTGGCACCGTTGCCGGACCCGAGGCGCGACGCGCTCGCCGCCATGACGGCCGCCTGGAAGGCCGCGCGTGCTCTGCCGGGCTGGCTGGCCGTCTCCTTGTGGCGTTTCACCTCGGCGGTGTGCGGCGGGACGCTGGTGGCCACCAACACGAACTCCCCCTATCTCGTCGTCGGCAGACGTCGTTTCATGCCTCCTGTCGGTTGACGAGAAGAGACAGGAGATGACGACATGGATGAACGCCACGCTGAAGTGGTCGCGTTGCACCGCTGGGCGGTGATCGCCGAGGCCACGAGCGATCGGCTCGAACCCGCGGAGCGCGGCGTCGTGGTGCGCGCCATTGCCGCGCGTGCGCACACCCACCCTGACGGAACGCTGCGCCACTACAGCCGGGCCAGCATCGACCGCTGGATCCGGGCCTGGCGCCGCGGTGGCCTCGAGGCCCTTCGCCCCGAGACACGCTCTGACACCGGAGCGGTGCGCGCCCATCCCGAGCTGGCCGACGAGGCCGCCGCACTGCGCCTCGAGCTGCCGAGTCGCTCGGCGGCCCAGATCGCCCGGATCCTTCTCGCCCGTCACGGCGTCCCCGTCGCCGAGCGCACGGTGCGCCAACAGCTTCAACGCCGCGGGCTGAGCCGCGAGGCGCTGGCGGCTGAGCCCAAGTCCTTCGGCCGCTACGAGGCCGCCTCGGCCAACGACCGCTGGATCACCGACGTGTTGGTCGGGCCCTGGGTCCCGCACCCAAGAGTCGACTCCTCGGTGCGGGCCAAGCTCTTCTTGATCGTCGACGACCACTCGCGCTTGCTGGTCCACGGCCGCTTCTTCGCCCACGAGAACGCCCGGGCGTGCCAAGAGGCGCTGCGAGCGGCCATCGTGCATCGCGGCCTGCCCGAAGTCCTCTATGCCGACAACGGAGCGCCCTTCAAGAATGCCTGGCTGACCAGGACTTGCGCCGTGCTCGGGATCCGTCTGGTCCACAGCCGTCCCTACTCGCCCGAAGGCCGGGGCAAGCAGGAGCGCCTGAACCGCTTCATCCGCGAGGCGTTTCTCGGAGAGGCGATGCACCAGGGCATCGACTCGCTCGAGGAGCTCGACGATCTCTTCATCGCCTGGGCCGAACAGGTGGCGAATCGCCGCATCCACGCCGAGACAAATGAAGCGCCGATCGATCGCTTCGCAAAAGGCGGCCCGCACCGCGGCGCGGACCCCGAGCGCCTGGTGCAGGCCTTCCGCTGGTCGGTGGTCCGCAAGGTGACCCGCACGGCGACGGTCTCACTCGAGGGCAACACCTACGCGGTCGATCCGGCCCTCGTCGCCCGGCGCGTCGAACTGCGCTATGCCCCAGAAGACCTCTCGGTGATCGACGTGTTCTTCGAGGGTCACCGCGCCGGGGTGGCCACACCCTTCGTGATCGGTCGCCACACCCACCGCGCCGTCCCTCAATCGAAGCCTCCCGCCGCACCGGCCAGCGGTGTGGACTACCTCGGCCTGGTGGCGGCCGCCCACGAGGAGCAGGCGGGCACGGCGAGCATCGACTTCTCCGGGCTCGCCCTCTTCGAGGGCGACACCGAGGAAGCCACGTGAGCGCGGCCCCCTGGGTGAGCCACTTCGGCCTGACGCGCACCCCCTTCGGCAAGCGCATCGCGGCCAAGGACCTCTTCAGCCGTGACGCGGATGGCGAAGCCGTGGCGCGCATCAGCTTCTGCGTGTTGGAGTCCGCCCTCGGCGTGATCACCGGCGATGTCGGGGCGGGCAAGACCGTGGCCGTGCGAGCGGCCGTGGCCGGGCTCGACCCGACCCGGCACCAGGTGATCTACGTGGCCAACCCGGCGTTCGGCACCCGGGGCCTCTACGTCACCATCGTGCGCGCCCTCGGGGCCGAGCCCCGGTTCCACAAGGCCGAGGTCATGGCCCAAGCCGCCGACCTGCTCGCCGCCGAAGAGGCCGAGCGGCACCGCCGGGTGGTGATCATCGTCGACGAGGCCCACCTGCTCGACCCGGCCCAGCTCGAAGAGTTGCGTCTGCTCACCAACGCCGAGATGGACTCGGCCTCTCCCTTCGCCGGCATCTTGGTCGGCCAGCCCACCCTCAGTCGCCAGCTACGTCTCGGGACCTTCGCCGCGCTCGACCAACGCATCGTGACGAGGTTCGGGATCAAGGCCATGGACATCGGCGAGTCCGCTGCCTACCTGCGCCACCACCTCGCCCTGGCCGGCCGCGAGGAGCCCCTCTTCGCCGACGACGCCGTGGCCCGGCTGCACCGGGTGGCCAACGGCCTGCCCCGGGCGCTCAACAACGCAGCCACCGCCGCGCTCATCGCCGCGGCTTCGGACGGCAAGGACCTCGTCGATGACGCCTGCGCCAAGAAGGCCGCCGCCGAGCTCACCCGTCGGGACTGAGCGCAGTGTCTACGAGGAAACGGACCCCGCCGTCGTCATGAAGCGGTGCCGATCCACGCGCACGGAGCGTCGCCGGCTCATGTGCAGAGAGCATGGCCGGCAACACTGGTGCAGTCAACCGACTCGACCAGACCATCAATACCGCCCCCCGATGTCCCAGCTTCACCACCGCATCGAACCGGCCCACCTCGCCGGGTACGCAGCAAGGAACGATGACGGCGCCTCATGAGCCGGCCTGGGACAAGCTGTGCTGATGACAAGTGCTCGCTCAGATGGTGTCGAGGTGATCAGGCTGTGGCCCAACGGTCCGCCGACTCGAATCGAGAACGTGCCGCCCGAGATGGCATACGAGGTCCGATCCGGGATCGCTGCCGGCACGACCTTCTTGCGCAACATCTCCGACCCGACCTTGACGGTGTTCGCTCCGTCGGGTCCGAGCAACGAAGTGGGGGTGATCGTCGTACCGGGCGGCGGGTGGACGGTCAATGCGTGGACGCACGAGGGACTCGACGTTGCTCGCTGGCTCACCTCACTTGGCTACACGGCCTTCCTGCTCAAGTACCGGGTTCAGAGCTCAGGTGCTGATCAGGATACCTTCGAGGCCACAATGGCCGCCGTCGACGTCGCTCTGGCGGAGGATCTGTCGGCCGGCAAGCTGCCTCGCCAGATTGAAGAACTGATCGCCACAGAGAGGTACGTCGAGGCCCGTTCGGCGTGTGCCGAAGATGGCCGGCGTGCGATTCAAATCGTCCGCGAAAATGTTGATCGATTTCACATTCGCGCCGATTCGGTCGGCATGATCGGGTTTTCGGCCGGAGCCTTTCTCGTCGTCGACGTCGCTCTCGATCCTCGCGCCGAGCAGCTCGCATTCGTTGCCTCCATCTACGGCGGGGAGACCCGGGGTGCTCTTGTTCCGAACACCGCACCTCCTCTCTTCAGCGTCGTCGCCCGAAACGACATCCTGGTCAGGATCGTCGAAGGCCTCCATGCCGACTGGTCGGTGGCGGGCCGATCATCGGAACTTCATGTGTTCGCCCGAGGGGAGCACGGATTCGGAATGATCCGGCAGGGACTGCCATCTGATCACTGGACTGAGCTGTTCTTGGCATGGCTCGAGGACCAAACACTCATGCGTGACTGACGAGGACGCCTGTTGGTCGGGCCCCAGCCTCGAGAGGCACAGTGCCCCCGAACGCCAGCTTGGGTTGCCACCCTGCCGCACGACTGGGGCAGTCGATTGCAGAATCACGAGTCGCGGTCGCGACCCTGGGAACAGTCTTCCTTCACGCTCAGCTGCCACTCGGTTGTCGTCCCGACCACCTTGAATCCAAGGACTTCATTGATCGCGAGGATCGGAGCGTCGGAGAACGCATTACCGGTACGGATTCTCTGCACCTCCGGGCGGTCGTGTCGGATCCGGTCGAGCATCGCCGCCTTCGCCCATTTGGCCAGCCCAATCCCACGATGTGCCCGGTCAATGCCGGTGTTCTGTTGTAGGACGAGGCTGGGTTGGCCAGGGTCAAATGTGACTTCGGTTCCTCCGACGCATGTGCCGGTGGAGTCACGCACGAGCGCCGTCCATCGCAACCGTCCCGCCTCGAGCAGTGCCCGGTCCAGCTCGGCAACGTCCTCGGGTCCGATCAGGACGTCACCGACCTCGAGATCATCACGGGGCGCGGTCTGCATAATGTGATGAAAGGTGGCGGCATCGACACGGAGATGCTCCGGGAAGACCCCGTCGATCATCTCCAGGCGGTATCCGTTCTCTCCGCCAGGTCAGCCTTCGTCCACTCTTCGATCATCGGCCAATCGACGTCGGTCAGTATCAGTTCGCTGGTGCGGTTGGCTCTGGCCGGTTGAGCGCCCAGCCAACGAGAAAACGCTTCACCAGCCGGCACGGCGTCGAAGGTCTCCCACTTGAGGAGGGATCGGCCTTCGTCCGACGTGGTCGAGCGGATCCTGTCGAAGAGCTGAGATCCGATGCCTTCCTGCCGCCGATCGCGACGCACCGCCACGTCGCACTCCATCACCTGCTGGTCACCGGCCGAGTTGGACCAACAGAAGCCACAGGCCAGTGGCGTGCCGTCAGGAGCCTCGGCGAGCCAGGCGTGGTCCTCGAACTGCGAAGGCAGGCTTCGGGCGAAGGCGATATACGCGTCGAACGCCTGCGGCATGCGATGGGATCCCCGTTCGGCTGCGATCGGCACCTCGACGGAATGCAGGGCGGTTAGTTCGGCCTCGGTGCCGGAACGGAACCCAACCCTGCGAATGTTGACCTCTGCGGCTAGGCCCACCGCCTCAGTCTGCTCTCCGATTTGGGTCTCGTTGCTCAGCCGCACACCAATCGATCCATGCCCCAGTACGTCGCGACATGCCGGGCAGTTCGTCGCAAATGTTGTCCGACGCGGCACGAGAGGCATTTGCCGGGTACCGACCCCGGGAGGCCTGTCATGGAGTTGATCCCTGGCGTCCTGGTTGCCGCCTCGGCCGGCGCTCGAGTTGGGGCACGCTTCGAGTTGGGGCACGCTCTACCCTGTGGCCTCGCGCAAGAAGCGGCGTAAGCCGGCCCAGAAGCTTCCGCCGGTGCCGAAATACGTTCGCTACACCGGTGGGGGCAGGCGCTACTGGCGCCTCGGCGGACCGCTGACCCGGGAGGGCGAGAAAGAGGCACTCGCCGCACAGCGCCGGAAACCGCCCGGTCGGCTCGGCCGCTTCATCCTTGGTGTCCTGGGCGGTGGCGGAAGAGGACAGAAGCCGGGGCTCTGAGAGGTGAGTCACGCCCCGCCGTTCAGAGCGGGTCGCGGTCGCGCACCCACTGTGGCTGCCAGACCTCGCCGTCGCCGGGACGGGCCGAGCGCGGAGAACACGACCCGGATCGGCTCCCCGACCTCGATGGTGGCGTGGGTGCGCCGCGACGAAGGACCAGTGGTGCTGCGGGCCCGACACCTCCCGCGAGCGGCACTCAGTCGAGTGGCGCACCGGGCACATCACCGGGCGGGAAGCGAAGAGCTCAGCAGCCCGGCGCAGGCCTGCACCCGCAGTTCGCCCGCAGCCGTTTGCCCTGCCAGAAGCTCTCTAACTCCTGGCCGCCCAGTGGGAGCAGGAACCCGTCCGGGCCCTGCCGTCGCCCCCTGCCTCCGGAGGCGACGCCGTCGCCCTCGGCGTGGGTCTCGCCCGGACGCCGATGCGCGGCCAGCTGGGGCTTTGGCGGCCGCGCCCGCGCCCGGGGTTGAATGTGACGCGCCGTCAGATCACACGGCGCGCCGCCGAGCACGAACAGACGGAGCAACCATGGCCGAGACCATCCAGCGCGACGAGCACCAGCTCCTCATCGGAGGCAAGTGGGTGGACGCCTCCGACGGGACCTACGAGATCGTCAACCCCGCCACCGAGGACGTGGTCGGGCTGGCGCCCAACGGCGGGGTGGAAGACGCCCTGGCCGCGGCCGCCGCGGCCAAGGAGGCCCAGCCCGGTTGGGCGGCCTGGTCCCAGGACGACCGCAGCGCGCTCATCCGCGAGGCCGCCGCCGCCATCCGCGCCCGGTCGGCCGAGCTCCTCCCGCTCGTGATCGCCGAGACGGGCGCCACCGCAATGGTCGGCTCGCGGATGCAGGTCCCGGTCGCGGCCGACCGTTTCGAGCGGTACTCGCGCGACCCGCGCTCGGTGCTGCAGACCCCCCTGCTGCCCCAGCCGGCCCAGGCCACCCCACTCGCCCCCGGCGGGATCATCGGCGGCATGGTGAACCGCCAGCCGCTCGGTGTCGTCGCCTGCATCACCTCCTACAACTTCCCCATGGTGAACATGGCCGGCAAGGTGGCGCCCGCGCTCGCCGCCGGCAACACCGTGGTGGTGAAGCCCGCCGCCCAGGACCCCCTGGCCATCGTGGAGCTGGTCCGCATCCTCAACGAGGTCGGATTCCCACCTGGGGTGGTGAACCTGGTCAACGGCAACACGCCGGCCTCCTCCGCCGCCCTGGTGGAGGCGGGCGACGTCGACTGCGTGAGCTTCACCGGCTCCACCCAGGTGGGCGTGACCATCGCCGAGAAGGCGGCTCGCACCATGAAGCGCTCTCTGCTCGAGCTGGGTGGCAAGGGCGCCTGCGTCGTGTTCGACGACGCCGACGTGAAGGCGGCCGTCGGCTGCATCGGCTCCACCTGGTCCTTCCACTCCGGACAGATCTGCACGGCCCCCACCCGCGCCGTGGTGCACCGCAGCGTCTTCGACCAGGTGCGGGACGGCCTGGTGCAGATGGCCGGCTTCCTGACGGTGGGCGACCCGACCGACCCCAAGACGGTGATCGGCCCGGTGATCTCGGCTGCGCAGCGGGGTCGGATCGAGGCGCACGTGGAGTCCGCCCGCGAGGACGGCGCCGAGGTGGTCATCGGCGGCGAACGCCCGTCCGACCTGCCGAGAGGCTTCTACGTCGCACCGACGCTCGTCACGGGCGACAACTCCATGCGGGTGGCCCGCGAGGAGATCTTCGGCCCCGTCGTCACCATGATCCCCTTCGACGACGAGGAGGAGGGCATCGCCATCGCCAACGACACCGAGTTCGGGCTCTACGACTACGTGTTCTCCAAGGACGGGGCCCGGGCGCTGCGGGTGGCCAAACTCCTCCAGGCCGGCCACGTCGGGATCAACACGGCGCAGCGCAACCACGACGCGCCCTTCGGGGGATTCAAGATGTCGGGCTGGGGCCGCGACGGCGGGGATTACGGCCTGCTGGCGTACACCGAACCGCAAGCGATCATCTGGAGCTCCTGAACACCGGGAGGCGCGGGTCTTGAACCGACCCGGACATGCTCCACCGCCGCCCTACCTCCTGCGGTGGCCTCGTCGCGCCTCGAGAGTCACGGCGGGACGGCGGGTCGGCGGGATCGTTCGGTGCGGCGGCGCTACGAGACGGCGACCGAAGGGGCCCGAGCGTGGGTAGTCGCCCCCTGCCGCAGCAAAGATCCGCTCACGAGCAACATGACGGCGAGAAAACCGATGTACGCGCCCCAGCCGACCACCATCCAACCCTTGCCGTGGTAGCTGCTGAAAGTGACCCCGATCCAGACCGCCAGTCCGTTGAAGGCCGCGACGACCAGGCTCAGCCATCCGAGCCATCGGCTCGCCATCTCCCCTGCCAGCATGGCCAGTCCCAACCCGACCAGGAAGACCGCGGTCATCACGGAAGTCACCGAGAAGAACAGTGTGTTCAGGTCACCGAGCATACGGACGAGCGACGGGTCGCTTATGCCGCCGGGCTGAGCAACCATGAAGGCGAGCACCGCCGTGGGCAACGCCGCCATGGCCGAGGTGATAGCCACCCCGAGGCCGGCTCCGAGGACGATCGGTGCAAGCGTCTCAGTGCCGTCTTCCACTCGGCGGAGCACGCGGTGCAGGTAGCCGACGAACCAGAGCAGCACCCCCGCCGCGAAGAAGTCGCAGATCATCCCGGCCTGCAGGGCCACCCGGTGGTCGGTGACCCAGGCCAACGTCGTCGCCGGCGAGGAGTCGACCCGAGGCTGCTGGGGATAGATGAAGCCGGAAAGCACGGCGAGCACTACGAAGGCGAGTCCGCTCAGTGCGCCGAGACGTTCGAACGTACGGTCTTTCATGAGGTTTCCCCCTTTCGTCCCTGTAGGGACGGCGTCAATATACGACGCGGTCGACCGAATTGCCGGGACTCGTGCGTGTCGCGATCACGGAGCGTCGGCGTGGCGCAACGCCTCGGAAGAACCGATGGACGACCCGTGCGCGAGTCCAGTCCATCGGGGAGGATCCAGCCAACGCGACGAAGAGTTCGTCGCTTCGATGTCGAAGCGGCGTTCGTCCGATTTGTTTGCGCCTAGGCGAAGCTGAGAATGCCGTACGTGTTGCAGAGGCCCATCGCCTCAATCAAGACAAACGCTGCGACCACTGCCAATACGATCGGCGTGGTCCATCGTCGACCCCCGGACCTGGCCACGGGCGGCATGTACCAGAGGGGTAGCGGAGCGGCGAACTGGGACAGATACGTACCGATGGGCACCGCGTCCTCTGTCAGCGGCGCCCCGGGGTCGGCCGCGAGCGCCAGTTCGGTCAGCTCGTCATCGGTGATGTCTCGATCAGCGGTTGAACGGCGGTCCGTCACACGACCAACATACCGTGTGGGGGAGGGACACGTGCCCTTCGAAGAGGAGATGGCATGAAGAACTGGCTTCCGGTCGATTTCGTGCATCCCGAGCGACTTTCCATTCCTCCAAGCCATCACCTTCGTCCAATAAGAGAATCCGACGTGAAAATGGACTATCCGGCGGTCATGGGCTCTCGGGAACGGTTGTGGAGCATGTTCGGAAGGCCTGGGGATGGCCACCCGAGTCGCTCACGTTCGAGGAAGACGCCGCCGATCTGGCCCGGCATGAGAAAGAGGCGAGCGAGAATCGTTCGTTCAACTACGCCCTCTTGAACGAACAGGAGACGGCACTTTCCGGTTGCGTCTACATCGATCCACCCGAGCGCACCGGGGCAGACGCCGAGATCAGCTGGTGGGTCGTGGACGATCTTGTGGCGACCCACTGGCCTCATCACTCGACGAACTGATCCCGCAGTGGATCACGCAACACTGGCCATTTCGCGAACCGAGATTCATCGGACGCGATATCAGCTGGGACGAGTGGCTCCGACTCCCTGAAACTGATCGGCGTTGACGGTGAAGCCACCCGAGTAGAACGTCGAGCTCTGGCTCTCGTTCCCCGATGTCGTGAGCTCGATGACGTCTCCGGGAGCCCACCCGCCGAGTGTGGTCGCCAGCGTGCACGCGTTGGCAGGACTGGTGCAGTTACCCGCTCCCTGGGTCGTCGGGGCGGCATAGACGGACCCCGTGGACGCGATGTCGCTTGTCTTTCGTCCGATGGCCACGACAATGGACGTGGACCGCCACTTTTTCCGGATCGTATCCGAGGGCCTATCTCTGAATCGGTTCGGTGACGTGGCGCCGTGCCGCAGCCGACGAGTGATCTTCGGTGAGATCACCCGACTCAGCTGTCAACTCACTGCGTCGGAGTGAGAACAGATCTCAGAAAGTGCTGGCGCTTTGCATCAAGCCTGACCAGCGAATCGATCGCGCCATCTCTCTCGATGCCTACGACGTCGTCATACCGCCGTCGACGGCCAGCGCCGCGCCCGTCACTCCGCTCGCCGACGCGCCGCAGAGCCATGCGATGAGCGCCGCCGTCTCCTCGGGCTCGAGCAGTCGTTCCACCAGTTGCTGGCTCGCGAACGCCTCCGCCGTCGGGAGGCCGTAGACCGCGGCCGACACGTCGAGCAGCGGTCCCCGCGTCGACCCCGGGCACACGGCGTTCGCGGTGACACCCGTGCCCGCCAGGTCGGCGGCGAGGGAGCGCATGAGCCCGATAACTGCGTGCTTCGACGTGCTGTACGCGCTGAGCCGTCGCAAACCGAGAAGTCCGGCCGCCGAGGCGACCGCCACCACCCGGCCCTGACGCGGTACGGCTGCTTCCAACAGCACCGGGACGGCCGCGGCCGCGAGGCGGCGCACGCCGTTCACGTTGACGTCGAACATCACGTCCCAGTGCTTGTCGTCGGTCTCCCACAGCGGCGGGCCGCCGTTGACGACCCCGGCCGCGGCCACCGCCGCCTGCAAGCCCCCGAAGAGGCGGACCGACGCGGCCACCGCCGCCTGCATGTCGGCCGAGCTGCGCACGTCGCCCACCATCGCGTGCACGGCGTCTCCGTGGCGGGCCTTCACTGCGTCGAGGTCGGACGCCGATGCCAGGTGGTAGTCGAGCGCCGGGTCGTCGGCGCAACGGTCCAACGCGACGACCTGCCAGCCGGCCCCGACGAGCGCGTCCACCGTCGCCGCGCCGATGCCGCGGGCCGCGCCGGTGACGACGGCGGCCGGGCTCACGACCGGGGCCAGCGCGCCGAGACCGCGCCGGCGAGCTCGGCCACCAGCGCGGCCAGCAGCGCGCGGCCTTCCTCCGCGTTGGCCCCCGCGGGGTCGCCCAGGACCCCGTTGGGCGAAACGGGACGAAGCCCCTCCTCGCGGAGGCGCGGCATCAGCAGCTGGAGCGGCACGGTGCAGCCCGTCTCCGCTTCGTTCCACGCGCACCGCTTCGGGTTCGACGGCCAGCATGAGGGACGTCTCGGTCCGGCCGGCGTGCGCGTCGGAGCCCGGCGACGGCCAGCGTCCAAGCCAGCACGTCGTCCCCTTCAGCGGTACAGCGCTTCTCCGTCGATGGCCAGAGCGTCGCGGTTCCCTCCGTGCGCGCTGACCAGCACAACCCCGGCGAAGGAGCCTCGGGCCGAACGCACCAGTTCGACCAGCACGTCCGACAGCACGTCGTGGCCGATGAGCAGGGTGCCCGGGAACGCCGCGTGCTCCCCGCTCGCTCCGTACGGCGAGCGCGGGCGCCACCGCGATGCCCTTCCGCGCCCGGGAGAGCCCCACGGCCACGGCTGCAGCGATACGGGCGTCCGTGTCGAGGGGCAGGTGCGGGCCGTGCTGCTCGAGCGACCCCAACGGCACTGCCAGGATCGTCCGCCCGGCCGTCGCCTCCACCTGCGGCCAGGTGGCCGCGCCGAGGTCCACTCAGGCGCGGGCCGGAACGCGCCGGCGCACGGGCATGGGAACCGGCATCGGCGTACCGTCAGGACGCAGCTTGGAGTGGCCCGAGACCGCGCGGGGACGGTCCGACTCGGAGCGCGATGCCAGGGCGGCTTCGCCGTGACCGTGCACGCACTCGGGGTCAGGGCCGTCGAGCGGCAGGCCGGTGAAGAACTTGGCCGCCATGCACCCGCCCCGGCAGGCGTCGTAGGAGCCGCACGATGCGCAGGCTCCTGCGCTCTGCGGGTGGCGCAGCTCGGCGAAGAGCTCGGACTCGCGCCACACCGTGGCGAAGCCACCGCGGGCGCGCACGTTGCCGGCCAGGAACTGGCGGTCGATCACGAACGGGCAGGCGTACACGTCGCCCACCGGGTCGATGAGGCAGACGACCCGGCCGGCGCCGCAAAGGTTCAGCCCGTCGAGCGGCTCGCCGAGTGCGGAGAGATGGAAGAAGGAGTCGCCGGTGAGGACTCCGGGGTGGTCGCGCAGCCAGTGGTAGAGGGCGCGCTGCTGCTGGCTCGTCGGGTGAAGCTCGTCCCAGGTGTCGACCGCACGACCCGACGGGCGCAGCCGGGTCAGGCGGAGCTGCGCGCCGTACGAATCGGCCAGCGCGGCCAGCGCGTCGAGCTCTGCCATGTTGTGACGCGTCACCACCACACTGATCTTGAACGCGCCGAACCCGGCTGCGGCGAGATTGTCCATGGCCGCGCGGGCAGCGGCATACGAGCCCTCGCCCCGCACGGCGTCGTTCGTCGCGGCCACCGCACCGTCGAGGCTGACCTGGACGTCGAGATAGTCGAGCGCGGCGAGCTGGCGGGCCCGTTCCGCGGTGAGCCGGGTGCCGTTGGTGGAGAATTTCACCCCGACCTTCCGCTCGACGGCGTACGTGACCAGGTCGAAGAAGTCGGGTCGCAGCATCGGCTCGCCGCCGCCGATGTTGACGTAGAACACCTTCATGTCGACCATCTCGTCGACGATCCGGCGCGCCTCGCCGGGGCTCAGCTCGGCCGGGTCACGCCGGCCCGAGGAGCTGAGGCAGTGGACGCAGGCGAGGTTGCAGGCGTAGGTGAGCTCCCAGGTCAGGCAGATGGGCGCGTCGAGCCCCGCGGTGAACCGCGTCGTGAGCGACTCAACGGGCACAGATCACCCCCGAGTCGGCCAGCCGCCCCAGGGCCGCCTCGTAGCGGGCGCGCTCGCCTTCGGGCGCCAGTGCGTCGAGCGCCGCCGAGGCCGTGGGGTAGGCCTCCAGGCCGGTGACCAGCCCGACCAGCGGGCGCGACTTCAAGAACACCAGACGACGGGTGCCGTAGTGGTAGGCCAGGGCGCCGAACGACTCGTCCCTCAGGGCGACCTGGGGGTCGAGCCGCCACGCCCCCTCGACTGCGAACGCGGAGGCATCCGCCCGCGTCTCGGTGAGGCTCAATAGACGCCGCACATCCCGTCGATGGAGATCTCCTCGACCAGGAGCTCCTCGACGTCGTCCTCGGCCTCGGACGACTCGTCGACGTCCTCGGTGTGCTGGTCCTCAGCGAGCATCCCGACCTCCTCTGGGCAAGGTAGTCCAGCCTATCGCCGCCCTCCGAGCAGCCCCGTCCGATCCCATCGGCCACATCCGAGCAGAATCGGTGAGTGGACCCCACCGGTGACGCCGGACCCTCGCCGCTTCGACCCGCCCCGGCGAGCGGCGACACGCCGTTGCCCGGCTCCTTTTCCCTGAGCGCCGACCCGGCCACGACGGGCTTCGACGGCGGCTCGGTCGTCTTGGGTGGCAGCCCCGTCCGGCTCTTCCGGCTCTCTGCCACGCGCGCGTTCGCTCGTGGAGCGCTGGTCATCCGGGGGGGAGGTCGGAGACCGGCCGTCGAACGGCGCGCTGGCCCGCCGCCTTGTGTCGTCAGGGGCTTTCGTGGCGCAGCCGCGTCCGGACCGGGACGGCACCGAGCTGTCCCCCGGCGAGCACGACGTCACCGTCGTCGTCCCGGTCCGCGACCGTCCCGCCCAGCTGGACCGTCTGCTCGGAGCACTCGGTGGGGTCGGCGCCGTCGTGGTCGTCGACGACGCCTCAGGCGAGCCTGCCGCGACCGAGGAGGTGGCAGCGCGACACGGCGCGACCTTCGTGGGGCTGGCTTCGAACGTCGGGCCCGCCGCCGCCCGTAACGCTGGCCTTCGGGCGGCGCGCACATCGATCGTGGCTTTCGTCGATTCGGACTGCGTGCCCGCACCGCGATGGCTCGGACCTCTGCTCGCCCACTTCGGCGATCCGTTGACGGCCGCGGTGGCACCGCGCATCGTGAGCGCAGACGGCGCGGGAACAGGCCCGAACCCCCGGGTCGGCGCGGTGGCGCGCTACGCCGCCGTCCGCAACCCTCTCGATCGCGGCACCCGGCCCGCACCGGTGAGACCACTCGGTCCCGTTCCCTTCGTGCCCAGCGCGGCGTTGCTCGTTCGTCGCGACGTGACGGAGGCGGGGGAGCTGTTCGATCCGCGCTTGCGCGGGGGTGAGGACGTGGACCTCGTCTGGCGCCTCGTCGAGGCGGGATGGGACGTGCGCTACGTGCCCGAGAGCACCGTGGCGCACGACGGCCCGGACCGCATCGGCCCGCTGCTCGGACGGCGCGCCTTCTACGGGACGACCGCCGCAGCGCTCTGGCGGCGGCACCCGGGCGCCGATCGCGCCTGTCCACGTCTCTGGGTGGTCGCTCGCCGTCTGGGCGTTCTTGCTCCGCCGCCGCCCGGCCGAGGCGCTGGCGGTCCAGGCCGGGTCCGTCGCTCTCCTGGCCTGGCGTCTCACCGGGCTGGTGCGCGACCCCGTTGCGGTGGCCACGCGCATCGCCGGCGGGGGCACGGCCCGGGGGGCGCTGCCGGCGCTCGGCGAGGCTGTGAGGGCCTGGTCGCCGTTGCTGGTGCTGGGGCTGCTCCACCCACGGACGCGGCGTGCGTCGGCGCTCGCGTTCCTGGTGCCCGCGCTCCGCGACTGGGCGGCCGACTCCGGCGGCCTCGACCCGGTCCGCTATGCCGGCCTGCACGCGGCCGACGACCTGTCATACGGCGCGGGCGTGTGGCTGGGCTGCGCACGCGAGCGCACCGTGGGTCCGCTGGTCCCCCGCGTCTCGTGGCGCGCCCGGGTGTGGTCGGCACGCTCGTTGCGCGAGAACCTGGGGAGTCCGGCCGCCGGGACCGCCGGAGCTCATCCCTCGCGGCGGGCCCTCCAGAGGTCGGTCCGGTAGGGGACGTCGACAGTCGTCGCATTCTCGACGCCCAGGTCGTCACGCAGGACAGCGTCGCGCCGTCTCGAAGAGCCTCGTCCGGCTCGTCTCGTCCATGAGGATCACCCAGCTGTACGTGCCGAGCAGCCCGACGAGCGCAGTCGGCGTCGAGCGCCACCTCCCAGCGCATCGTGGTGGTCTCGGGTTGGCCGAACGGGACGCCCGGCCGGAACGGACAAGACCTGTTCCGTGCGGTGGGGGTTCTCGACGGCGCGCCCGAGCTCGGCCCCGTCGCCCCCAGCATCCAGGAGCGACCGGGCTCGCTCGAAGAAGGCGCCGTCAGGATCGGGCCCCGACCACAGCGCTCCCAGCGTCCCCCCGGGAACGAGGACGCGGCCAACTTCGGTCAATGTCGGCAGCGGGTCCATCCAGTGCCACGACGACGCCGCGACGACCGCGTCGGCGGAGTGGTCGGGCAGCGGAATGGCCTCGCCGAAGCCTGGCACCGCCTTCACCCCGGGCACGCTCTCCTCCAGCACTCGGCGCATGCGGTCGTCGGGCTCGACGGCCACGACGTGGTCGGCATGACGGAGGAGTACCCGCGAGAGTCCGCCCGTCCCCGCTCCCAGGTCGACCACCGTTCCCACGCGTCCGCCGAGGATCCACTCCACCGCGGCGTCAGGCGGGCCGGGCCGGTAACGGGCGTAGTGCTCCGCCACGTCGCCGAAGCTCGAAGCGCGGGACGCCCGCTGCGCGGCGGTGATCGGAGCTGGACCGGGCTCGGCCACGGCGCTCGACGATAACAACAGGTCCCCGACAGGACCCGAAAAGGGCGAGACGACGGAGCGGCGGAGGAGATCAGGCGCCCGTCGTGGCCGCCCGCACGGCGTGGCCCGCAGCGAGGTGAACCGGACCGTAGGTGAACGTTGAGTGATCCACTTCACACGACGGAAAAGCTGGGCTAAAACCGGAGTCACGAACCGAAGTTCGAGCGTGCGAACGACCGGAACCGAACGGGATATCGCCCGATCCGGCACGCCGAGATACGGAGGTGGTCGATGACGCGTCGTCGAGCTCGCGGGACGCTGGGCGGGGAACACGGCCGCCGTGGAAGGCGGCGTCGCTGGGCACTCTGGGCCGCGCTGATGCTGGCCGCGGGGTTGTTGCCCGTCGCGGCCGCATCCGCCGCGTCGGTTCCGGCGGGAGCCCAGACGGTGCAACCGCCCAACACCTGGTCCCCGACCGCGGGAGAGATGTCGGTCGCCCGAGCCGGACAGACCGCAACCCTCCTCCCCGACGGTGACGTCTTGGTCGCCGGAGGGGGCACCAGGACCGCCGAGCTTTACAACCCCTCGACCGGCGCCTTCACCCCGACGGGCTCAATGTCGGTGGCCCGCACCGACGCCACGGCCACCCTCCTGCTGAGTGGTGACGTGCTCGTCGCCGGCGGCGTCGACAGCGGCGGCCGGCAGTTGGCCAGCGCCGAGCTCTACGACCCCTCGACCGGCACATTCACCCCGACGGGCTCCATGCACACGGCCCGATCGGGCCACACGGCGACGCTGCTCGCCGACGGCAAGGTGCTCGTCGCCGGAGGCGGGTGCAACAAGGGCCACGGATCCTGCAACTCCGGCAGCTTCTTGAACACCCTGAACAGCGCCGAGCTCTACAACCCCAAGACGGGGACCTGGAGCATCACCGGCTCCATGAACTTCGACCGACAGGACTTCACCGCCACCCTGCTCGACGACGGGGACGTACTGGTCGCCGGGGGGTTCGCGAGCTGCGACGACGACTTCTGCTACGACAACCGCCAGGCCGAGCTGTACGACCCCGCAAAAGGGGCCTGGAGCACGACAGGCTCGATGCACAAGGCGCGGGAGCAGTTCACCGCGACCCTTCTGGTGAACGGGGAGGTGCTCGTGGCCGGCGGCCTCAACGAAGGCGGAGGAAGCGGCAACGAGACCACCTATGCCGAGGCCGAGCTCTACGATCCCGCGAAGGGGACCTGGACCCCGACCGGCTCCATGTCAGAGCCGAGGTACGGACAGGCGGCAGCGCTACTGCCGGGTACCGGTTGGGTGCTCGCCACGGGCGGGACCAATGACGCCACCAGCGAGATCTACCAACCGGCTTCGGGTCAATGGGTTCCGACGGGGTCGATGAGCACTCCCAGGACCGACCTGACCACGACCGTGTTGTCCGACGGGAACGTGCTCGCCACGGGCGGGACGGGCAACGACGGCGCGGCCCAGGCCACGGCAGAGGTCTACGAGAACAGCTCCGGCCCGATCGTGTCCATCAGCCCGGGCAGCCTTTCCTTCGAGGGCCAACAGGTAGGCACGACCGGGCCGGTCCAGAACGTCACGCTGACGAACGTCGGGACGGCTGATCTCTACGTGAACGGCGTCGCCATCACGGGCGCAGATCCCGGTGACTTCGTTGCTCGGGACACCTGCAGCGTCGTGACGCCGGGCTCCAGTTGCTCGGTGGGGGTGCAGTTCGCCCCCACCGCCATCGACCTGCGCCAGGCCACCGTGGGCGTGGCCGACGACGCTCCCGGGAGTCCCCAGGGCTTCGCGGTGAGCGGCTACGGACGCGGGCCCGGGTCGTGGACTCCGACCGGCTCGCTCGCCGTCGCACGGGACGGGGCGACGGCCACACTCCTCGGCGACGGGGACGTGCTGGTGGCCGGCGGTGAGAACGCCGACTACCAGGGCAGCCTGTCCGACGCCGAGCTCTACGACCCTTCCACGAGCACGTTCACGCAGACGGGCTCGCTCAACGTGGCGCGCGCCTACCCAGCAGCCGCGCTGCTCGCCGACGGGGACGTCCTGGTGGCGGGGGGCCTCTCGAACGTGCCCAGCGCGCTGTCGAGCGCCGAGATCTACGACCCGGCGGCCCAGAGCTGGAGCCTCACCACGCCCATGAACGCCACGGGCTACAGGCTCGAGGCAACCGTCCTCACGAACGGCGACGTGCTGGTCACCGGGTTCGCGTCGGCGCCGCCGGAGGTGTACGACCCCGTCCACGCCACCTGGACCGACACCGGCCCGCTCCCCGCTCCGGACGAGGACGCCACGGCGACCCTGCTCGGCAGCGGCGATGTATTAGTAGCCGGCGGTGACACCACCGCCACCGCCGTCTTCGACCCCACCACCAACGACTGGAGCGCCGCCGGCTACATGGCGGCCGTCCAGGAGGGCCCGACGGCGACCCTGCTCGGCAACGGCGACGTGCTGGTGGCGGGCGGTGAGAACCCCAACGAGTTCACACCGCTCGCGACCTCCGAGGTGTACGCCCCGTCCACGAGAACATGGTCGCTGACCAGCGGTCAGATGAACGAGCCCCGCGACGGCCAGGCGGCGGTGGAGCTTCCCGGCGGCAACGTCCTCGTGGCCGGTGGCTGCACCGACGTGTGCGACACCGGCGACATCACGGCGACAACCGAAGAGTTCGACGCCCAGGCCGGCTACTGGTTCAGCGAGGGGTCGATGACCCAGCCCCGCTACGACCCGACGGCGACGGTGCTCGACGACGGCGACGTCTTGGTGGCCGGCGGGAGCGACTACTGCTGCGACTACTACGCCAGCGCGGACCTGTTCACGAACACCTCGGTGTCCGTCCACCCCACCAGCGGTCCCGTCGGCCGACGGGTCACGCTGAGCGGCCGCGGGTTCTACGCCTTCGAGCCGGTCGTCGTTTATTGGGAATACACCCGTGTCGCGGGCGTCAAGACCGACGGGGACGGCGCCTTCGTCGTGAAGCTCACGGTCCCGCCGGGTCCCCCGGGCCAGGACACCATCGAGGCCAGGGGCGAGAGGAGTTACGGCGGGGCCTCGACGAGCTTCGACGTGACGCCGTAGCGAGCCGCACCGTCCCGATCGCCCCGGACCCTCGGAGAGCCCGTAAGACGTCCCGGTCGCCGGTGCCCAATTTTGGCGGGTGTCAGGCCTGGGCGGAGAAGGAGAAGGGGTTCGGCATGGCGAATGCGTGGTTCGAGACCGTGGCCGAGGGCACGACGACAAACCAGGGAGCGCGAGAAGGCCCCGAGACGGCGGCCCCGGCGACGGCGGGACGAAAGGAAATCACGCAACCGGCATGCCCTCCCGCCCCAGGGGTGGCGCGCGCTGACCGGAGGTCACCGGGAACTGAACCGGACCGTAGGTGAACGTTGAGTGATCCGCTTCACACGACGGAAAAGCTGGGCTAAACCAGAGTCACGAACCCAAATCCGAGCGTGCGAACGGCCGGACCTCGAAGTGCGATCGCCCGTTCCGGCACGCCGAGATACGGAGGTGGCCGATGACGCTTCGTCGAGCTCGCGGGTCGTTGGCCGGGGAACACAGGTGCCGTGGAAGGCAGAGTCGCTGGGCGCTCTGGGCCGCGCTGATACTCGCCGCGGGGCTGCTGCCCGTCGCGGCCGCATCCGCCGCGTCGGTTCCGGCGGGAGCCCAGACGGTGCAACCGCCCAACACCTGGTCCCCGACCGCCGGAGAGATGTCGGTCGCCCGAGCCGGACAGACCGCAACCCTCCTCCCCGACGGTGACGTCTTGGTCGCCGGAGGGGGCACCAGGACCGCCGAGCTCTACAACCCCTCGACCGGCGCCTTCACCCCGACGGGCTCAATGTCGGTGGCCCGCACCGACGCCACGGCCACCCTTCTGCCGAGTGGCGAGGTGCTCGTCGCCGGCGGGGTCGGCAGCCGCGGCCGGCAATTGGCCAGCGCCGAGCTCTACAACCCCTCGACCGGCACCTTCAACCCGACTGGCTCCATGCACACGGCCCGCTCCGGGCACACGGCCACTCTGCTGGGCGACGGCAAAGTGCTCGTCGCCGGGGGTGGATGCAACAAGGGCCACGGGAACTGCGACGCCGGCAGCTTCCTCGACAACCTGAGAAGCGCCGAGCTCTACAACCCCAAGACGGGAACCTGGAGCACCACCGGCTCCATGCAATTCGAACGGGAGTACTTCGCCGCCACCCTGCTCGGCGACGGGGACGTCCTCGTGGCCGGCGGCTTCGCCACATGCGACGACGACTTCTGCTCCGACAACCGGCAGGCCGAGCTCTACGACCCCAAGACAGGGACGTGGAGCGCGACGGGCTCCATGCAGCGGGCTCGGGAGCAGTTCAGCGCGACGCTCCTCGCCAACGGTGAGGTTCTCGTCGCCGGCGGCCTCAACGAGGGCGGCTTCAACGGCTACACCAAGACCTTCTCCGAGGCCGAGCTCTACGACCCTGCGTCCGGCACCTGGAGTCCGACCGGCTCCATGTCCGAGCCGAGGTACGGGCAGGCAGCGGCGTTGCTGCCGGGAGTGGACTGGGTCCTCGTCACCGGCGGGACGAGCGACGCCACGAGTGAGGTCTACCAACCGGCGACGGGCAAATGGGTGCCGACGGGGTCGATGAGCACGCCCCGGACCGACCTGACCGCGACCGTCCTGTCGGACGGGAACGTGCTCGCAACCGGCGGCACCGGCACGGACGGCTCGGCCCAGACGACAGCGGAGATCTACCAGAACAGCTCCGGCCCGCTCGTTTCCATCAGGCCGCATGGATTGTCCTTCGGCGCCCAACAGGTGGGCTCCACCGGGTCGCTCCAGAGCGTGACGGTCACGAACGTCGGGACGGCTGATCTCCACGTGAGCGGGGTCGACATCTCTGGCAGCGACCCGGGCGACTTCGTCGCACAGGACACCTGCGGCCTCATGGCCCCCGGAGCCAGCTGCACGGTCGCGGTGGGGTTCTCCCCTACCGGTATCGACCTGCGCCAGGCCACGGTGGGCGTGGCCGACGACGCTCCCGGGAGTCCCCAAGGGTTCGCCGTGAGCGGCTACGGACGCGGGCCCGGGTCGTGGACACCGACCGGCTCGCTCGCCATCGGACGCGAGGGAGCCTCGGCGACGCTCCTCCCCGATGGGGAAGTGCTGGTGGCCGGTGGTGAGAACGAGGTCGACCAGGGCAGCCTGTCCGACGCCGAGCTCTACCACCCATCGACCGGCACCTTCACGCGGACGGGTTCGCTCAACGTGGCGCGCGCCTTCCCCACCGGCGCGCTGCTCGCCGACGGTGACGTCCTGGTCGCCGGCGGCCTCTCGAACGTCCCCAGCGCGCTGTCGAGCGCCGAGCTCTACGATCCGGCCACCCAGAGCTGGAACCCCACGTCGCCCATGAACGACGTGGGGTACAGGCTCACGGCCACCGTGCTCACGGACGGCGACGTGCTGGTCACCGGATTCGGCGCGTCACCGCCTGAGGTGTACGACCCAGGCGACGCCACCTGGACCGATACCGGTCCGCTCCCGGTCGCCAACGAGGACGCGACCGCGACCCTGCTCGGCAACGGCGACGTGCTGGTGGCCGGGGGTAAAACAACCGCTGCCGCCCTCTACGACCCCACCTCCAACGACTGGAGCGCCACCGGTTCCATGGCGGCCGTCCAGGAAGGCCCGACGGCGACTCTGCTCGGCACCGGCGATGTGCTTTTGGCCGGGGGCGAGAACCCCAACGAGTTCAACCCGCTCACGACCTCCGAGGAGTACGACCCGTCCTCGGCGACCTGGTCGCTGTCCAATGGTCAGATGAGCGTCCCCCGGGAGGGCCAGGCCGCGGTCGAGCTTCCCGATGGCAATGCCCTGGTCGTCGGTGGCTGCAGCGCGGAGTGCGACAGCGGCCAGATCACGGCGACCGCCGAGGAGTTCGAAGCCCAGGGCGGCTACTGGTTCAGCGTCGGGTCGATGACCCAGCCCCGCTACGACCCGTCTGCGACCCTGCTGGGCGACGGCGACGTGCTGGTGGCCGACGGCAGCGACTACTGCTGCCAGTACTACGCCACCGCGGATCTGTACTCGCTCGACTCCATTTCGGTCCACCCCACCAGCGGCCACGTGGGCCGGCGGGTCACGCTGAAAGGCCGCGGCTTCTACGCCTTCGAGCCGGTCGTCGTCACGTGGAAATTCTCCAGGATCGCACGCGTCAAGACCGACGCCGACGGCGCCTTCGTGGTGAAGCTCACGGTCCCGTCGGGCCCCCCGGGCAAGGTCACGATCGAGGCCGAGGGCCAGAAGAGCTTCAGCTCCGCCTCGACGAGCTTCCTGGTGACGCCGTAGTCGGCCGCACCGTCCCGAGCGCCCCGACCCCTCGGAGAACCCCGTAAGGTCTCTCGGTCGCCCGTGCCATGTGGCTGGGTGTTGCGTCCGGCGCGACGTGGAGACATCGAAGGGGTCCAGCATGGCGAACACGTGGTTCGAGACGGTGGCCGAGGCGCAGCGGCGCGCCAAGCGCCGGCTGCCCAAGTCGGTGTACGGGGCGCTCGTCGCCGGGTCCGAGCGCGGAACCACCCTCGAGGACAACGTCGCCGCCTTCGGCGAGCTTGGTTTCGCTCCCCACGTGGCCGGCCTCGCCGCCACCCGCGACCTGTCCGTCAAGGTCATGGGCCAAGAAGTCTCCTTTCCCGTGCTGATCTCGCCGACTGGGGTGCAGGCCGTACACCCCGAGGGAGAGGTGGCCGTGGCGCGGGCGGCCGCCGCCCGGGGCACCGCGATGGGCCTGAGCTCCTTCGCCAGCATGCCGATCGAAGAGGTCGTGGCCGCCAACCCCCAGACGTTCTTCCAGATCTACTGGATCGGGTCGCGCGACGACGTGCTCGCCCGGGTCGAACGCGGCCCGTGCCGCCGGCGCCGTCGGGCTCATCGCGACGCTGGACTGGTCCTTCTCCCATGGGCGCGACTGGGGCAGCCCGACCATTCCCGAGACCATGGACTTCAAGACGGCTCTGCAATTCGCGCCCGAGGCGTTGGCACACCCCCGCTGGCTCTGGTCGTTCGCGGTGGACGGGAAAGGTGCCGGACCTGACCGCCCCAAACATGGTGGCCAAGGGGGAACGAGCTCCGACCTTCTTCGGCGCCTACGGGCAGTGGATGCAGACGCCTCCGCCGACCTGGGACGACGTGGCCTGGCTGCGCGAGCAATGGGGCGGGACGTTCATGCTCAAGGGCGTGACGCGGGTGGATGATGCACGGCGCGCCGTCGACGCGGGCGTGAGCGCCATCTCGGTGTCCAACCACGGGGGGAACAACCTCGACGGGACACCCGCCACCATCCGCGTGCTCCCCTCCATCGTCGAGGCCGTGGGCGGCGCGGTCGAGGTCCTCCTCGACGGTGGCATCCGGCGGGGCGGGGACGCGGCGAAGGCGCTCGCCCTGGGGGCGCAGGCCGTCATGATCGGCCGGGCCTACCTGTGGGGCCTGGCGGCGAACGGACAGGCGGGCGTCGAGAACGTCTTGGACCTGCTGCGGAGCGGGTTCGAGTCGGCGTTGCTCGGCCTCGGGCACAGCTCGGTCCACGAGCTCAGCCCGGCGGACATCGTCATCCCAGAGGGATTCGGCCGCGTCCTCGGAGGCGATGCCCGGCCGGAGTGAGACCGGCCACTGCGGGCAACCGGCCGCGACGCCGGTCCGGACCTACTCCTCGAACTTCACCACACCCCGGATGATCGTCCCGGCTGCCTGGTCTTCGTAGCCCTGCTGCACCTGGTCGATTGAGTACTCCTGCGTGATCAGCTCGTCGATCTTGAGCTGTCCGGACGCATAGAGGTTCAGCAGGTTGGGAACCTGGACCCGCGGGCTCTGCGAGCCGAACACCGTCCCCATCAGCGTCTGGTTGAACATGGCCAGGTTGAACAGATTGAGCTGCACGTCCATCTGGCTGAAGGGAGCGATGGCGGTGACCACGATGCGTGCGTCCTTGGACCCGCACGAGCAGGCGGCAGCGATCATGTCCCCCTTGAGCACGCCCGGGGTGAGGATCACCACGTCGGCGTTCCGGCCCATCGTGAGCTCGGGCAGCATGAACTGCGCGTCGAGCAGGGAGGCCGCAGTGTGGGTCGCGCCGAATTCGGTGGCCCGCTCGAGCTTGTAGGGCACCGGGTCGACGGCGATGATGTTCCGCGCACCGGCGATGCGAGCGCCCTGGATCGCACCGGAGCCGACGCCACCGCAGCCCGCGACCACGACCGTCTCGCCCGGCTTGACCTTGGCCCGGTCGACGGCCGAGCCGAAGCCGGTGGAGATGCCGCAACTGATCAGGGCCGCCGCCTTCATGTCGAGCCAGGGGTCGATGCGGACGAGGGAGTTCTCGTGGCAGACCATCTCGTCGGCGAAGGTGCCCAGCTGCGCCATGCGGTTCAGGTTCTCACCGCCCAGGTGGTAGCGATAGGTGCCGTCGCTGATCATCGGTCCGGCGAGCGTCGCCATGCCGAGGTCGCACAGGTTCTGGCGGCCCGAGGCGCACCAGAAGCACGTGCCGCACGAAGGGATGAAGGCCACCGCGACGTGGTCACCCTCGTTCACCTGCGTCACGTTGGGACCGACCTCGGTCACGATGCCCGATCCCTCGTGACCGCCGACGACGGGGAACATCGACTTCACGCCCATCAGCTCGAGCACCTCGGGCGGGGCGCTGATGTCGCCGGTGCGGAGATGCTCGTCGGAGTGGCACATGCCGGACCACACCATCTTCACCCGGACCTCGCGGGTGCCCGGCGGGTCCAGCTCAATCTCCTCGGTCTTCCATGGCTCGTTGAGCCCGCTGCACACCGCCGCACGGATCGTCGACATCGTCATTTCCTCCCCGGAAGGTCTCGTGAGAACGTGATCAGTATCGTCCCGACCGACGTCCGCGGACAACCGGGCCCGCGATCGCCCAGAGGTCCGGGCGGTATCCTGCGCGTGTGGCACCTCCGGCAGCGTTCAACGAGGTGGCCGCCCGGGTGCGCAACTGGGGCCGGTGGGGCGGCGAGGACGAGGTGGGCACGCTGAACCTGGTGGACCGCGCCTCACGCCGGCGCGGTGCGCTCGAGGTCGTCGAGGGGAGGGCGTTCGCCCTCGGGCTCCCCCTCTCCGCCGCCGAGGGGATCCAGGCCGGATTCATCGAGGGACGGGTCAATCCGAGCCGCACCATGATCGCGGTCAACCAACCCGTCAGCGGGGACCCCGAGTGGATCTGCACCAGCGAGGACGTCCTCACGCTGGCCACGCAGTGCGCGACGCATTGGGACGCCCTGGCGCATTGCAGCTACGGCGGCGTCATGTACAACGGCTATGCCGCCTCGTCTGTCGGCCCCGACGGCGCCGCCCGCTGCGGCATCCACCGTCTCGGTGCGGTTGTGAGCCGCGGCGTCCTCCTCGACGTGGCGCGAGCCCTCGGACGCGACGTGCTCGAACCCGGCTACCCCATCACCCCCGACGACCTCGACGCCGCGTGCGCGCTGGCACGCCTCGACGTGGCGCCCGGAGACATCGTCCTCGTCCGCACTGGACAGATGGTGCACCTGGACCCGTCCAACAGGGACCTGGTGCGCTACACCTGGCCCTCACCGGGTCTCACGATCGAGACGGCCCTGTGGTTCCACGCCCGTGACGTCGCGGCTGTGGCCACGGACACACTGGTGTTCGAGGTCTTCCCGTGCCAGTACGACGACGCGTACCTGCCCGTGCACCTGCTGCACCTGGTCGAGATGGGATTGACGCAGGGTCAGAACTGGGTCCTCGACGAGCTCGCCGAGGCCTGCCACGCGGACGGCAGGTACGGGTTCCTGCTCGATGCGACGCCGCTGCCCCTGACCGACGGCTTGGGCTCTCCCCTCAACCCCATCGCGCTCAGGTAGGCGATCGCACTCAGGTCGGAGGGTGCCGTCGGGCGGTCGCGCCGCCGAGGACCGGTCCCGTTCGTGGGCGCGCCGCTTCGCTCGAGAAGGGTTCGGGGTCCGGTGCGGCGCGGCCCGTCACCGCCCAGTGGAGCACCCGCGCCTGGGTGTCGACCAGGTGAGCCGTGCGGATGCCCCAGAACTCGAAGCCGTAGCGGTGGGCCGACACGCTGGCGAACATCGCCACCAGCGCGCCGGCCACGGCCATCGGGTCGGCGCCGGCCGGCGACGAGGTGCCGGTGCCGGGCGTCCCTCCCGGTGAGGGCGAGGCGGACGTGATCACCTGCGCCAGCGAGACCGTCACCGCGTTGAGCGCCCGTACCCGCATGCCGCGCAACTGCGCGTCGCCTTCCTCCGTCGCCAGGTCGACCACCCGGAACACGGCGCGGTTTGCCTCCCAATACGAGAGGAAGCCCTCGGTGACCGCGCGCGCCGTCTCCCAGCTCGCAGCCTCCGACCAGTCCCCGCCGACCAGCTGCGCCAGCTCGCCCGCCTGTTCGATCATCTCTTCGGCCAATACGCGGATGGCCTGCTCGACGTTGCCGAAGTACTGGTAGAAGGTGGCGGGCGAGGTGCGCGCCTGCCGGGCGATGTCGGTCACCTTGACCGAACGCCACGAGGTGGTACTGAGCAGCTCGACGGTCGCGTCCAGCAGGCGCTGACGGGTGAGCCGTCCCCGCTCTCCCGGGACGCGCCCGTCCGTCGTCGCCACGATCTCCAGCGAGGGGCCATTGGGAAGAGAGGCGACGTCGCGCCCTGGCTCCCCTGCGGACATGGCGTCCGAGCGTAGCGGCCTGTCACGAAGACCCAGGTGGAAGGCCGGATACGATATCGCCATGGAGCAGACGGTGACCCGCCCGCTCACTCGCGCCCAGCAAGCCCGGCGACAACGCGTGATCGACGCGGCGATGGCGCTCGGTCACGACGGGGGCTACGAGGCGGTGCAGATGCGCGACGTTGCGGCGCGGGCCGACGTCGCCATGGGCACGGTGTACCGCTACTTCACCAGCAAGGACCACCTGCTGGCGGCCACGTTGGTCCACTGGGTCGAGCTGATGGACACGCGGATCGCACAGCACCCCCCGAAGAGCGAGCATCCGGCCGACCGCGTGCTCGAGGTGCTCGACCGCGCCTTGCGGGCCATGGGGCGCCAGCCCAAGCTCGTCGCCGCGGTCTTCACCTCGCTGTCCTCCCCGGACCCGGCGGCAGTCGGTTGCCAGCAGCAGATCACGCTGTTGATGGAAGGGATCATCGCGCGGGCGATGGGCGAGCCCGGTGTGCCCGACGTGGCCGACCGCGCCCGCATGATCGGACACGTGTGGTACTCCGCCCTCGTCGGTTGGATCAACGGCTGGTCGACGATGGCGCGGGTCTACGACGAGCTCGCGGTGTCCGTTCGGCTGCTGCTGCCCGACGAGATCGTCGAGCGGGGCCGCGCCGTCGAGTCCGCCTGACCGGCGATACCAGGGGGGTGGCAGACGGACCGCCCCGTGATGGTTCTGGTCCCCTTGACCGTCGGTTACTTCACGAACTTCGGTCGCGACGTCACCTGACGTCTCTCCGGGCAGATCATCCTCGCAGCACGACCCCGGGACGCGATGCCGCCGGCTCGGTGACCGGAACGCCGTCCTCTCGGATCGCCCGTCCGTTGACCAGCACGTGGGTGACGCCGACCGGGGCGTCAGCGGTCAGCCGCTCCCCGTCCGCGGGAAAGTCGCGCAGTCGGCGAAGGGGCCCTGGCGCGACCGTCTCTGGGTCGAAGACGCACAGGTCGGCGGCCTGGCCCACCTCGACGGTTCCGCGGTCGTGGAGACCGTAGACGCCGGCGGGTTCGGCGGTCAGCTTGTGCACGGCGCGCTCCAGCGGCATCACGCCGCGGTCACGGACCCAGGGGCCGAGCAAGTCGGTGGCGAAGCAGGCGTCGCAGAGTTGCGAGACGTGAGCTCCCGAATCGGCCAGGCCGAGAAGGACGTTGTCGCGGGGCAGCAACCATGCGATGCCCTCCTCGTCGTTGTTGGCGAGCACCGACCAGAACCGCGACTCGAGGTCGTCGTCGAGCGACACGTCGAGCATCACGTCGAGCGGCGTGCAGCCACGCTCGGCGGCCACGACCGCGACGGGCTGGTTCGTCAGCTCCGGGTGCGAGGCGGACTCCGCCACCGAGATGGCGTCCCAGTTCAACGGGAAACCGCCACCGCCACCGCGTCCGCTTACTTCCTCCCACGTCGACGCCCGCCAGGCCGGGTCGCGGTACGCGGCGATCCGCTGCTCTCTCGACGTGTCCATCAGCGCCGCGAACGAGGGCCGCATGTTGAGCGTGAACGGCTCGGACAGGTTCATCTGGAAGACAAGAGGACGGCACGAGACCTGCGGCCAGACCTCCACGCCGTCGGCCCATGCCGCGTCGTGCTCGGCGATGACCTTCTCGTGATACGGGTAGCCCTTGACCGTGAGCAGAGCGGTCCAGGTGAACGGGCGCCCGACTTCTCGCTGGAGGCGGAATACCTCTTCGTTCGGGAAGACTCCACCCGGGAGCAGTGCCACCACACCCCGTCCCGCCTCCTTCACCGGCTGGAGGAGCGCGCGGAGCTCGTCCAGGTCGGCCACCCGCGAAGGAACCGGGCGCCCGCGGTCTCCGTTGTGAGTCGGCGATGCGCTCGAGGCGAATCCCGCCGCCCCTCCCGCCATGGCGTCGGCGACCACCTCCTGCATCCGGACGATCTCGTCGGCGTTCGCCGCACGCTCGTACGCATCCTCGCCCATCACGTAGAGCCGCACTGCGGTGTGCCCCACGTAACAGGCGTAATTGAGCAGGGTGCCACGAGCCTCAATCGCGTCGAGGTACTCGGTGAACGTTTCGAACTCGCTCCAGGGCACGCCGGCCGCCAGCGTGTCGAAGCTCATGTCCTCGACGTGTTGGAGCGTGCGCGCCAGCAGGGCCACTCCTTCGGATCGGATGGGCGCGATGGAGAAGCCGCAGTTCCCGGCGACCACCGTGGTCACGCCGTGGAAGCTCGAGGGCGTCAGGTCGGGGTCCCAGAACACCTGTGCGTCGTAGTGGGTGTGGATGTCGATGAACCCCGGGCACACGACCTGGCCGGCCGCGTCGAGCGTCCGCTTCCCCTTCAGTCCCGTCCCGACCCCGGAGATCCTCCCTCCGGTCACCGCCACGTCGGCCGGGCGGCCCGGAGATCCGGTTCCGTCGACCACAAGCCCACCCCGGATCACGATGTCAGCACTCATGGTGACATCGTCGCAGTCCGGCGGGCATCGCGCACGCGGACCGCCGCGGACGTGCATGTTCGGCCCGAGCTGGGGTCGGGTACGGTGGGTCCGGGCCCGGGTTGGCTCTGGGCTGAGGGAAGCGCGCCACCGGGCGCAGGAGGTGCGAACGATGGCATTGCCTTTCTTCAGGTCGAGGACGGAGCGGGTGCCCGCCGAGGACTCGCTCCAGATCTCCGGTGCGATCGTCGCCCCCTCCGACGGACCCTCCCCCGTGCAGCTCGTCGACTCGGGTCATGCGCCGCACGGCCTGGGGCTGGTGCGCGACCAGTACGCGCGCAAGATCCGCAACAAGGTCACGATCCGCATGGTGCCGAGCTCCATCATGGTCGAGGGCCGCCGCCTTCGTTTCGCCGTCTCCGACAACTCGGACGCACACGGCCCCGACGGCCCGGGAACGCCTCCGGTGTGGGCGGTCAACGTCCACGGCTTCTTCGCCGGTGGGGGCATGTATTGGCGCGAGAGCGCGCGGCTGGCCGAACATCTCGGCTGGCGCGTCATCAACCCCAGCCTTCCCGGGTTCGGCGGGAGCGACCCGCTGGAGTGGAAGGACATCTCCATGGAGCGCCTGGCCGATCAGGTCATGGCCATCGTGCACCGGGTCGATGCCGGGCCGGTGGTCCTGCTCGGTCACTCCATGGGAGGCGCGGTCGCGGTCCAGTTCGCCCACGACCATCCGCGACGCACCCTCGGGGTGATCTACCGCGACGGCGTCTCGACGCCCGCATGGAAGGAACGGACCGGCATCATCCCGACCCTCCTCTCCCCGTTCCTGCCCGATGTCGCGCCGATGGTCGACATGCTGGCCGCCGTGGTGTTCGACCTGCCCGACCTCTTCATCGGCCGCATGTACTCCACCGTGCGTGCCGTGTTGCCCGACATGCGCCAGAACATACGCAGCGTGGCCCAGACGATGCCCGTCGGCAGCATGGTCATGTCCGTGGACCAGCGGAGCGAGGTGCGCGGGCTGGTCGCCCAGCAGATCCCGATCCTCAACGAATGGGGATGCTTCGACCGCATCACCCCCGGACCATCTGCCTTGGAGTTCGCGGCCATCGCCCGCGCCCCCGTGCAATGGGTGCCCGGGGGCCACAGCTGGATGCTGGGCCGCCCCCAGGGCCAGGCCGACATCCTCACCTACATGCCCTCGGGCCAGACGTTCATGGAGCGTGTCGAGAACCGGTGGCGACAGCTCACGCCTCGCGAGGTCTCATTGCGCGCCGTGAACTGACGGGCCTGGGGCGGCATTCGCCGATCGTCGCCGGGCCATGATCAGCCGTCTGCTCGAACCCCTCCTCTCGCTGCAGGGGTGGCAGGCGTATGCCCTGGTCGGCGTGCTCGTGTTCGCCGAGGACTCCGTCATGTTGGGCTTCGTCTTCCCCGGGGAGACCGCCGCCATCCTCGGCGGCGTGCTGGCGTCCAAGGGCGGGGTCTCCCTGGCCGGGATCGTCACGGTGGTGGTGCTGTGCGCCATCGTTGGCGACTCGGTCGGCTATGCGGTTGGGCACCGATGGGGCCATTCTCTGCTCAATCTCGGCCCGCTGCGCAAGCGCCAGAAGGGGATCGACATGGCCCTGGACCAGCTGAGCGCCGCGGCGCGACGGCCGTCTTCGTGGGACGCTTCTCGGCGTTCCTGCGCGCCGTGATCCCCGGGCTGGCCGGCATGTCGGGAATGCGCTACCGCGTGTTCCTCGGCGCCAACGCGCTGGGCGGACTCGTGTGGGGCGTCACGTTCTGCCTCCTCGGCTACTTCGTCGGTCAGCGCGTCGAGAAGGCCACGGGGATCGCTTCGGACATCTTGCTCGCCCTGATCGTGGTCGTGATCGTCGTCCTCGTGATACGGCATCGACGAAGAGACAAGGAAGAGATCGAAGGGCCCGCGGCAGGCGAGACGACGGGGTCCGAGCCACATTGACCCTCCACGCAGCCAGGCGGCATCCTGAATCCGGCGCGCGCGCACCTGAAAAACAGAGACAAAAGGCTTTGTTTAACTTTCCTGATCTCTGTGCAACGTAATCCGGGCCCAGCAACAAACGTTCGCTTAAAACTCTCGAGAGAACGCTGGGCCTTGCACGAAACATTCGCTTAATCAATCGTTGACGAAGCGGCTTCTGCGACGTATGTTGCATGTGTCGGGCGAACAAACTCGTCGGCAGTCGGATCGGGCTCCCTCGTGTTGCGGCGGTCCTTTGGCGGGGTGTTGTGGACGACCGGCATCTCGAACCACGACAAGGAGGAGCAATTAGATGTTGCGACGGGCGGCAGTATTTGCGGCAGGGCTCAGCATGGCAGCGGGCTTCGGACTGGCAGGGGTCGGCACGGCCTCGGCCGTGACGCCCGCGAACCACATTACCAGTGGCCACTATTGGACGATCGAGGTGAACGGTGGTGGATGTGAGCAGGACCTCATGGCGGCCAGCACCTTCACCACGCCGAATGACCCCCAGTACAACGGCGACGCTGGCAAGTACAGCCAGACCGCGACCACGGTGAAGATGAAGTGGACGGCCGGCAACGACGCTGGCCTGAAGTTCAAGGGCACCTACCAGTCGGCGGGCCACGAGTTCGTGGGCAGCTTCGGCGGCATCGGCGCCGGCGACACCGGCCAGCTGGTCAAGGGAGCCGTGGCTGGCTGCTGAGCCCTCAGCGGTCCAGCTGCTGAACCTTCGGCAGCAGTAGACGAAGCCCCGGGGCGGACACCGCTCCGGGGCTTGTCGCGTCCGGAGGGCCCTACCCCGGGTCCTCGACGACCGCGCCGCTCAGCCGGCGCCGTAGCCGTGCCGCCACCCGGCGGAACTCCCCGGCGGCGTCGTCTCCCTTGGCGTCGGTGTCGAGCCAGTGGGGGATCCCGGCGGCGTCGTGTTCTACGCCGAAGAGGCCGTAGCGCGGCTCGTAGCTCCCCCACTCGTAGTTGTCGGCCAGCGACCAGTGCAGGTAGGCCGCCACCGGAACTCCCGCCGCCACCGCATCGGCCACGGCGCCGAGGTGCTCGCGCACGTAGCGCGGACGATCGAGCCCGTCAGCCCGCCGCGACCCGTTCCGCGTCGCCATCCCGTTCTCGACCACCCACAGCGGGAGCCCAGGGCGCAGTGCCGCCTCGGTCGTGCACCACGACCGCAGCGCCGAGGGGTTGGAGTCGACGTCCCAGTAGGCCCGGCTCACCGTCCAGTCTCGACCCCCGCCGGGCAGCCGCCGGCCCGGCCGGCGGACGGCGTGGCTCGCCACCGGGTCGTACCAGTCGAACCCGACCGCGTCCACCGTGCGCTCACGGGGCGACGCCCACACCGCGTCGAGGACGCGCCGCGGGGCCGGCCGCGCCGCGATACTCCGCACCGCCCCCCAGACCCGGCCGCCACCGGCCGCGCCGACCCCGCCGTAGGGCGACACCGCGGCGAACCATCGCCGGATGGCGGCCTCGCCGGCGTGCCGGGGCACGAAGGTCGCGTCGTGCATGGCACGGCGCTCCACCACGTAGCGGTCGACATCGCTCGGCTCGACCCCGGCCGAGCGCGAGAGGAGAAGGTCGACCAGGAGGCGGTCGTGCTCGTAGACCGACGACGAGCTCGTGTTGAGCGTCACCCGTGCCTCGGGCTGCACGGCGACGACCGCGTCCGACGCCAGCACGTGCGCGGTGAGCAGGTTGTCGAGCACGCAGTAGGCGTCCGAGACCGCCATGCGGCGGCCCGGCGGCGATGCCCCCTCCACCCAGCCCATCAGCATGACGATGTTGGGCTCGTTGATCGTCACCCAGTGCCGGCAGTACGGGGCGAGCGCCGGCACGACGCGCTCGACATGGCGGGCGAAGACGTCGGGTGAGCCCGGGCGGAGCCAGAACTCCTCGCCCAACCAGGACGGGTGAGTGAAATGGTGCAGCGTGACCATCGGTGCCATCCCCCGCTCCGAGCACTGGGCGAGAATCTCCGCGTAGCGCTCGAGCGCACCCTGGTCGAACGCACCGGGCTGAGGCTCCAGCCGGGCCCACTCGACCGAAAGGCGGAAGGCGTTGCAACCGATGGCGGCGGCGCGGTCGAGGGCCTCGGTCGGACGGCACCAGAAGTCGCACGCCCGTCCCGAGCGCGCCACCCGGCCGGCGCCCTCCCAGGCGGACCAATTGTTCTGCGGCTCGTCCTCGCCGTTGAAGCCGCCCTCCATCTGATACCCCGAGGTGGCGACGCCGAGCAGGAAGTCTTCGTCGAGCACGCCCGAGCCCGGGTTGCTGCGACCGGCTGCTCCCGTCTGGTCCAAGTCAGCGCGGCGGGACGAGGGTGCGCAGCCGCCCGAGTGCCGAGGAGACGATCTCGACCTCATCGGTGGCCCGGCGCACCAGCGCTCGCAGTTGGGGCTCGGTCGCGTCGCTCCCGGCGGCCAGCGCCGCCGACTGCACGTCGCGGGACGCCGCCACCAACTCGGCGACCTGGGCGCGGACCGGTTGGTTCTGGCGCCCGGAGCCCAGCCGGCTTTCCAGACGCAACAACGCGTCGAGCTCGCCTGCGACGGAGCGCAGCGACCGGCAGACCGCCGGGAGCTCGGCCACCGGCGCGTCCATGGCGTCGGCGTGGGCGACGGCGTGCTCGGCGTCGTCGACGGCGGCCCACATGCGACGTCGCACGCGCGAGGCCGCGCCCCGGCTCACCTGCTCGGGGGTCCTGCGGGCGCTGTAGCGCTCGCGGCCGGCCGCCGCGACCGCCACGGCCGCCATCGCCCCCCGCGTCACCGGGATGGACGCGCACGATGCGCCAGTGGTGCCGCACATAGGCGCGGACGGCGAGGAAGGCCGCGGTCAGGCCCAGCGCGACGAGGACCCCGGCGATGAGGAGGAACTCGAAGGCATGCACCAAGAAGTCCACGTCACCGATCCTACGCGTCCGGGAAACCGTACCGGCAGCGGTACCCTGGCCCGGTGGAGCCCGGCGAAGGTGGCGTGCCAGCCGAAGAGCCCTCGCCGCCTCCCGCACCGGGGTTCCAGCCCATTCCGTCCGTGCGCGAGCACCTTCCGAGTGCGGTCTTCGGCGCCGCCGTCCCCCTCGCCGTCTACTTCCTGGTGCGGGGCCACGTGCACAGCGACACGCAGGCGCTGATCATCGCGGGCGCCTTCTCGGTCGGCTGGGTGCTCCTCCAGGCCGCCCGCCGGCGACGTATCGACCTCGTGGGCACCGTCGTCCTCTTCGGGTTCGCCGTCGGCATCCTCAGCTCGACGCTCCTCGGCGGCAACGCCTACGTGCTCAAGATCCGCGACGCGGCCTTCACCGCCGCCTTCGGCGCCTTCTGCATCGTCACCCTCTTCACGCGGGGTCGACCTGCGCTGTTCTACGTCGGGCGCTACCTCTCGGCCGGACGTGATCCGGTCAAGTCGGCGGCCTACGACTCGCTGCACGACCTCCCCATCGGCCGGCACACGTTCCGTGTGCTCTCGGTCGTATGGGGGATCGGCCTCATCATCGAGGCCACCTGCCGCATGATCATCGCCGACATGCTGCCGACCGGGACCTTCCTCGCCGTCTCGCCCTTCATCACCGCCGGGGTCATCGGCAGCCTGTTCGCCTTCACCGTCGTGTACTCGAAGCGCGCGCAGACCGCCGCTCTCGCCACCCGTGTGGCGGTCGACAGCGAGGAAGGGCCGGTGGCACCTTCTTGATCCGTCCCGCGACCCGTTAGCCTCGGCGGCGCCGCCGGGCGACGTGACCCGGCCCGGCCGAGCCGAACGGAGGCGCCATGGCAGACGAGGTGTTGCGGGAACGCCGCGGCAACATCGAGATCCTCACCATCAACCGTCCGGAGGCACGCAACGCCATCAACGGTGGCGTGAGCATCGGCCATGTCCGCCTTCATGGACGAGCTCGCCGACGACGACTCGTGCTGGGTGGTGGTGATCACGGGCAGCGGCGACAAGGCGTTCAGCGCCGGCATGGACCTCAAGGCGTTCAGCAGCGGCGAGGGCGGCGCCATCATGGGGGCCTCCGGCGGCTTCGGCGGGCTCACCCAGCGGGACTTCCCCAAGCCGATCATCGCCGCGGTCAACGGCTCGGCCCTCGCCGGCGGCCTCGAGATCATGCTGTCGTGCGACCTCGTCGTCGCGGCCGACCACGCCACCTTCGGCATCCCCGAGGCCAAGCGTGGGCTCATCGCCGGGGCGGGAGGCCTTCTGCGGCTCCCCAAGCGCCTGCCCATGGCGATCGCGCTGGAGCTGGCGCTGACCGGGGACCCCTTCGACGCCCAGCGGGCGTACGCGCTGGGCCTGGTCAACGAGGTGGTCCCGGCCGGCCAGGTGCTGCCGGCAGCCGTCGCCCTCGCCGAGCGCATCGCCGCCAATGCGCCGCTCGCCGTCCGCCATTCCAAGAGCGTCATGAAAAGGGCGGCGGAGGTCTCGGAAGCCGAGGGCTGGTCGATCAACGCGGAGTCCGTCCGGGTCGTGTTCTCCTCGGCCGACGCCATGGAAGGCCCGGTGGCCTTCGCCGAGAAGCGGCCGCCGAGGTGGCAGGGCAAGTAGCAATCCGTGCTCAGCTCGGGGCTCGATACGCTCCGCCTCACTCTCCACGTCCTCGCCGCGACGGTGTGGGTGGGAGGCCAGATCGTCATGGCCGGCCTGGTCGGCCCCGCCCGGGGGCTGGGCGGAGAGGCCCCGAAGGTGCTGGCCCGGGCCTTTGCCCGCCTGGCCTGGCCTGCGTTCGCCCTCCTCGTGGTCACGGGCTTCTGGAACATCTCGACCTTCACCTGGTCGCACCAGAGCACCGCCTGGAAGGCCGTGCTGGTGGCCAAGATCGTCGTCGTGGTCGTCGCCGGCGTCGCCGTCGCCCTCCACCAACGGGCCAGCTCCAAGGCCCAGCTGGCGCTGTGGGGGTCGGTGGGCGGCCTCGCCAGCATCGCCGCGCTGGTAATGGGCATCCTGCTGGCCGGGTGACTCCGAACTGATGTGAACAAGAGTCCTGATGGTGTGCGGGACTCCTGGCGCCGGATCGGGTCTAACCTACGAACCGGTACACCGCCACGTGCACCCAGGTGAAGGAGAATCCCATGCTCGCTGACATTTTCGGTCCGGACCTGCTGATCGTGGCCATCGTCCTCGTCGTGCTCCTCTTCGGGGGTGCGGCCATCCCGAAGCTGGCGCGGAACCTGGGTTCCGCCAAGAACGAGTTCGAGAAGGGCATCGAGGAGGGCAAGAAGACCTCCGCCAGCAGGCACCACGGTCAACGGCACCACGGTCAACGGCACGTCCGCCGTCGTCGACAGCCCGAACCCGGCCGAGGAGAAGTCCTCCGGCAGCTGAGGCCGGCCTTTCCGATCGCTGACGGGGACCGGTGCACCGCGCTCCGAGGGCGCCCGCCGACATGACCAGCGCCCGCGACCCGCGACTGCTGACCCGACCAGCGCCCGCTCCCTGGCGAGCGGCCACCGTTGACCCGACCACCGACTGCTGACGCGACCAGTGGCTGCTGACATCCTCGCCGTCGCCGACCGGCTCTGGAACGGCGAGATCTCGACGGCCGACTTCCACCCCGTCGACCACGTCGGGGGATTCGTCGAGATCACCGACGGTGTGGGTTTCTGCCCGTCCTTCGCCAACGTCTCCGCGTTCGCCACCGGCGACGGCCTGGTCCTGGTCGACACCGGCAGCGCACCATTGGCCAAGCTCGTGCACGACGACATCCGGACGTGGAGCGCAGAGCGGCTGCACACCGCCGTCTACTCGCACGGGCACATCGACCACGTCTTCGGCGTGCCCGTGTGGGAGCAGGAGGCGACCGAGCAGGGGTGGGCGGCCCCGGAGGTCGTCGCCCACCACGCCCTGCCGGCCCGCTTCGACCGCTACATCTTCACCAACGGCTACAACACCATCGTCAACCGGCGTCAGTTCGGCTTCGCCGACCTGGTGTGGCCGACCGAGTACCGCTACCCGGACCGCACGTACCACGACACGTTGGACCTTTCGGTCGGCGGCGTCGACTTCGCCCTGCGGCACGAGAAGGGCGAGACCGACGACCACACGGTCACCTGGCAGGCGGGGTCGCGCACCCTCTGCTGTGGCGACCTCTTCATCTGGGCGTCTCCGAACGCCGGAAACCCCCAGAAGGTGCAGCGCTACCCGCGGGAATGGGCCGCCGCGCTGCGCCGCATGCTCACATTGGACGCGGAGTTCCTCCTTCCGGGCCACGGGTTCCCCGTCATGGGAGCCGACCGGGTCCGGCGTGCCCTGAGCGACACCGCGGACCTCCTCGACTCACTGGTCGACCAGACCCTGGAGGTGATGAACGCCGGAGGCCGCCTCGACGACGCCATCCACAGCGTCCGCCCACCGGCCGAGCTCGAGGCGCGGCCCTATCTGCGCCCGGTCTACGACGAGCCCGAGTTCGTCGTCCACACGGTGTGGCGGCAATACGGCGGCTGGTGGGACGGCAACCCGGCGACGCTGAAACCGGCACCCGAACGAGCCCTGGCGGCCGAGCTCGCCGACCTCGCCGGTGGCCCCGGCGCTTTGGCCGGCCGCGCCCTGCGGCTGCTGGCCGGCGCGGCGGAGGACCCCGGATCCGATCCGGACCGGGCCGAGGGGCAGCTGCGATTGGCGGGACACCTGGCCGAATACGCGTGGCTGGCCGACCCGTCCGACGAGGGGATCCAGCGGGCCCGCCACGAGGTGTTCGCCGCACGGGCGGCGCGTGCGACCTCCACCATGGCCCGCGGCGTCTTCACCTGGGCCTCCAACGAGTCCTCGGCCCCCGTGCCTCCTCATCAGCACTGAGCCGCGCCGCCGGCCGCCTGTCCTCGACCGGTGCGGCGCGGGGGGCCAGACCGATGGCGTCGAACGCATGCGTCCCACGTCGCCGCCGCTGATGCCGAATTCCAGTTTTCTGGTGGGGTTCGATAGTCTCGGCGCCGTGGACCCCGCGGCGGCCGACACGTCTTCCGGCAGGGAAGAAATCCCAGTTCGTGGGCGCAAAGGGCGCCGACGCCTGGCCGCGGTCATCCTCGGGCTCGGCGCCCTTCTCCTGACCGGATGCCAGCTCCCGTCCTTCGGCGCCTACAAGGGGGCCACGACCCAGGGCCGCGCCACGTTCCATCTCTGGCAGGGCTTCTTCATCGCCGGGCTCATCGTCGGGGGCTTCGTCCTCCTGCTGATCCTCTGGGCCATCTTCCGGTACCGCCGCCGCTCGGACGAGATGCCCGTCCAGACCCAGTACCACACGCTGACCGAGATCATCTACACCGTCCTCCCGATCCTGACGGTCTTCGGATTGTTCTGGGCCACCGTCGTCGTGGAGAACCAGGTGACGGCGGTCGAGCCGAACCCGTACACGACGGTCCACGTGTACGCCTTCCAATGGGGTTGGGAGTTCCAGTACAGCAACGGCGTGAGGGTCATCGGCCAGACCACCGACGCCCCCACCATGGTCCTGCCGACAGGTGAGACGGTTCGCGTCTACCTGCGCTCCTACGACGTCCTTCACGGCTTCTACGTCCCCGAGTTCAACTTCAGCCGATATGCCAGCCCCGGCTACTGGACGTCGTTCGACCTGAATGTCAAGAACAACGGCGTGTACCGCGGCCAGTGCACGCAGCTGTGTGGCCTCTACCACTCCCTCATGTTCTTCAACGTCCGCTCGGTGTCGCCGGGCACCTACCAGTCCTGGCTGCGGGTGACCGGCGCATTCCAGCGGGCGCATCCCTCCTCCATCGGACAGCTCCCGGCCCACCTGCACGCCAACGTGAACGGCACCCTGCCGGGCTACTCTGGCACGTCGGGCAATTCCGGCAACTCGGGCTCAGGGTCCACAGGGAACACCGGTAGCGGCAACACAGGCAACACAGGAGGTGCGCTCTACGGTGACTGACGTCATCGTCCCACCCGGCACACAAGCGCCGCCCGACCTCGCCGCGCCCCGTGTCGACCACGTCGACCACGCCGAGGAGCACCACGGACCGTCGGGCATCCTCAAGTGGCTGACTTCGACCGACCACAAGGTCATCGGCCTCAGCTACATGATCACCGCCATCGCGGTCTTCTACGTCTCGGGGGTCATGGCGCTGCTGATGCGGCTCCAGCTGTCGTCGCCCCACTCGTCGCTGCTCAGCTTCTCGCAGTTCAACGCCCTGTTCACCATGCACGGCAGTCTCATGCTGTACCTGTTCGCCGGTCCGTTCGCCTTCGGCGGCCTGGCCAACTACATCGTGCCGCTCCAGATCGGCGCGCCCGACATGGCCTTCCCCCGCCTGAACGCGCTGAGCTACTGGCTCTACCTGACCGGCACGATCACCATGATGTTGAGCTTCTTCGTGGCCGGCGGCGCAGCGCAGTTCGGTTGGGTGGCCTACGCGCCCCTCTCGAGTTCGACCAGCTCTCCGGGCGCCGGCCCCGACCTGTGGATCATGGCACTCGCCCTCACTGGCTTCTCCGCCATCTTCACCGGAGTCAACCTGTGCGGGACGATCTTCTATCTGCGCGCGCCGGGCATGACCATGTTCCGCATGCCGATCTTCACGTGGAACATGCTGGTCACCGGCATCCTGATCCTGATCGCCTTCCCGGTGCTGACGGCGGCGCTGATCATGCTGTTCGCCGACCGCCACTTCGGCACACACATCTACACGGCAGTCGGCTGTCACCTGGTGAACGGCGCGCCCATGGCCAGTTGCGGCTCACCGTTGTTATGGCAGAACCTGTTCTGGTTCTTCGGCCATCCCGAGGTCTATATCCTCGCCCTTCCGTTCTTCGGCATCGTGACCGAGATCCTCCCGGTCTTCTCCCGGAAGCCCGTCTTCGGCTACAAGGGCATGGTCTTCGCCACCATGGCCATCGCGGCCCTGTCCACGGGCGTGTGGGCGCACCACATGTTCACCACGGGCGCCGTGCTCCTACCCTTCTTCTCCTTCCTCAGCCTGCTGATCGCCGTCCCCACGGGCATCAAGTTCTTCAACTGGATCGGCACCATGTGGCACGGCCAGCTCACATTCACCGTGCCAATGCTGTTCAGCATCGGCTTCCTGTTCGCTTTCCTCATGGGTGGCGTGACCGGCATCATGCTCGCCTCCCCGCCGATCGACTTCGCCACGCACGACACCTACTTCGTCGTGGCCCACTTCCACCAGGTGCTGTTCGGGACGGCCGTGTTCGCCGGATTCGCGGGCGTCTACTACTGGTATCCCAAGATGTTCGGCCGCATGCTCCGCGAGAGTCTCGGCAAGTGGCACTTCTGGTTGATGTTCATCGGCTTCTGGGTCACGTTCATGCCCCAGTACGTCGTCGGCCTCCTGGGCATGCCGCGCCGCGTCGCCAGCTATCCCTCGAATCTGGGCTGGCAGAGTTACAACATCGTCTCGACGGTGGGCGCCTTCATCATTGCGGCGTCGTTCGCCTTCCTCCTGGTGAACTTCGTCGTGTCGTGGCGCAACCCGATCCCCGCCGGGGACAACCCGTGGGACGCCCACACGCTGGAGTGGTTCACCACCTCGCCACCGCCCCACCACAACTACACCCACCTCCCGCCGATCCGCTCCGAGCGTCCGACGTGGGACTACAACCACCCTGACGCGCTCACGGTCCCGCACGGCAGAGGGGCACACACCAACGGGAACGGGAACGGGAAAACAAACGGGAACGGGAAGTCCAACGGAAGGGTCGAGACGACGGTATGAGGATCGAGGCGCTCTTCCTGCTCTTCCTCGGCGCTTTCTTCGGAATTGTCGGGCTCGTCTACTGGTTCTGGGGCTACGAGGACGGCGGTGGCGTCATGCTCCTCGGCGCCACCCTGCTCGGCTTCTTACCAGGGCTCTACTACTTCTTCTGGCATCAGCGGTTCCACGGCCGCAAGTACTTCTTCTGGGGCGACATCCACGGAGCCGGTGACCGGCCGTCGGACCGTGAGGACGCGGAGCTGGCAGACGGGGCCGGGACGATCGACTCCTTTCCCAGCTCCTCCATCTGGCCCTTCGTCATGGGAATGGGCGCCTTCCTCACTGTGCTCGCCCTCGTGTTCGGGGCATGGCTCCTCTTCATGGGCGTACCCCTGATCCTGACGGCCCTGACCGGGGTCACCGCCGAGAGCCGCCGCGGCGGCAACGTCTGAGCGGATCCCCGCCCGGTCGGGCGGACCGGGCGGACCCTGCCGGCCGGGCGAATCCTGCCGGACCCCTGAGCACCGAGCCACAGGGCTTGTCACGGTCGCTCGTCGTCCTCATCGCCGTCGCCACGGGCGCGGTGGTGGCCAACCTCTACTACGCCCAGCCTTTGCTCCATCAGGTGGCACGGAGCTTCCACAGCGGTCCGACTTCCGCGTCGACGGTGATCACCGCTACCCAGGTCGGGTACGCGGCGGGGCTGCTGCTCATCGTCCCGCTCGGCGATCTGCATCCGCGCCGGTCCTTGGCCACACTTCTCTTCCTCCTGTCCGCCGTCGCGCTCGTCGCCTGCGCGCTGGCACCGACCCTCTGGTTCTTCGCCCTCGCTTCGGTCCTGGTCGGCGGGGCGTCCGTGGCCGGGCAGGTCATGATCCCCTTCGCGGCCGACCTGGCGCCCGAAGAGCGCCGTGGACGTGTGGTGGCGCGCATCATGACTGGCCTCTTGATGGGGATCCTCCTGGCCCGCACCGTCTCTGGTCTGGTCTCGGAGGCGGCCGGCTGGCGAGCCATCTACTGGCTCTCGGCCGCGCTGATGGTGTGCTTCGCTCTGGTGCTGTGGCGAGCGCTGCCTGCCGAGGGCCCCCGACCACACCGCAGCTACCGCGCCCTCGTGGGCTCGTCCTTGGCCCTCCTGGCGACCGAGCCCGTCCTGCGCCGCCGGGCCTGGCATGGCGCGTGTGTCTTCGCTGGGTTCAGCGTGCTCTGGACGACGCTCGCGTTCTTACTCTCCGGGAGCCCGTACCACTACTCCAACGCGGTGATCGGACTGTTCGGCCTCGTCGGAGCCGCAGGGATCGCCGCGGCGAACGTGGCCGGCAAGCTGGCCGACTCGGAGCGGACCGGTCTCACGACGGTGGTCGCCGGCGCGCTCGTTGCCGGATCCTTCGCCATCGCCTGGCTCGGTCGGAGCTCGGTCGCCGCGCTGCTCGTCGGCATCCTCGTCCTCGACATGGGTACCCAAGGCATGCAGATCACGAACCAGGCCGTGATCTACGCCCTGCGACCCGATGCCCGCAGCCGCATCAACAGTGCGTACATGGTCTGCTACTTCATCGGCGGTGCCATCGGATCCCTCGCCGCCGGCGCGCTCTACGGTGCCCACGGCTGGGCCGGCGTCTGCGTCCTCGGTGCCGGCTTCGGGATACTCACCCTCGTCCTCTCCGCCTACGAACGGCTGCGGCCCCTGCCCGTCGCGGCCGGGACCGCGGCGGACAGGGGCAGCGGGTAGCACGAGCTGAGCTCGTTTCCCGTCAGCTCGTTCCCGTCACCTCGCCCCCGTCAGGGTGAGCGGCAACCGTGTGAGGCCGATCAGGCGTAGAGCTGCGAACCCGGGGTGGTGAGGAGCTCGCCGGTCTCGAGCCACGTCTTGAGGCCCGAGAGGATCATGGGCCAACCGCCGTAGATCTGCGCGTTCGCGCCCTCGCGCATCTGGTCGTGAGTCAAGGTGAGGTGGCATGAGTCGCCGACCTCTTCGATCTCCCACGTCACCCGCGAGAAGCCCTCCGCTCGCACGTCGTCATCCCAGAGCGCGGCCATGGTGTGCACCAGGCGCCGGGGTGGATCGACCTCGAGCACCTCGCCCTCGCCGAGATGGATGTCGCGCGTGGCGACGTCCACACTGATGGGCGAGCCGACCTTCCACTCCGAGTTCACCGCCGCTCCGAAGTTGTACTTGGCCCGGATCTCCGGGTCGATGATCGCCTCCCACAGACGCTCCGGCGTGGTCTTGATGAAGATTTCGTACGTCTTTTCCATCTGCTGCTCCAATCTGTCCTTGATCTCGCTGAGCCCGGCTACCCAGGGCTCGGAGTACTTGCTGACCCAACGGTCGTGGACGAGGCGGATGGGGACCGGATTGAGGAAGTGGATCTTCTCGCGGCCTCTGCGCCGCGTGACCACAAGTCCCGCTTCTTCCAGCACCTTGAGGTGCTTCATGACGCCGAATCGCGTCATGGGGAACCTCTCCTCCAGCATTCCCAGGGTCTGCCCGTCAAGAGCGAACAGCTCGTCGAGCAGGCTGCGTCTCGTCGGATCGGCCAGAGCCCGGAACACTTCGTCCACGTCAGGTACTATATGTGACTACTTAGTCACATGTCAAGAGCGACCCCTGGGGGAGGCATCTACGCAACCGGCTCGAAGATCTCCCACTCGTCCTCGACGTTCTTAAAGGTCTCCCGGCCCCGGCTCTCGAAGACGAGGCCCGACCCTTCGCAGTCGTCGCGGGTGGCCGCCGAGACCAGTACTTGGCCCCCGACGGCCCTGTTGCAAAGCCGCTGGGCCAAGTGCACGTGGAACCCGGAGAAGTCACGCGCGTCCATGCGGTTGGCCTCACCGACGTGCACCCCCGCGCAGAGCTCCACACCGAGCGTCGGCGCCGCTTCCACCGCGGCCAGGGCGCATCGGACGGCGTCCGGCGTGTCGTCGAACGCTGCGAGGAACCCGTCTCCGAGGTGCTTGCACTCTTCACCGCGGTGAGCGTGGATGAGGCGGCGCATCAGATCATTGTGGTCAGAGATCAACGCGGCCCAGGGTTCATCACCGACGCTACGGGCTTTCGAGGTGGACGAGACGATGTCGGTGAAGAGCATTGCCGGGCGCACTTTGTCGGAGAACGGCTTTTGGACTCCCGTCACGAATCGCTCCACCTCGTCGATGACGGGATCGGCGTAGTTGCGCAGGAAGACCTGATCGCCCCCGGGCAGTAGGACGAGCCGAGCGTTCGGGATGGAGTCGGCCAGGAAGCGGCCGTGACTCGGCGGGATGTTGAAGTTGTCCTCGAGGTGGAGCACAAGAGTCGGCGCACTGATGTGAGGCAGAACGGAACGAATGTCGTACGTGACATTGATCCTGAAAAGGCCAACCAGCTGGTCCCGGCTGGTCGCGTCCAACTCCGCCTGCTCGGCCGGGGAGTGGTCCCGGCGGGGCGCGAACATGTTGAAGATCTTTCCCTTGGCCCAATCGGTGCGATATCGCTCCTCGGCGCGGTCGAGGATCTGCTCGGTGAAACCGATTGGGAAGTCGGGCGCCCACTGCAGGCGGGCCCACGTGTTGCAGAGCACGAGTTGGCGTACCGGGTGCCGCGAGGCATAGATGGCAGCTACGGCGCCGCCGTTGTGCGTCCCGAACAGAACGGGGTCGGTGACGCCGGCCGCGGTCATCACGGCTTCAAGGTCGTCGGCCAGGTCGTAGACGGTCGGGAGCGTCGCGAGCTCCATGCGGTCGGAATGGCCCATCCCCAGCTGGTCGTTGGTCACCAGTCGCGAGAAATTGGCCATCCGCCGCAACGGCCTCGCCGTCACCGGATCCTGCCAGGCGAGGCTCATGGCCATGGAACCGGCGACGTAGACCAGATCGGGCGGTCCGGTCCCCGCACGCTGGAAGGCCAAATGCTTTCCGTTACGAAGGACGAACTCCGGCGGAGGTGGAGCGAGGGGCACGCTACCCCGCTCCGGCCTTTCGACGCCGCCGCATGAGCCCAAGTGTGGCATGTCAATGCTGGCGGGGAAACTGGCGTGTCCAGCGAGTCACATTTCCCTCGCATTTCACATACCTATTGCGTTAACGTTTAGGACATGGCAGTGGGCATGATCCTGCAAAAGGGGATCGACAACGCACTTTACGATCCCCTGTTACCGAATACGCGGCTGTCAAAGCGGCGGTCGATGCGGCTATTACAGCCGACTCGACCGTCGGCGCGGCTGTGGAGAACGCCGGGCTCTACGCGGGCCTGACCTCTCAGGAGGAAAAGGAGGCCCGTGCTGTCTTTGCGGCGATGCCTCCCACGCTGAACAAGGCGATCCTGGCCGCTCTCGGTAACGCCTTCGATCGGGGTCTTGTCATCCGCGTCAACTGGGTCGAGATCACGCAGGGCCTCATGCACGCGCATTTCGAGGAATCCACCGACAAAACCACGCTCCTCGTCCAGCTCTGGACCCGGGACGGGGCAACCTACCTCACATCCTCGAGGCCGGTCCGTGTTACGAACTGGGTCGCCGCGATGCATACACGGACGAAGCGCACGGCCAAGAAGCGCTCCGCGGCGAAGCGAGCGCCGGCCAAGAGAAGTGTGAAGAAACGGGCCACGGCCAAGCGGCCGCCGGCGAAGCGCACGGCCAAGAAGCGCACCGCCGCCAAGCGGGCGCCGGCCAAGAGAAGTGTGAAGAGACGGGCCACGGCCAAGCGGCCGCCGGCGAAGCGCGCGGCCAGGTAACGCGCCGGCCGGCATCGTCGAACACCGGCCTTCGGACGGCGTCCGTCCCACAGCTCATGGTGGAGTCGTTTGTGGTGAGCGAACCTCCGCCCTCATCCTCCGGGGAGACGTGCCTCGTACACCTCCCATTCGCCCGAGATACCTTTTAGGGTCTTCCGTCCCCGGTCCTCGAACACGAGGTCCGACCCTTGGCAGTCGTCGCGGGCTGCTGCCGAGACCAGGACCTGACCCGGCTCGGCTGCGGCATTGATCCGGTCCGTCAAGTGCACGGCAAGCCCGGAGAGATCGCGCTCGTCCATGCGGGTGACCTCGCCCACGTGAATACCGGCACGCAGCTCCAGTCCGAGCGGTCCAGCAGCTTCAACAGCGGCCAGAGCGCATTGCACCGCCGCCGGGGAGTCGGTGAACACGACCAGAAATCCGTCCCCCCGTGCTTGCACTCCTCGCCGTGATGGGTGTGGATGAGACTGCGCATCAGATCATTGTGAGGCACGATCATCTTCGCGTTCCACGAATCGTCGCCGATGGTCTCGGCAATTGTTGTGGAGTCCTTGATGTCGGTGATGAGCATGGCAGCATGGATCCGGTCGGTGAACGTCGTCCGACGGCCTGTCAGGAACTCCTCGACCTCGTCGACCACCTCGGTGCCGTGGTTCTTCAGATAAGAAATGGTCTGAACCTGGGATGAGGACGAGCCGCGCTCCGGGATCCATTCCGCGATGTACTCGCCATGCGCTGCAGGAACGAGTCGATTGTTCTCAGTGTGGATGACCAACGTCGGAGTGATGACCGCCGGCAACAGATGACGGACGTCATACACACGATTCATCCGGAACAATGTCGCCGCCTGATTCCGCCCCGTCGTGTCGAGCTCGTAGCGGCCGGAAGAGGAGTTCCTCGCGCCCGGAGACGTACTGGGCGGAGATCTCTCCCTGCCCCCAGTCCGTTTCGTGACGCTTCTGCTCTTCGTCGAGAACGCGGCTGCTGAGGCCGATGGGGAAGTCGTCAGCCTCCTCCAACCGGGCCCAGCTGTTGCACACGATCAGCGCTCGCACCGGATGCCGAGCGGCGTAAGCGATCGCCACCGCGCCCCCGTTGTGCATGCCGAACAGCACCGGGTCGGCCACTCCGGCGGCTTCGACCACCGCCTCGAGGTCAGAGATGAGGTCCTCGAACGAGGGAGGGTTGCCGACGTCGATCGGGTCTGACAACCCCAGACCATGCTGGTCGTACGTGACGAGCCGGGTGAAGCTGGCCAACCTCCGGAGGACCTTGGCGATTGAAGAGTTGTCCCAGTGGACTGACATTGCCGTCGCTCCCCCGACGAAGACGAGGTCCGGCGGGCCGCTGCCCTTCACCTGGTATGCAAGGTGAGGTCGGTGGGTCGTCGTCACCACCTCTGGCGCGTCGAGGAGGGGCCCCACCCCTGAAGTGTGGCACCCGGGAGCCGGCGGCGAAAAGGGGCGCGAAGGATCACATTCAGTTTTCCTGCTTGTCACATGCCCATTGCGCTAGGCTTCGCACATGCCCATGATGCGGGTGGTGGGATATCTCAACGGCGTGTTGGGCAGTCCCGGCACGCCGGCGTACGACCAGGCGAAAGAAGCGTCGAGAGTGCTGACAGCGTCGCCGAGGCCTTCGTGAATGCGCAGGACAACCTCGCGATCCCGGCCGTAGTTCAAGACGAGGTCGGCGAAGCCCACGCGGTCTTCTCGGCCCTCCCGCCCGCCGTGGACGAATCGATCCGCGCAGCGCTGAAGGCGCTTCTCACGGGAAGCGCAGATCAGCTTGGGCTGGATCGAGCTATTGGACGGGCCCATGCAGGCGCACGTGCACGAGGGCGAAGACGGTCGGGTGATCATCCAGCTCTCGAGCCCCAGCGGCGACACCTTCACGTAGTTCCTCACGCTGAGCGGGCGGCGGCGCTTCTCCTCCTCCTTCCCTCCCCCCCCCCCCCCTCCCCCTCCCTAAGCCAGACCGACGAGGCAGCGACGACCACCGTCGAGGGGCGGGGCCCCCCCCCCTCCCTCCCCTCCTCCCCCTCCCCTCCCTCCCCCCCTCCCCCTCCCACGCCGTCGAGGGCGGGGCTGAGATCAGCCCTGAGAACTCTCGGCAGGCACACGCCCCGCGGGCGGCGACGCCAGGTGTCCACGCAGCCGAGCGAGCAGAACAACACCGTCGACCCACGGGCGTCGTGCGCGATCTCCTCTGCCGTCTCGGGCGTCAGTGGCAAGCCGCAGATGGGATCGCGCTACCGCGTCACCGTCTACCCGGGCCATCCGGATGCTCGAAGCGGGAACCGGCCTCTCGACACCGCGCAACGTGACGTGCATCTCCTCGTAGGTCGTGCCCCAGCTCGGCAGCCGGTCCATGACCGAGGGGTCGGCCAGCGCCTCGCCGGCCGCGGCCAGATCGCAAAGACGGGCAGCCACGTTCACGCAGTGCCCGACATAGTCGTCGCCTTCCATCAGGATCACCTCTCCCGAGGTGATACCGGAACGGATGGAGACGGTCTTCACCGGTCCTGAGACCTCGGAGACGACGTGGTGGATCTCGAGGATGGCCTCGAGCAGGGGCCGCGTGTCGACGCACACCAGCATCACCCCGTCACCGAGCCACTTGGCGATGCGCACCCCCCGGCGGAGCAGATGTCACGCAGCAGCGCCCGGAACACGGTCAGGACGTCGACGGCGCGCTCGTCCCCCTCGAGCTCCGTCAGCGCCGTGAAACCCGAGACGTCGACAAAGGCGAACGTTCGGTGGACGCGCACGGTGCGATGCTGCCACGACCCTGCGACACTGGCCCAATCGGCGAGCCGGCCGGGACACCTCCGGGCGAGTGGGGCCGGTCAAGCCGGGGAACCAGGCGGCCGGTCGCGCCCCTACCATGTCCCGATGACCTTGGCCCACCTCGGGGCGTTCGCGCTCGCGGCGACCGTCCTCATCGTCATCCCCGGACCGAGCGTGACCTTCATCGTCGGCCAGGCACTCGCCCGGGGCCGGCGAACCGCTGCCGTCACGGTGTTCGGGAACGCCGCCGGGGCCTACCTCCAGGTCGCGGTAGTCGCCCTCGGCCTGGGGCTGACCGTCGAGCACTCCATCGCCCTGTTCGACGCGGTGAAGCTCCTCGGCGCGGCCTACTTGTTGTGGCTCGGAATCCGGGCGCTGCTCCGACGAGGCGACCTGGCCGCCGAGCTCGCCCTGGGGAGCCCTGTGACCGCGCCCACGGCCTTCCGCCAGGGCTTCTTCGTCGGTGCGTCCAACCCAAAGACGATCATCTTCTTCAGTGCCTTCCTGCCCGAGTTCGTGAGCCGCGGCGCCGGATCGGTCCCCGGACAACTCCTGCTCCTCGGGCTCGTCTACGCCGTATCGCGCTGGCCAGCGACTCGGTGTGGGGTCTGGCCGCCGGAACGCTGCGCCAGTGGCTCCAAGGTCACCGCGCCGCATGCGTCTGGTTGGGGGCGCGGGTGGCCTCGCCATGATCGGGCTCGGAATCGGGATCGCCCTCACCGGCCGCAAGGACTGACGTGACACAAGCGGCGGAGGACACGGGAGGCGGACCGTCGCGGCCGGCTCGCCGGCAAGGTCGTGCTCCTGAGCGGCGGGGCCTCGGACATCGGACGGGCCACAGCGCGACGCTCTGGCGGCCGACGGCGCGCATGTCGTCGTCGGAGACGTGGCGCCGGGCGGCGCGGAGGAGGTGGCTGAACGACGTCCGCTCAGCCGGTGGGTCGGCGGTGGGCTCGAGTGCGACGTGCGCCGCGAGGAGTCCGTCGCCGCCTTCGTGGCGAGAGCGGTAGCCGAGTTCGGCGGCGTCGACGCGCTCGACCACAACGCGGCGTGGAGCCATCCCCGCCTCGACACCGACGCGTTGGGGGTGGACCTCGGGGTCTGGGACCGCGCCCTGGCGGTCATCACGCGTGGCGCATTGCTTCTGGCCCGGCAGGCCATCCCGCACATGATCGAGCGCGGCGGAGGTTCGATCGTCGCCATTTCGTCGGGGACGAGCACTATCGGCGAGTCGACCGCGTGTCTTACGGAGGTCGAAGGCCGCCCTCAACCAGCTGGTGCGCCACCTGGCTGTGCGCTACGGGCGAGAGGGCATCCGGGCCAACGCCATCGCGCCGGGCTTCATCCTCACCTCGACGGCGAAGGCGATGGTGCCCGGGGACGTCGTGGAACGGCTCGCCTCGGCGAACCCGACCAGAGCGCCTCGGTCGCCCCGAGGACATCGCCGCCGTCGTGGCCTTCCTCTGCAGCGACGATGCCGGGTACGTGAACGGCCAGGTGCTCCACGTCGACGGCGGCCACCGATCGCCGGGATGATGTAGTGGCGGCGACCCGGGCCGAGACGCGGCGGGTGGCCCTCGTGACCGGGGCGAGCCGGCATCGGACGCTGCGCTGCTCGCGCTGGCGCAGCGGGCTTCGACGTCGTGATCACCGCGCGACGGTCCGCGAGGGTGACGGCCGGGCCTACCCCTCGAGCGTGCTGTCGGCCGATCACGCCACACCGATCCCGGGGAGCCTCGAGTCGACCGCGGACGAGATCGAAGCTCTGGGTGGCGCGGCGCACATCGTGCCTATGGACCTCATGGAGCGCTCGTCGGTCGAGAACGCGGCCGAGCGGAGGCGCTCGAGCGTGCCGGGCGGGTGGACGTGCTGGTCAACAACGCGATCTATCAGGGGCCGGGGACGATGGACCGCATCTTGGACCTGCCGCTGGAATTGGCCGAGCGCTGCCTGGTGGGCGACTACCTCCACCCCCTCCTGCTCACGCAGCTGCTCCTCCCCCAGATGCTCGAGCGGAACCAGGGCCGCTTGGTGAACATGCTCTCCGAGGCGGCGTTCACGACACCGCCGGCACCCGCCGGGCGGGGTGGCTGGGGGGTGGCCTACGCCGCGGCGAAGGCCGCGTTCCACCGGGTGACCGACATGTGCCACGTGGAATTCGCGGCCTCGGGCATCTCGGCCTTCTCCATCGCACCAGGGCTCACCCTGACCGAGTCGATGCGGGCTTCGGGGACGGACAGGGCGCTCGTGGAAGCCGGCCATGTGCCGGCGCCGCCGGAAGTGGCCGGCGAGGTGGCCGCCTGGCTGGCCGACGAGCCTCGCCGCGGTCCGCTACTCGGGCCAGATGGTGTCGTCGCGGTCGCTGTGCAAGGAGCTCGGCCTCGTGGTCGGGGTGGCCGCCACCGAAGCCGGCCTAATACGGCGGCTTCGGCCGAATCGACCTGCGGCGCACGTGGTCGATTCACTTCTCGGGCGTCCGTCCTGCGCCACCGGATTGGACGGCCGTTCGGGAGCGATCGTGCTCGAGTCAGTTGTGAACAAGTCAGCCCAACTCGAGACCATGGCTGAAGTCGTGCTGCGAATTGGCTCGTCAGATGAGCCAATTCGCAGTGACTCGATCCTCATACAACGCAGAGAACATAGGCGAGAGGCCATCGAGACCGTGACGGCGCCAGCAACGAGGCGCATGGCGTGGGAAGAGGTGATGCGCAGGACGAGGTCAAAGGGCGACGTTGCGTCGATGACTGCCTCAAACACATGGTGTTCAGGCACTCAGCGCCTCCGAGACGTTATCCTTACTATGAGTTAAAGGTAAGGAGAGCTCTGATGGATGTGGCCGCGAGAGTCACCTCGAAGGGACAGGTGACCGTACCGAAGGTCGTCCGCGAGGCCCTGGGGATCGAGGCGGGGGACGAAGTCGTGTTCCGGGTTGAAGGGAGTCGAGCGGTGGTGGCCAAGACAGCGAACTTCTTGGACCTTGCCGGCACCGTGAAGGTGCCGGCGGCGAAGCGGAACGCTGCGTGGGACGAGGTGCTACGCAAGACGAAGACGAAACGCGACGCCGCCGCGCCGATGAATGTCTTCTTGGACACGAACGTGCTCGTCCGGCACCTCACCGGCGATCCGCCCGAGATGGCCGCTCGGGCAACCGCCGCGCTGCAGTCGGCGTCAGAGCTGCTCTTGCCGGACCTCGTGGCGGTGGAGACCATCTACCTGCTCGAGTCCTTCTCTGAGGTCCTTCGGGGACAGGTTGCGGAGGCCCTGCGGTCGCTGATCGGGTTCGATTCCGTCACCTGCGTCGACCCACGCTGCTGCTGCGGGCGATTGAGGTCTACGAGACTGATCGCCTTGACTTCGCCGAGGCCTACCTCGTCGCCTGCGCCGAAAGCACCGACGTCGGAAGGATCCTCTCCTTCGACAGATCGATCGACCGAGTCGTGAGCGTGGAGCGAACCGAGCCGGCAGAGCCTCGGTGACTGTTCGGTGGCGGCGGGTCCCGATGGGCGCTCGACTGGGCCTTCTCGCTCCGGCGGAGCTCGCCGAACCCGGTTGCGCTCAGGGGTACGGCAACCCCATCGGGTTCGGGTACGGGAGCACCCCCGATGCGGCGATCTCCGCCGCGCAGGCGCCGAGCGCGCCGCCAGGTCGGCGAGCGCCGTGTCGCTCAGGATCGCGTAGGGCGGCTCGGCCAGGCGGTCGGTCTGCGCCTCGATGGAAGCGTGCAGCGTTCGGCCGGCGTCGGTGGCGCGCCCGTCGTGGTGCAGCAGGCCTCGTCCCGCCAGCGCGGCCGTGGCCAGGTCCCAGTCCTCCTCGCTCCAGCCTCGGTTGTCCCGGAGCGACTCGGGTGGCACGCCCGTGGTGCCCGACACGAGCAGGTGGGAGTCGAGGCCGCCCACCTCTGCGGTCAACAGCGCCGCCACGTGCCCGTCCCCCCGGTGCTCGCGCAGGGCCGTACAGGCCTGCCAAGCCTCGGCGAGGCCGTCGCCGCCCGGCTGCCGGCGCGAGCCGGATCCACAGCGACCGGTTGGTGGCGGCCAGGACTCGGCCTGCCCCGTCCGGCGGCCTCGACCGCCCGAGCCAGGAGCGGCAGGGCCGAGGTCAGGCCGGTCCGCGCCTCGGTGCTGCAGAGGTCGCAAAGAGCCGTCGCCGCGGCTGAGGCACGAACCGCGCAGAGGGTCTCCGGAGCTACGACGTCCCAACAGGCGGGGACGGTGCGGCCCACCATGTCGCGGTGAAAGCCGTAGAAGGCGGCGGTCACGGTCGCGGCGGTCGCCCGACCAAGCGGCAGCGGCGCGAGCGGCGAAGTACCCCGACCAGAATCCGCGCAGGCCCGATTCGCGCAGTGCGGAGCGGCAGGATGGAGCGAAGTAGGTGACGGCGTGGACGCTCTCGAGGGCGACCCAGAGGTCGCGCGCGCCCGGCCGTGAGCTCAGCGGCTGACCTGGCGCACGCCCGTCGGGGACGTCTCGGGGACGCTGGGTCCGTTCGTGGTCAGCGGGGCGATGTCGATGCGCTCGGGCACGGGCTCGGGTCCGAGCTCGGTGTGGACGTCGTCGGGCCGCGCCGCCGCCGGCACGGTGGAGTACTCGCCATCCGCCGAGCGACGCACGATAACGGGCCTCTTGCGCTTGCCGATGCCGTGCACGCCCTGCATCTCCTTGCTGAGCTGGAAGGCGACGAGGCCGGCCACGACCGGGACCACGAAGACGGCGATGCGGAAGAACCACAGCGTGGCGTTGAGCGAGACGTGGAAGAAGTTGGCCAGCACGTCGGTGGAGCTGGCCACGAAGAGGGTGAAGAGCAGACCGATCATGGCCGCACCGGCCGCCGTGCGCTTGGGCCGGTGCCGCGGTCGGTCGAGCAGGTTGTGCAGCTCGTTGTCCCCGGTCCAGCGGCTCTCGATCGCCGGCCACAAGAGGCAGATGGTGAAGATGAGGCCGGGGAACACGACGGCCGGCAGGAAGACCTCGAGGGGGATGGTGTGCCCCGCCCCGGCGAACTCCCACGACGGCATGATGCGCAGCGCGCCGTCCAGCCAGCCCATGTACCAGTCGGGCTGGACGGCGTAGGAGATCTTGGACACGTCGTAGGAGCCGAACTGCCAGATCGGGTTGATCTGGGCGAACGCTCCGAGCAGGGCGGACGCGGCCGCCACCATGAAGAGGAAGCCCGTGGTCTTGGCCATGAACGTCGGGAACATGGGCGAGCCGACCACGTTGTCCTCGGTGCGCCCCTCGCCGGGGAACTGCGTGTGCTTCTGGCGCACCAGCAGGCCGAGGTGCACCGTGATCAGCCCGAGCAGGATCAGCGGGATGATCAGGACGTGGATGATGTAGAAGCGCGGGATGATGATGTTGCCGGGGAAGCGGCCGCCCCAGAGGAACGAGACCAGGTAGCTGCCGACCAGTGGGATCGACTCGGCGATGGAGTAGCCGATGCGAAGGCCCGTGCCCGAGATCAGGTCGTCGGGCAGCGAGTAGCCGATGAAGCCCTCGAAGATGGCCAGGATCAGCATGATGATGCCGATGGTCCAGTTCAGCTCGCGCGGCTTGCGGAAGGCCCCGGTGAAGAAGATGCGGGCCATGTGCACGATGATCGAACCGGTGAAGATGTCGGCCGCCCAGTGGTGCATCTGGCGCACCAGGAGGCCACCGCGGACGTCGAAGGAGATGTTCACGGTGGATCGGTAGGCCTCCGACACCCACTGGCCGTCGAGGGGCCGGTAGCTGCCGTGGTAGACGACCTGGTTCGTCGAGGGGACGAAGTACAGCGACAAGAAGATGCCCGTGGCGATGCAGCACGATGAACGAGTACAGGGAGATCTCGCCCAGCATGAACGACCAGTGGTCCGGGAAGATCTTGTCGAGGAAGACGCGGCCACCCTTGGCCACCCCGAGGCGGTCGTCGAGCTCGTCGACCAGTTTGCCGACGTGACCGTAGGGACCCAACTCCTGGCGCACGCTGCGCTTGGTCTTGCCGTTCGACTTCGCGGAATCGGCGGTGGAGCTCATGTGGTCCGCTCCCAGAAGCCTGGGCCGAACCGCTTGATCATACGGTGCCGTGGCGATCGAGGTTGCCGTCGGCGTCGTAGCCGAGCGGGGAGCTGCGGCAGCGGGCGTGGTGCCGGAGCCGAACTGCGGGGACGGCGCCGTTGCGCACGTTGAACATCGACTGGTGGCAGGGGCACGCCGGAGCTCGAGCTCCTGCTCGTAGAGGCCGACCGGGCAGCCGAGGTGGTGCAGACCTTCGAGTCGGCGACGTAGCCGTCGGGTGTCCAATTCTCACGGCCCGGCATGGTCGTGAAAGGCTGGTCCGGAGACCCGGATGAGCACGGTCTGGTCGATCGCCTGGCCGTTGTCGGTGATTTGGCCCGTCCTGGGGTTGACGGTCGACTTCGGGTAGACCGTCATGATCCCGCCCGTCACCAGGGTGTTCTTGCGCACCGGTCGCCCGTTCGAGTCGACCAGGACCGTGCCGGCGTGCCGTCGGTGACCTCGAAGGGTTCGCCGGCACCGGGCCGAGCGAGCGCAACAGCGGAACAACGCAACGATCCCGAAGAGGCCCGCACCCAGGCGAACAGGCCGCCCAAGAGGCGGCGCCGCTTGACCACCACCGTCGTGCGCTCGACCAGCACGGCCGACATGGAGCCGCGCTCCTCGGGGCTCGATGCCAGGGGGTGGCGCTCCTCGACGAAGGGGCCCTGAGGCATGAGGTACTTGCCCCACGCAGTCAGGCCGAAGCCGAGGAAGAACATGCCGGCCCCGATCGAGCCCGCCGAGCGCCCACGGGTTCCAGTTCTGCCAGTAGGCGGCGCCGAAGAAGGCGAAGAAGCCCATGGCCACGACGAAGAAGACGGCGATGATGCCTTCCACCGGCTGGGGGTGCTTGGCGGCGTCGCTCATGTGCGGGTCGCTCAGCGCCGCCATGGGCATGGGCACCCTGGTGCGCGAGGGCTGGTGGTCCACGTCCACGTCGCTCACGAGCGCTCTCCGATGCAGAAGCAGATGAGGACCAGGCCACCCACGCCGATGCAGCGAGGCGACGAAGCCCTCGGCGACCGGGCCGACACCACCGAGCGAGAAGCCACCCGGGTTGGTCGGGTGCGGAGCCGGCCGGTCACGTACGACGCGAGGGTCGCGCACCTGGGCGTCGGAGAGGTTGCCCGAGAACCGGGGCATGTTGGCCGGGCCGGTCCGGATGGCCTCGGCCACCTGCTCGGCGGTGACGGAGCGGACTTCCAGCGTCGCGCGCGTTGGTCCCGAAGGCGAGGGCGTCACCCGAACCGGTGATGGTGTGGCAGGCGGCGCAGTTGAGCGAGAACAGGTCGGAGCCGACGGACGGTCGGCGCCTTGCAGGTGGGGGTAGGGCACGGCCGGCACGGCCGGGTCGAGCGAGTTGACCCGGCCGCGAGCTCCAGCGCCTGTCAGCACGGTCAGGCGGGTGGGCCGGCGCTCGGCCTCCACCGCCTGCGCGTCGAGCGGCGGCGGGCATACGGCCGGAGCTCACCCAGAAGTCGACAGTGGCGGCGCCGACGCCCTGGAGGTTCGGCCCGATGGTGGGCTCGCCCTCGGGCCCGACCCCGTTGGCGTCGTTGCCGTGGCAGCTCGAGCAGGTCTGGGCGAAGAGCAGGCGCCCGGCGGAGATGAACGACAGCGGAGGATTCGCGTAGGTGATGGCCTTGTTACGATATAGACGAGATGCCCGTCGTGGCAGTGCAGGTTGGAGCTCGTGAAGGGGTTGCCGGTGTTGGGGGTCGGGGACACACCCTTGGTGTTCACCGGCCCGAATTTGGCGGTGGCCACGGCGTGCGACACCGACACCTTCGACACGTAGGTGTGACCGGTGGCCGGCCGGACGCCTCCCGCCAATGAGAACACGGCGAGTCCGCCGAGGCCGGCGAGGCCGGCGACACCGAGCAGCCCGGCCCGGACGACCACCACGGCGAGGGTATGCCGTCGCGTTCGCAGTGGCCGTCGCAGTCGCAGCGCGCCGTCCGACCGCCGGCGGTGCGGCGAGCCTGCCGTGGTTGACCCGCATCCCTACTTGAGCAGGAACAGGCAACTGTAAAGCCCAACCCAGACGATGTCGACGAAGTGCCAGTAGTACGAGACGCCCTGGACGGCCCAGCTCGCCCGGTAGCCGCCGATGTCGCCACGCATGCGGCCAGGAGAAAGAGCATGGCAACGAGGCCGATGAAGACGTGCAGGCCGTGCAGGCCCGACATGATGTAGAAGAGCGAACCGTACGCGTTCGTGTACCAGCAGGGTGGGGCTGAACAGCCACTCGTAGCCTTGGTTGGCCAGGAAGGCGACACCGAGGAGGATCGTGGCGACGATCCACAGGCGGGCCGAGCGCCGCTTCCCCCACTCCACCTGGAACACGGCGCGCTGCATGGTGAAGCTCGATGACACCAGCACCAGGGTGAAGAACCCGGACCGCAGCGTGTCGAGCTGGGTCCCCGCCGGCGGCCACGGGCCGATCGTGTTGGCCCGGATGGTGAAGAAGGCCGCGAAGAGGCCGCTGAAGAACATCAGCTCCGACCCGAGCCAGATCATCACCCCGACCGCCAACATCGGCGGGCGGTCGTGGAGATCTTGCCCTGGGGTGCGGGCACGTCGGCCGAGACGGCCTGAGTCACAGGTGAATTTATAGTCACGCCGAGTTCGGGGCGCCACCCCTCTGGTGAGGGCGTCGAGCCACCCGGAGTCCCAGGTCACAGCAGTTCCACCGGAAGCGGACCGGCGTGGACCACGACGAGGCGGCGCGTCGGCCGGGTGAGCGCGACGTAGAGGGTCCGCAATCCCCGTGTGGTGGGGATCGGCGGGGGCCTCGCCGAGGCATCGCCCCGCGGCGGCGACCAGAGCCGGCTCGACCACGATGACGGAGAGGAAGTCGAGCCCGTTGGCCTCGTCGGCCGGCAGCACGACCAACCCGGCCGTGAGACCGGCCCCGGCCGATTAGCGCGGGTCGACCGGGTCGAGTCCGGCGTCGGCCAGGGCGCGCGTCGCCTCGGGCAGGACCACCGAGGGGCCCGGGACCGCGACCCGGCCCGGCGCCACGGCAGTCACCTCCACCGCGGCCAGCTCGGCCACGGTGGCGGCGAGGGACACCCGGGCCATCCGGAGATGCGAGGCGGCGCCCGCCTGGCGCCCGGGCAGAGGGTCTGACATGCGCGCGCCCGCGAGGACCTGCGCCGCCAGCGCGACGACCTCGGCCGGCGTGCGGTAGCTCACCGTCAGCTCGACAAGACGCGGCGGCCGTTGCGGGCTGAGGTGACGCGTCACCTCGTCCCAGCCCGTCGGGGCCCACGGGCCGGTCGCGTGCGCGTTACCACCCCGTCTGGGGCCGGACGACCCGCGGCCAGCATCCGCAGCTGCATCGGCGAGAGGTCCTGCACCTCGTCGACCACGATGTGGCCGAAGGAGCGGATCTCCTCCTCGGCCGCCGCGGCCGAACCGGTGGAACCGCCGGCTCCCCTCACAACAAGGGCGCCGGAGAGGCGGCGAGCCCGGCCGGCCAGAATCCCCCTCGCTCGACGACCCCTCCTCGCCACGGAGGGGGCGGCTCTCGCCGGGCGGCCACGGCGAGCATCCTGAGGACGGCGCGCGCCTCGTCGACGAGCGCGGCGTCGCCGGCCGTCCAGGCGACGGCGTCGAGGGAGGCGCTGCGGGGCCGGTAGAGCCGCTACACCTCGTCGGCCGTGAGGATCCCCTTGCCGGCGGCCGCCAGCAGCGGGCGGGCGCCGAGCAGGTCGTGCCCCAGCTCGTGCGGCGAGAGCCGCGGCCACATGCGGTTCAGCGCCTCCTTCGCCTCGGGTATGCGGCGCAGCCGGTGGATAAGTTCCGCCCGCTGCTCCGCGTCGTCTGCGCCCTCGACGTCGTGGGCGCCGGGTCCGTTTCCACGACCCCGGTCGAGCCGGCTGCGGTACTCGTCGGCCAGCACGCGGAGCACCTGCGACTCGACGAAGCGCCGCCGCGAGTTGTGGGTTCCGGGGCGGCGCCGGGCCGGGCCACGATCTCCGCCGTCGAAGCGCGCGCAGCCGGCGGCGCCGGCTCGGAAGGGGACAGCCACGTGGCGACGAAGGGGCCGCTGCCGGGTGCGAACCGAGCGGGCCAGGACCTGACCATCCGCGCGTAGCCTCTCAGCGACGCCACCGCGGTCTCGTCCACCCACGCACACGCACCTCGGGCACGAGACCCGACACGGTCGCCAGGCTGACCCCGGTCTCGCCGAGCGAGGGCAGCACCTGCTCGATGTAACGAAGGAACAGGGGGTTCGGCCCGACGACGAGGACGCCCTGGCGCTCGAGCGGGAAGCGGTGCGTGTAGAGGAGGTAGGCGGCGCGGTGCAGCGCCACCGCGGTCTTGCCCGTCCCGGGTCCGCCCTGCACCACGAGGACGCCCGGGAGGGGCGAGCGGATGATCTCGTCCTGCTCCCGCTGGATCGTGGCCACGATGTCGCCCATGTGCCCGGTCCACGACTGGCCCAGGGCCGAGAAGGAGCACACCCGGGCCGCCGAGGACGAGGCCGGCGCTGAGCAGTCGCTCGCCTCCTGTACCGGTCGCGGTCGAGGGCCGGCGAGGCGGCCCTTCCCCCTCGACCACGTCCACCACGTCGGGGCCGGTCGCGCCCGGGATCCCGAAGTACTCGTCCTCGAGGCCGACGACGGTGCGGCCCCGCACGGCGAGGTGGCGCGCCGCGCCAGCCCTTGCGGGTCCAGCCCCGTCGCTCAATAGAAGGGCTCGGCCACCGGACACGCCATCGACGACGAGGGGCTCGTGGTCCGGCCCCGAGACGGCCAGGCGCCCGATGTGGAACGACCCCGGCCGCGCCCGTCCTCGGGGATCCGGTCGATGCGGCCGAAGTACAGCGCCTGGTCCCCGATGTCGGACTGCTCCAGGCGGGCCAGGCTGGTCCGGACCACGATGTCGCGCTCGGTCCGGGACTGGAAGGTGCCGCCCCGGCCCAGATCCAAGACGCCGTCGAGCATGTGGCGGGCCTCGCCACGCATGAACTCCAAGCCGTCGTGGGCCCGATCGAGGTACTGCTGCTCCGCCTCCAGCTCGGGATTTCGGCCACCGCTCCCCTTCCTCCCCGACGGCCGGCGTCCAGCTGCCGGAGGCCGAGCGGGAAACCGTCGAGTCTAGAACGGGACGGGGAACACCGGGTCTCGCCCCTCGGAGGCCCCGGTGTGGTGCGGGGGAACCCGGGACACAGGTGGTCGCGACTTACGATGAGCGGGCCATGCGCATCGAGACGACCACCTGCGACCTGGGCGGCACCTGGACGGACATCTGCCGGACCGGGATCTGCGCCGACGGGACCGCGGTCGTCGTCGAGCCGCTCGGGTGAGGCCGGGCCCGACCCGGCGCGGAGGACGGCGGCGGCGACACCCGCCTCGTCCGCGCCTGCTTCGGCCAGCCGGTGTCCCACACGCCGGTGTGGTTCATGCGCCAGGCCGGGCGGGCGCTCCCCGAGTACCGGACGGCCCGTGGCGGCGGCTCCATCCTCTCGGCCATCTCGGACGCGCCGTTGGCGGCGGAGCTGACACTGCAACCGGTCCGGCGCTACGGGGTGGACGCGGCGATCCTGTTCTCGGACATCGTGGTCCCGCTCCACGCCGTGGGCTTCGGCGTCGAGATCGAAGCCGGCCGTGGACCGGTCGTGGCGGGCCCTTCCGTGGGGAGGACGACCTCGACCGACTGCGCCCCTTCGTCCCGGAGGCCGACGCGCCGTACGTGGCCGAGGCGGCGCAGGTGGTCGCGGCGGAACTGGCGGGGACCGGCGTGGCGCTGATCGGCTTCGCCGGCGCGCCGTTCACCGTGGCGAGCTACATGGTCGAGGGCGGGCCGTCGCGCACCTTCGCCCGGGTGAAGGCGCTGATGCACTCGGCTCCCGACCTGTGGGACCGCCTCGTGGCGCGACTGGCCGACATGGCGGTGGCCTCGCTACGGGCGCAGATCCTGGCCGGGGCCCAAGCCTTCCAGCTCTTCGACAGCTGGGCCGCAGCGCTGCCCCGCCGAGTACCGGCTTCGCCCTGCCGGGCACCCGCGCCGTGCTCGCGGGGCTGGCCGATCTCGGCGTGCCGAGCATCCTCTTCGGGGTCGGGACCGGGGAGCTCCTGGCGCTCATGGGCGGCGCCGGGCCCGACGTGGTGGGCGTGGACTGGCGGTCCCCCTCGACGAGGCTCGTCGTCGGGTGGGCCAGGGCCGCTCGGTGCAGGGGAACCTCGACCCGGCCATCTGCCTGGCCCCGTGGCCGGTGGTCGAGGAGGCGACGCGGGCGGTGCTGTCGGCGGCCGCGGCCTCGGCCTCGGCTCCGGTGGCGCCGGACCGCGACGGCGGCAGCGAGAGCGCCGGCGGGCACGTCTTCAACCTCGGGCACGGCGTGCTGCCCGAGACCGACCCGGGGATCCTGCGCGCCGTCGCCGACCTGGTGCACCACGAGACGCCCGGCCGTGACCGTCGGCGTCCTCGTGATGGCCCACGGGACACCGACCGGCCCGGCGGAGATAAAGCCCTTCTACACCCGCATCCGGCGGGGACGCCCACCAGAGCCGGCGCAACTGGCCGAGCTCGAGCGCGGTACGCCGCCATCGGCGGCGTCTCACCCCTGGCCGAGCGCACCGGGCACAGGTCGACGCACTGCGGGCTGAGCTCGAGCGGCGCTCGCCGGGGCGTTACGTCGTCGTCTTCGGCGCCAAGCACACGGAGCCGCTGATTGAGGACGCGGCGGCCGGCCTGGTCGCCGACGCCCCGGGCCGGCTCGAGAAGGTCGTCGGTCTCGTGCTCACGCCGCACTCGTCGGCCATGGGTTCGGGCGAGTACCTCGAGCGCGCCGCCGGCGCGCTGGCGCGCCAGAGGCGGAGACGCCATTCGTACGCGTCGGACCCTGGTACGGCGTCCCGGGACTGGTGACCTCCTGGCGGGCGGATCCGGGCGGCCGGTGGTGCGAACGCGCGACACGCGTGGTCTTCACCGCGCACTCGCTCCCGGAGCGGATCGTGGCGTCGGGCGACACCTACGCCGAGCAGCTGGCGGAGTCCGCCCGTCTCGTGGCGCGCGCGGCGGGGCTCGACGTCTGGTCGGTGGCCTGGCAGAGCGCGGGACGCACTCCGGAGCCGTGGCTCGGGCCGGACGTACGCGACGAGGTCCGGCGCCTGGCGGCGTCGGGCGAGGTCGACGCCGTGGTGGTGTGCCCGATCGGATTCGTGGCCGACCATCTGGAGGTGCTCTACGACCTCGACGTCGAGCTGGCCGCGGTGGCCGCCGGTGCGGGGTCTCCTACCCGCGCATCGCCTCGTTGAACGACGATCCTTCCTTCGTCGCTGTGCTGGCCGCGCTCGTGCAGGCGGCCGACACGGGGACTCCGGCGGACGGAACGGGGGACGGAACACAAGGCGGAACGGGCGCGGAACGGACGGGGTGCGCTCAGCAATGGCGTCCCGACGGGTCGTCGTCGTGGGCGGAGGTATCGCCGGACTGGCGGCCGCCTGGGAGCTGACGGGCGGGGCGGAGCACGCACCGAACGCACCCGAGGTGGTGGTCCTGAATCCTCGGATCGTCTCGGCGGCGTCCTGCGGACCGTTACGTTCGGCGGCCGCGCCGTGGACGTCGGGCCAGACGGCTTCCTCGGGCGCCGGCCGGAGGCCGCAGGCCTCTGTCGTGAAGTCGGTGTCGGGGAAGCCCTCGTCCCGATCGCGGCGAGCGGCGCGTCGGTCTGGGCGCGGGGCCGGCTGCGTCGGCTGCCCGAGGGGCTCGCGTTGGGGATCCCGACACGCCTGTGGCCTACGGTGCGCTCGGGCACCCTCGGGCTGCGCGGTCAGTTGGGCCTCGCTCGTGAGCCCTGCTGCCACGCCCCGACGTCCGCGGTCCCATGGGCGACCGTTCGGTCGGACCGCTCGTGCGCGCAAGCTCGGCCACGGCGTCGTCGACACGCTGGTGGACCCGATGATGGGCGGCATCCACGCCGGCTCGGTGGAGGACATGTCCGCCGCCGCGGTGTACCCGCCGCTCCTGGCCGCCGCGGAGCGGCGCGGCGGCCTGATGCGAGCCCTGCGCGCCGAGGTCCAGTCCTCGGCGGCCGGCGTGTCCGGCTCCGGACCCGCCGACGAAGCCACGCCGCCCCTCTTCTGGGCGCTCCGGGGAGGAATGGAGACCCTGGTCCACGCTCTGGCGGGCGGCCTGCGGTCCCGGGGGGTCGACATCCGGCTGGGTTCGCCCCAGCCGATGAACTCGGCCGAGAAGGCGGGGGATGGCGCGTCGCCACAACGGCCGGGGCTTCGCTCGAGGCAGACGGCTTGGTGCTGGCCACGCCTGCACCCGGCACGGCCGCGCTGCTCCGCCAACACGACGAGGAGGCGGCCACGCTGCTCGACGGCATCGACGCCGCCTCGGTCGTCCTCGTCACCTTCCGTGTCGGCGCGGACGACGTCCCGCCGTTGGCGGAACTGGGTTCCTCGTGCCCCGTCGTGGCCGGAGCCCTCGCGGGCGCGATGGGTGGGCCGTGACGGCGTGCACCTATCTCGATCGCAAGTGGCCGCACCTCGCTCGTGACGGAGAGGTCCTCCTCCGCGCCTCCCGCGGCCGCGGCTCGGTGACACGAGGGCCGAGGCGTGGGACGACGCGGAGGTGCGCGAGCGAGCATGGGGAGGAGCTCGGCCTCCTGCTCGGCGTCGGAGGAGAGCCGGCCGAGACCGCCGTGACGCGCTTGCTTTTATCGTTAACGCAGTACCGTGTGCACCACCTCCTCCGCACGGCCGGGGTCGAGGCGGCGACGAGCCGCCTGGGCGGGCTGGCTGTCGCCGGCTCCGCCTACCGAGGGGTCGGTATCCCCTTGGGCGTGGCCAGCGGGTGCTGCCGGTGGCACGGTGCCGTCTCCACCTCCACCTCCTTCCCGTGAGCCGCCGGGGCCGCGTCGCGGTGCCGTCGGCGACCGTGGGCGTGCTGCTCGCCCTGTCGCTACCCCCGTGGGGCTGGTGGCCGCTCGGGCTCGTCGGGGCGGCGCTCCTCTACTGGCGCCTGGGCGGCCTCGGGCTACGCGCCAGGCTGTTGTCCGGATGGCTGGCCGGCGTCGGGTGCTTCGCCATCGGGCTGGCCTGGGCGTGTGCTTTCAACTGGTACGGCGCGGTCGTGCTGATCCTGGCCGAGGCGCTCTTCCCGGCGGCGGCGGCCGCCTTCACCCCGCCGGGCCGGGGCCGGGCGCTCGGGTACGTCGGTGCGTTCACGCTGGCCGAAGCGCTCCGCCTGACCTGGCCTTTCGGCGGGCTCCCACTCGGGGGCGTCTTCCTCGGGCAGGCGGCCGGCCCCCTGGTGCAGTTGGCCCGGCTGGGCGGTCCCCTGGCGATCACCGCCGGGGTCTACGCCGGGGGGGTCGGTCTGGCCACCTCGGCGACAGCCCTGAAGGCACGGGCGAGCCGGGTACCAGGTCCATCGCTCGTCAGGCCGGCCGTCGTCCTCGCCGGCCTGCTCGCCGGCGTGGTGGCGGGCGCGGCGGCGGCCGACGGGGGCGCCCCGGTCCGCGCGCTGCCGGTGGCCCTCGTCCAGGGCGGCGGGCAGCGCGGGGTCAGCCGGGAGGACGTGGCGCCGGTCACCGTGTACCAGGCTCAGCTGGCCGCCACCTGGCGCGTCGCCGGCTCGGACGCCGAGCTCGTCGTCTGGCCCGAGGACGTGGTGGCGCTCGCCCAGCCCCTGGCGGCTCCCCCAGGCGGCAGCGCTGGCGAGACTGGCGCGGCGGCTCCGGACCACCCTGCCGGTCGGCGCGACCCAGCCGGGGCCGTCGGCGAAGACGTTCCGCAACCAGGTCGTGGTCTGGGGACCCCCGGCGTGGGTCGTGCCGTTCGAGAAGGTCCACCGTGTGCCTTCGGCGAGTACGTACCCGACCGTGCCTTCTTCGCCCACTTCGCCAGCCTCGCCGGCGTCCCCGAAGACGCCGTACCCGGGACGGGGACCGGGCTGGTGCGCACGCCCGCCGGCCCGCTCGGGCTGATGGTCTCCTTCGAGGTCTTCTACGCCAACCGGTCGCGCCCCTCCGTCCGCGCCGCGCCAGCTCCTCGTCGTCCCGACCAACACCTCTTCGTACAGCAGCTCGCAGGTGCCCGCCCAGGAGCTCGCAGCGGCGCAGGTCCAAGCCGTCCAGACCGGCGCGACCTCGTGCAGGCCGCCCCCACGGGCTTCACCGCCGTGGTCACCCAACGCGGGGTGGTGGTCCGCCGCAGCGTGCTCGGTCGCCGCCAGATCGTCACGGCGACCGTCGCGCTGCGCCGCGGCATGACGCCCTATGACCGTGGGGCGACCTTCCTGCGCTCGTCCTGGCGGCCGCGGCACTCGGGGCGGGCTGGCTGCGCCAAGCCCGGTGGTCCGCCACGTCGTAAGCCACCGGCGCGGGTCGATGTCACTCGTAGTAGCCCGAGTGGATGTAGACGCAGGGCACTCCCGCCGCGACGTACATGGCGTGGTTCGAGGGATCGTCCTCGAAGGCGAGGCGGAGGTCGAACCCGTGGGCACGGAGGTCGGCCACCGTGGCCTCCTTGAAATCGGTGACGAAGGCGTAGTCGCCACGGGACCGCATCAGGAGCAGGTCCCAGCGCAGCCCGTAACGACGGAGCCAGGCCAGGGTCTGGGGCGCAACGTTGGGGACGCCCGGTGAGGAGGACGACCGACAGCGACGGGTCGAGTAGCTCCAGCAGCCGGGCGATCTCCTCGATCACGGGGTCGTCGCCGCACGCCTCGAAGAACGCGTTCCAGTCCCGGCGACCTCGCTCGATGTAGTGCTGGCGGCCGGCGGCGTCGGAAAGGACCCCGTCGATGTCGAAGATCACCGCCGGGCGCCCGGCCTGATCCCGTTCGACCCGTCTGCCTCCCGCCAGGTCCAATTTCACGGTCCGGCACGGGGGCCGAGGCTAGGTCGCTTTGGATTCCCATGCCCCTCCGGGCAAAGAGGGCGAATTTCTCGCCTCGACGCCGAGCCTGGGTCCATAGCGATGAAAAAAAAAAAAAAAAAAAAAAAAAAAAAAAAAAAAAAAAAAAAAAAAAAAAAAAAAAAAAAAAAAAAAAAAAAAAAAAAAAAAAAAAAAAAAAAAAAAAAAAAAAAAAAAAAAAAAAAAAAAAAAAAAAAAAAAAAAAAAAAAAAAAAAAAAAAAAAAAAAAAAAAAAAAAAAAAAAAAAAAAAAAAAAAAAAAAAAAAAAAAAAAAAAAAAAAAAAAAAAAAAAAAAAAAAAAAAAAAAAAAAAAAAAAAAAAAAAAAAAAAAAAAAAAAAAAAAAAAAAAAAAAAAAAAAAAAAAAAAAAAAAAAAAAAAAAAAAAAAAAAAAAAAAAAAAAAAAAAAAAAAAAAAAAAAAAAAAAAAAAAAAAAAAAAAAAAAAAAAAAAAAAAAAAAAAAAAAAAAAAAAAAAAAAAAAAAAAAAAAAAAAAAAAAAAAAAAAAAAAAAAAAAAAAAAAAAAAAAAAAAAAAAAAAAAAAAAAAAAAAAAAAAAAAAAAAAAAAAAAAAAAAAAAAAAAAAAAAAAAAAAAAAAAAAAAAAAAAAAAAAAAAAAAAAAAAAAAAAAAAAAAAAAAAAAAAAAAAAAAAAAAAAAAAAAAAAAAAAAAAAAAAAACGAGCCCGGGTAGTCGAGATGAATTTTTAAAAAAAAAAAAAAAAAAAAAAAAAAAAAAAAAAAAAAAAAAAAAAAAAAAAAAAAAAAAAAAAAAAAAAAAAAAAAAAAAAAAAAAAAAAAAAAAAAAAAAAAAAAAAAAAAAAAAAAAAAAAAAAAAAAAAAAAAAAAAAAAAAAAAAAAAAAAAAAAAAAAAAAAAAAAAAAAAAAAAAAAAAAAAAAAAAAAATAGACACAGGGGTTACGCCCATGTGTCCACGACTCCGGCTGGGCCCACCGCCGATTCCTACCGCTGCGCACCGGCGACTTCCCTCCATTCCGGCGGTACCGCGCCGGCGGCGAGACCGTTCGCCCCGGGGAGGAGCCCGGCGGGCAGAGGTGACACGATGGGAGTGCATGACCGAGGCCGACGAACGGGGAACGGGGCTATCCGGACCGCCACGACGGACGGCGGGCATTGCGTCGAGGTGCCGCTCGGCCGCCGGGTCGAGCTGATCGGCGACCTCCTGCTCCCGCCCGAGCCGACGGCGAGCTCGCAGGCCGCGTGCCGTGACGTCGCCCGGCGGCTGAGCGAGTGGCAGGGACCCGGCACCGTGGTCGTCTGCGGGCACATAGCCGCCTCCGGCGGAAAGGAAGGGACCGCGGCGGGGGCGTTCGGCACGCACCCGGCCCTCGGCGAGGCGTTCGCCGCCTTCGCGGCACGGCCCGACTCCCAGGTCATCGTCGTCATGCCCGCCGGGTCCGACGATCCGGAGCTCGTCGAGGCGCTCACGTCGCGCCGGGTGAGCGTGCGCGACGCGGTCGACCTGCGCTGCGAGACGGGCGCGGGCACCCGCACGGTGCTGGTGCGCGCCGGATCGCTGCGGGACGATGTGGCGCCGGGGACAGATGTGCCGGCCGCCGACGACCGTCCGTGGCTGGTGGGGATGGAGCGCCTCGAGGACCCGCACCGGGCCCGCCTCTTCGTGACCTCGCGGCTCTTGTACCGGCGGCTCCGCCGCTACCTGTGGGCACCGCCGCTGATCCTCGCCGCCATCGCGCTGTTGCTGCGGATCGAGTTCGTGGTCGACGGCTTGGGCCGGTTGTTCCACTCGCCGCGCCAGCAGGACGCGCTCCAGCGCGCCTACAACGTGTCGTGGTTCAACCGCTTCGTCGTGACGCTGGTCATCGCCGGCGTCCTGGTGGCCGTGCTCGCCGTCGTGGTCGCCGTCACCTCCCGCGGCATCTGGCGCGCCCTCGGCGGCGAGGGTCTGCCGCGCCCGTGGGCGGGCGGGACCTCAGGCGCTCGTCCGGTAGCCCATTCTCTGCTCACACTCGACGGCGAGGACGCGCTGGACGCGCGCCGCGACGCGGTCGCGGCCGGAGCCGCCGGAGTGGTGGTCGCCGGCGCGCTGGTCCCCGAGTTGACCCACCTCCAAGGCGGCTTCTTCGCCTGCCCGGGCGCGACATCGGAGATCGTGCGCGAGCACCGCGGCCGGTTGGGCCTGCCCCCGACCTTCCTTCACCACCGCCAGGAATCGACGCTGGAGCTCGAGACGGGTGCCGACCTGCACGTGCGCCTGATGCTGGCCGAGGTGGACCTCCCCCTGGCGACCCTGGGCGAGCGCCTCATCACGTCGGACAGCGTGGTCAAGGGCCGGGCCCGGGCGGCGGACGTACACGCCGAACTGGCGGCCGGATGGCCGAGCGGGGCCTCGTGGCCGCCCGCGCCCGAGGTCGCGGCCGACCGTGTCCGGGTGCGTCGCATCAGGCGGATCGCTGCCGTGTCGCTCTTCGTCGCCGGTGCCATCGAGCTGCTGTCGTCCGTCACCGCGCCGATTCGCGAGCACCTGCAGCTCGTGGCCCAGTACCTGCCGGTCGCGGTCGTCCAGGCGGCAGGAGCGCTCAGCGCCATCGCCGGGATCGGCATGATCATGTTGTCGCGCGGCATCCTCAAAGGACAACGGCGTTCGTGGCTCGTCGCCGTCGCCTTGCTGGCCGTGTCGCTGGCACTGCATCTGCTCCACGCCGCCGACGTCATCACGCTGCTCGTCTGCGCCGGCGTGCTCGTCCTACTCCTCGTCCGGCGGCAGCTGTTCCGGGCCGAGACCGAGCCGGCCACGTTGCTGACCGCCTTCGTGATCCTGGCGCTCGGCGGCGTCATCGCCGCCCTCGGCGGTTTCATCGCCGTCGAGGTGGCCGGCCGGGTGCGCCATCACCCCCTGCCGTCGTGGCCCAACGTCCTCGCCGGCTCGGCCGAGCGCCTCGTCGGCGTGCGCTGGGTTGCGTTCCCCCCGACGATCGACCGGTTCGCGTCGGTCAGCCTCCTCGCGGTCGGGATCAGCCTCATCGTCGTCGCCCTGTACCTGCTGACCCGTCCTGTCGTGGACCGGCGGCTGTCCTCGGGTGGCGCGCTGGTCGGGAGGCGCGCGGCCGAGCTGCGGGCGCGCGACATCGTGCGCCGCCACGGCACAGGGACGCTCGACTACTTCGCCCTGCGCGACGACAAGCAGTGGTTCTTCCATCGAGACTCCTTGGTCGCCTACGCCGTGCTCGGCGGGGTCTGCCTGATTTCGCCCGACCCGATCGGCCCGTTCTCCGAGCGGGCGCACGTGTGGGACTCGTTCCGGCGCTTCGTCGACCGCAACGGCTGGGGCCTCGGCGTGATGGGCGCCGGGGAGGCGTGGCTCCCGACCTACCAGGCGTCGGGGATGCGCTTCGTGTACATCGGCGACGAGGCCGTCGTCGACCTCAGCCAGTTCTCCCTCGAGGGCGGCAAAATGAAGGGGCTGCGCCAGGCGGTGAACCGGGTGGCCCGCTACGGCTACACCGTCCGCTTCCTCGACCCGGCCAACCTCGGTCTCGACGACGCGGCCCGGGTGGCCGAGCTGATGGGGAAGAACCGCCGGGGCGAGCACGAACGCGGCTTCTCCATGACGCTGGGCCGCATCTTCGACCAGCGGGACTCGGGGCTCCTGCTGACGCTGGTGGAGGGTCCCGATGGTGCCCCGGTCGCCATGTGCCAGTTCGTGCCCTCCCCGGCCATCGGGGGCTTCTCCCTCGACCTGATGCGCCGCGACCCGGGGGAGCACCCGAACGGGCTGCTCGACTTCGCGCTGTGCTCGACCATCGCGCACCTGCGCGAAGGGGGGAGCAAGGGACTCAGCCTCAACTTCGCCGCCATGCGGTCGGTCCTCGAGGGCGAGTCCGGCGACGGGGTCGGCCAGCGGGTCGAGCGTTGGGCCCTCAAGCGCCTCTCGGGCGTGCTGCAGATTGAGACGCTGTGGCGGTTCAACGCCAAGTACGAGCCCAGCTGGCTCCCGCGCTACATCGTCTTCGACTCGGCCGAGCAGTTCGTGCCGGTGGCGGTCCAGATCATGCGGGCCGAGTCGCTGACCGAGGTCCCGGTCATCGGCCGGCTCTTGACCACCGGTGCGGCCAAGCGGTCGGGTTCGAGCGTGCCCGCCGAGGTCCAGGCCGCGCTGGAGCACGCGAACGGGTCGCCGGCTCCCGGACGCGAGGAGACCCAGGCCGCGGGGCGGCCGTGACCGTGAGCCGGCGGACCGTGACCGTGACCGTGGCCGGTTGCCGCGCCACGACAGAAGGGAGGACGCGGTGAGCCTGGCCATGACGTCGAGCGAGCGTGAGGAGTTCCTCGCGGGCGTGCACGTGGGTGTCCTTGCCGTGGCGGAGGCCGGCGGCGGGGTTCTCTCCGTTCCCGTCTGGTACGCCTACGCGCCGGGAGGCACCATCGACGTGATCACGGGCGGCGAGAGCAGGAAGGCACGCTGCCTGCGCGCCGCCGGGCGGTTCTCCTTGTGCGTCCAGACCGAGACCGCGCCCTACAAGTACGTGAGCGTTGAGGGTCCGATCCTCGTCGAGGACGCGTCGGTGAGCGGCGCCGAGCGGCGCGACATGGCCCACCGGTACCTGGGCCAGGAGTTCGGGGACCTCTACCTGGCGGCGACCGAAGCCGATGCGGGCGCGAGCGTCGTGTTCCGGATGTCGCCGCGGCGATGGTTCACGAGCGACTTCGCCAAGCAGTTCGGAGAAGTCTGAGCTCGAGCCGAGCGCCCGGTCCCGCCCGGGCGCGCCACCGCCTGATCAGTGACTTGGTCGTGAGCAACGTGCCAATGCTGCGCCAGCAAAGCCGGCAGCACTCGAGCCGGCGCAAAGGCCGACCGCCGTGAGGGCGCGAAGACCGGCCGGGTGGTTCTCCTCATTGCCATTTCCGCCTTTCGTCCAGAGCGATTGAATCTCGCTCGTACGTGTACTTGCCTGAGGCGGGGGCACCGGTTGACCGCCTTCAAGTGTCCAGGCCGAGGCATGACGGAGAGCTCGACGGTGACATCACCCGGTTGGGGGAGCGGGAACGGCGCGGTAGTTTGCAGCGGTCTTGGTGAGTTCCTCTCATCGGACAAAGGGGGGCACCGTGTGGCGATGGCGCGCAGCCACCGTGGGTCTGGCGATGGCGGCTCTTGCCGTGGGCCTGGCCTCGCCCGCGCTCGGTGCCCCGTCGAACGGCGGCTCGGCCGGAGGAAACGAGTGGCCCATGTTCATGGGCGGCTTCACCCATGCCGGCGCAAGCCAAGCGGTCGGGCCGTCGTCGAAGGCTGTTCGGTGGACCCTGAAATTCACCAGCTCATACGTCGATCGCGGGATGTCTCCCGTTGTCGGGAGCGATGGAACCATCTACCAGGTGCAGGCAAAGACGAGCGGCCCTACTCCTGATTCCGCGGTGTGAGGGCGATATCTCCCACCACGCACAAGACCCTGTGGACGTGGTCGGGAAAGGGGAGGCCATTCTTCAGCACTCCCGCTGTTGCACCCGATGGAACCGTCTACGTGGTGATCGATGGCCAGGATACGTCGGCGATGGCGCTCTATGCCATCGAGAATGGCGGCACAACGCTGTGGGAGGACTCAGCCTCCTCTACCTTTCAGGACGCTCTCATGGAAGGACCACCCACGGTCGGCCCGGATGGGACGGTGTACGTCGAGGACGACAGATCCGTCGTATACGCGCTGAACCCAGAAAATGGAGAGGTCTATTGGAGTGTCGCCGGATCCCAAGGCGGGTTCGGGGACGCAGGAACGCCGGCTGTCTCCCCTGATGGCACGACGGTGTACGCGACGAGTGCAGGCGGAGATCTCTACGCACTGTCGGCCGGGCCAAGCGGTGGGCAACTGGAATGGACGGACCAAATCGAGGGACCGCAAGATGGCTATTTGAATACGCCCGCCGTCGGTCCTGATGGCACGATCTACGTGGCGACAGCAGCGGTCAATGGGAATCCGCCGGGCGAAATCGACGCCGTCGACCCCGACGGAACGCTCAAGTGGGCGTACGCCTCCGACGGTTCTTTCGGAACGACCCCCGCCGTCACGGCAGCCGGTCAAGTGGTCGCCGGCAACGATCTGGGGACCGTCGTCGCCCTCCAACAGTCCGACGGCACAATGGCGTGGTCCTACTCCGCCGGATTCGAGCTCGGCTCTCCGGCTTCGGACGCCGACGGCGACATCTACATCCAAAGTTCGCAGCAGGTCGTTGCCCTCAGTCCAGAGGGTTCGTTGCTCTGGGCCGCGAAGGACAGCACTCGTTGGGGTGGCGACCCGGCGCTGGACGACTCCGGGACGCTCTACGTCACGGGCAATGACGCGAACAATCCCAGCCCGTCGCTGATCGCATTCCAGTCGAACGGCTAGAGACGACCGACCCGGCCAAGCCGAGCCGGGGAGATTCGCCTCTTGATGCCTGTCGCCTGCCGGCTAATGCGGCAGGAACAGCAGCGTGGCCTTGTCGGCGAAGTCGATCAGGGGTTGGGGCCACACTCCGAACAGCACGGTCACTCCGGTGCACAGCCCGATGGCCAGCGCGCTCAGTCGCGGCACGGGCACGCGTGCCGGCTGCTCGTCCTCGCCTTCGGGCTCCTCGTCGGCGAGGAGAATCTGCTCGTTGAGCGTCGTCACCGCGGACGTGGCCTCCGCCGCACCGGCCGCCGCCATCGCACCCCCGGGGACCGGCGCGTCGCCGCCGCCGCCACCGACCGCCCCCGTGTCCGCCGGCGCGCCGAGACCGGTCGACTGGGCCGGCGCGGGATCCGTCAGCGCCTCGGGCTCGCCCAGGCCGCCGCCGGCGTACATCAGCACGGCCACGCGGAGGTAGAAGTAGGCGGCGATGGCGGCGGTCACCATCGCGATCACGGCCAGGGGGACGTACCCGGCGTCGATCACAGCGAACACGACCTGGAGCTTGGCCCACAGACCGGTGGTGAAGGGTGCGCCCGCCTGGGCGAGCAGCAGCACGGCGAAGACGAACGCCAGCACCGGCTGGCGGCCCGCCAGGCCGCGGTAGCGGGCCAGGTCGTGGTCGCCGTCGCCCTCGCCACCGAGGACGGTGACGACGGCGAAGCTGCCGACGGACATGAACATGTAGGCGAAGAGGTAGTACAGCGACGCGCTCAGCTCCACGCGCCGTCCCGGCGACCACGCCGAGGAGGATGAAGCCGGCGTGGTTGATCGACGAGTACGCCAGCATCCGCTTCACGTCGCGCTGGCGCAGCGCCACCACGGCGCCGAGGACGAGCGTCAACACCGCCAGGCCGTAGACGACCGGCCTCCAGTCGGTGGCGACCACGCCGAACGACGACAGCAGGACGCGCAGCATGGCGGCGAAGGCTCCCGCCTTGGCCACCGCGGCCATGAACCCGGTCACCGGGGTCGGCGCCCCCTGGTACACGTCGGGCGTCCACATGTGGAACGGGACCGCCGCCACCTTGAAGGCGAAGCCGACGATCACGAGGGACAGCCCGGCCAGGAGCAACCCGTTGGACAGGACGACGTTCTTGGAGAGGAAGTCCGAAATCTGGGTCAGGTTCGTCGACCCGGTGGCCCCGTAGACCAGGGCGATCCCGTAGACGAAGATGGCCGACGAGAAGCCGCCGAGGATGAAGTACTTGAGCGCCGCCTCGCCCGACGCCGCCCGGCGGTAGTTGAACGCGGTGAGCACGTAGAGGGCGATGGAGAGGATCTCGAGCCCGAGGAACACGACGATCAGGTCGTTGGCGATGGCCATGATCATGGCTCCCGAGGCCGAGACCATCGCCAGGACGTGGAACTCCGCTCCGTGCACCCCCTCCCGGCGCAGGTAGCCGTCCGCCACCAGCGCGCTCAGGAGCATGGCGATGGACACCAGCATCATGAAGAGCACGCTGAAGCCGTCCATCACGACCGCCTGCTTCACGTAGGTGTGCGCGCCGTGGTCCTGGACGTCGGTCCACTGCCAGATGGCCACGCCCAGCGCGCCGGCTGAGATGGCGACGGTGGCAATGGTGGCCACGCGGGCCCGCAGCGGGCGGCTGACGAGCGACGCGATGCCGAGGAGCAGGACGGCGCCGCCGATCATGATGACCGGCGGCATGATGGCCAGCCAGCGGATGGACGGGACCGGGATGGTGCCCGAGGACGCGTGCGAGGACGCGTGCGAGGCGGCGAGCAGCGGGGCGATCACTTCGTGCCCTCCACGCCCTTGACCGCCACCGAGGGCTGGTAGTGCCCGGTGCTCGATTCGACGTGGGCGATCAGCTGGTTCACCGAGGGGTTGATCCGGTCGAGCACCGGCTTGGGGTACACGCCGAGGAACACGATGAGGATGATGAGGGGTGCCATGACGCAGCGCTCCAACAGCGCCAGGTCGCGCGTCTTCTCGTCCGCCGGGCGCGGGCGCGCCGTGGAAGACCTGCTGGTAGGCCCACAGGAGGTAGATGGCGGCGACGATCACCCCGGCGACGGCGACCACGGCCCACCAGCGGTGGGTGATGAAGGTGCCCGACAGCACCAGGAACTCGCTCACGAACCCGTTGAGGCCGGGCAGCCCGATGGAGGCCAGCATGGAGACGGTGAACACCGCCGCCAGCACGGGGGCCGCCTTCTGTAGGCCGCGCAGCTCGCCCGCCTGCCAGGTGCCGCGGCGCTGGTAGATGAACCCGATGAGGATGAACAGGGCCGCCACGATCAGCCCGTGGTTCACCATGAGCAGGACGCCGCCCGCCAGTCCCTGGGTGCTGATGGCGATCGCACCCAAGGCGATGAAGCCGATCTGCGCCAGCGACGAGTACGTGACGAGCCGCTTCAGGTCCCGCTGGGCGCAGGCGACGACGGCGCCGTAAATGATGCCGATCACGGCCAGGGTCAACAGGAGCGGCGCCAGGGTGCGCGTCGCCTGGGGGAAGAGGTTCAGGTCGAAGCGGATGATGCCGTAGGTCCCGAGCTTGGCCAGCACGCCCGAGAGGAGCACCGAGCCCTCCTCGGGCGCCTCGGTGTACGCGTCCGGTGACCAGGTGTGCAGCGGGAAGAGGGGCGCCTTCACGGCGAAGGCGGCGGTGAAGGCCAAGAAGAGGAGGATCTCGGTGCTCGACGACAGGTGCGTCTGCATCAGCGGACCGAGCGAGAACGTCAGGTAGTGGTACTGGGACTGGTGGATGAAGGCCAGGGCCAGGATGCCCACGAGGAGGAAGGCGGAGCCGAGGAAGGTGTAGAGGAAGAACTTGATCGCCGCGTAGGCCCTTCGCTGGTGCCCCCAGCCGGCGATGATGAAGTAGGCCGGCACGAGGGTCAGCTCGAACATGAAGAAGAAGACGATGAGGTCGAGCGACAGGAAGCTCCCCATGACCGCCGCCTCGAGCAGGAGGATCCAGGCGAAGTAGACCCGGGCGTTCTCGCGGTTGCGGCCGAGGACGATGGTGAGCGGGAACAGCACCGCGGTCAGCAGCACGAGGAAGATGGAGATCCCGTCGACGCCGAGGTACCAGTGCACACCGAGGCTGACACCCGTGTACTCGTGGTCCGTCACCAGCTGATAGCCGCCGTCGTGCACCTTCATCGCCACCATCGCCGCGACGGCGAAGCCGAGCGTGACCAGCGACACGATGAGGGCGAGCGCGTACGTCAGCTCGCGGTTGAAGTTCTTGTCGAGCCCGAGCAGGGCGAGCCCGATGGCGCCGACCGCCGGCAGCAGGACGAGGACGGTGAGGAAGGGAACGATGTGCATCAGCTCCACCACGTCCGCGAGACCATGAACGCGATCACCAGTGCCATGCCGAGGGCGATGCCGAGCGCGTAGTTCCGGGCGTACCCGGTCTGCAGCCGGCGGGCCGCGCTGCCCGTGGCGCGGACCAGGTGGGCGGTGCCGTTCACCGCACCGTCGATGACGCGGGTGTCGACGACCCAGGCGCAGAAGGCGGCCAGGCGCTGGCTCGGCCGCCCGATGACGGTGTCGTAGACGTCGTCCCAGTACCAGACGCGCTGCAAGAACGCGGGCTCCAGAGCCGGCTTGTCGACCTCGGAGCCGCGCCAGAGCCACGCGGCGATGATCACGCCGATCACGGCCGCCACCGCGTCCAAGGTCCCGAGGACCCACTCGCTCTTGTCACCCAGGTGGTCGTTGTAGAGATCGCTGGAGAAGACCGGGGCGAGCCAGTTGTTGAGGCTGTGCGTGTGGGCCCACGGCAGGTTGAGCAGCTCGCCGAAGAGGGAGAGGATGGCCAGCACGACGAGGGGGGTCAGCATGATCCAGTTGGACTCGTGCGGCGCGTGGCGCGCCGGCTCCCCGTGCGAGCCGACGGACTCGAAGCGGGGCTCGCCGCCGAAGGTCAGGATCTCCAGCCGGCTCATGTAGTAGGCGGTGAGCACTGCCGTCAACAGCGCCACGATCCACAGCCCCTCGTAATGCGAGTAGGCGTTGTCGAGGACGTCGCCCTTGGCGAAGAAGCCCGAGAGGGGCGGGATGCCGATGATGGCCAGCCAGCCCACGGTGAAGGTGACGGTGGTCCAGCGCATGTAGCGGCGGATCGCCCCCATGCGCTTGAGGTCCTGCTCGTCCTCGAGCCCGTGGATGACCGAGCCGGCCCCGAGGAACAGGAGCGCCTTGAAGAAGGCGTGCATGACCATCAGGAAGATCGCGGCGACGTAGGCCCCCGAGCCGACGGCCAGCATCATGTAGCCGATCTGCGAGACGGTCGAGAAGGCCAGCACCTTCTTGATGTCCTGCTGGGCGCAGGCGATGGTGGCGGCCACGAAGGCCGTGGCGGTGCCGATGACCGCGATGACCGTCATCCCCGAAGAGGTCAGGTGGAGAAGCGGGTTCATGCGACAGAGCAGGTAGACGCCCGCGGTGACCATGGTGGCGGCGTGGATGAGCGCGGACACCGGCGTGGGGCCTTCCATGGCGTCGGGCAGCCAGTTGAACAGGGGGATCTGGGCCGACTTGCCGGCGGCGGCCAGGAACAGCAGGAGCACGGCGGCCGTCGCCGTCCCGCTGCTCAGGTGCGAGAGCTGGCCGAAGATGCCGCCGCCGGGGCCGCTCGTGTACTGGACGGTGCCGGTCTTCTCGAAGAGGAGGAAGATGGCGAGCAGGAACCCGGCGTCGCCGATCCGGTTGTAGATGAAGGCCTTCTTGCCGGCCGAGGCCGCTGCCTCCCGCTCGAACCAGAAGGCGACGAGGAAGTAGGAGCAGACACCGACGCCCTCCCACCCGACGAACGTGAGCACCAGGTTGTCCGCCAGCACCAGCAGGAGCATGGAGAAGACGAAGAGGTTGAGGTAGACGAAGAACTTGGTGAAGTCCCGGTCCCGCTTCATGTAGGCGACCGAGTAGAGGTGGATCAGCGCGCTGACCCCGGTCACGAACATGCACATCGTCATGGAGAGCGGGTCGACCAGCGTTCCGACGGGCACGCTGAGTCCGCCTGAGCTGAACCACGTCCAGTAGTTGTCGGTGATCAGGCGTTGCGACGAGGGGAGGTCGATCAGGCCGGCCAGGACCACGCAGGCCGAGACGAAGGCCCCGGTCACGGCGGCGGTGCCCACCCAGCCGGCCAAGGGGTCGCCCATCCGCCGCCCGAAGGCGAGGAGGACGACGAACCCGGCCAGGGGGAACAGCAGCATGAGGTATGCGACGTGGACCATGCGTGATCAGCCCCGCAACGAGTCCAGGTCGTCGGCGACGGTCGTCGCTCGCCGGCGGTAATTGGTGACCACGATGCCGAGCCCGACCACGACCTCGGCCGCGGCCACCACGAGCACGAAGAACACGAGCACCTGCCCGCCGATGTCGTTGAGCATGCGGGCGAAGGTGACGAAGGTCAGGTTGGCCGCGTTGAGCATGAGCTCGATGCACATGAACATGATCAGGACGTTGCGCCGGACCAGCAGCCCGATGGCGCCGATGGTGAAGACGACCGCGGCCAGGCCCAGGTACCAGGCTCCCGAGAGGCTCATGCCGGCAGCTCGCGGTCGCTCGGCTCGTCCTGCGACGCCTGCACCGTCGGAGGCCGGCGGGCCAGCACGACCGCGCCCACCACGGCGATGACGAGGAGGGCGGCGGTGGCCTCGAAGGCGAAGAGGTACGTGGTGAAGAGCTGCTTGCCCAGCTGGGCCGGTTCGCCGGACGGAGAACCGGGCCCGGCCACCGGGCCATGGATGGGCCCGACGACCTGACGTGCCCCGGTGACCCAGTGCGCGGTGGCCGCCATGGCCAGGACGCCGAAGAGCGTGATGGCGGAGACGATGAAGGCGAGCGGCCGCTGCCCCGCCAGCGGCTCGACCTCGATGTCCTCGGCCCGGTCGACCCCGAGGAACATGATCACGAACAGGAACAGGACGACGATGGCACCGGCGTAGACGATGATCTGCACCGCGGCGAGGAAGTCGGCCGCCTGCTCGATGAAGAGCACGGCGACCCCGAAGAGCGTCATCACGAGGCTGAGCGCGGCGTGCACCGGGTTGCGCGACGTGACCACGCCGATCGAACCGACCAGGATGACGGCGGCCGACGCGGCGAAGACCAGGATGTCGGGCCAGGTCGGGCGCGTCGAAGCCAGGAGGAGGGCGGCGTGGTCCACTCAGGCGCTCCCTTCCGAGCCGGCCGCCTCGGTGCCCGGACCACCTGACGCGGCGGCGCCCGCCTTCGCCGCCTTGGCCTCCGCCTTGGCCTCCTTGTCCTCCGCCTTGGCCACCTTGCGCGTCGCGCGCAGCTCCTTCATCCGCGCCCGCGTGGCCTCGAGCTTCTTCTTGTTGCGCTCCGCCCCCTTCTGGGCCCGCCAGACCCTGCCCTGCATGCCCCGGTGCGCCAAGGGGATGTCCTCGTCGAGGAGGTGGGTCTCGAGCACCTCGCGCAGCGGCTTGGTCCCGGTCGCCTCGTCGTCGCGCCGGCCGGACTGGCCGCCCTCGGGCGTGCGCACGCCGTAGCCGAGCTCGCCCTCCCACTGCACCTCCCCCTCGTACGCGGCGTTGCCCGAAGGTGAGGTGGCGCGCATCCAACCCGACGTCATGAGGTCGTCGCCCTCGCGCCAGTCCTCCCACGGCAGGTGCTTGGGCGTGCCGTCGTCGTTCACCACGAGCTCTTCCTTGGTGTAGATGGCGTCGGAGCGGTTGGTGAAGGAGAACTCGAACAGCTTGGACTCGGTGATGGCCTCGGTCGGGCACGCTTCCACGCAGAGGTCGCAATGGATGCAGCGCAGGTAGTTGATCTCGTAGACGAAGCCGTACCGCTCCCCCGGCGAGACCGGGTGGTCCGGAGGGTTGTCCAGGCCGCGCACGTAGATGCAGTCGGCCGGGCACACCCCGGCGCAGAGCTCGCAGCCGATGCACTTCTCCATGCCGTCCTCGTAGCGGTTGAGGACGTGGCGGCCGTGCTGGCGCGGCTGCTTGGGCTTCTTCTCCTCCGGGTACATCCGCGTCACCCGCGGCCGCGTCAGGTGCTGGAAGGTCAGCTTGAAGCCACCGAGGAACGACAGCTGGTCCTTGACCTCGTCGCCGATGCCCACTACGCGTCACCCCCTCGAACGGGCTCCCTCGGGAGCGCCACCGGCCGGAACGGCTGGGTCACCCGGCTCCCGACGGCGGGGATGATCATGTCCTCCTCGCTGCGGCCGGAGCCGAGATCGTTCGCCCGGAACAGCAGGAAGGCCGCCCCGACGAGGACGGGGAGCAGGATCAGCCCGGCCCAGCCCCAGGTGATGATGGCCGCCACCATCAGCAGCCAGCCCAGCGTGAGGGGGATCAGGCGCTTCCAGCCCAGGTCCATCAGCTGGTCGTAGCGCAGCCGCGGCAGCGCGGCCCGGAACCAGACGTAAATGAAGCAGAAGGCGACGGTCTTGAGCAGGAAGTAGATGATCGGCATGTAGATGCTCGCCCCGGGGATGTGGAAGATGTACCCGTTGGGCCCGCCGAAGAAGAGGGTCACCACGATGGCCGACATGCAGATGGTGTTCATGAACTCGGCCAGGAAGAACAGGCCGAAGCGGATGGACGAGTACTCCGTGTGGAAGCCGCCCACCAGCTCCTGTTCGGCCTCGGTCAGGTCGAACGGCGGCCGGGTCAGCTCGGCCGTGATGGCGATCATGAAGAAGATGAAGGGCAGGAAGCCGAGCCGGATGAGGTTCCAATTCCAGAAGCCGTCGGCTTGCGACGCCACGATGGCCCGGGTGGAGAGGGAGCGGCTCACCAGCACGACCATCACCGTCGTCATGCCGAGCGCCGCCTCGTAGGAGATGACCTGAGCCGAGGCGCGCACCGATCCGAGCAACGGGTACTTCGATCCCGAGGACCATCCGGCCAGCATCACGCCGTACACCGCGATGCCCGACATGGCGAGCACGAGGAGGATCCCCACGGGCGGGTCGGCCACCTGCAGCTCAAAGGTGTGGCTGCCGATCGTGATCACGCCGCCCACCGGCACCACGGTGAAGACGAGCACGGCGGGGATCACCGAGAGGTACGGGGCGAGCTTGAAGACGAACGAGTCCGCCCGGTCGGGCAGCAGGTCCTCCTTGAACACGAGCTTGGTGCCGTCGGCCAGGGTCTGGAGCAGCCCCCACGGGCCGGCCCGGTTGGGCCCGACCCGGCTCTGCATGTCCGAAATCACCTTGCGCTCGAACCAGATCATGAGCGCCGTCGCCACCAGCAGCGCCACGAACGCCACCAGGCACTTGATGATCACGATGAGCCAGACCTGCCAGTTCAGGCCGAAGTAGAAGAGCGGGTCGCCGTTGCCGTGGTCCGCGCTGTGGGTGAGCACCCTCGGGCCGAGGTTCGACGCCGCCTGGTGCGCCGCGGCGCCGGCGTTCGAGGCGAGGACGGAGGCGATCACACCGACTCCATCCGCACGTCGGTCACCGGCCGCCGGCTGTCGATGAGGGTGGCCACGGCGTTGCCGGGGACGCTCTCCCCGCCCGGCACGTTGAAGTCGATGGCGACGACGCCCCGCGGCACCCCGTCGTCGGGCTCGGCCGCCAGCACCAGCTCGCCCCGGGCCGAGCGCACCCGCACGCGGTCGCCTGCGTCGGTGCCGAGGCGGTCGAGGTCGTAGGGGTTGGCCCGCGCCACCAAGGGCGGCACCAGCGGGGTGAGCGAGGGCGACCCGGTCACCGAGCTGCCGGCGTCGTAGAGGCGGCGGCCGGCGACCAGCCGCAGCGCGTAGTTGTCGGCCTTGGGCACGTGCATGGGTTCGGGTCCCTCGCCGCTGCGGTACGACAGCAGCGGGGGCGGGGTCCCGAGCGCGGCCGCACGGGCGAGCGCCGGCACGCTGGCGCCGGTGCCCACGCGCGGGGCGCGCCCTGGCGCTCGACGGACTCGACGCCGGGCAGCGCGATCGGGTCGATGGGCGACACGTCGGGGTGGTGGTCGTCGGGTCCGAGCGGCACCACGATGCCGTCGTGCGCCGCGTCGGAGTGCAGCACCTCCTGGGTCATCCCGGCGTACGCAGGGGCGGTGCCCTCGAGCTCGTCTGCCAGGTCGGGCATGCTCCGCACACCGAGGTCGGCGCCCAGCGCGGCCGCCAGCTCGGCCGCGATCATCCAGTCGGGCCAGGCGAAGCCGGGCGCGGTGAGCTTGGGCCCGAGCCGGCTGACCCGCCCCTCCATGTTGGTCGTGGTCCCGGGGCGCTCGTGCGCCACCGCGCACGGCAGCACCACGTCGGCGTGGTCGTCGACCGACTGCGAGGGGTGGCCGGTCACGGCCACGACGAAGTGGCCCGACGACAGCGCCTTGGCCGCGACCGCGTGGTCCGGGAAGTCGCTCAGCGGGTCCGCGCCGAGCAGGATCAGGGCGCGCACGCCGGCGTCGCCCCCGTCTTCCCCGTCCTCGCCGGCCATGGAGGCCAGGATCGCCGCGGTGTCGCGGCCGGCCCGCTCGGGCACCGCGCCCCAGGCCGCGGTGAAGCGCTCGCGCCCCGCGTCGAGCGACACCCGACCCGGCAGGAGGCCCGGGGCGAGTCCCATGTCGAGGGCGCCGAAGACGTTGCCCCGGCGCAGGGCGGGGAGGAACCTGGCCCCGGGCAGCGCGTCGGCCAGCGTGCGCAGGGCCTCGGCCGCCACCTCGCCGGCCTCGGCGTAGGAGGGCCGCCCCGCGACGACCACGACGCCCTCCCCGCTCGGGTGAGCCGCCAGGATGTCCCGGGCCGCCTCCAGCGCGCCCGGTGCGAGGGCGCTGCCCTCGTGGTGGCTCCCGAGCGCCGCCGCCGCGGCGTCGTCCCCGGTCAGGGCCCGGGCCACCAGCGGGGCGTCGCCCGGTCGCAGGCCCAGCCGGACCGTGGCCAACGGGGTGAGTGCGGTCGGGGTGGGTGAGATCTCGACCAGCGCCGTCCCGGCCGCCACCGCGGCGCGCAGGCGCAGGAACAGGACCGGGAGCTCCTCGCGCAGGTCGCCCGCCACGACGACGAGCACCGGTGCCGTGGAGGCCTGGTCGATGGTGGCCCGGGGCAGCCCGAGCACCAACTCGCCCGGGAGGCCGTCGCCGAGCTGCGCGTCGACGGAGTCGGTGCCGATGACGCCCTTGGCCAGCTTGGCCCAGGCGTACGCCGACTCGTTGGTCAGGCGCGCCCCGCCGATCACGCCGACCGCGCCCGGGCCGCCGGCGTCGGTCGCCACCGAGATCCCCGCCGCCGCGGCGGCGAGCGCCTCGCCCCAGCTGACCGGGACCAGCTCGCCCTCCTTGCGTACCCGCGGTTCGACCAGGCGCCCGTGCTCGAAGCGCCTCGTCTCGCGGACCTCGCCGAGGAACTGGCCCCGGCTCACGCCGAGGCTCACCACCTGGGAGGCGGTGGCCGGAGCCACGTCGACGGCCTCGTCGGCCAGCTCGCTCGGAAGCGGCCCGGCATCCACCTCGTCCCCGTTGACGGACTCGTAGGCGAAGCGGCCCTTGTCGCAGAGCCAGCCGTGGTTCACCGGCTCCGAGTCGATCCCGAGGAGGCGCGTCAGCCGGTTCGACGACGACTGCACCGCCACCCGGCACCCGACCGAGCAGGTGGTGCACGTCGACTCGACCTGGTCGAGGTCCCAGGGCCTCGCCGTGAACCGGTACGGCGTCGCCGTCAGCGCGCCGACGGGGCAGATCTGCACCGTGTTGCCGCTGAAGTAGGACGAGAACGGTTCGGTCGGGAAGGTCGCCACCTCGACCGCCTCACCCCGGCCGGCGAAGTCGATCTGGGCTTCGCCCGCCACGTCGGCGGCGAAGCGGGTGCAGCGCGCGCACTGGATGCAGCGCTCGCGGTCGAGCAGGACCAGGTCGGAGATGGCGATGGGCTTCTCGAAGTGGCGCTTCTCCTCGAGGAACCTGCTCTCGCCCGGCCCGTAGGCCAGGGTCTGGTCCTGCAGCGGGCACTCGCCGCCCTTGTCGCACACCGGGCAGTCGAGGGGGTGGTTGGCGAGCAGGAACTCGAGCACCCCGTCCTGGGCCTTCTTCACCTTGTCCGACGTGGTGTCGACCACCATGCCGTCGGCCGCCTCAATGAAGCAGGCCGGCTGGAGGGTCGCCCCACGGGGACCGTCGACCTCGACCAGGCACATCCGGCACATGCCGACGGGCGTCATGCGCGGGTGGTAGCAGAAGCGGGGGATGTAGGTGCCCGCCCGCTCCGCCGCCGCGATGAGCAGCTCCCCTTTGGCCGCGTTCACGCTGCGGCCGTCGAGGGTGAAGGTGAGCGCGTCCCGCCGCGCCGGGTCGTTGGCGGTCGCGTCAGTCAAAGGGGCACCCGCCTTCCTTGACGTGGACGAGGAACTCGTCGCGGAACATGCGGATGCCCGAGGCGATGGACGAAGGGATCGACGGGCCGAGCACGCAGATGGTCGTCTGCTGCGGCGGCCAGGCCACCCCGGGCGAGATGTTGTCGCACAGGTCCATCAAGAGGTCGAGGTCCTCCTCGCGGCCCTCCCCGTTCTCGAGCCGCCACATGATGCGCTCGAGCCAGCCCGAGCCCTCCCGGCACGGCGTGCATTGGCCGCACGACTCACGGGCGAAGAACTTGGTGATGCGCCACGCCGCCCGCACCATGCAGGTGGCCGAGTCCATCACCACGACCGATCCGGAGCCGAGCATGGAGCCGGCCGCGCCGACTTCGTCCTGCCCGAGCGGCAGGTCGACCTGGTCCGGGCCGAACCAGGGCGCGGACACGCCGCCCGGGATGAAGGCCTTGAGCGTGTTGGAGCCGCGGATGCCACCGCCGAGCACCGGCGCGTAGATCAGGTCACGAAACGTGGTCTTGACCATCTCGAGCTCGTAGTTCCCGGGATTGCGCACGTGGCCGGCCAGGGCGAAGAGCCGGGTCCCGGTCGAGCGACCCTCCCCGAGGGCGGCGAAGGCCGCGCCACCGTTGGTGATGATCCAAGGGATGTTCGACATGGTCTCGACGTTGTTGACCACGGTCGGCTCGCCGTAGAGGCCGATCGCGGCGGGGAAGTACGGCGGCTTGATGCGCGGGAAGCCGCGCTTGCCCTCGAGCGATTCGAGCAGCGCGGTCTCCTCGCCACAGATGTACGCGCCCGCCCCCGGGTGCACGACGACGTCGACGGAGAAGCCGGACCCGAAGATGTCCGCCCCCACCGCACCGTGGTCGTACGCCTCGTTGAGCGCCTGCTGCACCCGCTCGAGCCCGAGCGCGAACTCGCCCCGGACGTAGACGAAGACCTGGCTCACCGAGAGCGCGTAGGCCGAGATCAGCACGCCCTCGAGGAGCTGGTGCGGGTCGCGCTCAATCAGCAGGTGGTCCTTGAACGTGGCCGGCTCCGACTCGTCACCGTTCACGACGAGGTAGGTGACCGGGTTCTTGCGCAGCATCGACCACTTCCGGCCGGCGGGGAAGCCGGCGCCACCCCGACCGAGCAAGCTGGCCGCGTCGACCTCCGCCGCCACCGCCTCGGGCGTCATGGTCAGCGCCTTGCGCAGGGCCTCGTAGCCGCCCGTGGCCAGGTACCGCTCCAACGTGTACGAGTCGTCGTCGCCGACTCGCGACGTGATGATCTTCGGCGCGTCGGTGATGGCCATCAGGCCGCGCCACCTCCGGCACCCGCCGGCGCGGCGGCCCTCGACGCCTGCGCCTCGGCCATCGCCGCCCGCTCGCGCGCCACGACGGCAGCGGTCGGCCTGGAGGCCCACGCTGCGTCGCACCCGGATCAGCGTGCCGTGCGGCGGCACCGTGTCGGAGAGCGCGCCCGAGCGCAGGTCCCCGACCAGGCGGTCGAAGCTCTCCGGCGACTGCGCGCCGACGTAGCGGTGGTTGACCTGGACGCACGGTGTGCGGTCGCAGTCGGCCAGGCACTCGGACTCCTCGAGCGTGAAGACGCCGTCGGTCGTGGTGCCGCCGGCACGCACGCCGAGCGCCGACTCGGCGTGCGCAAGCAGCTCGAGCGCGCCGCCGAGCAGGCAGGCGACGTTGGTGCACACCGACACGACGTAGGTGCCGACCGGCTCGGTGTGCAACATGTCGTAGAAGGTGGCGGTCCCGCGCACCTCGGCCGCCGTCACGCCGCACAGCTCGGCGATCTCGGTCATGGCCTCGGGTCGCAGCCAGCCGTCCTGCTCCTGCGCCAGGTGGCAGAGCGGGATGAGGGCCGAGCGCGGCTGCGGGTAGAGGTCGACCAGCTCCTTGGCCCGGGCCACGATGTCGGGGCGCAGGTGGCTCACCGGTCCACCTCGCCCATCACCGGGTCGACCGAGGAGATCACCGCGACGGCGTCGGCCATCAGGCCGCCCCGCAGCAGCAACGGCAACGCCTGCAGGTTGACGAAGCTCGGGGCGCGGATGTGCATGCGGTACGGCTTCGACGTGCCGTCGGAGACCAGGTAGCAGCCGAGCTCGCCCCGGGGCGACTCGATGCCCACGTACACCTCGCCCTCGGGCACCCGGAAGCCCTCGGTGAAGATCTTGAAGTGGTGGATCAGCGCCTCCATGCTCTCGTCGATGCGGGCGCGCGGCGGGGGGGTGACCTTGCGGTCCTGCACCCGGTAGTCACCCGGCGGCATCATCTCGGCGATCTGGCGGATCATGCGGATCGACTCGCGGATCTCGTTGAGGCGCACCGAATACCGGTCGAAGTTGTCCCCGTAGCGGCCCACGATCACGTCGAAGTCGAGCTTGTCGTAGGCCAGGTAGGGCATGGTGCGCCGCAGGTCCCACGGCACACCGGTGGAGCGCAGGATAGGCCCGGTGACCGAGAGCGCGAGCGCCTCCTCGGCCGTGATGTTGCCGACGCCCTCGGTCCGGTCGCGGAAGATGGGCTGCCCGGTGAGGAGCTCGTCGTACTCGAACGTGCGGGCCAGCACGGTCTCGCAGATGATGTCGACGTCGTCCTCCCATCCGTCGGGCAGGTCGGCCGCGACGCCGCCCGGGCGGATGTAATTCGTGTTCATCCGCAGCCCGGTCGTCTTCTCGAAGAAGGTCAGGACCATCTCGCGCTCGCGGAAGCCGTAGATCATCATGGAGGTGGATCCGAGGTCCATGCCGTTGGTCGCCATCCACATCAGGTGCGACGACACCCGGTTCAGCTCGGTCATCAGCATGCGGATCCACGTGGCCCTCGGCGGCAGCTCCACGCCGAGCAGAGCCTCGGTGGCGAGCGAGAAGACCAGCTCGTTGTGCAGCGGTGCGAGGTAGTCCATGCGGGTCACGTTGGTCGAGCCCTGGACGTAGGTCAGCTCCTCGCCCGTCTTCTCCATGCCGGTGTGGAGGTACCCGATGATCGGCTTGGTGCGCAGCACCGTCTCCCCGTCGAGCTCGAGCATGAGCCGCAGGACCCCGTGGGTCGAGGGGTGCTGCGGTCCCATGTTGATGATCATCGTCTGGTCGTCGCGGCGCTCCAGATCGATGTCGTTGGGGTTGACGTAGCCGCCCTCGGGCAGGCGCAGCACCGCGCCCACCTCCTGGCGGAGCTCCGGCGCGCTGGTCGTGCCGCGCGGCAGCAGCTCCTGGGCGCCCTCGGAGGTCTCGGCCACGAAGAAGCGCTCCTCGGCCGCCCGGTGCGAGGCCTCGTCGGGCTCCAGGCCGAAATCGGGTTCCTGCTCCACCTCCAGCCCCGACTCGGTCCCCGCCCCGTGCTCGTCGTGCTCTTCGTGCTCGTCGTGCTCGGTCATCTGGGGCCTGGCGCCTCTTTGAATTGCACCGGCACGCGCCCCACGCCGTAGTCCTTGCGCAGGGGGTGGCCCTCCCAGTCCTCGGGCATCAGGATGCGGGTCATGTCCGGATGGCCGGCGAAGACGATGCCGACGAGGTCGTACACCTCGCGCTCCATGGCGTCGGCTCCGGGGTAGACGTCGACGATGCTGTCGACCACCGGGTCGTCCTCGGGGACCTGCACGCGCACACGGACGCGCTGGCGCATGGAGAGCGAGAGCAGGTTCACCACCACCTCGAAGCGCTCCGGCGCGACGCCCTCGGGCAGCGACCGCCCGGGATGGGTCAGGTAGTCGACCGCGCACAGGTCGGCGCAGGACTCGAACCCGGCGTCGCGGAACGCCGCCACCATACGGTGGTAGGTGTCGCGGTGCGGGAACGCCAGCTGGTCCACCAGGCGGTCGGACAGGCGGGGCACCTCGGGCAGCACGCTGCTCGGTGCGGCGGCGGGTGCGGCGGTCGGGCTGGCTTCGCTCACCGCGGCGTGGCCACCCGCACCGCGTCGGGTACGGCCGGGACCCAGCCGCCGGTCGCCTGCTCGCCCGCCGGGATCGACGAACCGGGACGACGGGTGATCTCGCCCGTGCGGATCTTCTCGTGCAGGGTCAGGATGGCGTGCAGCAGCGTCTCGGGCGAGGGCGGGCAGCCGGGGGCGTACACGTCGACCGGCACGATCTGGTCGACGCCCTGCACGATGGCGTAGTTGTTGAACATGCCGCCGGTCGAGGCGCAGACGCCCATGGAGATGACCCACTTGGGTTCCATCATCTGGTCGTAGACCTGGCGCAGCACCGGCGCCATCTTCTGGGAGACCCGGCCCGCCACGATCATCAGGTCGGCCTGGCGGGGCGAGGCGCGGAAGACCTCCATGCCGAGCCGGCTGATGTCGTAATCGGCCGCTCCCACCGACATCATCTCTATGGCGCAGCACGCCAGGCCGAAGGTCGCCGGCCACACGCTGTTGCGGCGCGCCCACTTGACCAGGTCCTCCATGCGGCCGGTCAGGAAGTTGTGCTGGAGGTCCTCGAACCCCATGCCTCAGGCCGCCTCGCCCGGCGTCGGGGGCGCCGCGCTCGATGCGCGTGATGGTCGACTCCGAGGTCCGGCTCGGCATGCCCGGTTGCAAGGTCTTGGGCGGCCCCCAGGTCAAGGCGCCGTTCGAGATGAGGTAGATGAACGACACGAACACGACCGCGGCGAAGACGATTACTTCGACCAGGCCGAACGTGCCGATCTGGTGGAACACCACGGCCCACGGGTAGAGGAACACGATCTCGATGTCGAAGATGATGAAGATCATGGAGACCAGGTAGAAGCGAACGGGGAAGCGCTGCGGGGGCTCCACGTTCGGCACGATGCCGCACTCGTAGGGCGCGAGCTTCGCCGCGCTGGGCTTCTTCCTCGGTGCCAGCATGGCCGAGGACACCAGCGAGAACACGGTGAACGCGAAGGCGAGCACCGCCATGATGAGGATCGGGAGGTACTGGTCCACGGTGATCCGTTTCTACCATGCAGCCCCTGCTGGGAGCACATCCACGAGCCGCCGGGACGGGCCGGGCCGCGGGCCTACGATGCGGTCGTGACGCCACCCGACGAGCAACCCCCCGCCGGCGCGCCGGACCAGGCCGCGACGACCGGGCCCTCCCCCAAGCGGCCCCGGCGCCGAGCCCCCGAAACGGTCCACGACGTCGTGGTGGTCGGGGCCGGACCGGCCGGCGCCTCGTGCGGCTATTGGCTGGCCGACGCCGGGTGGGACGTGGTCGTGGTGGAGAAGAAGGAGTTCCCCCGCGAGAAGACGTGCGGCGACGGGCTGACGCCCCGCGCCGTGCGCCAGCTGGCCGACATGGGACTCGAGGACGCGCTGAGCGACTCGCACCGTTACAGCGGGCTGCGCGCCTTCGGCTTCGGCCAGTCGATCGAGATGCAGTGGCCCGAGCACCCCAACTTCCCCGCCTACGGGTACACGATCACCCGCCACGACCTCGACGGGCTGGTGGCCGCACGCGCCGCCGGGGCCGGCGCCACCTTGCACCAGGGGACCGAGGTCACGGCCCTCGTCGAGGACGAGAGCGCCCCGCCGGCCGCGTTGCCCACCCTGACCGGGGTCACGGTCAAGCCGAAAGGGTCCGCCCGCGCCCGCACCATCAAGGCGCGCTTCGTGGTGGTGGCCGACGGTTCGAACTCCCGGATCGGCCGCATGCTCGGCACGTCGCGCCAGCGCGAGCTGCCGCTCGGCATGGCCCTGCGCGGCTACTACCGGTCGGACCGCCACGACGACACCTTCATTGAGTCGCACCTCGACATCCGCGACGCCGAGGGCGCCGTGGTGCCCGGCTACGGCTGGATCTTCCCCATGGGCGACGGCCGGGTCAACGTCGGCGTCGGCCTGCTCTCCACCGAGCAGCGGTGGAAGGGCATCAACACCACCAACCTGATGGACACCTTCGTCGCCTACGCACCGGCGTCGTGGGGCCTGGCGCCCGAGACCTGCCTCGGCCCCCCGACCGGAGGCAAGCTCCCCATGGGGCTCTCGGTCGGACCCCGCGCCGGCGGCAACGTGATCGTGGCGGGCGACGCCGCCGGGGTGATCAACCCTTTCAACGGGGAGGGCATCTCCTACGGCTACGAGACCGGGCGCCTCGCGGCCGCGGCCCTCGGCCATGCGCTCACCGGCGGCGGCGCGCAGGCCCTGCTCGACTACGACCGCAGCCTCACCGCGGCGTACGGGGCGTACTACAAAGTGGCCCGGGCCTTCGTGCACCTCATTTCGCACCCCGAGGCCATGAAGGCGTGCGTCAGCCTGGGCATGCGGTCCGAGCTGGTCATGAACCAGCTGCTGCGGATCATGGCCAACCTCATGCGGCCGGACTCGACGGGACCGGCCGAGGTCGGCTACCGGGCGCTCGAGCTCGTCTCGCGCCTGCTGCCCGATCCCGACGAGCCCGAGAACTGGGCCGCCTGAATCGCGGGAGCCGCCGGCGCCCCGGCGCGCACCCCCTTCAGCCCCTTCAGCCTCTTCAGCGCAGCAGGGCGCGCAGGGCCGCGCCGTCGGAGCGCAGCGTCTCGTCGGTCAGCGCGGGTGCCGCCGCCTGGTCGAAGGCCGCCGCCTCCAGCGGGCCCCCGGCCATCGGGTCGTCGAGCGGCCGCGGGACGAGGTGGACGTGGAGGTGCGGCACGCCGTTGCCCAGGTGCAACCAGTTCATCTTGGCCGGGCGGGTCCGCCGCTCGACCGCGTCCGCGACGCGCGCCACGTCGCCCCAGAACCCTGCCGCCTCCTCGGCGGACAGTTCGGTGGGCTCGGCGACGTGACGCCCCTTCCACACCACGTAGACGTAGCCCGGCCGGACCGGGTAGCGCCCGAGGAACGCGTCGGCCCACCGGCCTTCGTAGACGCGGAGGCCGAACGGGCTGGGTTCGTCGCCGGACGGCGCGCACATGGGACATCCCTCGCCGCGCCGCATCGCGTCGAAGTGCTCCGGCCAGGCCCGTGGGTCCGCCACGTCAGCCAGTCTCGCAGTCCCGCCGTCGCGCCGGCCGCGCCGGCCGCACCGGGGTCAGCCGGATCGGACCACGACCTGCGCGCTCACCTCGGCCGCCGCCTCCCCGGCCGCCTCGACGACGCGCGCCAAGAGGGCGTCGTCGTGGGCGAACCCGGGGAACATCACCTCGTAGGGCCCCGGGGCGAGCGCCACCCCCCGGCGCAGCATGGCGTGGAAGAACCGGGGGTAGAGCCCGTTCCCGGCCAGCGCCCTCGCCGCCTCGTAGTCGGCCGGGGGCACGACCGGGTCCGTTCCAGGGGAGGCGAGGAACAGACCCACCAACGGGCCGACGCACGGCGCCACGGCGCGCAGGCCCCCATCGGCGATCGCCCCCTCGAGGGCGCGGGCGAAGCGCCCCACCCGCTCACCCAGGTCCGCGTAGCCCGAGTGGTTCGACGTGGCCCAGCACGGCCAGACCGGCCGCGGTGGCCAGCGGGTTCCCCGACAGCGTGCCCGCCTGGTACACCGGTCCGCCCGGCGCGAGCTCGGCCATCAGGTCGCGGCGGCCGCCGAACGCGCCGACGGGAAGCCCGCCCCCGATGACCTTGCCGAAGCACCAGAGGTCCGGCGTCACACCCGACCAGGCGGTGGCCCCGCCGGGGCCGAGCCGGAACCCGGTGATCACCTCGTCGAAGATCAGCAGCGCGCCGGCGGCGTCGCAGGCTTCCCGCAGGCGCTCGAGGAAGCCGGGCGCCGGCGCCACCAGGTTCATGTTCGCCGCGATCGGCTCCACGATGACGCAGGCCGTCGACCGATTGAGCTCGGGGACGGCGTTGTAGGGCACGACCTCGGTGTCGGCGACCGCGCCGGCCGACACGCCGGCGGACCCGGGGAGGCCGAGCATCGCCACGCCGCTGCCGCCACCGGCGAGGAGCCCGTCGGAGTGCCCGTGGTAGCAGCCGTCGAACTTGACCACGCGGTCCCGGCCGGTGGCGCCGCGCGCCAGGCGCACCGCGCTCATGGCCGCCTCGGTCCCCGAGGAGACCAGCCGGACCTGTTCGCACCCGTGCACGCGCTCGCAGACGGCCTCGGCCAGGAGGACCTCGCCGGGCGTGGGAGCGCCGAAGGTGGTCCCGAGCCGCGCCGCCGCGGTGACCGCCGCCGTGACGACCGGGTGGGCGTGCCCGAGCAGGACGGCGCCGTAGGACTGGACGAGGTCGACGTAGCGCGCACCATCGGCGTCGGTCACGAAAGCGCCCTCGCCGGAGACGACCGTGTAGGGGGTACCGCCGACCGACGCGAAGGAGCGCACCGGTGAGTCCACCCCGCCGGGGATGACGCGCTCCGCCCGTTCGAACCACGCCGCGTTCGACGGCGCTGGTCGGTCAGCCACCGAGCGCCTCGGCCACCTCTGCGGCGAAGTAGGTGAGGACGAAGTCCGCCCCGGCCCGCTTGATCGCGGTGAGCTGCTCCAGCGCGACGGCCGTGCCGTCGAGGTAGCCCGCGGCCGCGGCGGCCTTGACCATGGCGTACTCGCCGCTCACGTGGTACGCCGCCATCGGGACGCGCACGTTCGGGCGCGCCGCGGCCAGGACGTCGAGGGAGGTCATGGCGGGCTTGACCATGATCATGTCGGCGCCCTCGGCCAGATCGAGCTCAATCTCGGCCAGTGCCTCGCGGCGGTTGTGCGGATCCTGCTGGTACGCCGCGCCGGTCACCGCCGCCGGCGATGGACACGTCGACGGCGTCGCGGAACGGGCCGTAGAGCGCGGACGCGTACTTCGACGCGTAGGCCAGGATGGCGACCTGCTCGTGGCCGGCCGCGTCGAGCGCGGCGCGTATGGCCGCCACCTGGCCGTCCATCATCCCGCTCGGGGCGACCACGTCTGCCCCCGCCTCGGCCTGGGCCAGCGCCACGCGCCCGTAGAGCTCGAGCGTCTCGTCGTTGAGGACCTCGCCTCCCGGGCCGAGCACGCCGCAGTGCCCGTGGTCGGTGTACTCGTCGAGGCAGAGGTCGGCCATGAGGACGAGCTCGTCTCCCACCGCGTCACGCACGGCCCGCAGGGCCACCTGCACCACGCCCGACGGGTCCCAGGCGCCGCTGCCGCGATCGTCCTTCACCGCGGGCACACCGAAGAGGATCAGTCCGGGCAGCCCGAGCGAAACCAGCCGCTTCGCCTGCAGCACGAGGGAGTCCACCGTGTGCTGCACCTCGCCCGGCATGGAGCGGATCGGAGCGGGCGCGTCGATGCCCTCGCGCACGAACAGGGGCGCCACCAGGTCGTCGACGCCGAGCCGCGCCTCGGCGACGAGACGCCGGATGGCCGGGGTACGCCGGAGCCGGCGCATGCGCCGCACCGGGAAGCCCGACACGTCCCCGGGAGTCAGGTCGGGGGTGCTCTTCTGACGCACGCTCTCGGCGACCATCGACGACCAGACTACGGGGTGCCGTCGGCGCGGCCGAAGTGGTCGACCAGCTCGGCCAGGATCCCATCGGTGGACGCACCCCACGCCTCGTGGACGCCGGAGAAGCCGGCGGCGCGGGCGGCCTCGGCCGTGGTGGGCCCGATGCAGACCACGTGGCGCGGCGCGCGGACAGCCGTACCGTCCGGACCCCGGAGCTCCCTGAAGGCGCGCACCGAAGAGGTCGCGGTGAACACCACGGCGTCGGCCGCTGAGACCCGCGCCAGCACCTCGGGCTCGGGCGCCCTGACGGGGACCGTCCGATACGCCGTGACCCGGTCCACCGACCAGCCTTTCGCGGCCAGGCCCTCGGCGATCGTGTCGGGAGCGATGTCCGCGCTCGGAAAGAGAACACGAGCCGCGCCGGGACCGGTCTCGGGGAACACCTCGACGAGACCGCGGGCGCTGTGCTCGGCCGGCATGAGATCGGGCTCGATCCCGGCCATGCGGAGCGCGTCGGCGGTCGCCGGCCCGAGCGCGGCGACGCGGACCGGCGCCAGGGCGCGGGCGTCTCGCAGCTCGGCCACGAAGCGGTCGACGGCGTTGGCCGAGGTCACGACGAGCCAGGCGTAGTCCCCCACGGTCGCCGCGGCGGCGCGCAACGCCGCTCCGCCGTCGTCGGCGTCGACCTGGCGGGTGAGCGGGAGGTTGACGACGGACGCTCCGGCGCGCTCGAGCGCGTCGACCAGGTGCGCCGCCCGCTGTCCCGAGCGGGTCGCCACGACGGCGCGCCCCGCCAGCGGGCCGACCCGGGTCACGGTGCCGCCAGCGCCGGCCGGTGTGATCGCGCCGCCCTGGGCCTGCGCGTCCTCCGGGCCGGGCGCGCCGAGCGCCGCCACCGGGCCGACGACGATGACCGCCGGCGCGTCGACCTCGCACCGAGCCGAGCTGGCCGAGCGTCGTGCGCACCACGCGCTCGGCGGGGCCGGTCCCCCGCTCGATCACGGCCACGGGGGTGCCGGGGTCTCGTCCGCCCGCCACGAGCTCGTCGGCGATGGCGGCGCGCGTGGTCACCCCCATGAGCACGACGAGGGTGCCCCCGGCCCGGGCCAGCGCGTCCCAGTCCACGGCGCCGGGCGTGCCGACGGCGGCGCCCACCCGGCCGGTCACCACCGTGACCGACGAGGCCAGACCGCGCTGCGTCACCGGGATGCCGGCCACGGCCGGCACGCCGAAAGCGGACGTCACGCCGGGCACGACCTCCCAGTCGATGCCCGCGTCGCGCAGGACCTCGACCTCCTCGCCGCCGCGGCCGAACACGAAGGGATCTCCGCCCTTGAGCCGGACCACGACCCCCTCGCTGCGCCCGTACCGGACCAGCAGGCGGGCGATCTCGTCCTGGCGGTCTGCTCCCGCCGCGTCCGGCTCCTTGCCCACGTCCACCATCACCGCGTCCGGGGGTGCCAGGTCGAGGACGGCCCCGCTGACCAGCCGATCGTGCAGGACGACGTCGGCCCGGGCCAGCAACTGCGCGCCGCGCCGGGTGAGCAATCCGGGATCGCCCGGTCCGGCGCCCACCAGGTAGACGGTCACGCCAGCTCGAACCCGTCGATGACTCGAGCCGCCGCCGTCGACCAGCAGAGCGCGGGCGACCGTCGCGCCCACCAGCTCGGGCTCGTCCCCGGTCTCGTCCGCGCTCACCACGGTTCGCCCGTCGCCGCTGGCGACCAGGCCCCGCACCCGCACGGCGCCGCCGGGTTCGCCGAGCGCTTCGGCCCAGGCGGCGACGGGCGCCGTGCAGCTCCCGCCGAGCTCGGCCAGTACGGCGCGCTCGGCGCGGAGGGCGCGGTGCGTGGCCGGGTCGTCGAGCGGCGCGAGCAGCCGCCGCGCCTCGCTGTCCGTGGCGCGGCACTGCACGGCGAGGGCGCCCTGCCCGGCCTGGGGCAGCATGTCGACCGGGTCGAGCACGTCGGCCAGGCGGCTCGACCAACCCAGGCGGTCCATGGCCGCCACCGCGACGACGACGGCGTGGACCTCGTCGGACTCGCCGATCGACACGCGCCGGGCCATGTTGCCGCGCACGTCGGTGAAGACCAGGTCCGGCCGGAGCCAGGCCAGCTGGGCGCGCCGGCGCGCCGATCCGGTGCCGACGACACCACCCGCGGGAAGGTCGGCCAACGTGCAGCCGACCAGACCGTCGCGCGCGTCGGCTCGCGGCGGCACCGCCGCCATCACGAGGTCCGCGTCCATGGTGGAGGGGAGGTCCTTGGCGGAGTGCACCGCGGCGTCGGCGCGCCCGTCGCGCAGCGCCGCCTCCACCTCGCCCACGAAGATGCCCTGGCCGCCGATGAGGTCGAGCGGCGTCGACGCGTTCTCGTCCCCGCGGGTGCGCACGACGACGACCTCGATCTCGAGGCCCGGATGGGACGCCGCCAACGCGTCGGCGACCGACTCGGTCTGGTGCCGGGCGAGCGGCGAGCCGCGGGTGGCCAGGCGGAACGTTCCCACGTGGTGAGTGTCCCATGGCCCGGCCGCGGGGAGCGACCGGCGACGTCCCCGCCGGTACCGGTCCGGCGGCGACGGCGCGGCGGACCGGTGGCTACAGGTCGAAGAGGATGCGGAGGGCCTCGACGAGGCGTTCGCCCCGAGGCGTGCCGGCCGTCTCCTTCAACAAGACGGTGGGCTCGTGCAGCATCTTCGCCATGGCGGCGCGGGAGGCGAGGTCGACCTGCTCCCACTCCGACTCGGTGAGGTCGGCCAGCTGGGCCCGGTGACGCTCGAGCTCGGCCACCCGGAGCGACTCGAGCCGCGAGCGCAAGGAGGCGATGATCGGCGCCGCCCCCCGCTGGCGGCTGGCCGTGCGGTAGCGCTCGACCTCCTCGCTCACGATGGCCCGAGCCGCCACCGACTCCTCGGCGCGGTCGCCCAGGGCGCGCGCCACCAGCGCGCTGAGCGCGTCCATGTCGTGCAGGGTCACGCCCGGCAGGTCCGCCACGGCGGGGTCCACGTTGCGCGGCACGCCCAGGTCGATCACGAGCCGGGGTGCCGCAAGGCCGGCGGCGTCGGCGAAGTCGGCGACGCTCAGCACGTGCGACTCGGCGGCGACGGCGGCCAGCACCACGTCCGCGGCCACCAGCTCCTCCTTCACCCGGCTCAGCGGCGCCGCCCGCATGACGGGCCGGCCTCCCGCGGCCTGCCGCACCAGTGCCTCCGCCCGGGCGAACGAGCGGTTGACGACGACGACCGAGCTGCGGCGCGTCCTCGGCCGGGATCTCCGAGAGGGCGCGGCAGACACCGAGGCCCATCTCGCCGGCGCCCACCACGACGACCCGCATGTCGCGCAGGCCCTGGCGGTCGTCCCCCCGGGCCACGGTGACGGCGGCGTAGGCGAAGGAGGTCGTCCCCTTCCCGATCCCCGTCTCCGTCCGGACGCGCTTGCCGGTCTGGAGGGCATGGCGGAACAGCGCGGAGAGGACGGGGCCGCAGGTCCCCTCCTCCTGGGCCCGCTCGTAGGCGCGGTCGAACCTGGCCCACGACCTCGCTCTCGCCCGTGACGGCCGACTCCAGGCCCGAGGTCACCGCGAACAGGTGCGAGGTGACGTCGTCGTCGAAGCGGATGCTGGCGTGAGCCGAGAGCTCCTCGGACGACACGCTCCGAGTGGTCGGAGAGGACCTCGAAGATCTCCGCCACCGCATCGTGGAAGCGGTCGACCACGGCGTAGACCTCGGTGCGGAGGCAGGTCGAGAGCACCACCGCCTCCTGCACGTTGCGGCGGTGCCCGAGCGCACTCAGGACCTTGTGCAGGTCGCCGTCGGCGACGGTCGCCGCCTCGAGCAACGGCAGCGGAGCCTGCGTGTGCTGCAGCCCTACGACGACGACGGACACCTCTGCCTCCTGGGTCGGCTCCAATTGTGGCGGTCGTGCGGCGGATCCCGCCAGTCACCGTCTCTGCTGCGGGCGGTGCAGGCGGTGCGGGCGGTCCCGACTGTCCCTGCTCCCGCCTCCCGTGACGGGGTCACCGCCGGCCCGGGACGCTCCGGGTCGGGCTCAGGCCAGCTCCGAGCCGGGGGACAGGCCGACGGCGCGCACCAGAGGCACGGGCGTGCCCCCGCCGCCCTCGAGCGCCCGGGTCGCGCCGTCGTGGCGAGCGCGGTAGAAGCCCAGGACCTGGAGCTCAATGGAGAGGTCCACGTAGCGGATGTGCACCTCGGGGGGGACCACCAGCACGCGGGGCGCGAAGTTCAGCAGCGACGACGCCCCGGCGCCCACGAGGAGGTCGGCCGCCTGCTGGGCCGCCCATCCCGGCGTCGTGATGACCCCGAGGTCGAGGCCCTCGGAAGGGGTCAGTGCCGCGAGCTCGTCCATGTGCCGCACCGTGATGCCCCGGATGTCCTCGCCGACGACCCTGGGGTCGACGTCGAAGAGCGCGGCGATGTGACAGCCGCGGGAGGCGAACCCGGTCGAGTTCGTCAGGGCGCGGCCGAGATTGCCGATGCCGACGATGGCCACCGACCAGTCCTCGTCGACGCCGAGGGCGCGGTCGATCTGCGCGATCACGATCTCCGGGTCGTAGCCGGTGCCCCTCGTCCCGAACGAGCCGAGCAGCGACAGGTCCTTGCGCACCTTGGCCGCGTTCACCCGCGCCGCGGCGGCGAGTTGCTCGGACGACACGGTCGTGGTGCCGTTGCGCGCCAGCTCGGCCAGGATCCTCTGGTACACCGGGAGCCGGAGGACGGTGGCTTCTGGGATCCGCCTGGGCGACGAGGGTGGCTCGAGGCTCATCGCGTCGGATGGTACCGAGGGCTCCCGGCCCGGCACCAAACCGGCTGCGTGGCGGCTGCGTTACGGCTGCGTGGCGGCTGGGGGCGGCAGCGGGCGGGGACCGTCACCAGGCCAGGACGACGAGCTCGCCCGCCGCGACGTTGAGCCACGCCGCGGCCGACGCCTCCCGGGCCACGACGGCCAGGTGGCCGTTGGCGTCGACCAGCAGCCCGAGCTCCCCCGGGGCCAGGTCGGAGAACGCATCGACGCGATGCAGGTGCATGCCGTCGGGCACCATGGCGGCCTGCGAGCGCCCGCTGCGTCGGGGAGGTCCGGGCCCGGCGCCAGCGAGACCAGCTCGACCGTGCCCCTGCCCGCCGCCGGAAGCCCGACCGCCCGGGCATCGGACCCGGTCGCCGCCAGCTGGAGGTTGCCGTAGCGATCGACCCAGGTCACCTCGGCGCGCAGGCAGGCCCGCCCATCATCGAGACGGCCGGTGTCGACGACCCCGGCGATCAGGCGCACCAGCGACGCGGGGTCGACCGGTTCCCCCAGGCTGTCGAGGGCTGCCCCGACGCACAGGGCGGCCGCCGCGGGAGCGAACACGTCCCGCCCGTCGAAGGTCCGCCCGGGGGTGGCCTGTGCTCCGCCGGCTCCGGCGCCTGCCCGGCCCCTGGCGCCGGGGCCGGGGCCGGGGCCGGCGCCCGGAGCTGTACGGCCCGTGCCACCGGCGCCCCGACCCGCTGCCGCCTCCGCCGCCGCCACCAGCAACCCGTTGTCGGGACCCACGAAGCAGAGGGGCGCGTCCGGGCGGGCGGCCTCGAGCGCGACGGCTCGGCGCGACGTCCCGACCCCGGGGTCGACCACGGCCAACACGACGCCGCTGCCGAGATACGGGACCGCCCGCACCAGGGTGTGGCTGCCGGCCCGCACGTCGAACGGCGGGATCTCGTGTGTGAGGTCGATCACGGTGGCTCCGGGGGCGCGGGCCGCGATCACGGCGTGCACGACCCCGGCGAACTCGTCCTGGGTCCCGAAGTCCGAGAGGAAGAAGACGGTCGGCGCGGGCCGGCCCGACACGCTCAGGTGGCCCGGCTGACTCATGCGATCAGCGCTGCAGGCTCCGGGCCCGCTCGGTCGCCGCCGCGACGGCCTCCATGAAGGCGGAGCGCACCGCCTTCGCCTCGAGGCTGCGGATGCCCGCGGCCGTGGTGCCGGCCGGGGAGGTGACCTCGGCCCGCAGGGCGTCGGGGTCGCGGCCCGTCTCGCGCATGAGGGCGGCAGAGCCCGCCATGGTCTCGACGACGAGCGTGCGGCTCACCTCCCGGGTCAACCCCATCTGGACCCCCGCCTCCATGAGCGCCTCGGCGACGAGGAACAAGTAGGCGGGTCCCGAGCCCGACAAGCCGGTGACCGCATCGAGCAGGCGCTCGGGGAGGCGGACCACGGTCCCGACCGCCGACATCACCTCCTCGGCCCAGGCCAGGTCGGCCGAGGTGGCGAAGGAGCCGCCCGAGATGGCGGTGACGCCCGCGCCGACCAGCGCCGGGGTGTTGGGCATGGCCCGGACGACGGCCGGCTCTCCCCCGGCCCCCCAGCGCGGCCTCGAGCCTGTGGCTCGGGAACGCCGGCGACGATGGAGAGCAGCCGGCTCACGCCGGTGACGGCCAACGACCGGCAGGCGGACTCGGCGACGTCGGGTTTGACGGCCAGGACGGCACCCGCGACCCGCTCTCCCGCCGCGCCGCCGAGCAGGCCCGGCTCCGGTGCGCCGACCACGGCCAGGCCCGGGTGCAGTGCCTGGAGCTCGTCGCGCCGCCCGGCGTCGGGCTCGACCACGGCCAGGTCCCCGACGTCGGCCCACCCGGAGCGCAGGAGCCCCCCGACCAGCGCGGCACCCATCCGGCCGCCGCCGACGACCAGCAGGCTCGTCACGTCATCGACCTCGACCCGTCGTAGATCTCGACACCCCAGGGACGATAACGAGCCGGGGCCCGGGGCGCCCCGACCGGTGCCACCTGCCACCGACCGGTACCACCCCGACCCGAGCCGGTACCACCCGCACCCGAGCGGGACGACCCGCCCCCGCAGGACCCGGCCGACCGTCAGCGACGAGGGCGGCGGCGGTAGGTCGCGGGGTGGCCCATGGTCATGGCCGTCGGGAAGTGGTCGTCGGTGTAGATCACCGACGACCCGGCGATGCGGTCGAGCTCCTCGTCGTCGACCAGACGGGCCGGGACCCGGCCGACCAGGTACACCGCGTCCTCGGGGCCCAGCGCGAAGCACATGCCGAAGAGGTGGGTGTTGCGACGCATCAGGTAGGCGTAGACGTCCTCTTTGTTGGCCTCGGGCGCCGGCATGAACTGGGCCTCGTGGTGGAGCGTCCGCTGCTTGAGCGTGAACCACACGGTGATGAAGTCCTTCTCGTCACCCTTGAAGCGGAGATACCACTGGAACGACGCGGTGCGGTCGGTCACCTCCTGGCGCTCGGCTGCCACCAGGAAGCCGCCGGAGGCCAACTCGCGTTCGGCCCACGCATCGATGCGGGCGACCGCCGCCGCCATCTCCTCCTCCTCGGGGAGATCGACCAGCGGCACCGGGACGAGGCGGACCGGCGCTCAGCCGCACTCGACGAGCCGGCCCGCGGCCAGCTCGTCGTGCAGCTCGACCAGCGCCGTCGCCGCGGCCCGCCAGGTGTAGCGGCGGGCCCGCAGCACCGAGGCGGTGGAGAGGCGCTCGGCCGCCAGCGGCTCGTCGAAGACCCGGCGCACCGCCGCCGCGTAGGCGCGCGGGTCGGGGTCGTCGACCAGGAAGCCCGTGTGCTCGTGGTCGACCAGCGTGGTCAGGCCCCCGACGGCGGAGGCCACCACCGGGGTGCCGCACGCCGCCGCTTCGAGGGCGACCAGCCCGAAGGACTCCGAGCGGCTCGGCACGATGCACACGTCCGCGGCCCGGTAGTACGAGGACAGCAGCTCGTGCGGCTGCGGCGCCACGACGTGCACCCGGTCGCGCACGCCCCTGGCGTCGGCGACGTCGGCGAGCGCGCCGAACGCCTTCTCCCCGTGCGGGCCGCTCGGGCCGCCGACGACGACGAGGTGGTAGTCGGCCCCGGGATCGGCGGCGCCCGGGGTGCCCGGCGCCGGCCGAGGCGTGGAGCTCGGCCAGCGTCTCGACGGCGACGTCGGCGCACTTGAGCGGCTGGATACGGCCGACGAACAGCAGCAGGCGCCCGTCCTCGGGCAGCCCGAGGGCACGGCGAGCCTGGGGGCGGTGGCCCGGGCCGAAGAAGGCGTGGTCCACGCCCGGCGCCACGATGCGGATGCGGCCGGGTTCGCCGCCGTAGAGCGATGCGATCTGGTCGGCCTCGACCGAGCACGACGCCAGCACGGCGTCGGAGCACTCGATGATGTTCGCCTCGGCCTCGGCCCGACGGTGCGGCATGTCGGCCTGGACCTCTTCGGGCACGGCTTCGGCCTTGACCCGATCGAGCGTGTGGAACGTGCACACGAGCGGCAGCCCGAGCTCGTGCTTGATCACGTGACCCGACAACCCGGACAGCCAGTAATTGGCATGGATCGATGTGTAGGGACCACCGCCCTCGTCCGCCGGACCGGCACCGGCGGCCATCAGCTCGAGGACCCGGGAGGTGAACTCGTCGACGAAGGCGGGGAGCGCCTCCTTGGGCACCGCGTGCAGCGGACCGGCGGGGACGTGGTGGACCCGCAGACCCGGCTCGATGTCGACGGTGGCCGGGAGGTCGGGCGACCAGGCCCTCGTGAAGACGTCGCAGGCGACACCGGTGCGCGCCAGCGCGGCGGCGAGCTCGCGCACGTAGACGTTCATGCCGCCTCCGTCACCGGTGCCCGGCTGGGCCAGCGGGGACGTGTGCAGGGAGAGGACGGCGAGGCGGCGCATGGCGGCTGTGAGCCTACCGGGGGCGCTGATTTCGGCTCCGGGCTCGGTGCGGGGTGAGCCGGGTCAGGGGGTGACGGAGGTGCTGACCGGACCTTCCTTCTGCTTCGACGACGACGGTTCCGACGGAGCGGACGGACCGGGAGCGGACGGGTCGGGAGCGGACCGGTCGGGAGCGGACCGGTCGGCCGCGGCTGGGTCGGCCACGGACGCGTCGGAGACAGGCCGGGCCGAGTGCTCCTCCTCGTACTCTCGGCGGAACGAGAGGTAGATGCGGACGAGTGCCTGCTTCTGCTCCTCGCTGATGCTCTGGTCCACCATGATCGCCCGGGTCAGGTCTGGCGATCCTTGAGGGTGGCTCGAGGATGCCGGCCTGGACGTAGAGCGTCTCGGCGGAGATACGGAGCGCCTTGGCGATCTGCTGGAGGATCTCGGCCGAGGGCCGGCGCAGCCCGCGCTCGATCTGGCTCAGGTAAGGGTTCGAGATCCCGGCCAGTTCCGAGAGCCGCCTCAGCGACAACCGGGCCGAACCACGCTGCTCGCGGATGAAGGCCCCGAGATCGTGCCAACGATCCTTGGGGTCCGTGCTCACTCCTGCAAGCGTACCCCCGGTCCCTTTCCTTCTCGGGTGGGCGACGACGGAATCGCACCGGACTTCGCGTCCCTGGTCGCACGCTCGGCGGCGGAGAGGCCCCGATGTCGCGAGCCTCGGGTGCCACCCGTCCGGGTTCGGGTATGGTCCAGAACGGACCCCCGAAGACACCCGAGCGAGGAGACCCCGATGGCCGTGTACACCCTGCCCGACCTGCCCTACGACTACGCGGCACTCGAGCCGCACGTGTCGGGCCAGATCATGGAGCTCCACCACGACAAGCACCACGCCGCCTACGTGACGGGCGCGAACCAGACGCTCGAGAAGCTCGCCGCGGCCCGGGACGGCGACGACTTCGGTGCCATCGTGGGACTCGAGAAGGCGCTCGCCTTCCACACGTCCGGGCACGTGCTGCATTCCATCTTCTGGAAGAACCAGAGCCCCGACGGCGGCGACAAGCCCGACGGTGCGCTTGCCTCGGCCATCGACGAGAACTTCGGCTCGTTCGACAAGTTCAAGGCGAACATGACGCAGGCCACCTCCACCATCCAGGGGTCGGGCTGGGGTGCGCTCGCCTACGAGCCCCTGGCCGGCCGCCTGAACGTGGAGCAGATCTACGACCACCAGTCCAACATCGGACAAGGTTCAGTCCCGCTGCTGGTCTTCGACGCCTGGGAGCACGCCTTCTACCTGCAGTACAAGAACGTGAAGGCGGACTTCTTCGCCGCACTGTGGAACGTGGTGAACTGGCCCGACGTGGCGGCGCGCCTCGAAGCGGCCAAGAGCCTGAAGATCGCCGGCTGAGCCGGACCCCGCTCAGAGCGAGAGCGGCAGGTGCTGCTCGCAGCGCAGTGAGCGTCGGGTCCTGCTCGAGCGAAGCGTCGAGGATCGGCGACCCGCAGGTGGCGCACGAGCCGTAGGCACCGTCGCTGAGCCTCGCCAAGGCCTCGTCCACCGAATTGAGGACGGCCCCGGCACGGGTGAGCTCTGATTCGTAACGCTCGTCCACGCGACGAGAGGCTACTGGACCCCAGGCCACGGGCATCGGAAGGTACGTCGGGACGGGAGTCGGGGTGGGAGTCGGGGTGGGGCTGCCTCCACCCGGACCACGTCAGCTTCCTAATGTGACGCCGTGACCACCGAAAGTGACCGCCGGACGCCGGACGGCTCCCCTGTCGAGCTCGCTGGTCAGGTCGCGCTCGTCGGCTCGCATCTGCCCGTGCCGTGCATCGACGGCTCCGAGCGGCCCTACCGCGACCTCGACTGCGCCGCGTCGACCCCGGCGCTGGAGTCGGTGGCGGACCGGGTGGCCGAGTTCCTGCCGTGGTACTCGAGCGTCCACCGCGGCGCCGGGTACAAGTCTCGCCGGGCGACTGCCGAGTACGAGGACGCCCGCGAGGAGGTGCATCGCTTCACCGGGAGGCCGTCAGGAGGCGACGACGTCGTGGTCATGGTGCGCAACACGACGGAGGCCATCAACCACCTCGCCTACCGCCTCGACCTGCGGCTCGACGACGTCGTAGCGACCACCGTGGTCGAGCACCACGCCAACCTTCTGCCCTGGGGCCGGGTGGCCCGCCGTCGCTGGGTCGAGTGCGGGCGCGACGGCACCTTCGACGTGGAGGACGTCGCCGCGGTGCTCGACGAGCAGCCCCGCCCCGTCCTGCTGGCGGTGACCGGCGCGTCCAACGTGACCGGCTGGGTGCCGCCGGTCGCGGAGATCTGTGCCGAGGCGCACCAGCGCGGCATCCCGGTCGTCCTCGACGCAGCGCAGCTCGCTCCGCACCGCCCGCTTCCGCTCGAGCCGGACTTCCTGGCCTTCAGCGGCCACAAGATGTACGCGCCTTTCGGCGCGGGGGCCCTCGTCGGGCCGAGGCGCGCGTTCGAGACGGGTGACCCGTTCCTGGCCGGCGGGGGAGCGGTCGACCTCGTCGACCTCGACGAGGTGATCTGGACGGAGCCACCCGAGCGCGAGGAGGCGGGTTCGCCGAACGTGGTCGGGGCGGTCGCCTTCGGCGCAGCCATGCGCGAACTGCAACGGATCGGCTGGGACACCGTGCACGGCCATGAGGCCTCGCTGTCGGTGCGGCTGCCACGACGGCCTGCGCGGCATCGACGGCGTCCGCGTGCTCGGACCGGAGCCCGGGTCGGGCGTGGACCTTCTGGCCGTCACCACCTTCACCGTCGAGGGGATGCACCACGCGCTCGTCGTGGCACGGCTGAGCGCCGAGTTCGCCATCGGCGTGCGCCACGGGTGCTTCTGCGCGCACCCCTACCTCGTCCGCCTGCTCGGGGTCGGCGCCGAAGGGATGGCCCGTGCCCGCGCCGCGGTCCGCCGCGGTGAGCGTGGCGCAATCCCGGGCGCCGTACGGGCCAGCTGCGGGCTCGGGACAACGAACGGGGATGTCGACGCGCTGCTCGACGCCGTGCGTGCCCTGGCCGCCGGTCACCCGGCACCGGTGACCTACGTGCAGGACCCGGTCACAGGAGATTTCTGGCCCGAGGGCGACGCCCGCGGCTGGGGCGGGGCGGAGCGACCGGCCGGGGCCGCATGCGCCCGCGGCTGACCGGCGGCCCGGTGCGCCGGCGGGCTGCCTGCGTGCTGGCCCTGGCCGTCGCCGTTCCGGTCCTCGCCGGCTGCTCTTCTGCGGGCGGCGGCACGACCGCGACCGACGTCGCCTGGGTGGCCACGGATGCGTCGGTGACGCTGCCCGGCTCGGGGGTCACACCGGTCGACCTCGAACAGGGCCGCCCCGAGGCGCAGG